>NZ_KB907248.1 GCF_000381905.1 Paenibacillus fonticola DSM 21315 | reverse complement strand
ACTAGGTTTGCCAAGAACTGAACGTGCGTTTCTAGCTTGCAAAAGCTCTCCTTGACGAAGGCATAACATGTGGTACCCAACCCACGGATAGCAGCGTGCCGACCGTCGCTCGCATTTTTGCTCTCGCGCCACGTGCTCAGGCAGAAAAAATAGAGGGTTTGACAAAAACGTTCATAGCAACGAATCTCAGACACTCTATTTGCGGTTTATCCTCTGTTTGGAGCAGTAAAGACTGAAATAACGTTACCCAGCTTCGTTACATTTTGAGAAGGGTTATTTTTACACAGATAGCGATCATCAGCTTCGTTATAAAATTTGTTCATGTTCTGAATCACATTGTTCACGTTCTGAGTCACATTTTCGACCTAAGCCCTGGGCAGAAGGATATGATGTAAGTACAGTACAGTGAGCCTAAATGAAGCAATTGTAGCGAAATACATTCGTGAACAAGAAGCACGGGATCAGGCCATAGATACGCTGAGTGTAAAAGAGTATGAAGATCCGTTCAGCAGCAACACAGCAGTAACAAGATCAAGAAAGAAATAAGCCAGTTTAACTGGTAAGTGGAAGTGACAAATAACACTGAGCCTGAACAGATTTGTGGTCAGGCTAGCGTCTTTAGGCGCAGTTTGGCAACAGGGGATTATACCCCAAGAGCAAACCACCCGTTGGACGGGTGGTTATGATTAGTGAACATTTGCTTCAGCAAGCTGCAGGTTGCGGTTAATTAAATTAATTCTTTGCTCTACACAGGCGTAAGAGCGCAGCGGGTCTTCCGGCGTATGAAGGGCATAATCGACCAATTGCCCGACCGTGGTCGTAGCCACATGAATGCGTGTATCGGAGGAGGCATAGTAAATATACACTTCCCCGTTCTCACGGGCGATAACTCCATTGCAAAATACGACGTTGGAGACGTCGCCGACCCGCTCTTCGCCATCCGGGGCAATCAGGTGTCCGCCTGGGCTGTGCGTGATGCGGTGTGGCTGTTGCAAATCGGTAACAAACGCGTACAGCACATATCTTAGTCCCGCTGCTGTATTTCGCACCCCGTGCGCAATATGGAGCCACCCGGCATCCGTGCGGATCGGGGCGGGTCCCTGGCCGTTCTTCACTTCTTTAATGGTATGATACTGCCGTTCATCGACGATAATCTCCTCTTCGATGACAGCCTGCTCGATCGATGTGGACAGCCCCCAGCCGATTCCGCCGCCGGAGCCGGCGTCGATGAATCCATCCTGCGGCCGGGTATAGAAGGCATATTTGCCGTCGATGAACTCGGGATGCAGCACTACGTTGCGCTGCTGCGGCGATTTCGTCTTCAAATCCGCCAGACGCTCCCAGGTCACGAGATCTTTCGTGCGGGCAATGCCGCATTGGGCGATCGCGCTGGACAAATCTCCTTTGGGCGCGTTCGGGTCTTTACGCTCCGTGCAGAACAGGCCGTATATCCAGCCGTCCTCGTGCTTCACGAGACGCATGTCATAGACGTTAATATCGGGGTCTTCGGTTTCCGGGAGGACGACTGGATGATCCCAGAAACGGAAGCCGTCTACGCCGCTTTCGCTCTCGGCTACGGCGAAAAAGGATTTGCGGTCGACGCCCTCTACCCGGGCGACCAGATAAAATTTGCCGTTAAGCTCGATGGCTCCCGGGTTAAAAACGCCGTTAACGCCAAGCCTTTCCGCGAAAAACGGGTTCGTTTCCGGGTTGAAATCATATTTCCAAATCAGGGGCGCATGCTCGGCAGTAAGCACCGGATAGCGATAGCGGTCATAAATGCCGTTACCGAACGGAAGTTTCTCGTTGGGACGGGCGATCAGAGATTCATACTTCTTAGTTAATGCTGCTTTTCTTTCCGCAAATTGAATGTTCATACGAATTGCCTCCATTTTTTAAATTAGTGCATTCAAACGGGAGATCATTTCCAGGCAAGCTCTTCCGTTATGATAAGGGCATTTCCAGGCGCTCACTTTGGGTTCCGTCTTAATGGGAGTGCCATCCTGGTGTACGGCCCAGTGCCATTCGCCATGCACGGGGTCAGAGATGAACCGGCGAATGAATTGCCAGGAATCTTGGGCTGCTGTCATGAATTTTTTGTCTCCGGTAAGCTGATAGGCATTATAGAAGCCGACCATGGCTTCCGCCTGCGGCCACCAATCCTTGTTAGTATCTGTCAGCCCTTGCTCATCGGCTTCATTCCATAGTCCGCCGTCTTGATCTACGCCTTTGGCAAGCGTCGCCTCGGCCATGGCGATGGCCGTTTGCTTGACTCGCTCCAGCAGGGCGTGGTCATGTTCCAGTACTTCTGCCGCTTCCATGAGCAGCCAGCTGCCTTCGATATCATGGCCGTAGGAAATATGCGTGCTTTTTACATTCCACTCTTCATCGAAGAACAGGTGAAAATGCGCATTTTCCGCATTGACGATATGATCCAGCGTGACGTGGATCAGCTCCTTGAGCTTCCTTTCCAATGTTTCTGATTTCCATACCCGATACAGATTGGTATAGGCCTCGAGCACGTGCAGATGGGTGTTCATCGATTTTTTTTCGTTCAGATCCTTGTTGCTTAAGGTCAGATCGTCGGTAACCTGCCAATCGCGGGCAAGAGCCTCGATATAGCCTTGATGGATGGAATCGTAGCCGTGCTTCTCCAGCAGCTCAAAAAGCCGAATGGCCTGCTGCACTGGTTCGGGACGCCCTGAGGCCAGATGGTATTCCGACAGCGCGTAAATGACGAAGGCTTGGCCGTATACCTGTTTTTTGTCTTGAATCGGCTGGCCGGTGTAATCGACCATCCAGTACAGCCCCCCGAATTCACGGTCTATGAATTTGTCCTGCAGATAGCTGTACGCTCTGTCGGCGATGCGCAAGTATCCGGCATCCGGATAAACGCGATGGGCTGCCGAGAATGTCCAGAGGATGCGTGCATTCAGGACAAGGCTTTTTGCAGCCTGAGGGCGGATTGCTCCGGCATGATCCATTTCCCCAATGAATCCGCCATGATCCACATCTACAGTACGCTCCATCCAAAAGCGCAAAATGTTATTGTTCAGCTCGTCTTCGATTTCCGCCAGCCAGGCGGCTGCATTTACTTGCTTGTTCAATGCTTATTCCCCATTTCTTGTCTTGGAAGTGTAATAATCGAAAATAACCGATTCGGCCTTTTTGCCATAAACGCAATAACCGTCATCCGCCGCCGCCTCATCACGCGAATAGAGCTTTGCTGGCCAATCCCACAGCATGAAGCCTCCGATCCACTCCCGACTGTCGCAGGCGCTGAACATTGCCTTATAGAATTTAACCTGCTCATCCTGATCTGCTGTACCGGCCAGCGTCCAGTCGTTAGGGATGGCGGCGGAGCCGCTGCGGCTCGGGCAGCCGGCTTCCATGAAGAAGAATGGTTTGCCGTATGTCTGAACAACCTTCTCGATGCGATTCAGCTGATTCTCCCAATCATTTGCCGGATAGTAGCCGCTGGAAGAGATGATATCCAGCGCATCCCACCAACCGACGTTATCCTCTTGATATTTATCGCAATTATAGGTAATCAGTCCGGTGTATACTTTACGGACTTCGGCAATCAACTGCCGCCATTCGGCCTCCCGGCGATCCGTTTGCACCATTTCGCAGCCGATGCATAGCATTTCGCAGCCCGTATCCTCGGCAATCTTGGCGAAGTGAAGGATGTAGGCGCTGTAAGAGCGGAACCAGTCCGACCATTTGGGCTCGCAAGGAACATCTTATCAAAAAAATTGATGTGCGCCCGCCAGGTGCCGTCCGCGCAGTTCACAATCGGCTTCAGGCATACGTTCAATCCTAAGGTTTTTGCTTCCCTGATGGCCCATTTTACTTCCTCATCCGTCACCGTTGGGGCGTCCCAATAAGGAATTTCGGTAGAATGAGCGGTAGCTTGGATGGCGGAGAAGGCAATGGCCGTCCAGTTTGCACCGGTTGCGGTAGCCATCTGTTCCATAGAATGCTTGGCTTCATCATTTGCCCATGTTTCGCGAACGCCCATGAATCCCCAGGTCATTCCGGCAATGTAATCCGGCTTGGTCATCGTATCAGCCTCTCTTTGTTAGTAAGTGGTGGGACGTGCAAATCCATCGATATTAAAAGATAATAAAGACATTTGTTAGATTTGTTATTATAAATTTTATTATCTTATATAACTAATTTATAGATGTTTTCGTCAAATAAATCAACCGTAAATTGTGGCGAAAATAAAAAAATCCGCCCCGGGGGCGGATTTGTTCAGCGTCAAGTGCTGGAAATCTCTCTGGCTTCGGCATCTATTTGTCTGGCCGATTGCCGGTATATAATATTGCCCTGCACCATAACGCGTCCGAACTTGCGGTGCGGGTTCTCGATTTTATCCATGATGAATTTCACGGCCGATTTGGCCATTTGCTCGATGTCGACCTCGACGGTTGTAAGCTGGGGCGAGGTTAAAGTGGCGTAAATGTCGTTATCGAAGCCGACGACGGAGCAGTCCTCGGGGATGCTGTAACCGTTCAGCTTCAGCTTGTCTACCAGCAGATAAGCGATTTGGTCGCAATTGCAGACGAAGGCGGTCGGCAGCGGGTCCGGAAGCGCAATGTCGATGAATTTCCCTTTATCGTCCCGGTCGCTCAATATCAAGGAGTGATCCAGCTGCATCCCGTGCTCCAGCAAGGATTTATAGTAGCCGAGATACCGGTCCTGGATGCTGCTCGTTGAATAAATATTCCCGACATAGGCGATTCTGCGGTGACCGTTGCGGATCAAATAATTCGTCATCTCATAAGCCCCGTAGAAGTTGTCGGTAACAATGGAATCGATATCGGCATGCTCGTCATAGAAATCAAGAAATATTTTCGGGAGATCCATGTTTTGGACTGTCTCGATATACTCTTTACCGATTTGGCCAAGGACGATGATGCCGTCGACCTTATTTTCGCTATAGACCCGGGGGAAATTCAGCAGCTCCTCATCCTCGTTGCTCAGAATATTTAGAATGCCAAAATACCCGTATTGATCCAGAAGCAGCGAAATTTGCTGATATACGCGCAAATAGAACGAGTGGGACATCCCGGTGAACCGCTCGGGAATAAGCACGCCGATATTTTTCGATAAACCGTCTTTAATGGATTTGGCCGCAGAGTTGTAACGATAGCCCATTTCCCCGGCCAAAGCCTTGATCTTCTGCTTAAGCTCCTCGCTAACGCCTTCTTTATCGTTAAGTGCTTTGGATACCGTCACACTGCTGACACCGAGCTTATTTGCGATATCCCGCATTGTAATGTTGCTCTTCATGAAAATCACCTGCTTTCACGTCATACTAACCATAACTTTAATGCGACAGCCTACAGGTAGTATACATTTATATTTTTTAAAGATAAAGAAAAGTTTAAACAGAGTTGTAAATTTAGTTAATCGATAACCTAATAATTTAATTTTATACTAAAGCATGAATGGTTTCAGTATATCATCTGCAAAAAAATATGAAAAAAAGACAAAGGGACAAAAAAACATTGCTGTATCGGCGAAGATAAGTGACCTAAGCGCTAGAGAAGCAAAAAAAGCAAAATTAAATGATTGACGGGAAAGCGCATTCAGTATACCATCTGAATTGTAAGTTATCGATAACCTAATTTTATAGAGAGGGGTTGCAAGTGTGAAGAAGAGCAAATTGGTATTGGGGTTAATGGCTTTAATGCTCGTGCTTGGCATGCTGGCTGGCTGCAGTGGCAATGGCCGTGACGGGGAAGCCGGCGGCGGCTCGACAGATGGAGGAGGCGCTGTTAAAGGTGAAATTACCGTAATCACGCAAAGAACAGATATTGTGGATACGGTTTTCAAGCAGTATGCTGCAGAATTCAACAAGGAATATCCCGATGTCAAGGTGAATTTCCAGGCTCTGTCCGATTATGAAGGGCAAATCACGGTGCGGATGAGCTCCGATGATTACGGGGATGTCCTTCTGCTGCCGACGAGCATTCCACTCGAGGATACGCCGCAGTTTTTTGAACCGCTTGGCGATTTGGAGGAAATGAGCAAACAATACATCGGTCTTGAAGAAAGAGCGGTTGACGGCAAAGCGTACGGCATTCCGATTGCCGTTAACTTTTCCGGTGTCCTGTACAACAAGAAGGTGTTTGCAGACGCTGGCGTGACGACGGCGCCCAGAACTCCGAACGAGTTCATGGCTGCTTTGCAAGCGATTAAAGAGAAGGGCGACGCGATCCCGCTGTATACGAACTACGCCGACAGCTGGCCGCTGACCCAATGGGAAGCCGTGCTTACGACTGTGGCGGGCGATGTGGACTACGTCAACGTAACTCAGCCGAACACGGATGATAACTTTGTGCCGGGACAGCCTCACTATGAGCTGTACAAAGTGATGTATGATGCGGTGGCGCAGGGCTTAATCGAGAAAGATCCGACGACGACGAACTGGGAAGCGTCCAAGTCCGATCTGGCTAACGGCAAAATCGGTGCGATGGTGCTTGGTTCATGGGCGATCGGACAAGTACAGGAGCTGGCGGCCAATCCGGACGATATTGCCTACATGCCGTTCCCGACGAATGCCAAAGAAGTCATTATGCCGCTTGCGGACGACTATACGCTGGGGATCAGCAAGCACAGCAAGAACAAGGCTGCTGCGAGAGCGTGGGTCGACTGGTTCATTAACGAATCCGGCTATCCTACTACGGAGGGCGGGGGCATGAGCCCTGTCGTCGGTGCGCCGCTGCCCGACACCCTGAAGCAATTTGAAGGCACGGACATTAAGTTTGAATTGCAGACGCCGGCGCAGCCAGGCCAGGAGGGCTGGGTGGACAAGATCGATAAAGACGCCGAAATCGGTCTGTGGCAGCCGGACTTCAAGAAGCGGATCATTGAAGCCGCCATCGGTAACCGCAAGGAATCTTACGATGACATTATGAAGGAACTTAACGATGCATGGGTGAAATCCCGGGCAAAAGTAACGAAGTAAACGATCCGGACATCTTGCGGGTTGGAACCATTCGAAGAAAAACGCCTCTGCGCGTTTTTCTTCTCTATACCAAATCAAGACAGAGACAAGGCCTGGAGGTGTGAGTGGTGTTTGCAAACCTAAGCTACAAGACGCAAAGACGAATCATAATTATCGCTTTCTCGCTGATTCCGGTCGTCTTATTATTCACGTTTGCCTATCTCCCTGTATTCAACATGTTCAAATACAGCTTTACGAACTGGAACGGTTATAGTAAAAGCTTCGATTACGTCGGATTTGAAAATTACCAAACGATTTTTACGAATCCAAAGTATTTTTCCGTGTTCAAGGTCAGTCTCTACTACTTCGGAGCGACTTTCGTACAGATGGGATTGGCTTTGTACTTTGCTACCATTCTTAGTTTTAATATCCGCTTCAAAAATTTCTTTAAAGGGGTGCTGTTTTTCCCTTATCTGCTCAATGGGGTCGCCATCGGATTTATTTTTCTGGTCTTCTTTCGGCCGGACGGTACCTTGGATACGCTGCTTCAGGTTATCGGGCTTGGGCATTTGTCGCAGGGTTGGCTTTTGAATCCAAACATCATTAATATTTCGCTTGCAGGCGCGTCCTTGTGGAGGTACATGGGCTTCAACTTCATTATTTTCCTTGGAGCGATTTCTTCCATCGGCAAGGACATTTATGAGGCTGCTGACATTGACGGTGCAAATCGCTGGCATCAATTCAGACATATCATTCTGCCCAGCATCAAGCGGATTTTGCAGCTCAACTTAATTTTGGCTATTAGCGGCGCGATCAGCGCCTTTGATATTCCATATATTATGACCGGGGGCTCCAACGGAAGTAATACCTTTGTTATTCAAACGGTTGACGTTGCATTTAAATACAGCAAGCTAGGCCTTGCTTCGGCCATGGCTGTCGTGCTGCTTATCATCGTCATTCTCGTGACGCTGCTTCAGAGGGTTCTGATTAAGGGGGATGATTGATCGTGTACAGACTCAAATATGCGGCAGGCAGTACGTTCAAATATATTACGCTCATTCTAGGCGCCTTCGCGGCTCTCATTCCGATCATTGTCGTATTTTTCTCATCCTTGAAAACGAATGCCGAATACGGGGCGACCAGTCCGCTCGATCCGCCGCAAAACTGGATGAACTTCTCGAATTATACGAAAGCTTTCGTCGATGGGAAAATGCTGCTCGGCTTTGGCAATACGCTTTTTATTCTCGCCATTTCCATTATAGGAGCTACGCTGATCGGGTCGATGATCGCTTATGTGCTTAGCCGCTTTAAATTCCGGGGCAGCAAGCTGCTTATGGGGGCCTTCCTCCTGGCAACACTGATTCCCAGTGTTACGACACAGGTGGCTACGTTCCGGATTATCGATACGCTTGACCTGGTCAATACCCGCTTTGCGCCGATCATTCTCTATTTGGGAACGGATATTATCGCGGTTTATATTTTTCTGCAATTTCTGGACACGATCTCGGAATCTCTGGATGAATCGGCGATGCTGGACGGAGCCTCCTATATTACGATTTTTTTCAAAATCGTGCTTCCGCTGCTTGCTCCGGCGATCGTGACGGTTATCATCGTCAAGGGCGTTAACATTTACAATGACTTCTATACGCCGTTTCTCTACATGCCGGGCGAGAATCTGCAAGTGATATCAACCGCCTTGTTCAAATTCAAAGGGCCATACGGTTCGCAGTGGGAAGTCATCTGCGCGGCGATCATGATTACAATCATTCCTATTCTGGTCGCGTTTATCGCGCTGCAGAAATATATATATAACGGCTTTGCGCAGGGTTCAGTGAAATAATTCATTGATGAATCAATGGAAGGAGACATACCACATGACAGAAGTACGTATTATTGGAGACAAACTAACAAACATGCCTTGGCAGGAAAAACCGTCAGGTACAGCAGGCCCGGTGTGGAGACATAGCAATAACCCGGTGATTCAGCGAAATCCGGCCAAAGGGATCGCCCGTATTTTTAACAGCGCGGTGGTTCCTTTCGAAGGGCGGTTCGCCGGAGTGTTTCGTGCGGAAACGATTAACGGGCGCCCGCATCTTCATCTCGGATGGAGCGACGATGCGCTGAACTGGTCGATCGAAGAAGAGCGGATTGCTTTCGTCGACGAGGCAGGCAAGCCGTTTCAGCCGAACTATGCCTATGATCCGCGGGTCATCAAGGTAGACGGGACATACTACATTATTTGGTGTACTGATTTTTATGGAGCTGCCATTGGCGCCGCAAAGACGCAGGATTTCAAAACGTTCGTGCGCCTGGAGAATCCGTTTCTGCCATTCAATCGCAACGGAGTGCTTTTCCCGCGCAAAATCAACGGCAACTATGTGATGCTGTCCCGCCCTAGCGATAGCGGGCATACGCCATTTGGCGACGTATTCCTTAGTGAAAGCCCTGATTTTGTGTATTGGGGCAAGCATCGCCATGTCATGTCCAAGGGCGGGCAAGGCTGGTGGCAATCGGTGAAAATCGGCGGCGGACCGGCCCCGATCGAGACGACGGAAGGCTGGCTTATGTTCTATCATGGTGTTACCGGCACGTGCAACGGGCTCGTATACAGCATGGGCGCCGTCATTCTGGACCGGGATGAGCCTTCCAAAGTGAAGTACCGCTCGGCGAATTATGTGCTGACGCCGGAAGAGTGGTACGAGGAACGGGGTTTTGTCAACAATGTTGTGTTCCCGTGCGCCACTCTGCATGATGCCGAAACAGGCAGAATTGCCATTTATTACGGAGCAGCGGATACTTACGTAGGCGTGGCCTATACGACGGTACAGGAAATTGTAGAGTACGTAAAGGAGACGAGCGAGGAAGTGGCCGACGATGCCGGGATCGGCATGATGTAGCTTGAGATTTGCGATAACCATATGAGGCAGAGGACGAAATCCTTCTTCATTAGAAGCAACTTTCGTCCTCTCATTATTAGTAGGCTAGATGATTAGTCAGGAGATTAGGAGGTGTGACGGGATGGGCAGCAACATAGCACTAGCAGAGTTGGAACAATATAAAGGAAGCAGTCCGAAACCGGCCGATTTTGATTCGTATTGGGCGAGGGCGCTACAGGAGCTGGAAGGGCAATCACTGGATTATGAGCTGGTTCCGGCTGAATTTAGCAGCCCGTTAGCGGATTGCTATCACTTATATTTTACCGGGACAGGCGGTGCGCGAATCCATGCGAAATACGTGAAACCGAAGCAGATAGATGGCAAAGGGCCGGCAATGGCGATGTTCCATGGCTACTCCTGTGATAGCGGGGACTGGGCAGATAAGGTGAATTATGCGGCTCACGGCATTACGGTGCTGGCGCTGGACTGCCGCGGTCAAGGCGGCTTGTCCGAGGATAATTTGACGGTCCAGGGGACGACGATTCGCGGCCATATTATCCGGGGAATCGATGACCCGAATCCGGATAAGCTGTATTTCCGGAACGTCTTTCTCGATACGGTGCAGACGGTGAGGATCCTGATGAGTATGGAGCATGTTGATCCAGAGCGGATTGGTGTGCACGGCCTCTCGCAGGGAGGCGCCCTAGCAACAGCTTGCGCTGCACTGGAGCCAAGGGTTAAGCTGGCTGTGCCCGTATATCCGTTCTTGTGCGATTACCGCAGAGCCTTTGAACTGAATGTTACGACTTCGGCTTATGAAGAGATTCATTATTACTTCCGCTTCTTTGACCCCCACCACCTGCGGGAGGAAGAGATTTTCACGAGGCTGGGTTATATTGACATTCAACATCTGGCCAGCCGGATTAAGGCCAAGGTGCTGTTCGTAACCGGACTTGCCGACACAATCTGTCCGCCGTCCACGCAATTTGCGGTCTATAACAAAATTTGCGCGGAAAAAGAGCTGCTTGTCTACCACGAGTATGGGCACGAGTACTTGCCATATTTGAGCGACCGTACTTTGCAAGCGTTCCTATGCTTGTAAGGCTAACAAATTGAGCTTGTAAGGAGAAGCAACCTGCCAACTGATTAGATGATCGTTCAACACCCGGTGGACGTTGTGGTGCTGGGAGTCTTTATTTGCTTTGTATGCTTTTACGTTCCATAATATGTAGTTGTCCCGATGATAGGGTGAAGACAAGCCTTGTATCGGGACTTTTTATCGTTAAGGGAAGCGTGCTCGAAATGGTGTAGCGTCAGCATCGAACGTTAGTGTCACAGCTTCACTAAGCTCAACATTGATGCCGCCTCCTATAACTGATATAATAAATTGATTATACTTCGAAGGATTTGTGGTGGGGGTAACAATGACAGATATTAGAGCTAGGCAAGAAAAGATTCGCAATTTCTGTATTATTGCACACATCGACCATGGCAAATCAACGTTGGCTGACCGGATATTGGAATATACCGGAGCATTAACCTCGCGGGAAATGCAGCAGCAGGTGCTTGATACGATGGATTTGGAGCGAGAACGCGGGATTACGATTAAACTGCAGGCAGTGCGTCTCTCGTACCGTGCAGATGACGGTGAAGAATATGTGCTTAATTTGATCGATACGCCAGGACACGTCGATTTTACGTATGAGGTATCCAGAAGTCTGGCCGCTTGTGAAGGAGCGCTGCTTGTTGTAGACGCCGCGCAAGGGATCGAAGCCCAGACGCTGGCTAACGTATACTTGGCATTGGATAACAATCTGGAAATTTTGCCGGTCATTAACAAGATCGATCTGCCGAGCGCCGATCCTGATCGCGTGAAGCAGGAGATTGAGGATGTTATTGGACTGGATGCGAGCGAAGCCGTTCATGCATCGGCCAAGGCCGGTATCGGAATTCGCGAAATTCTGGAGCAGGTTGTGCAGAAGGTGCCTGCCCCGACGGGAGATCCCGACGAGCCGTTGAAGGCGCTCATCTTTGACTCGCATTATGACCCGTACAAAGGGGTTATCGTATATGTTCGTGTTATTAATGGGCAAATCAAAGCGGGCTCGAAGATCAAGATGATGGCAACCGGCAAGACGTTTGAGGTAATTGAGGTCGGCGCATTCATGCCGCGGATGACGATGGTCGACGAGCTGAATGTCGGGGATGTCGGATTTATCGTCGCCGGCATCAAGACGGTCGGCGACACGAGCGTCGGGGATACGATTACGGATGCGAAGCATCCGACGGCAGAGCCGCTTCCGGGTTACCGGAAGATCAATCCGATGGTATTCTGCGGCCTGTATCCGATCGACACGTCGGATTACAACGACTTGCGCGAAGCGCTGGAGAAACTGCAGCTGAACGATGCATCACTGAGCTTTGAGCCGGAGACCTCCAGTGCGCTCGGCTTCGGATTCCGCTGCGGATTCCTCGGCCTGCTGCACATGGACGTCATTCAGGAACGCATTGAGCGCGAGTTCAATATCCCGCTCATTACGACCGCGCCAAGTGTTATATACAAAGTGGCTCTGACGAATGGAGAGACGATATCAATCGATAACCCGTCCAACTACCCGGAGGTCGGCAAGATCGACCACGTGGAAGAGCCGTACGTCAAAGCGTCCATCATCGTACCGAATGATTTCGTGGGTACCGTCATGGAGCTTTGCCAGAGCAAACGCGGTGAATTTATCAACATGGAGTATTTGGATACGACCCGGGTAACGATTACGTACCAGATTCCATTGTCGGAAATCGTGTACGATTTCTTCGACCAGTTGAAATCAAGCACGAAGGGCTATGCTTCCTTTGACTATGAGCTTTCCGGCTACCGTCAATCGAACCTGGTCAAAATGGACATCCTTCTCAACGGGGAGCAGGTGGATGCATTGTCCTTTATCGTTCACAGAGAGCGGGCTTACCACCGTGGCCGCGGCATTTGCGAGAAGCTGCGCGAGCTGATTCCACGCCAGATGTTTGAGGTGCCAATCCAAGCTTCGGTCGGTACGAAGATCGTAGCGAGAGAGACGGTCAAGGCGATGCGGAAAAACGTACTCGCCAAATGTTACGGCGGGGACATCTCCCGTAAACGTAAATTGCTCGAGAAGCAAAAAGAAGGTAAGAAGCGCATGAAGCAGGTAGGCAACGTGGAAGTGCCGCAGGAAGCCTTTATGGCGGTGCTCAAAATCGATGATAATTAATCGAAATCGCTGTTTTGCGTTCATTGCGCGTTAAACAAGGGGAACAAATATAGCTGGAGAAGGAAAGCCCTCGGGCTTTCCTTTTTCCGTAGCGCGTATTGGTTTGGGGATTCCCTGTTGCCGGAAGACCCACTATGCGTGCATCGATCATCAATTAGCAAAACAACTTAACAAGAAGGAGGCGTGACCGTGAGTCATCACCTGCAGCAAGGCGGGCGCGAAATGCCCAAGACACCAGAAACGATAATACAAGCTGAAGCAAATGTAATCCCGGCAAACGCCCCTAAGGCTGTCTACATTCACATTCCGTTTTGTACAAATAAATGCTTTTATTGCGATTTTAACTCCTACGTTCTCAAAGATCAGCCCGTAATGGATTATTTGCGGGCGCTCGATCATGAAATGGAACTGACGGTTCGCGAGACGCCCCCTGGTGAGATTAAGAGCATCTTTGTCGGAGGGGGTACCCCTACTGTGCTTAAGGCGGATGAGATGGAGTTCTTTCTCGCTTCGGTTCGGCGGCATTTTCCAAATTGGGCCCCGGATATAGAGTTCTCTATGGAGGCTAATCCCGGCACGACCGATAAGGAAAAGCTAGCCATCATGAAGGCGGGAGGCGTGAATCGGGTCAGCTTTGGCGTGCAGGCCTTTCAGAACGAGCTGCTAAGCGGGATCGGCCGCATTCATAATACAGATGACGTCTATCGCAGTCTGGACAATGCCAGGGCGGTAGGGCTTGATAACTTATCGATCGACCTTATGTTAGGCTTGCCGAATCAAACGGTCGACATGCTTGATTACAGTGTATCCAGAGCGTTGGAGCTTGGGTTGCCCCATTATTCAATCTACAGCCTTAAAGTAGAAGAGAACACGTTGTTCCATACGCTGTACCATAAAAATCAGCTTCCCCTCCCAGAAGAAGAGGAGGAACTGCGAATGTACTTGTTATTGATGGAACGGATGGAACAGGCGGGATATAAACAATATGAAATTAGTAATTTTGCCAAACCCGGACAGGAGAGCCGGCATAATATAACCTATTGGCGAAACGAGGATTATTATGGCCTGGGCGCGGGCGCCCACGGATACGTGAACCGGTATCGCCATGTAAATATTAAAGGGGTTAATCCATATAATGAAGCTTGTAAACAAGGGCGGCCGATTTTAGAGCGGTTTGATGTAACCCGGGAGGAGGCGATGGAGGACTTCGTCATGGTCGGACTTCGCGTATTGGAGGGCATTTCCGATGAAGATTTCCGCAGCCAATTCGGTGCAGGCCTTGATGAGATCTTTGGCGTGCAGTTGACGAAGATGCTCAATAACGGACTGCTGGAAAAAACCGCATCCCCTTCGGGCTACCGGCTGAGCAAGCGTGGGATTTTATTTGGCAATGAAGTGTTCGCGGAATTTATTGGCGTCTTGACCGAAAAATAAATGTATTGAACTAATATACGATTTGTTGTATATTTATTCATATTATTGTGCCGGATCAAGGAGGGACAACAGCATGCCTGCCGTAGCTGTATGCAGAAGAGCAAGACTGGAGGATGTGGAGCCACTATTTCAGATGATAGACGGGTATGCCCAGCGGGGGATTATGCTGCCGCGTTCGCGAGAGGTACTGAGACGGCAGATTGATGATTTCGTCGTTACTGAAGTGGACGATATGGTCGTTGGATGCGGATCCTTATGCCGGTTAGGTGAAGAACTGGTGGAAATCCGGTCGCTCGGCATATCGGAAGGCTACAAGGGACGGGGACTCGGCTCGCTGCTCGTAGCTGAGCTTGTAAAGGAAGCGAGAGACCTCGGCATCCCCAAGGTCATGGCGCTGACTTACGAAGTGTCTTTTTTCTTGAAAAACGGCTTTGCGGTCGTAGAGAAGGATATATTTCCAGAGAAGGTCTGGACGGATTGTATCCATTGTCCGAAGCAGCATGCTTGCGATGAAATAGCTGTACTTAAGATACTGAACTGACTTGACAATGGTCTTGTCGGTTTGGTATTTTTGTATTAGCGATTAGCACTCGATAAGAGTGAGTGCTAATTACACGGTGATAAGCCTAATAGGAGGGATTTTCATGTTAACGGAACGCCAGAGAATGATTTTGACAGCCATAGTAGATGACTATATTCGTTCGGCGGAGCCAGTGGGATCCCGAAGCATTTCTAAACGCGGAGATGTCGGCTACAGTCCGGCAACGATTCGCAATGAAATGGCTGACCTGGAGGAGCTCGGCTTTCTCGAGCAGCCTCATACGTCAGCAGGCCGTATACCGTCACATAAAGGATACCGGTATTACGTTGATCATATGCTGCCCCTGAATTTGCTCACCTCGGAAGAGCTGGGGACGATGAAATCATTTTTTGCCGAGAAGCTGAATGCCACGGAACAGGTCATTCAGCATGCCGGTACGATTTTGTCTCATATGACCAACTACACCGCAATTTTACTCGGACCAGAAGTGTTCCATACGTCGCTGCGTCATTTTGAATTACTTTCGCTTAACGAAACTACGGCCGTCGCCATTATTGTCACAAATACTGGGCAGGTCGAGAATAAGACGGTTTCTATTCCGCCGGGCGTATCTGTATCGGAGATGGAGAAGGTCGTTAACCTGCTCAATCACCGGCTTACCGGCGTGCCGATCTATAAATTGAAATCGGCGCTGTATAATGAAATCGGTCAGGAAATGCAGCGGCATAGCAGCCATTTCGAGGAATTGATGAAGGTGCTAGACGATGTGCTGGATAGCAGCGGAAATGAAGGCCAGCGCCTGTTCCTGAGCGGAGCGACGAACATGCTGACACAGCCCGAATTCCGGGATGTGGACAAGGTGAAGAGTATTTTGGATTTGCTTGAGGAAACGCCGACATTAATGAAGATGATGGCATCGATATCGTCGGGATCAGGCGTCCAAGTGCGGATCGGTCCGGAGAACAAACATGAAGCTTTTGCAAATTGCAGTCTCATTACAGCCACCTATGCTACAGAAGGGGGAGCTGTAGGGACAATCGGTATTTTGGGGCCGACCAGAATGGAGTATGCCCGGGTGATGCGGATTTTGGATATGCTATCTAAAGATTTAACGGAATATCTGTCCCGCTAGCATTAGAAAATTGCATGATACTGACGTTTAATCGCATGTTAAGGAGGTGAACTTCTTGAAGGATCAAGAGTCGATTCAAGACAACATCAATATGAAGGTAGAGGAAAAATTCGATATGAGTGAAAACGAGAAACAAGAACATACAATGGATGAAGATGTGAACAGCGTTCAGCAGGATCATTCTGCGGATGAGCAGCAAGCTGCCGCAGACCCAGCATCCGTCAAGGAGAAGGATAGCGAACTAGAGACGCTTCGCGCTGAAGTTGAAGAGCAGCAACAGCGGCTGCTGAGAGTGCAGGCGGATTTCGATAACTTCCGCAGGCGTACGCAGAAAGAGAAGGAAGAGCTTGGCAAATATGCTTCTGCGAAGCTGATCACCGAGCTGCTTCCGGTCATAGATAATTTTGAGCGGGCAATCGCCAGCGGTGAGCAGGGTGCAGATGTTACTTCCTATGCCAAAGGTGTGGAAATGATTTTCCGCCAGCTCGAAGGCGTGCTGGGAACCGAAGGCTTGAAGGCGATGGAAAGTGTAGGCCAGCCATTTAACCCGGAATTTCATCAAGCGATTATGCAGGTGGAAACGGATGAGCATGAAGAGGGCATCGTTGTCGAAGAGGTACAAAAGGGGTATATGTTGAAGGACAAGGTGCTCCGTCCAGCGATGGTCAAAGTCAGCGGTTAATTTTCTTCGATTATCATTCAATCTGACAAATACAACTTATGCAACAATCTATTAAGGAGGACATAACTTATATGAGCAAAGTAATCGGTATTGACTTAGGAACTACAAACTCTTGCGTAGCGGTCATGGAGGGCGGCGAAGCCGTCGTTATTCCTAACCCGGAAGGCGCGCGTACGACGCCATCGGTCGTAGGCTTCAAGAAGGACGGAGAGCGCGTTGTCGGCGAGACTGCCAAACGCCAGGCTATTACGAACCCGGATCGCACGATCATCTCGATTAAAAGACATATGGGCAGCAATCATAAGGAGAGCATCGACGGCAAAGAAATGACGCCGCAGGAAATTTCGGCCATCATTTTGCAGAAGCTGAAATCCGATGCCGAAGCTTATCTTGGCCAAACGGTGACCCAAGCGGTTATTACCGTTCCGGCTTATTTCAATGACAGCCAGCGTCAAGCGACGAAGGATGCGGGGAAAATCGCAGGCCTCGAAGTATTGCGCATCGTGAACGAGCCTACGGCAGCGGCGCTTGCATACGGTATGGAAAAAGCGGAAGATCAAACGATTCTTGTTTATGACCTGGGCGGCGGTACGTTTGACGTATCCATTCTGGAGCTTGGGGACGGCTTCTTCGAAGTTAAGGCCACCAGCGGGGACAACAGTCTGGGCGGCGACGACTTTGACCAAGTGGTCATCGACTATCTGGTAGCTGAATTCAAGAAAGATCAAGGCATTGATCTGAGCAAGGATAAAGCAGCAGTACAGCGTCTCAAGGATGCAGCCGAGAAGGCGAAGAAGGAGTTGTCCGGCGTTCTGACGACGACGATTTCCCTTCCGTTCATCACCGTAGCGGATGGCGTTCCGCAGCACTTGGAGATGAACCTGACGCGCGCCAAATTCGAAGAGCTGTCCGCACACCTCGTAGAACGGACGCTTGAACCGACACGCCGCGCACTGAGCGACTCCGGCCTGACTCCTGCAGAGATCGACAAGATTGTATTGGTCGGCGGGTCCACGCGGATTCCTGCTGTTCAAGAAGCGATCAAGAAACTGACAGGCAAAGAGCCGCACAAAGGCGTTAACCCTGACGAAGTGGTTGCTCTCGGCGCTGCAGTACAAGCGGGCGTCCTGACAGGTGACGTTAAAGACGTCGTATTGCTCGACGTTACTCCGCTGTCCCTGGGTATCGAAACCGCAGGCGGCGTATTTACGAAAATGATCGACCGCAACACGACAATTCCGACGAGCAAATCGCAAGTCTTCTCTACTTATGCAGACAATCAGCCTAGCGTTGAGATTCATGTTCTGCAAGGGGAGCGCGAAATGGCAGCAGGCAACAAAACGCTAGGCCGCTTCATGCTGGGCGACATTCCGCTCGCACCTCGCGGCGTACCGCAAATCGAAGTTACCTTTGATATCGATGCGAACGGGATCGTTAACGTATCCGCAACGGACAAAGGAACTGGCAAGAGCCAGAAAATCACGATCACTTCTTCCAGCGGTTTGAGCGAAGAAGAAGTAGAGCAAATGATGAAGGACGCCGAGCTTCATGCGGAAGAAGACAAGAAACGCAAAGAGCTTGTAGAAGCGAAGAACAATGGCGACCAGCTCATTTACAGCGTGGACAAAACAATTAAAGAGCTTGGTGACAAAGTCGATGCTGCGGAGACGGAGAAAGCGAACGCAGCTAAGGATGAGCTGAAAAAGGCGCTCGAAGGCGACAACATTGAGGAAATCAATGCCGCGTCCGAGAAGCTGACAGAGATTGTACAGCAATTGTCCGTGAAGCTGTATGAGCAAGCTCAGGCTCAAGCGGGCCAAGCGGATGGCGGCGCTGATGGCGCTGCTGCAGGCGGAGCTGGCAAAGACAACGTCGTAGATGCAGAATACGAAGTAGTTGACGAGGATAAGAAGCAAGACTAATCGATGACGCAAGGCGTTATCTTGACAATACACTTTGGTGAACCGGGAAGGTCAAAGCGCGGGGCATTCCGTGCTTTGACTTTCCTTTTGCCGGATAGGGGGACTGTCCGGAACTGGCCAAAGTTTTAGCAATAGTGGGGGTGGAAGGATGGCTGAAAAGCGCGATTACTATGAGGTGCTGGGCGTTGGCAAGAGCGCTTCGGACGATGATATTAAGAAAGCCTACCGCAAGCTGGCACGTCAGTATCACCCTGACGTGAACAAAGCGGCGGATGCGGAGGATAAGTTTAAAGAGGTAAAGGAAGCTTACGATGTCCTAAGCGATTCGGGGAAGCGGGCGCGCTACGACCAATATGGTCATGTTGACCCGAATCAAGGGATGGGCGGCGGATTTTCCGGTGCCGATTTTGGTGGATTTGGCGATATTTTTGATATGTTTTTTGGCGGCGGTGGTGGCCGGCGCGATCCGAATGCACCGCAGCGCGGGAACGATCTGCAGTATACAATGACGATTGAATTTAAAGAAGCTGTATTTGGCAAAGAGATGGATATTACGATTCCGCGTACAGAGAACTGTGATACTTGCTTCGGCTCCGGAGCGAGACCGGGAACGAAGCCGGAGGCATGTTCTGTCTGCCATGGTACCGGACAACAGGAAGTTGTGCAGAACACCCCGTTCGGTCGAATGGTGAATCGCCGTGCCTGCAGCAATTGTGCGGGTAAAGGACAGATTATTAAAGACAAATGCTCGACTTGTCAAGGTAGCGGTAAGGTGAAGAAGCAGCGTAAAATCCATGTCCGCATTCCTGCTGGTGTAGATGATGGAGCGCAACTGCGGATGACCGGGGAAGGCGAAGGCGGGCTGCGTGGTGGCCCAGCCGGAGACTTGTACATCGTCATCCGCGTCAAGCCGCATGATTTCTTCGAGCGTGAAGGCGATGACATTTACTGTGAAGTTCCGTTAACTTTTGCGCAAGCGGCGTTGGGGGATGAAATTGAAATTCCAACGCTTACAGAGAAAGTGAAGCTCAAAGTACCGGCAGGCACCCAGACAGGCACGTATTTCCGGTTAAAAGGCAAGGGCGTTCCTCGTCTTCGCGGCATTGGTCAAGGCGATCAGCATATTAAAGTGGTCGTTGTAACACCAAGTAAGTTGAGTGAAGAACAAAAAGACCTGCTCCGGCAATTTGCCGCTATGGATGGCGAGCATACGCATGAGAATGAGCAATCGTTCTTTGACCGGATGAAACGGGCCTTCCGTGGAGATTGATGAACAGCACAGAATGAACATTGTACGAATGGATTGTTGAGAGCTTGCTAGCTGAAGGACTTTTAAGGAGATCGACGTGATGAGGCGTCGGTCTTTTTTTCTTGTTTGGAGGAGATAAACCCGTGGGCAAGTAACAAAACCTCACAGCGCTGTGGCAAAAGACAAGGTAAGATAGCAGCAGAGAAGGGCAGCGGAAGCAGGAGCAAGAGCAGTAACAGGAGGGACCGCTTTGAGGAGAAAACAAGTATTCCGTCTGCAAACTACGATTACCCTGTTAGTTTGCCTTGTTCTAGCTATAGTATTGCTAATTATATATTTCCTGTTCAGCGAACAATTCAAGGCGCAAACGAGCCGAAATTTGCAGGAGCGGGTAGTCGCCGTGTCGAGAACGGTCGCCCTTACGCCGTCCGTGCAGGAGGCGCTGCGAAATCCGGAGAACTCATTTAATATACAGCAGTACGCGAATAAGATCCGACGGCTTAACGACGTTGAATTTGTGGTCGTGATCGATATGGAGGGCATCCGCAGATCCCACCCTAACCAGGAGCTGGTCGGACGGCATATGACTGGCGGCGATGAAGAGTCAGTACTTCTCCGCGGAGAGCATAAAATTTCGATCGCGGAAGGTACGCTCGGCACCTCCCTCAGGTCGTTTATTCCGATTTTTGATGCCGAGGGCAGCCAGGTGGGGGCTGTTCTAACGGGGGTATTAATGCGGCGGATCTCCGAGGAAGCCGCCAGGAATCAGTGGATCCTGTACTGGGGACTCGGCCTTGGGGGAGGCATCGGCGCAGTGGGGGCGCATTTGCTCGCGCGTAAAATCAAACAGACGATATATGACATGGAGCCGTTTGAAATCGCCAAGCTGCTGAAAGAGCGAAACGCCATGCTTCAATCAGCCAAAGAAGGAATCCTCGCTGTAGATGAGCATTTGAATATTAAGCTAATCAATGAGGAAGGGCGCAGATTGTTCCGGCAGGCCGGACTGCCTGCCAAGCTGATCGATGAGGATATACGGAGCATTTGGCCCAGCCTGCGCTGCGAGGAGATTTTGCGGACGGGAGAAGGAGCCTCGGATGAAGAAGCAGAGCTCGGAGCGGCCATCGTTCGCGTCAGCAGCGTACCTATTCTGGTGAATGGAGAGGTTGCTGGAGTCATTGCCACCTTCCGGGATAAGACGGAGATTCGGATGATGAATGAGCGATTGTCCGGGCTGTCCTCCTATGCGGAAGCACTGCGTGCGCAGGCGCATGAGTTCCGTAACAAGCTTCATGTCATCTATGGAATGGCTCACATGGCGTATTACGATCAACTCCAAGAGTATATTTCCGAGACGCTGCAAACCCATGAATCGGAAGTTGGAGCCGTGACAGAGCAGGTCAGGGATCAGGTCATGGCCGGCTTCATTTTAGGAAAAATGAGCAGGGCAAGGGAGGTCGGGGTTGATTTCGTGCTTCTGAAGCATAGCTTATTACCCGAGCCATCCAGCGGAGAAACGATGCATCATCTGATCACTATACTGGGAAATTTATTTGATAATGCCTTGGAATCGTTAAGGGCAGAGAGCACTGGGCGCGAAGCTCCGTTAATCGAGCTTGCCATCCGTTATGAAGAAGAGGCTGGCGAACTCCATTGCTCCGTAAAGGATAACGGCTCCGGAATTCACGAAGAAATTAAGTCCGCTATCTATAATAAAGGATTTTCAACCAAAGGAGAGGATCGGGGAATGGGACTGTATCTCGTGATGCTGCGGGTGAAGGAACTGGGAGGCAGATTAGAGTGCCGTTCCCGGAAGGGAGAAGGAACTCTATTCACCGTTGCTTTGCCATATGCGGCAAAGGAGGCGTCTATATGATCAGCGTACTGATCGTTGAGGATGATCCGATGGTAGCGCAGTTCAATCGTTGCTATTTGGAGCAGGTAGGCGGCTTCCGCTGCATAGGGACGGCCTCGTCCGTTGACGAAGCCGTGTTGGAGCTGGAGCATCGGCGGCCGCAGCTTATTTTGCTGGACTTATTTATGCGGAAAAAAGACGGCTTCGACCTGCTGAACAATATCCGGAGCAAGGATGCGAACGTCGATGTTATCGTGATTTCGGCTGCTCGTGATCCCGAACGCATTAAGAAGGCCCTGCAGTATGGCGCGGTTGATTACCTTATCAAGCCGTTTAATTTTTCGAGATTTAAAGCGGCGCTCGATAGCTACCGCGAAACCTATTATCGCATGAACGCGCCGGGCAGCATGAGCCAGGATGATCTTGACCAGCTCATCCGGAGAGCGCCTGACCAAGGGGAGTCCGGTGAGATGCGTCATTTGCCGAAGGGCTTGACTCCGGGAACGCTAAAAATCGTATGGGAAGCAATAGAAGAGCATGGCGGCAGCTTCTCTACCGAGGACGTCTCCCGGCTGTCCGGCATATCGCGGGTGTCCGTACGCAAGTATTTGTCTTTTCTGACGGAGCTTAGCGTACTGGAGTCGCGCATCGTCTACGGAACGGGGGGACGTCCTCTGGACGTGTTCAGCGCTCTACCGGACAAGTCCGAGATTGTGGATGTGTATTTTTAACTCTATATTCAGCGCTGCATAAAGCACCCGTCATTGCTAGTGAATGGCGGGTGTTTTGGTTGTGCTCACAATCGAAAAATATTATTGAATCTCTAGTTGAGTTATGTTTCGGACAGCACGCTTCCACCGCTTAAATTACTTAATTAACTTTTTCAGTACTTACAAAATCTATTCGAGGGAAGCTTGAGTATTTACAATATAAAAGAATGTGAAAACATGCACAAAAATATAGTTGATCATTAAAGTGAAGAGGGGAACAGCATGAAGAAAAAACAGATGAAAACATGGTTGCTCACGATGGTGGCAGTGATGATGATGACAATCATTTTGCCGGCTTGCGTAGGTAAATCGGATGCTGCGGACATTGTCATTGTCGGAGGCGGCGGAGCAGGGATGTCCGCAGCCATCGAGGCGCATAATTCGGGAGCAAAGGTCGTATTGCTGGAGAAAATGCCGATGCTCGGAGGAAACACGGCGCGGGCCGAGGGCGGGCTGAATGCCGCTGGAACGGAGTACCAAAAGGCGCAGGGCATTGACGACAGCCCTGAGCTGCATTTTGAAGACACGATGAAGGGCGGCAAAGACGTCAACAACCCGGATTTGGTCAAGGTACTGACGGATAACGCCGCAAATTCGGTCCTGTTTCTCAAAGAGAACGGTGCTGAATTGTCGGAGGTCGGCAAAGCGGGCGGCTCCAGCGTTCCGCGGATTCACAGGCCGGAAGGCGGGGAAGCCGCAGGCAATTTTATCGTCATGGCTTTAAAGAAGAAGCTTGAGGAATTGAAAGTAGATGTTCGTCTGCAGCATAACGTTACAGAAATTATTAAGGATAAAGACGATAATGTAACAGGTGTCAAAGGTACGGACAAAGATGGCAAAGCGTTTGAAATCGAGGCCAAAGCGGTCATTCTCGCAACCGGAGGATTTGGCGCCAACCTGGATATGGTCGTGAAATATAATTCTGACTTGGAAGGCTTTGCAACGACGAACGCTCCGGGCGCACAGGGGGACGGCATTGAGTTGGCTTCGGCTGTCGGCGCGAAGCTGGTCGATATGAAAGAAATTCAAATTCATCCGACGACGATTCCAGGCGAAGGCGTGCTTATAACCGAAGGGGTTCGAGGAGATGGGGCTATTCTCGTTAACCAGGAAGGCGTACGATTTACGAACGAACTGCTGACGAGAGATGTCGTATCCAAGAACATTTTGGTTCAGACGGATAAAGTCGCTTATTTGATTTTTAATGAGGAACTGCGCGGCACACTGAAGGCTACGGATACGTATTTCGAAATGGGTCTGGTTCAGGAAGGTCAGACGCTAGCTGATCTCGCCTCGAAAATCGGGGTTGACCCTTCTATTTTAGAGCAAACCGTAAACAGGTACAGCCAATTCAAGGAAGCGGGCGCAGACGAGGACTTCCAGCGTGACGATATGCGTCTCGATTTTACGAAAGGCGCCTACTACGCGATCAAAGTAACGCCGGGGATTCACCATACGATGGGTGGCGTAGCGATCAACACGCAGGCTCAGGTACTGAATGAATCGGGAATGGCCATTCCGAATCTGTATGCTGCGGGTGAGGTTACCGGCGGCGTACATGGAGCTAACCGGCTAGGCGGAAATGCGTTGGCTGACATCACTACGTTTGGCCGCATTGCCGCGCAGGAAGCCGTGCAATCGTTGAAATAAACAGTCAGCATGGGGAAAAGGAGAAGGAAATAACTATGTACAGAGCGTTTAGGAAAAGCGTCTTGTTTGCGGGGACGGCGATCACCGCCGCAGTGCTTCTATTGGCTGGCTGTGCGGGCGGCGGCGGTCAATATATCGATGGAGTTTATGAAGGAAGCGCTCAAGGAGCAAAGAGTGAAATTAAAGTTTCCGTCGAAGTCAAGGGCAGTAAAATTGACAGTATTCAAATCGTAGAGCATGGAGAAACGCAAAGCATCGTGGACGCGGCCATTGAAATTACGATACCGGAAATTATCAAGGAGCAGTCTACGGAGGATATCGATGTGATCTCCGGGGCTTCCAAATCCAGTGCGGCTGTTGTTGAGGCCGTGGAAAGCGCACTTAGCAGCGCAAAAAAATAATACTGGCAAACAAAGGGAAGGGCATCCTTGTCGTCATTTAACGACAGGATGCCCTTATCAGCTTGCATTGGCGCAATCAATCTTGCTTGATCGTCGCCGTGATCTCTTCATCCAAGTCCAATTTAATATCATCCTTGAATGCTCGGATACCGTACTCCCTATATGCGTATTGAATTATCGCCTCTATAATGTTGAGCTCGATCAAATAACGGCTTCGCCCGTTGGCCCAAACCTCGCCGGTATATCCGGTATCCTCATCCCAGCTTAGCTCCACCTGAATGTCGGTGGGCCGCAAGCCGGTGCGATCGGCGGTATGAAGGCAAATCGCGTTAATGATCTCATCCATGCTAAGAATCATAGGTTAGTATCTTCCCCCGCGATGATCGTAGTCGTCGTTGCGCGGGCCTTGGTAGACTTGCGGCTTCTTGAACCTGCGGAACAGAGCAACGGCTACCATAACGATCAGGTAGATGGCAAACAGGTTGATAGCGAGGCCAAGCAGTTCGCCGAAGAAACCCATGCCTCCGAACAGCCCGCCGAACAGCATCCCGGCCAATCCGCCGACCATCAACCCTTTCATAAAGCTGCCGCCGCCGAAAAATCCGGATCGGTTATTGTTCATTCCGTTCGTTGACGTTGATTTGTTGGACGTGTTCGATTCGGACTTGTTTACGCTGTTTGATTTCTTCGGCGTAGTCGTGTAGCTTCGAGGTCCAGATTTAAAGCCGCCGCGTCTGGCGTCAGCGAAATCCGCAGAGGCGAATGAGAAGATTAGGGTGAACACCATCACGAGCATTGTCATTTTCTTGAACATACTTAAAGTGAGCCCTCCTACTGTAAATGTGTATTAGTGTACTTATATAAGAGTATATACGAACCTTTCCGCTAATAGTTTCAAATTTTAAAAGAAAGAATCATTTGTATAAAGTACCATTCAATATTGCATCCTACAGAGTAAGAACTGCGTTAGAAGCACGTTCAATATTGCCGAAGGAAGGCGGGCGCTACGGATGGGTGAAAAAAATATACTCGCGTATTTCAAAAGTCCGGAAGAGGCGGAGGGCGCTGCCCGGAAGCTGCAGGCTTTGCGGGTCGTGGATCTATCCATCGATCGCTTTAGCAAATATCCCGGCGAAGGCTATGATCCTTTAAATCCGATCACCGGCAAAATATCCAGCCTGACAGCAATTACTCAGGATGGGATGATAACGAATCAGTCCGCAGGTATTTTGTCGGCTGCCGATCCGGCCGCGAGCGGAATGAGCCATGGCGGACAAGGCGGCCCGACGGGCCACGACACCCTGCTTACGGTCGTCGTGGATGAAGCGAGTCATCATCAGGCTCTGCGCATCATTGATGAACAGGGCGGAATGATGTAACCGGCATATAACAAAAGGAGGGAAAGGGAAATATGAACGAGTACAAAAAGGACGCAGGACGCTCCTATCCAGCTAAAATGTCAAAACTATCCGACGGGCATAACGAGGATGTGGAGTTTTCTGAAGAGTTGGCTGATCAGGAGGATTGGGAGGCATTGGAACGGAGCGAGCGGGCAGACCGCCGTCAGCAGCAGCCTAGCTAACAGCAATGCAGGTGTGCGTAAGAGCATAAGACAGGCTTTAACGGTCTTGTGCTCTTTCTTTATTCATGGATGTTTTGGAGCTATACAAACTGAAATTTTACGTACTTGCCCCACATCCATTTCAATTGTTTCATCTTATATAGCTGAAGCGATGAAGGTAATCATGGACTATATAACCAGCTTTATATCCCATATAATTGACTGCTGTATAATGGATTGACAGCTTGCTGTTCCGACTTATAAGTTCAAATCAGATAGACGGGGGGAAGCAGGATGGACACGGTCAAAATAGGTATCGTTGGCGCCGGGCAAATCGGCAAGGCGCATTTAGAGCAATACATGGATATTCCCGGTGCTGCGGTCACCGCAATTTGCGACATTAATCTCGAAGAGGCCCGCCGGGTTGCTGACAGGCACGGCATCGCCAAGGTTTATGCTGACTACAGGGAGATGCTGGAGCAGGAGGAACTAAACGCGGTCGACGTATGTCTCCATAACAACTATCATATGCCGGTTACGGTGGCTGCCCTAGAGGCAGGGAAGCACGTGTATTGTGAAAAGCCGATCGCCGGCTCTTATACTGATGGCCTGCGAATGGTGGAGACGGCCAGGCGCTGCGGTAAAATGCTGCATATTCAGCTGGCCCATCTGTATGACAAAGAGACGAAGGCGGCCAAGCAGATCATTGACGCCGGCAAGCTCGGCAGACTGTATCATGCCAGATCCACTGGCTTTCGCCGCCGCAACCGGCCTTATGTCGATGGCTACGGGACCGCTGCATTTACGAGACAAGAGACGGCTGGCGGCGGGGCTTTGTATGATATGGGAGTGTACCACATTGCCCGCATGCTGTATCTTATGGGTAATCCCAAGGCTGAACGGATTGCGGGGCGCACCTATCAGGAGATCGCGATGGATGAGGAGCGTAGAGCCAGCTCTGGCTTCGACGTCGAGGAAATGGCTGCCGGATTCGTCCGTTTCGCGGGCGGGATTACGCTGGATATTATCGAGTCCTGGGCGCTGCAGCTTGGCGGCTTGGAGGGAAGTTCGATCGTTGGGTCAGAAGGGGGAATCCGGCTGCCCGGGGCCGTGTCGGACCGGGAACCGCACGGCTTCAGCTTCCATACGACGATCGCTGGCTTGGATATGGATTGCACTATTGACCTGGAGCGTGCCGACAGGCGTAACCGGATGCTGAGCCCCTATCCGGATGCTTACGCATCGTCCCAGCATCATTGGATTTCCGCCCTGCAAGGACAGGTTCCATTGCTGCCTACCGCAGAAATCGCGCTCAATACGATGCTCATCAGCGAAGGGATATATTTATCCCATCGACTGGGGCGCGAAGTAACCACGGATGAGGTTGCACAAGCTTCTCAATCTACCGCGATTGCCTTATAGCCGCTTGCATAAGCGGTTTTTTGTTTCCCCGGATATTATATAGTACAATAAAAGGTATGCGTATGAGCCGAGGAGGATAAATCAACATGATATGGAAGGAAATAACAATACATACAACGGAAGAAGCAGTGGAGATGATAACCAACTTCTTGCATGAGGCGGGAGCTGGCGGCGTAACCATTGAAGAATACGTAGATAACGACAAGCCTAGAGATACTTCCTTGGGACAATGGTTTGAAGTGCCGCCCAATGATATTCCTCAGGGGGAGGCTAGAATCAGCGGTTATTTTCCGGAAGGTACAGATGTGGAAGCAGTAGTTGCTTCCGTGAAGGAGCGGATCGCTGAGCTGGCCGAATATGATATTGATACAGGCCGTGCAGACATCTCCGTAAGGGATGTCAGTGAAGATGACTGGGCGAACAACTGGAAGCAATATTTTAAGCCGATCCGGGTTTCCCGGAAACTGACGATCAAGCCGACCTGGGAGGAGTACGCTCCTGAGTCGGAGGATGAGAAAATCATCGAGCTCGATCCAGGCATGGCATTTGGCACAGGCACGCATCCTACAACATCGCTTTGTCTGCGCACCCTGGAAGGAGTTATCCAGTCAGGGGACGAGGTTATCGACGTAGGGACAGGCTCCGGGATACTTGCGATTGGTGCAGTTAAACTGGGCGCTTCCCGGGTGCTTGCGCTCGATCTTGATCCGGTTGCGGTATCCAGCGCCATGGAGAATACAAGGCTCAACAAGCTGGACGATCAGATCAGCGTCGTTGAGAGCGATCTGCTGTCCGTATTGAAGCAGGAGGCAGGGGCGGAGCTAAACGTTACCCTTCCCGTCCGCGTTGTCGTCGCTAACATACTTGCAGAAATCATTCTTTTATTTATCGATGATGTTTATCGGGCGCTTCAGCCGGGAGGCTATTATATTGCGTCAGGAATATACAAGAATAAAGAACAAGCCGTGGAGCAGGCGCTGCTTGCTGCGGGATTTGAGATTACTGAAACTGCCCGGGAAGAAGACTGGGTAGCTTTTGTAGCGAGAAAGAGGTAATCATTCATGGATTTTTTAAATCAAATATTGCGTATTCCTTTGGATCAGCTCCCGTTTTTTTTAATCACGGTGATCATCGCGTTTACAGTGCATGAATTTTCGCACGCTTATTTCGCCAATAAATTCGGAGATCCCACAGCGAAACAGCAGGGGCGCGTCACCTTGAATCCTGTCGTTCACTTCGATTTTTTCGGGATCATTTTGCTGCTGCTTGCCGGTTTTGGCTGGGCGAGGCCGGTTCCCGTCAACCGGAACAATTTCGCGAAGCCTCGGCAAATGGGAATTATCGTTACGGCAGCCGGGCCGCTCAGTAACCTGCTGCTCGGTGTGATTGGAACGATGATTTACATCGTGTTGATTCAATCGGGCGTGATGGGCTCCATTACAAGCGATAAATTGTTTCAAGCGGTCAGTACTTTTTTACGACATTCAATATTACGAACTTCTTGCTGTTTTTGCTTAACCTAGTTCCGCTGCCTCCGCTTGACGGCTACCGTCTGCTGGAGGATATCGTGCCTGATCGCGCACGGGTCAAATTGAAGCAGTTCGAGCAATGGTCTATTTTGGTTTTTTTGCTCATTCTGGTTGTACCGCAGCTTAGGAGTGTTACGATCGAGCCGTTGTATGCTGGAGCAGGCAAGATTTATTTACAGTTTGCGAGCTTCTTCATGATGCTGTTTGGCGGCTGATTCCCCATTCTTTTTCAGCAATAAATAGTGGAATCCGTTATTTAAAAGTTGTATGATGTTCTTTGGTGATTAAGGTGAGGTTGATAACAAATGCAGCGCTATTTTATTGATCCCGGACAGTTTGGGGATGAGACAGTAAGCATAAGCGGTGAGGACGCCCGCCATATTAGCAAAGTGATGCGCTCCAAGCCGAAGGATAAGTTAATTGTAAGTGACGGTGCTTCCAGGGAAGCGCTTGTCGAAATTGTAGAAATTTTGCCGCAGCAAGTGTCGGCTCGGATTGTGGAGCAGCTTGAGGGAAGCGGAGAGCCGCGCGTTCACGTGACTATAGCCCAAAGCTTGCCTAAAGGCGATAAGATGGAGATCATCATCCAGAAATGTACCGAAATTGGCGCCGCTTCCTTCTTGCCCTTTCTATCCGAACGGACGGTCGTTCAGTACGATCAGAAAAAAGAAGAGAAGCGAACAGCACGCTGGCGCAAAATCGCCAAGGAAGCGGCTGAACAGGCTCATCGCAGCAAAATACCGGCAGTTGTCCCGCCCGTATCTTGGAAAAGCCTGCTTGCGGAGCTGCCTGAGCATGACCTCGTTTGCGTATGCTATGAGAAGGAGCACGGCCTGCAGCTGCGGGACGTGCTGAAGCCTTTTGCCGAGAAGATGCAATCGCAAAATCATGGCGGCGCGCCCCGTGTGCTTATTGCCATCGGCCCGGAAGGCGGGTTTACCGAACACGAAATAGGTCAGCTGGAAGCCGCTGGAGCCGTGTCCGTAGGTTTGGGACGACGAATATTAAGGACGGAGACGGCTGGGATGGCCGCCCTGACCTGCATCATGTATGAATCCGGAGAAATGGGGGAGAGATAGCAATGCCATCCGTCGCTTTTTACACTTTAGGATGCAAAGTCAATTTTTACGATACGGAAGCCATTTGGCAGCTGTTTAAAAATGAAGGCTACGAGCAGGTCGACTTTGAACAGACCGCTGATGTTTATTTAATTAATACGTGTACGGTGACCAATACAGGTGATAAAAAATCACGGCAAATTATCCGCCGGGCTATTCGCCGCAATCCAGACGCCATCGTCGCGGTTACCGGCTGCTATGCCCAGACGTCACCCGCTGAAATTCTAGATATTCCAGGGGTGGATCTGGTCATCGGCACACAGGACCGTGAAAACATTATGCCGCTTATTGGGCAAATTCAGGAGCAGCGCCAGCCGATTAATGCTGTTCGCAACATCATGAAAACTCGCGAGTTTGAAGAGCTTGACGTACCGGACTTCGCGGACCGAACGCGCGCGTTCCTTAAGATTCAGGAAGGCTGCAACAACTTCTGCACTTTCTGTATCATTCCGTGGTCACGCGGACTGTCGCGCAGCCGGGAGCCACAGAGCGTTGTTAATCAGGCAAAACAGCTTGTCGCGGCAGGATATAAGGAAATCGTGCTCACGGGTATTCATACCGGGGGCTACGGGGATGATCTCGAAAATTATCGCTTATCCGATCTGCTTTGGGAACTAGACAAGGTTGACGGATTGGAACGTGTCCGTATAAGCTCGATTGAAGCGAGTCAAATCGATGCAAAGATGCTGGAAGTGTTGAAGGGTTCGAGCAAAATGTGCCGTCACTTCCACATTCCGCTGCAAGCAGGCAGCAACGAGGTGCTGAAACGGATGCGGCGTAAATATACGATTGAGGAATTCGAAGATAAAATCCGGATGATCCGTGAATTTATGCCGGATGTGGCGATTACGACGGATATTATCGTCGGTTTCCCTGGAGAGACGGATGAGCTGTTTAGGGAAGGTTTTGAGGCGATTAAGCGGATCGGTTTCTCCGAAATGCATGTGTTCCCTTACTCCAAGCGTACGGGTACGCCAGCAGCCCGGATGGAAGACCAGGTTGAGGAAGAAGTGAAGCATGCCCGCGTTCATGAGCTGATCGAGCTTTCGGAGGCAATGCAGCTTGCCTACGCCCAGAAATTCGTTGGCCAAGTGCTGGATGTTATTCCTGAGAAAGATGAGAAGGGCTTGTCAGGGCAAGGCCATGTTACCGGGTTTAGCGACAATTATCTGCAGATTCGCTTTGAAGCGGCGCAGGATCTGACGGGCAAAGTATGCCGGGTTAAGCTGATCGAAGCTGACGTGAACACCTGCCGCGGGCAGCTCGTCCGCATTATGGATGAGACCTCTTCAAAAGCATTGGCCTAGACAGGGCGACTAACGGGTAAATATCATATCCACCTTCAAGGATTTCACCCCTAGGGGTGAAGTCCTTGTTGTCAATTAGGGTCCGGAGCTACCAGGTACAGCTGGTGCAAGTTGGATAAGCCAAACAAACCAAACAAACCAACAAGTCTAACAAGCCGATATCTCATTTCAGAGATGGTTCAATAATAAGGAGTGATCATACGATGTCATTCAAGCAAATTTCGGCAGGGGGCGTTGTCTATCGCAAAAAAGCGGGACAATTGCAAATTCAGCTCATAACCGATCGGTACGGTAAAATATCGTTTGCTAAGGGTAAAAGAGAAGGCGGAGAGACGATAGAGCAAACCGCGCTTCGTGAAATCCGCGAGGAAACCGGTATTATCGGGCGAATTGATCAGCCTGTCGATATTATTGCTTATACTTATCATCATCCGAAGTATGGAGATATCCAAAAGGAAGTGCACTACTACCTTGTTGAGAGCGAGGGAGGTACGCTGAGGCCGCAAACGGAGGAAATCCGCAGCGTGGCCTGGTATGAACCTCTAGTGGCTTGGGAAAGACAGTGTAATGATGGCTATGATAACAATGATTTTATTTTGGAAAAAGCTTTAAAATTGCTTGGCGTTAACTTTTAATCACGAATTTTGGCGGAGGAAGCTGCAGCCGGAGCTGTCGTCGGCGGATGTTTCGGCCCATCGAGTCTTGACCAAATAGGCAGGTAGCAAAACGGCAGTGCCAGCAAGGAACAGGCTATGTTGAAAATCGTCTGCGTATGTGCGATTTGAGCCCCCGGATCGGCGCTGAGCCAGGCGGCGGCAGATCCCAGCAATGGAATAAGGGGCATGAACAAACAGGCGCCGGCCAGGTTGAGAATGACATGCGACCAGGCGACAAACCGTCCTGAACGTGAGCTGCCGATTGAGGCGATCAATGGCGTAATGCAGGTGCCGACATTGGAACCGATCACCATAGCGATGCCAAATTCGACAGGAAGCGTTCCGGTGGCGACGAGCCCCATCGTCATTGCGATCACGGCTGCGCTGCTATGAATGAGCGCGGTAAGGATTGCTCCTGCCAGAGCCCCCCAGGCAAGACTGTCTGCCGCATGTTCCAGTAACCATCGGATTATGCCGCGGGATTCAAGCGCCGGCCCGATCGATTGCATCCAGGTAATCGCGATCATGATCAGGCTGAATCCGAATACGGCCAGCGAACCGAATTGCAGCGGTTTTAGCATCCCTGTCCAGAAAGCGCCGGTTTTTCTATGGCGCGGGGTAAATTCTTCGCTCATCACTGCCGCAGCCCAGAAAATAAAGGAACCGGCAAGCAGCGGGATACCTATGCGGGAAATGTTCAGGGCGATCAATTCTGTGGTCAGGCAGGTGCCGATATTGCCGCCGAGGATAATGCCAAGTGTCCGTCCGTAAGATAGTAACCCGGCATTAACAAGGCCGATCGTCATGACGGTGATCGCCGTACTGCTTTGCAGCACAGCGGTTATAAGCGTGCTGGATAACAGCCCGGTCCACGGAGTCCGCGTGGACATTTGGAGCAGCTTGATCAGCCTTGGGCCTGCCCAGGCTTGCAAAGCGGCCTCCATAATTTTCATGCCGAGCAGAAACAGGGCAAAGCCGAACGTTGCCGGGAACACAATATCGTGAAACATGAGCTCCCTCCTCTTATATCGAGATGTACAAGTTACATATATGTATGCGATGCTTTCGGCTCTCATGCAAAGCTGTAACGAGGTTAGACCGCACGTGGGAAGTGAACAAAAGAAGATTAAATTAAACAAGATGAGGAGTGAGCAGCGTGCCATCTGTCATTTTACAACGAGGCCGCAGAAAGAGGCTGGAACAAGGACACCCTTGGATCTACAACAATGAAATAGAAAAAATAGAAGGCGAGCCAGAGCCAGGCAGTCTTGTGTCTGTACTGGACTGGAGGGGCAAGTTCCTTGCTGCCGGCTATTATAATCCCGCATCGCAAATTACGGTCCGGGTCGTATCCTACGAGCCGCTGCAAGCGATGGATACCGCATTTTTTATCCGGCGCTTCGAGCAATGCCTCGCTCATCGCCGGCGTTTCGTCCAGGATAATGCTTACCGTTTGGTTTATGGAGAGGCGGACTTCTTACCGGGACTGATTGTGGACCGCTTCGGCGATATTGTTGTCGTGCAATTGTTGACTCTCGGCATGGACCGCTGCCGCAGCAGCATTGTTGAAGCGCTTGTCTCGGTCCTGGAGCCAACCGGCATATATGAGCGGAGTGATGTTTCCGTGCGGGAACTGGAGGGGCTTGAAGAAGTGAAGGGACCGCTTTATGGCAGCCCCCCTCAGCATGTCACCGTAACGGAAAACGGTCTGTTGATCAAAGTGGACATTTGGCAAGGACAGAAGACGGGATATTTCTTTGATCAGCGTGAGAACCGTGCATCCATCGAGCCGTTAATGGGCGGCTGGGGAGAACGAAGCGGCATTTCGCTCCAGCAGCTTCCGTCGGAAGACGGAGGTTTCAGAACGGTTCCGGTGAACCGGAAAGGCAAAGAGGTTACGTTCCCTTATTGGGATGGGGCCACCGTGCTGGAATGTTTCTCCCATACGGGAAGCTTTACACTTCATGCTTGCAAGTATGGCGCCAAGAAGGTAACCTGCCTCGATATTTCGGAACATGCGATCGAGAGCGCACGCGAAAATGTCAGGCTGAACGGATTTGAGGACCGGGTAGAATTTGTGGTGGCGGATGCCTTTGACTATTTGCGCAGTCAGGTTAAAGGCTTGAATGAGCGCCGCGAACGCGCGGCCGATCACGCTAAAGTCGATACTTCGCTTCCGATGACGGCTGGCGGAGGCCGGACGTGGGATGTCGTTATTCTCGATCCGCCGGCCTTTGCCAAGACAAAGGGCGCGGTCAAAGGGGCTTGCCGGGGCTACAAAGACATTAACCTGCACGGCTTGAAGCTGGTCAATGAAGGCGGATATTTAGTTACGGCGAGCTGCTCGTACCATATGAAGCCGGAGCTGTTTTTACAGACAATCCAGGATGCCGCTGTCGATGCGGGCAAGATTTTGCGCCTTGTCGAATGGCGGGCAGCAGGGAAAGATCATCCGCAAATATTAGGGGTGAATGAAGGGCACTATTTGAAATTTGCTATCTTTGAGGTACGGACGAAGTCGTTCTGATCAGTTGCAGAAACTGCAATGCCGGCACTTCATCATTTTAACCGGAAAATTTGACTGAAAAAAAAGCCCGGCAGGGAATGGCTTGTTCCTTTGCCCGGCTTTTTGGCTTTTTTTTATGGAAATTGACAGAACATACATTCTTGTTTCAGGCGCTAAACACTTTATGGATATGATATAATGAATTACAGAAATTTAGAATAGAGGCCATTATTTGTTTAGGAGGCACTCCATGTCAGTTCAATTTATTATCGGCCGTTCCGGAAGCGGCAAAAGCAGCCTGATTCTGGAGCGGATTACTTCACTCCTGAGAGAGGAGCCGAACGGGACGCCTATCATTTTACTTGCCCCAGAACAGGGGACTTTTCAAATCGAACAGGCGATCGTCCAGTCGGAACATTTAAAGGGCACGATAAGAGCTCAGGTGCTCGGTTTCCACCGATTGGCTCTGCGTGTAATGCAGGAAACCGGGGGATCCGCACTCATACCGATCAGCGATGAAGGCAAGAAGATGCTCCTCTACAAAATTATGCGCAGACATAGAGGAGAGTTGAGATTATTTAAGCAGTCCGGCGATCAGCTCGGGTTAATCGATCGAATCAATACGCTGTATAGCGAACTGAAGAAGCACCTAACTGATTTTACGGGACTTGATAAATATGTGGAAATACTGGATAGTTCAGCTAGCGAGTCTCGGCTTCTTCACGACAAGCTCCATGATTTAAGCATTATATATCGGGAATTCGATCAGGAGTTGTCCAGGTTGTACATAGATGCGGAAGATCATGTCGTTAAATTAGCCGAGGGTGCAAAGAGCTCCTCCTTTTTGCGTGGGGCTGATATTTGGATTGACGGTTTTCAGACTTTTACGCCGCAGGAGTATAAGGCGATCGGCGCTTTGATGTCTGTAGCTTCGTCAGTTACGGTATCGCTCACATTGGATCAGCCTTATGATCACGGAATTTTGCCACATGAATTAAATTTATTCCATCCGACAGCAGTCACTTATATGAAGCTCCGGGCGCTGGCAGAGGATTGCGGTATTGCAATCCAAGAGACAGAGGTGCTGGGATCGCGTCCTTATCCCCGGTTTAGAAACAATAAGACATTATCTCATTTGGAGGCCGCCTACGAATACCGGACTCCATGGTCCGGTAAGACAGAGCCAGACGATCTGCAGGATTCCTTATCTTTGCAGGCGGCCGGCAGCCGCCGTTCGGAGGTGGAAGGAGCGGCGCGGGCGATGCTCGCTCTGGCTAGAGAGCAGGGTGAGAGATGGCGGGATATGGCTTTGTTCGTCAGAAATCTGGACGACTATGATCATATCATTGGTACCGTATTTGAAGAGTACGGCATACCGTATTTTATGGACCAGAAACGAAGCGTACTGCATCATCCGCTAATCGAACTGCTCCGCGGAGCTTTGGATGTAGTGCTGAAATTTTGGAAATATGAAGATGTATTCCGTTGTGTCAAAAGTGAATTTTTGTTGCCGCTGGATGGAAGCCTGACGCGAAACAATATGGATCAGCTTGAAAATTATGTGCTGGCCAGCGGAATTCAAGGCTATCGCTGGAATGATGGACGCCCTTGGAAAGGGGCGCCCAGCTTGTCGCTAGAAGCGGCTGATCTTCCGGCCGCCCAGGCCCAATCTGAACAGGAGAGCCTGCTCGTGCTGGAGCGCTGCCGGGAAGCCGTCGTTACGCCGCTGGCGGCGTTTGAAACGAGATTGAAGCGCAGCAAAAATGCGCGGGACATGTGCAGCGCTGTCTATAGGCTGCTTGAGGACGTCGAGGCTGCTCATCGTTTGGACAAGCTGGCCCATGCTGCGCAGCGTAAAGGGCTTCCGCAGGAAGCGATGGAGCACCGGCAGCTGTGGAGCGCCGTGCTTGAGCTGCTTGATCAAGTTGTGGAAATGATGGGGGAAGAAGAGCTGAGTTTAGATATGTTTACCGGTATTATGGAGACCGGTTTGCAGGATCTGAAGCTGTCGCTGGTTCCCCCGTCCCTTGATCAGGTGCTGATCGGCAGCACCGATCGGACGCGTTCCAGCCATGTGAAGCATTTATTCCTGCTAGGCATTAATGAAGGCATCATGCCCGCCGCTTTACAGGAAGAAGGCGTGCTAAGCGATCAGGAGCGCATGCGGATGACGGAGCTAGGCATAGAGCTTGCTCCCGGACTGACACGGAGACTGCTTGATGAACGCTTCCTTATATATGAAGCATTAACGGCGGCCAGCGAGTCGTTATGGCTCAGCTATCCGCTTGCAGATGAAGAGGGGAAGGCGCTGCTGCCTTCCGAGGTTATTCGTCACGTGAAGACGATTTTCCCTACGCTTAAAGAGCGATTCCTTGCGGATAGACCGTCTGCGGAAGACGGGGAAGAGGAGCAGCTGGAGTATATTACCCGGCCGGTGCCGACGTTATCCCGGTTAATAGGGCAGCTGCGAATGTGGAAGGCCGGTGAACCGATTTCTCCCGTGTGGTGGAATGTACTTCAGTGGTACAAGACGCAGCCCGCTTGGGATGGGAAAGTTACGAGGCTTCTCGGCTCGCTCGATTATCGCAACCGGGTGCGCGGCCTTACGGCGGAAACCAGCCGGAAGCTATACGGCAAACGCCTGCGGACAAGCGTCTCGAGGATGGAGAAGTTTTCAGCCTGCCCTTTCTCGCATTTCGCGTCGCATGGCCTGAGGCTGAAGGAACGGCAAATTTATAAATTAAAGGCGCCGGATATCGGGCAGCTGTTTCACGCGGCCCTCAGTTCGATGGCGCTGACATTCAAGGAGCAGAACCGCAGCTGGGGCAGTCTTACGCCGGAACAGTGCCTGTTGGAGGCGGAAATGGCTGTGGACCGGATTGCCCCGAAGCTGCAGGGTGAAATCTTGTTAAGCTCGAAGCGTTATGGCTACATTTCGCGGAAGTTGAAAAACATCGTCGGCCGAGCCTCCGTCATTCTCGGCGAGCAGTCCAGAAGAGGCAGCTTCGAGCCGATTGGTTTGGAGCTGGATTTTGGGCCAGGCCAGACGTTGCCGCCGCTCACCTTTCAGCTTCCTAACGGATGCGTAATGGAAATTGTCGGGCGGATTGATCGTGTTGATGTGGCGGAAGGAGAGCAGGGCTTATTGCTGCGGGTGATTGATTATAAATCGAGCCAGACCGATCTGAAGCTGCATGAAGTGTATTACGGCTTATCATTGCAAATGCTGACGTACCTCGATGTGTTGCTGACCTCTGCCGAGGCATGGCTCGGAGAGCGGGCTTTGCCGGCAGGGACGCTGTATTTTCATGTGCACAATCCACTATTGCAAAGCAGCAACGGCATGACTTCCGAACAGGCCAGCCTCGAAATGCTGAAGCGGTTTAAGATGAGAGGGCTGCTGCTTGCGGACCGTGATGTCATTGCCAAAATGGACCATGCTCTAGATAAAGGCTATTCCGATATACTGCCGGTTGCGGTCAAGGCAGACGGCGGCTTTTATAGCAGCGCTTCGGTCGCTACGGAGCAGCAATGGCATACTTTGCTGCATTCAGCCCGCCACGCGGTAACCGAGATTGGAACGAGAATTACTGATGGAGACGTGCAAATTACGCCATATCGGCTCGGAACAGAGACCGCCTGCACGTATTGTGCATTCAAGCCGGTCTGCCGCTTTGAAGAATCGATAGAGGGAAGCTCCTACCATGTGCTCAGCAAGCCGGGCAAAGACAAGCTGTGGGAGCTGCTCGAACAAAGCGTAGAGGAGGGAGAGCGATGATAAGTATACCGAAGCCTCCAGGCAGCTTCTGGAGCGATGACCAGTGGCGGGCGATTTCGTTGTCTGGCGGCAATATGTTGATCGCGGCAGCGGCAGGCTCCGGAAAAACTGCGGTGCTGGTAGAGCGGATCATTCAGAAGCTATGCAGCAAGGAGACGCCGCTTAGCGTAGATCGTTTGCTCGTCGCCACCTTCACCAAGGCGGCCGCCTCGGAAATGCGGCAGCGCATACGGGAGGCGCTGGAGAAGGAAATGGCCAAGAACCCGCAAAACGATCATTTGGGAAGGCAGCTTGCGATGCTGGGCCGGGCCTCGATTACGACCCTTCACTCGTTCTGTATGGAAGTGATCCAGCGCTATTATACGTTAATCCCGCTTGATCCTGGCTTCAGAATCGCCTCTGAAAGCGAGAACGCTTTGCTTCGCCAGGAAGTGCTGGAGGAATTGTTTGAGGAGAAGTATGCGCAGGAATCCGAAGGAAGCTCTTTTGTGCGCCTGACTGATTGGTTTGGCGGTGAGCGCAGTGATGATGCTGTATTTTCTCTTGTACAAAGACTGTACGATTTCTCGCGAAGTCATCCATGGCCGGATTACTGGCTGCAGCAGGCGGCAGCTGTGTTTAACGCCCCTAGTATAGATGTGCTTGAAGGCAGTGTTTGGGTCGGCAGTATTTTAAGCGACACGAAGCTGACGTTGGAAGGAGCCCGGCAGTTATTGCATCAGGCCCAATCCCTTGCCTTGTCGCCAGGGGGGCCGCAGCCGTATGCCAGCACGCTGGAGGAGGATATCGCCCTAGTGGAGCGTATGCTTGAGGCTGTGGGCGAAGGGCGCTGGTCGCAGCTGCATGAACAGTTTGACAGCGTCGTGTTTGGCAAATTGAAGCCATGCAAAAAGGATCAGACGGATCCCGTAATACAGGAACGGGTCAAGGCGCTGCGCGAAGAAGCGAAGAAGACGATTACTGAGCTGCGCACGCAATTGTATGGTCGGACGGCTGAGGCATTTCTGGATGAGATGAATCAGATCGCCCCGTTAATGACGGAGCTTTCCTCCTTTATCATTGAGTTCGGCGAGCGTTACCAAAAGGAGAAAGCGGCAAAAGGCTGGCTCGATTTCGCTGATTTGGAGCACTATTGCTTGCAAATTTTGCGTCATCCGGACTCTACCCCGGACAGGGTGATTCCTTCGGACGCCGCGCTAGAATACCAGCAGCAATTTGATGAGGTGCTTCTCGATGAATACCAGGACACTAACACCGTTCAGGAGAACATCGTTCGGCTGATCTCCCGAAGCGATCCCGGCAACCGGTTTATGGTTGGCGACGTGAAGCAAAGCATATACAGGTTCAGGCTGGCCGAGCCAGGCTTGTTTCTGGAAAAATACCGCAATTATAGTGACGATTTTGCTGGACAAGGGCTTAAAATTGATCTTGCCCGCAATTTCCGCAGCCGGCGGGAAGTGGTGGAAGCTGTCAACTATTTGTTCCGCCAAGTGATGACGGAGCAGGTTGCGGAAATAGATTACGATTCGCGGTCTGAGCTTGTATATGGGGAAGGCTTTCCCGACATTCAGGGAGGAGACTATCGCCCGGAGCTGCTGCTGATTGACCGGAACAGCGATTCTTCAGCTTCAGCGGACCAGATTGCGGGTGCTGAGGGTGATGAAGCTGGAGCGGAAGCAGGGGAAGAGCCTGCTGATTTAGAAGCAGTACGATTGGAAGCGCGGGCGATTGCAGCTAAAATTCGCCAGCTGTGCGGAGATGTTCCGGAAGGGGGGGCTGGCCAGCACGGCATTTCTGCTTTCTGTATTTATGATAAGCATTTGAAAGAGCTGCGTCCTGTTGATTACCGGGACATCGTTATTTTGCTCAGATCCACCTTAGCGTGGGCGCCAGCGATGATCGAAGAGTTGAGATTGGAAGGAATCCCGGCATACGGGGAATTGAACCAGGGCTATTTTCAGGCTTCGGAGGTAGAGACGGTCTTATCTCTTCTGCAGGTAATTGACAACCCGATGCAGGATATCCCTTTGGCGGCCGTGCTTCGCTCTCCCTTTTACGATTTGTCGGAAGAAGAGCTGGCTGAAATACGTCTTGCTGCTCCGCGCGGGGATTATTTCAGAGCTTTGCATGCTTATATTGCCCAGAGCGAGGATCTGGAAATCCAATTAGAAGAGGAAGCGGCCGAAGAAGCAGTTGAATCAACGGGCGAAGTAGCGGCTGAATCAATGAACAAATCAGTAAGCGAATCAGCAGCTGTATCAGGGAACATATCAAGGAGCATATCAACGACCGAATCAAGGACTCAATCAGCTAGCCAATCAGCGGCTGAATCAATGACTCAATCGGGAACTGCCTGCTTGCGCAACAAAATCGCCGCCTTCCTGGAGCAGCTAGATCACTGGCGAAATATGGCCAGAGAAGGGGAGCTTGGAGAGCTGATTCATAACATTTTTCAGCAGACCGGTTTTTTGGATTGGGTTGGGGGCCTGCCGGGAGGGGCTCAAAGGCAAAGCAATCTGCGGGCGCTGCTTGACCGGGCCAGACAATTTGAGAAATCCTCCGCGTCCCGAGGGTTATTTCGCTTTTTAAGATATATTACGAGACTGAGGGAAAGCGGCGGCGACCTCGGAGCGGCGGCTTCGGCCGGAGAGCAGGAAGATGCCGTCAGAATTATGACGATTCATAAAAGCAAGGGGTTGGAATTTCCCGTTGTATTTGTAGCGGGGCTTTCTAAAATGTTCAATCGGCAAGATCTGAATGCGCCGTTTTTGATTCATAAAGACATGGGTTTTGGGCCGAAATTTATAGAGGAAAATACGAGAGTCAGTTACCCTACTTTGCCGAACTTGGCTATCCGCCGGAGAGCGCAAATGGAGCTGCTGGCTGAGGAAATACGAGTGCTGTATGTGGCATTGACAAGGCCTAAGGACAAGCTTATTCTCGTCTCCTCCGTAAAAGATTTAAAGAAATCGGCTGAATCATGGGGAAGCGTACTGGAGAACGGTGAGGAACGCCTTCCGGATCATTTAATAGCCCGGGGACGCAGTTATTTGGACTGGATCGGCCCTTCGCTGATCCGCCATCCTGCGGCTCAACGGCTGCGAGAGCTTGCCGGTTTGCCGAACCCTGCTTCAGCTCATTCGGAGCGGAGTGTCTCGGACTGGATTGTCGATTTTATTTCAGCCGAGCATTTCATTACAGGGGCGGCTGCAGCCGCTGCAAGGGAGTTGGCGCCGGAGGAAATGGCCATGCTGAAGGCGTTGGTTTCCGGCGGCCCTGTAGCCGTTGGTTCCGGCGGGAGTGCAACGTTTGACCATCATGTATTGGCGCGTCTTGACTGGCAGTACCCGTATGAAATCGCCGGGCGATTGTCCGCTAAGACTTCGGTTACGGAAATGAAGGCGCTGCTGGCGATGCAGGAAGAGCCTCCGGCGGATTGGCTTGCAGCGGAAGAGGTCCGTGTCGAGCAGATGAATGCGCAGGAAGAGAAGGTAGAATACAAACTGCATTTGCGCCGGCCGAGATTTATGGAGGAGAAGCAGATGACGCCGACTGAACGAGGAACGGCTTACCATATGCTTATGCAGCATCTTCCTTTTGATCAGCCAGCGGATGAAGCAACCGTCCGGCATACCCTCGAGCATTTGGTCGAGCGGCAAATTATGTCGCAGGAGCAGAGCTGGGAAATGGATGTAGCGCGTGTGGCTGACTTTTTACGCAGTCCTCTTGGAGCATTGCTTCGTCAAGCGGATTGGATTAAGCGGGAAATGCCGTTCAGCTATGGCTTGTCAGCTGCCGAGGCTTATCCGCGATTTACACCGCCAACTCCGGTTTATGGTCATTCTGATCGCGGGTCCATTGGTCCGCATTTGCCCGAGGCCGAGGGGCTTGACCCGCAGCTGCTAGCAGACGAGACCGTGCTTATTCAAGGCATTATTGACTGCCTGTTCGCTGTGGGGGATAAATTATACTTGCTGGATTACAAAAGCGACCGGATTTTGGAGCATCTTGGCGGCCTGCCTGCTTTGGTCGAAGCGTATCGCTTTCAGCTTGAGCTTTACGCGAAAGCGATAGAGCATATTATTGGACGGGCGGTAGATGAAAAATGGCTGTATTTTTTCGACAGCGGCGAAGCGGTCAAGCTTTAAGATAGCGGCTGCAGTATAGACCGAAATATGGACCGCAATGTGGGCCGAAATGTTGACTACAACAGTCACCACAACAGTTACTACAATAGCGACAGCGATGTGAATCGCAATAGTGTCCACAACAGTGCTGTATTAGCGACAGCAATGTGAATCGCAGCAGTGACCGCAATGTGGATGAGTTGCGAAAATGGATAAGTTGGAAAGCAGTTCGATAAGGGGGACGAACAATGCGTATTTTGCATACGGGAGATTGGCATTTGGGGAGAACGCTGGAAGGACGCAGCCGGCTGAAGGAACAGGAGGCGTTTCTCGAGGAGCTAGTTGAGCTCACCCGCGATCAGCAGATCGATTTGATTCTGATGGCTGGAGATGTATACGACAGCGTCAATCCGCCGGCAGCGGCGGAAGGGCTATTCTATGATGCCGCAGCCCGCTTAACCGACAATGGCTGCCAGCTTGTGGCCATCGCTGGAAACCATGACCAGCCCGAGCGGATATCCGCCGTGTCTCCCCTCGTCTCCCGGCGGGGGATTACACTAGTGGGCCTACCTGTGCCTCAGGCCGTAAGCATTCATGCAAAGCGCAGCGGGGAGCGTGCCATCATTGCCGCTCTGCCTTATCCTTCAGAGTCCAGGCTCGCTGAACTGCTCGCCGAAGAAGGGGATGAGGCGGAGCTCCGCACGGCATACAGCGCTAAGGTTAGCAGGTTAATGCGGCAGCTGGCCGGGGAATTCCGCAAGGATGCCGTTAACCTTGCAATGAGCCATATTTACGTGCTTGGCGGAGTGGAATCGGATTCAGAGCGCCCGATTCAAGTGGGCGGTGCGTATACGGTGGATCCTTCTGCACTAGACATTGGAGCGCAGTATACGGCGCTGGGACATTTGCACCGGCCGCAGCACGTCAAAGGCAGCGGGGTTATCCGCTACAGCGGTTCCCCGCTTGCCTACAGCTTCTCCGAGGCGGGGCAGTCGAAGTCCGTTATGCTGCTTGACATAACCCCGGGAGCCGTTCCCGTGATGGAGGAGCATTTGTTGAGCAGCGGTCGCCCCCTGGTGCGTTGGACGTGCCGTGGCGGTTTGGAGGAAGTGCACCGCTGGTTGGATGAAGGCCGGGACAGCAACGCATTCATCGACCTTGAGATCAGCTTGACCGAAGCGATGTCAATGAGCGATATCCAGTCACTGCGTAAAGCTCACGAAGGGATCATACATATTCGCCCGGTTTACCCTGGACGGGATGAGGAGATGGCTATGGCCTCGCGCGCGCAAATGCCGGTTCATGAACTGTTCCGAAAGTTTTATCAGCGGCAGAGCGGCGGAGCGGAGCCGGAGGAAGAGCTGGTTGAGTTATTTATGTCCCTTGTAGCGGATGATTCGTCCGCAAGCCGCGAAGAGGAGGAGGAACTATGAAGCCTATTTCGCTGAAGCTGTCGGGTCTTCAGAGCTACCGGAGCATGCAGGAAATTGATTTTACCGCGTTGTGCGATACCGGGCTGTTCGGAATATTTGGCCCGACCGGAAGTGGAAAATCAACGATTCTTGATGCGGTTACGCTAGCGATGTACGGCAAAGTAGGCCGTGCCTCCGGGGGAACCCAGGGCATTATGAATCATTCCGAGGATACGTTATTTGTGGCATTTACTTTTGAATTGGCATCGGCCCGCGGGAAGGAACGATACCGCGTGGAACGGCGGTTTAAACGGCAAAGCGATATTTCCGTAAGCAACACGATCAGCAGGTTCATTGAAGTTTCATCTGATGGCGACAAGGTCATTGCAGACAAGCTCGCAGACGTTACCCGGTGTGTGGAGGAGAAAATCGGCCTCAAAATGGATGACTTCACCCGGGCCGTCGTTCTTCCGCAGGGGAAATTTGCCGAGTTTATGTCTTTAAAAGGTGCAGAGCGCAGGGCGATGCTGCAGCGGTTGTTTCATCTGGAAAAATACGGAGATTTACTTGCCCAGAAGCTCAGCCGCAAAGTGAAGGAAAACGAAAATGCGCTGAATGAGCTTGCTGCGGAGCAGCAAGGGCTTGGCGACGCATCCGAAGCGGTGCTGCGCGAAGCTGCCGCTGCGCAGACGGCGGCCGCAGCGCTGGCCGCAACGCGGCGCCGCGAGCTCGCCGAGGCGCAGCAGCGCAGCGACCAGCTCGCGAAGGTGCGCGAGCTGAGCCTGGAGCGCAGCGCCCGTGCCGCGCAGCTGGCCGAGCTGCGCGAGCAGGACGGCGCCGTGGCCGAGCTCGAGGCTGCGCTGGCGGCGGCGGCTGCTGCCGAGCGGATCAGGCCGGCGTTGACGGCCTGGAAAGAGGCGCAGCAGCTTGCCGCCGAGCGGGCCGCGGCCGCGGGCCAGGCTCGCGAAGCCGCCGCCGCCGCGGAGGACGGCGCCAGGGCGGCGGCGGAGGTCGCCGAAGCCGCGGCCGCCGAGCTCGGGCGGGAAGAGCCGGTCCTGCTGCTGCGGCTCGATCAGCTGGAGCAGGCGAAGGCGCTGCAGGCGGAGTGCGACCAGCTGCTGCTGGAAGCAGAGCAGCTGCAAGCCAGCCGCGAGCAGGGGGGCGCGGAGCAGCAGCGGCTCCACGACGAGCTGCGGAAGCAGGAGCAGCTGCTGGTCAAGGCGCAGCAGCGCAGGCAGGAGCTGGAGGAGCAGCTGAACCAGAGTGAGGTTAAGCCAGCCGACCGCCGCCGCTTGCAAGATGCCGTAACAAGACAGCAGGGAATAGTTAACGCCCGCGAGGCGCTGTCCCGGGCCGAAGCGGATGTAAGCGGGCTTGCGTCTCAATCGGAAGGGGCGAATGCCAGGCTGGCGGCTTTAACTCAAGAGGAAGCAGATTGTGGGAGAGAGCGCCTCAATTTGGCAGATAAGGCTTGGCAGGCATATGCAGGACTAGACAGCCTTGAATCCGCATCGCTTGCACTTGCGAAGCGGACGGAGCGCTATGAGGCCGCCCTTAAGCGTTCGGCGAAAGAGCGGGACGAGCAGCAGTGGTCACGGCGGCTGGCCGAAGCGCTGCACAGCGGTCAGCCCTGCCCGGTATGCGGTTCAATGGAGCATCCGGCTCCGGCTGAGCCGGGCAAAGAGAGGGCTGCTGTAGACGAGTGGGAGCTGGAGCTGAAGGAAATTGGCAGTTTGCTGCTGCAAGTCCGCGAGCTTCGTTACGCAATATCCAGAAACCGGGACAGTCTTCGCAATTTACTGCAAGCTTTAGGAGCCGGGCAGGATGCTTCGTTCTTTACTGCAAATGAGGAGGCGGCCGCGGCGCTGTCCATTGTTGATTCGGATACGGGGCAGTTGAAGCGGATCCGGGATGGGGAAATCGTAGAAGCCGCTGGATTCGTAGAAGCAGAAGAGTTCACAGAATCCGCAGTACTTGTAGAAGCAGAAGAAGTAGAAGCTGTGACAACCGGCGAATCCGCTGCGCTGAGAAAAGATTATGCAGCTTTGAGCGAAGAACTGGCGGAATGGCAAGCTAAGCTGGAGCATTTCGAGCATAATGGCAAAACGGTCAGCAGCAAGCTGGCTGAACTGCAATCAAAACTAGCTTCTGCGAAGGCGGAGGCGACCTCGATCGCCGGATTGTTGGAGCAGTCTGCGCAGAAGAGTCAGTTGTGCCGGGAAGAACTCGCCGAGCGGATGAAACAATGGGATTTGGAGCACCCGGATTTATCCCCGGAAGAAGCGACAGCCCGCATGGAGCAAATTCATGAGCGGGATAGCTTGGCGGAGGATATTAAACAGCGGATAGCTCTTAGTGTTCCTTTTATGGAGGAAAAGTCTGCGGCAATTGTTCAACTGCAGCGTGACATAAATGAACTTGATAAATCGCTGCTGCAATGGGACGTTCAAAATCAGGGGAAACAGGAGCTTCTCCAGGACAAAAGAGCGCGTCTAAAGGCATGGATTGGCGACGGAACTGTCGATTTGCTGCATCAGGAGGCAGAGCAGCGATTGGCTTCTTTACGGACGCTGGCGGAGAGCGGCAAACGCCGTCAAGCGGATGCAGAGCTGCACCGGCAGGAGTGTGCCAAGGCAGACGTATTAGCCCAGCAAGCTGCTTTGACGGCACAGGAACAGGAGAGCAAACTTCTGGAACGCTGGCGTGTGGAGCTTGCGGCTTCTCCATTTGATAACGAGCAGCAGGCAGCCGCTGCTATTATGGAAGAAAAGCGCATGATCAGCTTAGAGCAGCAGATTAAGTCCCACCGGGATGCGGAACGCGAGCTGATGATTACAATTAAAGAATTGGATACGAAGCTGGAAAATCGAAGCGTTACTGAGGAGGAATGGGAGCAATGCTGCGCCGCTTTAAGTTTGGCCAAGGAGCTGGATGAGGCTGCGCTTCAGTTGAACGCCAGGCTGCAGCGCGATCTGGAGGATCTGGAGAAAAGGCATGTCCGCTGGAAGGAGCTTGAGAGCTTGAGATTAAAGCGGGAGCATGAGGGCGGGCTTCTCGGCAAGCTTCAATCCGCTTTGCGTGGAAATGCGTTTGTCGAATATGTTGCGGAGGAGCAGCTGATGAACGTCAGCCAAGCCGCATCCCAGCGGCTGAGGTATTTGACAAATCAGAGGTATGCCTTGGAATGCGATTCAGGCGGCGGATTCGTCATTCGCGACGATGCCAACGGCGGTGTAAAGCGTCCGGTTGCAACCCTTTCTGGCGGAGAGACGTTTCTGACCTCTCTAGCGCTGGCGCTGGCCCTATCTGCACAAATACAACTTCGCGGACAGTATCCGCTGCAATTTTTCTTTTTGGACGAAGGCTTTGGCACGCTGGACCCTGAGCTGCTGGATACGGTCATTACTTCGCTGGAGCATCTTCATCACGACCATCTGTCCGTCGGGATTATTAGCCACGTAGCTGAGCTGCGGGCAAGGCTGGCGCGCAAGCTGATCATCATTCCTGCGGAAAGCGGCGGGGAAGGTTCAAGGGTTACGTTGGAAAGCTTGTAGGGCATAGACTCATAGTGGCTATTGTGCTTGTAATTGTGCTGCAGCCTTTGCTTTACATCGTAAGCAAAATCCGCATATCCATTAGTGATTTGAAATCTGACACTTCAGGCGAAATTTTTTTATAAAAAAACGATGCGCGTGATGTACATCACAGATACAGCTTCACCCCGCTGTTATACTACAGTTAGCCGACATCATTTTGCAAGCACCCCGTCGGACGTATTGGTGACAGAGATGCTTTTGGGTCCAATACGTCCGTGCGACCAGCAAACTCGTATTCGAGGGAGCAGGGTGCTTCTTTTTTTTGCCTATTTTCGGTATGATGGAACATATATGATTGTAGGAGGCATTGAAAATGGAAAACTGCTTGTTTTGCAAAATTGCAAATGGATCAATTCCTTCGAATAAGGTGTACGAGGATGATACCTTTCTTGTATTTCATGATATTCAGCCAGCGGCTCCCACACATGTTCTGATCATTCCGAAGAAGCATATTGCGACGATGAACGATGTGGGGCCGGAAGATTATGCGCTGATCGGGGAACTGCACCGCGTGGCCCAGGAAGCGGCCAAGAAGCTAGGCGTAGCTGAAACAGGCTACCGGCTTATTAATAACTGTGGCCCGGACAGCGGACAGGCTGTCTATCATATCCACTATCATTTGCTCGGGGGAGCAAAGCTGGGGGCTCTTGTGCAAAATTCCGATTCCCATGCACTCTAAAAAGACCGGCGCAGGGATGAACGACAAAAAGCAGTTGTTTGGTTGACACCATATTTATTTTTCCCCTATAATGAAGAGTGATGAACCGTGTTGTGCTCTTGGACGGTCTGGTCGGAGGGAGGGAAAACTGGTGTCTGAAACTAAAGTTCGCAAAAACGAGACAATTGATGCTGCACTTCGTCGCTTTAAGCGTTCCATCGCAAAGGATGGCGTATTGGCTGAGGTGAAGAAACGCAAGCATTATGAAAAGCCAAGCGTAAAGCGCAAGAAAAAGTCCGAGGCTGCTCGTAAGAGAAAGTTTTAGGAGGAATTAGCTACCATGAATCTTAGCGAGCGATTGAACGAAGATATGAAGCAAGCGATGAAGAGTCAAGACAAGTTCAAACTCTCCACCATTCGAATGGTTCGTGCTACGATCAAGAATCTTGAAATAGATCTGAAAAGACCTTTGAACGATAATGAAGTGCTTGATATCCTAAGTCGTGAAATCAAACAGCGCAAAGATGCCCTCCAAGAATTTGAAAAAGCAGGTCGCGATGATCTTGCTGCAAATGTCAAAGCGGAAGCTGAGATTATTGCCGTATACCTTCCTGAACAGCTTACTGAAGAAGAAATTCAAGTCATTGTACAGCAGACCATCCAGGAAACCGGTGCTTCTTCGAAAGCAGATATCGGGAAAGTGATGAGCGCGCTTATGCCCAAGGTTAAAGGCCGGGCTGATGGTAAGCTCGTGAATCAAGCGGTTCAACAGCTTTTGCAATAGCATACGCAAACGAACACCTTCTACATTTGTAGAGGGTGTTTTTTGTTATGTGCAATCTATGCTTCAGCTAAAAAATATAGATGATAGTTGGACTTATTGTAATTAAATTTTTAATTCTATAAATGAACAGGTAATGAATTGGATTCCTTGCATTTAAAATCAGGAACAACGGCTTGTAAGCCTAAAGTCAGTGATTTAGACACACGAAATACAATTGTTATGCGCAGCGGCCGTCATTAGTTCATAATAGATGCATTAATTCCAATTGAACTCCAAACAGCATCTATAAAGAGGTTTCTGCTAAAACAGTCCAGCCCGTTCTACCCCTTTTTTCTCCTCTTCTCATAAAATCCTCCCCCCTCGCATATTTTGTAGAGTAGAGGAAGGAGGTTTGCCCCAAATGAGCCGGCTATCGCGTAAAATTCGAAATTGGGCGGTTGAAGCGCTTGACTTGCCGGGGGACCTCGTATTTGATTTGCCGAGGCTCACCATGATCGGGAACAAGCAGCTGCTCGTTGAAAACCACCAAGGGGTTCTTCATTTCTCTCCAGAAGAGCTGCAGCTTGAATTAAAGCAAGGCATCCTCAAAGTGGAGGGGACGGAGCTCGCAATCAGGACGATCATGCCTGAGGAAGTAATTATTGAGGGCCGGATATCCGGCATTAAATATGAGGGAGTGGAGGAGTGAAACGTGAAATCATCGGTCATATCCCGTTTGCGCGGCAGCGTAACTATAGTGGTTCGCGGTGAGCGTCTCGAAGAGCTGATCAATGAGCTGGCTAAGGAAGGTATAGAGATATGGAATGTGCGCTCCCTTCCGGAGCGGAAGATGGAGATGAACGTTCAACTGGGCGATTTCTTCTCCTTGCGTCCATTATTAAAACGGACAGGCTGCCGGATGTCAGTGAAGCGCCGGATCGGAGCGCCTTTTTTCCTGGCCCGGCTATGGCGGAGAAAAATATTTATACTTGGCTTCGCGATGTTTATCGCCGCCATATTTGCTCTGTCTTCGCTTGTATGGGATATTGAAGTGCAGGGTAATGATAAAATACCAACTGAAGATGTGCTGCTGGCAGCCCGGGAGGAAGGCATTTACCCCTTCCAATGGATATTCCGCATGCAGAAGCCGGACAAGTTGTCTGCTGAGTTAACACGCAGGCTGACAGGTACATCCTGGGTTGGCGTAACCCGCAGCGGTACTCGTATTACGATACAAGTTGTCGAAGCGACCCGGCCGAAGGAGCACACGCTGCGTAGTCCAAGCCACCTCGTCAGTAATGCGGATGCGATTGTTACATACATTTATGCGGAAAGAGGACAACCGGAAGTCAAGAAGCACGCGCGGGTCAAAAAGGGCCAGGTGCTTATTGCTGGTATTCAAGGCAACGAGCGCGTCGTGGCCAAAGGGGAAATTAGAGGGATCGTATGGCATGAATATAAGATGGAACTCCCGCTCGTTCGGAAGCAAAACGTTTACACAGGCGAAAAGAAAGTAAAGGGATATTTGTTTTTTGGCAATACCGCAATTCAAATTACCGGTTATGGCCCTACAAGCTTCGCACAGTTTCATACAGTGAGCGAGCTCGATCCGCTAACTTGGCGCAGCTTGAAGCTGCCGATAGGCTGGATGAACGAAAAATTGCTAGAAACGACCGTAATTCAGTTGAAGCTTTCGCCGGAACAGGCTAAAGTGGATGGGATAGAACGGGCCGAAAGGGACATTTATGCGAAGTACGGCATGGAATCGAAGATCATAAGTCAAAAAATTTTGCATGAGAAGTCAGACAATGGTAAAGTTTATATGAAAGTGCTTTTTGAAGTAGAGCAGAATATAGCGGAAGAACTTCCGATAGTACACGAGCAAGGAGAATGAGTCTATTTGTCAGAACAAATTGCGCATACAAAAATTACATTACAAAATGCATCTGAAGGGTTATCTTTATTCGGTCCGCAGGATGCGTTCCTTAAGCTGGTCGAGAGCAGCGTGCAGGCAGGAATCGTTTTGCGAGAGTCGGAAATATCCATCCGCGGCGAAGCCCGACAGGTAGAAATCGTACAGCAGTTGTTCGAAGTTCTGCTGGAACTGATCCGCAACGGATATATTTTAACCGAAAGGGACGTGCTCTACGCCATTGATTTGGCGAAAGAGCTTCGCGCCGATCAACTGCTGGATTTATACAAAGGTGAAATCGCGGTCACTTACCGCGGCAAACCGATTCGTGTCAAAACGATCGGCCAGAAGCATTATGTGACTACGATTAAGAAGCGTGATGTCGTATTTGGCATCGGGCCCGCAGGAACAGGCAAAACTTATTTGGCTGTCGTCCTCGCGATTTCGGCCTTGAAGGAAGGTTCGGTCAAGCGGATTATTCTTACCCGGCCTGCGGTGGAAGCTGGAGAAAATCTAGGGTTTCTGCCGGGAGATTTACAGGAGAAGGTAGATCCCTATTTACGTCCGCTGTATGATGCGTTATATGATGTAATGGGTCTAGAGCAGACCGCCAAAGCTTTGGAAAGAGGCCTCATTGAAATTGCGCCGCTTGCTTATATGCGCGGCCGTACGCTTGACGATTCTTTTATTATTTTGGACGAGGCCCAAAATACGACACCGGAGCAAATGAAAATGTTTCTGACCCGTCTTGGTTTCGGTTCCAAAATGGTCATTACCGGAGACGTCACACAAATCGATTTGCCAAAAGGAAAAAAATCGGGGCTGATCGAGGCGAAACAAATTTTGCAAGATATTGAAGAGATCGGTTTTGTATTTTTTACAGAATCAGATGTTGTGCGTCATTCGCTTGTACAAAAAATAATAGTTGCTTATGACCGTGCTGCTGAAAATCAGGGTTAATGGACCAGCCCGGAGCCTAGGAAATTGACGTCGATTTAGTTCTCTCACAGCAAAGCACCAGCATTCGCCTATGCGAAAAGCCTGTTGCCGACACATCCTTTCGATATTAATAAAAGGTTGCCGGGCTTTAAACTTTTCAGGAGGGCTGTCACTATGACCTCGAACGAGATGCAAAAAGGTAAAACACTGCAATCCCGAACAGCCGGATGGAGACATAGCGTATCTTTGCGTTATGTTCTGTTTGCGCTGCTTATTATTATGTTCTATGTAAGTTTGGCTCCTAAACTGCTGCCGGAAACCTATGATATTGCCGTCGGAATGCCAAGCGATAAAGAGATTTTGGCCCCTATGGATATCCCGGATACGAAAGCAACGCTCAAGGCCCAGGAGGAAGCCGCAGAGAAAGTCGGGCAGGTATATACGATTTTGCCGCTGCGCAACGAAGTTCTGATCGGGCAAATGCTTGATCGGATTTTCCGGCTTAATCAGGATGATCAGGTATCGACGGATGACAAAATTAAAATTTATCGTGAGGAGCTTCCCCAGCGGGCGAAAGACCATATTCAAAACTTTATCCGCAATAACCGGAACTCCCCGAATTATTCTGCCAAGCTGTTTGAAGAAGTAAACGAGCGGATCGGTGAGCAGGCTTACCAGATTTCGGAGGAGACTTTTATTAAAATTCCGAGGCTTACTCCGGAAGATATTAATGAAATGAAGCCGGTAGCCGCTGATATTGTCGCGCGGCTGACGACAGATCAGATTGTTGATGCCCAAACGGCTCGCGCCAAAGTTGCCGAGCAGGTAAGCACGAGCTCTCTCAGCAAGCGCGTATCCAGGGAAGTTGTCCAGGAATTGGCGCGCTTGTCGATTACCGCCAACAAATTTTATGATGAGGAAGCGACGAAGGCGGCGAAGGTCGAAGCGCGTGAAAATACGCCAACGGTGTTTATCAAACAAGGGGATGTACTCGTTCAAAAAGGGGAAAAAATTACCCCGGAAATGTATTCCTTGCTTGAGAAGAACGGTTTGCTTAAGGATGAAGTGAATTACTGGCCGCAGTTCGGCCTGGTCATCCTGTCTTCCTTGCTGGCGCTTGGCCTCATTATGTATATCCGCCAGTCGGAAGGTATAAGCCGTTTCAAGTATAACAACGCCCAGTTTGTTATGCTGCTGCTTATTATTTTGATCACGATTCTTTCTATGCACGTCGTTAATATTATACAAAATGAACAGCGGCCGTATATTGGCTACATTGCGCCTGTAGCGGTAGGGGCTATGCTGATCACGCTGCTGCTGGACATGTCTTTAGCGTATATTTGTTCTATTCTGTTCAGTATATTAGCCAGTATTATTCTTAATGTGCATAAAGGACAAATTTTTGATTTTCAATTTGGATTTTTCGCGGTTATTATTTCCCTTGCCGCTATCTTTGCTATCCACCGGGCGAGCCAGCGTTCAACCCTGCTGAAGGCAGGCATTATGATTACGCTCTTCGGCTCGGTTGCCGTGTTCACGCTTATACTAATCAATAACAACGGCTGGACGGAATCCAGCACGCTTTATGCCATCGGATTTGCCGTGGCGGGCGGGCTGCTGACGACGATTCTAGTGATCGGGCTTATGCCCTTTTTTGAAGTGACGTTTGGCATATTATCCGCCCTGAAGCTGGTGGAGCTGTCCAACCCGAACCATCCTTTACTGCGCAAGCTGCTGACAGAGACGCCGGGAACGTATCATCACAGTGTTATGGTTGGCAATTTATCGGAAGCTGCCGCAGAAGCGATCGGTGCAAACGGCCTGCTGTGCCGGGTAGGATCGTATTATCATGATATCGGTAAAACCAAGCGTCCAAGCTATTTTATAGAAAATCAGAACAATATGGAAAACCCTCATGATTTTATTGATCCTAAGCTGAGTAAGTCGATTATTATTGCTCATGCCCGCGACGGGGTCGAAATGCAGAAGGATTATAAGCTGCCCAAGCCGATCCGTGATATTGCCGAGCAGCATCATGGGACGACCTTTCTGCACTATTTCTACCACAAGGCGCTCAGATTGGCTGAGGAGCAAGGGGTGGAGCCTGACTTTACAGAGCAGAATTTCCGCTATCCGGGCCCGAAAGCACAGTCGAAGGAGTCAGCTATCGTCGGGATTGCCGACAGTGTGGAAGCGGCGGTTCGTTCTTTGCGCCAGCCGACGGTAGAGCAGGTGGAGACGATGATCGAAAAAATTATTAAAAGCCGTCTGGATGACCACCAGTTCAATGAATGTGATTTGACGATGAGAGAACTGGACATTATTGCTCAGACCCTCAAAGAAACGGTCATGGGCATATTCCACTCCCGGATCGAATACCCGGAGGATATTAAGAAAGCGACTCATGAAGAGAAAGACAGGGGGCAAGAGGCGCATGGCACTGCAGCTCGAGTGGAATAATGAGCAAGAAATTATCGAAATTGGGCAAGATTTAATTGACCTGCTGAATACATTGCTGCAAAAAGCAGCGGAGGCCGAGGGCATAACCGCAGGCGAGGTTGCTTTGACTTTTGTAAATGATGAAGAGATTCATGTGCTCAACCGGGAATACCGGGGCATTGACCGGCCGACGGATGTGCTGTCATTTGCTATGAACGATGCGGTGGAGGAAGAGCAGGAAATTGTGTATGAGCTGGAGGAAGGGGAAGAGCTTGGCGGGCTCGATGACCTGCTGGGGGATATTATTATTTCCGTGGAGACGGCTCAGGCCCAAAGTGAGGAATACGGTCATTCCTTGTACCGGGAAATCGGCTTTTTGTTCGTGCATGGCTTCTTGCACCTGCTTGGCTATGATCATCAGGATGAGGCAAGCGAAGCCGAGATGATGAGCAAGCAGGAAGCTGTTCTTGCCGAGGCAGGGCTTACGCGATAATGAAGCCTAGGCCTAAATGGAGGGACACTTTCCGCTATGCGCTGGAAGGCATTGTTTTAGCTGTGAAGACAGAGCGAAACATGAAGATCCATCTGTTTGCAGCAGCAGCTGTGGCAGCAGCAGCGCTGTATTTCCGGCTTCCGGCTCGCGATTTAGCTTTGCTGTGCATCGTCATCGGTATGGTCATTGCCGCGGAGCTTGTGAACACGGCACTGGAGTATGTAGTTAATCTCGTTTCGCCGGAGTGGCACAAGCTGGCTAAAGCTGCGAAGGATACGGCGGCAGGAGCTGTTCTGGTTACAGCGATCGCGGCGGTACTGGTCGGCTGCTTGTTGTTCTATGAGCCGGTCATGGGGTATATTCAAGCGAGAATCCATTAATTCAGTAAGATTTGCCATTCCACTATCTAGGGAGATGACGATGATGAGTAACACGGAGTTACTGTTGGAAGCGATCAAAGCACGGGCAGCTGCGTATATACCATACTCCGGATTTGCCGTCGGGGCTGCGCTGCTGGATGCGGATGGCCATGTTCATCATGGCTGCAACGTTGAGAATGCGGCATATGGCCCGACGAATTGCGCTGAGCGGACAGCACTGTTCCGCGCTGTGGCCGACGGACTTGCTCCGCGAAGCTTCCGCGCGCTGGCTGTCATCGGCGACACGGAGCACCCTATTGCGCCGTGCGGCGTATGCCGCCAGGTAATGCTGGAGCTGTGCAGCCCGGATATGCCAGTCATTCTTGGCAACATGAAAGGCGATGTCAAAGAGACGACGGTAGCGGAGCTGCTGCCTCATGCCTTCGGACCTGCAGATTTGGAGAGATCTTAGCATCGTTACGTACGAAGAGAAAGGGATAAGACGAAATGGCGAAAACAACATTTAAGTCCGGGTTTGTAGCAATCGTCGGCAGGCCGAACGTAGGCAAGTCGACATTGATGAACCATATTATCGGCCAGAAAATTGCAATTATGTCCGATAAGCCGCAGACTACCCGCAACAAAATACATGGAGTATACACTGCGGAAAATATGCAGATCGTTTTTTTGGATACTCCTGGCATTCATAAGCGTCAATCGAAGCTTGGGGATTTTATGAATACGACTGCGCTGAACACGCTCGGCGAAGTGGAAGCTGTACTGTTCCTCGTAGATGCCGCTGAGGGGCTTGGCGGCGGGGACCGGTTCATTATCGAGCATCTGAAGGGCGTGAACACTCCTGTCATCCTCGTCATGAACAAGATCGACCGGATCGAGCCAGAGCAGCTATTGCCGATGATTGAGCAGTATCGGGAGCTGTACGATTTTGCGGAAATCGTGCCGATCTCCGCGAAGCTTGGGAATAACGTCACTACACTGCTGGAGCAAATCGGCAAATATTTGCCGGAGGGACCGCAGTATTATCCTGAGGATCAAATAACGGACCATCCGGAGCAGTTCGTTTGCGCCGAATTGATCCGCGAGAAGATTTTGCATTTAACCCGGGAGGAAGTGCCCCATTCTATAGCGGTAACTATTGAGGACATGCGGGTGGAAGACAATGGAGTCGTCTACATTTCGGCTGTCATTTTCGTCGAGCGGGATTCCCAGAAAGGGATCATTATCGGCAAGCAAGGCGCGCTGCTAAAGGAAGTCGGAAAGCTGGCCAGGCAGGATATTCAAAATTTGCTTGGTTCAAAAATCTTTTTGGAGCTGTGGGTCAAGGTGAAGAAGGATTGGCGGAACCAGGAGCGTATTTTAAAAGATCTCGGTTTTCACCGCGACGCCTAAGCTTGCTATTGCATTCAAGTCTTACTTGCATTATTGGCATTAATGGCAGTTATTGCATCACATACTCCAGGCAAGTTGAGCCATCCTATTCTTCATAGACGCAGCTTCATTTCCGAAGAAAGGGTGAATACGATTGCGAGACTTTTCGTGGAAGTATTTTTCGATGACTGGAGATGTCGATGCCTACATGCTATATAGGGAAGCTGGCAGCAATCCCGAGGAGGAGACTGCTGCCGCGGCTGAGCTGGACGTTACCGAACAGGAAGCGGATGGCTACGCTGCAACATAAAGGGGAGCTTGGGGGAGGAACATGCTATACAGGGTGGAAGGAATCGTCATCCGCAGCATGGATTATGGTGAGGGGAACAAGATAATTACGCTGTGCACCGCGACGCATGGCAAGATCGGTGTTCTCGCCCGCGGGGCTAAGAAGGTCAAAAGTCGTCATGCTGCGCTGACCCAGCTGTTTACTTATGGCGAATATACGTTTTATAGGCAGAAAGAAGGCCTTGGAACACTTAATCAGGGTGAGATTATGGAATCTCACTTTTCTTTACGTGAAGATTTATATTTGGCGGCCTATGCTTCCTATGCTTGCGAACTGCTGGACCGGACGCTGCAGGATGAAGAAGTAGGCAGCTTCTGGTTTCATCAGCTCAAGGCTTGTCTCGATGGGTTGTCCGCAGGCAAGGATCCAGAAATCGTCATTCATTTATTCGAGATGAAAATATTGCAGGCCGCCGGATACGGCCCGGTTATTGCAGAGTGCCTGTCGTGCGGCCGGCAGGATGATACACATTTCATTAGCCCTCGTCTCGGCGGAAGGCTGTGCCGAAGCTGCCGCCATCAAGACCCAGCTGCGCTGTCAGTCGGGCCGGGAGCCTTCAAGCTGCTCTCTTTGTTCGAACGGATGGATTTGCGGCGTTTGGGCAATGTCGAGGTGAAGGACGAGACCAAGGCGGAGTTAAAAAAAATAATGCGTTCCTTCATCGATATGCAGCTCGGTGTGAAGCTGAAGTCCAGAAATTTCCTTGATCAATTAGACAAATATGAAATTTGACTTTGTATTGATTTTTCATGTATTATTAAAAGGATTTCTCTTATTAGAGACTCGTGCGTTGAACGGGAAAAGTAATGAAGTCTTTCACCGGAAATAGCGAATCGGGGGCAGTGGAAGCCCGAGCCGGATGATTTCATGAAACGGCAGCCCTGGAGCACGAAAGCTGATCGTGAAAAAGCGGATTTTGCACAAACGGCGAATTGGAAGCCGGCGATGCAAATCAAGTAGGGTGGAACCGCGGGAAGCAACAGCTCTCGTCCCTACGTCTGAACAGCAGGCGTAGGCGACGGGAGCTTTTTGCACGTCCCATGCAGCCGGCTGAACACGAACAAGTGTGAAGGAGTTGGGTTCATGAATTTTCAGCAAATGATATTAACGCTGCAGCAATTCTGGGCAGAGCAGAATTGTATCGTTGTGCAGCCATATGATGTGGAGAAAGGGGCGGGTACGCTTAATCCGATGACATTTCTGCGCTCGATCGGACCGGAGCCGTGGAATGTCGCTTATGTGGAGCCTTCCCGCAGACCCGCGGACGGACGGTATGGCGAGAATCCGAACCGGTTGTATCAGCATCATCAGTTCCAGGTGATTTTGAAACCTTCTCCTGACAACATCCAGGAAATTTATTTGGAGAGCCTGGTGCGGCTTGGCATTAACCCGCTGGAGCATGATATCCGTTTTGTCGAGGATAACTGGGAGCATCCGGGCCTTGGCGCATGGGGGCTTGGCTGGGAAGTGTGGTTAGACGGCATGGAAATTACGCAATTTACGTATTTCCAGCAGGTCGGCGGCATCGAAACCAATCCAGTGGCAGTAGAAATAACGTATGGAATGGAGCGCCTCGCTTCCTATATCCAGGAGAAGGAAAATGTGTTTGATCTGGAGTGGGTTAACGGAACGACATACGGCGACGTGTTCCATCAACCGGAGTACGAGCATTCAAAATATACTTTCGAAACTTCGGATGTTAAAATGCTGTTTACTTTATTCAATATGTACGAACAGGAAGCATCCAAGGCTATGGAGCAGCATCTTGTATTTCCGGCCTATGATTACGTGCTGAAATGCTCGCATACGTTCAACCTGCTCGACGCGAGAGGCGCAATCAGCGTGACGGAGCGGACAGGCTACATTACACGCGTGCGCAATCTGGCGCGGCATGTTGCGGCAACGTATTTGGAGGAGCGGGAAAAGCTTGGGTTCCCAATGCTGAAGAAAGGGGGCGAAATCCATGGCTAAGGACTTATTATTCGAAATCGGCCTTGAGGAAATGCCGGCCCGTTTTATTCGCGGAGCAATGGAGCAGCTTAGGGACCGGATGATAAAGTGGCTTGACGAACATTTGATCCAGCATGGCGACGTTGCTGTGTATGCGACGCCTCGACGCCTTGCCGTCCTCGTTAAAGAGGTGGCGGAGAAGCAGAAGGACGTTCACGAAGAGGTGAAAGGGCCTTCCCGTAAAATTGCTCTGGACGAGAACGGTCAATGGAGCAAGGCTGCACTTGGTTTTGCCCGCAGCCAGGGCGCTGATCCGGATCAATTTACTTTCAAAGAGCTCGGAGGCACCGAGTACGTATACGTAAGCAAAAGCCAGACAGGCGTAGCAACCTCCACGATTTTGTCCGCAGGCTTGCTGGACATTCTTCAAGCGATGAATTTTCCGAAAAATATGCGCTGGGGCAGCTATGACTTTAAGTTTGTCCGGCCGATTCGCTGGATCGTAGCCCTGTTCGGAAGCGACATTATCGATATCGAAGTCGCAGGGGTAAAGTCTGGCAATATTACGCGCGGACATCGCTTTCTCGGGAAAGAGACCGTCATCGGGCAGCCGGCCGATTATGTCGAAGCGCTGCGCAAAGGTTATGTTATCGCCGATGTAGATGAACGGCAGCAGTTGATTCAGCAGCAAATTAACAGCTTGGCCCAGCAGCAGGGTTGGAACATTTCCGTCAAGGAGGATTTGCTCGAAGAGGTATTGTTCCTTGTAGAGACGCCGACGGTGTTGTACGGAACGTTTGAGGAATCCTTTTTGCATATTCCGCAAGAGGTGCTGATCACTTCGATGCGTGAGCACCAGCGCTATTTTCCTGTATTGAACGATCAAGGAGAACTGCTTCCTTACTTCGTCACCGTTCGCAACGGTAATGCAGAGCATCTGGATGTCATTGCCAAAGGGAATGAGAAGGTGCTTCGGGCGAGACTGTCTGACGCTAAATTCTTTTATGAAGAAGACCAAAGGCTGGACATTAAGGATGCGCTTTCGAAGCTGGAGAGCATAGTATTCCACGAGGAGCTGGGGACAGTTGGCGACAAAGTCCGCAGAATCCGGCGCAATGCAGAGAAGCTGGCTGCTCTGCTTGACGTTAACACCGGAGTGGCGGAGTCAGTGAATCGTACAGCGGAAATTTGCAAGTTTGATCTCGTTACGCAAATGGTTTATGAGTTCCCTGAGCTTCAAGGGGTAATGGGGGAAGACTATGCTCGTAAAGCCGGAGAATCGGACGCAGTGGCCAAGGCGATTTTTGAGCATTATCAGCCTAGATTTGCAGGCGATGCAGTGCCGGCCTCTGAAGAAGGTTCAATTGTCAGCATGGCGGACAAAATCGACACGATTACGGGCTGCTTCTCTATCGGCATCGTGCCGACGGGCTCACAGGATCCGTACGGGCTCCGCCGCCAGGCGGCAGGCATCGTCCAGATTATTCTGGAGCATAAGCTGCCGGTTACGCTGCCTGCCTTGTTTGACATCGCCCTGGAGACTCATCAGCACTTCCATGACTTGAAACGGACGAAGGATGAAATCAGGAAGGATCTGGCCGACTTCTTCGGGCTTCGCATTAAAAAGACGCTGGCGGATCATGTGCGTTACGATGTGGTGGATGCAGTAATTGCCTCCGGGTATGAAGACGTTGTCTCCGTCATTGCAAGAGGAGAAGCGTTGATGGCCGCTATAAATGGTTTAGAGGATTTCAAAACGACGGTCGAATCTTTTGGACGGGTTAGCAACCTGGCCTCTAAAGCGTCCACCGAAAAAGTCCGCTCCGACCTGTTGACGGAACCTGCGGAATCCCGGCTCTATGAAGCATGGAAGTCGGTTTCCGGGGAATACCGTCAAGCGCTGCAAGAGCGCAACGCTCCTGAGGCATTGCGGCTTCTTTCTAATCTGAAGGACAGCATTACGGTATTTTTCGATACGGTGATGGTTATGGCGGAAGATGAAACGATTCGCGCGAACCGTCTGGCCTTACTCAAGGCGATGGATGAAGATCTCAAGCAGTTTGCCGATTTCAGCAAGCTTGTCTGGGCATAATAGTCAGGTATAAGGACGGGAGTACAATGGGTACACGAATTGTCGTTGACGGGGACTCCTGTCCCGTTAAGACCGAAATTATAAACACGGCCGCACGGTATAAGGCGAAGGTGTTGATGGTATCCTCCTACGATCATGTTATTCAACAGGTCGAGGGGGTTACTGTTGTTCAGGTTGACCGAAGCCAGGAAAGCGCGGATTTGTACATTGTAAATCATATCACCAAAGGGGATATCGTAGTTACTCAGGATTACGGGCTGGCCGCTTTGGCGCTGGCAAAATCTTGCCGAATATTGTCGCCCAGGGGAGAAGAATATCATTCCGGCAATATTGACTATTTGCTGGACCGCCGTCATCATTATGCGAAAGCGAGACGGGGCGGACGTTATTTTAAAGGCCCCAAGCCGTTTACGGAAGCCGATCGGCAGCGGTTTACCGAGTCGTTGGCAAAACTTTTGCAAGATATGCAGGAGAATGTACAATTTTAGCGAATTACTATTTACGTGTTATTTAGAGATGAAGGTGATTTGGATGAGTACCGGACGAGGAATTCCAGAGGAGATCATCGAGGCGGTCTTGCAGCAGCATGATATCGTCGACACGGTAGGCAAGCACGTTCATCTAAGTAAACAGGGCAAGTACATGAAAGGACTTTGCCCGTTTCATTCGGAGAAGACACCGTCATTTACGGTGACGCCCGAACGGCAAATGTTTCATTGCTATGGCTGTGGCAAGGGTGGAAATGCCATCAGATTCAGGATGGAAATCGAAGGACTATCCTTCCCCGAAGCGGTCAGAGCTATGGCAGAAGAGGCGCATATTCCTTTTGAGGATAACACTTTTCGGCCCGGCGGAACCCCTGTAAGCCGGGAAATGGAACAATTGCTGCAAGCCCATGAATGGTCCTCCAAGCTGTATCATTTTCTGCTCAAAAATACAGAGCATGGCAAACCAGCCATGGATTATTTGAAGTCAAGGGGGTTTAGCGATAAGGCTATCGACACATTCCAAATCGGTTACGCCCCGGCACGTTGGGATACGCTTGTTCAATTTTTGGACAAGCGCTCATTTGATCTTAACGCGATGGAACAAGGCGGCTTATTGTCTTCCAAGCAAGACGGATCAGGATTTGTTGACCGCTTTCGCGACCGGATTATTTTTCCGCTGCACAATCGAAGCGGTAAAGTAATTGCTTTTGCAGGCCGAATTTTAGGGGAAGGCCAGCCAAAATATTTGAATTCCCCGGAAAGCAAATTGTTTACGAAGAGCCGAACGCTCTACAATCTTCATCAGGCTAAGCTGCAAATCCGCAAGTCGCGTCAAATCGTTCTGTTTGAAGGATATGGCGATGTGATCAGCGCCTGGGAGGCAGGCGTACACAACGGAGTAGCGACGATGGGTACGGCGCTCACCGAGAGCCATGCCAGCATGATGAGAACGCTCGCCGACGAAGTTGTCGTATGCTATGACGGAGACAACGCAGGACAGGCTGCAGCTTTGAAAAGCATTCCTATATTGGAGGCAGCGGGTTTCCAGATTAAAATTTCACTGCTTAGCGAAGGGCTTGACCCCGACGAGTTTATTCAGAAATACGGGGCCGAGAGATTCAGATTGCAAGTGTTGGACGGGGCTGTTTCAGCAGTTAAATTTAAGCTTATATATCTGAAAAAAAGCCATATACTGCTAGAGGAAGACGGAAAGGTTGCTTACATTAAAGATGCGCTGGAAGTTATTGCACCCCTGCCGTCGCCGACAGAGCGTGAGATTTATTTAAAGGAATTGTCCGCCGAGCTGCAGGTTTCATTCGATAGCTTAAAACAGGAGTGCAACCAATTCCGCCAAGCGATGCAAAAAAGGTCCTCCCATGGGGATAATAAGGCCAAAAGGTGGAATAATGTTAGGCATAAAAAAGCCCAGGCATCTATGCCGACATTGCTGCCAGCTTATCATGTTGCGGAACGGAGATTGCTGTCCTTTATGCTTCAGGATGAAGAAGTGGCCCGTTATGTGGGCGATCGTCTCGGAGATCGTTTTAACATCAATGATCATGCGGCGATAGCTGCTTATCTATATGCCTATTATGCAGGGGGAAAACCACCGGATGTAAGCCGCTTCATCTCATCCATACAGGATGATCGGCTGGAACAAACGGTGACCTCGATCATGATGATGGATATACCAGAAGAATGGACGACTCAGGAGTTGGATGATTGTATCCGGGAAATCCAGAGAATCCCGCAGCTAGCCCAAATTCAGCGCAAGAAAGAAGAAATGGTTTCGGCCGAGCGTGCTGGTGATTTTTTGCGGGCAGCACAAATTGCAAGTGAGATTATAGCCCTAGAGAGACAGTAGCTGGATGATTCTTTGCAGATGTTTCTAGGGAGGAGGGAGTCAAGTATGGCGAATGATCAGCACACCGAATCTGAAACAGAACTAACACTGGATCAGGTTAAAGATCGGCTGATTGAACAAGGTAAGAAAAGGTCTTCGTTAACTTATAAAGAGATTATGGAGAAGCTTTCGCCTTTCGATCAGGATCCTGAGCAAATGGACGAATTTTTCGAGCATTTGGGGGATTTGGGAATAGACGTTTCGAACGATAGTGATGAAGAGCTGACCCATCGGCGCAATGATGAGGATGGGCATGGTGAAAGCGATGAGTTCAGCTTTGATGATGATTTGACATTACCTCCCGGAATCAAGATCAATGATCCGGTGCGAATGTACTTGAAGGAAATCGGCAGAGTACCTCTGTTGTCTGCAGATGATGAGATTGAATTGGCCAAGCGCATTGAAAATGGGGACGAGGAAGCAAAGCGGCGTCTTGCTGAAGCGAACCTCAGACTCGTGGTCAGCATTGCGAAGCGTTATGTAGGCCGCGGCATGCTGTTCCTTGACTTGATCCAAGAGGGGAATATGGGTCTGATTAAAGCGGTGGAGAAGTTCGACTTTAAGAAGGGCTTTAAGTTCAGTACCTATGCTACTTGGTGGATTCGGCAAGCTATTACGCGGGCTATTGCCGACCAGGCCAGAACGATTCGTATCCCCGTTCACATGGTAGAGACGATCAACAAGCTGATCCGGGTATCCCGGCAATTACTGCAGGAATTGGGCCGCGAACCTACTCCTGAAGAAATCGCTGCAGAGATGGAGCTGACGGTGGAAAAAGTCCGTGAAATTATGAAAATTGCCCAGGAGCCTGTATCGTTGGAAACACCTATCGGTGAAGAAGATGACTCCCATTTGGGCGATTTTATTGAAGACCAGGAGGCGTTGGCTCCAGCTGATGCCGCTGCGTATGAGCTGCTGAAGGAGCAGTTGGAGGACGTGCTGGACACGCTCACCGAACGTGAAGAGAACGTATTGCGGCTTCGTTTCGGTCTCGATGACGGCCGTACCAGAACTCTGGAGGAAGTGGGCAAAGTATTCGGTGTAACGCGCGAAAGAATTCGCCAGATCGAAGCGAAAGCACTGCGTAAACTTCGCCATCCGAGCCGCAGCAAACGGTTAAAGGACTTCCTGGAATAAGCGTGTGACCTTGACCTTCTGCAGCCTGCAGACAGGTCTTTTTTTTCAGAAAAATATACAATGTTTTCATTAGATTTACTTTATTTCCTAGTTTTTCTTGCTGGTTTTATTTTAGCTGTTTTCCCTGCCCAATGCAAATGAAATTGGAGGGAATCGGCTAGGAAGGAGGGGGACTTTCCCCGGATGAAATTATCTTCAAGATTACAGCATATTGCCGACAGGCTGCCCCAAGACTGCCGTTTTGCGGATATTGGCTCGGATCATGCTTTGCTGCCTGTATGGGCGGTGAAGAATGGATCGGCTGTATCTGCCGTCGCGGGTGAAGTGAATGAAGGTCCACTGGATGCGGCCCGCAGACAGGTTGCCGAAGCAGGCTTAAGCGAGCGGATTTCCGTCCGCAAGGGTGACGGGCTTCAAGTTATCGCTGCTGGGGAAGTTGATGCGATTACAATTGCCGGTATGGGAGGGGCTTTAATCGCATCGATTCTGGAGGCAGGCAAAGACAAGCTGGCAGGCGTTAAGCGGCTTATTCTGCAGCCTAACGTAGGAGAAGAGCTTGTAAGAAGCTGGCTGATGGACAACGATTGGTATGTTGCGGATGAAGCCATCGTCGCCGAGGATGGAAAAATATACGAAATTATTACGGCAGATGCGCTTTTCGACGCTGATAAGCTCAATAAAGAGTTATATAAAGAGAGGACGCTGCAGGCACACTTTGCTTCAGAGCATCGGGAGGCTGGCGTTGTGCTGACAAAACAGCTATTGTTGCTGATGGGGCCGCGGCTTGTACAACAGGCGGGAGATGTGTTTCTTAACAAATGGCATGCGGAAGTCGACAAGTTGGAAAAAATTTATCAATCCGTCGCTTCCTCCCGTCTCCCTGCCTCCCGAAATAAAGAACAGGAATTGAGCAGATTGATAAAGCAGCTGAAGGAGGTGCTGGCATGTTTGCAAAAGGGCAAACCGTAATCCAGTATATGGAGCAGCTGGCTCCAAAACATGTCGCTATGGAAGACGACAAGATCGGCTTACAGCTAGGAACGTTGCAGAAGGAAATACGAAGTGTGCTCGTTGCGCTGGATGTTAACGAAGAGGTCGTCGATGAGGCGATTTCCCTGGGAGCAGATTTGATTATAGCGCATCACGCCATTATTTACAGACCGCTTGCTGGCCTGCTGACGGATACTCCGATGGGCAAAGTATATGAGAAGCTTATCAAGCACAATATTGCCGTCTATATTAGTCATACGAATCTCGATGTGACGGAAGGCGGCATGAACGACTGGATGGCTGAGGCGCTTGGCATTGAGGGGACTTCTCCGCTGGAAGATATCCATACCGACAAGCTGTACAAGCTGGTCGTCTTCGTTCCGAAAGATCATCATCAGAAAGTTCTGGATGCTGTTCTGAACGCAGGTGCCGGCTGTATCGGCAATTACAGCCATTGCAGCTTCAATATTAACGGCTATGGCACGTTTCTGCCTCTCGAGGGAGCAGAGCCTTACCTGGGTCAACAGGGAAAGCTGGAGCGGGCCGAAGAGGTGCGCATTGAAACGATTGTACCGGATAGTATCCGCAACAGGGTAATCCAAGCGATGCTCCGAAGCCATCCTTATGAAGAAGTCGCCTACGATCTGTATCCTATGGATCTTAAAGGGCGGACATTGGGCCTCGGAAGAGTGGGCCGCCTGGCGGAGCCTGTAACTTTAGAAGCGTTTGCCGATCGTGTCAAAGAGAAGCTGGACGTCCCGGCTGTGAGGGTCATTGGCGATCTGCAGCTCCCTATTAACAAGGCCGCTGTAATCGGGGGCTCAGGCGGACGATATTGGAAGCACGCCAAGTTTCGCGGGGCGGACGTACTCGTCACGGGCGACATCGATTATCATACGGCACAGGACGCTTTAATGGCTGGAATTGCTTTGATCGACCCGGGACATAATGCCGAGAAAATCATGAAGCCTAAGGTTGCCGCTTGGCTGACTGAGAAGCTTGCCGAGAATAAGTATCATACGAAGGTACACGCTTCATCAGTCAATACGGAGCCATTTGCGTTCCGGTAAATTTACCCGCACTGGCATAAAACGTTAACACTGCCGGTTATTCATACTTGTGATTATGAAGCAATGCCTGTATACTATATCAAGTGTTGCCTTCGAAAGTTTGACAGACAATCGCCGGCGGTTTAGGCCGCGGGAGGAAAGTCCGGGCTCCATAGGGCAGGGTGCTGGATAATGTCCAGTCGGCGCGAGCCGAAGGATAGTGCCACAGAAACGGACCGCCGATGGCCGCAGCAATGCGTGCACAGGCAAGGATGGAACCGAGGTGTAAGAGACCCCGAGGAACGCTGGTGACTTCGTTCCTGGTAAACCCCACTTGGAGCAAGACCTAATGGGACGCAGCCTGTATCTGTACAGGTAGAGGCAGCCTTTGCCCGAGGCGCGTCCAGGTTGGTCGCTGGAGCCGTGCAGTAATGTACGGCCTAGATAGATGATTGTCGCTTGGTAGCGGAAGGGTAGTTCCCGTGCACACCGCGAAAAGTACAGAACCCGGCTTATGGCAAGCTTTCATCACTGCAACATGTGAACAGTCCTAGTACTGTTCTTAACTTTACAAATCAAAGAAGATCATTGTCCCATTAACCCGAAGGGGGACAACGATCTTCTTTTTTAGTTTTTTATGGTCAGCGCTTTGCTTTTTCCTCGAATAATCGCTTCAGTCTTTGATCGATATGCTGGGGCCATAACTGAAGCGGGGCGGCTCCGCCTCCGGCAGCTTCAAGCGCCGCATAAACATCGATCTGTCCGTTGCCATATAGATAGTCATGTCCTGGATCGCCGAGATCAATGACGTTATTGCGGATAATATCCATAACCTCTGTGTTTCTCAGCTCCGGGTTGACGGATCGTATCAATGCGGCGAGAGCAGCCACATGGGGGCTGGCCATGGAAGTGCCTGATAATGCAGCGTATTGATTGTCCGGATAAGTGCTGGCAATACTTTCGCCGGGGGCCACGACATCAACGTAGTCGCCGTAGTTGGAAAATGACGCCTTATTCAAGTTATAGTCAGTGGCGGAAACGGACAATACTTCAGGATAGGCTGCGGGATATCCGGGGCGTTCTGTATTGTCGTTGCCTGTTGCAGCGACGAGAACGACATCTTTGTCGTAAGCGTACTTGATCGCTTCGTGCAAAAATTGGGCATCCGCATAATTTCCCAAACTTAAATTGATTACCTTTGCCCCGTTATCTGCAGCCCAAATAATGCCTTGGGCAACGGAGTATGTCGTCCCGGATCCGGACTTATCCAGTGCTTTGACAGGTAAAATTTTTCCTCCCCACATCATACCCGCAATACCTTCTCCGTTGTTGACGTTCGCGGATATGATGCCGGCGACATGTGTTCCGTGACCAACGTCATCGATCGGTTCCTCATCTGGAGCAATTACATTATATCCTTTGAGCAGCCGTCCTTTCAGGTCAGGATGCGATAAGTCCACTCCGGTATCTACCACGCCGACGATAACGTCGTTACTCCCTTTGGACAATTTCCATCCCCGATTCGTTTCAGTAATGGGTAAATTCCACTGATATTCAGAGAACAGCAAATCGTTTGGTATTTCCGGCGGGTCTGCTGAAGGAGCTGTCTCATTAGTTAAATACAAGTAATGGGGCTCGATAAAGGCCGGGTTCCATTTATTCTCAAAATAATTTTTTAGCTCTGTCATACTCATATTTTCCGATTTAAAAATGTAGGTGTTTCTTATGAATTTTGGTTTTTCCGCTTGATTTGCTTTAATATCCGATTGAATCCGCGCAAGCTCGCGTTCGGACGGAGGCGCGCTGAACGTTACAACGATTTCGTTCTCATAATAGTGGCTCGCTTTCTCATTGTCATGTCCCGTCTTGACAGTGATATCTTTCAGTGTGTCGGTATGTACCGATTCGACCTTGTACCTGCCTTCCTTGGGATACGGAATGAGGCGAAGATTTTTATTTTGATGCTCCTTTACCCGGCCGAGAATAGCTGTATCCATCACGGCGATAATTCCATCCTTGGCATGCTTGGCTGGCTCAGCGACAACAAAATAATGAGGATTGTTCTCCGGAAAAGCCGGCGATTCGTAAGATTTTGATTTACGCAGCGCTTTCCGCGCCAAATTTACATAGTAATTCATTTGCTCCTGTGTTGGCTGGGATGATTGTTGATGGGGACTGCTGAACTTTTTTTCTTTATTACCTGACGCGCTATGCAGCATGATTAAACGAAATTGCTTGTGGCTCTTCTGAAGATTTCTTATATCAGCTGAAAGCTGAGGTGCAGAAGCTCCCCCCAGTTTAACCGCCAGTGATTTCAGATGTTCCTTTGCATCAAGCCGAGCCAGTCTCTCAGTCGCTGTAACGTCACGGTGAAGCATCAGCTGCTTCAATTGCTTTTCTTGACCAGCAGCCGGCGCTTTAGTTTGCTGTTTAGTCTCCTGCTGTTGTGCCGTCAGCTGTTCTGCCTGTCGTTCCCCGGCTTGCTGCTGCCGATTTGGACCCGGCGACGAGAACAACGATACAACCGCTATAGCGGCGGCTCCGAACAACCCGATAGCTATCCATCTGCCCCATTTCATAAGGTATCCCTCCTGCTTTAAGTTCATGTACCTGTAGGTTGAGAAAATCAACTGCTTTTTATTCCGGGCTGTATCGAATTGACATTACTTTGTCCGCATAGGCCGCTCGAAGGCGGGGGAAAATGTACCCGAGGTGATCATTATGCCAAATGGCAGTAAGCCGATTGTCAAATGCAGTGTCTCCAACTGTGTTTATTGGAAAGAACAAAATTTTTGCAATGCGGACCTGATTATGATTGATATCGATCAGCATGCAAAACGCAAATACGATGCGGAATTTGCAGGCGAAGAATTCGATAGTGATCATAAAGACACCGCAGGTTCATCAGCTGCCACCTGCTGTCATACGTTTAAGGCTAAATTGTCGTAATTAACAGGATGTGCAAGCAAAATTTACTGGAGGTGTTGATTAATGACGGAGGATAATAAGGAAAACTGGGGAGAGCATCAGGAAGAACATCAGCATAGCGAATCGAATGATTCCGAACGCGTGGATTATCCGCGGCGCTCTCATCAGGAAGAGTATTCCGCTGAGGTGGCTCCAACAGGGACGTATGAAAGCTCCAGAGTCGATGAGGATTCTGATGTCCGTGATGCCGATGTTACAGGTACAGCAGGCCGTACTGTAGGTTATGTGGGGGTCGGACTCGGCATCGCTTCCTTGTTCATGTGGTCCATTATTTTAGGGCCCCTTGCAGCTGTGATGGGATTTTATGCGTATAGCCAAGGAAGTAAAACATCAGGAGCTTGGGCAATCGGTCTAGGTGCAATCGCGATTTTGAGTTATTTCTTTTTAATTCCTTTTACACGTTAATCTTGGCTTCGTTATTTGTTAGGGGCGTTATAAAGACTCTCGTCATCTGGACGAGGGTTTTTTTTATGATGATCAATAAAATTTCGAAAAATGGTGGTTATTGTCGCATTTCAAGTGTAAAATATAGGTTATACAATTCCATTGGGAGAAAGAGGAGTAAATAAAGATGGAAATTGATACGCGTACGCTGGGGCAGCTCGTACGGCTCCAGATGATGAATGATATTGATCTTAAAGGAACGTCTGTGCAAAGTACATCTTCCGATAGTGGAGACTCTTTATTTGACATATTGCTGCAAGAATTAATGGTAGCTGAGGGCCAGGCTCCGGCGATGACGTTCGATGGAACGGCCGGCGCATCTGGAACGCTGTCCGCTTCCCTGGACGATGCATTATGGTACGTTCTTCAGCAGTCATCGTCGTACAATGAAACTGGTGCTCCTGAGGCTGCCGGTTCGTTCCCAATCGAAGGGCAGTCTATTTCAACCCGTGACGGCAGAAACCTCGATGAGCTGATTTTGAGAGCCAGCCGCACATATGGTGTGGCGGAGAGCTTAATTAAAGCGGTAATTGAGACGGAGTCCTCCTTCAATTCTGAAGCTATTTCATCTGCAGGGGCCAAAGGGTTAATGCAGCTTATGGATGGAACCGCCAGAGGCCTTGGGGTTACGAACCCCTTTGATCCGGTCCAAAACATTGATGGCGGCACACGTTATTTGTCTTACCAGCTGCAGCGTTTTAACGGGGAGGAGAAAACGGCTCTTGCTGCCTATAATGCGGGACCAGGGCGTATTCAGAGACTTGGAATCAGCAATGATCAAGAGTTGATGGAGAATCTGCACCTTCTTCCGAAAGAAACGCAGAACTACATTAAGAAAATCGAAAATGCGCGTTCTAAATATATAGGCTAAATGAGCTGGCAGGCAAGCTTTGATACTGCGTAATAAGCTGTGTAACAAGCTGCGTAACAAGGTCAAAGAGATCATTTGGGATAACGCTGATTTGCGGCGATGTCTCATTTGGTCTTTTTTTGACAATGACGGGAGAATGAACTGTTCGTTACAATAGAGTTACAATGGATTGGGATTTAATTATTAATTTCAGTATTTAAATAAAGGGGGATAATATGAAGTATTTTGATCATGCTGCGACTACCCCGCCACATGAGGAAGTTGTCCGTACGGTTGCGGAGGTCATGACCCAGCATTTCGGCAATCCGTCCTCCTTGCACCGGCTCGGTGAAGACAGCGGCAAGCTGTTGTCCAGAGCAAGAGAAGTATGTGCGGAGAGCCTGCGTGTCAGCCCGGAAGAAATCATATTCACGTCCGGGGCTACGGAGAGCAACAACCTGGCAATTCAAGGCGTCATGACGCAATACCGGCAACGTGGCAATCATATCGTTACGACGGCTATTGAGCATCCTTCGGTGTATGAGACGTGCAAGCAATTGGAAAAGCAGGGCTGTGACGTTACTTATTTGCCGGTACGAGCCGATGGTACGGTAACAGCGGAGGACGTATTATCCGCACTGCGCGACAACACAGTGCTTGTCTCAATTATGCATGTCAATAATGAGACAGGCGCGATGCAGCCTATTGCTGAAATAGGTAATGTTATTAAAAATCATTATCCTCGCATCATATTCCACGTGGACGGCGTACAAGGCTTCGGTAAGCTTCCGTTATCTATCCGGGACAGCCGAATAGATCTATATAGTTTATCTGCGCATAAATTCCGTGGACCGAAAGGCATTGGCTTATTATATGTCAGGGAGGGCTTGATGCTGGCTCCCTTGCTGGCTGGAGGCGGACAGGAACGGGGGCGCCGGTCAGGAACCGAGAATGTCCCCTACATTGTCGGCATGGCAAAGGCAGTCAGGCTTGCTGCGGAACAGCAGGAGCATTACGCCAAGCGTTTGTACAAGCTGCGTCATATTTTAATTGAAGGCTTGCAGCAATTGCCGGAGCTGGAGCTCAATTCAGCTTTGAGCGGAGCTCCTCATATTGTTCATTTTTCCTATCCGGGGATGAAGGCAGAGACGATGCTTCATATGCTGGAAGAAGAAGGCTTTATTGTTTCAACTCAATCTGCCTGTTCTTCAAAGCGAAGCGAACCTAGCCGCGTGCTGCTGGCGATGAATAAAGCTCCGGATTGTGCCGCGTCGGGAATTCGCATTAGTCTTGGCGAAGAGCATACAGATGAGGATGTCAGACAACTGCTGCGTGCCATTGAGAACACGGTGGGGCGCTTGCAACAATTGAAAGGTGGAAACAGTTAATATGCCGCAATATGATATGCTGCTGCTGCGTTTTGGTGAAATTACCGTCAAGGGAAGAAATCGTTCACGATTTGAAAAAGCAGCGCTGGCTCATGTAAAAGAAGTGTTACGCGCTTACCCGGCCACAGAGGTCAAAAATGAATATGGCCGGATTTATGTTGTTCTAAACGGACAGCCGGCCTCAGAAGTATCGGAAGAGCTTAGGAACGTGTTTGGTATTACGTCTATTAGCCCTGTAATGGTGACAGGCTCTCACATTGAACAGATCATTCCGATGGCCATCCGTTTCATTGAAAGCATGAATATCGTTGAAGGCACAACGTTCAAAGTAAATGCCAGAAGAGTATGGAAGAAGTTCCCGGTTTCATCCCAAGAGATGAACCAAATTATAAGTGCACCGGTCTTGAAGGCGTGCCCTAATTTGAGGGTTGATGTGCATCGTCCGAATATCGAACTCCGTATTGAGGTTAGGGAGCAGGGTACTTATTTATTCTCCGAAGTGATTCCCGCTGCTGGCGGATTTCCGCGAGGCACGAATGGGAAGGCGCTGCTGCTGTTGTCCGGGGGAATCGACAGCCCGGTCGCCGGGTGGTCCGCAATGCGCCGGGGGCTGGAAATTGAATGTGTACATTTTCACAGTTATCCATTTACGAGCAAAAAGGCGGAGGAGAAAGTGATTGATCTGGCTAAAGTACTGGCTGGCTATTATGGGCAGATCAAGCTTCATCTTGTTCCGTTTACAAATATACAGACTACCCTTGCGCAAAGCGGTCATGAGAATGTAATGATTACCCTTATGCGCAGAGCCATGCTCCGGATCGCTACTGCACTGGCGGAGAGAAATAACGCCATGGCATTAGTGACAGGGGACAGCCTGGGACAAGTAGCCAGCCAGACGCTGGCCAGCATGAATGTTATTGGCCGGGTTACATCGCTGCCGCTGCTGCGTCCTTTGGTCATGACCGATAAAGAAGAAATTATCGGTTTGGCTCAAAGGATAGGAACTTATGACTTATCCATCTTGCCTTATGAAGACTGCTGTACTTTGTTTGTACCTAAATCACCTACAACAAATCCAAACTTGCGGATCATTGAACAGATTGAGGCTTCGTTACCCCAGCTGAATGAGCAAATTGAAGAGGCTGTGCTTGGAACGGAGACGGTGATGATCAGGCCGGGAGAGGCTATCCAGAGAAAACAGGACGAGGAACCAGTCGTGCAGGATAAATGGTTTTAGTCAAGGGCTGCCAAAGGCGGACGGAACGCTCCGGGGAATCGGAGGAAGTTGCGTCCTCCCTCGGGCAGTCCTTTTTATTTAGCGGGCAGCCTGGCGGGATTGACGGTTATCATTATGCTCCCGCTGGCGCTGCTTAGCTGCGTAACCGGCACAAAGAACTCCGATGATGACAATAACGATAAATAAATAACGCAGTATAGGCTTATCCGCGAAAAAAGGCAGCAGATGCGGCTCTTCCGTAATCATGTGGGAGGCGGTATAAGCCAGCACGGCTGAGCCGGCGTAAGCGATCCAAGGAAACCTGCCAAGCAGCTTAATAAACAGCGTACTGCCCCAAATGACAATCGGTACGCTGATGAGAAGACCGATCACAACCAAAATTGTGTGCTGCTGGGAGGCGCCAGCCACGGCGATGACATTATCAAGGCCCATGGCGGCATCGGCAATTACAATAGTTCTTACCGCCGCCCAAAGGGAGTCTTTCGCTTCGATCGTCTCATGATCGCTTGCGTCGGCTAGCACTTTATATGCAATGTAGACGAGCATCGTACCGGCTATGGCGAGGAGCCAAGGAATTTTTAGCAGCCATACGACGATAAGCGTTGCCGTGATTCTAATGAAGACGGCGCCTGCGGTCCCGAACATAATCGCTTTCTTTTGAACGTGAGGCGGCAGCTTTCTGGCTGCCATTCCAATGACGATGGCATTATCACCGGCCAGAATTAGGTCAATGAATATGATGTTGATTAAGGCGATAAAAAACGCGGTGCTAAATAGTTCCACTGTTGTCACTTCTTCCTCAATTAAGTAGGAGATGCCGAATAGGACATAATTGAAAAGGCACTATAAGTATTAATTCACTAAATATTACTTTTGTCCAGTGTTGATTTTAGTAATAAAGGGTATAGGCTGAAAAAAAATCTCATACAAGTGTATGGGAGGGATAAGCCTATGGAGCATTTGTTATTGCTATTCGAAATACTGATCATCAATTTAGTGCTTAGCGGCGACAACGCGGTAGTTATCGCCATGGCCAGCAAAAATCTGCCTCTTCAGCAGCGCAGGCAGGCTGTATGGTGGGGGGCTTTTGCTGCCGTATTGATGCGGTGCATCCTGACATGGGTCGCCGTCACTTTGCTGAAGATCCCGTTTATCCAAGCTGTCGGGGGACTGCTGCTTGCGATGATTGCCTTCAAACTGCTTCAGAATCGCGAAGGCGCATCAGATCAAAGAGGGGCCGCAACTATCTTCAGGGCAATCAAGACGATACTAGCCGCGGACTTCATCATGAGCTTGGATAATGTACTGGCGATTGCTGCTTTGGCTGACGGTGATCTCGCCATACTTGTCATCGGCATTGCGATTAGTATACCCATTGTTGTCTGGGGAAGTAACCTGATTGCTGATTGGCTGCAGCGATTCCCGATATTAACGTTGACCGGAGCGGGCATACTAGGATATACAGCAGGGGATATGCTGTTGAAAGATGGCATATTAGGTTCTTTTCTGACACGGGCATTGCCAATGTTTCATACGTGGATTCCGCTGCTTATCGCGGCGGTTATTATCATTTTTGGCTGGTTCAACAACTACAAGACAGCATCCCGGTAGGTTTATGGCCAAATGCTTTTTTTATCGATTATGTTTGCGGGGAGTGGTTTTTTCCTCCATCTTCATATAAACTGGAAGCAAGAGGGTGTTACAATTTTAGTGGCTCTGTCCCAACTTGTCATAGGAAGGTATGTGATGGAATGTCCGACAACAACAAACTTATGACCGGAATACTCATTTTAGCTGCAGGCATTTTTATTTTGCTTGGAAAGTGGGGAGTATTCAGTTTTCTCGGAAAAGCGCTGTGGCCGTTTTTGTTGCTGGCACCGGGTATCGCGCTGCATTACTGGGTATTCTCAAGACGAGGCTCTGCTGAGCTGCTGCTCCCAGCGGGTATTCTCGTCGTATATTCCTTCCTGTTCTTTATCGGCATCATTTGGGGCTGGACAACTTTGTTTCACAAAATGTGGCCGGCATTTATACTCGGCATCGCTATAGGCTTGTTTGAATACTATGCTTATGCGTCTCAACGACAAAGCAGCTTGCTTATCGCTGCGATTACGCTTGGAGCGGTATCAATTGTTTTACTGGGCTGGAGTCTGTTTGCTTTTTCCTTCATTTATTTGCTGGCCCTTGTATTGATCGCCGTGGGGATTCTGCTTATTGCCGCTCGAGGAAACAGCCGCCGAATCTGGTAGAACTCTGGAAAGTTCTTGAATTATATCTGGATTTGCGTATAATATTAAGGATATGATAGAGCGTCGGAATTTTTCGTCCGGCGCTTCTTTTGGGTGGTCATTAGGCAAAGGCTGCAAAAGACACAGACATGAAAGGATTTGGAGAAACGATATGCATGAGAGAAAAAACATTCGCAATATAGCCATTATCGCTCACGTAGACCATGGCAAAACAACTTTAGTTGACAAGCTGCTGCAGCAGTCGGGAATTTATCGGGAGCATGAGACGGTGCAGGAGCGCGTTATGGACTCCAATGATTTGGAGCGTGAACGGGGCATTACGATTCTGGCCAAGAACACAGCGATTACGTACAAAGATTACTTGATTAATATTGTAGATACGCCGGGTCACGCCGATTTCGGCGGTGAAGTAGAACGGATTATGAAAATGGTGGATGGCGTTTTGCTCGTTGTCGATGCTTATGAAGGCTGCATGCCGCAAACGAAGTTTGTGCTGAGCAAGGCCCTGGAGTATCAGTTGACACCCATTGTAGTTGTAAATAAAATCGACCGCCCGGCCGCGCGGCCTGCGGAAGTGATCGATGAAGTGCTGGATCTATTCATTGAGCTGGAAGCAAGCGATGAGCAATTGGAATTCCCGGTCGTTTACGCTTCAGCGTTGAATGGAACATCCAGTCTCGATATGTCGCAGCAGGATAGCAATATGCAGGCGCTCTATGACACGATTGTCGAATATATACCCGCTCCGACCGAAAAGGTGGAAGAGCCGCTGCAATTTCTAGTTACGCTGATGGATTATAACGAATATTTGGGACGCGTGGCCATCGGAAGAGTCAACCGTGGTGTAATCCGGCAGGGCCAGCCTGTAGCCGTAATGACGCGCGAGGGCGGTAAGAAGTCCGCCCGTATTGAGAAGCTGTTCGGCTTTAAGGGGTTAAACCGGGTCGAGATCGATGAAGCCGGTGCCGGCGACATCGTAGCTATTGCCGGAATTAAGGATATTAACATCGGCGAGACGATCGCCGATTCGAATCATCCGGAAGCATTGCCTGTACTGAAAATCGATGAGCCTACACTCCAAATGACGTTCCTTGTAAACAACAGTCCGTTTGCGGGCCGTGAAGGAAAATGGGTTACCTCCCGGAAGCTGCGGGAGCGTTTGATGAAAGAGCTGGAGACGGATGTATCGCTCCGCGTAGATGAGACGGACAGCCCTGACGCCTTCGTTGTGTCGGGACGTGGCGAGCTGCACTTGGGGATTCTCATTGAGAATATGCGCAGAGAAGGATATGAGCTTCAGGTTTCCAAGCCGGAGGTTATCGTGAAGGAAATCGATGGGGTCAAGATGGAGCCGATCGAGCGTCTGCTTATCGATGTGCCGGAAGAGAGCATGGGGCCGGTAATGGAAAGTCTCGGCTCGCGCAAAGCAGAGATGGTGAACATGATTAACAGCGGTAACGGTCAGGTTCGTTTGGAGTTCCTTATTCCGGCCCGCGGTTTGATTGGTTACGGCACGCACTTCCTGACCTTGACGCGCGGCTATGGCGTAATGAATCATGCTTTTGACAGTTATGGGCCGTATGCCGGCGGGCAGGTTGGCGGTCGTCATCAAGGCGTGCTCGTATCGAGTGAGAACGGCGTTTCGAGTCTGTACGGGATAATGTCCATTGAGGACCGGGGCACGTTGTTTCTTGAACCGGGCAGCGAAATTTACGAAGGAATGATCGTGGGCGAGCATAACCGCGATAACGATATCGTAGTAAACATTTGTAAAGAAAAGCAGCTGAGTAATGTGCGTTCGGCAACGAAGGAAGAAACCGTCAAAATGAAAACGCCGCGGTTGTTCTCGCTGGAGCAGGCTTTGGAGTATTTGAATGACGATGAATATTGCGAGATTACGCCTCAAAATGTGCGCCTGCGCAAAAAACTTCTTAACAAGAGCGAGCGTGAACGTGCCGAAAAACATCGCAAAATGTCCGAGGCCAATCTATAATAAGGGAGTAAGGGCATAAATCTTTACTAATTACGTTAACTGCCTCGAAGGAGGGAACTGTATTGCAGCAATGGTTTGCCGATCACCCCGTGATCGCGTATTTTATCATTTTTGTATTAGTTGCTTTCGTGTACAATAAAGTGTTTCGGGCACAGCAGAAGCTGCCATTATGGAAAGAGATCATATTGTATTTGTTAATGGCCATCGGTTCCTTTATGCTGCTTATATTCCAAGTTGACAGGCTGCCGATCATTCAATGCTTGCTCGTTGCCGTAACTCTGATGCTGATGGTGCGTATTCGCTATTTTGTAGAAGGACGCCGGAATAAGAAAAACGCTGCTTCCGCAGCTGAAGGAGATGGCGGCACAAAGCTGTGACGGAGCTATCTGAGAGTTTTGCAACTTTTTATCATGTCGATACGTTGTTATGATAAAGTTGAATTCCGCTCGGATCGTCCGGCGCTATGAATGCTAAAACAGATGAAAAAAGGTGTTTTAATCCATGAGTTCTACACGTAGTGGCCTGCCTCCCCGGGAGCAAAATAATAAAAAATCTTCAAAAAGCTCGCGTAAAAGGAAGAAAAAGAAAGTTAGCGGATTTCAGAAGTTTCTGCGGGTCATTTTGACAATTATGATTATTTCTGCGCTTGGGGTAGGCATGTATATCGGATATATGCTCGTCACCTTGGATCAAGTGATCGATGAAACGGGAACCGAACAGAAGGTGGCTCCGGAGAAATCCGCTAAAGTAAAACCGTTAACGATGCTGCTTCTTGGGACGGATTACCGGCCGGAAACGAAGACGCACCTTACTGACGTAATGATGGTTATCGCTATGAATCCGGAAACCAAGTCGGCTACCGTAGTGTCGCTTCCGCGCGATACATTGCTGGAGTTGAAGGGATATAAGCCTAACAAGCTTAATGCCTATTATCCGATCTTTCTCTCGCAGGAGAAGAAGTCGGGGATTACGGCGAAGTATGAAATGAAGACGCTGATGAGCAAATATTTCGATCTTAACATCGATTATGTCACCGTCTTGAATTTCCAAGGCTTCCGAGATGTCGTCGATGCGCTTGGCGGAGTTAATATCAATGTCGATGCTGACATGTGTTACCAGGATCGTGCGGATAATACGAATATTAATCTGAAAAAAGGCCAGCAGCATTTATCGGGAGACGATGCGCTGGGATACGTGCGCTACCGCAAATCCAATTGTCAGCCGCGAACGAAAGCTTCCGATGACTTTGACCGCAACCGGCGTCAAAATGAAGTGCTGCATGCGCTGATTGATCAGGCGAAATCGCTGGATGGTGTATTGGGTGCCGGAAATGTCATTCAGGCGGTCGGCAAAAATATGGAAACAGATCTCGAGTCCCAGCAAATGAAAAATATAATTGCTGCTTATTGGAATATTTCCAAGGAGAATGTTTCCTTTATGCCGGTAACCGGGCAATGGAAAAATCCGTACGTCTATCTGAACGGCGAAGAGTTTGAGAAGGCCAGACAAGCTCTCAAGGATGAACTGGCTGGCGTTAAGCAACAGGCTGACGGCAGCGGAGCTGCCCAAGCCGCCGAACAAGGGAAGTAATGATTGAAGGCAAGTTTTGCGGCATGTTATAATACAATCATAAAGAAGGATTGTAATGTACAGGAGGGCTGGCTACATGTCCGAAATCGTTACGCAATTATCCGAACCGTTATACACTGTTTTCCAGTCCGAGACGTTTGTGCTGTTAAGCACGGTAGATGCGGAGTCCGGCGGTCCCACTTCAAGTGCGATTTCCTGGATTTATGCGCTGGACTATTCTACGCTTCGTTTGGCGCTTGACCATCGTTCAAGGCTGGTCGGAAATATTAAGACCCATCCAAAGGTCACGATTACGGTCTTTGGAGAAGGAACGATTTATGCGATTAATGGCAAAGCATCTGTAGCGCAAGATCCGCTAGAGGGTGTGCCCTTCAAAATGTGCTGCTTCGATGTGCATATCGAAGCGGTCCGTAACGCTCTGTTTTATGGGGCACAGCTTGCATCTGCTCCTGTGTACAATAAAGTTTATGATCGCCGTGCAGCGGACATGCTGGACGCGCAAGTGTTTGAATCCATGAAAAAAGCCTAGCGAAACTATTTTCGCTGGGCTTTTTTTGTTGGAATACGGGAGGAAATTCATTTTATTGGTAATATCCATTTGGTGTCATATGGCCTTTCTGATTTTGCTTTTGGGTTTTCATTCTTTGTTTTTGTGTCTTCGTATTTTGCTCATACGATTTCGTGGACGGCTTATTCCCCGTAGCTCCCGGCTTGCGTCCCTGCATGTAGTTTTCGGTTTTTGGCACTGTATCTCTAGGCATTTGCGGCATAATTCTTCCTATGATGTCAGCTAATTCTGTGGCGAACCCGGATACGGGATGACCTTGCCGGATTTTAGCGCCGATTTCTGAGAGCCGGTTGTTCAAATCGACGTCGGCGGTAACGACCGCTCCGGCGCCGTGAGGGTCCTTCCGCAGCGCTTCGGCTACCGTATATTTAATGTTGCCGACGCGCGCCCGTTCCAGCTTGCCGTCTACGTCAATGCCGACAACAGCCGTATTGCCCATAATGACGCAGCGAGCCCCTTTTACACCCGGCACGCGCTTCACCAACTGTTCCAGATGAGCTTGCTTACTGAGCTGGCTTGGATTGCCAGTGTTATTTGCAGCAAGGCGGCCGTCATGTGCAGTACTTTGAGCCCGGGGGACATTGTTTTTACTTTGTGGAGAGGGTGATGCCTTTTGTGATGTTGTATTACAGCCTGTAAGCACAATAGCCGTCAATAACAAATACAGCCATATTCGCATGTTAGATCGTCCTTTCGGGGAATGATGTCTGTCTTTAGATTTCCCGTCAGAACAAGAAATATGTATGTGAATACAAGAGGCTGCCAAGACAAGCGGTGGAGGGGATATCTGTGAAAAAAATATTTGTATTGGATACGAATGTACTGCTGCACGATCCCAATGCGATTTTTGCCTTTGAAGAAAATGAGGTCGTCATACCGGCTATCGTCCTGGAGGAAATAGATTCCAAGAAGAGGAATGCTGACGAGCTTGGCCGGAATGCACGGGGGGTTTCCCGGCTGCTTGACGGTCTTCGCGCAACAGGACATCTTCATGACGGAGTAAAGCTGGAAAATGGCGGGACCGTCAAGGTAGAGCTGAACCATCGCAGCTTCGCCAAAGTGCAGGAGATGTTCGGCGATATATCGAACGACAATCGCATTCTTGCCGTTGCCCTCAATTATCACTTGGAAGAGCAAGAACGGGGTTCGTTCAGGACGGTCGTCCTGGTCAGCAAGGACGTTCTTGTTCGCATAAAGGCAGACGTACTGGGGCTGACGGCAGAGGACTACTTATCCGATCGTGCGGCAGGGCCGAATGAGCAGTACGTTGGCCACTCCACCCTTAAAGTTCATCCCTCAGTAATTGATGAATTTTATTCTTACCGCACTCTGCCCATTAAACCGTTGGGACTATCCTATACCCTTTATCCTCATGAATTTGTCATATTGAAGGATGAAATGGGCAGCGGGAAGTCAGCCTTGCTAAAAGTGAGCGAGGATAGCCTACAGCTTATGCCGTTGTTTTTAAGCAATGAACCGGTGTGGGGAATTAGTGCGCGCAATGCCCAGCAGCGGATGGCGCTAGAGCTGCTGTTGAACGATGATATTCCGCTTGTGACTATTACAGGCAAGGCCGGAACCGGTAAAACTTTACTCGCTTTAGCAGCCGGCTTGCTGAAAGTAGAAGATGAGCATAAATATAAGAAATTGTTAATCGCCCGCCCCGTCGTTCCGATGGGAAAGGATATCGGGTACCTGCCTGGGGAAAAGGAGGAGAAGCTCCGTCCGTGGATGCAGCCGATTTATGATAACCTGGAATATTTGTTTGACACTAAAAAATCAGGAGATATCGATAAAATTTTAATGGGGCTTGGCAGTATTCAAGTCGAAGCTCTTACCTACATCCGTGGACGTTCCATCCCGGGGCAGTTCATTATAGTGGATGAAGCCCAAAACTTGACGCGTCATGAAGTGAAGACGATCGTCTCCCGGGTCGGGGAAGGCAGCAAAATAATATTGCTTGGGGATCCGGAGCAAATTGATCATCCTTATTTGGATTCTGCCAGCAACGGGCTGACATATCTTGTAGAACGTTTCAAACAGCAAGGGATAAGCGGCCATATTACTTTGGAGAAAGGCGAGCGCTCGAAATTAGCGCAAGTCGCTGCTGATCTCTTGTAAAAATTATTAAAAAAATAGGAACGTGCAGGCGATGATCCGCCGGATGTTTATCCGGCGGTACTTTTTGCCATGTTTTGTAGAGGACAAATCATGAGGGAATTTGTTACAATAGGTGATAATGCATGTTGGGCTGAAGATCGGAACATGGGGAGGAAGAACCGGTGTGAAGCGTAGAAATCAATGGGTGCTTTTTGCTATCCTTTTACTTGCTTTGATTAACTTGTCTCCAAGTAAGCAATCGACTCTCGTTCGCAATCAGGAAGGAGCAGCCCCAGAACCGGTATCGCTTCCGAGCCAAAAGACGGTTCAGGAGCCTGCCCATTTCCGGGTCGCTGTCCAAATGAATGAAGTGGAGTTTTTACGATTACAGCATATGAACTATGAATATATGAACACCCATGCCGATCAGGTCGAGCTGGTGAATTTATCATCTGCAGAATCGTACGATAATTTATTGCAGCAGTTTGAGCTGGGTGAATCCCCGGATGTCCTGCTGCTGGATAACGCCTGGATACGTAAATTTGCTTCCAGCGGCCATCTGATGCCTGCTGAACGTTATTATTCCAGCCCTTTAACGGGCGAGGTGCTGAGCGTATCGCTGGCCCAAAATGAATGGAACGGTTATATTTGGGGGGTTCCCTTCGATACGGATCCTTATGTATTCGTATACAATCCGAATGCAATCACAGAACTTGGAATGCAGCAGCCTCCAAAATCGGCAGATGAATGGGAGACCTTATTAACCGCTTTTAGGAAGCAGAACCGGGTACCGTATCTGCTTGCCGCAGATTTTAACGAGCCTTATGCCGCATTATCTTTATTGTGGCAGTTTGGAGGCAATACGGCGACGGACTCCCGGCCTATTTTTGAAATTAGTGATGGCATGCAGCAAGGAATTCAGTATTTGGAGGAAGTAAGGCCGTATTTACTGGCGAATATTGCAGACGCTAAGGCTTCTACTGATATTTGGAAGAGGATGTATGATGGAGAAGTCGTACTGAGTCTTGCCCGGGCATCAGAGGTCAAGCACGGCCAGCATCCGACAATGGATGTTTATCTGCCTGACCCGGGTCCTTCGGGCAAATCCATGTGGATCTATGGACGCAGCTATGTTATTTCGTCGAAGAGCAGCCATGCAGAAGCAGCTGGCTTATGGATTGCGGAGATGTCCTCTCTGGCCAGGCAGCGGGAGTGGTACGAAATTACCGGGCGCCTGCCTGTGTTGAAAACGCTATATTTTGATTTTCAGCGGAACAAAATCCCGGCATGGCTTCCCGTTTCACTCGTAAACAGCAAATCGGATGCTCTGCCTATAAGCAGCAGCCTTCCTGAGCAAATGGAGCAGTTCACACAAGCCTCTTTAAAATTTGTTCAGGGATATATCGGCACAAATCAATTTATGGATGAAATGACGCAAATCAGATCCTTCGATAAATAAGGAGCTGAGGCTCTCTGAACTAAAGAGAGAGCTTCAGCCTGACGGTCAGCGTTCCCTTCTGGATAATGGCCTCGGTGGCTTTCACGAAGGGAACTATTTTTTGGGGGTAAAATCCGAGATCATAGTCAGTTTGCAGCTCCATTCGCGTCGTATCTGGCAGCTCTAAACCGTTGAAAATGAGGCGGTCGACATGAAATACGATAGCGTTTTGGGGCTCATTTTCTACCGTATAATGCCCCTCAACCCGAAGATTGAGCTCTTCCCTGCTCCCGGTGGCGATAATTTTCTCCTCTTCAAAAATAAAGGACATATCGCTGAGTAAATTATTTTTTTGGTACAAAAATTGATTTAAGTCCTCCTCGCGTATTGTAAGAGTATAGCCCCCATTTTCAGAAATCAGGCTATTCTGATGCTCTTTAAGGAAGTCTTGAAAATCGGCCATGGCAGAAGAAAGGGCCTGAAAATAACGCTGCACCTCATACAATCCAACATTTTCCCAGTAAGCAGTCAATTCTCTAATCATCGCTTGCAAGTGCTCGGGATCCGTGCTGGCTCCGATTGAACCATCCACGCTGCGCTGCAGCTCCTCTACACGATCACGCTGTTCGAGCAAATTGTTTTTCATTTCTATCAACTCGCTGCTAAGGGCAGTGAGCTGCTGTCTTGAATTGTTAAGTTTGGCGTACTCATCTTTGTAAGCGGTCAGTACATCGCGATCTCTTTCCATAATGATCTGATAATAATCGAGCACAGTGAAGAAATCCTTCCAGCTGTTGACAGACAACAGCGCAGCCAGCAAATCTTCCCGTTCACCCATGTAATAAGCTCTTAGCCGCGCGCCGGCACGCTCTTGACTGATAAGTATTTGTTCCTCTTTCTTAACCAGTTCTGCGGAAAGCTTCAGCTTCGCGCGTTCCGTTTCCCGTTGCTTCGCTTCAATTCGGGCTATTTCCCGATCAATTTCAATAATGGAAAGGCTCTTTTCTAATATTTGCTGCTCCTCTGCCGTAAACGGAAGGGCGTGGGTGAGTGATGCAGAGGAAATAAAGCTTATAATAGCTAAGACGATGAGGAAAAAAGAGGAGCAGAAAGAAGAAATCGGATTGTTCAATTGCGTTCCTCTCCTTGGCTTGATCTATGTATATATATGATAACAGGACATAAAATAGCAGTAAGTAAAATTACTCATTTTTTAATACGTAACGGTGAACCGGTTTCCCCGGAATAAATGACGCGCTGCAACGAAAAAGAGCGCTCCGGCACTGGCCGAATCGCCCTTTGAATGGAAAGCGTGAACTGATTTTTAGCTAACATTGTTCGTCGCGCTTCTTAATTTTAGAGAGGCAGCCCCATTTGGAAAATCGTCCAATAACTGAAGCCTGTGAACGTTACAAGCATATATCCCCAGAAAAGCATGATATATGTTCTTTCCGTAAAATTCAAGTAACCGAAAATAACGAAAAATGCCGTTTGCAGGAAAAATAACAGGGCCATTTCAATATGACCACCGGCAAAGGCCATCAGTCCAATTGTTAGTGTGAAAAAACCAAGAACGCGGTACATGCGTGCCATAAGTAAGTCCCCTTTCATATGTATCAGCGACATCCCAATTTCTATACATCATTATACCCGTAACCCATACAACTGTAAACGAAAAGTCATCGATAATTAACTGTTTTCTTGATCACAGTGATTAATGTTATTGAATTACAAGGTAGTAATCGTAGTTTTCTCGCTTTTTTACAAACAAGGTATGACATTTGGTTATTTTGGATATACAAAATAGTATCAAATAGATTCTATGAATTCTATGAGAGGCATAGGATGGAGTAAGAAGCTTTTTTACCGATTCACCGACTCCGGAAGTGCCCGGAAGACGGTTATATTAGGATGTCGTTAGGAGGTTTTTATAGCATGACAGCTGTGAGACAAGATGCATGGAGTGCGGAAGATGATTTGATTTTGGCCGAGGTTACCTTGCGCCACATCCGCGAAGGCAGTACCCAACTTACCGCGTTTGAAGAGGTGGGCGAACGAATCGGGAGAACGGCAGCAGCTTGCGGTTTCCGCTGGAATAGCTGTGTCCGCAAAAAGTATGAGGCGGCGATTGCGATTGCGAAAGCGCAGCGGCAGAAGCGAAATTATATGAAAAAACAAGGGCCGATCTCAACTCATTCCTCAATAGCTTCACTCGCTTCCGTAGATCTGGAAGAGGGGCTCTATAAAAGTGAAGGGGTTACGGAAGAGACGATTTCTATCGATGCGGTCATCCGTTTTTTACGAGGCTGGAAAAATACGGTGCAGGAAACGAGCAGATATGTCAAACAGCTGGAAAAGGAGCTGCGCGACAAAGATGAGGAATTGACAGCGCTGCGCGAGGAAAAGAATCGTCTGTCTCATCAGGTAAATGAAGTGCAGACGGACTATCGGGTCGTTAACGACGACTATAAAGCGCTGATTCAAATTATGGATCGAGCCCGCCGACTTGCTTTTTTGAATGAAGAAGATGAGGAGTCGAAGACACGGTTCAAAATGGATGCCAACGGTAATTTGGAACGCATTGAATAGCTTGAAACATGAATAGCTTTGCACAGCTTAAAACATTGAATCGCATCTAATCGCATTAGAATAGCATAACGGCAAAGGCAAGGGGCTCCCCCATAGTGAAGTAGCATTTAGCTGCTTGGGGGAGTCCCATCTTTGTGTTTACAGGACAAAATTTGGTATAAAGGAGATAACAGTTGCGATGAAAAGGGTGGACGAAATGAAAATTGATATTGTCGGTGCAGGGGCACTCGGTTTGCTGTATGGCGGCAAGCTGGCCGCTTCCGGTCAACAGGTCCGTTTCTGGACACGGACTTCTGAGCAGGCCAGTAGGCTGGTATCCCAGGGGATCACTTTAGAAGAGGGCGCTGGCCGCACTGAAGTTGTGCGGGGGAATATCGGGGCTTATCCGATTCAGGAAGCGATCTCTCGGTTAAGGACAGGAAAAGATGCAGAGTGGATATTGGTGATGACCAAGCAGCGGCATATCGATAAGGCGCTAATAAGCGGAATACAATCGTTATCAGGGAAAAATACAAAGGTGCTTTGTTTTCAAAACGGGATAGGGCATCTGGAGTTGTTGGAGAATGCCTTACGGTCGATTCCGGTTTATGCTGCGATTACAACGGAAGGGGCGAAACGTACCGGGACGAATTGTGTCGTTCGCTCTGGCACGGGGACAACCTCGGTAGGACTAGTTGGAAATGGTCATTTACGAGAACAGCCTCATTTAAAAAAAGCAGCAGAAAAGTTAATTGATGCCTTTGTTACAGCAGGATTTTACACTCTTCTGTCGAAAGAAATCGGTAGGGAAATTTACAGGAAACTATTGATCAATGCCGCTATAAATCCGCTTACAGCAATCTGGCGCATTCCCAATGGAGAGCTGCTGGAAACAGCGGAACGAACTGCTCTGCTCAAGCAGCTTTGTGACGAGGCTATTTCCGTCTATAACGCAAAGGGCGTTTCCTTTGAGGGAGATGCTTATGCGCAGGTGGCTGAGGTATGCCGCTCCACCGCGAGTAATACGTCGTCCATGCTGAAGGATGTCATTCAAGGAACGCCCACTGAGATTGACTATATTAACGGAAAGCTGGTAGAGATGGCCAGGCTGGTCAACATCCCGGTTCCAGGTCATGAAACGGTTTGGCGGCTTGTTCGTGGAATGTGAAGAACGATACAACAAATTACGGAACGATGAAATCAAGCTATTGCTATGCATCATTTGCAGGAGGTGGAAATATGAAACTGCTACTCACACTACAAGATACTCTAAGCATTCTCGCGATGTTACCCATCGTCCCCTTTTTACTCGTCTATTTCATTCATTATTATTTAAACAAAGATAAGAAGGCCGCTGTGCTTCTCGCTATGGACGTTACAACAATATTTTTAATTATATCCGCTTCGGCCTTATTTAATATCGTTTTTAAGAATGGCTTCGGTTTTTATTTGATCGTTCTTATACTGCTGATTGCCGGCGGCCTGATCGGCGGGGCACAGAATCGCCTTAAAGGTAAAGTCGACGTCAGGAGATTGTTGCGCGCAGTATGGCGGTTGGCTTTTGCCGGGACAGGCGCCGCTTATATTGTTCTGTTTTTAATCAACTTCTTTACATATGTTTTCACAGCTTAAGATATCATAGAAGTGGTTTAATAATAAAGTATGAAGCATATTACCAAAAGTGAATTGTTTTTCCTGTAGAAACCATAAAATTCCACTTATTCGTTGTTTTTCGTGCTTAAATACGACCGTACGACAAAGTCAATAATGTATAAAGGACTATTTTGTTAAGAAAAAGCAAAGGATTTTATTAACAATCGTTCAATTCTTAAAAATTGTATTGGATTTTTTGACCGCTGGTTGTATAATCTAAAAACATATACCACAAATTTTTAAGGGGGATATTGCTAGATGAAGAAGAATAAGAGTCTCTTGCTTCTTTTAACATTGGTTCTGGCACTGAGCACATTGCTTGCTGCATGCGGTTCCAATGATAAAGGTGCCTCGAATGGCGGCAAGAACAATACGCCGGCTGAAAATGGAAACAGCGGTGAGGATGGATTGGCTGCAGACCAAACGCTTAGAATTAATCTTAGCGCTGAACCGCCAACATTCGACCCTGCACTGGCAGAAGACAGCCAAGCTAACACTGTCCTCAAAACGATGTATGAAGGCCTTGTTCGTGTGGACGATGAAGGTCAGCCGCTTCCGGGCACTGCCGAAACCTGGGATGTGGACGGTGTAAAATATACATTCCATCTTCGTAAAGATGCCGTATGGAGCAACGGCGATCCGGTTACCGCACATGACTTCGTATTTGCATGGGAGCGCGTGCTAAGCCCAGAGACTATGCCTGCGCCAACTTATGCTTATCAACTGTATTATTTGAAAAATGCGCAAAAATATAACGAAGGCGAAATTTCTGATTTCAGCCAAGTTGGGGTGAGAGCGGCTGATGACTATACGCTTGAAGTAGAATTAGAAGCGCCGACGCCTTATTTCCTTGGTCTGACTTCTTTCTATACGTATTATCCGGTGCATCAATCCGTTAAAGGCGACGAAAAGTGGGCGTTAGATGCCAGCAAAATGATCGTTAACGGTCCGTTTACTTTGACCAATTGGACGAAAGGCCAAACGATTGAAGTAACGAAGAATGATAAATATTGGGACAAAGACAACATCAAGCTGAACAAAATTACGATGTCACTCGTAAATAGCAGCGCATCCGAGCTGGCTAGTTACAAAAACAATGAGTTGGATCGTGCTGGACATCCGCACGGTGAAATTCCAACCGACCAAATTCCAATTCTTGAAAAAGATCTGAAAGACGAGTTGAAAATAAAAGGAATTGCCAGCACGTACTACTACCAATTCAACACGACAGAAAAACCATTTGATAACTTTAAAATCCGCAAAGCGTTTGCCATGGCGATTGATCGTCAAATTCTCGTAGATAAAGTAGCGCTCGGCGGGCAAATTCCGGCCTTCGGCTTCGTTCCCCCAGGCATTAAAGGGATTAATGATGAGTACCGTGTAGAGAATAAAGATGACTACTTTGCTGAAAATATCGAAGAAGCGAAAAAGCTTCTCGAAGAAGGCATGCAGGAAGAAGGCTATACGAAACTGCCAGACATTACATTGCTCTATAACTCCAATGATGCGCACAAGAAATTTGCTCTTGCTGTAGCGGATATGTGGAAGCAAAACCTTGGCGTTGACGTGCAAACGCAAAACCAAGAATGGGCCGTGTTCCTGGAGAACCGTCAGAACCTGAACTACCAAGTTGCGCGTGCCGGCTGGAGCGCAGACTATAACGATCCGATGACATTCCTTGATATGTGGACTTCGAACAGTCCTCACAACGATGTGGGCTTCAAGAATGAAGAGTATGATAAGCTGATTGCTGAAGCTAAGGCAACAGAAGACAATGAAAAACGGAACGAAAACTTCAAAAAAGCTGAAGAAATTTTCGTTAAAGAAACTATGGCGATTTTGCCACTCTACTACTATACAAATGTAGGCTTGGAAAAACCATGGCTCAAAGGCGTATCACTCGATTTCAGTGGTGCGATCGATTATACTCGCGCTTACATTACGGAAGAGCGTAAGTAATTTGAATAGCTGCTCCGGGATATATATGTGGGTATTCCATATATATCCCGTTTTTTTGTATGTGATTTGAAATTTCAAGAGTTTTGTACTTATGGCAATTATATTGAATAGACATGGTGAAATAATTACCCTAAAATCGATTTATGTCGAAAAATGTTTTTTTGTCGAAAATTATCATAAGGAGGTGCTAACGGGCATGGTTCGTTATATTGCCAATAAGTTTTTCTATATGTTGGTTTCGTTATTTATTCTAATCTCAGCCACCTTCTTTCTTATGAAAGCAATTCCAGGGGACCCTTTTACCTCGGAGAAAAAAGTGCCGCCTGCGATTAAGGAGCGTCTATATGAACAATATGGTTTAGATAAGCCCGTTTATCAGCAGTATTTGAAATATTTAGGGGATATAGCTCAAGGGAACTTCGGTATTTCAATGAAGAGGGCCAACCAAGACGTATCTGAAATTATCGGACAGACATTCTCCTCTTCTTTGAAATTAGGGCTTGTAGCGATCGTTGTCGCGGTTGTCGTCGGTGTACTGCTCGGAATGCTGGCAGCGCTATATCATCGCAAGCTGATGGATAACGTGGCGATGGTGCTAGCGGTGCTTGGAATTGCTGTACCCAGCTTCGTTGTGGCTACCATGCTTCAATATGTATTTGCATCCAAGCTCCACTGGTTGCCGACGACGGGCTTTAATGGGCCGCTGTATTATTTTTTGCCGGTAGCGGCTTTGACGGCTCAGCCAATCGCGTTCATTGCCCGCCTGACCCGTTCAAGCATGCTGGAAGTGCTGCATGCTGATTATATTAAGACGGCGAAAGCGAAGGGCCTCGGCTGGATGGCCATCTTGTTCCGTCATGTCATTCGGAATGGAATTATGCCGGTCATCACTTACTTAGGACCAATGACTGCGAATATCGTAACGGGTTCCGTCGTCATTGAGCAACTTTTCGGAATCGGCGGTATCGGCAAGCAGTTCGTTGAGGTGATAAGCAACCGTGACTATCCAATCATTATGGGGATTACGATATTCTACGGAATCCTGCTAATGTTTGCTCGCTTTATTACGGATATCGCTTACGTACTTGTAGATCCACGCATTAAACTCAACAAAGGGAAGGAGGGGTAACGGATGGATCTAAAACAGATGAAAGTTATGCCGGCCCCTGCTGATCTGAAGCCGGAGGATTTCCGTAAAATCGGCATGGACGAGAAGGAAGCGGAAGTCATTCAACGCGAAAGTATTTCTGCGTGGCAAGATGCGTGGTATCGTTTGCGTACCAACAAGCTGGCCATGTTTGCGCTCTGTGTACTGATATTCATTTGTGTTGCGGCTATTATTGGCCCGATGATTTCTAATTACGACTATTATTCTAATGATTATCTGAATACGAATTCGAAGCCTTCGGCAGAGCATTGGTTTGGAACCGATGATTTGGGGCGCGATATGTTCGTTCGTACCTGGATGGGGGCTAGAATTTCCCTGATCGTGGGCTTGGCTGCTGCCTGTATCGACTTGTTGATCGGCGTTATTTATGGCGGCATTATGGGGTATTACGGCGGCCGTGTGGATGAAATCATGAATAAGTTTTCCGAGATTCTGTATGCCATCCCTTACCTTCTGGTAACGATTCTGCTGCTTGTCGTATTGGAGCCGAGTTTGGGTACGATTATTTTGGCTTTGACGATTACCGGATGGATTAACATGTCTTGGATTGTACGCGGTGAAATTATGCAGCTCAAAAACCGTGAATTTGTGCTTGCTTCCCGTTCCATGGGCGCAGGATCAGGACGCCTGTTATTCCGTCACTTGCTCCCGAACGCTGTGGGACCGATTATCGTTACTGTCACGTTGTCTGTTCCAAACGCGATCTTTGCTGAAGCGTTCCTTAGCTTCCTTGGCCTCGGCGTGCAGGCGCCGATCGCTTCCCTTGGTTCGATGATTAATGACGCGCTTACCGCATGGGAAGCTTACCCATGGCGCATGTTGTTCCCGGCTATTCTAATTAGCTTAACTATGCTATGCTTTAACATTTTCGGCGATGGTCTTCGTGACGCGCTGGATCCAAAACTGAAGAAATAGGAGGTGGAATGATGGAACCGATTTTACAAGTTAAGGATCTGCATGTATCCTTCCAGGTTAAAGGCGGAGAAGTAAAGGCCGTTCGTGGCATGAACTTTGAAATAGGTAAGGGGGAAACGGTTGCTATCGTCGGTGAGTCAGGCAGTGGTAAAAGTGTCACGGCCCAAACAGTCATGCGTCTGATCCCGTCCCCTCCATCGATCATTAAGCAAGGCGAAATCCTGTTCCAAGGACAGGATTTGCTCAAGAAAAGCAATAAAGAAATGGAAGCCATTCGCGGTAAAGATATTGGCATGATTTTTCAAGACCCGATGACCTCTTTGAATCCGACGATTAAAATCGGGAAGCAGATTACCGAAGTACTAATCAAACATCAGAATATGTCAGCGGCTGAAGCGAAAACCGAAGCGATCGAAATGTTGAAACTTGTCGGTATCAAAAACGCGGAAGCCCGCTTTAATCAATATCCTCATGAATTTTCCGGGGGGATGCGTCAGCGCGCGATGATCGCGATTGCCCTGGCTTGCCGGCCAGCTTTGCTGATCGCCGATGAGCCGACGACCGCCCTTGATGTGACAATACAGGCGCAAATTATGGATCTAATGAAGGAGATGCAGCAGCGTCTCGGAACCTCGATTATTCTCATTACGCACGATCTCGGCGTCGTAGCTGGCACGTGCGATCGTGTGATCGTCATGTATGCTGGAGAAGTGGTGGAAACCGGAACAAAATGGGAAATTTTCAAAAACCCTCAGCATCCTTACACTAAGGGACTGCTTCGTTCCATGCCGCGCCTCGATCAGAAGAAGAACGAGCCGCTTATTCCGATTATCGGGACCCCGCCCGATCTAATTAAACCGCCGCTCGGCTGCCCGTTTGCAGCCCGCTGCGATCAGGCGATGAAGATTTGTGAGCGGATCGATCCGGAAGCAACCGTGTTTAGCGACACGCATACTGCGCGGTGCTGGGATCTGCATCCGATGGCGAAGGAGGCGCAGTCGTCTTGAATAAAAATTTGATCGAGGTCGAAGGCCTAAGGAAATATTTTAATGTTGGCGGCGGTAATGTGCTGAAGGCCGTCAACGATATAAGCTTCTCCATTGCGGAAGGGGAAACGCTAGGACTGGTTGGCGAGTCGGGCTGCGGTAAATCGACGGCAGGACGGACCATTCTCCGTTTATACGAGCCTACTGGAGGCAGCGTCAAGTTCAACGGGGTAGATATCAGCAAGCTTCCTTCCAAGAAAATGAAAGCGATGCGCCGCGATATGCAGATGATTTTTCAAGATCCGTATGCGTCGCTGAACCCGAGATTTACCGTCACCGATATTATCGGCGAGGCGCTGGACATCCACAATATGGCCGGCAGCCGGGCGGAGCGGAAGAAACGGGTCGAGGAGCTGCTCGATATGGTCGGTCTCAACCCGGACCACGCGACGCGTTACCCGCATGAATTTTCCGGCGGTCAGCGCCAGCGGATCGGGATTGCCCGTGCGCTTGCCGTTAACCCGAAATTCATCATTTGCGATGAGCCGATCTCCGCGCTGGATGTTTCGATTCAGGCCCAGGTCGTTAACCTGCTTAAAGATTTGCAGGATCGCCTGGGATTGACTTACTTGTTCATCGCGCATGACCTGTCTATGGTTAAGCATATAAGCGACAGAGTGGCCGTAATGTATTTGGGCCGCATCGTGGAGCTTGCGGAGAGCGAGGAGCTGTATGCAAATCCGATGCATCCGTATACGAAGACGCTTCTGTCCGCTATCCCGATCCCGGATCCGGAGATTGAAGCGAACAAGAAGCGCATTTTGCTGGAGGACAACGCCAATGGTCCGATCCAATCGGCTAAAGGCGGTTCCGGCGGCGGTGCCTTTGATTTGGAAAACTCGGAATTGGTGGAGGTTACAAAAGGCCACTGGGTTTCCATGCCCAAGAAATAAGCGCAGCAAGCGTAAAACTCTCCCAGCGTCGCCTGGGAGAGTTTTTTCGCCTGGATTTTCACTTTGACGGGGGAGGAGTACATTCGGTACAATCGGAATTAGGTTTCCGATAAGAACAGGAGGATATGACCTGATGAACGTAGTTCAAGAGCCTTTACAGTCCGGTCAGCCGCTAGCCGAATCTTACATAGCGGATTATGGAGCAGTGGAGCATTTATTTGGAGAGAATCCTCTAATTGAAGGAAGCTGGGCGGCTAGGCTGCAATGGCTGGATCAGACCGAGCATTTGCGTGTCGAGCGCAGGGAGCTGGTTAAGCGGCTCCGTCAATACAATGAGCAGCATAACCCGGATGCCGCTGTTATGGAATCATTGCACAAGCTGGAGCAGCCGGGAACCGCCGTTATTTCTGGAGGACAGCAAAGCGGGCTTTTTACAGGGCCACTGCTTGTCATATATAAAGCCGTTACCCTGATCAAGGCGGCGGAACAGGCCTCTTCCCAGCTTGGCCGCGACGTCGTTCCGGTGTTCTGGATTGCGGGTGAAGATCATGACTGGGGCGAGGTTAACCATACCTACGTGCACTCTCCCGATCTTGAAGTATGCCGCATACGTATTCCGCGCGAAGAAGGCCGGCGGGGACCGGTCAGCCTGACTGAGGTAAGCAAAGAGGAATGGGAAACAGCTGCAGGGGAACTGGAGCAGTTGCTGCCGGATACGGAATTTAAAGCGGAGCTGTTGTTACAGTTGAAGCAAATTCTGACGGCCTCAACCTCGTTGACCGAAGCCTTTGCAAAAATGCTGGGTGCCTGGTTTGGCAAGTACGGTCTTGTGCTGCTTGATTCCGCAGATCCGCAGCTGCGTCAGCTGGAAATTCCGCTGTTTCAAACGATGATCGAGCGGAATAACGAGCTGGAGCTCGCTTACCATTCCGCCTCCAAAGAAATTATGTCCCAAGGCTACGATCCGCAAGCAGAAGTCGCGGAGGGCGGAGCTAATTTGTTTTACATTTCCGAGGGGGAGCGGCTGCTGCTGTTTAAACGGGAGGGGCGATTTGTCGATCGGAAGGGGCTGGTGTCATTTACGCCAGAGGAGCTTATTTCCGAGCTGCATCGATTTCCGGAGCGTTTCAGCAACAATGTATTAACCCGTCCCATTATGCAGGACTACCTGCTGCCTGTGCTTGGCTCCGTGCTTGGAAATGGCGAAATTGCTTACTGGGGCCTTACAGGCCAGGCGTTCGAATTGCTGAACTTTCGCATGCCGCTGCTGCTTCCCCGGATGTCGTTTACGGTCGTCGATGGCACAGTGGCCAAGCATATGGACAAATATGGACTTACATGGGAAGATGTTAAAGACGCCGACGAATTGCAGAATATTAAAGCGGCATGGCTTGCCGAACAGGATCAGCTGCAGCTGCAAGCGCAGTTTGAGAAAGTGAAAGCGGATTTCGCGACACTGTACGATCCGTTAATTGGGCAGCTTGGCCGCGTGGAGAAGGGTTTGCTTAAATTAGGCGACACTAACAAAGCAAAAATTATCGAGCAGATGGAATTTTTGCAGGCTCGGGTCAATGATGCGCTGGAACGGAGCAGCGCCACGGGCTTGCGGCATTTTGAATTGATTGAATCATCGCTGTTTCCGCTGCGTAAGCCGCAGGAACGGGTGTTCAACATTTATGCTTATTTCAATCGTTATGGCACCGACTGGATCGATCGTCTGATGGAGGTTCCATATGAATTGATGGGGCAGCATAGAATGATATACGTATAAAAGGCAGTATTTTCAAGTGTTAACAAGGTCATTCGAACATGTAATTATAGGAGGGAAACATAATGACAACAAAATCGATTCAGAACAGCATTATTACCGACTTGAAGCTAGCTCCGGAAGGACATTTGAAAATTGACTGGGTGGAGGCCCACATGCCGGTGCTTAGCCGGATCCGCAAGCAGTTTGAACAGGAGCAGCCTTTTAAAGGATTGAAAGTAGCAATTTCTTTGCATTTGGAGGCGAAAACCGCTTATTTGGCTAAGGTTGTTCAAGCCGGCGGAGCTGAAGTGACGATTACCGGTAGCAACCCGCTCTCTACACAGGATGATGTTTGCGCAGCGCTTGTTGAGGATGGCGTGACGGTATTTGCCAAATACAATCCAGACCCGCAGGAATATAAAGAACTGATGGTTCGCGCACTGGAGAATAAGCCTGACCTCATTATTGATGATGGCGGAGATCTGGTCAGTATCGTTCATTCGGAACGTCCTGACCTGCTGGAGAATGTCCGCGGCGGGGCCGAAGAGACGACTACCGGTATTTTGCGTCTTAAAGCGATGGAGAAGGAAGGCCAGCTGAAGTTCCCAATGGTGGCTGTAAATGATGCTTATTGCAAATACTTGTTCGATAACCGATATGGAACGGGCCAGTCGGTGTGGGACGGAATTAACCGTACGACGAACCTGGTTGTTGCCGGCAAAACGGTTGTTGTCGTAGGTTATGGCTGGTGCGGCAAGGGGGTTGCGATGCGTGCTAAAGGTCTTGGAGCGAATGTCATCGTTACAGAAATTGACGCGATCAAAGCGGTAGAAGCTTACATGGACGGGTTCCATGTGATGCCGATGATTGAAGCAGCCAAAGTCGGCGACTTTTTCGTTACGGTAACAGGCAATCGCGATGTCATTCGCGGTGAGCATTATGATGTGATGAAGGATGGAGCGATTTTGTCCAATGCAGGTCATTTCGATGTTGAAGTAAACAAGCCGGAGCTGGAAGAGCGTTCCACGTCGATTCGAACCGTACGCCGCAATATTGAAGAATATCAATTGAAGGATGGACGCAAGATGTACATTTTGGCTGAAGGCCGTCTTGTAAACCTTGCAGCCGGTGACGGTCATCCAGCCGAAATTATGGATATGACCTTCGCGCTTCAAGCCTTGTCCCTGAAATATGTCAATGAGCACTATAAAGAAATCGGTGCAGCCGTCGTCAATGTGCCATACGAATTAGATGAGCAGGTGGCCCGCAACAAGCTGGAGAGCCTCGGACTTGGTATCGATGTTCTGACTGAGGAACAGCGTGCTTATCTGGAGAGCTGGCAAGAGCACTAAAAGCCGGGTAAAACGTAATTACTGCGTTAAATGGCGTAATATTATGCTGAGTTAGGTTAGAATAATCGATTTAAAAGTAAAAGAACCTCGTCACGGATGAGGTTCTTTTTTTCATGGGAAAATGAATATCGTTGAATTTATATCATGGGAATTATTTTTTATCTGTGAATCTGCGAATTTAATTGAAAAGTTCTGTGGATTTATCGCCGATCTTTTTTTAGTGCGAATATGCAGAAAGTGTATATACTTGAACGAGGTGGTTCTTAAGACTCTTATGTAACTATACTTAAGACCTAAGTATTAAATGGGAAATTTGGAATTTTATATTTTTTAGCGCGTTGGTCACAAAATTATGAGCTTTTGCTAAAAAATATTTGTTTTACAAGGAGGAATTCACGCTCAAATGCAGAATTACTACTTCAAGAGTGGTGGAAAGTGGTGCAAAGTGGGGGAAAGAGGTAAGGAGTGAAGTTTCAATGTTTATGGGGGAATTCCAACATAGCATTGATGATAAAGGCCGAATTATTATACCGGCTAAGTTTCGTGATCTTCTTGGCGCCTCCTTTGTCGTTACCCGCGGATTGGACCAATGCCTCTTTGTGTATCCGATGCAGGAATGGGAAGTGCTGGAACAGAAGCTCAAGGCTCTCCCCTTAATGAAGTCTGATGCTCGTGCGTTTACCCGCTTTTTTTTCTCGGGGGCGACGGAATGCGAGTGGGACAAACAGGGAAGGGTAAATTTACCGGGCAATTTGAGACAGTACGCCAAGCTGGAGAAGGATTGCGTCGTACTCGGTGTTTCAAATCGGGTAGAAATATGGAGCCGCGACACGTGGGAGCAATACTTCCAGCAATCGGAGGACACCTTTAATGATATCGCTGAGAAACTGGTTGATTTTAATTTTGATTTGTAAACGGTCTGGAGGGCTGCAGCTTGTTTCATCACATCACGGTGCTTAAAGAAGAAGCGACAGAAGGGCTGCGCATCAAGCCGAATGGTATTTATGTAGACTGTACCTTGGGAGGCGGCGGCCACAGTTCTGTTATTTTGTCCAAGCTTGGAACAGAAGGCCGGCTGATTGCCTTTGATCAGGACGATTGGGCGCTTGATCATGCCACTGAGAAGTTATCTTCCTATGGCAAACAATTAACCCTGGTGCGCAGTAACTTTCGATATTTGCAGGAAAAGTTAGCGGAACTGGCTTGGGTACCTCGGAAAGATGGTGTACCGCAAGTCGATGGAATACTGTTTGATCTGGGCGTATCCTCTCCTCAATTTGATGAAGGCGAGAGGGGCTTCAGCTATAATTCGGATGCAGCGCTGGATATGCGGATGGATCAGACGGCGGAGCTGACGGCCAAGGATATAGTAAACGAATGGCCCGAACGGGAAATTGCCCGCATTTTGTTTCAGTACGGGGAAGAGAAGTTTTCGAGACGAATCGCCAAAGTGATTGTGGAAATGCGCAAGGAACGATCGATAGAAACGACAGGACAACTGGTAGAGCTAATTAAAGAAGGGATACCGGCTGCGGCACGCCGGACAGGCGGACACCCTGCCAAACGAAGCTTTCAGGCGCTGCGAATTGCTGTAAACGATGAACTGGGGGCATTTGAAGACGGTTTGCATGCGGCAATTCGATGCTTGGCACCAGGCGGCAGAGTATCCGTTATTACCTTTCATTCACTAGAAGACCGGATTTGCAAGCAAATTTTCGCGAAATTTGTCGAGAAATGTACATGTCCTCCGGATTTTCCTATGTGTGTGTGCGGAGGCAAAGGAGAGCTCAGGCTGATCAACCGGAAGCCGGTAGTTCCTTCAGAAAAGGAGCTGGCCGAAAACGCCCGGGCACGTTCAGCGAAATTGCGTGTAGCGGAAAAATTGTAATCTGTAGCGGAGGAATAGTGAAATGGCTTATACACGGGGGAATTTAGCAGTTAAAGAAAAAGCTTCAGAACGCGGCTACCCGTCCCAGCGTTACCGGGAAACGACGAAGGTTGTTACGCGCAGAGCGACGCTCCCTGTCCGGGAGAAGCTGCTTTATATGTTTACGATCGTTTTTTGCGTCGCTATTATGGGTGGTCTGCTGTGGCAAAACGGCAATTTGTACAGCATTAAACGTGAAATGTATAATTTGAACACCGACATTCAGAAGCTGAATGGTGAAATGAAAGAGTTAACGATTCAGAAAGAGAAGCTGGAGGAGCAAATTCCTCAGAAAGCTGCCGAACTGGGATACTCAGTGTCGGATGAAGAAGGCTTTCACGTTCAGGTATCGACAGAGTCAGGGAGCCAATCAACAAATTCGGGCGGCGCGAATGTCGCCCGCAAATAATGAAGATTTAAGAGGTTCTGGCCATGATTAAGAGAATTAAATTGCGGACACTGCTTATAGGGGGAATTATTACCCTCTTTTTTGCTGTATTGATGGGGAGAGTGTTTTGGGTTCAGGTCGTGGAGGCCGAATTCTGGCAGGCATATGCGGAAAAAGTATGGTCAAAGAAGAAGACGATTCCGGCAAGCCGTGGAAAAATCACTGACCGTAACGGTAAGATACTGGCGGTGGATGCGCCTGCTTATACGGTTGCGATCAATCCCAAGTTGATTCATCAGCTGGGGATTCAGGAGGAAATAGTCCAGGGGCTGCATGATATTCTCGGAAAGAGCGAGAGTGAGTTGCGTGAGCTTGTCAATGCCAAGAAGAAAGACGGCGCTTTTTACAATCAACGTGAAGTTCGCAAAGAAGGCTGGAAAGTGGACCAGGATGTAAAGGATAAGGTCGAGAAGCTGCAGGCTGACCTGATGAAGCAGCATAATGTAGATGATGTCGGAATTATTCTTATCAAGGGGCAGAAACGCTATTACCCGAGTCAAAGTCTGGCTGCGCATATTCTTGGATATGTTAATCGCGATTCTGAAGCTGTCGAAGGGACAGGCGTTGAGGCTTATTATGATGAGGAGCTGAAGGGGCAGGACGGTTCGCTTGAATATAAGAGCGATGGCCGCGGAATAGAAATTCCCAAAGCCAGCGAAATTTACACACCTGTCAAGAATGGGAAAGATATACAGCTGACGATCGACTATACCATCCAGTATTATGTTGAAGAGGCGATGAACGAAGCATACGCTGATTTGAAACCGATCAGTATGACAGTCATTGCCGCTGATCCGAAGACGATGGAAATTTTGGCGCTGGCTAATTTGCCAACTTACAATCCGAATGAGTATTGGAAAGACGTCGATCAGAAAAACTTTTACAATCATGCCACTAAATCAGTATATGAGCCGGGCTCCACGTTTAAGATCGTTACACTAGCCGGCGCGGTTCAGGAAGGATTGTTCAATCCGAATGAAAGCTTCATGTCCGGCAGCATCCGTGTTCCCGGACAGACGATACATGATGTTAAGCGATCGGGCTGGGGAGCTATTTCATATTTGGAAGGAGTCAAGCGCTCCAGCAACGTCGCTTTTGTTAAGCTCGGGTATGAGAAGCTTGGCCCGGAATTGCTGAAGCAATACGTTGATAACTTTGGCTTTGGCCAACGAACAGGCATCGAATTGCCCGGTGAGGCAAAAGGGGCCGTTACTCCTGTGTACCAGGCAGACTTTGCGGCGATGTCCTACGGCCACGGCCAGCTGCTTGTGACTCCGATTCAACAGGTTGCGGCGGTTGCTGCAGTGGCCAATGGCGGCAAGCTGATGGAACCGCATATCGTCAAGTCGGTCACGGATCCTCATACCGGGGAAACGACAATGACACAACCGAAGGTGATTCGTAATGTTTTATCACCGGATAAGGCGAAGGAAATAAGCGGCTACCTCGAACAGGTCGTTTCTGACAGGGTTATTGGGACTGGACGTCACGCCTATATCGAGGGCTATCGCATAGCCGGCAAGACGGGGACGGCAATAAAGCCCGGTAAGGGAGGATACGATTCATCGAAGCAGGTCGTTTCCTATATTGGATATGCGCCGGTGGACGACCCCCAAATTATTGTATTAGTACTCATTGACGAGCCGATAAACCCGGAGCTTGGCGGGGGGAGTGCGGCCGGTCCGGTCGTCAAGAAGATTATGAACCAGGCTCTGCAACATATGGGAGTGCCGAAGCAGCTTGATGATCAGGCCGCGAGCCCGGCAGTTCAAGCAGCTAACGTCTTGAAGGTCCCGGACCTTGATGGCATGCCGGTTCAGGAAGCGAAGGATTTATTGAAAAGCAAAGGGATTTCCTATGCGACCTTGGGAAATGGAAGCAAGGTCATATCCCAGTTTCCGAAGCCGGGCAGCCAGATAAAGTCAAGTCAGCATATGTACATTTTGACGGAAGAAGGCCAGTATCTGAGCATACCTAACGTTAAGGGGCAATCATTGCGGGATGCTGTGGAGCTGTTGTCAGTGCTGCAGGTGTCTATAAAAACCGTTGGCGAGGGATATGTAGTAGAACAGCAAGTGTCAGAGGTGCAGGGGCAAAGGCAGGTAACGCTCATACTGGAACCTTTAAATCCCGGGCAGGCTGATGAGGAGGCGGACGCCTCTTCGGACGGCGGGGACAAACACGGCGATGAGGATGCGAATGTGCAGGACGATGCCGAAGAAGCCTCGCCATAGCTTGTTCTAACCCCTGTTTATCCTGAATAGTCATGATAGCAGAACGATCATGTCTTTTTAGGAGCGAACAGGAGGCAATCTATGAAAATATCCAAAGTTACTGTCAGACGAAGACTGCTGTTATTGCTGCTGCTGTTAGTTCTGCTTTTTGCAGCACTCGTTGCAAGACTCGCTTATGTTCAACTGGGCAAAGGGGCAGAACTGTCGGCCAAGGCGGAAGATTCATGGCGCCGCAACATTCCTTTCTCGGCCAAGCGGGGGGAGATAAGTGACAGAAACGGCGTTACGCTCGCCTATAATATATCGACGCCGACGGTTATGGCTATTCCGGTGCAGATCAAGACGCCGGAAGCTACGGCGCGCAGCTTGGCGCCTCTGCTTGGCATGAGTGAAGAAGAGATTTTGAAGACAATCACGAAGCGACAATCGATAGTCAGACTGCAGCCCGGTGGACGCAAAATTACGATGGAAAAAGGACAGCAAATTCGTGATTTGGGTCTGCCGGGTATTGTTGTTGCCGAGGACAACAAAAGGTATTATCCTTATGGAGGGCTGGCCGCTCATATTCTGGGTTTCACCGGGAGCTATAATCAGGGGCTTACCGGAGTGGAGAAAAAATATGACAGTCAGCTGAACGGAATGAACGGCAGCATCTCGTATTTGTCGGATGCGGGCGGAAGGCTGATGCCAGGTTCATCCGAAAAATACGTCCAACCGAAGGATGGGCTGAATTTACAGCTTACGATCGATAAGACGATCCAAGGCATCATGGAAAGAGAACTGGATGAGGCGATGGCCAGGCTGCAGGCCAATTCGGCTATCGCGATCGCCATGGATCCGAAGAACGGCGAAATATTGGCGATGGCAGCGCGGCCTGGCTATGAGCCTGCTGAATACCAGGAATATCCTGTAGAGGTATATAACCGCAATCTGCCGATTTGGATGACGTACGAGCCGGGATCTACGTTTAAAATTATTACGCTTGCAGCAGCTCTGGAAGAGAAGAAAGTTGACCTTATGAACGAAAGGTTTTTTGATCCGGGCTTTATTAAGGTTGCAGGCGCTTCGCTTCGCTGCTGGAAAAGAGGCGGCCATGGCAGCCAGACCTTTCTCCAGGTCGTTGAAAACTCCTGTAACCCGGGCTTTGTAACCCTCGGTCAGCGGCTTGGCAAAGAGACTTTATTCAAATATATTAAGGATTTTGGCTTTGGAAGCAAGACGGGCATCGATCTTAGCGGTGAAGAGAACGGAATTCTCTTCAAGCTTTCCCAGGTGGGCCCGGTTGAATTGGCCACAACTTCTTTTGGCCAAGGGGTGTCCGTGACTCCGATACAGCAAATTACCGCTGTGTCAGCCGCAATTAACGGCGGCAAGCTCTATAAACCGCACGTGACGAAATCCTGGATAAATCCGGAAACCGGGCAGGTGGTCGATGAAGTGGAGCCGGAAATGGTGCGGCAGGTCATTTCAGAGGCAACGTCCAAGCAGGTGAGAACGGCTTTGGAAAGCGTCGTGGCCAATGGCACGGGCGGCAATGCTTTTATTGACGGCTATCGCGTAGGGGGCAAGACGGGAACGGCGCAAAAGGTCGTCAACGGCCGCTACTCAACGAGTGAGCACATCGTTTCCTTTATCGGCTTTGCTCCTGCGGATGACCCGCAGATTATTGTATACACGGCGGTAGACAACCCGCAGGGCATTCAGTTTGGTGGCGTTGTAGCGGCGCCGATCGTTCGTAATATTTTGACCGATGCGTTGGAATATATGGAGGTGCCCCCACGGAAAGACCAGATGGCCAAGAAGTATAAATACGGTGAAACGAGGGTCGTTACCGTTCCAGACTTGATCGGACATAGCGTACAGGAAATCTATGAAGATTTGAATATGAACTTTTCGCTTGCTAAATCGGGCGTTGGCAATATCGTCATTAATCAGGCGCCCAAACCCGGTGCAAGGGTGGAGCGCGGCTCGACGATACGCATCTATATGGGAAGCGAGTCGGAGGCTGAAATAGAGCACAATCATAGTGAACAAGATTCCTGAAAAATGATACTTTTGGTGATAATATAACTAAATGGGGATTCCTGTGACTGTTATTCATAGGTTGATAACAATTTGACGGAGGGGTCTTATGCTGCTGAAGGAACTCGCAACATATTTGATAGCATCGAAAATATATGGAGATGGAGAAACGCCGTGTCAGGGCATAGCCATAGACTCCAGGCAGGTGAAGAGCGGCGATCTGTTTATTTGTCTGCCTGGGCTGACGGTGGACGGTCATGATTTTGCTCCGCAGGCGATGAAGCAGGGGGCGGTTGCGCTAGTAGTGGAGCGCCGGCTTGAGCAGGTGGATTTGCCTCAGCTTCAGGTGAAAGATACTAGATTGGCCATGGCGATTTTGGGGAATGTATTGTACGGGACGCCGAGCTCCCGGATGAAAGTGATCGGTGTAACGGGGACGAACGGCAAAACGACGACGACGTATTTGATTGAAAGCATTTTGAGTCAGTACGGCAAACGAACGGGACTGATCGGTACGATTGAGCGAAAATTTGGAGGCAGGACATTTCCTATGCCAAGAACGACTCCGGAATCGCTCGACCTGCAGCAGTACTTGCATGACATGGTGAACAGCGATATTGATTATTGCGTAATGGAAGTATCTTCGCATGCATTAGAGCAGGGAAGAGTGAAAGGGACGAAATTTCGTTCCGCGGTGTTTACAAATTTGACGCAGGATCATTTGGATTATCATCATACGATGGAAGCTTACCGCGAGGCCAAAGGGCTGTTCTTCTCCCGGCTTGGGAACACCTATGAGGCTAATCCTGAGCTGCGAAGCTATGCCGTGCTTAATGCAGACGACCCCGCATCCGCCTATTTTGCCGCACAAACGGCAGTGCAGGCGATCACCTATGGCGTTGAGAATGCCGCCGATGTAGCTGCTTCAAATATTTCCGTTACGGCAAAAGGGACCTCCTTTCATGTTGATACGTTTCAGGGCAGCACCGACATTTCGCTGCGCATGGTTGGCAAGTTCAATGTGTACAATGCGCTAGCCGCCATCGCGGCATGTTTGCTGGAAGGTGTTCCGCTGAATCGAATTAAAGAAAGCCTGGAGTCCCTTAAAGGGGTCGATGGACGCGTAGAGGCTGTGGATGAAGGGCAATCGTTCGCCGTTATTGTTGACTATGCTCATACGCCTGACGGCTTGGAGAACGTGCTGCGCACAGTAACCGAATTTGCGGCAGGGCGGGTCATCTGCGTATTTGGCTGCGGAGGCGACCGGGATCGCACAAAGCGCCCGCTGATGGGCAAAATCGCCGCACGCTATGCGGAGCATGTCATCGTGACCTCCGACAATCCCCGTACGGAAAATCCCGAGGCGATTCTTCAGGACATTGAAGCCGGACTTATGGAAGATCAAGTGGCCGGGGAACGCTATGAGCTTATCGCCGACCGGCGCGAGGCCATCCAAAAGGCTATTGAAATGGCAAGCAGTGAAGATGTAGTATTGATTGCGGGGAAAGGTCATGAAACCTACCAATTGATCGGTACAGCGGTGCTCGATTTTGATGATCGGATCGTCGCTAAAGAAGCGATAAGGGGTTTGAGTAAGTGATAACTAGAACATTGGAACAAGTAGCTGCCATGTGCGGCGGAGAAGTTTGGAACACGGAAGATAAGCAAGTAACCATACAAGGAGTTACCACGGACTCGCGCAGCGTTGCTGGAGGCTGTCTTTTCGTTCCGCTCATCGGAGAGCGGTTCGATGGCCATCAATTTGCCGGGGATTGCCTGGCGGCAGGGGCAAACGCAGTATTGTGGGACAAAGCCAAGGGGACCCCGCCTGGTCCGGCTGTCCTCGTGGATGACACGCTAGAAGCGCTCCAGCGGCTTGCGCAGAGCTATTTGCAGGAGAGCAAGGCAAGGGTAGTTGGCATCACGGGCAGCAACGGGAAGACGACGACGAAGGACATCGTATATTCCCTGCTCTCGACCACCTATTCTGTTCATAAAACACAAGGCAATTTTAACAATCATATCGGACTTCCGCTTACGATTCTCTCCATGCCGGAGCATACCGAGATCGCGGTGCTAGAAATGGGGATGAGCGGCCGCTATGAAATAGAGTTGCTTTCGAAGCTGGCCGAGCCGGAAGTAGCGGTTATTACGAATATCGGTGAAGCGCATCTGCTGCAGTTGGGCTCCCGGCTGGAGATTGCCCGCGCCAAGCTGGAAATATTGGCAGGGCTGAAGCCGGGCGGGCTGCTCGTCTATGAAGGCGATGAGCCGTTGATAGCGGAGGTGCTTCAGGAGCCGGGGACGGTGAAGCAGGATCATTTCACCACGGCCACCTTTGGTCTTGCCCCGCATAATGATGATTATCCCGTCGGCATGATGTTCCTCGATGACGGCACGGTGTTTACTTCCAGCGCTCAGGGGGACACGCCGCTGCATCTGCCGATTCTCGGGCAGCACAATGTAATCAACTGCCTTGCGGCAATCGCCGTTGCCCGCTATTTTGGCGTCACGGTACAGGCGATGAAGGAAGGGCTGGCGAATGTTCAGCTGACCGGCATGCGGATCGAGGTGATCACTGGCGACAGCGGCGTAACGATTTTGAACGACGCCTATAACGCCAGTCCCACCTCGATGAAGGCGGCGATCGGAGTGCTGCACAATATGAAGGGGTTCCGCCAAAAAATTGCTGTGCTAGGCGACATGCTTGAGCTGGGCCCGACCGAGAACGACCTGCACCGTGATGTAGGCGCATTTTTAACACCTGATAAAGTGGATCATTTGTTTACTTATGGCGCACTGGGAACAAAAATTGCCGAAGGTGCGGCAGGACATTTGGACCAAGAGCGCATCCATGCATATACTGATAAAATCGAGTTGATTACGGACCTTCTGGACGTACTGCATCCTGAGGATGTTATCCTCGTCAAAGCGTCCCGGGGAATGAGGCTGGAGGAAGTTGTGGAAGCGGTCAAGTGTAATGATCTTCATCAATAATACCGGCGAAAGGGGGGTGATCCCATGGATTTTGGACTTATATTACTAACAATCGGGGTGTCCTTTATATTGGCCGTTATTTCGGCTCCGCTGCTCATTCCGCTTTTGCGGCGGATGAAGTTCGGGCAGCAGATTCGTAACGAAGGACCGGAAAGTCATCAGAAGAAGGCAGGTACGCCTACGATGGGCGGAATTGTCATTATTTTAGCGTTTACATTGGCTTTTCTTAAGTTTTCGGTGGTGAACACCGAGTTTTATGTCATGCTTGTCGCTACGCTTGGCTTCGGTTTGGTCGGATTTCTCGACGATTACATTAAAATCGTATTCAAGCGTTCCTTGGGACTGACGCCCAGGCAGAAATTGTTCGGTCAGCTGCTGTTCGCCGGTATCGTATGCGCCTTGCTGATTTCGGGAGAGCACAGCACCGCTCTTGGTATTCCAGGGACGCCAATATCGTTTGATTGGGGCGGCTGGTTCTATTATCCGTTTATCATTCTTATGATGCTCGCTATTAGCAACGCTGTGAATTTTACAGACGGACTTGATGGGTTGTTGTCCGGGGTGAGCGCTATTGCTTTCGGCGCTTATGCCGTTATTGCGATACAGGCGACTTCCATACCAGCGGCGGTGTGTGCTGCAGCGATGATCGGGGCCGTGCTTGGCTTTCTCGTGTTCAATGCTCATCCGGCTAAAGTATTTATGGGAGATACCGGTTCACTGGGCATTGGCGGCGCGATTGCGGCGATTGCGATCGTAACCAAAAGCGAGCTGCTGTTCCTCGTCATTGGCGGCGTCTTTGTGATGGAGATGCTGTCTGTCGTACTGCAAGTCATATCTTTCAAAACACGCGGGAAGCGAATATTTAAAATGAGTCCGATTCACCATCATTTTGAATTGACAGGCTGGTCAGAGTGGCGTGTTGTCGTTACATTTTGGGCCGTCGGCTTATTGCTTGCAGGGATTGGACTTTATTTAAACAAGGGGTTGTAAAACAATGAAACATCCAGAACAATACCGGGGGCGCCGGATCGTCGTTCTCGGTTTGGCGAGGAGCGGCGTTCAAGTTGCCAAAACCCTGCATCATCTTGGTGCGATCGTAACCGTGAATGACAAGAAGGATAGAGAACAATGTCCCGAAGCTTCTGAATTGGAGGCTTTGGGAATTTCTGTTCTATGCGGGGGCCATCCGGAAGGGCTGATCCATGAAGGGATAGAACTGGTTGTGAAAAATCCGGGTATTCCTTATACGGCGGCGCCAGTCGTCAAGGCATTGGAACTCGGAATTGATGTCGTGACGGAAGTCGAGGTGGCCTATCATTTATGCGCCGCACCAATTATCGGCATTACGGGCTCCAACGGAAAAACGACGACAACGACCTGGATCGGCAGCATGCTGCAAGCGGCGGGCCTGAAGCCGCTCGTCGCCGGCAACATCGGTACACCGCTCTGTGAAGCGGCAGAGGCGGCGAGCGAGGACAATTGGATGGTCGTCGAACTGAGCAGCTTCCAACTGAAGGGAACGCAGCAGTTCCGCCCGTCAATCGGCGTTCTGCTCAACCTGGCCGAGACGCATCTCGATTATCACGGTACGATGGAGGACTACATTTCTTCTAAAGTGAAGCTGTTTGCTAACCAGACCAAAGAGGATATCGCCGTCCTAAACTGGGACGATCCAGTATGCCGGGAATTCGTCCCAACCATGAACGCAAAGGTGCTGCCCTTCTCAGCGGCAGAGCGATTGACGGTAGAAGGGGTATACATTGAGCCGCCGTATTTGCCGCAAGAGCTGGATGCATGCGATAGAGTCATCGTCTACCGGAATGGCGAAGGGCTGGTTACCGAGATTATCCGTGTGGAGGAAATCGGTCTGCCGGGCCGTTTTAACGTTGAGAATGCCCTGGCAGCTATTGCAGCCTGTCTGGCTGCTGGCGCGGCTCCTGCGCAGCTGCTGGAGTCTTTAAGATCGTTCCGGGGAGTGGAGCATCGTCTCGAATTTGTCGCCGTTAAAGAGAATGTAACCTACTATAACAATTCAAAGGCGACGAACTCCAAAGCGACAACGATGGCTCTCGAAGCGCTGAACTCCCCGATTGTGCTTATTGCCGGCGGATTGGACCGCGGTTCCGATTATATGGAACTGGTTCCTGTATTTAAGGACAAGGTCAAAGCGGTCGTTGCCCTGGGAGAGACGCGGGAGAAAATGGCCAAGGCCGCAGAACTGGCGGGACTATCTGAGGCTGTGCTTGTCGATACTGGAGACAGTGCCGCCGAAACATTACGCGCCGCGACGCTCAAAGCTGCCGGTTTGGCTGAGCCGGGAGACATTGTCCTGCTCTCGCCAGCCTGCGCTAGCTGGGACATGTTTGCTTCCTATGAAGAGCGGGGACGCATTTTTAAAGAGGTGGTGCATACCCTTTAAGTAGGGGGGTGGATAAGCCCCTACTTATTGTTAAGAGGTGGCTTCCACGATGAACAAAAACCGCAAGGCACCAGATTTCTGGTTACTGGCCAGCATAGTGGCTTTGCTGGCTATAGGAATTGTGATGGTATACAGCGCAGGCTCCGTGCTTGCTTTTCATGACTATGGAGACTCTTTCTATTTCGTGAAGCGTCAGCTGTTATTTGCTGTTCTAGGCCTGGCAGCAATGTTCTTTATGATGAATCTCGATTACCGTCATCTGCGCCAGTATGCGAAAATTAGCTTGTTTATCTGCTTTGCTCTGCTTGTCATCGTGCTTATTCCTGGAATAGGCGTCGTTCGCGGCGGCGCGCGAAGCTGGCTTGGCATTAGCTCTTTTGGCATTCAGCCTTCCGAATTTATGAAGCTCGGCATGATTCTCTTTCTCTCCCATTGGCTTAGCAAGGAAGATTATAAGATCACGATATTTTCAAAAGGGTTGCTGCCTCCCCTAGGCGTAATGGGGCTCGCGTTCGGCCTGATCATGATGCAGCCGGATCTAGGCACCGGTACAGTTATGATGGGGGCGTCGCTGCTCATTATTTTTACAGCTGGTGCGAGAATTTCACATTTGACCGGATTGGCTGCCATAGGTGCTGCCGGATTTGCCGGGCTCATTTTAGCGGCGCCTTACCGGCTGCAGCGGATAACCGCCTTTCTCGATCCTTGGTCCGATCCGCTTGGTGCAGGGTACCAGATCATCCAATCACTGTATGCGATTGGGCCCGGCGGACTCGCTGGGCTTGGGCTTGGAATGAGCCGTCAGAAGTACAGCTATGTTCCGGAGCCGCAAACGGATTTTATTTTTTCGATTTTGTCCGAGGAGCTTGGCTTTATTGGGGGATTACTTGTCCTCCTGCTGTTCCTTATTTTAGTTTGGAGGGGCATGAGAGTGGCGATGACAGTGGATGACAGCTTTGGCAGCTTGCTTGCCGTCGGTATTGTCGGTATGGTAGCTGTACAGGTTGTTATTAATATCGGCGTCGTCATCGGTCTCATGCCTGTCACTGGCATTACTTTGCCGCTGATCAGCTACGGGGGCTCATCGCTTACGTTAATGCTGACAGCGCTTGGAATTTTATTGAATTTATCCCGTCATGCGAGGTGAATAAGTTATGCGCGTCGTGCTTAGCGGCGGCGGAACGGGAGGGCACATTTATCCCGCTCTTGCGATCGCCAAACAATGCGGTGCGGAATATCCGGAGTCCGAATTTTTATATATTGGTGGACAGCGGGGACTGGAGAGCACTCTGGTTCCCAAAGAGAATATTCCATTTGAAGCTATAGATATTACCGGCTTTCGCCGGAGTCTGTCATTTGATAACGTTAAAACGATCGTTCGTTTTATGAAAGGGGTGCGTACTTCCAAGCGGCTGCTGCGAGAATTCAAACCGGATGTGGTAATAGGGACCGGCGGTTATGTCTGCGGTCCGGTAGTGTATGCGGCGGCCAAACTTGGCATCCCCAGCATCATTCATGAGCAGAACGCTGTACCGGGGTTGACGAACCGCTTTTTAAGCAAATATGTATCGACGGTGGCGGTCAGCTTCGAAGGCTCAGGACCCGCCTTTCCCGCCGCGAAGAAAATACTGTATACCGGCAATCCGCGGGCGACAACCGTATTTGAAGCGGATAAAAATAACGGCTATGCTTCGCTCGGTCTTCCCTCCGGAAGAACAATTGTTCTTATCGTAGGGGGCAGCCGTGGGGCAAAGGCGATTAACGAAGCTATGGTCGGCATGGCTCCATTTGTAGACAAGCTGGAACATATCGATTTCATTTATGTTACCGGCGAACAATATTATGAAAATACAAAAGCGGCCGTGGCGTCGAAGCTTGGAAATATGCCTGACAACTTGCGAATACTGCCCTATGTGCATAACATGCCTGAGGTGCTCGCCTGTACTTCTTTAATCGTGAACAGGGCTGGAGCGTCTTTTTTGGCCGAGATGACCTCCCTTGGAATCCCATCTATATTAATCCCGTCTCCCAACGTAACGAATAATCATCAGGAGAAAAATGCGAGATCACTAGAAATGGCCGGAGCGGCCGAAGTCATTCTCGAGCCTGAATTAACGGGGAATTCGCTGTTCTCTGCCATCAAGCGCATTATGACGGAATCCTTGGTACATGAGTCGATGTCCAGGGCGTCCAAACGGCTTGGCAAGCCGGAAGCGGCTCATTTAATCGTAGAGGAAATGCGCCGGCTTGTCCGGAACCAAAGTACACGCTAGTAATACACCGGAGCTGGGCCTTTGTCACCATCTTACTGCCGGAGGCATAAGATACTTTATAAATCGTGACAATCCAAGCGGGGACCAGGAAGGAAGAGCGATTTCATCGAGAACCTGTTCCCTGTACACCCACGCAGCCGGTGAAATTTATACGGATTAACCGATTATCGGAAGGCCTGGTGCCGGAAGGGATTCGGCATGTTAGTCAAGGAGGGATTTTCCGATGCAGCAGTGGATATCAAAATTGTTAGAACTGGAAGTTGGCAAGGTGTTGCCCAATGAGTCGATGTCAAAGTATACGACTTGGAAAATAGGAGGCCCTGCCGACGCTCTGATCGTCCCAGAGAACATACAACAGCTGGCCAATCTGATCCGCCAGCTCTATGAAGAGCAAATCCCTTGGTTAATGGTTGGCAAGGGCTCTAACATGCTCGTATCCGATAAGGGCATTCGCGGCGCGGTGATCAAATTAGGCAGGGAATTGGAGCAAATCCGATTCCGGGGAACCGAGGTTGAAGCGGGGGGAGGCGCCTCGATTGTAAGATTGAGCATTATGGCGGGCAAAGAGGGCTTGAGCGGACTGGAATTTGCTGGAGGCATTCCAGGAACCGTCGGTGGAGCCGTATATATGAATGCCGGCGCTCACGGGTCTGATGTGTCACGCATATTTAAATCCGCTGAAATTGTTCTGGAGACCGGTGAGTTGGTAACTTACAATGCGCAGGATATGGATTTTGCATACCGCCATTCCATTTTGCATGGAAGCCGGGGCGTCGTAGCAAACGCCATCTTCACACTGCAGGAGGGAGACCGCTTGGAAATTGCTGCTGCCATGGCATCCTACAAAGATCGCCGCCGCAAAACCCAGCCGCTGCAGCAGCCCTGCGCGGGTAGTGTGTTCCGTAATCCGTCAGGAGATCACGCGGCCAGGCTGATTGAAGCGGCAGGACTTAAAGGGCGCAGTATAGGCGGAGCTCAAGTATCCGAGCTGCATGCCAATTTCATTGTCAATACGGGGCAAGCGACAGCAGAGGACGTTCTTGCGCTCATGGAGCTAATCCAAGACACCATCGCTTCGAAATTTGAAACCGCTCTGGTGCCGGAGGTTTATTTCGTGGGTGAACGGTAAACTCGGAGGTGATACATTGGACAAATTGGTGATTGAAGGCGGGAGACCCCTCTCAGGAACCATTCGTATCCATGGAGCGAAAAATGCCGCACTGCCTATTCTGGCTGCTAGCTTGCTGTCCGAAGGCGCGGTGCAGCTTCGCAATGTTCCCCGGTTGCTGGATATTGATGTTATGCTGGGCATTTTAAGCCGTTTGGGCTGCAAAGCGGATCATCAGGGCGATACCGTGATGATCGACGCCAGCAGTGCTAACTCCAGCCATGTGCCGGAAGATTTGATGAGTCAAATGCGATCTTCTATTTTTCTTATGGGACCGCTGCTTGCGAGATTCAAAGAGGTTTGCATTTACCAGCCCGGCGGGTGTGCGATCGGTGAACGGAAAATTGATTTGCACTTGCGGGGACTGCAGGCTCTGGGAGCTGTCATTGAGGAGCGGCATCAACAGATTTGGTGCAGGGCCGGCCAATTGGTCGGGGCCGACATTCATCTTGACTTTCCAAGCGTCGGGGCTACGGAAAATATTATGATGGCAGCGGCTCTGGCGAAAGGTACGACCGTGATTACGAATGCGGCCCGTGAGCCCGAAATACAGGATTTGCAAAATTTCCTTAACGAGATGGGCGCAAGCATTATGGGAGCCGGCACGGATACGATTACGATCCAAGGCGTATCGCGACTTTACCCGTGCGATTATGAAATTATTCCCGACCGGATTGTGGCAGGTACAGCGCTCATCGCTGCCGCGGCAACGAGAGGCTCGGTTACTTTGACGCACTGCAATCCAGCCCATCTCGTGTCATTGCTTCATGTATTGCGCCGGGCTGGTGTTCAAATCAGTGCTCTCAATGATATAATAACTGTAAGCAATGCAGGCCGGCTAAAGGCTGTAGACCGAATTGTGACTTCTCCTTATCCTTCGTTTCCGACGGATTTGCAATCTCAGGTCATGGTTTTGCTGTCTTTGGCAGATGGAGTCAGCCTGATGAAGGAAACGGTATTCGAAGGCCGCTTCAAGCATGTTGATGAATTGGTGCGGATGGGGGCAGATATATCGGTAGATATGAATGCAGCAATCATTAGGGGCGTGCCGAGACTGTACGGGGCTACTGTGGAAGCAACGGATTTGCGGGCCGGTGCCGCACTGGTGATTGCCGGGCTGGCGGCGCAAGGCAAGAGTATCGTTGAGCGGGTATATCATATTGACCGGGGTTATGACCGGATCGAAGTGATGTTTCAGCGATTAGGCGGCGTCGTTAGCCGCGATGCTCCCGTGTTGAAACAGCTGGATTTAGCTTGAGCTAGCTTAATGATGGAGCCTTGATCAATATCCCCTCCGGCGGAGGGGATAAAGGCTTTGTATACTACAATAATGTCCGGAGAAATGTTATGTCAAAAGCCAAAGTGCCGGTGTTGAAGCAGCCGAAACCGAAGAAGAAAACGAATGGAAAAATTGTAGGCATATTAATTTTATTGTTTCTGACGTTGTTTGCCGTACTTTTTTTTCGTTCCTCGTTAAGTAAAATTTCCAGCATTGCGTTTGATGGCAACACATATACGACAGACGAAGAGCTCTTGCAAATTAGCGGGTTGAACATTGGCGCTCCCTTTTTTGGAACAAGCTCGGAGAAGATCAGTAAGCGGATGACGAAAGTGCCGTCCATTGAGGAAGCGGAGGTGCACAAGGCTTTTCCCGGAAGCATTACAATCCGGATTAAGGAATTTCCGCTGGCAGCTTATGAGCTGACCGTGGATGATGGGGTGAAGGGCTTGCTGGCCAACGGTACGAAAATTAGCCTGAGTCCCGGAACGATGCCGATCGCAAAGCCGATTTTGACCGGATGGAAGACGGATGATCCAAATTTGGCCAAGCTGTGTGAGGTACTGGCGCAAATGCCGGAAGACTTGACTTCCGATATATCAGAAATAGTACCTTCACCTACCCTGTCCTATCCAGACCGGGTAAAAATGTATACAGGCTCCAAATTCGAAGTGGTGACGGCGATTTCCTTGCTTTCGAGGAAGCTGGAATATATGAATTCCATTCTTCAGTCCCAGGATCCGGGAATGCTCACGATGCTGGAGGTAGATTCATATGTGCCTTATGTACCACAGGATGAGCAAAATGATACTACTCACGAGTGAAAAACAATGTTAAAATACATTTTATGGGCTAGTTTTTCCACCTGCTTTTTTTTGCAGTTTTTTTACGGGGTAAGTTATTTGTGCCTCGTGCCCGTTAACCTATTCTATCGTTACCTTTATCCTATTTTTATGCAAAAGATGGAATTCAAAAATATTGTAGAAAAAAGAGGGAAAGGTCAAACGGCGGAGAATATGTAGAGAGTGCATTTTTAAATTCGTATTTATAATTTTGAATGGGAAATAGGAGGTGCCAGAGCTTGAGCAACAATGACATCATTGTTAGTTTGGACATCGGTACATCCAAAGTTCGTGCTATTATTGGGGAAATTAGTAATGGAACCTTTAATATTATTGGGGTTGGATCTGCCGACTCGGAAGGAATTCGCAAAGGTGCGATTGTAGATATTGACCAAACCGTTCAATCGATCCGCAGTGCAGTCGAACATGCGGAGCGGATGGTAGGAATTCAAATATCGGAAGTATATGTCGGCATTTCGGGAAATCATATTGGACTCCAGACGAGCCACGGGGTTGTAGCCGTACAAAATGAAGACCGTGAAATCGGTGAAGAGGATATCGACCGGGTATTGAAGGCAGCGGAAGTTATCGCACTGCCTCCGGAGCGGGAAATTATCGATGTGGTTGCTAAGCAATACGTGGTGGATGGCCTTGAAGGAATTCAAGATCCCCGCGGCATGATCGGAGTCCGCTTGGAAGTCGAGGCAACGATTGTTACAGGCGCTAAGACGGCAATACATAATTTGCTTCGATGCGTTGAGAAGTCTGGACTTAGAGTAAGGGACCTGGTATTGCTGTCATTAGGAGCGGGTCAGCTTGCCTTATCCAAGGATGAGAAGACGATGGGCTCCGTGCTGGTGGATATCGGCGCAGGATCGACCACAATCGCAGTGTTCGAAAGCGGCGCAATTATTGCGACATCTACGTTACCGATAGGGGGAGAATTTATAACGAATGACATTGCTTATGGCCTTCGTACTCTGACCGATCAAGCTGAGAAGGTAAAGCTTAAATACGGCTGCGCCTCTATCGAGGATTCGGCGGGAGATGTCACTTTTAAGGTGACGAGAATTGGAAGCAATGTGGAGAAGGAATTTACCCAGGAGGATTTGGCGGCTATTGCCGAGCCTCGGGTGCAGGAAATATTTCAAATGATTCGGCAGGAAGTAAAACGGCTCGGTTACAATGAGTTGCCCGGAGGTTATATACTTACGGGAGGAACCGTATCGATGCCGGGACTTCTCAAGGTTGCACAGGAGGAACTGGCCGCTTCCGTGCGGGTTGCTGTACCGGATTATATTGGTGTCCGTGATCCCGGTTATACGGGAGGCGTCGGCATATTGTACAAAGTCATCAAAAATATCCGCGTCCGAAATGCCGGTAACAGTGCTAAGAAGCCAGCTAATCGGAATAAGCCGGTAAGTACCCAGGAAAGCTCAGGCAAACCAGGGATTATGGAACGTCTTAAGAACTTATTCAGTGAATTCATATAACTTGAAGATGGACGGGCCATCCATGCACAATGAGGGGGAGATGGAAGAGTATGTTGGAATTTGATTTTGAAATGGAGAGTTTGGCTCAAATAAAAGTCATTGGTGTTGGCGGTGGGGGCAGTAACGCTGTGAACAGAATGATCGAGAACGGAGTGCTGGGCGTCGAATTCATTACGGTGAATACCGATGCTCAAGCTTTGCATTTAGCCAAGTCCGAGCATAAGCTGCAAATTGGGGATAAATTGACGCGGGGACTTGGAGCGGGAGCCAACCCGGACGTAGGGAAGAAGGCGGCTGAAGAGTCGCGCGATTTGATTGCCAATACGCTGAAGGGCGCAGACATGGTATTTGTCACAGCCGGGATGGGAGGCGGCACCGGTACGGGGGCAGCCCCGGTCATTGCGGAAATTGCCAAAGAATGCGGAGCATTGACTGTGGGGGTTGTTACGCGTCCATTCACATTTGAAGGCCGCAAGCGTTCCTCCCATGCCGAGCTGGGCATCGAGGCTCTGAAGGAGAAGGTGGATACATTAATCGTTATTCCGAACGACCGCCTTCTTGAAATCGTAGATAAGAAGACGCCGATGCTGGAAGCATTCCGCGAAGCCGACAATGTACTGCGTCAGGCCGTTCAAGGCATTTCCGATCTGATTCAAGTTCCGGGCCTTATCAATCTTGACTTTGCCGACGTGAAGACCATTATGACGGAGCGCGGCTCCGCTTTGATGGGGATTGGCGAAGCAACAGGCGAGAACCGCGCAGCAGAAGCGGCGCGTAAAGCTATTATGAGTCCGCTGCTTGAAACTTCCATCGAGGGAGCACGCGGTGTTATAATGAACATTACAGGCGGATCAAATCTGTCCCTGTATGAAGTGAATGAAGCGGCCGAGATTGTTATTTCTGCTTCTGATCCGGAAGTGAATATGATCTTCGGTGCGATTATCGATGAGAATTTGAAGGAAGAGATTAAAGTGACGGTCATTGCTACCGGGTTCGAACATAAATCCTATTCCGCAGCTTCGATTCGTAAGCCAGGGACAGGAACAGGGGCAGCCGATTCCCAAGATAGCCGTTCCGCTTCCGCTTTAAGACCTTTCGGGAATCAGCCGAGCGGTGACCAGCTGGATATCCCAACATTCCTCCGCAATCGTTCTCGCAACAATAACGAATAAGTTTGACCAAATCTCCCCAAAATCTAAACCTCTGTTCCATTGCTATGGAGCAGAGGTTTTTTGCATTGCTCGACAAAAATAGTACTAATTCTTCACTCAATTTTAGACAGACTTTACAGACGTATCTCATTATACTGATAGCAACTCCTCGTCACAACAAGTTCTCTAGTATAGCTGAAGAAGATTTAAGGAGCTGGGCAGGTGAAGCATAGTGGTCGTCTATATCGATCTCATCTTTTTAATGAACCTGCTGATCGATGCGAGCTTACTGCTGGTGACAGCCTGGATCAGAAAGCAGCGCGTCATCGTATGGCGAATCGCTGTCTCGGCTGCAGTTGGGGCGGCGTATGTCATCATGATGTTCCTCCCCGAGCTGTCTTTTCTGTTTACATTCGTCGTGAAGTTTTTATTTTCTGTTGTGATGCTCTGGATTGCGTTCGGATATGTTAGTCTGCAAAACTATTTGCGGAATATGGGAGCATTCTACATGGTTAACTTCGCAGCTGCTGGCGGTATTCTGGGTATTCATTATTTGCGGCAAAATTCCGGAGAAGTGTGGAGCGGTATATGGTACTCGGCTTCCGGAGGTCTCGGCTTCTCGCTCGAAATCGGTTCTATTTTCACGGTTGTTGTTTTTTTCATTATACTTATTTGGTTCAAAATGGTCGTATCCTCGCGTCGCGCCTTGGAGCGCACAGACAGCTGTTTGGCAGAAGTTCAGGTGCGGATCGGGGAAATCGCAGTAAAGTGCACAGGACTAGTCGATACCGGAAACCAGTTGAAGGATCCGCTGACGAGATGGCCGGTTATGGTTATGGAAGCCACTTTGTGGAAGCAAGTGTTGCCGGAATCTTTGACCGTCAGACTGGCTGCGGAGCAAGCGGACAACCTCATTATGGATTGGGCGGATGATGAGTCGTTCCCATGGAGAGACCGGTTGCGGCTCGTTCCTTACCGTGGGATCAACAAAGGCTCCCAATTTATGCTCGCCTTGAAGCCGGATGAGGTATGTGTTGTTAGGGATGGTCAAAAAGTGGTCACGACCAAGGTGCTGATCGGCTTGGACGGCGGGCAGCTGTCTAGCGAGAAAACTTATCGTGCCATTATTCATCCTGTGCTGATGGAAGGAATGGAAGAAGGGACGGGATTATCACCTTCGGGAATGGCTGCGGCTCCCTTTGCTGACAATCAGGAAGGGGCGTCTATAAGTACACCAGGATCGTAATATAGGAGGAAGAGAGATGCGTGTAAGATGGAAGTTAATGTTGCAGTTGCAGTATTACCGGCTGTTGTTCCTATTCGGGCTTAAGAGTGAGGAAATCTACTACATAGGCGGCAGTGAGGCGCTCCCTCCTCCCTTAACGAGAGAGGAAGAAGAATATTTGCTGCAGCGCCTGCCTACGGGAGATTCGGCCATACGGGCTATGCTTATTGAGCGGAATTTGCGTCTTGTCGTTTACATCGCCCGCAAATTCGAGAATACGGGCATTAACATCGAGGATCTCGTGTCGATCGGTGCCATTGGGCTGATCAAGGCCGTCAACACGTTTGATCCGGACAAAAAGATTAAGCTGGCAACGTACGCATCACGCTGTATTGAAAATGAAATCCTGATGTATTTACGGCGCAACAGTAAAATCCGTACGGAAGTGTCCTTTGATGAGCCGTTGAACATTGATTGGGATGGAAATGAATTGCTTCTGTCCGATGTGCTCGGAACGGAGAACGACACAATCTATCGCAATATTGAAGAGCAGGTTGACCGTAAGCTTCTTCATAAGGCGCTTGACAAGCTGAGCGAGCGGGAAAGGATGATTATGGAGCTGAGATTCGGCCTTGTCGATGGCGATGAGAAGACGCAGAAGGACGTGGCGGACCTGCTTGGAATTTCTCAGTCCTATATATCAAGGCTGGAGAAAAGAATTATTAAAAGACTCCGTAAGGAATTCAATAAGATGGTCTAAGTCCTTATGAATTCAGAAACGATTTCCGAGGAAATTCAGGAATAAAAATACAGCCCGGGGAGATAATGATCATTAAGTTTCTCCTTGGGAGGTAAAGACACGATGACCCGAAACAAAGTCGAGATTTGCGGTGTGGACACTGCAAAATTGCCCGTTCTAACCAATGTGGAAATGCGTGAGTTGTTCCGTTCCCTGCAGCAGGACAACGTAAGATCAGCCAGAGAAAAGTTAGTGAATGGCAACCTTAGGCTAGTGCTGAGTGTCATCCAGCGATTCAACAATCGGGGGGAGTTTGTAGACGATTTATTTCAGGTCGGCTGCATCGGACTCATGAAAGCGATCGATAATTTCGATTTATCGCAAAATGTTAAATTTTCCACCTATGCCGTGCCCATGATTATCGGTGAAATCAGGCGATATTTGCGGGACAACAATCCTATCCGGGTATCCCGCAGTCTTCGCGATATAGCCTATAAAGCACTGCAAATGCGCGATACGTTAACCAATCTGAACTCGCGCGAGCCAACCATCTTCGAAATTTCCGAAGCGCTCGGTTTACCGAAGGAAGATGTCGTTTTTGCCCTCGACGCGATTCAGGATCCCGTCTCTTTGTTTGAACCGATTTATCATGACGGAGGAGATCCTATTTATGTGATGGATCAAATTAGCGATGATAAAAATAAGGATGTGACGTGGATTGAGGAAATCGCTTTGCGGGAGGCGATGCAGCGCTTAAACCGCCGCGAAAAAATGATCCTGTCCATGCGCTTCTTTGAAGGCAAAACGCAGATGGAGGTTGCCGATGAAATCGGCATATCTCAGGCGCAGGTGTCAAGGCTGGAGAAGTCGGCAATCTTACAAATGCAAAAGCATGTTAAGTCTTAAAGCAAAGGTTCCTTCGGGAACCTTTTTTAATTGTATGCTGCTTTGCAGGATAAGTTCTTTAATGTTTTGGAGTTGATCATCATATATATAAAATTATTAGGCTGGTCGACACTTGCCCTACATCCATATCAATTGTTCAACATATATAGAATTTGAATGTGGGCTAATGTTAGGAGGAGCGAACATGAAAATCTCCGATTTTCAGGCGAAGGATGTCATTAACGTTGTAGACGGCAAACGGCTTGGACATATAAGCGACCTTGAGCTCGATTTGCGTCAGGGGCTCATTGAGGCGATCGTTGTGCCAGTAAACAGCAAGTTCATGGGATTGTTCGGCGGGGGCAGCGATTTAATTATTCCATGGAAAAACATTGTGAAAATCGGTTCGGATGTAGTGCTGGTTAAAATGGACGGCTTGGCGCAAAGCGGTGTCCAGCAGGTTGAGACGACTGTATATATCGATCGTGACGGGAGAACCGATCGCCGGAATTGACTCCTGCAGTTGAATGCGGCTGACTGCGGGCCGACTACGGCATGACTACGGCATGAAGGAGATCTCCTTCGAAAAGCAGTCTTCCTTATGGTAAACTAAAAGTAGTTGTTTGAATATCGCGTGGGGTCATTTAACTTATTCGAATGTTATTAGAAAGATAGGATTACAGGAATTGAAGTGCTGAAGAGGTGGATGATGGAACCGTTTATTTGGAAGCCTATAGAAGAGTTTTCCGGGCAGCGGGAAACTTTGCCGGAAACCTTTGTTTTGGAAAGCTGGTGTGATGCGCTGCCCGGACTTCGTGCAGGCTTTAGCGGCCGAAATGGGGGAGTGGGGCAAGTCCCCTATGAAACGCTGAATTTGGCTTATCATGTCGGAGATGCCCCTGCGGATGTGCTGGAGAATCGCCGTCTCCTGGCCGCAGCGGTTGGCTTTAGACCCGAGACCTGGACCTGCGGCGAGCAGGTGCATGGAACGAACGTTGCTGTTGTAACACAGGCTGACATAGGGAAGGGCTACCTTGACAGGGAGAGCGCGTTTCAACATACGGACGGACTCGTAACGAATGTCCCTGGCGTGCTGTTGACGTCTTTTTACGCGGACTGTGTTCCGCTTTACTTTATGGACCCCGTACAAGGGGCGGTAGGCCTTGCTCATGCAGGCTGGAAAGGAACAGTAGGCAATATTGCCTTGGCGGTCATCCAGACGCTGGAGCGGGAGTACGGCAGCCACAGAGCGAATCTCCTTGCGGCTATCGGTCCGTCTATCGGACAATGCTGCTATGAAGTCGATGAAGCGGTAATCTCTAAAGTGAAGCAAGGCTTGTCGGGCGACGAGGACATGAGCGCGTATGTCTCTAAGTCTGTTCATCCTGGAAGATGGATGCTGAACTTGAAAGAATTGAATCGAATCATTATGATAAAAGCAGGAATATTGCCGACTCATATCGAATGTACAACATGGTGTACAAGCTGTCATCCTGATAAGTTTTTCTCATACCGCAAGCAAAGCGGTATAACCGGAAGGATGGCAAGCTGGATTGGATTGAAAGAGAGGTGATCCTTTCTTTGTCACTTAAAGAACGGATACAGCAAGTAGAGCACCGTGTCCTGGCCGCTTGTGAACGAAGCGGACGCCAGCGGGACGACGTAAAAGTCGTCGCGGTGACGAAATATGTGAGCCTGGAGACAACAGGCTTGTTGTTGGATGAAGGCATAGCGCACATTGGAGAAAATCGCCCGCAGCGGGCGGTGCCGAAATGGGAGGCGCTCGGCGGACGGGGCATATGGCATTTTATCGGTTCTTTGCAGACCAACAAAGTCAAGGATGTCATTGGTAAATTTCAATATATTCATTCGCTCGACCGTCTTTCGCTCGCTAAAGAGCTGGAGAAGAGGGCCGCAGCACTAGGGATAACTGTAAGTGTCTTTTTGCAGGTGAATGTATCGGGAGAGTCGTCCAAGCAGGGAATCCGTCCGGAAGAGGCAGCTCAATTTCTGAAGGAAGTCGCAGCGTTGTCCCATGTGAAAGTGATCGGGCTGATGACAATGGCACCGATCGAGGAGGACCCAGAGCTAACGCGCCCGGTGTTCCGCCGGCTTCGGGAGCTGCGGGATCAGCTGAATGCTCAGCAAATTTCACAGGAGCCGTTAACAGAGCTGTCGATGGGAATGTCCGGCGACTTTGAAGTCGCGATCGAAGAAGGGGCGACATGGATACGATTAGGCACAATATTAGTAGGGAAAGGGGAGGAGACGTAATGGGAGTAATGAATCGGTTTATGAATTTTCTTGGCCTTCAGGAAGAGGAAGAAATCGTCGAACGGGAGAAGATGCCCGGACAAGAGGAAGCGGACTTCGAAGCACCCAGCTTTGAATCGCGCAGAAATCAAAAGATAAACAATGTAGTCAGCATTCATTCCCAGAAGAACGTGAAAGTCATTCTCTATGAACCTCGTTCTTATGATGAGGCGCAGGAAATCGCTGACCATTTGCGTTCGCACCGGTCGGTTGTCGTAAATTTACAGCGCGTGCGCAACGATCAGGCGATGCGCATTATTGATTTTTTAAGCGGTACGATCTATGCGCTTAGCGGCAGTATTTCCAAAATCGGCGGCAACATTTTTCTATGTACACCGGATACAGTGGAAATTCAAGGCGCGATTACCGAAATATTGACCGAAGATAATGAATACAACAGAATGAGGTGAAGGCAGCTTGGGAAATAATATCGCGCAAATAATTTTAATGCTTCATCAGGTTTATTTTTTCATGATTTTAATTTATATATTGATGTCCTGGGTGCCGAATGTCCGTGAGAGCTTTGTCGGAGAGTTGCTGGGAAAATTGGTTGAACCGTATTTAGCGCCGTTCCGCCGTTTCATTCCTCCGATTATGGGTATGATCGACATATCGCCGATCGTCGCTATTTTTGTGCTTCGCTTGGCCGTATACGGCTTGCTGGGCGTGCTGGACTTCGTGTTCAGGTAGGTCATTTATGCGAGAGAATATTTATGAACACTTTCTTCCGGAAGAGCGGCCGTTCGTTGATCGTGCCTGGGAGTGGGTGGTAAACGCAGCGACTTACCATGAAGTGAAGCTAAGTGATTTCCTTGACCCTCGGCAGGGTCAAATTGTTGAAAGCCTGGCCAATCGTCATCCGGATGTTGCTCTCCGCCTGGACGGGGGATCTCCGGAAGCCGAGCGGCGGCGCGCCCTGATTGCTCCTGATTATCGGGATATCGCCGCAGAGCCTATGGGAATGAAAGTACTCAGCATCACATCCAGTGACCAGAAGTTTATTTCGCTTCAGCATGGCGATTATTTGGGAGCAATTCTTGGTTTAGGACTGAAACGGGACAAGATCGGCGATATTCACGTTCACGAGGACGGGTGCCACGTTGTGGTGACAGAGGAGATATCCGCCTTTTTGGATGTGAACCTTCGTCAAGTGCACCGAGTCGGCGTCTTAACCGAAATTGTTGAGCTCGATGCGTTAAGAACGGCTAGCGCTGCGCTTGAGCCGCTGGATATAACGGTGGCTTCTTTACGTTTGGACGGAATAGCAAGCGATGTGTTCCGTTTAAGCCGCAGTAAAATTGTTATTCCAATCCGGGCGGGTCGCTGCCGGGTGAACTGGAAGAACGAGGAGGATCCGTCCAAACTGTTGAGGGCCGGTGATGTTGTAGCGCTCCAAGGATTTGGCAGATTCAAGGTGTTGGAGACGGACGGCATGACTAAAAAGGGCAGACATCGTGTCCGAATCGGTAAATTTGTGTGAACGCTTTGCAGGAGTTCGCGGATTCCTGTCGAATTTAACAACAACTTGTACTGTACATGCTTCCCTGTAGGGAGGCTTCGAATTTTCTAGGAGGTGCGCAGCATGCCATTAACACCGCTGGATATACATAATAAAGAGTTTTCCAGACGTATTCGCGGTTACGACGAAGACGAAGTAAATGAATTTCTTGATCAGGTCATTAAAGATTATGAAATCGTGATCCGGGAGAACAAGGAGCTTCATAACCAGATACTGGTTGTGCAAGAGAAGCTGGATCATTTTGCAAATATTGAAGAAACGCTGAGCAAGACGATTATCGTGGCGCAGGAGGCGGCGGACGAAGTAAGGAACAACGCAAAGAAGGAAGCCCAGCTCATCGTGAAGGAAGCGGAGAAGAACGCGGATCGCATCGTAAACGAATCGTTGGCTAAATCGCGCAAAATAGCGTTGGAAGTCGAGGAGCTGAAGAAGCAGGCCTCCATTTACCGCGCCCGGTTCCGGACGCTCGTTGAGGCGCAGCTTGATTTATTGAGCCAGGACGGTTGGGAATCACTTGAAGACCGCGACCGTCATGCGGATCGTCATTTGGACAATGAACGTGAAATTAAAGAAATTTACTAAGCGGCTGCCCTGTTGACAGAGCAGACCATTATAAGATATAACTATAAGCATATTACACATGCATATGAATTTGATGATGGGAACCAGTACGCTGTGATTCTGTTCTCAGAGAGTTGGTGAATTGCTGCGAGCCAATGTTCAGAACACAGTCGGAATATCGTCCCGGAGAAGATAAGCTGAAATTTCTTTCTGAAAGCGTAAGTTTATCCGGCCGCCGGCCGTTACACCGGCCCCATATGAAGCGTATGGGATCAGAGTGTCATGCCGGGTACCGGGTACAGCTCATTTTTGGGTACAAGGGGCATGGAACAAGGGTGGTAACGCGAGCATAAGTCTCGTCCCTTTTGGGGCGGGGCTTTTTTTGTTGTCCGGGGCCGATTGGAGGTACAAAGGCCAGCATTTTGAAGGCTTCGCATGAAATTGATGGCTCAAATTGAATGTAGCGCAGTGAATAAAGATTATGACCGAAAGGAAGTCGCAGTAAATGAAAAAAGTGGATGTGAAGGAACAAGCGCGCGCGCGTGATCTCCGCATTTTAAATAAATGGAAGCAGGAGAACACGTTCAAGCGCAGTATGGAAAATCGGGCGGGCCGCCCGAACTATGTGTTCTATGAAGGCCCCCCTACGGCGAATGGAGCCCCGCATATCGGGCACGTGCTCGGCAGGGTCATTAAAGATTTTATCGGGCGTTACCAGACGATGAACGGCTTTCGTGTCGTTCGCAAAGCAGGCTGGGACACGCATGGCTTGCCCGTTGAGCTTGGCGTAGAGAAGCAGCTTGGCATTTCCGGCAAACAGGAAATCGAGAACTATGGCGTCGAGAAATTCGTTAAGAAATGTAAGGACAGTGTGTTTGAATACGAAAAACAATGGCGCGAGTTGACGGAAGGGATCGCTTACTGGACAGATCTCGACAACCCGTACATTACACTGGAAAATACGTATATCGAAAGTGTATGGAATATTTTATCCACTATTCACAGCAAAGGCTTGCTGTATCGCGGCCATCGTGTCAGCCCCTATTGCCCTTGCTGTCAAACGACGCTCAGCTCTCATGAGGTGGCCCAAGGCTACGAAGATGTGAAGGATTTGAGCGCTACGGCAAAATTCAAGCTGAAGGACAGCGGCGAGTATGTTCTGGCCTGGACGACGACGCCGTGGACGCTGCCCGCGCATGTGGCGCTCGCGGTTAATCCTGAATTGGAGTACGTGCGTGCCAAGCAGGAAGACGGCGTATATATCGTGGCTAAAAATTTGGCTGATGACGTGCTAAAAGGTGATTTTGAAGTACTGTCCACATTTAAAGGAGCAGAACTTGTAGGCAAATCCTATACTCCGCCGTTCGGCTATGTTTCACCGGAGAATGGACTGGTCGTTCTCGGTGCCGGGTTCGTTACCGATGCTAGCGGGACAGGGATCGTGCATATGGCGCCCGCTCATGGTGAGGACGATTACCGGGTATGCCGTGAGAATGGCGTGCAGTTTGTCAGCGTAGTAAATACGCAAGGCCGCTATACGGAAGAGGTAACGGATTTTGCCGGGCGTTTTGTCAAGGATTGCGACTTGGATATTGTGAAATGGCTGTCTGAGCGCGGCCTTCTATATTCCAAAGAAAAATACGAGCACAGCTATCCGTTCTGCTGGCGTTGTAAATCCCCGCTGTTGTACTATGCGATGGAAAGCTGGTTTATCCAGACGACGGCTGTCAAGGATCAGCTTATCGCGAATAACAACAGCGTACAATGGTACCCGGGACATATCCGGGAGGGACGCTTTGGCAAGTTTCTGGAGGAGCTGGTCGACTGGAACATCAGCCGCAACCGTTACTGGGGAACGCCGCTTAATGTTTGGGTGTGTGAATCCTGTAAAGGCGAATACGCCCCTTCCAGCCATAAAGACCTGCGCGAGCATGCGATTGGTCATGTATCTGAGGACCTCGAACTGCACAAACCGTATGTCGATGAAGTGAAGCTGCATTGCCCGCATTGCGAGGGTGGTGTTATGGAGCGCACATCGGAAGTGATTGACGTTTGGTTTGACAGCGGGTCGATGCCATTTGCTCAATATCATTATCCATTCGGGGATAAAAATATATTTGAAGAGCAATATCCGGCCGATATGATCTGTGAAGGAATCGACCAGACGCGGGGCTGGTTCTACAGTCTGCTTGCCGTATCTACGCTGTATAACGGCAAGGCCCCATATAAAGCGGTTATTTCGACGGGGCATATTTTGGATGAGAATGGACAGAAGATGTCCAAATCAAAGGGCAACGTTATTGATCCGTGGGATATTATTAATGAATACGGAGCGGATGCTTTCCGCTGGGCATTGCTATCTGACAGCGCCCCATGGAACAGCAAACGCTTCTCCAAAGGAATTGTGGCTGAAGCGAAATCCAAAGTGATCGATACGTTAGTCAATACGCATTCCTTCCTGACGTTGTATGCGACAATTGACGGTTACAAACCGGAAGAGCACGCCTACCGTCCATCCAGCAGCAAGCTGGATCGCTGGATTTTATCGCGGCTCAACAGCCTCATCCTGGTTGTGGATAAAGGACTGGCGGTGAATGACTTCCTCAATCCGGCCAAAGCGATAGAAGGATTCATCGACGAGCTTAGCAACTGGTACATCCGCCGTTCGCGCGATCGCTTCTGGGGAAGCGGCCTTGGCGAGGACAAATTGTCAGCATATCAGACGCTGACCGCTGTGCTGCTGACGCTGTCCAAGCTGATGGCGCCATATACACCGCTATTGTCGGAGGATATTTATACAAACCTCGGCGGCGGGGAGAGCGTGCATTTGGCGGACTATCCGAAGGCTGATGAAGCGCTTATCGACAAGGCGCTGGAAAACGATATGGAGAGCGCTCGTCAAATCGTTGAGTTAGCCCGTAATGTGCGGAATGAGACGGGAATAAAAACCCGCCAGCCGCTGAAGGGCCTTATCGTTTCTATGGACCGGGATTTTGCGGTTCATGAATATGAAGGCATCATCAAGGATGAAATTAACGTGAAGGAGATCGAGCTGGAGACGAGTGACAGCGGGTTTGTCGATTTCACGCTGAAGCTGAATTTGAAGGTGGCCGGAAAAAAATATGGTAAAAACGTCGGCTTCCTGCAAGGCTATTTGAAAGGGCTGGCTCCGGAGGAGACGCGCCGTGCGGTAGAGGGCGGGGAAATCCATGTCACTTCGCCTGCAGGTGAAGAGCTGCAAATTACGGCTGATGAGCTGCTGATTGACAAGCAGGCGAAGCCCGGATTTGCTTCCGCATCCGGCTATGGAATTACGGTGGCGCTTAATACGGATATAACACCAGAACTGGAGCAGGAAGGCTGGGTTCGTGAAGTTGTTCGCGCTGTTCAGGATACTCGAAAAAAGCTGGATCTGCCGATTGAGCAAAGAGTACAACTGACGCTTGATGTAGATGACGAGCTGAAAGAAGCCATTACGGCATTCGAGCAAGTGCTGCGCGATAACGTACTCGTTACTGACGTGGTGTTTGCTGCGGCGGATGGAGAGTTCGAAATCGCTGATTTGGGAACGAAGAAGATAGGAATCCGGATCGTTTCCTAATCTACTCCTAATCTTGTTGTGATCTTGCTGGCACCCTAATCCACTTCCTAGTGAAGTTATTTTAACGATGGCGTGTGCCTTGCTGAATGGCGGCTGCGATTGACGGTCATAATATTAAAACCCAAGCACAAACGAGCTCTGGTTTTCCTCGCAATGGAGGAAGCCTAGCTCGTTTGTGTTCAATAAAGCATGCAGGTGCTGCCTTAGTAAAGGATGGGATAGCCGGATGATTCATCACAGACCGAAAGCAGGCAATGTGAAAATAAAGAGTGCGTTTCCGAAAACGATTAGCGCTCCTGAAACACAGGAGGAAAAAATGAACGCTATTTACCATTTAACGTTTAAGGGATCACAGCTGCTCGAGGAAGCTCGAATCAGGGAATATACGGAGCTGCTGCAGAGCCCTTGGAGTCTGATCTGGCGCAACGTTTTGGGCGGAACCGCAAGAGGCATAGGCATCGCCATCGGTTTTACTTTTTTTGCGGCAACCATTATTTATATCCTGCAAATTCTTGGGGCACTGAATCTCCCGATCATCGGAGATTATATTGCCGATATTGTCAGAATCGTACAGCGCCAACTGGAGCTGAATACGTATTAATGCTGTTCCATACTATAATCAATATTGTTGTTAATATCTGGATTGTAGGCATGGACGTCTTCGTTTACCGTATATATAAGATGTACTAAATACCGAAGGATTTGTATTTAGTACGTGTTTGGCCCGCCGCCAAGCGAATCCTCGCTTTCCAAATATTCGGTGGCGCTCATGTGCTTGCGGTATTGCCCATTTCGGTAAAAGAATACATTCTGACCGTAGATGTCTGTGGCGATGAAGCTCTCATAGGGCTCAACGAAGCCGTCGAGTTCATTGCTTGACTCGATTTCCATGTCGTTGTAATCATCGATCTCGTCCTCTTCGGCCATGGCCGGGGAATTCGAAGTGCCATAGCTCTCGACAATTTGCCAGGCATCTTCCCCGTCGAATTCAGTCTCGTGGTCCAGTTCGTCCAGACTGGTACGCCCGAACGGCGGGGCCAAAAACTCCTCCTCGATCGGCCGGTTTCTCGATACGACCTGTTGGGGGCTGTGTTCCTTGCAGTAAGCAGTTTCCGGGATTGCCTGCAGCCGTTCGAGCGGTATCGGCTTTCCGCAGGAAATACAGCTGCCGTAGGTCCCCTCGGCTATCCGGTCGAGCGCACCATCAATGCGGGTAAGATGCAGCTCGTCATGTTCGGTCAGAGCCCGGTCCTTGCCGCGTTCAAAAAGCTCTGAACCGATGTCGGCTGGATGATTATCGATTGAACTCAGTTCGCTTGTATTGTCCCTAAGATCGTAGTTGAGCCCATAGTGATCGTTGGCGGACAGCTTGGTCTGGATGGACTTTTGTTCAGAGCGCAGCATTGCTTCCAGCTCTGCAATTTGTTGTTTGGTAAGATGAGGCATAATAAGTCTCCTTTCGGCAGGGGATCGCTTAGGTCGTTTGCCATAGCCCTATTTTGCGTCAAAGTACGACGATTTACCTAAGGAAAATACTATCGCTCATGGACGACTCAATTCCTGCTGTGCTACAATAAACAAGGCTTACATGTGGTTAATCCTGCCGTTGTAACTTTAAAACGGGTGGAAATGAAAAACGAGGTGACTTGCCGCATGATTTATTTTTTAATTGCATTGATTATTTTCCTTATTGATCAGGGAACGAAGTATTTAATAGCAACACAAATGACCATAGGTGAACAAGTTCCTGTAATAGGCAATTTTTTCCTGATTACTTCGCATCGAAATCGTGGTGCGGCTTTTGGAATTTTGGAAGACCAGCGCTGGTTTTTTATCGTATTTACGATTATTGTCGTTATCGGAATCGTGTGGTATTTGCAAAAAGTTAAACGCTTGCCCAATAAATTGCTGCCGATTGCCTTGTCACTAGTTCTTGGAGGAACGTTTGGGAATTTCATCGACCGTTTGTTGACCGGAGAGGTTGTCGATTTTCTGCAGTTTAATTTCGGCAGCTATACGTTCCCGATTTTTAATGTAGCCGATTCCTGCATCGTTATAGGGTTCGGGCTCATTGTTCTGGATTCATTTCTCGATGTGCGCCGTGAGAAGAAAGCTTTAGGCGATACCGCTATGGAGCGAGAGGATTAAGCATGAGTGAGCATACATTTTACGAAAACGCGGAAGTCAATATGCGGCAATGGCTGGTAGATGATGAAGCAGCCAAGCAGCGGATCGACAAATATGTAAAAACTTTGCTTGACGATGATACTTCACGCAGCCAAATTCAGATTTGGATTGACGATGGACATATCGAGGTTAACGGTTTAGCGGTAAAAGCCAACTACAAGGTGGCTGAAGGCGATCGCGTCACATTGATAATACCCGAAGCGGAATCGGTGGAGATTGCAGCTGAGGATATTCCCCTTGATATTTATTTCGAGGACCGTGACGTCATCGTTGTAAACAAGCCGCGGGGAATGGTTGTTCATCCTGCGCCGGGGCATAGTTCAGGGACGCTCGTTAATGCGCTGATGGCTAATTGCCAGGATTTATCCGGCATTAACGGAGAGCTTCGCCCCGGCATTGTCCACCGGATCGACAAGGATACCTCAGGACTTCTTATGGCCGCCAAAAATGACAAGGCTCATGCTTCGCTAGCGGCTCAGTTGAAGGAGCACTCCGTGACCCGAAAATATTTAGCACTCGTTCATGGCAATCTCAGCCATGATCAAGGTACGGTGGATGCGCCGATCGGACGCGATCCTCATGATCGCAAAATGTACACCGTCATCGACCGGAACAGCAAGCATGCGGTTACGCATTTTCACGTGGTGGAGCGATTTGGGGACTATACGCTGCTTGAATTGAAGCTGGAGACCGGAAGGACGCATCAAATTCGCGTACATATGAAGTTTATCGGTCATCCGCTGGTAGGCGATCCAATGTACGGGCGAAGCAAAGGTATAAAATTTAACGGACAAGCGCTCCATGCAGCCGTTCTTGGTTTCGTTCACCCGAGCACAGGGGAATACAAGGAATTTACGGCTCCGATTCCTTCGGATATGGAGGATTTGCTGCTTTCCTTGCGGAGTCGTTAAAGCGGCAGCTTGAGTTTTTGACTAATGTTATATAGTAAAATGATCAGCTCTAATAAGCACCTGCTGACCCGGATATTCGTATAAACGAACCCGGTTCCAGTAAGGTGTTTTTTGTTTTGTTAAAGAGAAGGGGGGCGGTATAAAGTATAAACAATAATACGAATTATCCAGAATTCAAGCGACGCTTTGCGATGTGCCATTAAGGTATGAATGCGTGATACAGGGCAAAATATTAAGAAAAAAATTATTGTATAAATATAAGTTTAATTGTATAATTATTAATATCCTTCATAATTCCTATTTGTGGAAACTTAAATGATCGCTCAATTCCAAAAAAATAATGCCTATTTTTTACTAGGTCGCCTTCTTGACAGTCCAGGTGCTTTCTGTCATAATTCTCTTAAATCAATAGCACCTTTAAATCAGTCCCGTGAGGCTGGCAAGGTAACGTGAATGGGTTATTTGGGGAGACCTGCGCTTTTTTGCGGGGTTATCCGACCGGATACCCGCAAAATAGTCATGGTCAATTACTGTGGCTAACGACTCCTTGCCTGAATCAGGCAAGGAGTTTTTTGTGCGCTATCACGGAACCAGGTGAATTAATCGTCCTTAGGAGGCTAAAAGAGATGAGCATTGAAACACGTGTCATTATGGATGAGACTGCGATTCGGCGGGCGCTTACAAGAATTGCGCATGAAATTTTGGAGCGAAACAAGGGAATTGAAGGATGTGTTCTTGCCGGGATCAAGACGAGAGGCGTATTTCTGGCGCAGCGGCTGGCAGAACGGCTGGAAGAAATTGAAGGGGCTAGCATCCCATGGGGAGAGCTTGATGTAACCTTCTACCGGGATGACCGCAACAAGACCGCTGAGGTGGCAAACGATAATGGCTTTAAGCTGCCGGTTCACGGCAAAAAAGTGATTTTGTTCGATGATGTTCTTTATACGGGCCGCACGATCCGCGCAGCGATGGACGCGATTATGGACTGCGGGCGTCCGGAGAGCATTCAGCTTGCGGTACTCGCTGACCGGGGACACCGGGAGCTTCCGATCCGCCCCGATTATATTGGCAAAAACGTTCCTACCTCCAAGTCGGAAGAGATCGAAGTGCTTTTACAGGAAATCGACGGTAGCGATATGGTTCGGATCATGCACGACCGGGAGGAGAACTGATATGACGATGACAGCTTCCTCATTGAAAGAACGCAGCTTGCTGGGCCTGAAGCATCTGAGCAGTGCAGAAATTAATTGGATTCTGGACCGCGCCGCTTACTGGGAAGAGAAGAAGGAGAAAGTCACTCCGATTTTGAAAGACCGGTTCATCTCTAACATGTTTTTTGAAAATAGCACGCGCACGCGCTTTTCCTTCGAAATGGCGGAGAAACGGCTAGGTGCGGAAGTGCTCAACTTCTCGGCAGCTTCCTCGAGCGTAGAAAAAGGCGAATCGATTTATGATACGGTCCGTACGCTGGAATCGATGGGCATCGATGCAGGAGTCATCCGGCTCAAGCCGATCGGACTGCTGGAGGAATTGGCGGAGAAAGTGTCGATTCCGCTTGTGAATGCAGGAGACGGCAACAATGAGCATCCGACGCAAGCGCTGCTCGATTTGTACACGATGAAGAAGCATTTCGGTGAGATAAAGGGTTTAAAGGTGTCCATTATCGGTGATATCAAGCACAGCCGGGTAGCCCGTTCGAATTTGTGGGCATTGCAAAAGCTGGGCGCGGAAGTGAAGTTTTGCGCGCCGGATACGATGAAAGCACCGGATTTGGAGCGCCATGCCCCTTACGTGTCTATAGATGAAGCGATGTCCAGCGATGTGGTCATGATGCTGCGGGTTCAGCTGGAGCGGCATGCGGAGGGAATTATGAACTCGGCCGAGGAATATCGGCTGCGTTACGGAATGACGGAGGAACGGGTGCGTAAGCTGTCGCCGCATGTCATTATTATGCATCCCGCACCGGTGAACCGGAACGTGGAGATCGACGACAGCGTAGTTGAACATCATCAGTCCCGGATTTTCAAACAGATGGAGAACGGAGTTCCAATCCGGATGGCGGTTATGGAGCGGGCGATGAAACAGTAATCTCGCTACCCAGATGAATCAGAGCAAAGGTAGAAGAGACTTGATTAAAGCAGATTGCTTTGAACAGATAACCTGATACAGCAATTCAATGAGCGGAGGTAAGTTATGCTACTCAAGATTACAAATGCCAATGTATTGGACGGAAATGGTCAATTGCAGCTGAAGGATATTTATATCCATGACGGAGTGATCGAAAAGGTGGCAGATGCCGGGAGTGAAACCGCGGGCCAAGCTGGTGCGTACCAGGCGGTCGACGCCGGAGGCAAGCTGGTCACACCGGGTTTTATCGATATGCACGTTCATTTGCGCGAGCCGGGGTATGAGCATAAAGAGACGATCGAGACGGGCTCAAGATCGGCGGCTAAGGGGGGCTTCACGACGATAGCCTGTATGCCCAATACCCGTCCGGTTATCGATACGCCGGAAACGATCGGGCTGGTGAAGAACAAAGCCGCAGAAGCGGGACTCGTTAACGTCCTGCCTTACGCGGCGATTACGAAGAGCGAGCTTGGACGGGAACTGACTGATTTTGCCGCTCTGAAAGAAGCTGGGGCGATCGGGTTCACGGATGACGGTGTAGGCGTGCAAAGTGCGCAAATGATGAAGGATGCTATGGCGCTCGCCCATTCGCTCGGCATGCCGATTATCGCTCACTGTGAGGACAACTCGCTCGTGGAGGGCGCTCCGGTCAATGAGGGGGAATTCGCCAAGCGCCACGGGCTGAAAGGAATTCCGAATGAGTCCGAAGCGATTCACGTCGGCCGGGACATTTTGCTGGCAGAAGCGACAGGGGTTCACTATCATGTGTGCCATGTCAGCACGGAACAGTCGATCCGCTTGATTAGGCAAGCGAAAGAGATCGGCATTCGCGTAACCGCAGAAGTGTGCCCGCATCACCTGCTGCTTGCCGAGACGGATATACCTGGACTGGACGCCAATTGGAAAATGAATCCTCCGCTGCGCTCCCAGCGCGATGTCGAAGCCTGCATTGAAGCGCTGGAGGACGGTACGATTGACATGATCGTCACTGACCATGCACCGCATAGTGAAGAGGAAAAAGCGAAGGGCATGCACCTCGCGCCGTTTGGAATTGTCGGCTTTGAAACAGCCTTTCCGCTGCTCTATACCAAGTTCGTTCTAACCGGACGCTGGGATTTGTCCCTGCTTGTTGAGCGCATGACGGCTGATCCTGCCCGGGTATTCGGCCTTACGGCGGGGCGGTTGGAGCCTGGTGCTCCGGCTGACCTGACAATCGTTGATCTTGAGAAGGAGCAGGAAGTCGATCCGGCTGCGTTTGCTTCGAAGGGACGCAACACTCCTTTTGGCGGCTGGAAACTTAAAGGCTGGCCAGTGACGACGATCGTAAAGGGCAAGGTCGTTTGGTCGGAAGGTCAAGCGAATTAACGGCAGCTTAAATATTAAGAGCAAGTAATAACACAAATAATAGTAGCAATTATTACTAGCAATTATTAGCAGCAAATAATAACAGCCCAATGTTTCATTAGACTTTACAAAAGCCGTATCGGTTTTGCAAGACTTCTTCATTTTTTTTCAAAATCGTACTCATTCATATATATAAATAAAAGTCGAGTATAAAGGAGTGCTGGGAAATGCAGGCAAGATTGTTATTGGAAGACGGCACATTGTTTACCGGAAAGTCTTTCGGGGCAGAGGGCGAACTGACAGGAGAGGTTGTTTTTAATACAGGTGTTACCGGCTATCAGGAGGTCGTATCCGATCCTTCCTATTATGGACAAATCGTAACGATGACTTATCCTTTAATCGGCAACTACGGCATTTCCAGAGATGATTTTGAATCGATCGTTCCTGCGATTCATGGCTGCGTCGTCCGCCGCTATGAGCCGGTCCCGAGCAACTGGCGCGCGCAATACAGTCTGGGTGACTTGCTTAAGGAGCACGGTGTTCCTGGAATTTCAGATATCGATACCCGTATGCTGACGAGAAAAATCCGCCAGCAAGGCACGATGAAAGGAATTATTACGACCTCAGCCAAATCCGTGGAAGAGCTTGCGGAAATGATGGCTTCGGTCCGTGTGGATGAACTGCATAATCAGGTTGCCCGCACGTCTACTGCGCACTTATACCATAACCCGGGATGGAAGGAGCGGATCGTGCTCATCGATTTCGGCGCCAAGAACGGTATTCTCCGCCAGCTCAACCAGCGCGGCTGCGATGTGGTGATCGTTCCACACAACACGACAGCGGATGAAATCCGCCGTCTTAACCCGGACGGCATTCAGCTGTCAAATGGTCCTGGCGATCCTAAGGACGTCCCCCATGCTGTTGAAACGATCTCTCAACTGCTCGGCGAGTATCCGATATTTGGCATTTGCCTTGGACATCAGCTGCTGTCCCTGGCCTGCGGAGCGGATACGGAAAAGCTGAAATTCGGCCACCGCGGAGGCAATCATCCGGTAAAAGACCTTGCCACAGGGCGCTGCTATATTACATCCCAGAACCACGGATACACCGTAACAGAATCATCGATTGCCGGCACCGGGCTGGAAATTACACATATCAACAACAACGATAAGACGGTTGAAGGCGTCAAACATACGAAATATCCGGCTTTCTCGGTTCAATATCATCCTGAAGCATCGCCAGGACCTCAAGACAACAGCTATTTGTTCGACCAGTTCCTGGATATGATTCACGAGCACAAGCGGCAAAATCCGCAAAAACCTCGTCAAGCTGAACTGATGGCAATTGCGAAAGGAGAACTTTAATATGCCTATCAATAAAGAGCTCAAAAAGATTCTCGTCATCGGTTCCGGCCCGATCGTTATCGGTCAGGCCGCCGAATTTGACTATGCAGGAACACAGGCCTGCCAGGCGCTGAAGGAAGAAGGCGTTGAGGTCGTGCTGATCAACAGCAACCCTGCTACAATTATGACTGACACGAACATGGCGGATAAAGTATATATCGAACCGATCACGCTGGAATTTGTTACGCAAATTATCCGGCAGGAGCGCCCGGATGGGCTATTGCCGACGCTTGGCGGCCAGACCGGCCTGAATATGGCGGTCGAACTGGCTCGCGCTGGAGTACTGGAGCGCGAGAATGTCAAGCTGCTCGGTACGCAGCTTACTTCGATCGAGAAGGCGGAGGATCGGGATCTGTTCCGCGAGTTGATGCGTGAACTAGAGCAGCCGGTACCAGAAAGTACAATTATTACTACTGTTGAGGAAGCGCTGCGGTTCGCGGAAGAGATCGGTTATCCGGTCATTGTTCGACCGGCCTATACACTAGGCGGTACAGGGGGAGGCATTTGCGCAACGGAAGAAGAACTGAAGGAGACAGTTGCTTCCGGTATTCGCTATAGTCCGATTGGACAATGCCTGATCGAGAAATCGATCGCCGGTATGAAAGAAATTGAATACGAGGTTATGCGCGATGCGAATGATAACTGTATTGTCGTATGCAACATGGAGAACTTTGATGCTGTCGGTGTGCATACCGGAGACAGCATTGTCGTTGCGCCAAGCCAGACGCTTTCGGACCGCGAATATCAAATGCTCCGCTCCGCATCGCTTAAAATCATTCGCGCTCTGAACATTGAGGGCGGCTGCAACGTCCAGTTTGCCCTCGACCCGCAAAGCTTTCAATACTATGTAATTGAAGTGAACCCGCGGGTCAGCCGTTCCTCGGCACTGGCCTCCAAAGCAACGGGCTATCCGATTGCCAAAATGGCAGCTAAAATTGCGCTTGGTTATACGCTCGATGAAATCGTTAACCCGGTAACAGGGCAAACTTATGCCTGCTTCGAGCCGACGCTCGACTATATTGTCAGCAAAATCCCGCGTTGGCCGTTTGATAAGTTCATTCACGCGAACCGGAAGCTCGGAACGCAAATGAAGGCGACCGGCGAAGTCATGGCCATTGGCCGGACGTTTGAAGAGTCGATTCATAAAGCCGTCCGTTCCTTGGAAATCGGCACACATCGTCTATATTTAAAAGGCGTCGAACAATTGAGTCAACAAACGTTGGATCAACGACTTATCCAAGCGGACGATGAAAGGCTGTTTCTGATCGCCGAAGCTTTCCGCCGCGGCTACAAATTGCAGCAAATTCAGGATTTGACGCAAATTGACTGGTGGTTCCTGGACAAAATCGAAAGACTTGTCGCGTTCGAGAAGCACATTGCCTCAGAGTCTGCGCTAACCTTTGAAACATTATATGAAGCGAAGCGCCTTGGATTTACCGATAGGGCCATTGCTGAACTGCGGGCGGCCGGACAGCCGTCGGGCTCACATACAACAGAGGATAGTGTAACCCAGCTGCGTAAGGAACACAAACTGCGTCCGGTATATAAAATGGTCGATACTTGCGCGGCGGAATTCGAGGCCACCACTCCTTATTATTATTCTACTTACGAGGTAGAAAACGAAGTGGTACAAACGGAAAAACAGAAAATTGTTGTGCTTGGATCCGGTCCGATTCGGATCGGTCAAGGGATTGAGTTTGATTACTCGACGGTTCATGCTGTATGGGCGATTCAGAAGGCTGGCTATGAAGCAGTCATCATTAATAATAACCCGGAAACCGTCTCGACGGACTTCAACACATCCGACCGGCTGTATTTTGAACCGCTGTTCTTTGAGGACGTTATGAATGTCATTGAAGAGGAGAAGCCGGTAGGCGTTATCGTCCAGTTTGGCGGCCAGACGGCGATTAATCTCGCTGCACCGCTGCAGGCTGCAGGCGTTCGTATTATCGGTACCTCTTTGGAGAGCATCGACGAGGCCGAGGATCGCAAAAAATTTGAGGCTCTCTTGTCCCGGCTGCATATTGCCCAGCCGAAAGGCAGTACGGTCACCTCCGTAGATGAGGCGGTAGGTACAGCGCAGTCGCTCGGCTATCCTGTTCTTGTGCGTCCTTCCTACGTACTAGGCGGACGGGCGATGGAAATTGTATATTCTGATCAGGAGCTCCTAAAATATATGGAAGAGGCTGTCAACATCAACCCGCAGCATCCGGTTCTGATCGACCGCTACATGCTTGGGAAAGAGGTTGAAGTCGATGCGATTTGCGATGGCGAGACCGTGCTCATTCCGGGGATTATGGAGCATGTCGAAAGAGCGGGCGTCCACTCCGGCGACTCTATTGCAGTGTATCCGCCTCAGCATGTCTCTGCTGAATTGAAGGAGAAAATCGCCGAGATTACGATAAAGATTGCCAAAGAATTAAAGACGGTCGGGCTTGTAAACATTCAGTTCGTAATTTATAACAACGAAGTTTATGTAATTGAAGTTAACCCGCGCTCTTCACGGACGGTGCCGTTCTTGAGCAAGGTAACGAACATTCCGATGGCCAATTTGGCTACCCAGTGCATTCTCGGCTCGAAGCTGAAGGATCTGGGATACTCCGACGGCTTGTGGCCGGAAGCGGATCACGTATCGGTCAAGGTTCCGGTATTTTCCTTCGCCAAGCTGCGCCGGGTCGAGCCGACCTTAGGGCCGGAGATGAAGTCGACCGGCGAAGTGATGGGGCGCGATCCGCAATATGCCAAAGCGCTGTATAAAGGCCTGATCGGTGCCGGAATGAAAATTCCAAACACCGGAGCGATTATCGCTACGGTAGCGGATAAAGATAAGGAAGAAGCTGTGGAGCTGCTGCGCGGATTTTCCAGCCTCGGCTATCAAATTTTGGCGACAGGCGGTACAGCCGCCGCACTCCAGGCTGCCGATATTCATGTAACTACCGTAAACAAATTAAGCGAAGGAACTCCGAACATTCTCGATCTGATTCGCAATGGCGAAGCTCATTTTGTAATCAATACGCTTACTAAAGGCAAGGAGCCAGAGCGTGACGGGTTCCGTATTCGCCGGGAAGCGGTGGAGAATGGCGTTGTGTGCATGACTTCACTCGACACGGTGCGTGCACTGCTAAATATGCTGGAGACGATTAATTTCTCTTCCCAAGCGATGCCGTCTTTGTAATCAATATGTTATGATGTTACACGCCTTTTAGGAATAGCGCGGCTCCGGAGACTTCGGCTTCGGAGCTGCAAGTATGACGGGGGGACCAATATAATGAGTACATTTGAACAGGCTGCCGGGCGCCTTATGGTTGCGCTTGATTATCCAACTGCGGAAGGAGCGAGGAAGCTGATCGCGGATTTGGAAGGGATTCCTTGCTATGTGAAGCTGGGGATGCAGTTGTATTATGCAGTGGGCCCTGATTTTGTCAGGGAGCTTAAGCAGCGCGGATATCGTGTGTTTTTGGATTTGAAAATGCATGATATTCCAAATACCGTGAAAGGTGGAGCTGACAGTGTAACCCGGCTAGGTGTAGACATGTTCAATGTGCATGCCGCTGGAGGGCTGAAAATGATGGCTGCCGCATTAGAAGGCGCCAGAACAGCACTGGAGAGCGACCCGTCGCTTGCGATGCCTACAATTATTGCGGTAACTCAGCTGACGAGCACAAGCCAGGAAGCCTTGAATCATGAAATAGGCATTCCAGGCACGATGGAGGACGCGGTCGTCGCTTATGCGGCATTGGCTAAAGCGGCTGGTTTACACGGAGTCGTCGCCTCCCCGCTGGAAGTACAGGCGATCAAAAAGCACTGCGGGGAAAGCTTCAAGACGATAACACCAGGTATTCGCCCGGCAGGCAGTGCTGCGGGAGATCAGTTCCGCACACTTACTCCAGGGGACGCGATCCGTCAGGGAACGGACTTTATCGTCGTTGGACGACCGATTACCCAGGCCAAAGATCCACGCCGCGCTGCTGAGCTTATTATTGAGGAGATGATGAAAGCATGGTAAATACAAATCAAATTGCTCTAGAAGTCGCTGATAAATTGCTGGAAATTGAGGCGGTCGCTCTGCGTCCTCACCAGCCGTTTACTTGGACATCAGGAATCAAGTCGCCAATCTATTGCGACAATCGTCTTACGATGTCTTATCCCGAAATCCGGGATTTGATCGCGGAATCGTTCGCCGCGATCATCCGCAGTGTTTATCCGCAGGCTGAAGTAATTGCAGGAACGGCTACCGCTGGAATTCCTCATGCGGCATTCGTCTCCCAGAAGCTCGGATTGCCGATGATTTACGTTCGTGATAAAGCGAAGGGACACGGCAAGGAGAATCTGATCGAAGGCTTGATCAAACCGGGGCAAAAGGTGATCGTCATCGAGGATCTGATCTCGACCGGCGGCAGCTCGATCAAAGCGGCGCAGGCCGTTCGAGAAGCCGGGGCAGAACCGCTGGCCGTGCTGGCTATCTTTAACTACCAGCTGGGCAAGGCGGCGCAGGCGTTTGCTGAAGCTGGTATCCCGCTGCAAACCTTGTCCAACTATACGGCATTGATTGATGTGGCCGTACAGCGCGGCGACATTCAGCCGGAAGACCTGGAGCTATTAAAGTCATGGCGGCAAAACCCGGCGTCGTTAAAGTAAAACCCAAAGAACGAAACATTTGTCTCCGTAAATGTTTCGTTCTTTAATTATGCAGATAGACTTTTATTTCGAAGTTTTTTTGTAAAATCAACCTGTATCATTTTTACTTTTTGAACGATTATATTTAACAAGAAAGATAATAATTAGAGCCAAATAACCAATTTCTAGTAACCTTAAATAAAACGGTAGTGCTAAGAACGGAAATAAATCTGTTAATGGTTTGCTTGGCTGCGACTCATGTACAATTACTGTTAAGAAATTTAGTAGCAGACTAAAAAAACTACCAGTAATAAAAGTACATAAAGCAATGATTAAATAAAAACGATCCTTCATGAATAATCTCTCCTAAATTAAAAACTGTAAAATGTAATGAAATGTATTTTAGTGATCATTTCACTATCATTCTACAGTTAATTGTATTGTCTAATCTATAGTAATTTTAAGAATTACTTTTATCTTATACTCCAAGCAACATATTGTGGAACTTCAGCAGACCAGTCACCACTACCTGTATGAGTAAGTACACCATTCATGAATAAATATATGTCGTATTTTCCTTGAATATGTTTCCAGTGATCAATCTGGTCAACATAATAAGTAGTTCTTGCAGGGACGTCTGCCGTTGCAGTATATGATTCTTTTAAGGATGCTTGAAATCCTAATTGTATCGCAAGTGTTTTTCCGAGTGTACCGCTTCCAGACATATCTAATGATACTTCAATTGTCTTGCTAACAGTTTGAGTGACGTTGGATTTATTCTCCAAGTAGGTAGCTAATTTCTTTTTATCATATTCATATGAAGAGACGACGTACGGAACGAAAACTGGAGTTGGTACCAATGCAGGCTTTATTCCACTGTTTTCACTGCGTTCCAGTTCTCGAATCTGTGATGTAAGAATTTCCTTTTGTTTTTTAGTCAGGTTTGGTGGTAATTGAATGCTCTTACTATGATATAAAATACTATCACTATTATTAAGTTGGTCAATTGGTTGCTAAAATAAAAATTCTTCTCATTTTATCAACCTCTTCTTTTTTTAATAAAAGCACAAAATCTGTTTATATTGTAAGCTGGCCAGCTCTACAATTGTTTTAAAAATATGAAAATGAATTACATAGCTTTAAATTAACACATAATACAAAATATGTAAACGGTATTTATATATTTTTACTTTTACTAGAGAAATATGGTAAGTTACCGATTGGCAAGACTAGTTGATGATCTTATCATCTCCTTGTACTATTGCTCCCGTTAGGGACTGTAACATTTGGCATTGCTTAAATCCTGGCGCGAAAATCCGGCATCATTCGGAGTATAAATTAAAGTTAAGCAAAATAACCATTCCCGCATGACAAGGGAATGGTTATTTTCTTTAAGTTATTTATTTAATAGAATGAGTACGAGGAATAACGTTCGGCATTACTTAGGCTCGTCCAAATATCCGGTGTCTCTCCGCCGATGGGCCAGTAGGCAAAGCCAGCGATGTCTCGTTCTAGGGCCATTTGGTATTTCAGTGATAAAGAACGGGAATCCTCCAGCCATATCCGGTGAAGACCACTGTCGTTATAAGTCGCGATATACTGATTCAGCATGTCATTCCATGCAGGGCGAAACTTATAGCTTTGCATCAGTTCAGACTGCTTCTTAAGGGTAATGTCCGTGGAATCGAGAGCGGTGATCGAGGTGCTATTTTCTTGGATTCTCCAATCACGGTTATAGAAGGGCAGTCCCAGAATGATTTTTTGATCAGGCACATCCTGCCGCAAAGTTTCAAGACCATTTCGTACCCAAGGCAAGGAGGAGACAGAACCGGCATAGGAGCCTCCTGACCAATGTTCATCATATCCCATTAGCACAACATAATCGGCATATTGTCCTATGGCCTTGTAATCGAAAGCCGCCGTCCAGTCCGTGCCAAGCTCGGGTGACACATTGACCGACAGAACAGCTCCGGTCTCATGCATTTGCTCACTAAGCAGCTTGATAAAGCGGGTGAAGTAAGCACGGTCATCGGAGTGTACATTTTCAAAATCGACGTTAATTCCCTGTAATCCATACTTTTGGACGAATGTGATAAGACTGCGCGTAAAGCTTGCCGTTTCGGCCTGCGAGGACAGAAGATCATGCGTCGCCTCCATATCAAAACTGTTCCCCAGCATAGCCCAAACCGCTTTGTTATGCTGCTTGGCCCACTTTAGAATAGAAGTATCTGTATAGTCATGCAACTGTCCGTCCCCTTCGAGGAAATACCATCGTGGAGACATGACGTTAACATTGGATTTCAGCAAGCTTTGCTTATACTGCTCGGCCGTCTGTCCATATTGCCAGCCGAGTTGAATTTTTTGGCTGATAACTTTGCCGATTTCTCCCGACCACGTCTTATGACCTAGTACGCGATAAAGAAGAGAGGCCGCTTCCTGGCGGGATAACGATTGCTTGGGTTGAAAGAAGCCTTCGTACCCGACCATGAATTGCAGCTTAGTTACTGTCTGTACATAAGGAAGCGCCCATGAGGCAATTTCTGATTGATCCCGGTATGGCGGCAGCGTAGCAGTAGGAGCAGGATGCTGCTTGAATGCTCGTACGATCCAGGCTGCGGCCTCCTGACGGCTCAGAGGCCGATTAGGGCTAAACGTTCCAAAGCCTGTTCCCGCAGCAAGGCCGATTTCGGTAGCTGCTTGTATGTAGCCGTAGTACCATTTGGATGAAGGAACATCGCTGTAAGATGGCACTTCAGCTTGTACCGGAGTGAGGCGGAGCAAGCGAACCAGCGTTGTCAGAAACTCCGCGCGGGTGATGGACTGTTTCGGGGCAAATCTCCCAGGCTCGGTTCCCGTCATTATATTGTCGTTATACAGTGCCACAATCTCTTTTTTAGCATAGCTCATGTCAATGTCCTGAAAAGGATTATTCTGCTTCATGGCTGTGATGGACGGCTGAAGCTTGCAACTATTATAAACAAAAAGCGTGAGAGTAATTAGAAATAATATTTTTGCATTCGTGCGACGTGTCATGATAATAATCCCCCTTGTACGAAAAAATTCGCGCTTTCGTCATCTTAACAAAGTTGCGTCCATCCTTCAGCGAATAAATAATGGAAATAAAATCTCAATATCGTAAAAAATGTTGTAACTTTTTGCCATGATTTTTCGTTTATAATGCTAGACGTGATGGATTTTATAGAAAAGAAAAATAGGAAGCATAGGAGACCGATACACAATGATGCGATGGCTTCGCAACTCAGCAAAATCGAAACAATCCGGCCTGGATAGTGCAGCATTGAACGGGGACAGCTTGCCGGAGGAACATGATGTGAACGTTAATTCAGAGCAGCCTCAGTTAATGAATGATAGCGAAAATATGGAAGGCGCAGACACCGGACGAATTTCAGCGCCTAGGGCTCCAGGCGAAACGATTCTTTCGGTAAAAGAGGTGCACCGGACGTTTCCGGTAGGCGGGACAGAGCTTCATGTGCTCAAGGGCATTAACATGGAGGTCCGGTCCGGCCAGCTTGTTATGCTGAAAGGCAGGTCGGGATCGGGGAAAACAACGCTCCTGAACATGCTTGGCGGGCTGGATCAGCCCAACAAAGGCGAAATTTTGTTTCAAGGCCAGGCGCTGCATAAGCTTAGTGATGACAAGCGTACAGTTTTGCGGCGGGATCAGATCGGTTTCATTTTCCAAGCCTATGCATTGCTGCCTTTGCTTTCGGCATGGGAGAATGTAGAGCTGTCGCTGCGTATGGCAGGTGTCCCTTCCCAGCAATGGAAGTCGCGCGTGACGCAATGCCTGGAGTTGGTTGGGCTTGGCAAAAGAATGTTTCATCGTCCGTTTGAAATGTCAGGCGGGGAGCAGCAGCGGGTAGCGATTGCTAAAGCGATTGCCCATAGACCCAAACTGCTGCTAGCTGACGAGCCGACAGCGAATCTTGATTCGCAAATGGGTGCGCAGGTGATGGCCGTATTCAAAAATATTATACATACGGAACAAGTGACGATTTGCATGACTACTCACGATCCTACAATCTTGGAGGTAGCAGACCATGTTTATGAAATGGTGGATGGAAAATTTATTGAATAGAAAGAGGCAATTTCGGGCTTTAGCTCTTATATCATTGTGCATTGTTCTTATCGGTGCATCCGGCTGCGGACTGCTTCCGAATGAAGAAGAGGAAGAGGATATTCCGGTCATTACACCGCCGACGATTTCGAAAAAGCCGGAATACGAAGTCCGGAAGGAACCGATTGAACTGCAAGTTAAGGCAACGGGGAAAATATTAAGTCAGCGGGAAGAGCCGCTCTATTTTTCGAATGACAAAGGTGCTACGCATATTAAAAACGTCCGCGTAAAAGCAGGCGATCACGTAGCTGAAGGCGACATTCTCATTGAGCTTGACGTAGAAGATTTGCAAAAGCAGCTTCGCAAGAAGAAGCTGGATTTCCGCAAGCAGGAAATCGCAATGAAGGAAACGCTGCGGACCAAGGACGAGAAAGAGGAATTTGAATTCGAGGAAGCGACCATCGTTTTTGAGGAAGCGCGGCAAGAACTGATCGATCTTGAACAGCAAATTGCTGACGGGACATTACGGGCGCCGTTTGCGGGCACGATCATTTCCTTGAAGGCGGAGAAGGGCGGCACCATCAAAGCTTATGAATCATTAGGCGTCATCTCTGATACTTCGGCGCTTGTGGTTGGTGCTACATTTAGCAAGGATGATTTGGAGAAGCTTGCCGTCGGGATGAAGGCAACTGTCGATATTAATACGTTTGGCACATTTAATGGCAAGGTAAAAGTGATGCCTTCCGCGACGGACAGCAGTGGAGATAATGGCGGCAACAACGGTATGGGAGGAAATGCGCCAGAGAAGGACTCCATTGACAAATACCTCATTGTGGAGCTGGAGAAATGGCCTGAAGAGTTAGGACGCGGGACGATGTTAAGCGTTTCTATCGTTACTCAGCGAATCGAGGACGCAGTCGTTATCCCGATCTCTACATTACGGACGGTCGGATCACGTACCTATGTACAGGTCATTGAACCGGATGGAACAAAGCGTGAGGCCGATGTGGAAGTGGGGATTCAAACTCCGACGGATGTGCAGATTGTTAAGGGACTAGAGCCGGGGCAGAAAGTAGTGGGTCGCTAATGGGTGTGCCTTTATTACGCCTGTTGTTCCGCAAAATGTGGAACACGAAATGGCTGACGCTAAGTACGTTATTAGGACTCGTCGTCGCCGTCTCATTTACGGTAAGTATTCCGATGTACTCGGACGGCGCATTAAAGCGAGTGGTCACGAAATCTTTAAAGGAAGAAAGCAAAGGCTTGCCGGCAGGCTCTTTGTTGATGAGTTATCAGGCGGGTGGCGGCGCGAAGACTGATTTTGCAGGCTTGGAGGCTGTTCACTCGTATATTGTCAATGATGTGCCCGAGGAAATTGGTTTCCCGCAGCAGACATCCGTCAATTCCCGCTCGATCCGTGCGTCGGATGTGTATCCTCAGGATCCTTCCAAGGTGGACGCGAGCCGTAAACGAGCGATGACGATCGTCTCGATGAGCGGCTTGGCAGAGCATATTTCCGTAACTAACGGAAATATGTTTACGGACCGGGTTGACAATGAATTCGTTGAAGCTTTGATGCTGGAAGAAGCGATGTTCCGTCAGGACTTGCATGTCGGTGCAGTGATGGAATACCCGGTGAGCGGCAAGCCTGATTTAACGCTCAAAGTGAAGATCGTCGGCACATTCCAGCCGTCTCAAGAGACTGATCCTTATTGGTATCAAGGCTTCGAAGGCATGATGAACCAGTTTTTCATCAGCGACATAGCATTTAACGATGGCTTGTTAAAACAGCTATCCGTTCCGCTTCACAATTCTGGATGGTATTACGCGTTTGATCTTAGCGAGATAAAGACGAGTCAGTTGACGCCGCTGCAAAATACACTGGATCGCCTGAACGTGGAGCTATATCAGAAGCTGAAGGATACTAAAGTGGACATTTCGTTTGGCAATCTGCTAAATGATTTCCGCAAGCAAAGCTTGCAAATGCAGACGCTGCTCTTCACGCTGGCCGCCCCGATGATCGCCATGGTGTTCTATTATATCGTGATGAATGCGCGGCAATCGCTGGATAAGCAGCAAAGCGACATCGCTGTATTGCGGAGCAGGGGAGCCTCCACCAAGCAAATCGTGTTCATCTATTTGCTGGAGGGGCTGCTGCTTGGATTGGCGGCAATCGTTATCGGTCCATTGTTGGGGTGGTTTATGTCTAAAAGTATCGGGTCGGCGGACGGATTTCTCACCTTCGTCAACCGGAAATCGATACCTGTCGGATTTAATATGGATGCGATCGCGTTGGGAGGAGCGGCAGTTGTTATCGCTATACTGGCCACGCTGCTTCCGGCGATTTCGTATGCCAGGTCCTCCATCGTCAATGCCAAGCAGAAACAGGCCCGTTCCGACCGGAAGCCGTGGTGGCAGCGATATTTCATGGATGTCATTTTGCTGGGGATAGCCGGATATGGCTATTACCTGTTCTTGGATCGGCAAATGATTACATTTCAGACGGAAATGACGACGGATGAGCTGCAGGTTCAACCATTTCTGTTCTTTGTGCCTGCTATCGCTATCTTTGCGATCGGTCTCTTTTTTCTGCGGCTTTTTCCTTGGATATTGAAATTGATCGGCTGGGCAGGGAAAAAATGGCTGCCTGTTCCGTATTATTTAAGTTTGACGCAGCTATCACGTTCAGCAAGCTCTTATTATCCGCTAATGATTTTGCTCGTACTGACGCTGGGGCTCGGGGTTTATAATGCTTCCGCGGCCCGTACGATTGACATTAACTCCACAGAACGAACGCTTTATAAGTATGGGACCGATGTCATCATGCAGGCGGTTTGGACCGGAACTCCTGAAAAGACGACAAAGCCTCCGTCACAAGGACAGGGCGGCGGTCAAGGCGGTGGGCAGCAAGGAGGAAATCCAGGTGCGGGAGGTGGTCCTGGTGGAGGTCCTGGCGGTAATACTCCGCCCGCCAAGATCGTATATAATGAAGAGCCGCCATTTCAGGCTTTCCGGGAGCTGGAGGGGGTCGAGCATGCGGCCCGCGTGTTGCAAACGAAGGGGAACATCATTGTGTCGGGCCGATCGGCGGGCCAAGGTACGTTGATGGGTATCGATAATATCGATTTTTCAGAAGTGGCGTGGTTCCGAAATGATCTGTTCCCGGTACATCCAAATCATTATTTGAATTTGCTGGGAATGAATGAAGCTGCTGCAATTATCCCGTCAAATTTTGCTGAGAAATATAAACTAAAGCAAGGCGACACTTTCTCGGTATCTTTAACGGATGGAGTCATTGAATTGGCCGTGTACGGTATCGTGCCTTATTGGCCAAGTCAGTATCCGGACGAGAGACCTTTTATTGTTACGAATTTGGATTATATCAATGATCAGTTGCCGCTCATCCCATACCAGGTATGGCTTAAGGTGAAGGAAGGCGCAAAGATTGTTCCTATGATCGAGAAGTTGAAGGAGAAAGAAATCGAGCTTTACTCGTTAGAGGACGTGGGCAGTGAGCTGGATGTTCAGAGGAAGCATCCTACTCGCGGCGGGGTTTTTGGTATTCTCAGCCTAGGATTTTTAGTTTCCGTTATCGTGTCACTGATCGGCTATATCCTTTACTGGTTCTTTAACTTGTCTGGACGGGTTGTACAGTTCGGTATTTTGCGGGCCATGGGCCTATCGCGCAGACAGCTGACATCGATGCTGTTAGCCGAGCAAATACTTACTGCCGGGCTGTCCATCGTGCTTGGCATTACGATAGGAAAAGTGGTTGGCAAGCTGTATTTGCCGTTCCTGCAAACGGCAGACAATGTAACAACACAAGTGCCGCCGTTCCGGATTATTTTCGATTCAAAGGATACTCTTCAGCTTTATGTAGTTGTACTCGTCATGCTCGCTACGGGAGCAGGCTTGCTGTTCTGGCAAATTCGGCGTCTTCGCGTGCATCAGGCTGTGAAGATGGGAGAGGAGCGCTAAAATGACGATGATTCATTGTGAAGGACTAGTGAAAATATTTAAAACGGAGGACATCGAGGTCGTCGCTCTTCAAGGCTTGAATTTGACGGTGGAGCAGGGCGAAATGATGGCAATTATCGGGAATAGCGGCAGCGGAAAATCGACGCTGCTCAATATTCTGGGCGGCCTGGACCGGCCTTCCGCAGGGCAAGTATCCGTCGGGGGCTGGGATCTGCTCAAAATCCAGGATGATCAATTAGTGGAGTACAAACGCAACACCGTTGGTTTTGTATGGCAAAACAATGCGCGCAACCTGCTCCCGTACTTGACGGCGCTGGAAAATGTCGAAATGCCGATGCTGCTGTCCGGCAAGCTGGATCGTGACTATGCGAAGCAGCTGTTAGAGTGGGTAGGCCTGAAACACCGTATGCACAATAAGCTGCATCAATTGTCCGGGGGGGAGCAGCAGCGTGTCGCCATAGCGATCTCGCTATCGAACCGGCCGAAGATGCTGCTGGCGGATGAACCGACAGGCTCGGTCGATACAGCGACATCTGATCAGATTATGCGGATTTTCAGGGATGTGAACAAAGAGCTGGGCATCACTATTGTGATCGTTACACATGATCTCGAATTAGCTGGTAAGGTAGACCGGGTTGTAGCTATTCGGGACGGCTTGACGAGCACGGAGTTCATAAAGCGGAATCCGAATTTGGATCAGGCAGAAGGTGAGTCCGGGTTTGGGCAGCAGGGCGGGCTTCAGGAGGTTCACGAAGCTTTCGTCGTCGTCGACCGTGTCGGCCGGCTTCAAGTTCCGAAGGAATATTTGGAGGCCGTCGGCATTGGCGGCAGAGCCAGCATGGAATTTGATGGGGATAAAATTGTGATTACTGCACCAAAACCATTAGAGGGGGAAAATAAATGAACAGCAGGTACAGTGGCAAACTTAAAAAAATAGTAACCTTCACTTTGGTAGCAAGCTTGGCTGTAGGATTAATGGCAGGGTGCAGCAGCCCCAATAAAGGAACGGATAGCAAAGAGCAGAAAGTGCTGCGGATCGGCATGATGTACGGATCCAATGATGATTCCTGGTTCCGCCAGCAATATACTGATATTTACGAGTTCAATAACAATGTGAGGATCGAAATTGTTCCTGCGGTGGATTCCTCTGAATATAAGTATAGAGATTACGACGCGGGACCTTACGTAGCACCGGATTATTATGAGGGGATGAAGAAGTTAATGACCAGCAACAATCCGGTTGATATTGTCATTGCGGATACTACAACGCTTAAACGGCTTGCTGAAGAAAATTTGCTAAAGCCGCTTGATCCGATGATTCAGGAGGATAAATTTGATACATCAGACATCGTGCCGTCTGTCATTGAGAGTTTGAAAGAAATAAACGGGGATAACCAACTATACGGTTTGTCTCCTTCCTTCAGCTCCTCTGCGCTTTATTATAATAAAGACATGTTCGCAGCTGCGGGAATTGATCCGCCGACGGATGGCATGACCTGGGATGAAGTGTTTGAAAAAGCCCGTCTGCTTTCTAAAGGGGAAGGTAAAGACCTGATATATGGCTTTTCTTTCAATAGATATCGGTACAGCGATCCATATTGGGATATGAACAATACTTATATACCTACACTTCAGCTAAAAATGTACGATGATAAGGCTGAGCTAATGACGGTTAACTCGCCACAGTGGCAAAGAATATGGGAGGCGGTCAGCAAGCTGGCTATGGACAACATTATTCCAAATTCACTGAACATGAATATGGATGATGCCTATTCGAGCCAGAGCTATAATCCAATCAATGAGGATTTATTCCTGTCGGGGAGAGTAGCGATGTTAATTGGCGAAAGCTACTATGTTAACGAGATTGTCGAGGCGAACAATAATGCGGACAGAATCAAAGATTTCAAGCCAGTTAGCTGGGATATTGTAACGGTGCCTGTTCATGCAGAGAAACCGGACATTGGCGGGAATATTTGGATTGGGAATACGTTCTCGATCAACAGTACGGCACCAAATGCAGAAGCTGCCTGGGATTTTATTAAATTTGTAAATGGAGAAGAATTTGCCAAGCTGAGATCGCGCAGCAATTCTTATGAGATGGTATCCCGTAAATCTTATATTACACCTAAAGCAGGTCAAACGTACAATATCGAGGCGTTTTATCAGTTGAAGCCGACACCGCCAGCAAGCCCCGCGGAAGAGAAGCTGATGAGGGATATGCCTGGGCTTTTCGGAATTACCAATGCCGGAAGACCTCTTTTTCAAGAAGTGCTGGAGAACAAAAAGTCAATCACAGAAGCGCTTAAGGAATGGGAAGAGAAGGGCAATAAAATGCTGATGGAATTAAAGAAAAATCCTAAAACTCAATTTAATGAGGATGGAACGCCCTATACGATGGAGTAATGTTATGGATTAACGATGTTTTCTCACCGGATTTTTTCCGGTGGGATTTTTTTTTTGGCGTTGTTGGGTATTCTATAGATGTAATGGTTCATCTACAAAATATTGAAGGGCAGGAACGGCAGAATGAGATGGGTTTATTTCAATAAATTATACAGAACAAAATTTCAAGCAGGCTGTTTGGCGAAAAGACTCGTTCAAGACGGGTGGATTTACGGTTTTGATGAAATGAGAGAGGTGGAAATATTCCGTTCCCGCAAAGGAAAATATGGCGTTCGTTTTATTCCATAATTTTTGGTTAACTCCTTGACAACATGAGTCGTTATGGTGTATATTATTACTTGTCGCTATTTACTGACGCGGGGTGGAGCAGCCCGGTAGCTCGTCGGGCTCATAACCCGAAGGCCGCAGGTTCAAATCCTGCCCCCGCAATTTATTGTTGCTCCGTTCGGGCCCTTAGCTCAGTTGGTTAGAGCGGTCGGCTCATAACCGACTGGTCGGGGGTTCAAGTCCCTCAGGGCCCATTCGTAAGAGAAACCCTTGCTGTGCAAGGGTTTTTTTTCTGTTCAGAGGATTTGATAGATTAGTAGTTTTTAGCGGGTAATAGTGACCAGTAATAGAGATACATCATATTATTCAACCGAGGGAATATGGGGGTACAAATGATCCCAATAATTTAATCCCATTACCTAAAGCAATTCATAAATTATATACGTCTTGGTTTGCCGGATATTAGGAGGAATTTTCTGAGATGCTTTTTAACTTCCAAACGATTTTAGATGGATTAAGGAAAAGAACAAATAGTAAAAATGAAATATTAATTCAACTATCAGGCGGTGAGCTTGAAATTGCGAAATTTGAATTCAATCCACCCGCCCGGATTGAAGAAATCGACTTTATATCAAAAAAGTATAATGTTAATCTGCCAAATGATTATGTAGAATTTATGTGTATACATAACGGAGCAAAACTATTTGACGTTGGTTTTGGAGAGTTCACCGAAATATATCACTTAAATAAAGTTGACGAAAATTCTGAATTAATGCCTGATACAATCCGTGGAGGTCTTATTCCAGTTGCCCATTATCCTTCAGGGACTATTTATTTAGATACTACTCGAGAAAAATGTATTTTTACGAATGATTCAAGTCAAGATTTCAATTTTATGTCAATGAATTTTGGGGAGTGGCTGGAAGCTTTAATCTTAGCAAATGGGAAATACTTCTGGGAATGGACACCACAAATGTTGTATAGGACTATCGACAATAGAGAGTTAAGGGTCAAAGAATGGTTAATAGACGGATTTAATTAATTGGATATTAAAAATGTGGATAAAGCATGTTCTTTACCTAACGTATAGGACTATGTTCCACTTCGGGCCGTTGGAAGCGTGGTGCTAAATCGGGCAGGTTAATGAGTTATCAAGACCAAGACAACAATTGTCAAAACCAAGAGTTGTATATTATAAAAAAACCTGCAGGCAAGTGCTTGCAGGGTATTTTTTTGTCTTATGTGCTTGAAGGTAATGATGGTAATTTAATTTACATATTTCCCGTATTCAGGTACAGCAATCTGATCAAATTCGTTAACAAGTTTCTCAAGGCTTGTTGTAAGCAATTCACCTGACATAGGTAACCCATGCCCAGTAATAGCAGCAGCAGGCTTCAGCGCCGCTAGCTTAATAACCGATTGTTTGGCAGCCTTCCAATCTGTCGTCAGATAGCGGGGAGGACCGCTTATCTCTTGTTCCTGAGTGAACACTTTATACAGATACTCCTGTTTCACTGTAACGAAAGCATCCCCGGCGATTAACGCCCGGTCTTTCTCCCTAAATAACGAAATATGACCTGGAGCATGTCCCGGCGTATGAATCCATCTAAACCCGGGCATATGAGGGATCGTTCCATCAGATGGTAATGATTGTGCGTTATTCCTTAAGTCTATCGGCTCATTAGGGAACATAGGGGACATTTTCGCGACCATGCCCCCTTCAACTGTCGGGTCTGGTTCCGGGTAGCTCTTCTGGCCAGTTAGGAAAGGCATCTCCATTGAATGGGCATAGACCGGAACTCCCCAATGTTTGACAAGTTCAATTACCCCCCCGACATGATCAAAATGGCCATGAGTCAAAATGATTGCTTTTGGACGGCTGTTGACGCCATATCGTTCTTCTGTGACAGAGATGATCTCATTAGCAGACCCCGGCATTCCGGCATCTACTAAAACAAAATCCTCGGTGTCCGGACTCCCAACAAGGCAGATATTTACAATCTGGACGGTATAGCATAATAAATCGGGCAGTACCTCAGTCCCGATACCGCTTCTGATTGACGTTGCTGGAATAAACCTGTAATCATTTCCGTATTCCATTTCCTGATTCATTTTTACCACTCCAACTATAGATTTTAAATTCTCGGTTTTATTATGTGCCGAATGCAGGAAAGAATAATCCCAGCAGGCCGGGAAAAATGAACAGAAGCGATACAAATCAACTCCTTGCAATAAAATACGTGAATATTCAGCCGTTGTTTCAATTTGAGCAAAAGAAAGCCGCTGCCGAAGGCAGCGGAGCAGTAGAAAAAATGCAGCACGATACAGCTAAAAAATGATAAATCAGATGAAGAAAGGGAGCAGGTACAAACTCGAAAGGCCATAAAACGGAAAACGGCGATAGAAGAACCGGCGTCTAGGGAAGAAGCCAGGGTGGAAGCCGAATTGTCTGTAGGTTGATTCATTGGCCGGTAATCCGTCTAAGCGCTGGATCATTTCATTGGTAGGTATAGCGAGAGTAACATAGTTTTGGTCTACATGGGCAATAAAACCATCGTAAGCATGACCGTCGGTCGTTTCAACACCGACATATTTATTCATGCAGCTCCAACAAACCTGTTGATAGTCACTTGCGTTCATAAACGTACCTCCTAATCAGTAAGTGTATCCCCGACATTAGTCTATGGACTTTAACCCATTATGCTCACGGCATTAGCCTATAAAGTGCTTTTTAGCCAATCCCAATCCTCGGATCAGACTAGGTGTCCAAGATGGATACATGTAAATTTAAGAAGGAACGGACTGTGGAACAGAGATTCTCTTTGTCCTGTAAAGGAATTATTCAGGGAATCGGGTCAGAAGAAATTAGACCATAGAAAGATCACAACAATTAACACTAATGCGCTGGTGATTCTGGTCATCAGTAAATAGGCTTCGCTTGGCTCCAGGTCTTTTCCCTTCACCATCCAGCCGTACTGCATGTGCCAGCTGAATCGCGGGAATATGATATTGAGCACGGCGATCAGCACGAAGATTAATAAAAAGAATCTCATAGAAAATCATCTCCTTATACAGATTAATACGGAGCATGCTTTTCCTCGTTCCAGGCGATGCAGCATAACGGTACAAGGTGACCTTGAACAAAGGCGCTCCCTAGAACAGGGAGAGTAGACCCTCCCAAATTGGAGACTGCAATATGTATGGGGAGTAGGGATATTGCGGCAAGAAGGGGAGCGGGAGATTGGCCGAGCTTTTAAGCTCTTAAGCCGTGACCGGATATTGGGACAAGAGGAGTTGTTTCGCTAAAGGCCGCAGGGCAGCTCATAAATGCTACTCCTCAGCCTCTAGCATTTGATCGACCAGGTCGCTCATCCCTTGCCAAGTGTTCTTTAATTGGTATTGATGCTGTATATGCGCATTCCACGGGCGGGGGATAAGGATGGTCTTTTTTCCAGCTTCCCTGGCAGCGGTAACATTATGAGGGCCATCATCAATGAGCAGATCAAACCCAACCAAGTATTTACGTCGCGCTACAAAAAAATTCTCATAAGGGATAAAAGGGAGGTACGTCTGCATCCAGTTCCATTTCTCGGGAACGGAAGCGGGGCGAGCAGCGGTAATAACGATAACATCGTATTTGGCAGTCATTTTGCGAATTTCTTCGACCGTATATTCATCAAAGATATCCAGTTCTTCATACAGGCCCGGTCTGCCGAAGAAAGCCTCTTCTGTGCATTCCGGATGCCAGATGCTGCTCAAGTCAAAGCTGGTAACCTGCTCCATCATGAGCTGAAGACTGGGGTATTGCACATTATGATAATAAAGCGCCTTAGGTATTAAATGACAGATGGTGTCGTCCATATCGATGGCTACGATTTTTTTGCTCATAAAAATATGTTCTCCTAGCTGTAGATGTAATTGTATATGCAAATTGTAACGAGCATCTCGTCCGAGGGCTATTTTTTCATACTCCAAAACCCATCAAACACGATGCCTAGTGCAATGCCGATAGCAATTCCGATAGAAAGATTGTCCAGGGCTATCCCCAAGCCAACCCCCATAGCAGCCCCAATAGGTAATCCAGTGCCAATGCCTTGCCTTTTTTTCACTTTGTTTTCTTTGTTGTTTTTCTTTGCTTGGCTCATGGTATAACCTCCCCCAGGATTACGGTTTATTTCACTTCTTTCAATGCTATCCCAAATTCATGAGGAAGCTATTATTTCATGAACCAGCGGACAACATAGCTGATCAATGACAGAACGACGCTGATCAGAATACAGGTTACGATAGGGAAATAAAATTTGACATTGCCTTTATCGACAATAATATCTCCCGGCAGGCGCCCGAGATGGATGAACCTGCCCAGAAAAGACCAGAGCAAGCCCACAATGATGAGCACTGCCCCAGCGAAGATCAATATTTTCGGTATATTGTTCATTGGAGTTCGCTCCCTATATAGCAATGGTCATCGTTATTGTATCCAGACACTTTGGCTTTAGATGTAAGATGCTGCACAAGAAACGTACATGTGTACATGTGCCAGCGTAGCAAGGCTCGCGTACCGATTGCTACCAAGCTCGTGCAATGAGATGGATGAATTACCTCCCTTTAACCTACCAAAAAAATTCGCAAATGGCTACTAGTGAGATACTCTCCGTCAAACTGCTCTGAATCGGGTAAATAATTTTAACGGCAGGCCTTGAATCTTTATCGAAGATCGTGTTATAATCAACGATGCCGGAATTTTTTAGAGTTAGTTCAGGCAGGCGCATTTTAATGTGCCGGGGTGGCGGAATTGGCAGACGCACAGGACTTAAAATCCTGCGGTAGGTGACTACCGTACCGGTTCGATCCCGGTCCTCGGCATTACACGAAGAAACGCGGTCACATCAACGTTAAATGGGCGTTGAGATGGCGCAGGTTCTGCGGAGCTATGTGATAGCGAAATCCTGACGCACAGAACCACGAAAATGAACGTCTCACCGTATAAGCGGAGGAGGCGTTTTTTTATGCGGATTTTATACGGAATTACGCCTTTTCATGCTGCCTCCTTAATTTGTCCCTTATAGAGATTTTTGAGTCGGTCTCTTTAATCTGGCCCAGAGGGTGAACGAGCCAGCCGTTATTTTCTATATGCGAATGGCTGGCTGGGATGGGCTGCTGTGACGTCCTGACTTCCACTTCCTGTTGATGTTTATGCTGCAGGGTTGTGCGATTTTCTTTATACGATTTGTGTTAAAATTAATCATAATTATTAACGATATTTTATTTCTGCAAGAAAGAAAGGGAGAGACAGCATGAGCAAGGGGATATTCGGTAACGATTGGGATCAGGTGCTTGCGGCGGAAACGGACAAGCCGTATTTCCATGAGCTGATGAATTGGCTGGATGAGGAATACAGGGAGCATGTAATATTCCCGCCGCGTGAATATTTGTTCCAGGCATTGAAGCTGACGAGCTATAGCGGGACGAGAGTGGTCATTTTAGGGCAGGATCCCTATCATGGCGCGGGGCAGGCGCATGGCTTAAGCTTCTCCGTGCTGCCAGGTGTAAAGGTTCCGCGATCGCTGCGGAACATCTACAAAGAGCTGTCCAGCGATCTGGATATATCCATTCCGGCAGGGGGGACTTTGACTTCATGGGCCGAGGAGGGCGTCTTGCTGCTGAATACGGTGCTGACCGTACGCGAAGGGCTGCCTGGATCCCATCAGGGTAAAGGCTGGGAGCAGTTTACGGATGCAGTTGTGGAGGCGTTGAACGAAAGGGAAGAGCCGGTGGTTTTCATTTTGTGGGGCAGCCATGCCCAGAAAAAGGGCGCGAAAATTCATACGACCCGTCACTTGGTCATTGAATCAGCCCATCCGAGTCCGCTGGCAGCGAGAAGAGGCTTTTTTGGCAGTCAGCCGTTTTCCAGGGCGAATGCATTTTTCAAGGCGCTGGAAGAACCGCCGATCAATTGGGATTCCATAAATATCCAGAAATGATATGAAAGTAGGACAAAGGGATTATTTTTATGGGGAAAGGTTACGAAATTAATCCTAGATGTCGATATAATTTCAGTAGAGCTAGATTAGAGAATCTGGCTACAAATGACAACGAAGGAGAGAAATGGATGATTCCGAACAGGAAAATGACGAAGTGGCTCCTCATCATGGTGCTGCTCATTGCCGCAGTATTTCCAACTAGCGTCTTTGCCGCCTCCGGCGATGTCGTGTCGATTGATATTGAGGGCTCTGGCACAACGCTGGATGTGACGGTAGGCAAAGGGTCCAAGCAGTTAAAGGTATGGGCTACTGTAGAGGGTTCTTCCGTGAAGAGGGACATCACGCGGGCGGTTAGCTGGTCATCGGATCAGCCTGAAATTATTAAAGTTGATAATGGGCTGATCACGCCATTAAAGAGCGGAACTGCTAGAATTACGGCAGTTTATAATGACGCTCAGATGGATTCAATCGAGGTCAGAGCTAACGATACGTATAAAAATTTGACCTTGGAGTATTCGCTGAAAGGTAAATATAAGCTTGGAGCGGATGAGGCGGATTTGTATGTTAAAGCCCAGGCCGTCATCGAGAATACGAGTGGAACGCTGGCCGACATTACGGAAGATGCCCAGTGGTCATCCTCCAACGGGTCCGTGCTTACGATCAGCAAAGGGAAAATAACGCTTGTAGGCGAAGGGAAAGCGACGATTACGGCGAAGTATGAGGGCTTAACAGCTTCCTTCGAGGCGACGGTAACATCTCCCTATTCTGAATTAACTCTTGTCAATGCGAATAATGATCCGGTTGAAGATATTGAATTAGTCGTAGGCGATAATGAATTTACGCTGAAGGCCAATTCTAAAGCTGCCAATGATCAATCCGTTCTGGACGTATCTGATCAGGCCGAATGGTCGTCCTCGGATAAAGGCGTTGCAACGGTAGAGGGCGGCAAAATCAAAGTGATCTCTGTCGGTAAAACGACGATCACTGCCCAATATTTGGGGGCAAAGGGTGAAGTGGATGTGTATGTACGTACGCCCCATGAAGTCATTCTGCTCAACCCGTCATCCGATCAAGCCCTATATATCGGTGAGAGGCTTGAAGCTGCTGCAGAAGTAAGAAGCGGTGCCAATTTGACGGATGATGTTACAATGAATGCCGAATGGACGTCTTCCAACCCATTGGCTGTGACGGTAGACAAGGGCGTCATTTATCCGAAGGCGTTGGGAACATCTACGATTAAAGTAAGTTATTTAGGCATTAGTAAAAGTATAAAGGTTACCGTTCATCCTACGATTACGAAGTTCGAGGCTGAAAAGAATGAGCTTGAGTTGTTTAAAGGCGAGTCGCTCAGCCTGCCGAAGATAACGGCCACGAAGCTGGATAATGAGGAAATTGACATCAGCAAAGAAGTCGAATGGTCTTCGAGCAATGAAGAGGTTGCCAAAATTGAAAATGGCAAAATTGTAGCAAATGAAGCGGGAACAATCATTATTACTGCCAAGCTGCCGGAGTCAAAAGTGACAGCAAGCACTGCATCGCCAATACGCAGCAGTTCGGTTGAAGTGCAGGTGACGATTAAGGAAAAAGTACTTGCTCTTCTTAGTGAAGAAGAGAAGCTTAACTTAGTCGTTGGGGAAGAAAGTCCGATTCCAAAGGTTACTGTTGTGTGGCAGGACGGGAATGAAGAAGACAATATTTCCAGCCAAATCACCTGGACGATTTCCAACAGTAATGCAGTCCTCAAAGATTCTGCCGACGGCAAAACTATCAAAGGGCTGACTAAAGGATCGGCAACGCTGAAAGGAACCTATTCGAACCATACGATCAGCATTCCTATGACGGTTGAGCAGAAAATTACGAAAATAGTCGTAGATCCGCAAAATATTGAGCTCAACATTAAAAAATCGAAGGCCATTAAAGTAACCGGATATTATACGAACGGGCAGACGGTTAATTTATCCTCGAAAATGAATTGGCAGTCATCGAATACGAATGTGGCAACGATCAGCTCAACTTCAGTAAAAGCGGTAGCGGAAGGAACGGCTACATTAACCGGGGCATATCAAGGCCATAGCGCTACCGTCAATGTGAAGGTCGTACCTAAGCTGACAAAGCTGACGGTTAACGAGAAGAAATTTACGCTGGCTCCCGGAGCGAGCAAAACCGTCGTCGTGACAGCTGAATACGACACAGGCATGAAATCAGCGGTGACCGGAAGCGCGGAATGGACAAGCTCTAAGCCGTCCGTAGCCAAAGTGACTGCCGGGAAAATTGAGGCGGTAGGTAAAGGTACGACGTCGATTAAAGGGAAATTCGGCGGCAAGACGGTGACGATATCCGTTACGGTTAAATAGAATAATTTATGCTTTAATGAAACAATAACAATCCTGTATTCCAAACTCCAATTAAGGGACTCTCCAAAGCTGGCTTTAAGGACGGCGAAGGAGAGTCCTTTTTCTTCACTAAAAAAAGCTAATGGTTGATTCTGGTTAGCTCATCTTATATAATTGGAGGAACAAACGTTCTAATTTGTGGTGTTTAAAAAACATAGAGACATATGAAAAGGATAATTATACATCGATGAAGAAACGCAAACCTAAAGCAGCCTTAATTACTCTAGTGAATGTTATCGTAATATTAATGTTATTAGCCGGCTATCATTTTGAATGGGATTTTGAATCTGGCTCCAGCAAGTCAAGCAATTCTACCAAGTCGGACAGTATGTCTGCCATGCATTCAGATCGATTGCGCGTCATTTTTTTGGACGTTGGCCAGGGAGCGTCTCAACTGCTGATTAGCCCGTCCGGGAAGACGATGCTTATTGATGCAGGAAATAACGATCAGGAACAGGCCATGCTCGATTACTTGAAGCTGTATGGAATCGACTACTTGGATATTGTCATTGGCACGCATCCGGACGCGGATCACACTGGCGGGCTGGATCGGGTGATCGATCATGTCGATGCCGGCGAAATTTATATGCCCCGTATTCAAGCGAATACGAAGACATTTGAATCTTTACTGCAGTCAATCAAGAATAAAGGACTGAAAGTGAAAACGGCGAAATCCGGGCTGGTGCTCGATTGGGATGAGGAAGTGGAGGTCACGATGCTCGGACCTGTGCGAACCTATGAGAGCAGCAACAACATGAGCGCAATCGTTAAAGTGGTTTATGGCGATACGTCCTTCCTGCTGACAGGCGATGCCGAGCGTGAAAGTGAGGCGGATATGCTAGATTCGGGAGCGGATGTGCAAGCGGATGTACTGCTGGTTGGACATCATGGCTCCAAATCGTCATCAACGCTAGGCTTTCTACAGAAAGTCTCCCCGCAATATGCTGTCATACAGGTGGGTGACAACAACTATGGTCATCCTACTCCGACGGTGCTGGAGCGTCTTGGCAAGCTGGGAATTGAAGTATACCGGAATGATTTGCACGGTACTGTAGAAATTGCTTCGGATGGTCAGTCATACCAAATTATGACCGAAAGGTGAGCTGGATGAGGACAGGAATCATTGAAGGCTTTGAAGGCGACTACTGTATCATTGAAATTGACGGCAAGACGACAGACGTACTGCGCAGCCTCGTACACGCCAGTGCAAAGACCGGGGATGTTGTAATATGGAACGGGAGTCAATGGAATGTAGATGTTCAGCAGACCGAGCAGCGAAGCAAACATATAAAGTCGTTAATGGATGAGCTGTGGGAGGATTAAATTATTCATTTGGGGGAAGAGCTATGATCGTTTCTAAGCCAGGACCGGGAGAGTATCCAGATTATTTTGAAGGCTATATTCATAAGGTGCCTGATGGCCAGTTATTATCCCTGCTTGAATTCCAGCCCGAGGAAGCTATGCTTAAGCTGGGAACTCTCTCTGAGGAGAATGGCAATTATAAATATGCCGATGGCAAGTGGAGCCTGAAGGAAGTGCTGGGGCATATTAACGATACGGAGCGGATCATGAGTTACCGGCTGCTGCGAATCGGCAGAGGGGACTGTACGCCGCTCTCAGGCTTTGATGAAGAACTGTTCGTCCGGCACGGGCACTTTGACCGATTATCGATAGTACAGTTGCTTAAAGACTTCGCGGCCGTAAGGAATTCAACCTTATCGCTTGTCCGGCAGTTGGATGAGGAGGACTGGCAGCGGATCGGCAACGCAAATGGCGGTCCTGTCTCAGCACGGGCACTGGTGTTTATTATCGCCGGTCATGCGATCCATCATTTTAAAATCATTCGTGAACGTTATTTGCAGAGCTAGATTTCTTTTATTTTGATTTTCTATAAAAATAAGGTTACCCGGTCGTCATTTAAATGATGACATCCTGAGGCAACCTTATTTTTGTTTTATGCTATTCGGAGGAAATGATCAGGCTCATTGAGCCGCTTAGTTCGTAAGGGCCAAAGGAGACGGGAAGAATGAAATGATCCCCTTTGCTCAGCGGGTACGAATGGCCGCCAATGGTCAATTGGCCTTTACCGTCAATGACGCTGCAAATCGTATATTTTTCACGTGCCGTGATGCTTGCCTGGCCATCGATATCCCACTTTTGTACTGTGAAAAACGCATTGGATACGAAAGAAGTAACCGTCAGGCCTCTGTTTGTTTCGGTGTTATAGTTCTCCGGCTCATACGTTTGCGGAATGGTCGTAACGTCGATCGCTTTGTCCAGATGGAGCTCACGCGTGTTGCCGGCGTCATCCTTGCGACCATAGTCGTAAACACGATACGTCGTATCAGAGCTCTGCTGTGTCTCCAGCACGACAATCCCTTTGCCAAGCGCATGGATCGTACCGCTAGGCACATAGAAAAAATCCCCTGGCTTAACCTGCACCCTGGTAAGAAGATCGCCCCAGTTCCCTTCCTCGATCCACGCGATGAGCTGTTCCTTGGATTTGGCCTCATGACCGTAAATGATCTCTGCACCCGGCTCAGCGTCAATGATATACCAGCATTCGGTTTTACCCAGCTCACCATTCTCATGCTCTTCTGCATATTCATCGTTCGGGTGCACTTGGACGGATAAGTCATCTGAGGCATCCAAAATTTTCGTCAGCAGCGGGAACACCGGAGAGGACGAGTTGAACAATTCCTGATGCGAGGACCAGAGCTCGCCCAAGGACATTCCTTGGCAGGCTCCGTTTTTCACGACACTTTGTCCGTTTGGGTGCGCGGAGACGGCCCAGCATTCCCCTGTTTTAGCGTTCGGTATATGATAGCCGAACAGTTCGGCCAGTTTGCTTCCGCCCCAAATACGCTCTTGAAATACCGGTTCCAAAAAAATAGGCTGTTGATTCATACAATGACTCCCTTTCATACTGATTGCTCTCTACAGTTTGTATTAATATTCCATATGGATTAATGCCGCCGCTCCGATCAAGCCTGCATCCTGATTTAAGGCAGCTGGCACAATCGGGGTGTTTTGTCCGGAAGGATTTAATGCGCAAGCTTTGACGTAATCCCGCACAGCGTGAAATAGCGGGTCGCCAACTTGGGATACCCCGCCGCCAATGACGACTTTTTCCGGATCCAAGGTGTTGATCAGCGTGACGCAGCCCATGCCGATATAGCGGAACACCTGGTCAACAAGGCGCTTCATTTCAGCATGCCCCTCCTGGGCGAGATCGAACACCTCTTTGGAGGTGACGTCTCTGTCAAGCAGCCGGGAAGCTTGTCTGGCTATGGCTGTCCCGGAAGCGATAAACTCCCAGCAGCCCTGTTGACCGCACACACAATCTCCAGCTGACGGATCGATGACCAAATGACCGACGTCTCCGGCATTACCCGTGGCGCCCGTAATTAGCTTACCATGAGAGTAAATGCCGGCGCCAATGCCCGTGCTGATCGTAATAAAGATGAAATGCTCGCACTCTTGGGCGGCGCCTTGCCATTTCTCAGCCAGGGCTGCCGCTGTTGCGTCATTCTCGAAAATAATAGGCAGGCTAAAGTGGCTCTTTAGCGCGTCCATTAAAGGGAAGTCATGCCATGCGGTCATATTTGGCGGCTTCACGATATGACCTGTCTTTGTATTCAGAGGACCGGGGGCGCCCACCCCGATGCCGGCGATTTGCGCTTCCGTTAAATGCTGGTCCGCCAGCAGCTGCTTTGCAGCGTCAGCGGTACGGCTGATCATTATGCGCGGATCTATGGATAAATCCGTGGGCAGAGACATTTTAGCTAAAATTGTCCCCATGGAATCTACGATTCCGATCGCGGTTTTGGTTCCGCCGATATCGATGCCTAAGGCATATTTAACATCCAAGTTGAATACCTCCTGATATTCTATGTTTATTTTACTTTACAAACTTGACAAAAGTAAATTCTGTCAAGTATATTTAGGCTAAGTTTAACATGTTTTGAGAGGATTGAAAAGAATGACCCGCAGAAAGAAAATTTCAATGCAGGATATCGCCGACAAGCTGGAAATTTCTAAAAATGCTGTTTCGCTAGCGTTGACGAACAAGAAGGGCGTCAGTGACGAATTGCGCAGCCGTATTATCCATACCGCCAAGGAAATGGGGTATGGCCCGTACGCCGTAAGTGACAACGGCGAATCCAATATTCTCGTGCTCGTGCCCGAGCGGATTATGAGCTATCAGGACAACGATCATTTTCAATTTTATCACGACATGATTTGGGGCTTGGAGAAAAGCATCCGCCGTCAAGGCTTCAACGCTGTCATTGCGCCAATTGACCGCGAGTCGGAGCAGCAGCTGAGGCTGCCTCGCTTGTTTACGGATATTTCTTATCGCGGAGTCATTCTATTTGGGATTACATTGCCGGAATATGCCCGCCATGTGTGGGAGCAGAACGTCAAGCTTGTAATGATGGATTGTTACCACCGGGATCTGCCTTGTCCGGCCGTCACCTCAGCGAACATGGAGGGAGCATACAAAGCGGTATCCTATCTCATTGAGTGCGGGCACACCGAAATCGGGTTCATCGGCCCTGTCAATTTGACGACCAGTCATGAAGAGCGCTGGCTAGGGTACTGGAAGGCGATGCAAGGCGGAGGGCGCGAGGTTAAAGGCGAGCATTGCTTGACGTCTTCGGAAGGCTACGATTATACGGCTGAGGAAATATCCTCTTTTTTGTCGGGATTGAGCAAGCTGCCAAGTGCGTTTTTCTGCGGCAATGACCGCATTGCCTATATTTTGGCCGAGGTGCTGCAGGAGCGAAAAATTTCCGTGCCCGGAGACATTTCTATTGCGGGATATGACGATCTCCAGTATGACAGCAGCTCGGGGGTGCATATGACGACGATGCGGGTGGAGAAGGAACTGATGTGCGATGCGGCTGCGGAGCTGCTGCTGTCGTTGTCCGGACCCTCGCGGGAAGCAGTCCGCTGGAGCATTGCGCCAACTTTGATCGTCCGCGAGTCGGTGCAGAGGATAGTAAAGCGGGCATAATACGAATACACATTAGAACAAGATGTGCAAATACAACAAGGTGCGAAACACCACAACAAGATGCGAACACACACCACTGCAAGAAGGAAAAACACACCACAACAAGTGACGAAGAACATCAACAAATACAACAATACATCACAAAAAGACGGACATCTCGGGAAGAGATGTCCGTCTTGTGTTAGCAATAACTAAATTATTTGCTTAGAGCTGCTTCATAACGTTTCTCAACTTCAGACCAGTTGATGACGTTGAAGAAAGCGGCGATGTAGTCAGGGCGTTTGTTTTGGTATTTCAAGTAGTAAGCGTGCTCCCAAACGTCCAGACCCAGGATTGGGGTTTTGCCTTCCATAATTGGGGAATCCTGATTAGGCAGGCTGTATACGGACAATTTGCCGTTGTCTACCGCAAGGAAAGCCCAGCCGCTGCCGAAACGAGTCGTAGCTGCTTTCGTGAAATCTTCCTTGAACTTGTCGAAGCCGCCAAGCTCGTTGTTGATTGCGTCAGCAAGCTTGCCGGAAGGCTGCCCGCCGCCGTTTGGTCCAATCGTTTCCCAGAACAGGGAGTGGTTGGCGTGGCCGCCGCCGTTGTTGCGAACGGCTGTGCGGATGCTCTCAGGAACGCTGTCCAGATCGGCGATCAGGTCTTCCAAAGATTTGGATTGAAGCTCAGGAGCGGACTCCAGAGCCGCGTTCAGGTTTGTTACATAAGTGTTGTGATGGCGATCATGGTGAATCATCATCGTTTGTTCGTCGATATGTGGTTCGAGCGCGTTATTCGCGTAAGGTAGAGCAGGTAATTGGTGTGCCATAATTTAAAATCATCCTCTCTAATTTATATGTAGTTCCTCTTTCAATTCTCACAATGATCATTATAAATACTTACGGGCACTTAGTCAACTTATATGTATGTTAAGTATATTAAATAGGCATTTCGTATTGACAAATGGTAGGACGTTGATCATAATTATTGAACTGAAACGATAACGTACATTTGAGGTGACATACGGTGGGCTTGGGAATCGTCGTTGTAGAAGTATGCGATAGCAATCTGCTCAGCTCGGTAGAGCTGGAGCAACTGGAAGAAGAATATCCCGAGATAGCCGTTCTCCGCCTCGACTGCCTCAACTTGTGCGGGCTTTGCAGGCTAAGGCCTTATGCGATGGTCAATGGCAAGCGGGTATTTGCCAAGACGATCGAAGAGTGCGTGCAGCTCATCAGGCAGACGATCGAGGAGGAGCTTCGGGCTTTTGACGATATAGAATAAAATAACGTTCCCTGTTTATTCATAACCAATCGCAGGCAAAATAAAACCTTCGGCGCTGAAAAACGGCAGTACCGAAGGTTTTTTATTTATAACTGCTTGTCTGTTTTCTTACTGACGATTGGAAATAATATAAATGCATCTTTTCCCGTCTTGCGCCAGGCATTCCGTCCGTTTAACTTCGGTATTCAGCAGCGACTTGAACAAGCTTAACTCACAGTCGCAGGCATGGTTGTAACGGTTCGCGATTTGCAAAATCGGACAGTTATGCTCCTTTAGCACAAAATCCCCGTTTTCATTTTGCTCGCATTCGGTCATATAGCCGTTCTCGTTCTGAATTTGGGCTAGCTTCATTACTTTATCGGCAAAGGGGATCCCTTCCATGCTCTTCTGGTACTGCACCTTCAGCTTATCCCGGCGTTTCTCGAATAGCCGCCTGATCGTATCCTCGCCGACCTCATTTTCAAGCTCGCCGAGCAGATCGAGGGTTAGTGAATGGTAATTTTTCGGAAACAGGCTCTCGGCCAGTTCCGTAAGCCCGAATACCGAGGTGGGCCTGCCCATCGTTTGCCGGATCATTTTGGATTCGATCAGCCCGTCGCGTTCCATTGTACCTAAATGACGCCGGACGGCCATTTCTGTAATTTGCAGTTCGGTTGTAATTTCTTTGGCGCTGAGAGGGCCGGACGTTTTCATCATATGCAAAATCCGCTCTCTCGTCGGCAGCTCTTTGCTTTGGTTCATCATGACACTCCTTGCTAGAATGACATTAGCCGTTGTTTACAGCAACTACGGCTTCTTTACATTCGTTGCTGCAGAATCCGTGATGCTCATCCTCGCAGGTTTCGCAGCAAACGTGCTGGAGATTGCAGACCGGGCAGTTGATGTAGCGGTCATTCGTTTCGCCGCAGTGGTAGCAGCTCGCAATAACGATATCCTCGTCGGTACGGTTGATCGGTACGGAAATCCTCTCGTCGAATACGTAGCATTTGCCGTCGAACAGATGTCCCTTTACTTCGGGATCTTTGCCGTAAGTAACGATTCCGCCCTCCAACTGGGCTACGTCCTCAAAGCCTTCATGCATCAGGAAGCCGGTCAATTTCTCGCAGCGGATGCCTCCTGTACAATAAGTTAAAATTTTCTTATCCTTATATTGACTTAAGTTCTCGCGAATCCACTCCGGGAACTCGCGGAAGGATTCTACTTCCGGACGGATGGCGCCGCGAAAATGGCCGATGTCGTATTCGTAGTCGTTGCGGCCGTCGATGACGATGACGTCCTCCTGCTGCAATTGCTCGTGGAATTCGGCAGGAGACAGCCGTTTGCCGCTGATTTTGTTCGGGTCAAGCTCATGTTCGTAACGGAATGTGACCAGCTCTTCTTTGTGGCGAACGAACATTTTTTTGAAGGCATGGCCTTCTGTTTCATCGATTTTGAAGACGATGTCGTGGAACAACGGGTTGGACCGCAGGTCGTGCATGTATTTCTCCGTTTGTTCTACCGTTCCGGATACCGTTCCATTAATGCCTTCGGAAGCGATGAGGATGCGCCCTTTGAGCCCGAGGTCTTTGCAGTACTGCAAATGCTCCGCGGTAAATACTTCTGGAGATTCGATGTGTGTAAATTTATAATATAGTAACACGCGGTATGCGCTTTTGCTCATTATGATCACCTATCTATATTGGATTCTTCTGCATTGTAGTGAATTTTAACTACTTAGTCAATATTAAAGTATAGTAAGTATAGTAACGGAAATCTACAGGATATTAAAGGAGACGGACTTATGAATAGAACGGTTGGCTTTATTTATGCGCATCCCGACGACGAAACCTTCGGCTGCTCTTTCCTGATTCGGCAGATTGCCAATAGCGGTGATAAGGCTGTGCTGCTGACGGCAACGAGGGGAGAAGCGGGGAAGAGCGGCAGGCTCGGAGCTATGACCTCGGAGCAGCTGGCGGAGATTCGCGATCAGGAGCTGCTGCGGGCTGGGGACATTTTGGGCATCGCGGAAATCGAGCAGCTGGATCTGGGGGACGGCAGGCTGCGGGGAGTGAAGCAGGAAGTGCTCATCGATAAAATCGCTTCGTTTCTGAACAAGCATGAGGCCGAGGTGGTAGTTACTTTCCCGGCGGACGGCATTTCCGGCCATCCTGATCATATCGCCATCCATCATGCGGTAAATCAAGCGGTATTCAGCGGGGCGTGCAGTTCAGTCCAGAAGCTGTACTATAACGTGATGGGGAGCTTTAGCGCGAAGATAAAGGGGCCCGATTCTGTATTGGCGCTGAAGGGAGAGGAGCTGCAGGAGACGAAAGCCAAAGCACTCGCAGCACACGAGTCGCAGATTTTATCGATCGAACGGGTATTTGGCAAACTGGATGGCGGTCCGCCCTGGCACTTCGCGCCGGAATTATTCCAGCTCGTATGGGAGCGGGGAAGCTTTAATCCTACGAAGGAGGAAAACAGTGTCTTCGATGATCTTCTCTAAACCAGTGAAATGGGGACAAAAAAACACGGCTGCTCCTCTTTAAAGGAACAGCCGTATTTTTTTTAGAGATAGGCTAGATTAAGCACCATGGTTAACTTTTAACCGGGGATTGCCTGCTGGTGTCTCTGTCTTCGCTTCTGCCGTTTTATTTTTGTTAAATAGCCCGCGAATGTATGGGAGTACATAGTAGTCGAGTCCGATTTTTCCAGCGTTGGCGGCAGCTGCGATGACCAGTACTTCTAGCAGCAGCATTTGTGCATTCGTGCTCACTGTGCCCGAGAAGAGGAACGCTGCGTTCATTACAAGTCCCATTAAGGCTGCGAAAGTAGTGAAGGTGCCGAGGATCAAGCCGACTCCGACTAGAAACTCTCCATAAGGGACGAGAACGTTGAAGATGTCTACGCCTGGCAGTGCGACATTTTCTAGGAATACTCCCCACCAACCTTGTACTACAGGATTTTCACCGGTACTTTTGGCGATGGCTCCGGCCAGGTAGCCCCCGGCATCAAATCCGCCTGTAATTTTGCCCCAGCCTGCTTTCATCCATGCTACGCCGAGATAGATCCGAATGGCGGTCAGGAACCACATTGCAAATTTATTTGTTCTGAGGAAGTTGTTAAACATAATTACCACTCCTTAATGTAATGTTCTTTTTTAATGTTTTGTTTAGTGGATGATCATCTTTGATGTCTTTATTATAAGTGATATTTTTCACAATTCATGTGATTTAAATCACAATTACTTATTTTTTAATAAATAAATTTTAAAGCATCGATGGTGCCGGAAAAATACACAAGCTAGAAAACAACACACAGCCAGAACACAACACACAGCCAGAACACAACACAACACACAACACACAATGGGAAATAATATATAACATCGCATAATAAAACAACGAAAATAAAGCAGAGGAGAAGGGAAACCCTTCTCCTCTTAGCCTTAAGACCTTGGTGCAACCTTCGTCCTCACAACGCCGAGGTCGGAGGCATTGATGGCAAACGAATTGCCGCCTTGCCTCGTGCTGGAGCGGGAAGTAATAACAATTTTAAAGTGATTAGTGGATAACCTTTCTCAACTGATGATCGGGTGCGGCCTTATGGGTTAACAGCTCGGATATGGTCACAAAGGCATAGCCCTGTTTTTTCAGTTCGGGCAAAATCTGTTTAAGGGCTTCGGCGGTTTGTGTGCTGTTAGCCACATAATCATGCATAAGAACGATATCGCCGTTGCGTGCGTTCGAGAGTACTTTCTTGACGATTTTGTTGACGCCCGGGGCTCTCCAATCCTTCGTATCCTGGTGCCAGGACCAAAGGATGAACTTCAAATGGTTCTCTTTGGAAACGTTGATGAGCGTTTCATTGTAAAATCCCCCAGGGGGGCGAAAAAGCACGGCTTTATGGCCGGTTGCCTGAAAGATAGCCCGCTGGGCTTTGTTTAGCTCATTGTGCATAGTGCTTTTGTTCAATCCTTGAAACGATGGATGCCGGTAAGAATGGTTGCCGACTTCATGGCCTCTGGCTAGCTGCATTTTAACGATTTCAGGATATTTCTCTACCCGTTCTCCAACTACGAAGAAGGTTGCCTTAGCGTTATACTGGTCCAGCACGTCCAAAATTAGCTTCGTTTGGCGATGGTCCGGACCGTCATCGAACGTAAAGGCAATGCATTTGTCCTCGGTGGGGACTTCCCACACAATATCGCCGCGCTCCTCATAGTAAGCTCTGTCCTTGAATTTGGCCGCTGGACTAGCTGCCGACGGTTGCGGGATCAGGGGAAAGACGAGGATCCATGTCAGAATCAGAATGAACAATCGGTTTAATTTAAACATTTAAAGCTATCCTCCATTATGCGTTCGTTTACCAGCGTCTAGTTATTTTGCTGCAATCTGCAGAATTTATCCCTGCCGGGCAACAAGCAATTTAGCACATCTTTGTATTCAGGCAGGCCTGTGGGGTGAGAATGTCGAATAAGATGAAGTATGGAGGGGGGTGAGGAGGATGAAGAGAAATAGCGTAAAAACATTCTTCAACACAAATATTGGTGATCTCGAGAAGGAGATCAATGACTGGTTGTATGAGAACAGAAGGTTTACCGTCCAGTCCATACAATATTCTGCAGAAGGAACAAACTTCAGCGCCCTCGTGTGGTACTTAGTGTAAATGAAACTAAACACAGCACCTGCGGGTGCTTTTTTTATTTCCAGCAATGGATAGAATATTGTAAGCATAAGGCCAGTTTATTGCATCGACCATTCTGCCAGGTTTTATTACATTGAAGATATTACTGCAGAGTGAGGTGGATATACATGTTGAGCATGATCTTTAAGGAAAATCAAGGCTACTACCCCGTCATTGATTTGGGAAACAGTGAGACGGATACAATGACGGTTCACTATCCAGTTGAAGCGCAATTTTTAGACCAGACTTCCATTCGCTTGAAATACAACTATGTGAATCAGGAGAAGCCTAACGTGTGGCAGGCAAAAGCACAATGGAAGCACTCCGGATACAGTTTTGAAATTATAGATCAATGGACCGCAGAGGTAAATCGGGTCGTTCTTCAGCGCAAAGTGAAGGCGGAGGCTTATCAAGCCGGTGTGAAAAATGGCGGACTGCAGCTTCAGCTCCAAGGCAGCTTGCCAAGTCCCGAAAGTGCTGAATGGAGATTTTGTGCCCCAGCTACTCATTATTCCGAGCAGGGTACGCTAGACAAGTTTTCTAAAAACCGAGTATATATGGAGGATCGTTTAACTTATCCGTTTATATTAGCGTACCGCCCTATGAATGGACGTTCAATCACATTGGGACGTGAAAACCTGCCAAAGTCCACGCTGGCACCTAGGCGCACAGAGGCAAAGGAAAGTGTTTATCTCCAGGAAACGGAAGTAGGATCGGTCGGTTATGGTGTCAAGGGCGATAATGAGTTAGTTCTTCAAGCGTTTTGGCCTTACTATGAAGGGGATACAAGCGTTTCCCTTAATGCCAAGGGTACTCCTGTATCGGCATATTATCCGCTGGAGGGTGCGAATTTTCAAATGGATTTATCCTATGATTTTCGCATCGGTGAAGGAGAAACGTTCGCGGATGCCGTTTATGCGGCCTTCCAAGCGTACGCAGAGCTTCATCCTCCACAACCGGTAAAACTGCCTTTTACGCTTGATCAATCGATCGAATACCGGAAAGTATCGCTGCGTAATAGCTATCGGGAGTTGGATAACGGGGGAGCCGGGTTCTTTTTTCACTTTGAACCTAGACAGGGCTACATGTCGCAGCCATCTGGATTTGGGACATCTTTTAACAATATTCCCCATGAGACGTACACTCGGATTTTAGAATACGGGTTTACCGGACGGCAAATCAATACAGCTTATATGCTGGCAAAATTGGACGGCAAGGAATGGGTCGAGAGGGGAAGAAAGGTAACTCAATTTTTTGTAGATCGTCTTTCCACACCATCTGGCTTTCTTTATTCTTTATTTGATATTGAAAAAAATAAACCATTTGCTTCTTTCGGCGAAATAGATGCCCCTAAATTGCATTATATTTCCCACGGGAATATCCCGGGCAATTATTTGCGCACGATGGTGGAGCCCGCTTTCGATCTGCTGCAAATCTATCAATTGTATGCCTCGCTAAACATAGAGGAGCCTACATGGCTGAACACCACTACGAAATTTGGGCGTTTTTTACTTGAAAATCAAAACGAAGACGGCTCATGGTACCGGGCATACGAACCGGATGGAACGCCTTTGAAATACGGCCATGGATTTGGAGAAGATGAGTTTTCCGCGAAATCGGCGAGCTCAATCCCAATCCTATACCTTATTGCATTAGGTAAAGCGTCTGAAGCAGACGGGGAATTATTTTTCAATGCGGCTAAAAAGGCCGGAGACTTCGTTCTAAACACCTATGTTTCCAAAGATCATTACTTGGGCGGAACACTAGACAACCCTAATGTGATCGACAAAGAAGCATCGCAGTACGCGATGGCCGCTCTTTATGGCCTATATAAATTAACGGGGGATAAGCGCTACCTGCAAGGCTCGGTCAAGGCGGCTAAACTATTCGTCACTTGGAACTATCTATGGAATGCGCCGCATCTCCCTGGAACGGATCTGGCTAAAGTCCAATTCCAAACAGTGGGAACGGGGGGGATTAACTCCATTTGGGGCGGCGGCGTTGTCGATATCTATACTTTGTTCCATATTGAAGAACTGAATCTTGTAGGCGAGGAGACTGGAGAGGCGTTTTTCTGCGCCATGGCGGAGTGGATTTCCATAGGGACACAGCAGTTGCTTTCACATCCGGGCGATTTAATGGGATTTACTGACCTTGGCATGCAGCCGGAAGGGTTCGGAATTTGTAATCAGGGAATCGATGAAGGCATGATTGCCAAAGGTGATATCTGGGGCACGTTAGGGTGGATTTACTCGGCAGGAATTTATGGACTGGGAAAATATTTAGAAAGCAGAAACAGATCATCATAGGATAGATTTTCATATCAAACTGAACAGTTTACTGAATGTAGTTTCTAAGTACTATACCGTACGATGAAAATATATTAAAAAGTGAATTTAGAGGAGGGCCTTGGATATGAAAAGAAAGTGGCTGAATGTGAAAGCAACGCTGATACTGGTCCTAATTGTTATCGTTGCAGGCTGTGGTGCAGGCAATACAAAGGAAAGCGCAACTGGCGGCGGCAACGGTGCTGCTCCTAAGCAGCAAGTAGAGTTATCCATGCTCAGCAGCTGGAGTACCGACACGGAACGCGGGAGAGCTCTGCATGCCGTAGTGGAGAAATTTAATCAAGAAAATGAAGGCAACATTAAAGTAAAGCTGGATATCAATGCCGACTGGCCGTCTCTGCAACAAAAAGTAAAAACAATGATCGCAGCCGGACAAACACCAGACTTGTTTAATTACAATTTTAATCCCAACGATCTGTCCCGGCAAGAGTCCGGGGAGCTGCTTGATTTCAATCCTTTTATGAATGAGGAGTGGAAATCCCGGTTTACAGAACAAGACTTGCAGGCGATGACGGTGGACGGGCAATTAACCTCGATACCGTTCGAGAAAGCAGGCATCTTATTTTACTATAACAAAGAACTGTTTGCGCAAGCTGGCATTGAATCATTTCCCGCAACCTGGGACGAGTTCTTTCAAGTATGTGAACAGCTGAAATCAGCCGGAATTACCCCGATTTCTCTTATGACGAGTGATGATGCATGGCATACGACCAATTTATTTACCTACTTGGCGGCAAGCATTGCCGGGACAAGTGTGTTTGAGCCAGGACAATCCCTCGATACGCCGGAAGTGACGCAAGCGGCCCAATATTTAAAGCAAATGTTTGAATATACGACACCAGATGCTCTGGGAGGAAATTACTCGGTCAGCTCCAACAACTTCCTCATTGGCAATACGGCAATGATTATTGATGGGCCATGGCTCATCGGATCCATTTCAGAAGAGATGATTCCTTCCATAGGCATTGCAGCAAGCCCGACATTCGGAGATGGCAAAGTACAACCTGGTTTTACAGTAACCGATGCCCATACCCCTTGGTCTGCTGCTAAGCAAACGTCGCCTGAAAAAGAAGAGGCTGTCGTACAGTTTCTGAAATTTATGACTTCCGAGGAAAGCTCAAAAACATTTACAATTGATGGCCGCATCCTATTATCGATGAGGCTGGAATTGAACGAGGAAGAAGTAAGTGAAGCGGGACCGATCCTCGGACAATACATCAAGACGAACAGCGAAGCGCCTGAAAGTATTGTAAATATCGTTAGAATACTTAAACCGGCAGCTACTTCCAAGCTCCCTTCCCTTCTTGAAGGTTTAATCTTGGATAAATTTACACCAGAAGAGTTCGCCAAAGAGCTGGAAGCCGCTAATTTATAAGTAACTATCCACATAGGGGGGAGCGTTCCCCCCTTTATGACGAAAGGAGCTGAAACACGTTGACTTCGCGGCAGATTTATATTTACTTGGCTCCAGCCTTACTATTCACGGCTCTTTTCTTTATATTTCCTTTAGTATTTTTACTCTATGTAAGCGTGCAGGAATGGAACGGTATCGGTTCGATGAATTTTGTCGCCTTCGACAACTTCCGTTACCTGTTAGGTGATCCTGTTTTCAAAGCAGCAATGATCAACACCGCACTGTGGATATTGGCGGGCATACTTCTTCATACTCCGCTTGGGCTGTTGATGGCATTGCTTTTATTTAGAAAGCCAAGAGGCTGGAAGCTGTTCCGAGTTCTCTTTTTCTTGCCAAACGTCATTTCTACAACCGCGCTTGCCTTCTTATGGTACTTTGTACTTCATGTCAGCCTGGGGCTGGTCAACAACCTGTTCAAATCGGTTGGATTGGAGTCGTGGGCACATCCTTGGTTAAGTGATCCAGGAACAGCTGTTTTCGCTAATATGATCCCTTTTGTGCTCTACATTGGCTTCACGATGGTTATTTTCCTGACGCAAATGACGACAATTTCGCCAGATCTTTATGAGGCAGCTGAAATAGATGGAGCAACGAATGTACAGAAGGACCGGTATATTACTATACCTATGGTTAAAGGCGCGATCGCGATTAACGTGATCTTCAATACTGCATTTTGCTTGAAAATGTTTGAATATCCGCTGCTGATGACCGGGGGCGGACCCGCAGATTCATCTATAAATATGTCTCTTTATATTTATAGAGAAATGATCACGGCGAACCGTTACGGCATCTCCATGTCAGCAGGGCTGATGGCTATACTTATGGGGGCAGTAGCTATGCTGCTTGTCTTCGGGGCTCTGGGTCTAACAGAAAGGAGGGGGAAAGCATGAAGTGGTTGCGCTTTGGTTTCAAAATGCTTTTCCTGCTTGTGACGATGGTTCCTTTCCTATGGTTGATTCTCGCGTCGTTCAAAACAAACCAGGAGCTGTTTGCGGCCCCCTTCTCATTTCCAAAAAGATGGATGATTGAAAATTATGAGGCGGTTCTTTCAAGTCATCCGATCCCGCACTATTTTTTCAATTCGATATTTATTGCCATCGTCTCGACGTTGCTTGGGGTGATTGTCGCGACATTAGTATCTTATGCCTTCATGTACACCTTCAAGTTTAAATCGGGCTGGCTGTTATTGATTACTTTCGGTATATTTATCCCAACGAATGCTTTCATTGTCCCCTATTATTTTATTGTGAATTGGCTGGGATTGTATGATACTTTGCTGGGGGTAGCTCTTGTATATGCAGGGGTTTCACTTCCGCTAAGCGTGCTAATCGTAAAAACGTATATGGACTCCATTCAGCATGAAATTCTTGAAGCTTCATTTATCGATGGGGCCAGTGTGCATCGGACGTTCTTTCAGGTCATTCTGCCTGTCTCTTATCCGGGGATGACGACGGCAAGTATCTTCCTGATGATTACAGCCTGGAATGAGCTGCTGTTTGCCTCTTTGCTTACCCAAAGCGAAGCGACGAGAACACTTCAGGTAGCGATCCGGTTCTTTTTAACGACCTTTTCAGCGAATTATCCGGTAGCGTTTGCAGCAATGGTTATCGCTATTATTCCAACCATAGTGATCTATTCTTTGCTCAGTGAGAAAATCATTGGTGGACTAACGGCGGGAGCCGTGAAATAATCGATTGCAAATACATGTTCGAGGAGGATATCCAACATGAAGGTTTTAATTGTTGATGATGAAATATTTATCCGAGACGGACTTCGTACATTGATCGATTGGAGCGAGGTCGGATTTGATGAAGTGCTGGATGCAAAAAATGCCGCTGAAGCCATTTCAATCATTGAGGAAGGGCCTCCTGATTTAATAGTTACCGATATTTTTATGCCAGGGATGTCTGGACTTGATTTTGCCAAACAGATTCGCAGTCAGCATCCGCACATTCGCTTTGTCATCCTGACAGGGTATGAGAAATTCGAGTATGCCAAAGAAGCGATTGAAATCGGCGTAGCCAAATATTTGGTCAAGCCTATTTTTCCCGAGGAATTAAAGGAGACTGTGGAAGAGATACGGGAAGAAATGCTGCTTGAACACCGTTTGGAGAACTGGAATGAGATGGCGAAGACAAGGCTTGAACAATACAAGCCCATTATTGCTGAGAAATTTTGGAGCGATTTACTTACCGGGGGACTTTCCAGCTCCGCACAGATTCATGACCGGGCCGCCTCTGCTGATATTTCGTTAAATTACCCGGCCTTCTGCTGTGTCGCCATTGAAATTTGCAAATTAGAGAAGGTATATGAGCGTTACGGACAAAGCGAGCATTCTCTCGTTCGCTTTGTCATTCGCAATATTATTGAAGAATTGCATCCACAGGCCGTGATTTATATTTATAATCACTCGGATACTGTACTACTCTGCGTATTATCTGAGTCGGCAAGTATTCCCAAATGGACAAAAACCGTAGAGACGATCCAGAGCACTTTGAAAATTGATGTGAACGTTGGCGTAGGAAATAGCTACGAGCATGTAACCTCCGTCTGGGCCACCTCGCTTGAAGCGCTTGATAGTGTGAAATATTTAGCCATTTTAGAGCAAACAGGCATTATCCGTTTTGAAGATATCCCTGCCTGGAAAAAAGATCATGTGGAGTACCCATACGAAGAGGAAAAGATTTTACTGGAGATGCTGCGGTACCGGGAGCAGCTTAGCGAACAAGCGCTGGAGCCGTTTATGCAAAAAGTGATGATCCAGAATCCTTCGCCCCCGATGATTCATCTTACTTGTGTTCAACTGCTGGGGGCCATTTACCGGCTTGTTGATGAATATGGCATCGATTCGATTCCTACTTTTAATCAAAGCCTGTCCCGGCTTGAGGAGCTGGCCTCATACAGTCAGTTCCAGAAATTGTTTACAGAGCTGCTCACGGAAATTATCGAGCGGAGAAGCAGGCATCATGCCAGCTTTGTAAGCCAACTGGTGGATGGAGCGCAGCAAATGATCCAGGAACGGTTCAATGACTCCACGTTAAGTGTGACTTCTATCGCACAGAGCTTATGTATTTCGCCGAACTATCTCTCACGTATTTTCCATCAGCAAACCGGTAAAACCTGTGTTGAATTTATTACGGAATGCCGATTGGAAGAAGCAAAAAAACTGCTGCTATTAACGAATCGCAAAAACTATGAAATATCGGAGGAAGTCGGTTATACTAGCGCGCACTACTTTAGCTCCATATTTAAGAAAAACGTCGGCCACTCACCGAGTGAATATCGGGAACGATTCAGTGCAGGGCCGTTGCAATGAGCTCCGTTCGTACACAGATGATGCTGTTCTTCTCCCTGCTTATTATTGTTCCAATCATTATCAGCAGTATCAATGTCTACTATACGCTGCAAAACTATTTAAAAAACAGTTATATCGTTCAGCAAAACCAATCTATAGAAAATTTACTGTCGCAAATTACGGAATGGCGGGCGAGCTATGAGGATTTGTCGCTGCAAATATTTGGAGATAAGCGCGTGCAAAATTTTCTTCTTCATCCAAATACAATGCAGACGGGAGAACAGCTGGAGCGGTCTACCGATTTTCGTCAAGCGCTGCAAACCTATGCCACGGCGGGAAATGGAGATTTTTCAATTTACGTCGTTCGTATGAATGGTCAAGTATACGGCGCAGGGCTTCATGCCGGTCATGAGCAATTTATCCAATCCAGAATCAGTAGGGCAGAAAAATACGACGGACCGCCTGCTTGGGAAGATGTGGATTCGCTGAATTCGATTGTTTTGTACCGCCAAATCAACAATAATGAGTTCGATTTAAAGCTCCCAGTTGGCTATCTGTTCCTGATCATCGATAAGCATGAAGTAGAGAAAATTATCGAGAGATACAGTGTCAACTCCAATCAGCAGTATGGCATTTTCAATCAGGACCGCACATTGAGAATCAGCACAGATTTAGCGGCGGACGATGCATTTTTACATGGCATTGGGAAACAGTCGGGTGTAACGAGCCAAGAAATGATTTATCAGGATATGTCTTATATTACATTTGCCAAAAGCCAGTCTGATTGGACGTTCGTATCCTGGATGTTAAAACGAGAAATATTGCAGCCGGCAAGGGAATTATTTTTAGGTATTCTTTTTATTGCGCTCTTACTCTTGATGTTCTCCGTATTTATGGTGCTGTTTCTCTCCCATCGAATTACAAAGCCATTAAATTTGATGCGGCGCAAAATGAAGCAGATCGGAGAAGGCTTGTTTATCATTAAAGTGCCTGTCATTCGAAATGATGAGATCGGAGAGCTGGCTAATGCGATGAACCGGATGTCCGATGAGATCGTAAGTCTTATTCAGAAAAATCGTGAAGAGGAAGCGAAGAGCCGCCTCCTGCAATTACAAACGCTTGAATATCAGATCAACCCTCATTTTTTATACAATACGCTGGACTCGGTGAATATGCTGGCCCGGAAGCATAAGGATCCGATCATTGCGGATATCGTGACCTATCTTTCCCGTTTATTTCGAATCGGGCTCAATCAAGGGCGGGAAATGATCACGCTTGCCGATGAGGTTCGTCATGTGACGTATTATTTGAAAATTCAGGAGATCCGGTTTGCAGGCCAGTTGTATTGGGAAATTCAAATGGATGACAGCATTGAGGATATCAAAATTATTAAATTTATTCTTCAGCCGCTCGTGGAGAATAGCATTAATCATGGCATTCGTAAGCGCGATGAACCAGGACATATTCATATTCGCGTATGGAAGGAAGAAAATTGTATCGTGCTGGAGGTAAAGGATGACGGGGTTGGCATTAAACCGGAGCAAATGGAAAAAATCCGCCAATCCTTAGCCATTGAGCATGAGAACGAGGACAAGGATCATGGCTTTGGCTTGCGCAATGTTCACCAGCGGATCCAACTGCATTACGGCCCTCATTATGGTCTCCAGTTGGCCAGTGAAGAAGGGCAAGGAACTACAATATATATTAGGCTGCCTTACTCAAACGAACAAACGAGCTAGTAGATGCTGTAAAATAGGTAGCAGATTGCTTTGTAAGAAACTTATGAAACAAGAACAAGGTTGCTTTCCAAGTCATGTACATGACTTGGAAAGCAACCTTATTTCCTTTGCCGGCAGTTGCTGTTTTCCCGGATTACAATTCTACAAAGAATAATTTTTCAGCTTGTTTCTCGCCTCTACTTGCTTAAATAAGCAGTATTTAATAATATCGGACCGGATTGATTCCTTCATTTGAATGAATTCCAGCGACACTTTAAACAGATCGTTCTCCTGCCTGATGCAATTTACAACTTTTCCGTTAAATTCAATCGTATTTTGATTGTTGTTTGTTTCTAAATGGAGGATGCCCGGTATGATTTTCTCCATTTCGACTTTAAAGGAGCAGCTAAATGAAAGTCCTCCTCCGCTAATATCCTTTGTCGTCACCATAATATATTTATCTTCTTCCGAATTTTCTATCGCTTTAATATTTAAATTTAATTCGACCTCGACAGGAACGCGGAAAAATCGCCGCCGCTGCGCCTTTCGGACGTTCTTAGCATGCGGTGCAGTAAACCATAGCTGATTATGCCGGAAGTGCAGGCGTGATTCAAACGCATATAATACCCGCTCTTCACTATGAAAATAAAAGGTTACCGGCATATTATTCGTGACCGTCATATATCTGTTCATGCGATTGACCGGTTTTTGTATGTAAAGGTGCTTGTCTTCATTTTTAACGATTTGTGTCTTGTACATTACTCCGTCCAGCGTCTGGAGCTCTAGTAATTGGCCTTTCCAAAATTCCAGCTGCGTTGATTCTTTCATCCAACAATCTCCTTTCTTCAGTTTTGCGCCTGATTCGATTACATCAAAAGCAACTATACAATACCTGTACATTCTCGCAATTATATTATATTTAATGGCAGCGAAGAATAGCTGCATTTTTTGAAAAATGTACAGTTTCTGTAGAGCCAGCTTATATAATATGAATAGGAATCGGTTAGGCAGCATTAGAAACAGGGGGCGAATTAGTGAACATAGAAAGCAGTTATAACTACTATATTGTAGCACTTTCAGTAATAATTGCAGTCCTTGCATCATATTCCGCTTTAAGTATTACAGCAAAAATATCATCGACTACAGGCAGAACGAGATTTTTTTGGCTGCTGGGAGGTTCGCTCGTTATGGGTAACGGCATCTGGTCGATGCACTTCGTCGGGATGCTAGCGTTCCATATGCATATGCCTGTCGAATATGATCTTGGAATTACATTGGGATCTTTGGCGGTGAGCATTATATCTTCGTTTATCGCCTTCTATATTACGATCCCCCAAAATATTAATTGGTTTAAAATTGCTATCGGTGGCGTAATTATGGGCAGCGGCATCGCTACTATGCATTATATGGGCATGGAAGCTATGATTATGCCTGTTGAATTCTATTATGACAAAGTACTACTGGTATTATCGGTTGTTATTGCCTTACTTGCTTCATATGGCGCCCTGCTGCTATTTCTTCGTTTCCGCAACCAATCCTCGACCAGCTGGCTTAAATGGCTGTCGGCGTTCGTTATGGCGGTGGCCATATGCGGCATGCATTACACAGGAATGGAAGCGATGAAGTTTCATCCGCATCATGACGTGATCGAGCATCAATCCACAAATATGGAATTATTTTTGCTGTACGGCGTAACCTTGGTTGTTTTTATTATACTGCTTGTTTCCTGGGGAGCCATGTTCTTTGATCGGCATGTTCTGGAGAAACTGGCTTACTTGGATGCGATTACTGGGCTGCCTAACCGGAATGAAATGAATCGTTTTTTTGACTCGCACGCCGGCAATGAAAGTATCGGCGTTCTCTTTTTGGACCTCGATCAGTTTAAAGCTATAAATGACACCTTGGGCCATAACATAGGCGATTTGCTGATCCAAGAGGTAGGTGTCCGTCTCAGGCAATTTATAAGCGATGATCAGCAAGCATTCCGCATTGGCGGGGATGAGTTTTTGTTTATTGTTAAAAATTGCAATATAGCCCGAGCCGAGCTGTTGGCCGGCAAAATTTTGCAGAGCATAAAGCAGGTCTATCACATTGAAGGCAACGAATTGTATGTAACGGGAAGCATCGGGATCAGCTTAGGCTCCGTTCAGGATTCCGACCGCTCGGTATTATTAAAGACGGCGGATACAGCAATGTACAAGGCCAAAGGGCTAGGGAAGAACCAATATAGCCTGTACAATGAGGAAATGGGCATACAGCTGGTCCGTAAAATGGAGCTGGAAAAAGATTTGCAGCTTGCTCTGGAAAATAACCAATTTTTTATCGTCTACCAGCCGAAATGGAATGTAAAAACGAACAGCCTCGTTGGATTCGAGGCGTTGATTCGCTGGGATCATCCCCGGATCGGCACGGTTTCGCCAGGAGAGTTTATTGAAATTGCCGAAGGCACAGGGCTGATCGTACCGATGACAAGATGGGCATTGGAAGAAGCATGCCGGCAATGCAAGGCTTGGGAGTCGGCAGGGATCCATCAGCCTGTTTCGGTTAACCTCTCCGTGCGGCTCTTTCAAACAGACAGTTTAACCGATTTGGTACAAAATGTGTTAGACAAAGTCGGTCTCGCTCCCCATTTGCTCGAGCTGGAAATTACCGAATCCATGGTACTGTATGACATTAATGATATCATTCGCCAGCTGCAAAGCATCCGGGCGCTGGGCGTACGCGTATCCATGGATGACTTTGGAACAGGATACTCTTCGATAGGACTGCTTGACCGGATTCCGATAGACGCGCTAAAGCTGGATCGCCTGTTTACAAATGACCTGGAAAATCCTAGCAAGCGGGCGATTATCAACGCCATCATCATGATGGCGGAAAATCTCCAGCTTGACGTCATCGCCGAAGGGGTGGAGAATCAAGAGCATATCGAGTTTCTGACGCAGCTGGGCTGTTATGTAATGCAGGGCTATTACTACGGAAAACCAATGAAGGTGAATGATGTGGATGAATGGGTTAAAAAGCATCAGCAGAGCAAGCATCAGTCAAACGATCATTATAGTTTAATTTCCAAAAAGTAGTAAAGTTTGGAATTTGCATTCAGGAGCCTGAGTTTACAGGCTCCTGTTTTGAAGTGATGGCCAAGCTTAAGGAGGGCTGCACGGAATCAATCGACCGTTATCCTGCAGGGCAGCATCGCACGCTGGAATGGCCGCGTAACCCTGTTTATGTTGTCTGTTCCTCATGCTCTTGCTTCCACTGATGATACCACTCACTGATATATGTACTAGGCTGTTCATTAAACTCATCAAACAATATAGATGAGAGTAAACGATATTGTCTATGGACCGCCAAAGAATTTTGCGTCGAGGCAAAAATTTTCATCAATGCAAAATGCGCTTCTTCCGCTATAGGATGCTGGTGGCATATTTCCAAATATTTTTCAGTAGCTTTTATTTGCTGGTTCGAAGCCAAGTACCATTCAGCCATTCGAAAAGAGGCGCGCAGCCAAAGCACCTTTAATCTTTGCCGTTCACTTTCGGCCCACCAGTAGTCATACTCTTTTAAATAATCCTCCCTATATACTTTCATCACTTTTACATAGTCGTTTATCGTACCTTTGGTGATCGGCGGGCTGGACTCGATGTAACTTTCCCATTCCCCTACATCCAGAAGCACATTATGTAGATTTAAAATATAACCATCCACCGAGTTGGAAATCGTAAAATACTCTTCAAAGGGGGTTAATGTTTTTCGGATATGGTAAATTATCGTATACAGCAACGAATACGCCCGGTTTGGCTCATATTCCGGCCAAAGCAGTTCAATCAGTGTAGATTTACGGACGAATTGCCCGCGGTTCTGCAGCAAATATAAGAATAATTCCAGAGCTCTTGTCGTTCGCCAACGCAGCGGTGTCAACTGCTGTCCATTCAAACTGATGGAGAATTGCCCGAACATTTTGATCTGCAGCAATTGATGATCCATGGCAAGCTCATTCAGGGACTTCTTGGAATGATCTATACGCTGGATTGTTTTCAACAATCTTTCCGTCTTTACCGGCTTCAAAATATAGTCCAGCGCATTGAGCTCGAAAGCCTTTACCGCATAAGCTTCATACCCCGTTACAAATACAATATTTAAATGCGGCTTTATTTCTAATATTTCTTCTGCCAATTGAATTCCATCCGCATCCGGCAGTTGAATATCCAAAAAGACGATATCGACCGTATGACTAAGAATTTCTTGCTTCCCTAAGGCTGGATCGGAATACTTCCCAATAACTTCAATTTCAGGAATTTTCATAAGCTGGTGCTCCAAATAATCCAGTGCAATTATTTCATCATCCAGTAGAATAACTTTCATCGCGCTCTCCCTGCATATGTATTAACATCTGTTCCAATACTTTCAATTCTTCCAAATAAACTTCCAATAAATACTATAGACTATCAATCTATACAATCTCTGAACAAAATATTTCCATACTCTTGCAAAAAAATTCCCAGTAGAGTAAAAATGCACAAAGAACCCTTAATGCAAGTGGCATTACAGGGTTCGTTGAATCTTTACCGACTCTTATAACCTATATCGGATAATTAGAAAATTCAATGAATTGGCTAGGGGAACAGGGAGGCAACCCGCAGCGTATTTTTCAATAAAAAAATGTTGACAATCTCGCTCCATCCTGTTATGATAGTTTTTGTCTTCACTTATTAATCTGATCTGTTAGCTCAGCTGGGAGAGCACCATCTTGACAGGGTGGGGGTCAGTGGTTCGAGCCCACTACAGATCATCACCGAGAAGCCTTGATACATAAGGCTTCTTTTCTTTTTATATGTAACGTTGATCTCCTAGAAAAAGGCCACTGGGGACATTTTGGGGACAAAACGGAGTTAATCGTGCTTGGAATTCAGTGGTTATGGACTTATTTAGACTGAAATAAACTGTATGGTACTTATTTATTTTCTTGCAAATTTATCAAATTTACCTGCAGTACGTTTCTTTACTTTTTTGGTAACATGGACATAAATATCACTAGTCGTAGATAGCCGAGCGTGACCTAGTCGTCGCTGTATTGCCATTAAGATCGAATCAACATTTGCATCGTCCTCGTCCTCCAGAAGGAGTGTACCGGAGCTGTGTCGCAAACCGTGAAATTTGATATAACGAATCCCGTGGCGCTCGCAAAATCGTCTCCACCACTTTGAAGCATGTTGGTAATAGTACGGTTTTCCTTTACCGTTGTGGAATACGAATTGTCGTTTTCCGCCTTCCCATTGATCCCCGAGAAACTCTTTTTCTCTATGCCATTCCTCTTCATACTTGGCCAACTCATCCATGTACCACTTTGGCATGTCTACGTCTCTGAACGAGGCAATAGATTTAGGATCTTTCTCAACGGCCTGTCCGTTGTTAGTATACGGGATGTTGTTCTCGATCGTGATGATATCCTGTTCGTAATTCACGAATGGCCATTCAAGTCCGTTAAGCTCTCCTCGTCGGCAACCTCCGATCATAGAACCTAGAATAAATAACCTCCATTTTCTGCTCTCTTTATACAGAGCATCAACTACCTGTTGAGCCTCATCTTCATCATAATATTGCGGGCTAATCCGCTGCGCAATCATTTTTTCTCTCACATTTTTGTCAGCAGGTTTTTTGACGCCTTCCATCGGGTTAGTCTTAATAAGTTGCCATTCGGTTGCTCGTGTAAATATATTCTTGAGTACGCGATGAACGTAGCCAATCGTTCCTGCATCCAGAGGCTCCGCTAACCTCTTAAGTTGTTTTTCTGTGAGAGGCTTCCCGGTTTTTGGAGGCAGTCTGGCCCCTGGCTTTTCCAAGTTTTTCAAAAATGTGACGATGCTGAGCGTTCGGATTTCATCTAGTTGCTTGTGGCCGAACACTGGAATTAATCTGGTGTGGATCACTCTCTCATAGTTAGCTAAGGTGGCAGGGGAGAGGTTATCCGTGTCTGTGGCGTATTTTTCCATCCATTCGTTAATTACAAACTGCTCAAACGTCATTTTCTCGGGTTTGATGTACTCTCCTGACTCGACTTCTTTTCTGAATTTGTAAAGCTCATCATCGAGATATTTTTTTAGGAGTTTTTTCGAGTTCAGGATTTCAGGATCATCAACCGTGACGGGTTTCCTAGGTCGGTTACGAGATCCATCGGCGTTATACCCAAGATCAATCGTCAGTCTCCAGGTATCCGTTCCTCGTTTCTCAATACTGCCTTTTGCCATTTTAATACATCACTCCAAACGTATGTTCTATTTTAGAGTATATTTAAACAGCCTTGCGGCTGGAAAGCGCAAAGGTTATTCGAATATCTCAGCTACGCCGAGAGGATCGAAATAAATTATGTAATTATTCCAGATGGTGTAAAGTCCATATTTATTACGATAGCGGTCAATGCTTGCCTGTAAAAACTCCTCAGTCACATCAAGAAACTCCGCAATCTCATACCTTCCTCTAACTCTAGCGTGAAAGGCTTGTACGATCGCAGACAGCGGGACAAGTCTCTCATACCCCCACTGCCTCGCTCGCAACTCTTGCTGCTGGTTTTCCAACTTTGACTGATCTGTGATATCCCCAACAGTTTTATGCTGATGTCCCATTTCTTCAGACAAAATGCATTTACGCTCCCGATCGGTTTCAAGGTTCCGGTTGAGTAGTATCATGTTCCCCACACCTGATTCAATGTAAATCCCCCTCAACCACTCCGGGAGCGCCGCCTGATCGTCAAACGTGATCGTGACCTCTTGTTTCAGTTCTTCATAGCTGTTCATGTATCCATCCCCCAGATGCGGTTACTTATCGTTTTTCATGAGGGCAATTTTCATGGCTAGTTTAATCTGGGATAGTTGCTCCTCTGTTAATTTTCCTTCATGGCCGACCTGGTGGGCGGCTAAAGTGAGAATTTCTTCTTCTGTTAAACCGTCATGATGAGTCGTTATCGTTTCAGGTTCATCAAATTTTTCATTTGCAAAATCGTCTTGGAGCTTCGCAAATGTTTCCTCAGGGCTTAGAGAAGGCCCGTCATACCCGGGTGGTTCTTGGCGCGCGTAAGCGGCTGTTAAAACTTTGGTATCCATTTTAAGAGCTTTAGCGAGTCGATCAAGCATTTCACCGGGTTCATAATCCCAAGGAGCGGGCGGCAATGTATCAAGACCTCTTAGAAATGATTCAGGCAACTCAGTTAACTTCGCCAACTCTTCTATAGACATGTCAAGTTGGGAAAGTCTGTCTTCAATTAAAGCGTAAATTGATTTACCAAGTAAATAATCCAACGAGACATTGAATATATCAGCTAATTTTATAGCTAGCTCTGCACTTAGGTTTCTGCGTCCTCGTTCTATATTGTAGTAATATTGAGTAGATATCCCTAACTTCTCCGCAACCTCAGCCCCGGTTAAGTCTAAAAATCGACGAGTCTTTCTGATTCTATCCGAAGGTACTTTCACGAATGTTTTTCTCTCCTTATTGATTAGTTTGTTAATTATAATATCATCTATTTGGATAGATTTCAAACTAAAATAAACTTAAAATGGCGATATTTAAAGCAAATAGGATGTTTATTTAAATAAAATCCTAAAAATGCTCTAAATATCGCTTTTTTAGTTCTATTTGGATACTTTTAATCCTTTACGGATACTATCCATATAGAATACAATATATCCAGAAAGGAGGTTGAGTATACATTGGAATTTTCGATCGCTATCAAGCACAGACTTGTGGACCGTAACCTGAATCCTTCTGAGTTAGCTAGGCTTACAGGGCATTCCCCTCAGTATATCCATAATCTACTTAACGGAAACCGACGCTGGAATGAAGATTCCATGCGGAAGGTGTGTGACACGCTGGGACTTGAATTGGCAGTAATCCCAAAAGAAGAAAGCGAGGTATTGAAATGAACCAATTAGTATTTATTGAAAACGGCAAGACGGTAACAGATAGCCTAACGGTGGCAGAGACATTTGGCAAGGAACACAAAAATGTATTGCGCGACATCGAAACTTTGGAATGCAGCGAGGAATTTTCACGGCTCAATTTTGAGCACTCAACTTACATCAACGATCGAGGTCGCTCTTATCCAAAATACATCATCACACAAGATGGATTCTCGTTCCTAGTCATGGGCTATACGGGCAAAGAGGCTGCAATGTTTAAAGAACTGTACATTTCTGAGTTTAATCGGATGCGCGATGAGTTGAACAAATCTCCTAGAACACAATTGGAAGTATTGCTTGCTTCGGCGCAGCAGCTTGTTGAACAGGAACGTCGCTTATCCTTAGTCGAGTCGAGGATCGAACGTACCGAGAAACAGCAGGAGGACATTAAAGACATTCTTGCGCTTAATCCAACGGACGCCAGAAAGAAGGTTAATCAGCTTCTCAATAAGATTGCTCAATCTGCCGGCGGCGTCGGCTCGTATCAAGATGTGCGTACAGAAAGCTATAAAAAGCTGGAAGAACGGGCACGGTGCGACTTAGCGAAACGGGTTACAAACAAGAAGCAACGGCTAGCTCTTGAAGGATTGGCAAAATCAAAAATTGATAAGATCAATAACTTGGACGTGATTTTTGAAGATGGCCGTCTGGCTGAAATCTATTTCGCCATAGTAAAGGAAATGGCCGTCGCAAATCGGATTGAGGTTGAAGCATCATGATCGGCTTAGAAGATGCAATCCGAGCCATTGTAGCCGAGGAGGTAGCAGCTGCAGAGCATCGAATCTTGGCCTCTCTCCCTTCCTATACTACTGATCGTACGCTCGATGTTCGAGAAGCGGCGGAGCTTCTCGGGGTTTCCAAAAAGCTGATCTACCGAATGTGTCAGGAGGGGAGTATCCCACATGAACGGTTTGGAATCTCGGGATCACGAAAACCAGCGATTAAGTTCAGGAGTTCGGATCTCGAAGCTTGGCGCGCTGAACAGAGAGCCGCAAATTACAAGAAAGGACGGTAACAGCCTATGAGTAAGGTACTCGACTTGGATTCTAACGAAGTAATCGACATTTGTGCGGATCCCGATTGTAACGCTGAAATATTCTTCGGCCAAGCGGTCTGGAAGAAAGGACATGATCTGATCTGCTCAACGCCTTGTCTGCTTCGGGTGCTGGGAGCTAAGACGGTGATTGCGGGGAGGGATGAAGATGACCAACGAGGATAAAGTGCAGGCAGAGAACGCTACCGCTCAACTTAATGTTGCTATAGATTACCTTCGGCGGGCGCGTAAGTCTCTATCAGCCTTTAACTACACCGGCTTATCGGTATTGCAAGGCGCTATGCTCGATGTCGAAGAGATTCGCGATGATCTTTTGAAAGGGGATTGAGCCGTGAACCGAAAGCAAGCCGTGTACGCTATCGGTGATCTGTTAGATACGCAATGTGCGGTATGTACTAAACGGGCCGAATTGAACAAAATGTACGGCAGTATCTTTTCAAAAACTGATAGGTACTGCAATAACGAGTGCCCGACTGGGCAACATCTTCAATCATTAGGGGCTCAACTAGAAAGAGCAAAATCTTGAAAGGGGGTGAACAGGAAAATGAACGTAACACGTGATGTTTGGCTTGAACTGACGAAAGATGAACGCATGGTGTGCCTGCGATATGCGGCAAGCGAGAACGCGAAACGCTGGCAAAAAGAAAAACAGCTTCCTGCGGGGTAGGAGCCCGGGAAGCTGCAAATCAAACCATATCTAAGGCCAGTTTACCACTGGCAGAAAGGAAAAAGCAATATGAAAGCTACTGGAATTGTTCGCAAGATTGATAATCTTGGGCGCGTGGTTCTGCCAAAGGAGCTGCGAGAGACCCTGGGAATCGCTGAACAGGATCCGCTCGAAATCTTCGTTGATGGTGACAAAATCATTCTTCGGAAGTATCAGCCAGGCTGCTTCTTTTGCGAGGATACGACAGATCTTAAGCACCTGTTTGGCAAGCCTGTTTGTTCCAAATGCGGTTCTGATATTATTCGGCTTCATAGAAATCATTAATTATATTTTAGGAGGACTTATACATGCCAGTTCAAATTACGATCAACGGCGAGAGTGCCACACAAGCAATTGAGGAATTTGCTATTTTGTCAGCCGCTTTTGTTGGACAAGCCGTGTTAGAGGCTACCTCTACAGCATCAACAGATGAGCCGAAAAAGCCGTCCAGAAAGCAGGCTCCTAAGAAAAAGGAAGAACCGGAAGAGAAGAAGGTCGATGTTGAATCTAAAGATGATGATTCTGGCGGCAACGATGAAACTCAGGAGGGCGCTGATCCTAAACATACTCTTGTTGAGCTCAGGGCTTTCGCTAAAGATCTCTCGGCAGTGGATGCATCTACAAAACCGAAGATTAAGAAGATCCTCACGGAGTTCGGCTATGCCAACATGAGCGCCGTTGAAGATAAGGACGTTGATGCGATCTATGCCAAGCTGGAGGCGCTATGAGTGCCCCAGCACACGCAGAGCGGGCGCATGCCCTGCTAGGTGCTTCGGGGGCCAGCCGCTGGATTGCCTGCCCGCCAAGTGCCCGGCTTACGGAGAAAGTCACAGAAAAACGGAGTGAATATGCCGACGAGGGCACAGCAGCTCATGAGTTGTCAGAGGTAAAGCTGCAGCAATTGCTTATCCCTAATAATTCAGCTCGGCGTAAGGAGCTGGAGACAGCGTTAGCGGAGGCTATGGTTAGTACGTACTACGGTCCTGAAATGGAGAACGCCGTTAACGACTACGTGGACATTGTAGCGGAACGCTTTCTAGCGGCTAAGGTCCGTTCTCAGGATGCCGTAATCATGTTTGAGCAGCGGCTGGACTTTAGCGAATGGGTACCTGAAGGGTATGGCACGGGGGACGTCATCATCATCTCTGATGGGGTTATGGACGTGATTGATCTGAAATACGGCAAGGGCGTCCCCGTATCAGCCTTCGATAATCCGCAAATGAGGCTCTACGCCCTGGGTGCTTGGCAGGAATACGATTACCTGTATGGCATTGAAGAAATCCATATGACGATCGTACAACCACGGCTAGACAGCGTGAGCACGGATATTGTGCAGGTAGAGGATCTGTTAGAGTGGGCCGAAACCGTCGTTAAGCCGGCTGCAGCGCTCGCCTTTGCCGGCGAAGGGGAGTTTAAGGCTGGAGAGCATTGCCGCTGGTGCAAGGTGAAAGGGAACTGCCGGGCGCGAGCTGATGAGAATATGAAAGCCTTGGAATACGAGTTTCGTGATCCGGCGCTCATGACTCCAGAAGAGATCGGCTCGATTCTATTTGTGGCTGAGCAGCTCCAGACCTGGGCGAAGGATGTCCAAGAATATGCTTTTGGCCAAGCAAAGTCCGGCAACAAGATACCGCTCTGGAAGCTCGTAGAGGGGCGGAGCAATCGAACCATCACGGATAAAGAGGCGGCCAGAGCGGTGCTAGAGAAGGCTAAGATTGATCAGATGAAATACCTTAAGCCTCAGGATATGTTCGGTATTAGCGACCTGGAGAAGAACATCGGCAAGAAGGAGCTCGCAAAATTGCTGGACGGTCTGATCATCAAGCCGCCAGGGAAGCCGGTTCTTGTGCCAGAGACAGATCGAAGGCCGGAGCTGAATAGCGTGGACCAGGACTTCGCAGGCGAAGACTTTGATATAAATGGCTGAGCAGTGGGGCGTCTGGAGTAGCTGGTCAAAGAAATGGTGCTTTGGGATTGCCGAGCCGTCTAAGACGAAAGCTCGCAAGGCCTTATTCAACAAAATCGGTAAAGACGCCTATAAATGGCGTTTTGAATTTAAGAAAATTCCTACTATATCTGACTTGAAAAGGAGAAATGTTCAAATGGCAAACGAAATCAGCACAAAGGTGATTACTGGTAAAGTACGGCTGTCTTATGCGAATGTATGGGAGCCTACCCCGGATGATAACGGGACTCTATGGTACAACACTTCTATTCTTGTCCCTAAAGATGATAAGGAGACCTTACGTAAAATCAAAACCGTAGTTGATGCTCTGAAAGAGCAGGCAAAAGCTAAATTCGGCGGGAAGATCCCCCCAAAGTTCCATACGCCACTGCGTGACGGTGACGACGAGCGGCCGGACGATGAAGCTTACGCAGGCCATTATTTTTTTAATGCTAAGAGTAAGAACAAGCCGGGAATCGCTAAACCTGTCGGTAAAAATCCCGACGGATCGACTAAATTCCAGGAAATCACTGATACGACGGAAGTCTATTCAGGCTGTTACGCCAAGGTCTCTATTAATTTTTATATCTTTGATGTTAAGGGGCATAAGGGTATTGCTGCAGGGTTGAACAATATCGTAAAGGTACAGGATGGAGAGTTCCTAGGCGGCCGCAGTAACTTGAACGATGATTTTGCAGATGAGGATTTCGACGACGTTGTTGATATCAGTGATGACGAAGAGGACTTTTTGAACTAACTAACTAGCAAAAAGGGGATGCCGCAAGGATCCCCTTTTCTATCAAATCATTTGGGAGGATCTACAAATGGGGTATAAATTCGCTTCAGTAAAAATCGCTGATATCGATACACTGCTTAATGTTGAGGAAAGAAATCAATTATACGGTCTGCTTAACTTAATCAATGATCGTAGAGTTGAAAATGGCAAAAAATATAATCATTATCTTGTTATTAACCAAGATGAGCAGTATGCTCCTGCAGTTCTGAATTTGATGAAGCAGCAAGGACATTGGGAAAACAGTGACTTGGAATTACATCCAAAAAACCCTATTGGCGTTCTCTGCGATATGGCCCATCAGAACGCAGTGAGTAAAGGCTGGTGGGATGAGGAACGGAGTTTCGCGGAGATTATCGCATTGATTCACAGCGAGGCTTCGGAGGCTCTGGAAGATTATCGGAATGGTCATAACCCGAGTGAAGTCTGGTACGAGTTAAAAGTGACTCAAGATGAAGAACCATTTCAGATGACTTGTGAAGGAACTCCCGATCCAACCTGGAAACCCTGTGGAATCCCTTCGGAGCTGGCCGACATCGTAATTCGTGTGTTCGACGCCTGCGGACGGTACGGTATTGATCTGGAAAAGGCGATCACTGAGAAGATGGCCTATAACGCAACGAGGCCGCAGCGGCATGGTGGGAAAGTGATATGACGGTACTCCAGATTGACGTTGAGACTTACAGCAGCGTGGATCTAATAAAATGCGGTGTTCACCGCTATGTTGAATCACCAGACTTTGAAATTCTTCTATTTGCCTACGCTTATGGTGACGATCCTGTGCACGTGGTTGACTTAGCTGATTTTGAGGAGCTGCCGGAGCAAGTGCTGCACGATTTGACTGATCCGGCGGTTATCAAGACAGCCTATAATGCCGCATTTGAACGGACAACGATTACTAAGCATTTTGGTATCGAGTGCGATCCGTCGCAGTGGCGTTGTACATCGGTCTGGGCTCTGACGCTTGGCCTACCCGGATATCTGAAGGGCGTGGCCGATGTGTTGAAGCTAGAGGCGCAGAAGGATACCAAGGGCAAGGCATTAATCAAGTATTTCAGTGTCCCGTGTAAGCCTACCAAGGTGAACGGGCAGCGGACGAGGAATTTTCCCCATCACGATCCGGAGAAATGGCAAGAGTACATCGAGTATAACCGGCAGGACGTCGTTGTGGAGCGGGAGATCCGCAGGAAGCTGGAACGGTTCCCGGTACCAGAAAGGGAATGGCTGCTTTGGGAGCTGGATCAGCAGATTAACGATCGAGGCGCTCGGCTGGATCCGGTACTGTTTCAGGCAGCGATTGAATGCGATGTACAGTATTCATCCCGTTTAGTTGCCGAAGCGAAGGAGATCACCGGGCTGGAAAATCCGAATAGCCTGACACAGCTCAAGGCTTGGCTTTCGGAGCACGGGCTGGAGACACCTGACGGGCTTAGTAAAGAGCACATGCCTACTCTACTAGATGCCGCGCCTGATGAAGAGACGCGCCGAGTCCTGGAACTCCGACAAGAGATGGGGAAAACCAGCGTTGACAAATACAACGCTATGGATCGCTCCGTTTGCGAGGACGAACGTGCTCGGGGGTTGCTGCAGTTTTGCGGCGCTAACCGAACATGGCGCTGGGCGGGGCGGCTTATACAGGTGCAGAATCTCCCTCAAAACAAAATCGAAGATTTAGCGCTTGCGAGAGAGGTTCTTCGCAGTGGGGATTATGAGCTGCTAGAAATGCTCTTTGGTGCTCCGCCGTTTGTCCTCTCTCAATTAATCCGAACAGCATTTATTCCCTCAGAGGGATGCAGATTCATCGTAGCTGACTTTTCCGCGATTGAGGCCCGTGTGGTAGCCTGGCTGGCTAACGAAAAGTGGGTGCTGGATGTATTCCGGGGACACGGCAAAATTTACGAAGCCACGGCGGCCAACATGTTCAGCGTACCCGTGGAGACAATCGTCAAAGGGCACCCGAATTATGAGCTTCGGGCTCGTGGTAAAGTAGCCGTTCTGGCTTGTGGGTATCAAGGTGGCGAGAACGCTTTAGCAGCCATGGACTCCAAGAAGGAAATAGACCCGGACGAGTATCCAAGGCTAGTGAAGCAATGGCGTGACGCGAATCCGAACATCCGTAAGCTGTGGTATGCAGCGGAGAATGCGGCTGTATCGGCTGTCCGGGAGAAAACGACGGTTAAGCTAGCCCATGGGGTCAGGTATCGCTATGAAGCAGGAATCCTATTTGCTGATCTACCAAGCGGCCGCAGCCTAGCCTATATGAACGCTAGGATTAAGCCGGACCCGAAATTCAATAAGGATGGCATCGTGTTTGATGGAATGGATCAGGTCAAAAAGAAGTGGATGAGCCATCGCACTTATGGCGGCCGGCTAGTGGAGAACCTAGTTCAGGCGATTGCCCGGGATTGTCTGGCTGAAAGCCTACTCCGTCTGGACGCTTCTGGCTATAAAACTGTGATGCACGTTCATGACGAAGTTATCGCCGATGCTCCGATCGGCTGGGGGTCTGTAGAGGAAATGACCGAGATCATGAGCCAGCCGATCGATTGGGCGCCGGGGCTGCCGTTATCAGCAGACGGTTTTGAATGTGAGTTCTATCAGAAGGATTAACTATTGTAGATTGTTTGAAATGTTTAAAAATTTAACCTGCAAATCATGCAATGCTGCTGCTTTTTGATCATCATTTTTACTTTGGTTAAATCGTCCGATTCTCAAATCATCGCTAGTCCAAAAATCTTTAACGTATTCTCTGTAGGATTCCCAAGCGGTATTGATTAAGATCCTATCTTCTTCTGAAAAATATTCTGCTATGTAATAGGCGGGGACTGTTGGGGTTTGAGGTAACACTGTCGTTTCCGTTATACCCACTTTATTTCTTCGGTGGGCATTTAGAAAATCCAACATTTCATCGGCTTGTCTTCTTATCTCTAAAATTAATTGAGATCTTAAAGCGGCTTTAATCTGTTTTCGCTCGTCTTCAATATTTTGAGAAAGTTTTGTACTCGCCTCCGCGGCCTTTGTACTTCGCCGTGTTGCTTGCCAAAGTAAAAAGCTAAATATTGCTGAAATAGTCACACTACCGAGAGTAAGCCAATTATCTAAACTCCAATGGTTCAGCATAGTCACTCCTAATCTCTAATTAATTCTCTCTATTATCTCATTTAATTATTGAAAGGGGAATTCCCTATGGATAAGTTTAAGTTTTGTATTTGTGGTAATCAGACGGGGGCTTTTAAACAGCTAGGCTCCAATGGCCAATATGTTGTTAGCCTCCATGAATGCGGGGGTGTCGTGATAGACGAAAGCCTTCGGAAAGAAAGTAATCTCGAAAAAATTACTAGCCAGCAGGCTACCTATATTGAGCTTTTAGAGAAGAAAAATAGCTTTCTCCTAAAAGAGCTTAATAAATCCGAGTGGCCAAAGTAGGATTTAGGCAGAAATTCGAATACTGATTGAGGTGGCACCATGCAGGAATTAGATATTTCATTCGGCAAGCACCGTGCCGATACGAACTGGAAAACTGAATATTTGACCTGGGAAGAGTTCGTCGATCGGCTGCGGAAGGTTCGCCGGACGAACGAGACCATGGCCCAGTATAACGCCATGAGTACGCCTGCGCGGGGGAAAGTGAAGGACGGTCCGGCCTTTGTCGGTGGGCTTATCCGCACGGGCCGGAGGAAGAAGGAGAATGTCGATAGCCGCAGCCTGATCACGCTCGACGTCGACCGGGGGGATGATGACTTTCTCTTTGCTGCGGATCTGGTGCTTGGGGGGACGGCTTATGTCGTCTACTCCACGCACAGCCACCGCCCGGAGAAACCCAAGTATCGCCTTATTATTCCGGCTGATCGGAACATGAGCCCGGATGAGTATGCCGCAGTCAGCCGCAAGCTGGCGGAGCAGATCGGCATGAACTGCTTTGATAAGACGACTTTTGATGTTCATCGGCTCATGTACCTACCCAGCTGCAGCAAGGACGCCGAGCCTGTACTGGAAGCTTACGAGGGGGAGCCACTGAGTGTTGACCAGGTACTGGATGAATACGAGGACTGGACTGACGTATTAGCGTGGCCCCGACATCCAGAAGCCAAATCACCGGCGCAGCTTGCCGCGAAGAAAGCTCAGGACCCAAGAGAGAAATTCGGCACGATCGGACTTTTCTGCCGGTCATTCTCCATTGAAGAGGGGATCGAGACCTTTCTAGCTGATGTGTATGCCCCCGGTTCAATGCCTCATCGCTATACCTACACAAAGGGAACGAGCGGAAACGGGCTGGAGATTTACCCGGATCAAGACCTTGCCTTCTCGCACCAGGACAGCGATCCGATAGCGGATGGCCGCACTTATAACCTATTTGACCTTGTTCGTGTTCATAAATTCGGTCACTTGGACGAGCAGGTGAAGGATCATACGCCGGATGCGAAAAAGCCAAGCCACCTGGCTATGGAGCAGTGGGCGGCGCAGCGGCCAGAGGTAAAGAAGCTTGCTCTGGCCGAGCGGCAGGCGGACTTTGCGGAAATGGCCGCCGGGTTTGATGACGATGAGGCGGATCCGGGGGATGACGTGTGGGAGACAGAACTGGAGCTCCACCATAAAACCGGAGCGCCGTTACCGACGGCCGGCAATGTAGAGCTGTTTTTAACCTACGGTATATGGAAGAACGTTCTGGCTTATGATGCCTTCGGTAATTCCGAGGTTATCCGGCGTCCGCTGCCTTGGCGAGAATTGGAACGCGGGGGTCGCACATATGAGCCATGGCTGGCCGCTGACGACAAACGTCTTCAACATTGGTTCTCTAAAGTACATGGTATCAATGCAGCCAAAACGATCCAGAATGCTTTTACAGAGGTTGTTCACCGCAACACGTTTCATCCGATCAAGGCATATGTCGAGGATGGGATCTGGGACGGTGAGCCGCGTGCGGAACGGATATTCATTGAATACCTAGGGGCAGCTGACACGCATTACACGCGACAGGTGACGAGGAAGATGCTGCTGGCAGCTGTTACACGGCTGTATCGTCCTGGCTGTAAGTTCGACCAGATGCTTGTTCTTGTGGGGCCACAGGGGGCAGGGAAGAGTAGCCTGTTGGCAAAGCTTGGCCGGGATTGGTTCAGCGATAGCTTGCGGACGTTTGAAAATAAGGAAGCTGGCGAGCATCTGCAGAATGGCTGGATCTTCGAGATCGGCGAGCTGTCGGCCATGAAGAAGACCGAAGTTGAAGAGGTTAAGGCGTTTTTATCTAAGACAGAGGACCGTTACCGGGTGGCGTATGACCGTCAGGTATCTGAGTTTCCCAGGAAGTGCGTTTTCTTCGGAACGACGAATACACGGGATTTTCTTCGGGACACGACCGGGAACCGCCGCTTTTGGCCGGTTGAAGTAGCACCGGAGAGAGCTGATAGGAGTCACTGGGATCATCTTGGCGATGAGGAGGTTCGGCAAATCTGGGCGGAGGTTTTGAGCTGGTTCGAGGCGGGGGAATCCTTGGAGCTGGACAGCGAGGCCCGCATGGAGGCAGAGCGGCAGCAGGCGGCACATATGGAGAGTGACCCGCGTGAGGGCATGATTCAGGAATGGCTTGAATCGGATGAGCTTGACGAGATGGACAGGCCTACAGGTCAACCCCGGCAGCGAGTCTGTGCGGCCCAGATATGGGTGGAATGCCTTGGTAAGCGTAGGGGCGATATGAAGCCTTGGGACGGAAAGGAGATCATGGATATTCTCCGCCGCACTCCTGGGTGGGAGGAACGAAAGAACAAGGCAAAAGTATCTGGTTACGGCGTCCAAAGAGTATTTGAGAGGTTGCCGAGAGGTTGCCGTGGTTGCCGTAATAGGTTGCCAAGGTTGCCGCAAATTGCCGAGAAAATGATTTTACGGCAACCCCTAAAAAGGCTGTTATATCAAGGCTTTGCGTAGCGCGGTTGCCAAGGTTGCCGTAAAATCCACTATTTTTAAAATATATAAATTAACTAGTAATAGCGATACGGATATATAGGTTAAACGCATATATTCGCAGTACGCGCGTAATGAAGGCAATCCGGCAACCGGAAAAGGAGCAGAAAATGAGAGAGTCTACACTGGAACGTCGGCTGGTCCGAGAGGTCAAGAAGATCGGCGGGGATGCCCCCAAGTGGGTAAGCCCGGGAAATCGGGGAGTACCTGACCGGATTATACTACTCCCCAACGGGCAAACGGTATATGTCGAGATGAAGTCACCGGGCGAGCCGCTGTCCCCTTTACAGGAACGCTGGAAACGGAAGCTGCAGAACATGGGACACCGACATTATAAAATTGACTCGGTGGAGGATATCGATTGGTTTATTGACGAGGTGAGAGGCGAGTGAAATTTATACCGCACGTTTATCAGGATTACGCGAGGCTGCGGATCTTGAACACAAACTTTATAGCCCTGCTGCTGGAAATGGGCTTAGGGAAAACGGTAACCACTCTGACGGCGATCGATGAATTGTTAAATGACTATTTCGACGCTTACAAAGTGCTGGTTATCGCCCCGCTGCGCGTGGCCGAGGATACTTGGGCTAGGGAGATCGAGAAATGGGATCACCTGCAGCATCTTCGGATTAGTAAGGTGCTGGGCAGTGCAGTAACCCGCCGGAAAGCCCTCAAGGCAGATGCCGATATTTACGTCATCAATCGGGAGAATGTGGAATGGCTGGTGAACGAATATGGCAGCAAATGGCCTTTCGATACTGTGGTGATCGACGAGCTATCTAGTTTTAAAAATAGCAGTTCAAAACGATTCCGGGCTCTCCGCCGAGTTAGGCCGATGATGAAGCGGGTAATCGGATTAACCGGTACGCCAGCCCCGAACAGCCTTATGGATCTATGGGCACCGATGTACCTGATCGACCAGGGTGAACGGTTAGGCAAGACGATCACAGGTTACCGTGATAAGTACTTCATCCCCGGAAGCCGCAGCGGTCATGTGGTTTATGAGTGGAAAGAGAAGCAGGAAGCGGAAAAACGGATATACGAGGCGATCAGCGACATTGCGGTTAGCATGAAAGCTGAAGACTGGCTAGAGCTTCCTGAACGGATTGATCGCACTATTCCGGTTCCGCTGAGTCCGAAAGCACGGGAACAGTACAAGCAATTGGAGAAGGAGCTGCTTCTTCCCTTCCTGGACGCTGACGTGGTCGCAAGCACAGCAGCTGTACTGAGTAATAAGCTTCTGCAGATGGCATCCGGGGCTGTGTACGACGAGGACAAGGGCGTGAAGTTGATCCATGAGGCCAAGCTGGACGCTTTGGAAGACGTAATTGAAGCGGCCAACGGGAAGCCGGTTATGGTGTTTTATAACTTCAAGCATTCCCTGGCCCGGATTCAACAGCGATTCCCGCAAGCGCGGATTCTGCGTAAAGGCAAAGACGGGAATGAGGATATCAGGGCCTGGAATAACGACGAGATCCCGCTGCTGCTTGTCCATCCAAAATCAGCAGGCCACGGGCTTAACCTTCAAGAGTCGAGTTGCCGGACGGTTGTCTGGTTCGATCAGATCTGGAGCTTGGAAGAGGACCAGCAGGCAAACGCACGAGTGTACCGGCAGGGTGTACGTCATAACATCGTTGTGATTCGATTGGTTGCAGAGGGAACGATGGACGAGGATGCAGTCGCAGCACTAGAGCGTAAAGCCTCCGGACAGGACGCGTTAATGAACGCTGTTAAAGCAAGGATAGAGAGGGTGAAAGCTGCATGACCGAACAGGCTAGCAGAGATTGGAATAAGGACATGGAATTGTTCAAAGAAGCTAATGTAAACATCATTGGAATCATGAGATTCATCCAAGCACAAAGGTTAGAGGGTTCTGAGCTTCAGAAAATAAGAGTTGAACCGGCATCTGAAAAAGAACGTGCAGATAAGGCCGAGAGAGCATTGCGAGAGCAAACAGAAGAAACAGCGCGCTGGATATGCAAGTACCATGGTGACGCAAATCGGTTCCAGCGGATGAAAGGTGAACTGGCAGCGGCAAAGGGGCGAGAGGAAGAGTTAAAAAAAACTAGTGCAAACTATAGCTTTGGCACCGATTATAGATTCCCCAATAGTTGAATTAGAGCGACGAAAAAATGTGGCTAATTCACTGCTATCATCCCTTTATCCTAAGAAGGAGCGTGAACCAAATGGCTAAATACCGCCGGCCTTACTCGATGCGCTTTAAAGTCTGCACGGTCTGCCGGAAGCGTTATACGCTGAGTTGGTTTCCGAAACATAAATGCTTGCGAGGTGAAGATAAATGATTCAATACGCACTGCACCACCCATATCTGACGGCCTTTATGATAACAGTTGCTTTACTGATAACAGGCACCGTTTTGAATAATTTGATTAGTACTATAGCTGCAGCCAAGAGAGGTGACGATGATGGAGACAGCGGAACAGCGAGCAATTGAACAGCTTAGCCAATACCGGCAAAAGCAAGCCCGGATCCATGCGCTATCCACATACAGCGTTGGGGCAGGGATCACGGTATCCAGGCTCAAAGAGGATGACCAGCTGCAGGAGCTGCATGCGAAGCTTAGACGGCTGCCTAGCTATATGTACTTGTCCAAGCACGAACAGCAGTTGGAGCTGGTAGCTAATGCTTACATGGATACCTATCCTGCAGGGATAACAGCACAGAAGCGAGCTGTCCCCGTGGACATATCCGACGACGAGGATCGGAAGCTGCTACTGGAGCTGAAGGGCAAAATCCAGAAGGTGATCGTTGCCCGGGGTTATGACGTGCGAGACGATATAGATGCCATACTGGATCGACTGGCTGAGCTGCAGGACTTACAGGCAGAGGTTAATCGGGTTGACTTCTTACTGGAGACCCTACGAGGTTATAGACCAAATGACGCCTACCTGCTTAGACTGATTTATGTTGAAGGACTGAATAACGCCGAAATTGCAGAAAACTCGCAGGTGACTGAGCGGACAATCGACCGCAGACGAAAGGCAGCCGAGAGCGAATATATTAAACTGGCGCGATGATGTCCAAAAAGTGTCTTTAGATTGTCTTAAAAATGTCGAACGTTTGTTCTTGTTTCCCGTGTCAACCCATGATAAAATGGTATCATCGAAGTAAGTGTATAGACAGGATTTCTACTAGGTCAGAGATTCCGTCTATACGCATAAAAGGCGCAGCTGGCAATGGTTTCAGACTGTTAGGCGGCTGCGTCTTACATCATCCCTGTAGCTTACTGGTAGAGCACGAAGGCGGCCGCAATAACAGACTTCGTAAGGATCAGGTTCGATTCCTGACAGGGGTGCCATAACCGGATGTAGTGTAGCTGGGTAGCACGCTTGCCTTGGGAGCAAGTAGTTCAGGTTCAAATCCTGCCGTTCGGATTAACATCTCCCCCTTCTTAGCCGGCATCTTAACAGGTGTCGGCAATTTTTAACAAATTTCATAATGGAAAATAGGTCGAAAGAAGGGTTTTGCTGTATTCTTGTGGAAGATATCCCCTGAAAAGGGGGATGGACAATGGCCACAAAGAAAAGGAACTTTTATGCTTTTCAGATTGATCTGCACTATTTAGACCCAGATCAACATGCTACTGATGCAGTCAAATGGGATCCTGAAATTATTACTGAACTCTTTACAAGAATAGTAGCTATTCCTGAAAGCCAAAGAGGTCAAAAATACAAAGATTCTTGGTTGATGTATCTTAGTAGTTTTAGCAATGAGGAGCACTATTTATTCGGAAAATTTTTATCTGCTGAGTATGGGACTGTAGGAGAACTAATCCATGCAGATACTCATATTACAAGACCAAATCCGAAAGCGAAACGTGAAGGTGAACTTGAAGCAACTTATTTTTACATCCGAAAAGCTGACGGCTTTATGTTGCTTCAAGGAAGCCAAAGATTAACCAGGGCCAGGTTTGAAGAATATATTGAAAAATTAGGGAATGAAGTTATAACAGAAAATAACTTAACCTATATCCAAGTTTGTACTTTGGTTGAAAAAGAGTTTTTTGATCATATTAGTGAATTAACTTCAGTTAACAAGCTTATGTTTGAAGTAACTAAGACTGAATTGGCAGCAGATGAGAGTCAAACCACAAGAGCACTTCAAAACGATATCGAAGAAATAAGTGCAACAGATGTTAAACTTGAATTTGTTGCGAAATATCAACGGTCCGGGATGAACAGTGTAATAGATCTGGTACGAAGATATAAGCAGCAAAAAGGGGTAACAAAAATTGTTGTCAAAGGTAAAGTAGGGAATGCTGAAAAAATAATTAATATGGAAGAGTCTCAAGAGAAATACGCTAGAAAAGTTGAAGTTGATACTAATAATCAACCAATGCTGACGTCAGTTGAAAATGTGCTGATACAAATAGCATCGCAAAGAAGATCGATAAGGGGTTGAGGAAAATGGCAGGGGGCGTAAAGCGGTTTATAAAGGCCAATAATTTTCATTGGGTAACTTTCAGGAAGTATTGGAAAAACTCTTCAAAATCAGAGTTGCTTGTAGATGTACTTGTCCCCCTTATTGTTTCTACGGCATTCCTTGCAGGATCTTCCTTTTTTATTTCCGAATTTGGATCATTAATTAACAAATTTCGAGATCTGAGCGGCCAAGTTATCGCGGCAATTTCAATACTAGCTGGTTTCAATATAACTAGCATTACCGTTATATCAGCTGCAGGAGGCCAACATGAAGAGTTTAAAAAAAGAGAAGTAGACGGTCAAAATTTATTTGATGCGCTGATTGTATTCTTTACTTGGGCGGTAATTATTCAGCTTACAGTTGTTATGCTTAGTATATTTTTGTTTTATTTAGGGTCTCTTCTACCCGATTCTTTTCAAATGGACATTCCTATATGGGGTTGGTGCTGCGCTATAGTATGGCTAACGCTAACAATTCACTCTATTTTCATTTCATTACGAAATATAAAAACTCTCTATTTATTTGTGACCTATAAGCCCGAGGAACCGACAAAAATCCCACCATCTGGCCGTTGAGATAACTCAATGGCTATTTATTTTCCTGAAAGGAGCTGAGAATATGTCGGGACGCCGCGGACGAGATAAGTATCATACACATGTGGAGCCGAAGCTCCTGCTGATCGAAGCGTGGGCTCGTGACGGGCTTACGGAGGAGCAGACAGCCGCTAAGCTTGGCGTTGCATACTCCACTTTCCGGACTTATAAAGACAAGTATCCGGCACTTTTGGCAGCCTTAAAAAGGGGCCAGGAGGTCGCTGACGTCGAAGTCGAAAATGCGCTATTTAAGCGAGCGGTCGGTTATCAATATGACGAGGTGACAAGGGAGTCAGAGAAGGCGATTGATCCAGAAACCGGACAGATTGTGACGGTGATGGTTGAGACCAAGCGAGTCACGAAAGAGGTTCAGCCCGAGACGGCCGCCGCGATCTTCTGGCTTAAGAACCGTCGTCCAGATAAGTGGCGTGATAAGCAGGAGATCGGGCACAGCGGCAGCGTAGAGGTCAATAACCCACTTCAAGGGCTGACGACAGACGAGCTTAAGAAGCTGATCCGCGATGGTTGATTTGGTGACGATCAAGCGCTATGCCAAGATCGAACTGGCGCGGCGCGAGTTTTTCGGTTTCTGTCAGGCTCTGGCCCCGGACTTCTACAAGGATAGCCGGCAGTACTTGATCGACCTGTGCAATGAGATGCAGGACTTCTACGAATCCGACGACGATATTCTGATTGTCAACGAGCCGCCGCGGCATGGTAAGTCCAGGACGGCCTCCATGTTTGCCCAGTGGGTATTCGGGCAGAACCCGCAGGAAAAGGTTATGACAGGCTCTTATAACGAGACTTTGTCCACGACATTCTCCAAGGCTGTCCGCAATGGGATCAGCACGGTGAAGGCTGACCCGGAAGTAATCGTATACAGTGATATCTTCCCCCAGGTTCAGATAAAGCGTGGAGACGGGGCCATGAACCTCTGGAGTCTAGAGGGCGGCTATAACAGCTATCTGGCGACGTCTCCCACGGGTACAGCAACTGGCTTTGGTGCTTCGATCCTGATCATTGATGACTTGATTAAATCGGCGCTAGAAGCGAATAATGCCGAGGTTCTAGAGAAGCACTGGGACTGGTTCACGAATACCATGCTTTCCCGCTTGGAGGAAGGCGGCAAGATCATCATCATCATGACCCGGTGGGCAACCGGGGATCTGGCTGGGCGAGCGTTGGAGCATTTTGCCGAAGAGAAGAAGAAAGTCCGGCATCTGACTATGAAGGCGCTGCAGGATGATGGCACAATGCTCTGTGAAGAGATTCTGTCCCGTGAAAGCTACGATATGAAGGTACGGGCTATGGGCGAGGACATCGCCAGCGCAAACTATCAGCAAATCCCGATTGACATTAAGGGTAAGCTGTATAGCAGCTTTAAGACGTACACGGAGTTGCCTAAAGATTTCTCGGGCATTTACTCTTACTGCGATACCGCCGATCAGGGCGACGATTACCTTTGCAACATCATCTGGGGCGTATACCAGAAAGAAGCTTATGTTCTGGATGTCATGTATACAAAACAGCCTATGGAGATTACCGAGCCCGCCGTCGCGCAGGCTCTTTTTGATTTTCAGGTGAATAAGGAGCGCATCGAATCCAATAGCGGCGGCCGGGCATTCGCCCGTAACGTCAAGCGAATTTTGGAACAGGACCTGAAAAGCAACCGGACTGACGTGAGCTGGTTCCATCAATCGAAAAATAAGATTGCCAGGATCATATCGAACTCAACCTGGGTTATGAACCACGTCTATTTCCCGATTAACTGGCGAGACCGATGGCCGGAGTATTACAAGGCCATGACGAGCTATCAGCGCGAAGGCAAGAACGCGCATGACGATGCTCCGGACGCTACGACGGGTGTGGCTGAAACGATGTACCTGCTGAATGGAGGTTAAGGAATGGGGTGGTTTAAGAACATGGTTATGAAAATGCTGCGGATTCAACCCGCACAGGATAATAAGACGATAATCATCCAGGAGCCGTTTAGCTACCAGACAAGCGTGCTGCGGAATCAGCTTTGGTATCGCGGCGATCCGTCCGAGCTGGATCAATTCTATAAGCAGACGGCTTCTGATAGCGTGAGCAAGTCCCGCTTCTGGGCGGCTGTACCTTCTGAGGATCTAAGTATCCGAAAAATACATTCTGGGCTGCCTGCGATGATCGTCGAACGGCTGGCGGATATCGTTATAGCAGATCTGGACGGCATCGAGCTGGAGACCAAGGAGCAGACAGAGCTCTGGAAGGAGATCGCCGAGGATAACGAGATTGACGAGCTACTGGGCGATAGTATTGCCGAGGCGCTGGTCGCCGGGGATGGGGCGTTCAAGATTACCGTGGACCCGGATGTGACGGAATATCCGATCATCGAGTTTTATAGCGGCGATCAAGTCGAATACAAGCGGGAGCGAGGGCGGCTGAAAGAGGTCGTCTTTTTTACGGATTACCGATACAAGGATAAAGACTATCGGCTTGAGGAGACCTTCGGACGTGGTTATATTCGTTGCCGACTTCTAAACGATCAGGGGAAAGAGGTTCTATTGACTACTATTCCTGATACAGCCGAGCTGGCACCAGAGGTCACATTTGATGGTGATTTCATTATGGCCGTTCCGCTCATGTTTTTTCGTTCGAAGAGGTGGAAAGGCCGGGGGAAGTCGATATTCGACAGTAAGGCTGACAGTTTTGATGCACTGGACGAGGTTATTAGCCAGTGGATCGACGCCATTAGATCGGGGCGAGTCCAAAAATATATTCCAGAGGATCTGATTCCGAAAAATCCGAAAACCGGGGCGCTACTTAAGCCGAACCCTTTTGATAATCAGTTTATCAAGATCGGCACGGTCATGGCTGAGGAAGCCAAGGGACAGATCGATATGGTGCAGCCGCAGATCCTGTATGAGGCGTTCGTGTCGTCGTATGCGTCAACACTAGACATGTGCCTGCAGGGGATCATCAGCCCGGCTACGCTGGGGATCGACCTCAAAAAGACGGACAATGCCGAGGCTCAGCGGGAAAAGGAGAAGGCTACGCTGTACACTCGAGGGAAAATCATCGAACGGCTGAATGATATTATTCCGCAGCTGGTGAGCGTCGTCATGAAGGTATATGACACGATGAAGAATCGGACAGCTGGGGAGTATGAAGCCAGTGTAAACTTTGGAGAGTATGCCAGCCCTAGCTTTGACAGCGTAGTGGAGACGGTCGGTAAGGCTCGCACTTATGGCATCATGTCCGTTGAGCAATCCGTGGAAGAGCTCTATGGCGATACATGGACCGATGATGAAAAGGCCGTAGAGGTTATGCGCTTGAAAGTGGAACAGGGTTTGGTCGAAATGGGTGAGCCAGAAGTAAGGAAACATGACGATCCTCCAGGGGCTGAGGACGATGATCCTGGCGGTGAAGAATAATGGCCCGTGATCCGTATGATATCCGAGCCATTTTTGACGAAATGACCATGAACCTGATTGCCAGTCTTAAGCGAAACCTTTCCCGGCATGAGGCTGAGGAAGAGCGTGTAGGATTTCGGTTTGATCAATGGCAGCTCGCCAAGCTCCGAGCCTTACACAGGTACAGGCAGGATAACAAGCGACTTATTGGAGAGGCTGGCAGCGAAGCAAACAAGCTGATTGACGACGTGCTGCAGCAGAGCTTTGATGACGGGCAAAGTAGATTTTCCCGGATGTGGGATAAGTTCACCAACTCGATCTTGAAACCATTTGGCCGAAAGCGAGTGTCGGTTACAGGCGAGGTAGAATTCCCGCAGGACTTCAAGGAGATTATCGAACCGCCGAAACCCAAGCGACCGCTTAAGCCTAAGCCAGCGGATCCATCGAAGCCTATTCCCGATATGTACCAACCGCTTCCTGAGCCCAAGCCTAAACCGAAGCCGCATAGTGAGGAGCTACCGCAGGCGCCGCCTGAAAGTGACTTCTTCGGCATGAATGATAAGAAATTGAAGGCTCTCCAGGACAGTGCAAAAGATGACTTGAAAAAAGGCAGCGAGGCAGTCTTACGGAAGATGGATGACGTATATCGTCAGGTTATCTTCAAAGCCGAAGCACATATGGCAGCCGGGGCGATCACACTCGACCAGGCAATCGATAAGGCGACCAAGGACTTTCTGGAGCGAGGATTGGATGTCATCGTCTATAGCAATGGCCGCCGCGTTCTGCTGCCTTATTATGCTGAAATGGCGTTACGGACGGCCAGCCAGCGGGCTACGTTCCTGGGTGAAGGAAAGAAGCGCGACGAATGGGGCGTCTACACCGTAGTAATGAGTAGTCATGATAACTGCTCTCCTTGGTGCTTACCGTTTCAGGGCACGGTTATGATTGATGACGTGTTTACCTCAATCAGCAAGGAGCAGGCTGAACAGCTCTCGCGGGATACTGGCTATTTGCTGTTGTCTTATGCTATGGAGCAAGGCGCATTTCATCCGGCCTGCCGGCATACTTTGGCGACATACTTCCCCGGCATTACTCAGCTGCCTAAGCCAGCGGATCCGGAAGAGGCTGCGGCTAACTATGAAGCTGAGCAAAAGCAACGCTACATGGAGAACGTGATTAGGAAGTACAAGCGCCTGGAACTTGGCTCAATTGATGAAGCAAACCAAGTCAAGTACGGGGCTAAGGTGATTGAGTGGCAGGATCGACTTAAGGCGCATCTTGCTGAGTATCCGCATCTCCGGCGCGACAAACGGCGAAAGAAGATTGACGGCGAAGTGCCGGCAGCCGTACGGAAGGAACTCTTGAAAAATGCAGAGCTTAATGCCAAGATTGAAGAAACGCGGAAGCTCATTCGTGATCAGCAGCCGAAGGATGTCCTTCACGGGCAACAAAATAAGCATATACCGGGTACACATGAATATAACCAGTACGTGGATAAGCTGAAGGCCAAAGGACAACATGGTCCGTCAAGGCTGACCATTACCCAGGAAGAAGTCGCGGAATTAGTGAAGCAGTATGCTGGAACAGGTAAAATAATGATTCGTAAAAATGGTTGGGATAACAAAGAACTGATTTCCACAAATGACCTAGTCATCGGAGTTGCCATCGATAACCGGACAGGCAAGGAAGCTGAAACGACGGTCTTTAAAATACATTACGGGAAAAAGGGAGTCCATATTGTACCGGATTACCCAAGTAAGAAGGGGGGATGACATTGGAGGATCTAACAAGTTATATGCATAAGCGCCTACGGATTGAAACCGTAGAAGGGGAGATATTCGAAGGCGAGGCCATCAGTTATGAAGTAGGCGTGATGGAGGATCGGGATTATGACTCCATCGGACTTGACCAAGGCTCACACGTGGCTATGATCGATGAGCCGGATATTAAAAGCATAGAAGTTATTGAGTAGGGCACTCACGCATTTAGCGAGGGTGCTTTTTCTATGGGCCCCGGTTGAGACTACCGGGGCCTTATTTGCTCAGGCCGGAGCATAGCGGCCCGCTCCCGTAGCTGGAGAGCAGCTATAAAAATCAATGGAGGCTGATTATAAATGGATTGGTTGAAAGAGCTTTTGAAGAAATTAGGCATTGCGGAGACGGACGTAGAGAAGATTGACGCCGAGGTGCGTAAGGAACTGCCTATGCATTTTGTGCCGAAGTCTCAGTACAACGAACTATCCGAAGCCAAAAAGAAGGCCGAGAAGGATGTCACTGACCGTGATAAGCAAATTACGGAGCTAGGCAAGACAGCCGGCCTGTCGGAAGAACTGAAAAAGCAGATTGAGACGTTGACGAATGAAAACAAGGCAGCTGCTGAGAAACATGCATCTGAGCTGAAGGAGATGCAATTATCAAACGCGATCAAGTCCGCATTATCCGGCAAGGTGCATGATGAGGACTTAGTAGCTGGATTGGTGCAAAAAGATAAGTTAATCGTTAACGACGACAAGGTAGTAGGGCTGGACGAGCAGCTTAAAACGCTTCAAGAAACCAAGGCGTTTCTTTTTAAATCTGATGACAATCAGCAGCAACAGACGCCCCCAGGCTTCCGGGTAGGGGGTGGCGGGAATCCAAATCCACCACCTGCAACGGCGTCCCTCAAGGATGCTATTGCAGCACATTTTCAAAAATAATTTAAATAATTTAGGAGTGATCAATAATGGCAGTAACATTGAGTGAAGCAAAGAAAAACGTCCAGGATGCCTTAACGGTGGGCGTAATCGACGAGTTCCGCAAAAATAACTTTCTGTTAGAGAATCTGACGTTTGATGATGCCGTTTCCCCGACAGGCGGCGGTGCAACCCTAACCTATGGTTATACCCGCCTGATTACTCAACCGACAGCACAATTCCGTTCGGTTAACGAAGAGTACACACCGCAAGAGGTCAGTAAGCAGCGCTACACAGTTGACCTTAAAATCTTCGGTGGTACGTTTCAGATTGACCGCATCATTGCTGGAACGGGTGGCATCACGGATGAGGTCAATTTGCAGATGACGCAGAAGATTAAAGCCGCGCAAGCCCTATTTAACGATACGGTTATTAATGGTGACAGCGCTGTTGATGCCAAGGCATTTGACGGATTGGATAAGGCTTTGACAGGCTCGAGCACGGAGTATATTCCTACTTCGGCAATTGACCTGTCCAGTTCGACGGCCGTTGATTCTAACTATAAAGCATTCCTTGACCAACTCGACGAATTCCTGATGGGGCTTGATGGCGATCCGTCCGCAATCATGGGTAACACCAAATTGATTGCAAAAATTAGAGCTGTTGCCCGCCGCGCAGGGGCTTACACGATTACTCGGGATGAGTTCGGTAAGCAGGTTGAGAAGTACAATGAGATTCCACTGGTTGACTTGGGGGCTAAGGCAGGAACGAACGATCCTGTTGTTGACATCAATGCTTCAGGCGAAACGAGTATTTATGTTCCACGTCTTGGTCTTGATGGATTCCATGGTGTGAGCATGGCTGGACAGCCACCTGTGCGTACCTGGTTGCCTGACTATTCCACAAGCGGCGCTGTTAAGACTGGTGAAGTCGAGATGGTTGCAGCTGTGGCGCTCAAAGCAACGAAGGCTGCCGGGGTTATGCGTAAGATTAAAGTCAAATAAGGCGGTGTAACGAATGAAGTATAAAGACGATTTACCGAATGGCTACGTTAACGGCTACTATGTCGGGCTGCGCCAAGGAGGGCCAACGCCGGATAAGCTGGATCCGCAAGGTGATGGGTATTCTGTACAGCGAGATACGCAGCGATATGGCACAGTGACACCGGATGCATTAGAGCCAGATTATCCGAAACCCGACACTGACGAGGAAGAACCGGAAGAGGAGGATAAACCATAATGGCTAGAGTAATTGCGCCAAATAATCAATATACAGGCCTGTCTGCAAGTGTAATGTTTATCAACGGGGTGGGCGAGACGGACGATCCGCATTTGCTTTCATGGTTTGAGGCTAAAGGCTATACGGTGGAGCATCCGGAGACTGATAATCCGTCTAGCGATGTTCCTATCGACAAGATGACAGTTCCCCAGCTCAAGGAATACGCTGCAGAGAAGAAGATTGACCTAGGAGAGGCTACTAAGAAAGAAGATATCCTCAAGGTAATTCAAGATGCCCAGCAGCTAAATGACGGTAAAGAGCAACAAAAGGGCAGCGATGAACCGCCGACTGATAAAGAATAGGCGGTGATGCAGCATGCCTTATGCAACACCGGAGGATTACGAACAGTATGGCACTGGCGATATCTCCGCAGATAAGCTAAACCAAGCGCTGGAACAAGCTTCTGATGAGATCGATATCCTGACGTATAGCCGGATCATCGGGCTAGGTTTCGATAACCTGACACCATTCCAGCAGCTGCGGGTTAAAAAGGCTGTCTGTCAGCATGCGGACTTTAGGCACCGATACGGTGACTTTTTGGATGTGCCATTTAGCGGATTTGGCGCGGGTAGCATATCCATGAGTTTTAATAAAGAGCAAGAGGGCGGCGCGGGGGGCATTCAGACCTCTAGCGCCGTTTTAAATTTGCTCAAGGCAACCGGCCTTACGGATCGGAGGTTATGCTGATGCGCTTCCCGTTTCCGAAATGGAGCCAAGTCACTCCTGTTAAGGTGTATCAAACAGAGCAGGGCAGATATGGCGAGGAAGAGACGCTGATCTATGACGGCAAATGCTTCTACGACGAGAAGTCCAGACAGGTACTTGACGCTGAACGTCGCCTTGTACTGCTTTCAGGCCTGATTATTATCGAGGGTGACATTAATCCAGACAAGGTTATAGAAGGCTTCGTAATGATCGGCGAGGAGCGAAAGAACATCTTCCGAGCAAAGCGGCCACGGAACCCTGACGGCAGCGTGTTCAGTACCGAATTGGAGCTGAGCTGATATGAAGGTGAATGTTAAAGTCACACTCAATCAGGCTGCACTAAAGCGGCTTGATCAGATACAACAGCAAGCTATTGAGATGACAGCCGAAGCAGTCCGAACGGATATCGTTACATCGCAGGTCGTTCCAAAGCAGATCGGAGAGCTCGAGCGCAGTGGCCATGTAGTTGTGGAGCGGGGAAAGGTCAGGCTGGTCTATGACACGCCCTATGCCCGGCGCTTGTACTGGCATCCCGAGTACAATTTCCGCAAGGACAAAAACCCGAATGCCCGGGGTAAATGGATGGAGCCTTATTATGCCGGGGATAAGCGAAAGTTTGTCCAGCAGACCTTTGGGCAATTTGTGAAGCAGCTCAGCAAGGGGTTGATCAAATGACAATGACGCTGGGCGATGTAGTGAATTGGCTTGAAACGGCAATCGATAGCCCATATTGGTACATTGGGCAGATCGGTAAGCCGGATAAATCAATAGGCTTGTATAACACGACTGGAGCACAGTCCAGGCTTGCCGTGGGCGGCTTGGATGCTACTGGGTATGTTATCAAGCCTATTTCTATTCTAGTCCACTGGGGGCGCAACGCCGATGTTGCCGAGCGCAAAGCCCAGGAAGTGTATAATGCCTTCTTCGGCGTTTCTGGCATTGAGATCGGCGGCAAGCGGGTATCACAGTTTCACATGGTCACACCGCAGCCGGTTAATGTCGGGACTGATAGCGAAGGTGTTTTCGAATATGTGATCGAGGTACACATATATCATGAAAGGTAGGTTAGGGATATGCCAAAAGTGACAAGCGGAGTGTTTCCCGTTTTCGATATCAAGTTCAAAATCGGGACCGAAGGCCGCAGCAGCACGGAAGCCGAAATGGCGCTTATCAAGGAAATGGAGACATTTCAGATCGCGATTGACGGCAATGTGGAAGAGTGGAATCCAATGGAGGCAGAGGGCTGGGTGCGCCGGCTAATGACTGGCAAAGGGTTTAGTATCACGTTGAACGGCAAGCGGCACGTAGGCGATCCGGGTAATGACTATATTGCAGAGACCGCCTGGAAGGCTGGATTAGAATGCTCCAGTAAAGCGGAGATAGAGTTCCCGGACGGCTCTTCACTGAAGTTTGACTGTGTCGTTAACGTTACAGCTCCAAACGGAGGCGATTCGACAGCTGTATCGGCTCTCGAGTGCGAGCTGATGAGTGACGGGAAGCCAGACTATACAGCAGCATAATGGCGGCCCCCGTGGCCGTCTATTTCATTTGAGAGGATGACAATTATGTCAAAGACAATTGATATTACCAGTAAGCTGACCAATGAGCGCCCGAAGCTAAAGTTAGGCGATAAAACGTATGAAATTGATAACCGGAAGAATACCGTCTTGGCGATTCAAGCCAAGATGGATGATGGCTCCGACGGTACGGGATATCTTGACGAAGTACTGGAACTTGCACTTGGCAAAGAAGCAGTAAAGGAAATCAATGATTCTGATATCTCGTTTGCCGATTATCAAATTATTTTTATTGCCGCTCTGGCAGGGGCGCTTGGCGAGGATTACGACGACGTAGAGGCGCGATTTCTCACGGCCAAGCAAGCGACCACCTGAACAGTGGTATGACCTCTATGAGGATTGGGGTCTAATCGAGTCCTCCATTGCTATGCAATACGGCATCCGCTTGCGTACAGAGCCAGATATGACCTGGGATGAGTTTTGCACGCTATTGGCGGGCATTATGCCGGAGACTCCGCTGGGGCAGATCGTGCAGATCCGCAGCGAGAATGACCGGGAGCGATTAAAGAACTTTTCACCGGAACAACGGCGGATCCGGAACGAGTGGCGGACCCGGGAACTAAAACAGGCGAAATGGACAGACGAAGAAGCGAGAAAGGCTGTACAGGAATTCCAAAACATCATAAAGCAAGCATTCGGTTAAGGGCGACTCCAGATTAGGGGCCGCCCTTTTTACGTTGTCTGGCGGGAGGTGATTAGATGTCAGAAGCGGGAAAGGTTAGCCTTGGTCTGGAGTTGGTCGGCGGTAACGACTTAAGCAAGCAAATCACAATGGCCGCCGGAGCGATCGGGCAGCAACTGACCAAATCCCTGCAATCCACTTTCGGTGGCTTTAGTCTTAAAGGTTTTGCAGCTAATATTTCGCAGACGCTTAAGGCTACAACCGAAACGGCCATGAAAGGCATTGTCGACGGCATGGAACAATCGGTGGCCGCTGTGGAGGGCCGTCTTGTGAAGTCTATTGATACAGCGAGCAAAGCCATGAAGCAGTCCATCGAAGAGAATAAAACGGCTGCCGAACAAGCCATTGACGATATCGCATCCAAGTTAAACGGACTAAAGCCGCCATCCATTTTTAGCAGGCTAGTGCCCAATATCCAACCATCGGCTGCTGCAGCTGCTACACCTGCCGTATCTACGCCTAAGGTGAAGACTCCTAAAATGGATGTCGAAGCGGCCAAGGCTGAAATGGAGAAGCTGACAGCTATATTAGATAATGTGAACGCTAAGATCGAGATTCAGGAGCGGAAACTAGGTGAGCTAAGGCAGGCTTATGCTGAGGCCTTTAACGAGGGCAAGAAGAACAAGCTTCAGGAGAAAATCGTCAACACGGAAGCCACTTTGCTTCGGCTTACTCAGACCTCCGACAGGACAGCTAAGAAGATATGGGAGCTGGAGGATAGCATCAAAAATGCTGGCGAAGCTGCGGATAACGCCGAGAAGCCAGTCCAAAATCTCGGGCAGAAGATCGTCAACACAAACAAGCCGCTGAAGCAGGTAAAAGGGAATTTAGACAAAGCGGCCAAGGCGGCTGCTGGGGCAGATAAATCCTTTTCTTCTGCCGGGCGCGGCGCTGGCGTAATGGGCAACTCCTTCACGCGTGCGTTAAGCCGTATATTAAAGCAAGTATTCGTCTTTGCAGTACTGTATAAGGCTATCCGTGGATTTCAGGACTATATGGGCGGCGCGCTTAAGACGAACGCCCAATTCGCAGCGTCACTCAATGCGATCCAGACAAATCTTCGCGTTGCGTTTCAACCGATCTATGAGGCGATCTTGCCAGCAATCAATGCGCTTATGGCTGGATTGGCTAAGATCACGGCTTACATTGCTACATTCATCTCTGCACTGTTTGGCAAGACCTACCAACAATCCTACCAGGCGGCTAAGGGAATCGAAACAGCTAGAAAGGCTATGGAAGGGTATGGCAAGAAGGCGAAGAAGGCAGGAAAAGATGCCAAAGGAGCTCTTGCAGGATTTGATGATCTCAACACTTTAGACTTCTCCAAAAATGACGCAGATGCCGATGCTGGAGGAGGCGGAGGCGGTGCTGGCGGATTTGAAATGCAGCAGCCCGATATGGATATCACGGGAATACAGGCTAAGATGGATGCCTTGGCTACTAGCGTTAAGGCTGCATTCGACGGGGCTTGGGAAGGTGTTAAAACAGGCTGGGATTGGGTTGTTTCTACGTTTGGGCCGAGCTTTCAAACAGCGTGGGGCTCAATAGCTCCTGTGCTTGTAAGTTGGAAAGATCAGTTCAGCCAGATGTTCACGGATATTATTTCACTGGGCGAGCCTTTGAAAAACTGGATTCACACCGGATTAATTCCGTTTTGGCAAAGTGGAATTGAGCTCGTTGGGCATGTTTTGGGCGGGTTGCTAGATTCGATCTTAGGCATAGTCAAAAGCATATGGGACGCAGTATACCCCATCATAGATAAGTTCATCACGGATGGATTACCGAGACTTACCGAGTTTCTGATAGGTGTGCAGGCCATATTTAAGAGCCTGTTTGATCTGGTTAAAGCAATATTTGACGATATCTGGCAGGGTGTTGTCGATCCGGTCATGAAGCTTATTTCAAAGATCATCCAGGACGCGCTGGACATCGTGTTCAAGTGGTGGGATGACTGGGGCAAGAAGATTGTTGATGGTTTAAAGTTAGCTTTAGATAAACTAAAGGAGCTTTGGACGAATCTGTGGGAGAAGTTCTTAAAGCCTATCACCCAAAGCGCACTAAAATTTTTAACGGAGCTATGGGATAAACATCTTAAGGGACTGGTCACGGAGGTACTTAATTTTATTGGGAAGCTTGCCTCAGCTGCACTAGATATACTCAACAAATTTGTGATGCCGATTGTCAACTGGCTCGTAAAGACATTGGGCCCGATCTTTGCTGAAATCTTTGACGGGATCTTGAAAGTTATAGGTGCTGCGCTAGGCGGTATCATTGACGCTGTGAAAGGAATCATCAAAGCGCTAGGCGGCATCATTGATTTTATCGCAGGGGTCTTCACAGGTGACTGGAATCGAGCCTGGGAAGGCATAAAGACGTTTTTCAGCGGTATATTTGACGCCGTTGTCGGCATCTTCAAAGGTGCGATCAACCTTATAGTCGAAGCGTTAAACTGGATGATCCGGCAGGTCAACAAAGTAAAGATCGACGTGCCCGAGTGGGTGCCGGGTATTGGCGGTAAAACTCTTGGATTTACCATACCCGAAATTCCGAAACTCGCCAAAGGTGGTTTGGCCTATGGGCCAACGCTTGCCATGGTCGGGGATAACAAAGGGGCTGCAGCGGATCCGGAAGTCATTTCTCCATTGTCCACGTTACAAGATATGTTAGGTGCAAGCAATCAGGCCGTTGTGGATGTGTTGGTGATGATCCTGGACGCACTACGGAGCGGGGACAAAGAGACAGTAATAAAAATAGGCGAAACGGAGTTCGGGCGGCTTGCTGCGCGGGCTATTGGTCATGCCGAGCGTCAGGCCGGACGACCGCTATTTGCTAGATAGGAGGACGAAATGGAGCTATTAAAATTTAACGGACAAGAGCCCGCTGCATACCCGTCCTCCTTTATGGTGACGGTGCTCGACCTGGACGATGGGGAGTCTTCTGTTCGAACAACAGACGGGAAATTAAACCGGGACAGAATCGCTGTAAAACGGCAGATAGAAATGACGTGGGGGCCGCTTAGGTGGGCAGAGATATCATCTATTCTGCGGTCAATGGAAGACGTATTTTTCCCGGTTACCTACCCGGACCCGATGACGGGTAAGTATGAGACCAAGACCTTTTACGTCGGGAACAGGCCCGCGCCGTTTGCTGTGGCCCGGGGGAATGAAATTATGTGGAACGGGTTGAAGTTAACCCTAACGGAGCAGTGATATTATGTATCCAATTAGCCCAATATTTGCTGATTACATTAAGCGCCTCGACAAGACTTACAAAGTCAAAGCGCTGATCAATGGGGTGGAGTACTCCAGCGCTGATATCGTGGAATTTGAGATCGAAAACATCTTAGCAGCTGGCGACGAGTTTGAGATCGGGACGGCCATACCATCGAAGCTCATAATGAAGCTACGGTTACCAGATGCCATCAAACCTAATGCCCAGGTCATCCCGTATCTGGCTTTGTCCCTGGAAAGCATGACCTGGTTGGACGCTAAGTATCCATGGCAGGACATGCACATTCCCTGGGCTTCCGGCATGACGGAATGGTTGCCGCTAGGTGAATTTTATATCGATTCTCGCGAGAAGATTAACGATGTTTGGACGTATACCTGTTACGACAAACTGATTATGGCCGACGTGGCCTATATCTCTCAGCTCAATTATCCTGCCAGCCAGAAGGCAGTCTTTGATGAGATTTGCTCACGAATCGGCTTTACGTATGATAGCAGCGTGGTAATTAACCCGAGCTATCAGATACAGGCGGGGCCAGCCGGTTACACTTGCCGTCAGGTCTTGGCCTATATCGCCGGGGCCAATGGCGCCAGTATATACATGGGCAAGGACGGCGTCATGCGGTTTAAACGCTTTGCGTCCGGGGAGCAGGCAGCGGTTGAGCTGACCACGGCAGACTATATCCGGGTCAAGCAGCTTAACCCGATCAAGACCTTTACGCGGATCGTGGTCACGTATAACACGGAGGACGGGCTGACCTATGACGCCGGCAGCGGGGATGAGAATCACACTTTATATGTAGAAAACCCGTTTGTGACGCAGGCACAGGTCAATGCTCTTTACATGCAGCTTAATGGCCTATCCTACTTGCCGTTGAATATGACAGCGAGAGGATTTCCACAGTTTGACCAAGGCGACGTAATCGGCTTCGAGCAGCGGGAAGGCGGTAGCTGGATTGATACGAATGTTGCCTGGCAGGACTTGCATATCCCCTGGGATGGCATTATGCGCTATACAACTTACATCCTGCGGCAGACTTACAGCTTTAAAGGCGGGTTGACCCATAAGATCGATGCGCCGTCCAAGTCTGAACAGCAAAGTGAATTCCAGTTGGAAGGCGGTCTGACACAGCAGGTTAACCGGCTGAACCAAAACACGGTCCGTTATGGCAAGCCGTACTTCGGGGTGACTCACAGCCGCACTGAGGGGATTGTAATTGAGCGGGAAGACCATAAGAGTAAGCTCACGCTGAATAGCGATAAGATGGACTGGCAGGTCAATGGGCAGTCCTCGTTATTTTACGATGCCCTTTCTAACCGCCTTAAGTTTACAGGGCACTTGGAAGCAGCCACGGGCACATTTAGCGGTAATCTATCGGCTGCTGGCGGAACATTCACCGGAACGCTGGAGGGCGTTGACGGCACGTTTTCAGGCTCGCTACAAGCAGCCACAGGGTCGTTTTCGGGATCGTTGGAGGCTGCAACAGGGACTTTTTCCGGGAACCTGCAAGCGGCAGGAGGCACGTTTACTGGAACGCTAGAGGGTGTTGACGGTACTTTTTCTGGGACGGTCTCAGGGGCTCAAATCATCGGGTCGGTTCTTAAAACGGCTCAATTAGGTAGACGCATTGAAATTGATCAGGCGGGGTTAAGAACTTATGACGGTCAAAATCGAGTTCGTATTCAAATAGCCACCACAACTGATAATACTTTGGCAGCTTTGATTTTTCGGGATGCAAATGGTTCAAATGTTGGGGAGCTAAACTCGTATTCTAGCAGCGGACAGTTTACGATATTTGGGAATAGAATCTTTATAGGCTCAAACAGCACTTCTAATCCAATAATGCTAATGGGGCAGACGACGTTTGAGGGCGAAGCAGTGTTCAGGTATGGCATGAGAGGAATAAATATAAGCAATATAGTTGATTTGCAGACAACACTAACGTCTTTGCAATCGCAAATAAATTCTTTGAAAGAGTCTTACAGTAATCACTCTCACAGGGTCGACATCGGAACGCATAACCACGGCAATGCCTCTAACCAGAACTGGGGTGGAACCTTCACAACGTCCCGTCCGTAAGGTATTATATAGGTTAAATATACCATTCGGAGGTTACGAGGAAATGAAAAAATGGATGTCTATAACAGCGGCTTTTTTGCTGGGGGTTGTTGTAACATTATCTGCTGGAGATGTGTCCGCTCAAATTAAGAGTCTGATAGGCAAGAAAGTTACTGGTGAGTATGAGATGGTTGTGAACGGGAAAACACTTTCGGAAAAAGGTGCAATAATTGATGGCAGGGCAAATGTCCCGGCACGCGCTTTTTCGGAAGCATTGGGGGCTGATGTACAAGTGAGTGGTAAGACGATTTATGTTACTACTGACGATGCGCAAGCTAATGACGGTGCAGGAAATGAAACTGCTGGGGCATCACCAGCAGGAAATTCAGGGTCTAGCAATAAGTACATCGGGAGCACTAAGAGTAGTTTAGAAGAACTGAAGGATAGCATTGAAAATAATATCCTTAAACCTACTCTTGAAGGGAAGGAAGAATTGTCAGGCCATCTAAAGAGAGCCGAAAATAATAAAGATGCAGAGGGTATTGAATACTACAAGGAAAGAATTGCTGAATACGACGAAATTCTTAAAAAAGCTAACGAAGATCTTCGCTTAGTCAACGAAGCTCTACAGCTTCTGAATAAATAACCAATTAGGTCTCGCTGATCAGCGGGGCCTTTTATTATGCCTTGAAGGGGTGAAGATGGTGAACGAAGAACAAGTAAAAGAAATTGTTAGACGTGAGACGATTCGCCTTGAAAAGAGGATTGAACAGCTTGAGCGCGACTTGCTTCTGACAAAGCAGCATACGACTCAGGCTGTTCAGTTAATGGCGGAGAATTTCTCAACTGAACTGGATAATTTACTCAAAGTATACGCAAGTTCATATGAGAAAGCTGCTATGGGATTATTGTCTCATCTGGAAGACAAGCCTCTATGAATAATTTGCCCAACTGAGTAAAGGACCATATGCCTTTTCTTAATTCTATACGCTTATTTTCTTCTAGTTGATTTTTGTATTGATCCCTAAATTGATCAAGAATGACATGATTAATAAGACTATCGTATATTTCGGTGTTTTTGTAAGCATTTGAGTAATCTACTTCAATTAAAGAAAGTCTACAAAGGTTATCTATTGAGGCGCTGTAAAAGAATGCATTATCTATTGACAGATCATCGAAAGGCATAATATGTGTAAGTATGATCGAAAAACTATCTTCTTGTTCAGGTAAGTATCTATTTTTATTTTCTTTTTGATAAGTATTAATCTGTAATCTACCAATTGGGAAACTGGCCTCATACTCCACGATATCCATTAAAATTTGAGCATCAAAAGAAGATAGTTGCTTAATGATTTCTACAAAAGCGGGATGGGTAATATTTGTTTTTTCTGAATTCATTGCAGAAGCAATTAAATTAGCGAACATCTCTCGAAGGTTCTCGTCTTCTATATAATATTTAGCCGCTTCAAGCGCAGGACCTGCAATATTCAGGGGTGGCTCAATTAGGTTTCCAGGGGGTATAGTTGATAATTTATTCTCTAGGTTCCGCTTAAACTGATTTATTCTAGGCTCTAAAGAAGCCCTAACAACATGTAAAGGAGAAAAAGCTAACCAAAATAAATTTCCAAGCCCTTCTCCTAGTTCAGTTGTAGGTTTTTCTAAGGCGTTGTAAGCCAATCTATCAATGGGGACACCGGCATCCTTTGTGGCTTTAGTAACACTAACAATTTCTTCTAAACTCAATTATTAAAACCTCCCTTTTAACGATATTAGGTCTGACCGCCTATACCTTCGACAAATAGGGAGGTTTTCCCTTTTATTCTAACAAAGAAGGTGATGAACTTGGCTCAAATACAAAATGTACTCAGGGTTGAACTTGATCCAAATAAGGCTGTCCCGGAGGTATGCCAGGTAATCCAGGCTATTATCAGCATGTACCCAATGGCTGAACGGGTGGCAATCATTGAGGCAATCCAGGACGAACTGGGAGTTGCCATCGAGCAACTGAAAGGAGTTGAGACACATGGCGAACAGGTACGGGGGAATAACCGGAAGTAAGAAAATTAGCGAGGACTGGGATAATATCAACCGCGCGTTTGATAACGTCCAGGCTGACGTGGATGCGAAAGCTACAACGGTTAATAGCCACATTGCTAATGCTGACATTCACGTAACAGCGGCCAAAAAGGCTGAATGGGATGGCCACGTATCAAATGCTGATATTCACGTTACGGCGGCGCAAAAGGCAGCATGGGATACCAAGGCTGACGGCAGCACGGCAGCGGAGCTGGCTGATCACGTAGCGGATCAGGTTGTCCACGTAACACAAGCCGACCACGATAAGCTTGCCAGTATTGAGGATGGGGCCCAAGTCAATCAAAACGCTTTTTCCAAGGTCAATGACATCGAGGCTGCGGATCCGTCATCCCAGTTCTATATCGTTGGTGGAATTGGGATAACAGTCACTACTAACCCTAATTCCGGTGAGGTCACTGTCACGGCCACTGGGGATGCTGCACCAGGAGCTCACGGCTCGACGCATACCGAACATGGAGCCGATCCGATCCCAACGGCCACGTTGACCGAGGGTGGTCTGTTATCCGCCGCTCAGCTGGCGGAGATTGTCGCACATGGCGAGTTACTGGATGAACATGCAGCGGCTATAACGGATCTGGAGGATCGTCTGGACATAGCCGAAGTTACTCCGCTTACGCTGCAGCCCGGTTTACAAGTTGTTACCGCAGTCAAGGACGCACGGTTCCGGCTGGGGGAGATTCGAGGCAAGACAGAGATTAACGGACAGGGGCGGATTGGACTGATTGGCGTGGAGAATCCGTATGCGGTTGCTACGAGTGGGAATCTGCTGCCGCCGTTCTGTGAGTGGACGCTAATTGCTTCGAATGCACAAATAAGGGAGCCTTATACATTAGAATTAAATGCGGAGGGGGCTTCCTCAGAGCCGAGTCAGGCTACTGTGCCAGTCTTACCGAACACTACCTATACGCTATCGTCAGAAACCGGAAGGATGTATTACAACCTAGGAACATCTAGCGGCCCTATCCGAGGCATCGCGGAATCAGACGGTGGTAGTGTTACCTTTACAACGCCGTCAAATGCGGAGGTGCTCTCGATTCAATGTCTCAATTTATTATCTTACACTGACATTAACGATCCGAGTACTTTTGTCTATGGTGGAGGTAAATTTACATTTAAAAAACCGATGCTCGTTATCGGTCCCAACAGAAATCCATTTCAACCGCAGCGTAGCTCTATGCTCGCTTTCCAGACGGAACTGCATGCGAGCCCTATGGACGGAAGCGATCCAGACGTGCTATTTGAACAGGATGGCGAGTACAGAAAGCTAGCAAAGTGGAAAAAGGTTGCGTTGGATGGATCTCTAGTTTGGTATTACGACCCTGTCTCTGCACCTAAGCCGGGAATGAAGCGAGTATATACTGAGTTATCGGCTGCAGGCGTACCTTTAACAGGTTTCTCAACCAAATACGGCGGCACCCAGATGGTTAATTCCCCAGACTTTGATGCCGTAGATCAATTTACTGTGTGGACATCTTATGTGTACGTATCAATCGCCAATTCTGACAGCGGATGGGGAGACGATTACACGCCGACACAGGATGAAATTAAGGCGTATTTCAACGGGTGGAAGATGTATACCGGGACGGGAGAAGACTTACCTTACTACGACGGCGCTGCTAAGTACTGGAGGTATATAAACATTCCTGTTGGCGAAGCTGGTATCATTTACGGATCAGCTACAGACACCCTGCCTACTACAATGATTCCTAACTATACACCTTACAATCTTCTGTACCGCCTAGCCAAAGAAACTGCCGAGCCAGTCACGAGCGAAGGCTGCCTGACTCTGTCCGAAGGCGAAAACATGCTTGAGGTTGGTACGGGGATTGTATTGCGGGAGCGGGCGAATCCAGTGCAAAATGGCCCACATTATAACGTAAACAACGTAGCGTACCCGGCTTCATTGCTAAAAAATAAAACGGAGAGAATCATAGCTTTTTATAAAAACAACCATGTAGATCCGTGGGGTATTTTTACCCCTTTAGCGTACGGTAATGAGGGCTTGTATACGGAAGCGTCTAACTTTGACCAATCTGCAGCCTATTCCGTCACCTATACCAAACTAGACAAATCGCCTATCGTTCCAATCACCGGCATGATGGCCTCGAACGAAAAAACGCAGCTCTCTGACTTGACCGCAGGCGTGGCCGAGGCATTACATCGGACATCTGTCCTGGAGCAGAAGAAAGCGGAGAAGGATGCACCGGGGTGGCTTATACCGACGCTGCTCAACGGTTGGATGGCACTTGGCACGGACGAGCCGATACCTTCATTTCAAAAGGATTCGGGCGGGAAAGTTTATATAAAGGGCGCGGTTAAATCAGGAGCAATCGGCACTCCAATTTTTTTATTACCATCAGGGTACAGACCCAAGCAGACACTCGGATTCGCAGTAACCACTTTTGATGGGGCTGCTGATACTTTTGCGAAGTTGGTTGTCAATAAAGACGGGGGAGTATTTGCTTGGACGGGTTCAAATGTTTATATATCATTAAATTTGCCCCCGTTTTTAGCGGAACAATAAGGAGGGTTCAACTTGAAAGCAGTACCTAAAGTAAATGCAGACGGTCTTTATATCGAGGATACTATCATGGACGATGCCTTTTCGGGTGTCGTCCCTTTTTATGCCTCACCGTATGAGCCGGAGCCGATGGAGCCAGGACAAGAACATCCAGAACAGCCAGAACAACCAGAGGAAGAAGAGGAGCCGGAGATTGCTGGTTACATCGTTGGCGTGCCTGTACCTCCAGGACTGTTTCGCCCGCGTTTCGACATAGCGGCGTGGGACAAGGATATCTCTCTGGAGCCAGCAGCCTACTGGAAAGAGGGTTTAACGCCGAAGGAAATTGAACAGCTTACAAAGCAGGAAGAGGTAATCACGCCCGAGCGCGTGCTGGCCGCTGAGTCGGTCCGGCGCGAGCTGGAGGTATTGGAGCTCAAACAGCAAAACGCCGCCCTGGGTTCGCAAGTAGTTGCACAGGAACTGACCATAAAAGACTTGAAATCGCAGTACGAGGCTTTAGGTAAAACGATGGTAACTCTGGAACTTAAACTACTAGGGCTTACAAATAAAGGAGGAGGCGATGAGTAAGGTGTTTAACAGCGAATATGACCGTTTGACCTACTTCTACAAACATAAATGGGTCAGTGAGGCGCAGCTCCGGCTCTTCGTAAGCTTCGGGACCATCACGTCTACGGAGTTTAAGACAATCACAGGTAACCGGTATTAGAACATTGCCCTCGGGATCCCCGGGGGCTATTTATATTAGGTCAGGAGGTTAGAGCGTGGAGTGGTCAGGTATATTGACGGTCGTATCCATCGCAAGTGGCATTGTATTAGGTTGGGCGGGGAGATCACGGACGATCAAGAAAGACGTTGCGCAGGAGGCTAGTGCAGACGGCATGCTGCGCGCAGACGTTGGTTATATCAAGCACGGAATCGACGATGTCAGGTCCGAGCAGCGGCAGCAAGGAAAGAAGTTTGACCAACTGTCCGAACGTGTCACGAGAGTAGAGGAGTCAGCGAAACAAGCTCACAAACGACTTGATGATTTGAAAAATTAAAATGAGAGGAATGATTGAAATGGAATGGAACATGATTTTTGAACTGATTGACCCTCGGCTACTGATCGTTGTGGCGGCATGCTGGGTGTTTGGGTATGTGCTTAAGCAAACGCCTAAAGTACCCGACTGGAGCATCATCTATGCTGTAGTGGTACTCGCTGTAGTGTTTGCCGTAGGACTGCTGGGGTGGAGTGTTGAGACGGTGATCCAAGGCATCTTATCCGGCGCTTTTGCCGTCTTTGGTCACCAGGCAGTAAAGCAGGCCAGAAAGGGAGCTGACGAGCATGAAAAAAGTATGGATTGATGCTGGCCATGGTGGCAAGGATCCGGGGGCTGTCTCCAATGGACTGAAGGAGAAGGACATCGCGCTTGCGGTGTCCCTAGGCGTTAAGGAGCGGTTAGAATCGCAGTATGAAGGCGTTCAGGTTCTACTCTCCCGGAGCACGGATGTGTTTTTGGAGCTTAAAGAACGCACTGACAAGGCGAATGCAGCTAAAGCAGACCTTCTCCTGTCCATTCATTGCAATGCAGGTGGCGGGGCTGGCGGCTTTGAATCGTTCCGATATACTTCGGCTTCAACTGCTTCGTCCTCTCTCCAGAACGTCTTGCACTCCGAGATTATGGCAACGTTGAAACCGTATGGCGTGATCGATAGAGGTAAGAAGACTAAAAACTTGCACATGGTCCGGGAGAGCAAAATGCCTGCGGTCCTGACTGAAAACTTGTTTATCGATGTGGCAGCTGATGCGGCCAAGCTTAAACGGCCAGAGGTGATCGAAGCGATTATCCAAGGGCATGTGTCCGGCATCGCTAAGTACCTAGGATTAAAACGAAGGGAGGGAGCAGCCGTGGCAAAAGTACCTGAGTGGAAAGAGAAGGGCCGGGAATGGCTGGTCAAAAATGCCGGAATCAGTCCAGATTGGCAGGCAACGGATCCGGTTGATGTCGGAACGCTTGGAACGATCTTGTCCAGGTTGATTAAGTAGTATATAATGATACAAAATCCGAAAGCATCGGTAGAACCCCGCCAGCTAAATGCCAGCGGGGTTATTTTCTTATCGAGCTCAAACACACTTAGCGGCCTTTATTACGAAGGGTTTATTGTTGGGGACAAATTGGGGACAGAATACAGTGAAATGTATAGAATTAAGTCCAAATGGGAACAAGATGCGAACACCTTGAACCCTTGATATTACTAGCTTTTTGGAATTAATTCCGTTTAAAGTCCCCTTCCCAACGCCTTTGACAGGGTGGGGGTCAGTGGTTCGAGCCCACTACAGATCATACTGAAAACCCTTGCGCAGCAAGGGTTTTTTTGCATATTCGATAAGGTTTAGCTGTTTGCAGCATGTCCTGAAGTCAGCTTTTTGGTTAAAATTTGGGGTTGCAGCTTCCTTACTTCTGCACTCTGCTAAAGCTTATTAAGCAAATTTGATATATAATAGAAGCAGCTCAAGCCAAGCATATGCCTCAGCTTTAGATAAGAGCGTCTATGGGCTGGGGCTTTTTGTTGCTAAATTTCAATGAAAAAGGTAGTGAGAGTAGAACATGTCAAATCATGATCAAGTTTATTTATCCCAAGCCGAGGCTTATGAATCGATGATCAGCAGGCAGCCCGATCTATCTGAAATTGTCCGGCAAATTCGGCCTTATAAAAATTTGGACGTGCTTGATTTGGGGGCGGGCTCCGGAAGACTGGCCTCATTTCTCGCTCCTGAAGTGAAGACTCTCATCTGCACCGATGCATCACAGCCCATGCTGGATATTTTAGATCGAAAATTGACAGAACAGAATTTTGTCCGCAACTGGATTACCCTGGAGGCGGATCATAGGTCGCTGCCTGTCCCCGACTCGTCCGTAGACCTCGTGGTGTCGGGATGGAGCATTTGTTACCTTGCGAGCTCGAATCATCAGGAATGGGACAGCAATCTGGACAAAATTCTTTCAGAACTGGAGCGCATTCTTAAACCTGACGGGACAATTATTATATTTGAAACGATGGGTACCGGAACGGAAACGCCCGACCCGCCGGAATTCCTTACTTCCTATTATTCGCTGCTTGAGCAAAAATACGGGTTCCAGCATCGATGGGTCAGGGCAGACTATAAGTTCGCGTCGGTAGAAGAGGCGATTGAACATACTGAATTTTTCTTTGGCGAGGAGTTGGCCGAGCGGATAAAGAACAATCGCTGGTCAACATTGCCGGAATGCGCAGGCGTATGGTGGAAGGAGTAAGGCAGGCTCTTTTTATTGCGTATAAAGCCCCCTCCAGAAGACGACAATGTTTTTAGCAAATGAGAACATTGTTCGAGAGAGGAGGAGAAGTATGCCCCAACCTAGGCAGTTAGCTTCCAGGCTGAGGTCTGGCTTGAAAACGTCCAAAAGAGCTTTGCTCTCAGGCAGCGCCTTCCTGCTGCTTGCCGTTGGAGGATGCGGCGGTGTGCAGCCGAATGAAGAGACGATGCTGCGGCAGCAGCAGTTCCCTTCCTGGTTTGGCCAATCCGTGCGGGACAGTGTATACGGCAAGTCCGTGCGGGAGCATGTTTACTCTAAAGAAGCCATCACGCCTCCGTGATGGCTCATTCGTCTTCCCAATTGCGGGAATAGCCCTTTTTCGTTGTATAGAACATGGCGACGATGAGGAGGACGGATATTAATATGGCGGCTGCTATAGTCATTCCGTAAATCATAGCAGAGCATAGCCCCTTTCGTGAAACTATTCTTTATGAACAACTTCAACTATACATGAAAACTTTTTTTTTGTATAATAGTGCAGTTTGGAGTAAGGAAGTATATGGCGGGAGGAATGGGAATGGCTGCAGTAATTATTGCCGTTAGCTCGGAAGAGCAACTGAACAAATGCTTGGAAATTCGCAAGGAGGTTTTCGTGGAGGAGCAGAAGGTGCCGCTCGATCTGGAAATCGACGAGAATGATGTCATCGGTCCGGATGCCGTTCATGTGCTGATTGAGATGGAAGGCGCAGCTGCAGCGACCGGAAGGATTACGTACTATAAAGACAACAGTGCGAAAATGCAGCGCATTGCGGTCCGCAAGTCATTCCGGTCCCAGGGGCTTGGCAAAATACTGCTGCTGGCTCTCGAAGAGCGGGCCAGGGAGCTTGGCTTGACCAAATCCGTATTGGACGCCCAGTGCCAGGCGGAGGCTTTTTATGCGAAGCTCGGCTACGAAACGGTTTCTACGGAGCCGTTCTATGATGCAGGCATACTGCACGTACGCATGGAGAAGCCGTTATAGAGGCTCTGCCTAATTCATATTCATAGCCGGCATTGGCTAAACTAACAACATCCCTGCCGGGATACTACCACGGTGAAGGAGATGTAATGAGTATGGCTGTCGACAGCAGAGAGACTTTTATTGCGGTGCAAAGGAACGGGGACGGTAACTTAACCTCTTTCAAGACCTCCAGTGGACGTATATTGAATTACGAGGATGCTTTGCGCGAAGTGAATGCGGGAGCGATTGCGGGCGTCAACATTTTCAAAGGAAAAGACGGCGAAATGTACATCCGCGGCGATGCCGACGGGGATCCGTCCAACAATCTGGACGCCTTGCCTACATTCGAATAGGACAGACCGAAAAAGCAGCCCAGGGAGAAAAATCCCTCGGGCTGCTTTTCGCTGCAGCGCGATGCAGTTGTGCATTTTGTTATAACGTATACACTTCATGCTGGCGAAGAAATTCCATTTCTTGAGCCTGTTCTATAAATGCCTCCATCTCATCGCCATAATGCATTAAGTAAATTTTGTCCCGGATATTTGCCGGAAGAGACAGCAGCTCCTCTAAAGTAGTATGAACCTCCCCGCGGCCCGTGAGCTGCACCTCGTGCAAAATTTTGCGGCAGCCGCGCTGATATACGAGCTCCGACAGCAGCTTAGGCTGAAAGATCATATCGGCGCTATAAAATATTTCATCGTTAATGTATAAAGAGTAGCTATTTTTTCCAGGAATATGAGGGGTGCGCATAATTTCCAGAGCTAGGCCCGGAGCAAGCGCGGCGGTTTCTCCCTCACGCAGAAGGTGAACGGTGAAGGCATCCTCCAGCTTTTCGATTCCGTCCTGTCCGAGCCCGCCCTTCAGCGTATTTTCCCAAAGCGGCTGCGCCAGCGGTTCTGGAACATAAAGCACAGGCTTGCGTCCATGGACGTATTTCATACGAAACGCCAGCTCTTCCAGCCCGCCGACATGATCCCCGTGAATGTGCGTAATCAGTACGGCGTCAATATCCTCCATAGGCTTATTGAGATGATGAAGCGCCTGAGGGGCTGTAATGCCGCAGTCGATTAATAAGGTGAAACGATCTATAGACAGCAGTCCGTTGTTGTTGTAATAACGCTTGGCGAACGCACTGCCGGTACCCAGCATTTGAAGTTGCAGCGACAATAGTATTTCCTCCTGTTCTATGTGACGTGCTCCCTTTTTAATTTACACGATTTTCCTGATGAGTGAAAGCATGTCCTTCATTCTCGTAAATATTAAGAGTGATTTCAGAAATTACCGCAACTTGATCCACTAGCAGGAGTATACATTAACATCAACATGAATCAATTGGAGGGTTATTGATGAACTTGAAATGGAGAAGAATCATGGTACTAGTATTGGCATTCTCCCTTACGGGCGGATCCATGTTGTTTGCTGATTCGGCGACACAGAAAGTCAAGCTGAATATTAACGGCCGTGATGTAGAGGACGGCGGGTACGTCATTGATGGCAAAACCTATGTGCCAGTCAGGGAACTTGAAGGACTGGTTGAATATGATGAAGCGACGAAGAAAGTCAGTTATTATACACCGAACGTGCATATTTTTCTGTTCAAAGGCAACGAGATTTTTTCAAAGATAGAGAAAGGGCTGAAGCTTAAATTTAGCGTATTCTCCCAGATCGACAATTTAAAAACGGATATTTCTGCAGTAAAAGTAACGATTACGGCTCCCGATGGCACCTCCAAAACGATCCAAACGCAAACGAAGGACGGAAAAGACGGGAAAGAATTCGGCAGCAACTTCTACTTTATAACCGATGAATATACGTATGATTTCAAAAATGCCGGCACATATACAATAGGGTTTTATATGAAACCTGCTAAAGGCAACTCCGATTATGTGCTGGTCGCAGAAAAAAACTTTGAAGTGCTGTAATGGACAGTTCCTCGCTTAAGATAGCTTATTTCGAATTGACCTGTCCCGCATAATAATGATACGATACGGATGGAAACTGACAGGTTCATCCAACAACAAATCAATTTAAAGCGAGGTATTTCAATGAGCGATCACAAGCATGATGAATCATGCGGCTGTGGACATGATCATGACCATGAGCACGATGAGATTGTATTGACGCTAACCGACGAAGAAGGCAATGACGTGGAAATGGTTCTGGTAGAAACGTTTGATGTGGCAGAGAAAGTATACGCGCTCCTGCTTGAACGGCACAACCCGGAAGCGGACGGCATCATTCTTCGCCTTGAGGAGGAAGAGAACGAAGAGATGGTTCTCTACAACATTGAGGATGAAGAGGAATGGCGTAAAGTGGAGGCAGCGTATAACGAGCTAATCTCCAGCCAGGATGAAGCATAACATCGCGTGACTATAGATTTGTGACCTAATAAAGAGAAGCTCCCGTGCAAGGGAGCTTTTTTGGATTCGAGGACTGTAACGTCAAAAAATCGGGTCGGCTTCGACGATTACTTTCACCTGGTTAATGTAGCGGTCTTCCGGCCCTTTCACAGGGAGGCCCACCTCCACATGATCAACGATATAATCGATATTGTCCTGGGAAATGACTTCGCCCGGAAGCAGAATCGGTATTCCCGGCGGATAAACGTAGATGAATTCCGCGATGATCCGGCCTGCGGATTCCTTGAAGGGAACCACTTCGGTATCGGCATAAAAGGCATCGCGCGGAATAAGGGATAGCTGGGGGATTTCCGGAATTTTGACGATTAGCTCATTGGCATTATTTTCTTTATAATATAATTTAGATAATTCGCGAAGTGCCGTCAGCAATGTATCTACGGTCTCCCGTGTATCACCCGGTGTGATAAAACAAAGGATATTGTACATGTCGCTGAGCTCGACCTCGATATTATAATGTTCGCGCAGCCAGTTTTCCGTTTCATAGCCCGTGATGCCGAGATGGCGAACATGAATGGTGATTTTTGTCGGATCGTGATCATAGGTAGCTTCACTGCCGAGAATTTCTCGGCCGAAGCAGTACAAGCCTGTTATTTTATTGATTTCGCTGCGCGTGTAGTGCGCCAGCTCCAGTGCCCTCTCCATCATTTCACGGCCGTGAAGCGCGAGGCTTCTTCGGGCGGCATCCAGCGAAGCCAGCAGTAAATAAGAGGTGGACGTCGTCGTCAGCATGCTGATAATCGTCTGCACCCGCTGCGGGTTGACGTAGCCGTTCTTGACATTAAGATTGAGCACGGAGCTTTGGGTCATCGAACCGCCCAGTTTATGAACGCTTGTCGCGGCCATATCCGCGCCGGCCTCCATCGCAGACATCGGAAGATCCTCATGAAAATGAATGTGCACGCCGTGCGCTTCGTCGACAAGCACAGGCACGTGAAAGCTATGGGCCAAGTCCACGATCTCTTGCAAATGAGCGCAGACGCCAAAGTACGTCGGGTTAATGACCAGCACCGCCTTGGCATCAGGATGGCGCTGCAGCGCCCGCCTTACGGAGGAAGTTGTAATGCCGTGGTCGATTCCGAGATTCTCGTCTTGAGCCGGTGAGACAAACACAGGCTTTGCCCCGGCGAAAATAACCGCAGACATGACGGATTTATGCACATTCCGCGGTATGATAATTTTGTCGCCTGGGGAACAAACCGATAAAATCATCGTCATGATGGCGCCGCTCGTCCCCTGGACGGAGAAATAAGTGAAGTCCGCGCCAAATGCATCTGCCGCCAGCTTTTGGGCCTCTTCGATTACTCCTGAAGGCTGATGCAGATCATCAAGTGGAGCAATATTAATCAAATCGATAGACAGGGCATTATCACCTAGAAATTCTCGAAATTCTTGATCAGTACCCATCCCTTTTTTATGACCGGGAATGTGAAATTGAACGGGATTGCCGGCTGCATGCTTTTTGAGCGCGGTAAACAGCGGTGTAGCTTGATGATCCATAATGGCCATCCCTGCCTTTCTTTGCAATTTTTTTAAACAAGGATGAGTATAGCAAAAAGAGTGCGGATTGCAAGTAAAGTTTGAACGGCAATATTAAATTGCAGGAAAAGGGGTGTAAGTTGTAATATAAAGCGGATAGACTATGAACAAGCTTGTAATGGATAAGTTTGTGATGAATAGCTTGTAATGAACTGTTTGTAGTAACAGCCTGTAATGAATCGCAGCATTGGACGTTTACACCTTTGTGCCGGAAAGCCGGCTTTTTATGAAATGAAGTTAAAGACCGTTAAAGAGAAAAGGGAGAACGACTGTGGAAATAACGACCAAGCTCGTAAGCAAAAAACTGCTGACGCCTGCATTCATTTGCTTGTGGATCATTATGTTTTTGGTGGAATTCGTTAAAGGTGCATTAATCGTATCTATATTGCCTGTTTATATGGGGGATGTGCTGAAATTAAGCGCATTTGCCATCGGTTTATCTTTCTCGCTTCAATATATTGGCGACAACGTATTCCGCAGTCCCGCCGGCTGGTTCATCGAACGGGTCGGTTTCCGGATGACGATGCTGATCGGCCTGCTGATCACATTTTTTGCCGTGCTGCTGATTGCCATGACGGACAAGATGGGGTTCATCGTCCTCGGCTGTGCGTTGATTGGGATGGGCACCGCTCCGCTGTGGCCGTGCGTTCTAATGGGAATATCCTCGGTGACCCGGGAGAATAACAATTTTGGGACAGCGATGGGTGTAATACAAATATCCAGCCTGGGGGGAACGGGGACTGGACCGGTTGTCATTAATTTTTTTGTGGACGGATCCTATCGCCCGGTCTTCTGGTTTCTGCTTGCGCTTATGGGCGTTGTGGTTATCGTCTCAATGTTTCTGCCAGGCAAGGCGAAGTCGAACGCGTATGCGAGTCCAGCGGCACCGGATTCGGGAGAAGCTTCGTTATGGGAAGGCGGACTCCGCGGTGTGCTAAGTAATGTTAAGCGGTCAGTTCAGCATATCAGGGACAACCTGCATGTCAGCAGGCTGCTGTTTCCGGCGCTTTTTTTGCAAACCTTTTCGATCGGACTATTGACTCCTGTCATTACGCTGTTTGTCCGCAGCGAGCTTAATTTATCGCCGGAGGCGTTCAGCGCGCTCTTAGTTACCGGGGGTGGAATTACTGTAATAGGGCTTATTCCGATCGGTAAGCTGGTGGACCGCTTCGGCACAAGGTGGTTTTTGCATATCGGATTTGCGATGGCTGCGGTTTCCATCGGGCTGTTTGCTGTAACGCGCACGATTCCTATGATTTGGATTATTGTTATTTTTATCGGCATCAGCTATGCGTGTATTTTGCCTACATGGGATACGATGATCTCTCATTTGCTGCCTGAAGGGGAGAAAGGGACGGTTTGGGGGTTGTTTCTAACCATTCAGGGCTCAGGGATGGTCGTTGGACCGATTGTCTCGGGAAAAATGTGGGACATGCTCGGTCCTTCTGCTCCGTTTATGGCCAGCGCGATCGTGATGGCTGTTCTGTTCTTCGTTCATATTGTTATGCTGAAATCGGAAAAGAGCCTTCCCAGAGTCAAGTGACCGGGAAGGCTGTTTTTTTGCGGGCGTATCAGAATGCGTTTTTATATAGCGGCAGCAGTGTTTCGAAAGTTTGCCCGATCGTTTGGATTAGGCCTGTGCCATCGCGGAGCGCGGGGTCCTCTCGTTCCAGACGAAGTCCGCAGAGCAGCTCCGATTTTTTGAGCGTTCTAAGCTTGACGGCCATTTGATGCAGATCATCTTTACCGGTATCCCGGTGGAGCGTGCCCTCGGGCTTCATATGGTCGGTGGACCAGTAATAATGAGCGGGCACAAGTTTGCGTACTTTGGCAGCATGCTTGTCCAAATAATTGGCGAACGCTTCTTTGTTCGGGCTCTCATAAATAATAGCAAAAATAATAAACAGATGGGTGGAGAACATGCCGACTTGAAAATGAGGCAGTGCTTTATACCCGCGCTTGCTGCTGCTCCAGGCAATCCATGTATCTTCAGGCGGATTGACAGTCCGCCTTGCGTGCTTGGCTACATGCGGAAACATTTCATCACCGCACAGTGTGGATAAATAAGGAGCTATCGTACTTCCGAGCTCCTCCAGCTTAGGGCGAATATTCGCGATAATCGCCTCCATGCGGGAATCTAATCCCGGAACAGTCAAGCTATCGAAATCTTGGTCGGTAAAACCGGCAAATGTCATCACGAAACCTCCAGGGCAAGTCATTTCAGTCTGATAGCTGCAGCATCGCAGCCGTCTTCGTCAGTATATCATTATTTTATCCTTGCTTGCCAAGCTTGGCGTTTTAAACATGCCAAATGCCGCTTTGTACAATTATTGCGTCAGAACAGGGGGATAACGGGTAAAAATAATCAATAATCCAAGTTACCTCTACATAAGATGAAGTATAAGATATGGTAAGGAGGGAGTGCCGTGAATAAAAGTTATGAAGTAGAATACTGCAATCTGGAACTCCGTTTCGACCGCCGGCACATTCAGCAATTGATTCGCGATTTAATTCAAGACGGGTATTCGCTTTATTGGAGCGAGAACGAGTCCATTTTTATTATTTCGGTACGGACAGGTCGTAAATTAACCAAGCTGCGCTTTCAGCGTCTCACTAAAGGATACAAGCTGGCGGGAGACTATGTTATTAAAGACGCCAGGTTAGCTGGATGGCTGGAGAAACTGATCGGGGATTTACGCGGTCATGCGGTAGTCAAGCGTTTTAAAGACCGGCAAATATTAATTGAAAGCATTCTGTTTGGAGAAGTGATCCGATTGGTGGAAATTACGGGAGTAGAGCACCGTGTTATTTTTCAGAAAGGGCCTATTCTGGATATGGAAAGGCTCGCAGAGCTGCTCATTTCCCAGTCGGCGGAACGGCAAATCGAAAGTTTGCAGCAAGAGCTGGACGAAGAGCTCGATCATTTGTATGATGCGATGCAGTCCGGAGATCAGGAGACGATCGAACGCTGCAAGGAGAAGCTACGGAAAATTCGGATACAATTAATTCAACTGGAGTGGTAAGTGAAACAATGCGAACACAAGATGATGAATGAACGGCTCTTCGGGTAATAGGGGAGCCGTTTTTAATTATGAGAGTTGGATGAATTGGGTTCACTTCTGTACTTCAAAGAGTTAAAATGATATTATTGAAAAAAAATATAGAATGCAAAGGATGGAGACCATGTCGAAACAACAAATTGGCGTTATCGGCCTTGCCGTTATGGGTAAGAACCTCGCCCTGAATATTGAAAGCAAAGGTTTCACCGTTTCGGTGTACAACCGTTCCCCTGAGAAGACGCACGATATGCTCGCGAACGAAGCGAAGGGCAAAAATGTGGTCGGTACATTCTCAGTCGAAGAATTCGTAAACTCTCTGGAAGTACCTCGTAAAATTCTGATCATGGTGCAAGCTGGTCCTGCTACCGACGCGACCATTGAACAGCTCCTTCCTTATTTGGATCAAGGCGACATCATTATCGATGGGGGCAACGCTTACTTCCCTGATACGCAGCGCCGCAGCAAAGAGCTTGAAGCCAAAGGCTTCCGTTTTATCGGCACAGGCGTATCCGGTGGCGAAGAAGGCGCGCTGAACGGACCATCGATTATGCCTGGTGGTCAGCAAAGCGCTTATGAATTGGTAGAGCCGATTTTGACGGCGATTTCCGCTAAAGTAAACGGTGATGCTTGCTGTACATATATCGGCCCGGACGGCGCAGGACACTATGTCAAAATGGTGCACAACGGCATTGAGTACGGCGATATGCAGCTGATTTGCGAAGCTTATCACCTGTTGAAGGATGTTCTCGGCCTTGACGCCAAAGAGCTGCATGAAATTTTCACAGAGTGGAATAAAGGCGAACTGGACAGCTATCTGATCGAAATTACCGCTGATATATTCTCGCAATACGATGAAGAGACCGGCAAACCGATGGTTGATGTCATTCTGGACGCAGCTGGCCAGAAGGGAACTGGTAAATGGACGAGCCAAAGCGCTCTCGACCTGGGTGTCCCGCTGTCGATGATTACAGAATCGGTATTCTCCCGTTTCTTGTCGGCGATGAAGGAAGAGCGTATCGCTGCAAGCAAAATCCTTAGCGGACCGGCAACAACCGCTTTTGCAGGCGATAAGCAGCAGTTCATCGAGAGCGTCCGTAAAGCGCTGTTCGCAAGTAAAATTGTTTCCTACGCCCAAGGATTTGCGCAAATGAGAGCTGCTTCCGATGAATACGGCTGGGATTTGAAATACGGCAACATTGCGATGATATTCCGCGGCGGCTGCATTATCCGTTCCCAATTCCTGCACAATATTAAAGAGGCTTATGACCGTGATCCGGCCCTTAAAAATCTGCTGCTTGATCCTTACTTCAAAAATATTGTTGAGAGCTATCAAGGGGCATGGCGCGAGGTCATTTCTGCTGCGGTAGCCTACGGGATCCCGGTGCCTGGGTTCTCCAGCGCGCTGTCCTACTACGACAGCTACCGGACAGAGCGCCTTCCGGCGAATCTGCTTCAAGCGCAGCGCGACTACTTTGGAGCTCACACGTTCAAGCGAGTTGATAAAGAAGGCGTATTCCATCATCAATGGTTCTAAAATACGGATTACAGACGTCAGAGAGCGGTTTTTGCTCTTTGGCGTCTCTTATTTTAAGATAAAAGCAGGTGAAACGATTGAGTGAATGCAGAAACAATATTATACTGGTAGGAATGATGGGCACCGGGAAGTCAACCGTCGGCACCGCCCTTGCCGAGAAGGCAGGGTTCCGTCTGGTTGACCTGGACCAGATCATTGAGGAGGAAGCTCAAGCTACTATTACCGAACTGTTTGCCAGGCATGGTGAAGCTCATTTTCGCGATATCGAGTCAGAGTTGCTCGAACGCGTACTGCAGGATAGCGATATTGTTCTCGCTACCGGCGGAGGCGCCGTGCTGCGCGAAGTCAACCGCGACATTATGCTGGACAACGGCTGGGTTGTCGCTTTAACCGCCGACCTTGAGAGCATACTAAAGCGCGTCGGGGAAGATCCGAACAGGCCTTTGCTTGCCGGGGGGGCCAAGGAGCGGCTGACGGCTCTATTGGAGGAGCGCAAGCATGCCTATGATTTTGCTCATGTCAAAATGGACACATCGGGCAAAAGCCCGGACGATCTGGCCTCAGAGATTTTAATGCATTACCGCGGTTAATCAACAATAAAATGTATATAAAGGAGAATATGAATGGACGTTATCGTTAGACCTACTCCCGAGCTTAACGGTGAAATCGGGGCGCTATCATCCAAAAACTATACGACTCGATACCTGCTTGTTGCCGCCTTGGCCGAAGGCACCAGTACGATATATTATCCTGCGCACAGTGAAGACAGCGATGCAATGCGCCGCTGCATTACGGATCTGGGCGCGGTGCTTAAGGAGGACGATGAGAAAATCGTCATTACCGGCTTTGGCCGCACACCGAAGGATGTAAAAGAGCTCAATGTAGGCAACGCGGGGGCGGTGCTTCGCTTTCTAATGGCGATTGCAGCGCTGTGTCCCGAGGTCACCTTTGTCAATACGTATCCAGATTCACTTGGAAAGCGTCCGCATGACGACCTGATCACGTCTCTTCACCAACTCGGCGTAGAAGTAGAGCACCAGGAGGGACGGCTCCCGATTACGATACGGGGCGGTGCTCCGAAAGGCGGAAAAATTACCGTTTCTGGAGCGGTCAGCTCGCAATATTTAAGCGCTCTGTTGTTTCTCACCCCTCTCCTGGAAGAGGATAGCGAAATTGAGGTGCTGGATGATCTGAAATCGAAAGTAGTGGTCGGTCAAACGCTGGAAGTGCTGGAGCAGGCAGGAATTATTATTCATGCCAGCGATGATTATATGAGCTTCAAAATTCCGGGGCGTCAATCGTACCAGGCTAAGACGTATACAGTTCAAGGCGATTATCCCGGCTCTGCGGCTATTTTAGCCGCTGCGGCTGTGACGAAGTCCAATGTCAAGGTGCACCGTCTCGCGGAACACAGCAAGCAGGGCGAGCGCGCAGTAGTGGATGTGCTGCAAATGATGGATGTGCCGCTAACTCATAAGGACGATATGGTGCATGTGCAAGGCAACGGACGTTTGCGTCCGGTGGAGTTCGACGGCGATGCCGCGACCGACGCCGTACTGGCGATGGTGGCAGCGGCCGTCTTCGCTGACGGAACTTCAAGATTTTATAATGTTGAAAATTTGCGGTACAAAGAATGCGACCGGATTACCGATTATTTGACGGAGCTCAGAAAAGCAGGAGCTAACGTAGAGGAGCGCCAGGCGGAAATTATCGTTCATGGCCGTCCAAGCGGGCTGGAAGGCGGCGTGGAGATCAACGCACATTACGATCACAGGGTTATTATGGCCTTGACCATAGTAGGCCTGCGCTGTCGTGAGCCGCTGGTCATTAAAGATGCCCATCATGTTGCGAAATCATATCCGCAATTTTTTGATCATATGACCGCGCTTGGAGCGTCGGTGGAATGGGTATAACAATCTAGGAGCGGAACTTAAACAAGCAAGAGGAGGAGAGTAAAGATGGCATTTGAAAATCCTGACCGCGAACAAATCAAGCAAGTGCTTGAGAATGCTGGAAACATCGCGGTTGTCGGCTTGTCCGACAAAGCAGACCGCACCTCCTACATGGTGGCCGCAGCGATGCAGAGCAACGGCTACCGGATTATCCCGGTAAACCCGGCGGCGAGCGGTCGCATCCTCGGAGAAGCTGTGTACGCTTCGCTAGGTGACATTCCGGAACCAGTCGATATTGTAAATGTATTCCGCCGCAGTGAATACACACCGGAGGTTGCCCGGGAAGCGGTAGCGATCGGTGCCAAAGTGCTGTGGCTGCAGCAGGGCATCGTCAGTGAGGAGGCGGCGCAAATTGCCGCGCAAGGCGGCATGACCGTCATTATGGACCGCTGCATTAAGGTGGAAGACAGCATTTTGCTTGGCCAAAACCGCAAGTAACAAAACGAACAGGGCCCGTCAATACGGGCCCTGTTCGGCTGCCTGGGACAACTAAAGCGAACCTCAGCATCACAGACAAGCTTATTTTCCTTTGACAAATTTGTAAGGCTGGGCTTACCATAATAGTGGTGTTCAAAAGGGTTGCCGGAACGACGGCTAATAAAAATATAGAGAGATGATATCCTATAACAGAGCAGGACATAGGGGGTCTAAACATGATACAGGGCATCGGCGCAGCGGCGGGCGTAGCCATTGGCAAAGCTTTCGTGCTGCCTGCTTGGGAATGGGATGTGCCGGATCGCCGGATGGATAAGGTCGATCTGGCAGCTGAGTTTGAAAGATTGTATGAAGGCATCCGCACTTCCAGAACAGAGATAGAAGTGATGAAGAACGAAGTGAAAGAAACGGTAGGAGCCGAGGAATCAAGCATATTCGATGCTCATCTGGCTATTCTGGAAGATCCTGTGTTTATGAGTGAAATCAGGGGGATTATCGAACGGCAGTATAAGGCAGCGGAAGTGGCGGTAAAGGAAGCAATCGATCATTTTGTAACAATGTTCGATCTGCTTGATGATGAGTATATGAAAGAGCGGGCGCTCGATATCAAGGATGTCGGCAACCGCTTGTTAAAGCATTTGCTTGGCACACCGGATATTACATTGCCGGCGGATACCCAGCCTTATATTCTCGTAGCCAGAGAATTGTCGCCTTCCCAGCTTGTACATATGAATCCGAACAATGTGCTGGGCATGGTGACGATGGCCGGCGGAAAAACTTCGCATTCTGCGATTATGGCCCGCGCTCTTGGCATACCTCTCGTTTCGGGAGTTGAACATAAGCTGGCCGAACCGCTGAAGACAGGCGATCTGCTCATCGTTGATGGCGACGCAGGGCTTCTGTATGTAGAGCCGGATCAGGAAGCCGTAGACAGGTATACGGAGGTCGCTGAAGGCTTGCGGAAGAGGAAGGAGCAGCTTCAGCTCCTTGCAGCTGTCGAGGCCGTGACGAAGGATGGCGTTCAGTTTCGCCTGGCAGGCAATATCAGCTCAGTGAAAGACTTGGAACAGGCGCTCAAAAACGGAGCGGAAGGTGCCGGACTGTTCCGTACCGAGTTTCTGTATATGGACCGTGCGACCTTTCCTTCAGAGGAAGAGCAGTTTGAAATATATCGTCAAGTTGCCGAGAAGGCTGGCGGCCATTCCGTCGTGATCCGGACGCTTGACATCGGCGGCGATAAACAGCTCGAATATTTCGCTCTGCCGGAGGAAGACAATCCGTTTCTCGGCTATCGCGCCATCCGTATTAGCTTGGACAGCAAGGAAATATTCAAGACCCAGCTAAAGGCTATACTTCGCGCCAGCATGTACGGTCATTTGAAAATAATGCTGCCGATGATATCTTCCCTGGAGGAGGTTCGTCAGGCGAAGGAGATTTTGTCCGAAGCGAAGCGGGAGCTCGATGAGCGCAGCATAGCTTACAACGATCATATCGAGATTGGCGTAATGATCGAGGTGCCTGCAGCGGCGGCGATCGCCGATTTGTTGGCGGGAGAAGCTGACTTTTTCAGCATCGGAACAAACGACCTCGTTCAGTATGTGCTCGCGGTGGACCGCATGAACGAGACGATCGCTCATTTGTACCAGCCGTTCCATCCAGCCGTGCTGCGCATGCTGCGCCAGGCAGTCTCAGCCGCACAGGATGCGGGCATACCCGTAAGTGTGTGCGGAGAGCTGGCGGGGGATGAGAAGGCCATTCCAATTTGGCTGCATTTAGGTGTTCGTGATCTAAGCATGTCACCCCAAGTATTGTTGAGAGTGAAGCATCGCATATTAAATGCCGAGGCCTCTACGGGGAAAGAAGCAGGAGCCGCCTGTTATCGCCTTGCGACAGCAGCTGACATCGATGCGGAGCTGACTCGTTTCGCCGAAACCTGCATTTTGCAGAAACGCTGATCGAGGAGCGGCGGCTCTTTATTCTACTGAGTTAATCAGCACTTTTACAGCTAATATAGAAACGGGACTTCCAAAAAGTCGCTAAATAAAAGTTAGACGGAAAACAACGCGTTGTTTTCCGTCTAACTTTTTTACACATCTGCTTTTGCTGGTGTGAGGTTTTAGTGTGAGGCGTGAGATGTAAGTGCTAAGCGTTAAGTGTGAAGTGTGAAGTGTGAAGTGTGAAGTGCTAAGTGCTAGTGTTATGTGTAAGTGTTAAGTGTTAAGTGTTATGTGTAAGTGTTATGTGTAGTTGTTAAGTGTTAAGTGTTATGTGTTATGTGTAGTTGTTAAGTGTTAAGTGTTAAGTGTTATGTGTAAGTGCTAAGTCTTAGTGTGAGGCAGTTGGTTGTCGGCGGTTGGTTGCCGGATGATTGCTTGAGCGGCGGTGTTGCTTGAGTAGCGGCTGAGCGGTTGGCTGGGAGGCTGGGGTAGGTAACTGGTTGAGCATATGCGAGCCTAACGTAACGCCTAACGGACAAAGGGGGCGCTATTTGAGAAATAACGAGGAATTGGGAAGGCTAACGGACCTACGTTCCGCTATTGACCCCTAAAACCTGTTTATTGCAGTCCATTTGTTTGAATAACGGAACCGGTGTCCGTAAGCATAGCAAAAAGGGCCTAATTCAACAAATAGCGGATCTCCTGTCCGTTGGCGGGTGACCAGTCCCATAAGTCCCGCCAATTCCGCCGGTCTCAGTCTCATTAAGTCATTAGTTCCGCGAGTCACACTCACTCCTATCAGACTAATCAACTCGCATTCACCAGCCTCACTCCTATCAGACTAATCAACTCGTATTCACCAGTCTCACCCTTATCAACCTCATCAACTTGCACTCACTACTCCACCAATTTCACTCACCCCAGCTACCCTCTAAAGATCAAGGGGCTGTCCAAAAGTCAGTTTTTACTTACTTTTGGACAACCCCGTTTTTGGTGCTTGAAGTTCGAAGTTTTAGCCTTTGGCTAGAGCATCGACGAATGCTTTCCCATAAGGCGGCAGGTCTGGCGGACGACGGGCCGAAACGATATGTCCATCCACGACGACATCCTCGTCTTTCCAGATCGCGCCGGCATTTTCCATATCATCGCGTATCCCCGGAGTTGAAGTTACGGTAACCCCTTGTAGTATGCCCGCCGAAATAAGCACCCAGCCTGCATGGCATATTTGGCCGATCGGCTTCTTTGCCGCATGAAGCTCTTTAATGATTTCAAGGACTTTACTGTAACGGCGCAGCTTGTCAGGAGCCCAGCCGCCAGGTACAAGAATCCCGTCGTAGGCATCGGCATTGATTTCCTCAAAGCTGTATTCAGCCTCTGCAGGCACGCCGTATTTGCCTATGTATTTTTTGCCTTTCTCCAGCCCGGCCAAATGCACCTCGGCACCTTCCTCGCGTACACGATAGATCGGGTACCAGAGCTCTAAATCCTCAAACTCCTCATCGACCAGGGCAATTACCTTTTTACCAGTTAGTCTCAAAATCGCTTCCTCCGTTCTGTAAGTGGTCTTGACGAAAAACTTAATCGATATTTTAATTGTATCAAAAATAAAGTTTTATTTCATGTCACCGCTGTGTGCATCGTCCCAAAAAACCTTGCCAATCAAGGAAATAACAAGCATATTACAAGCATATGAATCCCTGGAAGGAGATTGTTTCCCCAGGGTCGAATACATTATTTATTATCATCTGATTCTCATTTTTTCATAGCGAAAATTATGCGACGACGGACAGCCGAAATGAAAAATGATACGTAAGAAGAGGTGGTACTGTGCGCAAGCTTTGCCATTGCGGGCAAATGATGAGCCTTGATTTTAGAGTGCTTATCTTTGAGGGAGTTATTGAAATTGACAGGGTGCCGGTATTTGAGTGCAAACTATGCGATCATTATGAAGTTCTGCCGGCCGTTAAGCCGGACCTGATTGAATTGTTGGCCGAGCTAAAGGCCAGTCAAGAGCAGGGTCTTGTACTTTTTAACGAAGTGAATGAACTGGTTGATGTCATGTTTGCGATATATCGTACATGGGATCAGACAGGCTCGCCAACTTTTGAGGGTCTTCTTGAACAGAAGTGTAAAGAGCGGATTAATCTACTGCTTGACGTATACGGCTGCGCCAAGGAAATGGACGATTCGGGCTGGATGGAAGAAATATCAAAAAGGCTGGCTCAATTGTCGGTTTATGTTAATCATAATCAATATTTGGGGCAGATTAACAACTGATTGCAGAAAAAGTAATGCAATGAGTTGTGTTTGTTATGTTTCTTTTGTTAAGATATTATATAGATTATGTTTGAAATCGTATTGTCGGAAGGGGGGGGATAGATTATGGCCAAATTGAAGAGAATAACTTCCATGGAAGAACTTGCGGAGGAAGTAGAAGCATCATCGCAGCAGCCGCTTCTGTTATTCAAACATAGTACCCGTTGTCCCATCAGCTCGCGGGCGCACCGGGAAGTTGAGGCATACTTAAGTCGCACTCCCAATGAAGCTGTCACCTATGGCCTTATATACGTAGTTGAAGATAAAGCGGTCTCGAACGCCGCTGCTGATCGCTTGGCGGTTAAGCACGAATCCCCTCAAGCTATTCTAGTTACAAACGGACAAGCCGTTTGGCATAGGTCCCATTCCGATATCACGACAGAAGCCCTAGAGGGAATTCTAGCCGAATGAAGTGTTGACATTGCACAAAGTAAAATTTTGTCGTATCATAAACCTAATTGGAGCTTGGAAATACGGGACGAATGAGTGAAAATCTATTGGCAATGGAGAGAAGAATGTGACGGTTACCATTTATGATGTGGCACGTGAAGCAGGCGTCTCAATGGCCACGGTTTCACGGGTTGTCAATAACAACCCCAATGTGAAGCCGCAGACCCGGAAGAAGGTATATGAAGCAATCGAGCGTTTGGGATATCGTCCGAATGCGGTCGCAAGAGGACTTGCGAGCAAGAAGACGACGACCGTCGGCGTAGTTATTCCCGACATCTCGAACTCGATTTTTGCTGAAATTGCCCGGGGTATTGAAGACATCGCTAACATGTACCACTATAACATCATTTTATGTAATGCAGATAAGAAGAAGGAGAAGGAAATCCGCGTCATTAATACGCTGCTTGAGAAGCAGGTTGACGGGCTTCTCTTTATGGGCGGAGCAGTGACGGAAGAGCATATTCAGGCTTTCCAGACGTCTGTTCCGGTGGTTTTGTGCGCAACGAGCGACGAACACGGGAATATCCCTTCCGTGGATATCGATCATGAAGCGGCAGCATTTGATGCTGTCAGTACGCTGATTCGGCATGGTCACCGCGAAATTGCTATGATTAGCGGTACGCTGCAGGATCCAGCAAACGGGTATGCGCGATTCCAGGGTTACAAACGCGCCTTGGAGACAGCGGGCATTGAGTATCAGGAGGATTTGGTGCGTATTGGCAACTATCGCTACGAGTCCGGTGTCGAAGCTATGAAATATTTCCTGGGACTGAAGAAGCGTCCAACGGCGATATTTGCAGCGACGGATGAAATGGCGATCGGGGCGATCCACAGCATACAGGATGAGGGTCTAAAGGTGCCTGAGGATTTTTCCATCATCAGTGTCGACAATATTCGCATGGCTTCGATGGTACGGCCGCAGCTGACTACGGTGGCTCAGCCGATGTATGACCTCGGTGCGGTCGCGATGAGATTGTTGACTAAATTGATGAAGAAGGAAACGGTTGAGAGCTCGAAGGTGATTTTGCCCCACGAGACGATTCTCCGCTTGTCAGTTAGCCATGTATAGTCGGCTTTACTGAGTCATAACAATAGATAGAATGATTTTAGACTAAAGACAAATATATGAAAAAGGTTATACGAAAAAAAGCTCCCTTACAGGAGCTTTTTTTAGGGGAAAGGGAGGGGAATGAATGGCTGGAACAATCGGTCTTATAGGAGCCATGGATGAAGAAATCGCCCTTCTGCTGCAGCAGTTGGAGCGGCAGAACGTGTCCGTGCATGCGGGGATTAACTTTGTTACTGGGCTGTTTCATGGTAAAGAGGTTGTCGTGTGCAAATCCGGTGTCGGTAAAGTGAATGCTGCAGCAACGACCCAACTGCTGGCCGATCGGTTTCATGTGAAGCAAATTTTATTTACCGGCGTTGCCGGCGCCGTTCATCCTGAGTTGAATATCGGCGATATCGTCATATCCTCTTCATGTCAGCAGCATGATATGGACGTGACCCCGCTCGGGTTTGAACGGGGCATAATTCCCTATCAGGAAGTATCGGACTTTCCGGCGGACGCGAAGCTTATTTCCCTGGCGGAAGAGGCGTGCACAAGACTTTGCCGGGACAACCGCTATAGGGTTGGCAAAGTGTTGTCCGGCGATCAATTCATTTCGAATTACGATTACGTGCGGGAGCTTCACGAGACTATGGACGGTGCGTGTGTAGAGATGGAAGGGGCTGCAGTTGCCCAGGTCTGCCATATGAACCAAATTCCATACGTCATCCTTCGTTCTATGTCAGATAAGGCTGACGGCACAGCTGATGTCAATTTCGCCGAATTTACCGCCTTGGCCGCGCAGCGTTCTTATGAAATTTTAAATGATATTATAAGGCATTTGAATGACTGATTATCTGAATGACTGGTTTTGTAAAAAAAATGTCGATTTTGATTGTGCAACAACTCCGCTTCTAGCATCAGCTCCGCTTTAGGGGAAATCCTGTAAAGCAACCGCGAGACTTTCGCGGTTTTTTGCCGTAATTTCTGCCCGGCGGGGAATGCCTTCCCAATGCGTCAGATCATCAAGCCATTCGTGCGGGAGGTCGACGGAGGACTGACCCTGCCATTTGCTGATCCATGCAGGCGGCAGTTTCATCTGCGGCTGCTGCCTTAGCAGGGGCTTCAGCGGATGATCGGTCATTTCCAACCACAGCAAGCTCCAGGCCCGGGGCACGACCCGCCAGATGTCATATCCTCCGCCGCCAACGGCTACCCAGCGCCCGCTGCAGTATGTATGAGCGAGGCTGTGCAAAATAGCGGGCATTTCGTTATAAATTTTCATGCTGCAGTGCATATGGGAGAGAGGATCGAGCGCGTGCGCATCACAGCCATGCTGGCTAATGATAAGGTCCGGCTTGAAATGCTCGGTTAGGCGCCGGATCGATTGTTCAAAGCATTCCATCCAGGAGTCATCTTCAGTATAGGGCTGCAGTGGAATGTTGATACAGGCTCCGTAGCCTTGATGTTCGCCTCTTTCCTGTACAAAGCCCGTCCCGGGGAACAGGTATTTGCCGGTTTCGTGGATCGAGTAAGTGCACACCTCCGGATCGGAATAGAAGCTCCATTGCACTCCGTCACCATGGTGGACATCCGTATCCACATAAAGTACTCTGGCGTTATAATGCTGTCTAACGTAGGCGATCGCGACTGAAACATCATTGTAGACGCAAAACCCCGCTGCTTTGGCTGAAAGGGCATGATGGAGTCCGCCGCCTAAATGGAGGGCGTGTGCGCATTTGCCCGACATGACCGCATCTGCTGCGGTAACAGTGCCTCCGGCGATGTAGGAAGCCGCCTCATGCATGCCGGGAAAGAAAGGGGTGTCCTCGTCTTGCAATCCAAATTGCTCTGCACGATCAAGCCAGGCTTGATTTGGAGATGTGGCGCTTAGCGCTTTGACGGCATCGATATAAGTCGGCTGATGAATTTGCAGCAATTCTTGTTCGGTAGCTTGGCGTGGATTCATTATATGGGCCGGTTTCATCGCTTCCGCCGCGGTCAACAGATCGAGTGTCAGCTCAAGCCGGATAGGGTGAAAAGGATGGCTGTCGTGAAAATGATAGTTCATCGCTTTATTATGATGAATCATTAAAGCCTTTCCAGGCACGGGCGTCACACTCCTTGCGTTAGTATCCTGTTCTGATGGTCAAGCATTAGTACATAAACCGCTGCTGAAAGCGGATGCGGTCAAACTGTTCCTCAGATTCCAGCGGTACCTCTTTGCCGATCCGTACCATGAGACAATTTGCCGGATGGGAACAAATTTCCGGGTCATCGGTCGCATACCAGACCATATCGACTGTTTTCATCAGCCGCTCCATCATTTTCCGGTAATCCCACACACTAAGCCCGCTGCTTTTTAAATCCCAATGCCAGTAATATTCTGTAGTGAACACGATGTACTGCTCCATTTGCTCTTCCTCAAAGGCTGTCTTAATCATCAGGGAGCCTAGTCCTAACGATCGATAATCGTTCGCGACCTCAATCGCCCCCAGCTCGATTAAATCGGGCATGCTGCCTTGAGACCAGCGCTCCATCTCATCGGGATAATGGAACGTAACGTAGCCGATAATTGTATCCTGATCTCTCGCGACAATGATCCGACCTTCCGGGAGTTCAGCAATTTCGATGAGCGCTTCATGCTGATCGCCTGGTCTTCGGAAGGCGTCCAGCTCATGGTGCATCTGCAGACTCTTCAACTGCTCAGGCGCAATCGGTCCTTCGATAACAATTTCCTTGCTATCATAAGACAGGGTATGGCGGATATACGTTTTACGGTGCTCCATTTTTGCCGCCTCCTTTGCTCGTTCCCCTCACTTATAACAGAAAAATGAAAATTTGAAAAGTATAGCCCCTCTTAAAAGCGTGTGATATAATGTATTCCGACATAAAACATTCACAAATAATACTTGACTTTCTACTTATCAACGCTTGACTATTTTACACACTGGCTCCTATAAATGAAAGGTTATCGCTTCGAAGTTAGCAGATTCTTGAGAGCTATAATCCTTACTGCAAAATTCGCCAACGTGTATCCGTTTTCATGATTGAATTTGCTTGGCAATATCATTTTCAGACAGATTCAAGGGAGGATGAAACAATGAGTCAGCTGCAAGGAGAAATTATTTCAGAGGTAGCTTCTTCATCCAATTTGGGGAATTATGAGGAAGCTTATGAAAAGTTCGAGTGGGCTGAAGTGGAGAAGCAATTCTCTTGGTATAATACGGGGCGAGTGAATATGGCTTATGAAGCGATTGACCGTCACGTCGATGCCGGTAAGGGCGAGCGCACAGCCCTATTATTCAGTGATTCGGTCAGGGAGGAATCCTACTCTTATCGAGAGCTGCAAGCTTTGACTAACCAGTTTGCCAACGTGCTTCGCAGTTACGGGGTCGGCAAAGGTGACCGTGTGTTTGTATTTATGCCGCGAAGTCCAGAGCTTTACATCAGTGTGTTGGGAACATTGAAGGTAGGGGCTGTTGTTGGACCGCTCTTTGAAGCGTTCATGGAGACAGCGGTCAAGGATCGCCTGGAAGATAGCGGCGCAGTAGCTATCGTTACTACGCCTGCACTGCTCCCCCGAGTGAAACGCGAAGAGCTTCCTGCCTTGCGGCATGTATTCCTCGTGGGCAGTGAAATCGCGGAGGAGGAAGGAATTATCGATTTTCTGGCCGAACTGAAGCAGGCTTCGCCTGAGGCGGAAATTGAATGGGTCGATCTCGAGGACGGGATGATTCTGCATTATACTTCCGGCTCCACCGGCAAGCCTAAAGGGGTTTACCATGTCCACAATGCGATGATTCAGCATTATCACACCGGGAGGGTTGTCCTTGATCTTAAAGAGGAGGACAGATATTGGTGTACGGCGGATCCCGGCTGGGTAACCGGCACTGCGTACGGGATATTCGCTCCCTGGCTGCTCGGGGTTACTAATGTAGTTCGCGGCGGACGCTTCAGTCCTGGAGACTGGTACGAAACGATTCAAAAAAACAAAGTAACCGTATGGTACAGTGCGCCGACGGCTTTCCGAATGCTGATGGGCGCAGGGGAAGATATTATAGAACAGTACGATCTGTCATCGCTGAGACATGTACTTTCGGTGGGCGAGCCGCTGAATCCGGAAGTCGTACGCTGGGGGCGTAAAGTTTATGGCCTTAGAATCCACGATACGTGGTGGATGACGGAGACCGGCGGACAGTTGATTTGCAACTATCCGTCCATGCCGCTCAAACCGGGTTCAATGGGAAGACCAGTGCCAGGCATCGAGGCTGCCATCATAGATGATAACGGCAAAGTTCTGCCGCCTAACCGGATGGGGAATCTCGCGATACGCACACCTTGGCCGGCAATGATGCGGCTCATTTGGAACAATACTCTTAAGTATGAAGAATATTTCCGCATTCCGGGATGGTATATTTCAGGGGATACGGCTTATATGGACGAAGACGGCTATTTCTGGTTCCAGGGCCGGATCGATGATGTGATTAACTCTTCTGGGGAGCGCATCGGCCCATTTGAAGTAGAAAGCAAGCTGCTGGAGCACCCTGCTGTTGCCGAAGCCGGAGTTATCGGCAAGCCTGATCCGACACGGGGTGAAATCATTAAGGCGTTCATCTCCTTGCTTGACGGATTTGAGCCTTCGGAGGAGCTGAAAGCGGATATTACCCGCTTTGTGAAGGAAGGGCTGTCAGCTCATGCTGCGCCCCGAGAAATTGAGTTTAAGGATAAGCTGCCGAAAACGCGGTCCGGCAAAATTATGCGCCGTGTTCTGAAGGCGTGGGAATTGAACCTTCCGGCAGGCGATCTGTCGACGATTGAAGATTAAGGCTAATTAACAAGAGGAACCTCGGTCACGATGAGGTTCCTCTTCTTTGGTTTAAGGTTCTCCCTGAAGAAATTGTCCCTTGATCGGATCCACACCGTCCTTGAATTGGATACGAAGGGATTTCCCTTGCTCCAAGCTCGGTTGATCGGATACTTGAAAATGAATGTGCGGTTCGCTTGAGTTGCCGGAGTTTCCGCATAAGCCAATCGTTTCACCACGCTTTACCTGCTGTCCTTGCTTGACAAGTATCGACCCCTCCATAAAATGAGCCAGTATACTGTATTCTCCATCATGATCTATAATGATGTAGTTGCCCGCTGGCTGCGTTTCGTCCGCCGTTCCTGGTTTATTATCTGCCACATCGTTTACGACTTGTACTACAACGCCGTCGGCCGGTGCGATCACTTCTTGTCCGAAAGCATAATAACTGCCGTTGGCGGCATCCGCCTCTGCTGCAAATGTGCGATTCTCTTTCGCTATAAAGAAGTCGTAGGCATACCGCTGCGATTCATAAGCGTAATGATAGTTCAAAAGCACGTTGCGTCCACCCCAGTAAGTGAACCATTCCTCTTTAAAAGGCAAGCTGTATTCCTGCTTCGTAAAAGTGTCATCCGACTCTGGATGAGCCGTCAGATTGACAATTTGCAGCCCCCATATCGTGTTGTCCTCATCCAGAACCGCAGATACCCCCTTGTTTTCTTGGGAATCGGTCCAAACATATTCGATCAAGCCGTTTAAGGAATATTCAGCTTGCAGCGAAAATACATCGTTGGGTTGAAAAAAAGATTGGGACAACTTTTTGATTTCCTGTTCCGAGACGCTTTGTTGGAACTCAGCGCTTAGCTGCTCATAGACGGCTTTGTATTGCATATCTATCAAGGCTTGAGGCAAATGCTTCATTTCCAGCGTCGAACCCGGTCCCGGATCCAGTCTTGTATTCAAACTCGTATCTTGCATCTGATTGGTGTTCCCCTCCATCCTAATTTCGGCTGATTTTTCCGAAACGCATCCTGAAATAATAGACAACATAGTTAGAAATAATGTAATAAGCATAATAAGTCCACCTCGTTTTATAAGTGAACGTTTACCGTTTGAATTTACGCTCATACCGCGCCTCCTTTCCCGAGTAAAATTTTTCTATTTCCTGTTTATTTTATAAGATGAACTTAAAGCCGGGCGAAATTGAGCCTTAACATTCTCTTAACTACTCCGCTGCGAGTTAAGATTCTGTTAAGGTCATTTTTGGCTGCACGGTAAACATCCTGTGTTAAAATAAAGATATTTGCTAAGAAAATAGAAAGGAGGACGGTCGTTGAATGAGCCTCAAATCCTGTTGGTAGATGATGAAAAAGCTATTTTGAAATTGCTCCAAACTGTTTTGGCGAAAGAAGGATATAGCCAGGTTGATGCGGTTACAAGCGCGGAAGAGGCGATCGAAGCATGTCGTTCTACACGATATGATCTTATTTTGCTGGACGTGATGCTGCCTGGTAAAAGCGGCTTTGAAGCGGCTCCATTTATTCGCGAGTCGACGGACGCGCCGATTTTGTTCCTGACGGCGAGATCGACCGATTTGGACAAGCTGACCGGATTTGCAATCGGCGGGGATGACTACATAGTTAAACCCTTCAACCCGCTGGAGGTAATAGCCAGAGTGAAAGTGCATCTTAGGCGGGCCAATGCCCAGTTTATTGCCCAACGGGTATCCCCGGTCAGCGGACAGGAACAAGAAAGGCGAGAAGTGTATGACTTCGGTTATTTTATTGTGGATGGAACTGCCAAGGAATTAACAGTAAATGGAGTGAGTGTCGAGTGTCCGGCTCAGGTGTTTCAATTGCTGCTTTTTTTATGCCGCCATCCTAATCGTGTTTTCGCGAAAAATGAACTTTATGAACGGGTTTGGGGAGAATCGGCAATAAATGACGATAATACGGTAATGGTACATATCCATCGCATTCGCGAGCGTATTGAGCGAAACCCGGCTCAGCCTGAGTTTTTGCTGACTGTCCGCGGCCTCGGCTACAAACTGGTTCAGAAGGGGACATTACGGTGACGATGCGCCGGCGTTTTGTAATGATGTTCATCAGACAGTGGCTGACCGTGGGGGTTATTACTGCTGTGTGTATCGTCGTAATGTTTATCTGGCTTGCGTCAAAAATGACAGAGCTTGATTTAAAGCGTAGTTTCTCTCGACCTGCAATGGAAACGCTCCTGGATTCTTATTCAGTTCGCGAGGATGGAACTGTGCATCTGTCCCCCAAGCTTCTGAAGCAAATAGAGATAAACGGGGGCTGGCTGCAGTTGCTGAATGAGAAAGGTGAGGTGACATACTCCTATTTAACGCCTTCGGATGTACCACAAAAGTATACCCCGGGCGAGCTGGTCAATTATATCCGGCGTCTGCAGCCTTTTCCTTACCGGCTGTACATATTGATTCGCCCTATTAGTGGAGAAATGGTTACCCTTCTTTACGGGATAAAGGATCCGCTTGACATGGCGGCAAGGCAGCTTGCAGAAGAGGGCTCCAGCTCAGAACAAGCTTTAAAAGAAGCGGAACATGGCACGGAATCCATTGCCTGGCCTGATGAGGTGAATTATGTATTGCAAGAGCATGGCGTCGGTATCCAGCTTCTCGATCAAGCGGGGAAGGAGCTTCACTCCTACCGTTTGCCCTCCGGCCTGCCGGATGTTTATCCGCCGCAGGAACTGGTGCTTCGCCTAGAATATCCAGAACGCTACGGCGTACGCCTGGAAATGAGCACCGAGGAGGAGACGGGAAGGATGTGGCTCATCCACGCGCCGTACGATGCTGCGCCTGGCATTCAATTAACCGCAATCGGGCCGACAGTGTACAATGAAGTGCAGTTGCTGCTGTACGGCTTTGGAAGTGTTGCTGTCATTTTGCTGCTGGCCTGCGGCGGACTATCTTTGTGGCAGGGAAACAGATTCGGCACACCGATGCTTCATGTTATGCAGTGGCTGCAAAATTTGGCTCACCAGCACTACAAGGAGCCTGTGGGCAGACGGGGGCGTCCGCGCAGCAAAAGGAGAGCAGGCCGCCTTAAATGGAGGTACAGACCCTACGCGGAAGTGATGTATACTGTCCAAGAGCTGTCCCAGCAGTTGGAGCACCATGAGCTTGAAAGGGAGCAAAATGACCGGATGCGCGAGGAATGGATCGCCAGCTTATCCCATGATTTGAAGACGCCGCTTTCCTCCATTTATGGTTACGCTCAGCTGCTGCGTTCGAGCCAATATGAATGGGGAAGAGATGAAATCGCTGAATTCGCCTCGACCATGGCGGAGAAAGCGGAGTATATGGACGAGCTGATCCAGGATTTAAATTTATTGTACCGTCTCAAGAATGCATCTGACGTGCTGCAGTTGGAACGCCATCATATGAACATGTTTTTGAAAGAAGCAGTTACCCGCATTGCCGAAGATCCGCAGTGGCTAAGTTATGAAATTCAGTGGAGCCCAGCTTCCGATCCTATATTTTATAATATTGATCCGAAAGCCTTCCGGCGAATGATGGACAATATTATCATTAACGCATTAATGCACAACCCGGAAGGAACCAGGTTAAAGGTTAGCTTGCAGAAGGGCAGTGAATCAGAATTTTCCGTCCATTTCGAGGATAATGGGCTTGGAATGGACGAAAAGACGCAGGCTAACCTGTTTCAAAGGTATTACCGGGGAACTGACACGGAGAGCTCATCTTCAGGCAGCGGACTAGGTATGGCGATTGCAAAGGAAATTGCGGAGGGGCACGGAGGAAAAGTCGAGGTGCGCAGCGAAGCCGGGAAAGGCACGGTTATCATCGTGATGTTCAGCTACGCTGAAAACGTATAAATTTGTTAATCCTTAAAAAAGCTTTCCCAGGAACGCTGAGCGTTCCGGGAAAGCCTTTTTTGATATCGTTTATTTGTTAAACTGGACAGATATTGAGGCTGCAGATTCTCCAAGGGGATTCATCGCCGTTACTCTAATCCAGCCGCTAGCGGCATCTGTTTTGAACGAAAATTGAGTAGCCGGGGTCGACCCTAATCTGGAATACGTTCCATCCGCAGATGAGGACAAATAAATTTGATAGTTGGTCACCTGCTCAGCGGGTGCGTTAGCCTCCCAGCTTATCGTAATTTCCTGCTCGCTGCTTTGAACGCTGACTTTGGCAGGCGCATTCGGAGGCGATAAATTATCCAGGTCTATGTCAGGCGGCGTATCTTGATCCGTATCGTCCGGATTCCCCGTACCGCTCCAGCTATCATAGCCGACGATCGCGCCAGGTGCTGATTCACGCCCGGCAACGTCAACAGCAGTAACGTAGTAGGAGTAGCTGCCGCCTTCTCCCGAATCGGTAAATGCGGTTTCCCCGCCAGTCAGCACTACTTTTCCGGTATTTTGGAAAGGTGCCCCGGCTGCAGATTTGTAGAGACGGTACCCTACCACATCTTTTTCGCTATTTTTATCAAAGGTTATTTTGGCCGCCCCTCCTGCCGAAGCCATTTTTACGTTAGCAGGGGGGGATGGAGCTTTGCCGTCATCCACCCGCGGATCCAGCTTCGATGGTGCGTCTTCGCCGGCATCTTTCGGCATATAGAAGCTGAGCGATTTATGGCCGCCTCTCATGCTGGAGAAGGCCTTCTGCAGGTCCTCCACAAGCTCCTTGATCGGCTTCTCCCGCTTCATAACGACTTTTTCCATAACCATATCCGAAGGTGTAGTATCGTGCGGGATGTAGTTTACACCTTCATACGTAATATATTTTGCCCGTACCAACACGTCATCGGACTCAGTCGGTACATATTTCGAATTGAATATGTCCGTAACCATTTTTCCGGCCTGCTGCGTAAGCTGCGTAGGCAGTTTGCCGCTGTAGCCGGAAACTGTTTTTGAAACGATCCCCTCGGGCTTCTCGAATTTACCCGTCTCAAAAAGCTCCGGTTTGTTCTCGGTCACCTCGTTCATCACTTTCGCCCATATGGAGCGGGCACGTGATTTTCCTGCATCAGACAGCGTGTTGACCGGCTCTTTGTAACCGATCCATACGCCGAGCGAAATGTCCGGTGTGTAGCCCATAAACCATACATCAGCGTAATTTTGAGTGGAGCCGGTTTTGCCGACGATCGGTATTTTTCCGTAGTTTTTGAACTCTCTTCTAAGCGAACTTGCGGTTCCGTCGGTGATGACCGTGCGCAGCATATCCGTCATTAAGTAAGCCGTCTGTTTGGAGAAAACCCGTACGGGTTCGACTTTATGCTTGTAGACGACATTGCCTTTCAGATCGGTAATCTTCTCGACCATGTAGGCGTCTGTAAATTCCCCGCCGTTGCCGATGGCGCTGTAGGCATTCGTTAACTCCTCAACCGTGACACCGTATTTCAGACCGCCAAGCACGCCGGTCTGCGCGCCGTAATCATCTTCTTCCAATGTAGTGATACCGAGCTTCTTGGTAAACTCCCAAGCCTGTTCTATGCCTACTACTTGATTGAATACTTTAAGCGCCGGCACGTTTCGGGACTCGTTCAGAGCGGTTCGCGCCGTTACGAGGCCTTTGTAGCCTCCGCTTGCGTTCACCGGAATATGATAGCCCTTCGAATAATCCCGTAAAATAATCGGGGAATCATCAATGATGCTTGCTGGCTGAATGAGTCCAAGCTCCATAGCCGGCAAGTAGGCGGAAATCGGCTTCATCGTGGAACCGGGCTGTCTTTTCATCTGCGTAGCATAATTCATTTGCTCTGTATAAAAGTCACGGCCTTCAATCATTCCAAGAATGGCCCCTGTCCGATTGTCGAGCATGATGGCGGCGACTTGCTCCAGTCCTTTTTTCTCGCTGTAAGGGCTGAAATTGTCGGCATTCTCTGATACTTTGTGCATGGCGTTGTATACTTGCTTGTCGATGGTCGTGTATACGCGGTAGCCTCCGGTCAGCAGCTGCTGACGGGCTTCCTCAAGCAATTGCGGACTATTAAGCAGCTCCTCCTTGCTCATATCTGGATGATTCATCATAGCGATGACGAGAGCACCCTGCCGTTCTGTCTCCAGCATAAGGTAAGGATAAGTCTCATATGCCTTTTTCGTCTGCGGCGCCAGAGAACTTTTAATATCGAAGGCCAAAGCTTCATTGTATTCCGTTTTCGTAATTTTGTTCTCTTCCAGCATACGATAGAGTACAAGCTGTTGCCGTTTAATTGCGCGGTCGAAGGCCTCCTGGTTAAACTCTCCCTTGCCGTTAAAAGCGGAGTAGGAGGAAGGAAGCTGAGGCAGCCCTGCCAAATACGCTGTTTGGGCGATATTGAGCTCATTCAGGTTCGTGATGTTGAAAATGCCCTTAGCGGCAGCTTTAATGCCATATACCTGGTAGCCGTTTGAGCCGTTTCCAAAAGGAACTTTATTCAAATAAGCAGTAATAATTTCCTCTTTGGTTAAAAAACGTTCCAGACGTACAGAAAGTAAAATTTCCTTAACCTTCCGGTTAGCGGTTTTATCGAGATTGAGGAATACGCGTCTTGACAGCTGCTGTGTGAGCGTGCTGCCTCCCGTTTGCACATCTTCTTTAAGCAGTCTTTGCTTGACTGCACGCAGCGTTCCTTTGAAATCAATACCAATATGATGATCGAAGTTATTGTCTTCAATGGCGATAACCGCATCCTTTACGGAAGCAGGAATTTCATCATAGCTGATCGGCCGTCTGTCTTCCTCGGATCGAAGCTGCCCGATGCCTGATCCGTCTCGGAAGTAGGCGAACCCTGTCATTTCATTATGATTGATTTTCGCTTCTATATCGGCGCGGGATCGTACAGGGTCATCCTTGACGATCGAAGAGACGTACCCGAATACGGCGCCTCCGGCAAAGAGAACAGCAGCGAATCCGAGCAGTGTGAGCCAGCCCAGCGCTTTCCAGAACCAGCGCCATTTCGATCGCTTCGGAACTTTAGTACTGCTCTCCTGTTGCTTTTTGTTGGAGCTTGTATCGTTATCGCGAGCCATGAGTTATCCTCCTTTTAACAGCAACATTATAGCATAATTTAACGAATTTGAATGCTTTTGAATGTTGTTTTGCGGAGTGGATTTTAAGAAATATGTAAATTATTAATCGTTAATCCGCCTTGGTTTATTAGGCAGTACAAGAAGGCCCGCTGTTTTTTGATCTAAGCAGTCAAAAAAAACCGGCTCAGTCCGAGAGGACTTAAGCCGGTTTTCTTGTTATTAACGGTTGTAGAACTCGACGATTTGTTTCTCGTCGACGTCTTGAGCCAGCTCGGAGCGCTCTGGCAAACGAATGAACTTGCCTTCCAGTGCTGTATCGTTGAATTCCAGGTAAGCAGGAACATGCGAACGGTTCTCAAGCGCTTCCTTGATCGTTGCAAGGCCGCGGCTTCTTTCACGAAGGCCGATCACATCGCCAGGGCTTACGGAGTAAGAGGCGATATCCACTTTCTTGCCGTTAACCGTCACATGACCGTGGGAAACCAATTGACGTGCGCCTGCACGGGAGTTGGAGAAGCCCAGACGGTAAACTAGGTTGTCGAGACGGGTTTCAAGGAGGAACATAAAGTTCTCACCCGCGATCCCGCTCATTTTTTGCGCTTTGTTGAACAAAGTGCGGAATTGCTTCTCGCCGAGGCCGTACATGTGGCGAAGCTTTTGTTTCTCTTGAAGCTGCATACCGTAGTTGCTAATCTTTCTCCGTTGAGTTGGACCATGTTGTCCAGGAGGGAAAGGACGCTTCAATTCTTTTCCGGTGCCGCTTAAAGAAATGCCGAGACGACGGCTAAGTTTAAATTTAGGACCAGTGTAACGTGCCATTGTATAGGTAGACTCCTTTAAATTAAATTTTCGGTGTAGGGTTCTACTTGCGCGGACTTTGTTTATGTGGGCGAAGGATAGGATATAATTGCGCCCATCTGCCAGGAAAGTTCAGCCGCTGTCCTGACAGCAACAAAGCCCAGAGGGTGCCGCATGCGTTACGCCCTAAGCAAGACCTATCCAGTCTTTATCAACAATAAATATTATATGAAATCACCACATAAAGTCAAGAAGAGGTTTTTGTATGAAAACCGAGGTTTATGTCGATAGGGCTTTCGGCCCAAAAAAGTGTGGCGGAATGAAGTAATTTTGATGCAAAAACGCAAGGAAAATAGTAAAATAAACATATAGTCACAGAACGGAAGAGGCAGACCACTTGTTAGAAATGGACAGAGTTGAATAGCTTAGGTTACCATTAAATCGCCGTATTCGAGGATACGACGAAAAGGAGTTTTCCTATGGCCAAACAATCAAGAGATAACCCGATGATAAATACTATACCGAATTCTGTCCTGTCTACACTTTATGAAGAATCAAAAGAGCAGATGAGTTGGCTGGAGCAGCTTGATATAACAGAACATGATTATTCCTATATAGAACCGTTTATCCAAAAAGGCTATGCCGATTGGAAGCAGGAAGTTCACGGATTGCCTGAACTGACCGGGGCGAGATGGTTCGTCGCCAATCATCTCGGCGATATCGTTGAAAGTGACGGGCTGGTTCAATCCGAAGTTTCAGAGGCTGTAACCGCCTGTATACAGGAGCTGAACGTGGTCGTTATGCCTTTGGAGCAGTATAGGATCGTCGCCGTACCGGTTTTGACACGGAGCAAGGAACAGCTGTTTGCTGTATGGGGCTGCGTCATGCCGGAAGATGCGAATGCCGCTGCTTCCAGCGTTTGGGTCAAAGCAGCGGCATATCATTTCAGAACCTGCTTCTACAAAAAAGTCGAGGGCTGGTTTGTGCTTGATTTGCTCAATATCCAAAGACAAGCCAAGCGTGAAGAACACAGACGCTCGATATTGTTCCAGGTCGTTCAGAAGCTGCACGGTAAAATCGATGTGGATTCTATTTTGACAGAAGTGTTTGAGAGAATTGCCGGCATGTATCCGGAAGCAAAGGTTGAGCTGCTGATGTCTCAGGATCATCTTAGCCGCGATCCGCGAGTGAAGCCGCTTATCCTTCATGGCGAACAGGATCACGTATGTGTCAGAGCGTTTATGGAAGGAAGCATGCTTCGTAAAGAGGTGTGGGGCGATGAAGGGAAGCCATGCATTGAAATCGCGGTACCGCTAGTTGGCAAGCAGGGAGCTTACGGTGTATTTCATCTGCTTCTGGAGCGGGACAAGGTCGAAGAGGTTGATCTGCAACTGATTAGTATGCTGGCTGATACGGCGGGAACGGCTTTCGAAAACGCAAAATTGTACGAGCAATCCAACCTGCTGATCAGTGAATTGCGCCTTATTAATGAACTGACGAAGCGGCTAAACCAAAGTTTAAGGCCGAAAGAAGTTTTTAAATTCGCCACGGAGGAGCTCCTGTCTATCTTTAAGGCGGAATATTGCTGTATTTCACAAATTTCCAAAGATAGCGAATGTTTCAAAATTATGTCGAGCAACATTCCGGCGATGTCCAAGGCGTTTTTTCCTAAAGATTACGGGTTTAGCGGTCTAATCTACTCTACGCAGGAACCGATTATTTTATCCGATTATCAGGCATACGGCAAAATTTCATCGAGAATGATGGAGGAGACTGGATCGCGGGCGCTCATTGCCGCTCCGTTGATCGTAAGGGGAGAAGTGAACGGCGTCATTATGCTGTCTCATCGGGAAGAGCGTTTTTTCTCGTATGAAAATTACAAATTGCTTCAGGTGCTGGCATCCCATATCGGTCTGGCCATTGCTAATGCTTCGCTGCATGCTGAAGTGCGGAGGATGGCCAACCGCGATATGCTGACCGGACTGTATGCACGCCATTATTTAGACGATACGATTCAGGAGTTTCAGAAGAAAGATGCCAACGGGTCGCTAATCGTCGTTGATATTGATCAATTCAAAGGGGTCAACGATACGTACGGCCATCAGACCGGAGATCAAATTCTGAAGCAGGTGTGCTCGATCATCACCAGCACCATTCGCAAAACCGACATTGCCGCCCGCTGGGGCGGTGAGGAACTGGCGCTATATTTGCCGGGAGCCAGCATTGAGCACGGCCGTCAGATCGCGGAGATGATTCGCCTGCGCGTAGAGCAGGAGACGAAGCCGTGTGTGACCGTTTCTTGCGGCATTGCGGAATGGAAGCGGGATGATGACAAAATTAGCGTGGAATCGTTGTTTTATCAGGCTGATATGGCATTGTACAAAGCTAAAAATAACGGCAGAAATCAGTCGCAAATCGGTTAAGGTTAAGTTCATCGTAAAGCAATCCAGACAAGCTGTCCTGCTAGTGAGGGGCAGCTTTTCGCCGTTCAGACGCATAGATTCCCTAAGCAGGGACAGCCTACAGCTAACAGCGTGTCAATGAATTTCAGCCTTTAAGGAGGGCTTGCTAACATGCAGAAATTGTACAAAATAGTGCCAGCTTTAGGGTGGATACTTATAGCTGTGATGATATCATCGTGCAGGATGCAGGATGCCAAATCGCCTGAGGAATGGTTTAAAGATACATGGTCCGGTTTGGCCGGCGTAGATACGTTGACTTTTCATGGAAAAGCCGCATTGTGGCGCGGAGAGAACGGGGAACTGGAGCAAAATTTAAGCTATACGGGACAAATGGATGATCATCATCAGTTGACTATACGAACCGTCATTGCCGAGGGCGAGCAAAAAGGAAGGCTTCAAACATCGGGGCAGCGTAAAGATGAAGTGCATGAAGCAAAGCTTCAGGCGCTTAACCGGCACTGGCATATCGTATCCGATCCAGAGACGCTGGGCAGCGGACTTGCCCGGTTAAATCCTTTGGAGCAACTGGAACAAATCCAGAAGGCGAACAAAACGATTAAAATGGAGAGCGGAGCAGCCAGGGGGACGAGAGTGCTTCGCATTGAGCTGGATTCCAAAGACGCTCTCCATTTGATGGCCGCCGGACTGGAGGAAGAAATGAATCAGATCAGAGAGAAATGGGACGGCGAGCTTGCTAAGCTTCCCAGCACGAAGCGGGGGAAGGTATCGAGCCAAGCTGAGCAAATATATAGCTATGGAAAGGAGCAGCTTGCCCAAATGCTGAATCAGGCAGACATTCAAGCTGTTTATCATCTCACTATCGATCGGAAGACGGGGCTTCCACTGCGCCTGACTTCGGAATCAAGGCTGGCATATTTAAGCCCGCAGGGTGCCGCACAGCAAGAAATGCTGCGGACGGATAATCGATTTACAAATTATAAATAGCTGCTCACCCTTGGTCTGCCGTTTCATTTTTGCTTGGAAGACCGCAGCCGGTCATGCTACAATAGAATAGTGAATTAACCACTGTTCAACTAACTTAAGCGGTTTCCGGTCTTGTTTGAGGAATGATGCTTAGGAGAGATTAGAGGAGGCGTAAGACTGGATGCGAGATCCAAGAATATTGAAGCTGGCGGAAAATTTGGTTGGATATTCTGTCAATGTTCAGCCTGGTGAAAATGTGCTTGTTGAAATGATTGGCAATGAGCGCGATTTGCTAATTGCTATTGTGGAAGAAGTCGGAAGGAAAGGCGGAAATGCCTTTGTTGAGCTGACCGATAGAACGGTTCAAAGATCGATGTTCAAATATGCGAATGAAGAGCAGATGAATACGTGGGCTGAAATCGACCTGAATCGGATGAAGCAAATGGATTGCTATATCGGAATTCGTTCCGGCACAAATGTAAATGAATTGTCAGATGTTCCAGAGGAGAAGATGAGGCTGTACAACTCGCTCTATTCACATCGTGTACATAGCGAACAAAGAGTGAAGCATACGAAATGGGTTGTGCTCCGTTATCCGAATGCCAGCATGGCGCAATTGGCGAATACGAGTACTGAAGCGTTCGAAAATTTTTATTTTGACGTTTGCAACTTGGATTATGCCAAGATGGACCGGGCTCAGGATGCGCTGGCGGATTTAATGAAACGCACGGATAAAGTCCGGATTACCGCTCCTGGAACAGACTTATCATTCTCGATTAAAAATATCGGAGCGATTAAATGTTCCGGGCAACACAACATTCCGGATGGAGAGGTTTATTCCGCACCGGTCAGAGACTCCGTAAACGGAACGATCAGCTACAATACCCCGACCCTGTACAATGGGATTACTTTCGAGAACATTAAGTTCCGTTTCGAGCAGGGACGAATTGTTGAGGCGACAAGCAACGATACGGAGAGCCTCAATAAAATATTGGATACAGATGACGGCTCCCGGTATATCGGAGAGTTTGCAATCGGGTTTAATCCCTATATTTTGCATCCAATGAAGGATATTCTGTTCGATGAGAAAATTGCCGGCAGTCTCCATTTCACGCCGGGCCAAGCGTATGAAGAGGCGTTTAACGGAAACAAATCGTCGATCCATTGGGATCTCGTGCTGATCCAGCGCCCGGAATACGGCGGCGGGGAAATTTATTTTGACGATGTACTAATCCGTAAAAATGGTATTTTTGTCCTGCCGGAGCTTGAAGCGTTAAATCCCGATAATCTGAAATAAAGATAATATGCCTTGCTAGGGAAGCGGATTCAATGTATCATGGTAGTGTATTTATTCCAATGTTAGACGCGGAGGGATTCAGAGTGGCGAACAACAATCAAGCGGTAGTTGAAATTGCTCAAACGGCGGGCAAGTTTTCTTCATCCATCGTTCTTCAAGCAGATAACAAGTATATCGATGTTAAAAGTATTTTGGGTCTCTTCACAACGCTTGTGAACACACAAAGCTATGAGCTGCACGTTCACGGACCAGATGCAGCGGAAGCAAAGAAAGCTGTATCCGAAGTGTTTGCAAAGCATGGTCTGGATGTGAAAATTGTAGCTGAATAACGTTTTCAAGGAAGCACTCCTGTCCATTGCGGGCAGGAGTGCTTTTTTGGAACATAAATGGAATGCGTGCGGATAAATGGATGCTGTGGGAAATATTACAGCCGATTGGCGGGACTTGGGAATGGATAATTTAGAGAGGTTCTTGTATTGGTTTCCGATTTCGTCTAATATTAAGAATAGAGTAGATGAGTGACCGACTTTAAGGACATAGGGGGGAAGAAACATGACTTCATCTGATTTGCAGGAGCAATTGAGTCTCAGAGCTTTAAATCTACTGCAGGAAGATGCAGATAAAATACAGAAACTGATCGAAGTACAGATGGAGAACCTAGCTACACGTTACTGCCCTCTCTATGAGGAAGTATTAGATACCCAAATGTACGGTTTTTCCAGACAGGTTGATTATGCAGTCCGTGTCGGGCTCATTCAAGAGCAGACGGGGAAGCAGCTTTTGAGCAAACTGGAACGAAATTTAGCTCTACTGTACGAAGCGATGAACAATAAAGAGTAGCCTGTTTCCGAAGAACAGGCTTACATACTAAAGAAGCGTACGCGCTCTCGGGGTGTCCTCGTTGGCGAACGCTTTTTTTGTTTGAACTAGACTAGGAAAAAGGAGACGCCGAGAATGGCGTAGACGGCGATCAATAGCATACCTTCATACCAGTTGGTTTGGCCGTCCTGGGTAATTGACTTGGCGATAAAGACCGATACCCCGATGGCTGCAAGTTCTATGACCGTGAATACGATGTCCATGGGCCGTCCGAATAGATGACTGACGAAAATCAGCACCGGGGCGACAAAAAGGGCGATCTGCAGACTGCTCCCCACGGCAATTTCTACGGAGGCTCCAATTTTATTTTTCATGGCCAGCAAAATGGCGGCACTATGCTCCGCTGCATTACCCACGATCGCGACGACGAAGGCGCCGACAAATATTTCACTAAGCCCAAAGCGGGCTGTGAACGTGTCCAACGTGCCGACTAGCCATTCGCTGACGAAAGCTACCATTACGGTTGCGAGTATGAGATAAAGGATCGATTTGCCCTTGGACCAAGCGGGCTGCTGCTCGCCAGCCGGGTCCTCACTGCGCTCCTCTTGAATGTCAGCCAGGTAATCCTTATGCGTGATCATAGAGAAGATCAGCCAGAGGAGATAAGATACGATCAGTATGCCGGCGACGATGAGACTGAGCGTCGTCCGATCTTCTTCATGCAGCACATGCGTCTGTAGAAAAATGGCCGGGACAAAAAGAGCGATAATGGCTACGATCATTAATGAACCGTTCATTCCTGCAAGCGAAACGTTGTAACGCTGTATTTTGTGCTTCAGCCCCCCGGCAAGCAGGCTCAAGCCAAGCACGAGCAGCAAATTCCCGATGATTGATCCGGTAATACTCGCTTTTACCATGTCGAACAGCCCTTCGCGTACGAGCAGGATGCCGATAATTAATTCCGCGGCGTTGCCGAAGGTCGCATTCAGAAACCCGCCGAGGCGCTGCCCGGCATAGTGTGCTACGCTTTCGGTCGCTTTGCCGAGAAAACCGGCCACAAAAATGACAGCAATCGCCGATATGAGGAACTGCAAGGTAGCCGGCCAGTGAGCGTAGTGCCCTATGGCGCTGCAAATAAAGAACAAAAATAATAAACCTGGAGAAACATATTTTCGCATTATCGCACCTCAGCTTATAAAATGAATTCAAATTCAATATAACCAATTCAGGGAAATTCATAACGAACGAAAGAAGAATGATCTCTATTTGCTTTAAAAGGTCTGACGAATTACAATAAATATAATGAGGTTGAAGGAGGAATGACCATGACCGAACAATTACAGTTAGATAATGGGCTTATTCGAATATCAGATGACGTCGTTGCCAAGATTGCCGGGATGGCAGCGCTGGAAACGCCGGGGATTGCGGCGATGTCCGGTGGGTTGTCAGAAGGCTGGGCGAAGCGGTTAAGCGGTAAAAACGTGCAAAAAGGCGTCACCGTAGAAGTCGGTCAGTTGGAAGCGGCAATCGATCTCCGTATTATAGTGCTGTATGAGACACCGATTCATGAGGTGTGCCGCATGCTGCAGCAAAATGTTCGTGAAGCGGTCGAGAGCATGACAGGGCTGAAAACCGTAGAAGTAAATGTGAAGGTTGAAGGAGTAGCATTTAAAGACGACGAAGCCTGATTTGCTTCGTTGCGGTTACATACAAAAGGTGAAGACTGTGAGAGCCTTTTAAAGCAAAATAAGGTTGCCCCATCGAATTCATGTAATGAACTGTGGGCAACCTTATTTTTATGTTTCCTTACAATGATAGAATTTTTAACAATTCAGCGGAGCTGAACAATTCTATGCTCTGTAAGAAAAGCTATCGTTAATGATGGTCTTTTTTCCTAGAAAATACACCGATAGACTTTTTTTTATAAATGCCGGCGTCTTTGACTGTTCAGTTCACGGGAGGCTTCCCTGACGACGACGGATTTCGTTCGTTCCTGTTTGGCAGGCAGATTGGATTCCCGTGAAATGCTGAGCACAATCCCCATCGCTCCCATCATGACTAGCAGGGAGGAGCCCCCGTAGCTAATAAATGGCAGGGTAACGCCGGTAATAGGAATCGTGCGCGTCACGCCACCGATATTAACGAAAGCCTGAATGGCGATGAGTCCCATAATGCCTACCCCTGTCAGCGTGCCAAACGTACTGGAACAGCGGAGAGAAACAAGCAGTCCCCTCCAAATAAAGTAAATATAGAACAATAAAAATATAATGCTGCCGATAAAGCCAAACTCTTCCCCGATGACGGGAAATATAAAATCATTGTACGGATTGGGAAGGTAGTGCAGCTTTTGAATCCCCTGGCCGAAACCTGCTCCTGTCACACCGCCATATCCAAGCGCGGTAAGCGAGTGAATCAGGTTGTACCCCGAAAGCTGCGGATCTGCCCACGGGTTGATGAATGATGTGATCCGTCCCATTTTGTAGCTGCTGCCTGATGACGCAGATTCGCTCGGACTGATTTTCTCCCAGAGCGCGCCGGCGCCCAGAACGATGCTGGCACCAAGGATAAGCAGGGCAATCGAGCCTAAAATATGCTTCAAGTTTGCTCCGCCGGCAAAAATAATAAGGCCTGCCGTGGCGACCAGAATCAGGCAGGAGCCAAGGTCAGGCTGAAGCATGATGAGGCCGGCCACAAAACCGACGATGACCATTACGGGAATATAGCCTGTTCTTAAATCCCGGAAACGTTCTCCTTTTTTGGAAATGAGCGCAGCCAAGTAAAGGATCGTGGCAATCTTCGCCAATTCGGTAGGCTGGATGCCGAGGCCGCCGATATTAAACCAGCTCTTGGCCCCATTGATGTCGGATGCCAAAAATGGAATAAGGATCAGCATAATAATCGTCACAATAAACACAGGAACAAAAAGCTTCTTGAACTTGTTATAAGGAATGTTCATCGTAATGAACATGAGGACAACTCCAAGTCCTCCGAAGATTACTTGACGTTTCGTAAAGTACATCAAATCATAACCTTGTTTTTCACTTACTAAAGCAATGCTGGAGCTGGAACTGAATACCATGACAATCCCGAAGCCAACCAAAAGCAAGGTGAGAATAAGCAGTTGAAAATCGGGAGCTCCGCGTTTGGGCTCTGATTTGCTGTCTCTCATGCCAAGTTCCTTACGCTTCGAGGAGCTGTTTCAGTTCAGATAGCTTCAGGTTGGCCGTCTTTTGAACCGCTGCCGGAATTTCCGATTCGTATTCCAGTCCATGTGGGAATGTAGCCCGTCCGATGTAGACGGCCTCAATTTCCAGAACCGTATCAGGACGCTCCAATTTGCCCTCAACGGCACGCGTGTTGATGCGAAGGAAATATTCGTTATTGTTCGCTTCTATTTTGTAGTCGTATGTAGCCCGGTAATATTCCCATTGCCAGCGAATAAACCCGACTTTCTCCGCGGATTCGTCCAAGTAGGACAGATCGCTTTTTACTCCGTTCAAACCGGTATTTTCGAGAATCATCGTGTAAAATGCCTCCTTAAAAGTTCTCTTCCCATGATATTATGTTTCAATCACTTGTGCAAGCATGGGAAAACGCTGCAAAATGGTGAAGGGACGCTGTTTGCTGTTGCAATGCACCGTATTCAGGCTAACCGGTTTTCTGATACAATAATACATATTATGTGCAAGGCTGTTCGTAAGGCGGCTTGCCGTTATCAAATGGACGTTTTATCGACGAAGAAGGAAGTGGAAGACAATGAGAGAGGAAGCGCTAAAGTCATTGTTCCCAATGATGGTGGAGCGGAGGCGTCATTTGCATCGTCATCCGGAATTGTCTTTTAAAGAGCATAAGACATCTGCCTACGTTGCAGACATCCTCACCAAGCTAGGCGTGGATACCGTGGTGAAAGCAGGAGGCAACGGGATAATAGCCACGATAAGAGGAAAATTACCGGGCAAGACGGTTGCGCTCCGGGCGGATATGGACGCGCTGCCGATTCAGGACGAGAAAGCCTGTGACTATGCCTCGGAGGTTCCCGGGGTCATGCACGCCTGCGGCCACGATGCGCATACGGCCGTACTGTTAGCCGTTACTGAATATTTCATCAGCAGAAGAGAGACGCTTCAAGGGGAAATTCGTCTGTTATTTCAACCGGCAGAGGAGGTATGTCCCGGCGGGGCCCTCGGATTGATTGAAGCCGGGGCGCTGGACGGAGTGGACGTAATTTATGGTGTGCATTTATGGACGCCGATCCCGGTAGGCACGGCAGCCAGCCGGCCTGGGCCAATGATGGCCTCGACGGATGAATTTTTCATTGAGCTGTCGGGCCGAGGAGGCCATGGCGGCATGCCGCATGCCGCTGTAGACAGCGTTGTAGCCGGAGCTGCGCTGGTGCTTCAATTGCAAAGCGTCGTCAGCCGATCGGTTAATCCGCTAGATCCCGCTGTCGTGACAATCGGTTCGATCCATGGCGGAACGGCCCAGAACGTCATCGCGGACACCTGCCGACTTGCTGGCACGGTTCGCTGCTTCCAGGAAGAGACGAGGAGCATCATACGCACGAGGATCGAGCAATTGGCGGAAGGGACGGCGCAGGCTTATGGGGCGGGCGTGGCGATCGATTATATGACCGGCTATCCGAGCCTGGCCAATCATCCGGAGGAATATGAAAGGTTTCGAGAGGTTGCGGAACGGGAGACCGGGTTGTCAAGCGGGCTCTCTCCGCAAATTATGCCTGCCGAGGATTTTGCTTACTATTTGCAGCGGATTCCCGGCTGCTTCATGCTTGTAGGAGCGGGAAATCCGGAGAAGAATGCGGTTTATCCGCACCACCATCCGAAATTCGATATCGACGAAGAGGCGATGCTGCATGCGGCCAGCCTCTTGATTGCGATGGCGGAAGCTTATCAAGAAAAGCAGTCCTGATTAATCCCCAAGCTCCCTTTAGGTTTCATTTGAACGGCATGCATAATATAGCTCCCTCCTAGGAAATCTAAATGATGGAGGGATGGCATAATGAGAAAAGTAAAGGACATCATGACTGACCAAGTAGTTACTGTATCGCCAAAAGACAATATCTATGAGGTTGCGGTAAAAATGAAAAACCATGATACCGGCTTTATTCCCGTCGTCGAGGATGGAGACCGGCTGATCGGAGTTATTACCGACCGCGATCTAGTCATTAGAGCGATCGCGGACAAGCATCCTGGTTCTACGGCCGTGGAGACGGTTATGACGCGGGGCATCCGCTGCGCTTCACCGGACACGCCGGTCGACGATGCCGCGGAAATGATGGCGGAGCAGCAAATTCGCCGCCTGCCGGTAACGGAAGGAGAACGGCTCATCGGGATCGTATCGATCGGAGACATGGCTGTACGCAACAATTTTGCCGATGAAGCCGGCGACGCGCTGAGCGAAATTTCCCATCAAGTCCACTAGTTCATGCTAAAGCCAATTTTAGAGAAGAGGTTCGCATAATGCTTGCGGGCTTCTTCTTTTCATATTACAGATTTTTGGAAGGAAAGAGGAGGTTCATTTAATGAACGGAACGGGAATTCGGAACTGAGCAATCGCGGGAAACTCTTCTGCTTGGAAACCGAATATGTTATTATAATGTAGTCTACTGAAAACTGTACTGCTGAATGGATTTTTTAGTAGACCATTCTATATAGAATCGAGTTGAGATTCATGAGCGTAACCGAGCTGAAGACGGTCGACATGGCCGAGCTTTTGACATACGCCTATGAATTAGGCGATATGATAAACAATTCCATCGCGGTATCCGATTATTTATACTGGAAGAGACGCGTGGAGGAGGATCCGGAGGTCCAGGCATACGTCAGAAAGCTTGACGCGCAGAAGGAGCTCTTTGAGGAGACGGAGCGATTCGGGCACTACCATCCCAATTACCATGAGGCGAAAGACAAAGTAGCCCAAGTGGAGAAGGAACTGGAGCAGTTTGAAGCCGTGCGCAACTTCAAAGCGGCAGAGAAAGAGCTGGACGACATGCTGCATCAGATGTCGGAGACGATCGCTTATTCCGTATCCGACACGATTAAGGTGCCGAGCAATGACCCGAATCCGAAGGGCGGCGGCTGCGGAAGCGGCGGCAGCTGCAGCTGCGGATAACGGGGCGCCGCCGCCGGTGTAAGGCGGCGGCGCCATCATTTACAGACGACGAAATTGGGGGGATTAGATGTTTCCGGAACGTACAGGCTATATCATATGGGTAAGCGATCTGAAGGCGGCAAGAAATCTGGAGAAATACGGGAGCGTGCATTATTTATCCCGGCGGATGCATTACGTCGTCATGTATGTAAATGCGGAACGCGCTGAAGATATCATGCGAAATATCCGCAAGCTGTCTTATGTCCGCAAGATTGAACGATCATACCGCAATGAAATTAAGACGGAATATTCGAAGGAAGTTCCAGATAAGACGCATTATTATGGATTGTAGTAGATATTCTATACGAGTGCGAATATTCATGACCCGATTGGCGTAGGACTTATTAGAATGCCGGCGGGATACAATAAAGAGCGACCCTTCAGAGCGACCTTCGGGGCGCTCTTTATTTTTAACGGTTTTCACCCAGAATGGAGCAGAACATCGTCAGGAGGCGGGAATCATGGAGTATGAGCTGCTGCTGCGCGTGATGATTGCGGGAGTTTGCGGCTATGTCATCGGCTTCGAACGAAAAAGCCGCATGAAGGAAGCGGGGGTGCGGACGCATTTTATCGTGGCTGCTGGCTCTGCCCTTATGATTATCATTTCAAAGTACGGTTTTCAGGACCAGATCGGCTGGAGCAATCTGTCGCTCGATCCGTCAAGAGTCGCGGCCGGTGTCGTGAGCGGGGTTGGCTTTTTGGGGGCGGGCATGATATTCATGCAGAAGCATACGGTGAAGGGGCTGACTACGGCAGCGGGCATATGGGCGACGGCGGGGATCGGCATGGCGGTCGGGGCCGGTATGTATTTCGTCGGTATCGGTGTGATGCTGATTATTTTTGTGGGACAAATCGTGCTGCATGGCCGCTTAGGCCGGTTGACCTCTCCAAAAGTGGAAAATATCGTCCTTGTGCTCGAGAATGAACCGCAAGCGCTGGAACGGGTTTTAAAGGAGTTTGGAGAACTTCAGATTACCGTGCTGTCCTTTGAAATGGAGCGCGAAGAGCAGTGGTTGACCCTATCTTTGACCGTGCAGCTCAAAGGCGGCTATGACCTGGAGACGCTCATGCTGACTATAGGAAGCTGCGAATCGGTGAAAAAAATTAAAGCGGAATAATCTTTCTCATAGATTTGGTTCTAAGATCAAGGCCTCCCTTGTAGAATAATGGAAAGTGATGTATGATTATAGGTAAATGTACTTAGTCATAAAGACCTACTATTATTATCCATAAGGGGTGCGTCATGAGGGACAAGGTTACGGAACGGTGGGCAACTTACGAGGCTTTTCATATAACACTAGGCGATAAGAGAGTCTCCGATATCGTGATCACTAACCATGCCATGATGCGGTATCGCGATAGAATAGACCGTAACACTAAAGGGTTTGATAAAATAGCTGCTTGGGCTTGGGAGTGTCTTAAGCAAGGCAGAATTAAACATTATTACCGTAACGAAGAGGACGTCTATTTAGTGGATGATGATCTGGTCATGGTCGCTGAATTTGCCGAAATTCCCGGCGAATACGATTTGATCGGCAGACCTATGCATCGGATGATCATCGTCACTTTCCTTGGGCGCATGTCCGAAACAATTGAGCTGCGGGACTTGCGGTCCTATTATTCTTGGCTAAGGCATTCTCGGCGCATGACGCTGATGAAGAACAGCCGCAAGCGGAAATAGGGAGTAGAAACGATGGCATATTGGAACGAAGCAGACACTTGCCGGTGTTTGCTTTTTTTGTTTGCCTAGACATGCTATTGTAATGGAGAAGAAGGAGTGAAGCGAAAATGGCTTTGAATTATCACCAATTACATATTTTTTATACCGTCGCCCAGCGAGGCAGCTTTTCCGCGGCCGCGCAGGCGCTGCATATGACCCAGCCTGCGGTAACGATGCAAATTCAATCGCTTGAGGATTATTTCGGCACAAAGCTGCTAGTCCGTTCGACGAAGCGTATCGATTTGACCGAAGCAGGAAAAGCATTATATCCGTATGCGCGTAAAAGCATCGAGCTTATGCGCGAGACCGAGAAGGCGATGTCGCAGTTCACTTCTATGCTGGAAGGGCGCCTGCTGCTCGGCTCCAGCCTCACGATCGGCGAATATGTGCTGCCGCGTCTGCTCGGCCCGTTCGGCCGCCAGTATCCGCACATTTCTATCGTGCTGAAGGTGATGAATACGACGCAAATCATTGACGAAATCGTAAGCCATCAGCTTAATTTCGGCCTGGTCGAAGCGCCGGTGCACCATCCGGATATGATATCCGAGCCGGTCATGGAGGACGAATTGAAGCTGGTCGTGCCTGCCGGGCATCCGCTTGTGGGGAAAGGGCCAATGAAGCTGCAGGAAGTATTGTCTTATCCGTTTGTGCTACGCGAGAAAGGCTCGGGGACTCGTCAGGTTATGGAGGATCAATTGGAGCGCAGCGGGATTGAGCTTGGCGAGCTGGACATTGTCATGGAGCTTGGCAGTACAGGCGCTGTAAAATCTGCAGTCGAGGCAGGTTTTGGGCTTACTTTTTTGTCTCCCTCGTCCGTGAAGCACGAAATTGCACTTGGTTTACTAAAAGTACTCGATATCGAGGATGTGACGTTCAAGCGCCAATTTTATTCGATCCATTTGAAATCTACGCTGCTTCCGGTATCCGCGGTTACTTTTTTGACCTTTTTACGAGAACAGAAGCTTCCTTTGTAAATCGTTAAGGAGGAGATTCAATGATGAACGATACAGCATGCCATGAATTTTGCGATTTGCATACCCATACCCGGGCCTCCGACGGCATGAACGCCCCGGCGGAAAACGTGCGTCTCGCTAAAGAAAAGGGCCTGGCCGCCATAGCGATCACCGATCATGATACCGTAGCCGGGATAGAAGAGGCGCTTGTCGCCGGACAGCAATACGGTATTACGGTAGTCCCAGGCGTTGAAATCAGCACGGTCGCGGCTGGCCGCGACATTCACGTGCTGGGTTATTATATCGATACCGGGGATGAGAGGCTGCAGAGCAGATTGCAGAGTCTCCGGGCTACGCGGGAAGCGCGGAACGATCTCATTTTGGAAAAGCTTCACGCCCTCGGATGCCGCTGACGCTCCAAGAAATCAAGGAAGGGCTTGGCCGGCCGCTACGTCCTGATGAGAGCATCGGCCGGCCGCATATCGCCGATGCGCTGGTCCGCAAGGGCTATGCCGAGAACATGCGGGATGCCTTTGACCGTTATCTCGGCGAAGGGAAGCCGGCCTATGCAAGTGTCCCCAGAATCGCTCCGGAGGAGGCGATGCAATGGATCCGCGAGGCTGGCGGCGCCCCCGTGCTGGCGCACCCCGGGTTATATGGGGATGACGAGCTGGTCAAGCGGATTATTGCCCAGGGACAACCCGCGGGAATCGAAGTGTATCACTCCGACCATGGGCCAGCCGACGAGCAGCGTTACCTGGAAATCGCGAAAGAATTCGACCTGATCCCGACTGCCGGCTCCGATTATCATGGCGTTCGGCAGGGCATCGTCTTTCACGGGGAAATCGGCACGCGCACGGTACCGTTAAGCACCTTGGAACAGCTTCGCCTTCGCTCGGGTTTAAGCTGATAAATTTGAAATAAGCGCCTTATCTAACTTTAAAAAAACCCTTCGACCTGGTATTAGCTGAATAACAGCAAACGGTCGAAGGATTTTTGTTGTATTTTTGTTGTAAAGACGATCGGATCAAACTTCCGTTTAATTTGCTCATTTGATGGCATTAGGCAGGCTTTTAACGAGCGCCTCGTCGGGTGTAACGAACAGAGTACGCTGCTGCTCGTAAATAACGAAGCCAGGCTTTGCGCCATTTGGTTTGCGGACATGCCTGATAAGTGTGTAGTCTACGGGTACGCTGCTCGATTCCTTGGCCTGGCTGAAGTAAGCTGCTAGCTGGGCCGCTTCGTTTAATGTGGCCTCCCCATAAGAGGCGCTTCGAATGACGACGTGGGAGCCCGGGATGTCCTTTGTATGCAGCCAGGTGTCATTGTGGCTGGCCAGCCGGTTGGTCACGTACTCGTTTTGCAGATTGTTCTTGCCGACGTAAATGTCGATGCCTTCGGACGAAGTGTAAACATGGAGCGTCGGGCGGTCGTTTTTCTTCTTTTTCTTGCTCTTGCTGCTTCTTTGCTTCAAGTATCCCTGCTGGGTCAGTTCCTCGCGGATTTCATCAATATCGTTTAACGTCGCGTAATCTAATTGTTGGAGCAAGCCCTCCAGATAAGTGATCTCCCTGCGGGCGATGTCCATTTGCTCATCGATAACCGTCAGGCTGTTTTTGAATTTGTTGTATTTCTTAAAATAACGCTGCGCATTCTCGGACGGGGACAGCAGCGGATCGAGGGATACCTTCAGAGACTTCTGTTCTTCATCGTAGTAATTGATGAGCTCTGCTTCTTTATCGCCCTTTTCAATTTGGTGAAGGGAGGCAAGGAGCAAATCTCCAGAGATCCGGTATTTCTCGGCATCCTCAGCTTCTGCCAGATCCTCCTGCAGCTTCGTCAGCTTTTTTATGTTTTTGCTGCGCTCATTTTGCAGAAAACGCAGCAGATCGCTCGTCTTTTGCTTCACGGTATCGCGCAGCGCCTTTTCCCCGTAATAGCCCTCCATGCAGGCGCTGATCGAGTCGTACGTCCGAATTTCCTCCTGCACCATGCTTAACTGAACGGCCGAAAACACATGCTTTCCCTTGCTGTTGTTGCCGGTCATCGGCTGATATTGATGGCGGGCAATATCAAGCATCATGGCTGAGAAAGCCGACCATAACGCTTCAGGTTCCAGAGGCTTTAGCACAGGGGGAGCTTTGGCGTCAGCTTCGATGTGACGAGCCCGGAAATAAATTTCGTCCGCGATCAGCGGGCTGAGGCCGCTATAAGCCTGCACCAGCCAATGACTGGATTCTGCTGCTGCATCCCCGGCATCGCCCCAGGCTGACAGAAACTCCCCCTTCCCGGCTTCCAGCGGATTCAGCTTATGCTGCTCCGGTGGCTTCGTATAGGCGAAGCCGGGCATGACGACCCGGTAGCTGCTGATGGAAGGGGTAACATGGTGAATGCCGTCCAGTTGCACGCCCGTGTTGGGATCGATGAGGATAATGTTGCTGTGCCGCCCCATCAGTTCGATAATGATTCGCTTGGCAGAAATGTCACCGAGCTCGTCACGCTGCCTGATATCGATCGCGATGATCCGCTCCATCCCGTACTGGGTAATCGCTTCGATGACGCCGCTCTCGCAGTGCTTGCGCAGCAGCATGCAGAACATAGGGGCCTCCTGCGGGTTAGGAAAGGATTCCTCCGTAAGGTGAACGCGCGGGTAAGTCGGATTGGCTGATAGAATCAGCCTCCGGTTCGCGCCCTGGGATCTCAAATTGATAATAATATCGCTATCGGATGGCTGATGTATTTTGTTAATGCGTCCGCCCACGCAAATTTGCAGCTCGTGGACAATGGAACGCGTAACGATTCCGTCAAGTGCCATAATTGTGTAGTCTCCCTCTTATAAGTGCCTTGGCGCGTACCGCGCTCTCTCTATGATGCCATACTTCATGTAAAAACTTAAGTCCTTCCCTGTGATAATTTAGGACTGGCCTGAATACATTTACCCTAGGTGGAAAAGCCTTCGCTCTGTAAAACGGCATAAAATACGGGAGGGGAATAGGGAGGATGGAACAAAAAAACTGGCACCAGCGGAGTGGGGAGGAGCTTCTCGAACGGTTCGGCGTCTCGCGGGAGCAAGGGCTGACCGAAGAAGAGGCGCGGCGCAGGCAGGAGCAAAGCGGATGGAATGAGCTGCAGGAAATGCAGAGAGTTTCGCCGCTGCTCCTCTTCTTGAACCAATTCAAGGATTTCATGATGCTCGTACTGATGGCAGCTACTTTGATATCCGGACTTCTCGGCGAATATTTGGACGCCGTTACTATTATAGCCATCATCATACTTAACGGGGTCCTGGGCTTTATTCAGGAATTTCGCGCCGAGCGGTCGCTTAGGGCGCTCAAACAGTTGTCCGCTCCTCATGCTAAAGTGCTGCGGGAAGGACACTTCCGCGATATTACGGCGCGAGAACTCGTTCCAGGTGATATCGTCATGGTGGAGAGCGGGGACCGTATTCCGGCCGATATTCGTTGGCTAGTGACAAACAGTCTCGATGCGGAGGAATCCGCGTTAACCGGCGAATCCCATCCGGTGAATAAGCATGCGGAGACGATCCCGGAAAACGAAGTTCCGCTCGGGGATCAGAAAAATATCGGCTTTATGGGGACGATGGTGACCCGGGGAAGCGGGAGAGGCGTAGTCATCCGCACGGGGATGGAAACGGAGATGGGCAAAATTGCCGATCTGATCCAGAATACAGAGGCGCAGGAGACGCCGCTCCAACGGAGGCTCGAGCAGCTTGGCAAAATTTTGATTTATTTGTCCCTCGGTTTGACCGTTCTCGTCGTCATAGTAGGGATCATGCACGGCCAGCCCGCCGGAAATATGTTTTTTGCCGGTGTCAGCCTTGCTGTCGCTGCGATCCCGGAAGGCTTGCCAGCGATCGTTACGATCGCTCTAGCGCTCGGAGTACAGCGGATGATCAAGCGCAAAGCGATTGTTCGCAAGCTGCCTTCCGTAGAAACGCTTGGCTGCGCCTCGGTCATCTGTTCTGACAAGACCGGCACTTTAACGCAAAATAATATGATGGTAACGGATATTTGGCTGGAGGGACGTCCGCTGAAAGTGACGGGGAATGGGTATGAACCCGTCGGCCATATTTTAGAGCAGGATCACAAACTGGACGCCAAAAAAGACGGGAGCTTGTCCCGATTATTGCAAATCAGTTCGCTTTGCAGTAATGCCAAGATTTACGAAGAGGAAGACGAAGATGGCAGCCGCAATCGCCGTAAAGGGCAGGATGAGCCGGAAAGCCCGCGATGGAAGCTGGAGGGGGATCCGACGGAGGGGGCACTTGTCACATTAGCCGCTAAAATGGGTTATACAGCTGATGAGCTCAGTGGACTGTATAAGCGGGAGAATGAGTTCCCGTTTGATTCCCAGCGCAAGCGGATGTCTGTCATCGCCGCGCATCAAGGCGGCAAAACCGTATTTGTTAAAGGCGCGCCTGATATGTTGCTGGAGCGGTGTTCCTATATATTATGGGAGGGTAAGGTCGTTCCCTTTACCGGGACTTTACGCTCTAAAGTACAGGCTGCGAATGAGGAAATGGCCCGAAGGGCTCTGCGTGTACTTGGCTTAGCCTATCGTGAGCTTCGGGCTCAAGAGAATGCGAGTAATCAGGAAGCAGTTGAATCCCAGCTTGTCTTTGTAGGCCTGACCGGGATGATTGATCCGCCGCGGCGGGAAGTGCGGGAGGCGATTGCCGTCTGCCGCCGGGCAGGGATTAGGACCGTTATGATTACTGGGGATCATGGCCTGACCGCTGAAGCGATCGCCCATGATTTGGGAATTTTGCAGCGTGGAGGCACCTCGGTTTCAGGCTCGCAATTGGCACTGCTTAGTGACGAGGAACTGGATGAGAAGGTTGAGGACATCTATGTATACTCCCGCGTATCGCCGGAGCATAAGCTGCGTATCGTTAAAGCGCTGCAGCGCAAAGGCCATGTGGTGGCCATGACTGGCGATGGAGTCAATGATGCCCCGGCGATCAAAGCAGCGGATATCGGGATCGCCATGGGAATAACCGGAACGGACGTGTCCAAAGAGGCCTCCTCGCTTATTTTGAGTGATGATAACTTCTCGTCCATCGTCGCCGCAATCGAGGAAGGCAGAAACATATATGAAAATATCCGTAAATTTATCCGCTACCTGTTGGCTTCTAACGTAGGTGAAATATTGACGATGTTGTTTGCGATGCTGGCTGGCCTGCCGCTGCCGCTCATGCCGATTCAGATTCTATGGGTTAATTTAGTGACGGACGGCCTGCCTGCCATGGCGCTCGGGGTGGATCAGCCAGAAAAAGATCTTATGGAGCATAAGCCGCGGGGAGCGAAGGAGAACATCTTCGCAAGGCGTCTCGGCTGGAAAATATTAAGCCGTGGCATCCTGATCGGTTTTTGTACGCTCGGTGCGTTCTGGATTACGCTGCACGCCAATGACGGAGCTGAGGGACAGCTCGTCCGGGCCCAATCCGTAGCATTCGCGACGCTTGTTATCGCCCAGCTCATCCATGTATTCGATTGTCGGAGCTCCCGCTCTATTTTTCATCGCAATATTTTGCAGAATCGCCTTCTCGTAGTTGCGGTTCTATCTTCGGTCATTCTTCTGCTGGGTGTTCTATATATCGAAGCATTGCAGCCGATATTCAAGACTGCTCCGCTTAATTTCCGCGACTGGGCGCTGACGATCGTCGCCGCAGGCATTCCTACGTTTTTACTAGGGGCGGGAAGTGTCTGGTCAGGCCGTAAGCATCGCAAATATAACAGCCCAGGCCCGTTCATGCCTGTGAAAAGTACAAATTATCGGGCATAAGACCGATATCTCTCTCGGGCGGCAACATATAGACTAACCCGATAAAGCTATGCACTGCAGCGTGCAATCTGTTAAGGAGTTTGTACTATGAAAGGTGTAGATTTGCCAAAATGGACGGCTCGAAAATGACTCGAAAATGATATTGTTATCGTTTATGGCGAAAAAACAATCTCAGAGCCGTTCTAAATCTCGCCATAAAGTGGTGCCATCGATGCTTCGGAGCAGGCTAGGTGGGATTGATCCCCTAGCCTGCTGTTATTGTCTAAAAACCCCCCAGTTCGACTGGGGGCTTTCTTAGATAGTCATAACCGTCGGCTTAGCCGGTGGTTATGACTTAGGCTTCAGCCAGTTGAGTGAGAGAAACGGGCGAAACAAAAACCACCGGCTATGCGGGTGGAGGGATCGAGGGTTTGACCACCAAGACCATTCTGTACAGTTGAGATGTTCAGGCTCAAGGGAGGGAGTGGTCTTGGATGGCAAACAAGAGCTACAGTTTAGCTCACACAAAGCGGATGTGCAAATACCACATACATCCTTTATGGGATATCTGAAGGGGAAAAGTTCGTTAATGATCTTTGAGAAGCATGCGCAGTAAAGTGTAAATATTGGAAATATGGGAAACGAAAATTCTGGGTAGAAGGATATTATGTACAGCGAGCCTGCCTAATTGGATTTTAGCTATCAGCGACTGTTGTTTGATTCTAGCTATGATGAACGATAAACAGACAGCCCTCCACATTGCTACATCTCGTAGGTTAAAATGGAAAGTGGAAAGACCAACCATTTCAGAGCTACATAGCAAAGGAGAGCTGATACTATGCAGTCTATCACAAAATTCGTCGGTTTAGATGTATCCAAAGAAAAAATTTCGGTGGCCATTGCGGATTCAACCGGGGAAGCCCCTCGCTATTACGGGAGCATTCCACATTCGGCGGCGGCACTTCGTAAACTCATCAAAGAACTGGG
>NZ_KB907247.1:68797-279686 GCF_000381905.1 Paenibacillus fonticola DSM 21315 | reverse complement strand
CCCAGTTCTTTGATGAGTTTACGAAGTGCCGCCGCCGAATGTGGAATGCTCCCGTAATAGCGAGGGGCTTCCCCGGTTGAATCCGCAATGGCCACCGAAATTTTTTCTTTGGATACATCTAAACCGACGAATTTTGTGATAGACTGCATAGTATCAGCTCTCCTTTGCTATGTAGCTCTGAAATGGTTGGTCTTTCCACTTTCCATTTTAACCTACGAGATGTAGCAATGTGGAGGGCTGTCTGTTTATCGTTCATCATAGCTAGAATCAAACAACAGTCGCTGATAGCTAAATCCAATCTTTTATTAGGAATAACATCTCCAGAACCGAAGTTAACGACGTGGTTTTCCAGTGTGACTGCGTGGCCTTTCGTAAATACTTAGTATAGGATGCAGAAGTATAGGATGCAGAAATCTGTAAATGTTCTGCAGGGTGAAGGACAATATAGGCGTTATTTTCAGTCCTGGGGCTTTCACTGCAATTTTCAGGTAATTAAATTATGAGCACCCGTCCAAAGAGTGGGGGGGGGGGCTCTTGTGGGGGGTAATCCCCTGTTGCCAAACTGCGCCTAAAAAGACGCTAGCCTGACCACAAATCTGTTCAGGCCCAGTGTTATTTGTCACTTTCACTTACCTGTTAAACTGGTTTATTTCTTTTTGCTCTTGTTGCTGCTGAACGGATCTTCCTACTCTTTTACACTCAGCTTATCTATGGCTTGATCATGGGCTTCTTGTTCACGAATGTATTTCGCTACAGTTGCTTCATTTAGGCTCACTGTACATTAGATACAACCCGCTTCCCATCCACCGTCAAGTTGTCTGCTAGCAACAATGTTTAAATATCCTTCTGCCCAGAATTTCGATTCCTATATTTATACTTTAACTGCGCACGCTTCTCAAAGATCATTAACGAACCCTCCACCCGCATAGCGGGTCGTTTTTTGTTTCGCGCGTTTCACGCACTCAACTGGCTAAATCCTAAAAAAATAATAGCTGCCGAAAATTACGGCAGCTATTTTCATATTGTTCCTCTTGCTCTGCTTATTCCTCTTGCTCTGCTTGCTCCCGTAGGGTTGACGTAACGCAGCAATCTAAATTATGACGCCCTTTTTCAAAATCACGTTGGCATACAGTGCTTTTTCTCCGGTAGTCACGATGGCATAGGCTTGTTTGGCCCGCTCATAGAACGCGAACCGTTCCATTTCCTCAAAGGCCTCGCCCCCCGAATGGTATTGCTCTACAATTTTTCTATACTCGTTCCAAATCGGCGTCTTTACACCGTCACCCGGGATTACGGCCATCAATGTTACAGGCTGATCCACGTAAACATCGAGCGGGAACAACGGCAGTACTGCCTCCAGCAGCTCTGGAATACCGTGGCCGTCACAGCGGATAAGCCGCTGGGCATGACTCGCAGCTGGAAAATTAGCGTCTGCAAACACGATTTCATCAGAATGGCCCATTTCCATCAGCACCTTAATGAGATCCGGGGAGATTAAACTGGAAATTCCTTTTAACATGTCAGTCCTCCAAACATTCATTTGCGTACAGCCCTACAGCCCACTCTATCATTTGGATACAGTTCAAAAATCATCACTTGGAGGAGCTCATTCCACTACTCAGATAACTTATTATCATTACTTAGATAGAGCTCATTCCACCATTTGAGTACAGCTATCAATGATTTCAGGGCAAGGTCAGCGCGTTCAAGCTGCAATATTTCGCATAGGCTGCGGCCCAGTCCTCCCGGGACTCGGGTTCATATGCTCGCAGCGGAAATGAAGCTTTTACCGTCTCCATCCCTTCCTCCATATCGCGAATCCAGCCGCCGGCGTTCAACTGAACGAGCATATTGCCAATCGCGCTGGCCTCCACCGGTCCCGTCCACACGGAGCGCCCGATCGCATTCGCCGTAAACTGGCATAGCAGCTCATTCTGTATGCCGCCTCCTACCATATGCAGCCCGTTAAACCGTGCTCCGGTCAACTGCTCACCCTGTTCCAGCACTTGCCGGTAGCGCAGGGCCAAGCTCTCCAAGATGCAGCGGACGGTCTCGCCAATATTCCGGGGCTCCGGCTGGGCAGTTTCCCGGCAATAGTCCAAAATCTCGCCAGGCATATCCGCCGGGTTCATGAACCGGAGATCGTCCGGGTCGATAAAACAGCGAAACGGCGGTGCGGTTTCGGCCAACTGGGCAAGAGAGGAGAACGAAAGCGAGCGGCCTGACTGCTCCCATTTCCGCTTGCATTCCTGCAGAATCCACAGGCCCATAATATTTTTCAACAAATGATAAGTGCCATAGGCGCCGCCCTCATTCGAAAATTGTAAGTCAAGCACCGCAGGGTCAAGCAATGGCTTTTCCAGCGGCGTACCAAGCAGCGACCATGTTCCGCTAACAAGATAGGCAAAGCGCGGGGAGGAAGCCGGCACAGCTGCCGCCGCCGATTCCGTATCATGCGAGGCCACGGCTACGACTTGCAAAGGAGGCACCTCCAATTCAGCGCATACCGCTTCGCTTAGCTCCCCAATGACCGTTCCGGGCTCAACAGGGTCCAGGAAGATCGCTCCGGGTAATCCGAGCCGCTCCATTAGCGGTAAATTCCAGGCCCCTTTGACTGGATCATACAGTTGCGTCGTCGTTGCCATCGAAAACTCGCAGGCTTTATGTCCCGTCAGAAAATAATTAAGCAAATCCGGCGTCAGCAGCAAGGTTTGGGCCATTTCCAACTTGGGTGAGCCCGCCTTTTTCATCGCATACAATTGATAAAGCGTATTGAAGGGCATAAATTGCAGCCCGCTTTCCCGGAACAGTTGTTCCGAACCAATCCACTCAGTAATTTCCTCTACGAGTCCCTCAGTCTGGCGATCCCGATAATGATAAGGAAGACCGAGCAGTTCCCCGTTCCGATCCAGTAGCCCGAAATCGACGCCCCAGGTGTCAATCCCGCAGCTTAACGGCTTATACCCCGCCTGAAACGCTTTGCGTATGCCCAGTTTGATTTCCTGCAGGAGCATCGCAATGTTCCAGTGCAGGTGATTGCCAACCTGCACTGGAACGTTCGGAAAGCGGTGGACTTCCGTGATGTTCAATTTTCCTGGATGCCCGCCATCCTCCTTCACAAGCTCACCGATGAATGCCCTGCCGCTGCTTGCACCTAAGTCAAAGGCCAGAACACAAGGAATTAAGCTCATCGCGCTCACCACCCCCGCTCATTTCATTTTTTGCAGCAATTGAATCCGGTAGTCCTCACTCTCTAATGCTGCGATGGCCGCCACTTCCTCATTGGTAAGCGGAATTGGGGTTCCCGCCGCTTTTGCGCTTAAATAGATCTTCGCGCTTTCCTCCACGACCTGGGTACGATAGAACGCCTCCCGCAAATTACGTCCGGTCGTAACCAGCCCATGGTTGCCGAGCAGAATCGAGCTCGCTTCATTCACCTTAGCGGCTACCGCCTCCGCCAGTAAATCCGTTGTCGGAATCAGGTAAGGAATATAAGCGGTGCGGCCGACCAATGCCGCCTGATCGGGAAACATGATCGGCAGCTGACGCTCAACCAATGTAAAAGCGATGCAATTGGAGGGATGGGTATGAACCATCGCCCCCATATCGGGCTTTTGCCGGTATCCGAATAAATGCATCAATACTTCCGATGAAGGACGCAGCCCGACATCCGTGACTTCCCCTGTTGCGATATCTACTTCGATCCACTGCTCCGGCTCGATTTCCTCCAAAGCAAATCCGCTGGGAGACAAATACATTTTGTCTCCCGCTCTTGCACTAATATTGCCGCCAGGTCCGACGACTAGGCCGCTGTCCACAATTTTGCGGGCATATTTACACAGTTCATTGCGCGTATCCATATTCAGCATGCTGCTTCTCCTCTCTCTTGTTCTTTTCCTGTCTCTTTCTCTTGCTTCTTCTTTAGTTTTCACTTTGTATAATCTCTTGCCGCTTTCCGCGCTTTGCTGCTTGAGTCATGCTGACTGCCGCTGCTTCGCCACTCGCCACTCCTTGCTGCTTGAGTCTTGTGACCGCCGCTACATTGTACCCGTTGCCGCTTCCTCCAGTGAAAACCATCGCTGCGCAAGTTATTTGTAAAGCGGACCAAAATTCGCACAAGCCCGGTAGTCAGCGTTCTCGGCGCTCTCTGTTCCGAATAACCCCCAAGCCCGAGGGCGGAATATTTGTTCTGCCGGAACATTGTGCATGCTGACAGGGATGCGCAGAATCGATGCCAGCGTAATCAAATCAGCACCGATATGGCCGCAGCTGATCACCCCGTGATTAGCGCCCCAGTTGTCCATCACGCTGTAGACACTTGTAAATGCGCCGCTGCCCGTCAAGTTCGGGACAAACCAAGTCGTCGGCCAGGTCGGATCTGTCCGGTTGTCCAGCGTGTCGTGAACGTGCTGTGGCAGATCGACGGAATATCCCTCTGCAATTTGCAGCACCGGTCCTTGCCCGCTGACCAGATTTATGCGGGCCATTGTCATCGGCATACCACCACGCGTCAAATAGTCGGTAGAGAAGCCGCCTCCCCGGAAATATTCCAGCGAAGCCGGGCGCCACTGCGTTGCTTCGAGCATGCGCTCCACTTCATCGCTGCTGATCTCCCAATAAGGCTTTATCGCAGGCTGACCATTCTTCATCTGCTCTCCCGTTCCGTCCAAAGCGGCCGAACCCGAATTGATCAGGTGAAGAATCCCGTTCTCCGCACGGCCCTCCAGCTTATACCCTGTCACCCGCTCTACCGAGGCCGGACTCCAGTACGTTCTCACATCGGCAAAAATCTGGGCCGTATTCGTAAGCAAATATCCAAACAGCATGCCGACTCCATTTAAGCTGTCGTTCTCGGTAGCGACTACATAAGGGGAGCGTTTTCCGTTCCAATCGAACGAAGAGTTAAGGATCGTCTCCATAAAGTCGCCGTTTGGAAAATGATCCGTCCACTGCCGCTGCCCCTGAAAACCAGAAGCAAGCGCATGATGACCCTGGGCTTCCTCTTCAAATCCAAGCTCGGCAAGACGCGGATTGCCTATCATCAGATCACGGGCGATGAGCGTCATTTTTACCACAGTCTCCCATTCCCGATCTTTGCGCTCGCGGGATGATTGCAGCTGCTCCGGATTATTGTCTGCTCCTTCCTTACAATGCTCCTTCGTCCAAGCTAGCGCCTTGTCATATTCCACCGGGTCATATACTTGTTCATTCATCCGGCGTGTAAATTCACTCATATCGATATATTCATTGCGCATGCCCAAATATTGCTGGAAAAAGCGGTCATCGACCATGGAGCCCGCAATGCCCATCGATACCGATCCCATAGACAAATAAGCCTGATCCTTCATGATCGCAACAGCCAATCCCGCCTTGGCGAAACGCAGCAGCTTCTCCTGTACGTCCGCTGGGATAACGTTATCACCTTCATCCTGAACGTCTTCACCGTAGATGCCGAAAGCCGGCAAGCCTTTTTGGGCATGAGCGGACAATACAGCAGCTAAATATACCGCTCCAGGCCGGCCTGTTCCGTTAAACCCCCAAACCGCCTTGGGCATCATAGGATCCGTGTCCATCGTTTCCGTTCCATAGCACCAGCAGGGAGTTACCGTAATCGTCAGGCCGACCTCGGCGCTTTTGAATTTTTTTGCAGCCGCCGCCGCTTCCGCTACGCCGCCGATGCACGTATCTGCGATCACGCATTTAACGGGCTCCCCGTTTGGATAGCGCAATTGTTCCGATAGCATATCCGCCACGGCGATCGCCAGGTTCATCGTCTGCTCTTCCAGCGACTCGCGCACCCCTCTTCTCCGACCGTCGATCGTCGGACGAATCCCGATAGCCGGGAATCCGCCACGCCACCTGTAACCGCTTTCAACCATACTATCATTCTCCTCCCAATTGTCAGACTATAATGAGAACTCAGAAAAATCGAACATACCTCCATTTTAGTTAGTAACCGCGCGGAAAATAACCCACTATTTTGTTCTCTTCCAGCCGACAACGAGCAATAATGTGTACCTGTCCTCCCCCTGATGTATTCCCTGTTATATAATAGAAGTGATAACAATCGTGTTTTTGGGAGGGACTACTGTGACGAAAATCGAAATCCCCCATAGCAAAAGTGACCGGTTCCGATTTGAAAAAATACCTGAGCTGCTCTACGCCGGACAAGTTGTGGATGAGCGGATTTTCTACGCGCCGATGCAAATTCACGATTTCTGCGAAATCCTCTACATTGTTGAAGGCTCGGGAGAGTTTATCATTGGCGGCAAGAGCTATGCCCTGCAGCAAGGGGATGTAGCGATCTATAATCCCGGCGTACTCCATGAAGAACGCTCGACGAGTCAGGATCAGGGGGTATTCAAAGTGTTTTATTGCGGGGTGGACAATCTACATATTGAAGGGGTGCCTAGCGGCTTGCTGCTGCCGCCGTATGTCGATCCCGTCATTTCCTGCGGCAAATATGCAGGCCGGGTGGAATCCTACTTATCGGAAATGCTTCGGGAATGCGATTCCCAGGCGCTCGGTTACGAGACGCTATGCAGCAATCTGCTTATATCGCTGATTACGCTCATTTATCGGATCGTCGATGCAGAGCACCAGTTTCAAGCTTTGAAAGGGAAAAATGAACTTACAATACGTACGAAGGAATTCATCGACAACAACTTTACTCAAAGCATCACATTAAAGGAAATCGCCGATACGCTGTATGTAAGCCAGCATTATTTATCCCGCTTGTTCAAAAAGGATCTCGGCGACTCCCCTGTCAACTATCTCATTACCCGGCGGATTGAAGAAGCCAAGCGCTTGCTTGCCGAGAGCAATGCGCCGGTTCACGAAATAGCCGCTAGCGTCGGCTACAGCAACGACAAGTACTTTTCCATGCTCTTCAAAAAAGTAACCGGCCAGACGCCGAGCGCCTTCCGGGGAGAGCCGCGATAATGGTCAAGAGGGAATTCGGTGTTTACGGAATCAGCGGAGTATGTGAATTCTACGGATCTACGTATACAGGGGACAGATAGGCTACGCCTCTAAAGTCTAAATGTCCCATGTCTCATCTCCCTATCACCTATCACCTATCTCCTTCCACATTCCTTTTTCATCTTCCCGCCTCCCTCCATTCCTTAGCAGCGCTTCTGCTCCAGCCATCGCACAGCAAAATCGACAATTTCCCGCTGCGGCATCAGTACAGCCTCCGCACCAGCCACTTTGCCGCGGGTGATCTTCCCGCCCGACCGCTCAAAATCAGCACCCAAACGGCCAAAATCGGCGGATTCATATTCCAAATCCATATAGCTAATCCATTGCCTTATGCCATCAATCATTACCGGAGACCCGCATTCCACTGTTTTTTTGCCGGCATAGTTTGCCCGGTGTTCTGCTAGATGAAGCGAAGTGTTGTTCTCATTTCCGACGCCAAGCAGCAGCACCCATCCTTGTTGATCATAAATACGTGCCAGAGGCGAGCGTTCGCCGAGTCCATTATCAAGCTCGTGCCCGGATACAACCTCTTTCGCTTGTGCTCCCCAGGCGGCAAAGGAGACTTGGGGATGGCTGCTCCGGATGACCCCTTTTTGCTTCCGGAACGTTTCTGGAATAATTCCCATCCATCTGCAAGGCGTCAAATCCGGGTCATAAGGAGGCATCTCTGCGCGAATCGTGTCCCACCAAGCCTCGGGAGCCGGGGGATTTCCCCAGCCTGCGGGATCGCTCAAATCAGAAGTATGGGTAGGCATAACTAAGGTACCGCTTTGCCCAAGCGCCTTCTCCAAGGCAAGAATGACGGAAACCGGGCCGCCGAGCACCCACTCCCCAAGGGATTTAAATGAGGAGTGAACAAGGAGAGTTGTCCCTTTACGGACTCCCAGCCTCGTCAAATCTTGTAATAACGAATTAACTGTAATTAATGCTCCTTTAATTTCTTCCATCGTAGCTTTCACCTTTTCGTATTCAATAACTTATTTATAATTCAACTTATATATCAACCCATAAAAGTCCCATAACAGTTCCATAGCAGCCCCCAAGCTTAATTCCGCTGCTTATCGCGATGGCTTCGCATCCCGTTCAGCACCGTAATCCCAGCGCTGGGTTGTACGAAGCGTTCGTATTCAGGCGTCTCCATGCCATAGATGGCAATCCGCCCTTCAGCATCGTGATGAACGCCAAAGCCGTATTTTTTCGGAAGCTGAGAGGCCCGCAAGCAAGCATGCGATTTGCTGAACAGCTCATCCCAAATTTGCTGGCGGTGCATTTCAAGCTCCTCAGCAGGAATGTTTTTATGCCTAATGTGAACCTCGAATAACAGCTGCTCAAATGTGTAGCGATAAGGATGACGGCTCAAAAGCTCATACTGGATTACGTGAATCGGCTTGTTGCTCGTTTTCGGCTGTGGAACGACACTGCTGGTCACGGGACAATCTGGCGATACTTTAATAAAAGTATTTTTATAGCTCATAATATACCAAGTCTAGCCCCTTTCTTCGTTTTACTATTTTTATGATCCTACTTTTCTTAACGTACAACTATTTTTAGCATACTTCTACTCCTAGCGTACTGCCAATCATTGCGTGCTGCCATTTTGAGCTCACTACTAACTTTTCCCGCACTGCCATTCTTGGCGCACTCCTGCTATTCATCGGGCAATGCCATTCATCGTAGCCGCATCCTCCAGTCGCGAAACAGCAGCGGCCTTTTTTAGTCCTCGGTGCTGGTGGCAGCCGCTGCCCCCGCATGAGAGGCACTCCCCGCTTCTAGCAGCGGTTCATACATCATAAGCGCATGGTTCTCCGTAATGTACTCGTCTTCAATCAATTCGGAATTCAGATTATAGACTCGGCGATAAATCAGGTTGTGCCTCACATGCCCTCCCCAATATTCGCGCGTAATCCGATGTTCCCGCTCATAAACCTCATATCTGTACAGGGAAGCTCTTGTTGATCGAAGCTCCCCAGCTAAATTATTTTCATTCAAAAAAACATGAATTTGAACGGGATGATCACTCGGATTGTAAAGCTTCAAGTCCAAATAATTGTAAGAACAGGTCGCTCCGCTGCCAAACGGCTGGGTGCGCTTTGAATCCGGAAACACATCATAGCTGTGGCGATGGCGTTCCTGGACTTCGAGCGGAGAATGAAGCGCCATCCAGTACAGTAAATTGGTAAGCTGGCATAGGCCCCCGCCTACTCCAGGCTTGAATTTGCCATAATGAAGCACCATGCCGTCAACATAGCCTTTCCGCCGGGATGGCTTCCCCACCTGCCTCCAGAAAGAAAACGTCTCTCCAGGCTGCAAAACCAAGCCGTCAATACGCGACATTGCCAGCTTCAAATTCGTAATTTTGTTGTGCTGGAGCCACATATCGACATCCTTCAATTGCCGCAGCATGGGACTTTGATGACTCGCGATAATATGCGGCAATACATTCCGCTCCCGAAGCTTAGCCAGCTTGTCCCCGCTCAGCCGCCACTCGGCATAACGCTTAAGCCGGTAATATCTTGCTCCCAGCCATACTCTAAATTTTGAGCGCAAAACAGGCTTCATCTTTTCCGATTCTCTCATTCATTGTTCCCCCACTTTAATCGCCACTTTTCAGATGATTAGATAGCTATATTATAGCTCTAATGCCAGGCTGACTGAACAGTGCCGATCGGCCGATTTCGCAAATAATTGGGCGGCTTCGAATTCGTGATTGGCCAATTTTGTGTTTGCGTAAATTTTGTGATTCATCAATTTTATGCTTTCGCAAATATTGCTTTTGCAAATTTCGTGATTTCACAAATTATTACGATTTTTTTACTTTTTAAAGAGGATTATTGGAATGTTTTGCCGAATAGTACCTTTTGGTGAACGAAGAGGGGTTCCTCATGGGGTTCCTCGCTAGACCATATTCAATACCCGATTCAGGAGGAAGCTATGAAGTTCGGATTCAAACGCAAGAAACAGCGCTACACCGTTCTATTTGTCCCCGAAGGGTCGCAACCGGTCTTTCGTCTAAAAATGAACTCTACATATTTGCTGGCTATTATAAGCGCTGCTGCGCTATTACTGCTAACCGCGATTATTCTGTTTACCTTGAACCAGACTCGCGCCGTCAAAATCGCCTCCCTGGAAGCGAAGCTCTCGAGCTCCTCGGAGCTGCTGCAAACGACCGTCAGCGATAAAGAGCAGGAAATCGATAGATTGCTGTTTCAGCTCGTAGAGCTCTCGGAGAAATCCAAAACGCTGGAAACGAAAATGACCGAGCTGGAGAAGCTGGAAGCAGAACTAAAATCGATCACGAATGGAGAGCGGGCGGGCGGCGAAATTCACTCTGCTTCGTCTGATTCACGGGAGAACGCACTCACGAAGCAGGACACCGAAGGCATGGGCGGGGAGCTCATTCCATTGACGGATGACGATATTGATGCACTCATTCAAGAGACTAAAGAGAGTATATCAGCCTCATTGGAGGGATTGCCTGTCTTGCAAGCAAGACTGCAACAGACCAAGGATGCGGTAACGGAGTACAAGGAAATGATGCGGATATTGCCCACGTTCTGGCCTACCGATTCGCTAAAAACTACGTCTCCTTTTGGCAAACGGCCGGATCCTTTTACCGGTAGACTGACACTGCATAACGGCCTGGATATAAAGGGAAATGTCGGAGACCCGATTTACGCGGCGGCCGACGGATCTGTGACCGATACAGGCTACAGCTCATCACGCGGCAACTACGTTAGCATTAGGCACCCTTCCGGCCTGGAGACCCATTATTTGCATATGGACGAGGTTTCGACAACCAAGGGCGCTAAGCTGAAGCAGGGCGACAAAATCGGCACACTCGGATCGACCGGACGCAGCACAGGCCCGCATCTGCATTTCGAAGTCGTAAAAAACGGAGTTATGGTCGACCCTGAATTATATTTAATCAAACCGGAAAAGGAAGAGGATGAATAATGTTCAAAAGCAAGGCGATCCCTGTCAAGCTTGATCCTGACACGACAGATACACTAGTGGGAGAGGGCAGCAGCTTCGAAGGCAACATGAAGTCGGATGCAAGCATTCGGATTGAAGGACAAGTTACGGGAGATATTGAGTGTAAAGGCGATGTGATAATTGGAGAGAAAGGGCAGGTGAAATCCAAAATCACTGCGCGCAATGTCATTATTGCCGGCACCGTGACAGGGGATGTAGAAACGAAAAACAAACTATCCATTACCTCTACAGGAAAGCTGTACGGCAATATTACGGTTACCAGCCTCTCGATCGAAGAGGGCAGTGTGTTTGAAGGCAGCAGCCGCATGAGCACCTCCATCGCATCTTCATCAAGTACAAGTGCAAATGCAGAAGCAGCGGCCGCATCGCAAAACTCATAAGTATAGTTAGCTAGCAGGATGTTCCGTTAAGCTTTGCCAAACAACCCGGATTGAGGAATAAGGCATTAATCTGCCTGGTTCCCCATCCGGGTTTATATTTTATATAGGAGTGAAGAAAATGAGTTGCGAAAAATTATCCGAGGGCATTTTAAATAACGCTGACAATGAGGAACTTGGTAAGGAAAATGCAGATAACAATCCCGGCAGCTAGGGCTTTCTTAGTCGTTTCCTCGATGCTCTTTCAAGCGTATTCACACCTTTGTTGCCTGTCATTGTCAGTGCCGGGCTGCTCAAAGGGATTCTTGCACTACTCATCGGTTTTGGCTGGGTTTCCCATAACAATGAATCCTATTTAATCATGAATGCACTAAGCGGCGGAGCATTGTATTTTCTGCCTATTCTGATCGCCTATAGCAGCGCCAAATATTTTGGTTCAAACCCCTATATCGGAGCCGCCGTCGGTGCGGCTGTTCTGTACCCCGATTTAACGGCACTTCTGGAAAATGGAAACTCCCTTTCATTTTTCGGATTGCCGGTTGCACCTGTAAGTTATGCGTCCTCCGTTTTACCCATATTTCTTACAGTTTGGCTCCTGTCTTATATCGAGAAATTCCTACATAAGCATGTTCATCAATCGATTAGACCGCTGGCTGTTCCCATCCTTGCCTTGTTTATAGCGGTTCCGCTGTTTTTAATCGTGATCGGCCCGCTTGGATATACTTTAGGCAGCTGGGTGTCGAGCGCTGTTGCGTTTTTATTCGATCATGCAGCCCCGCTGGCCGGGCTGTTTCTGGGCGGAACTTTTTCTATCCTAATGATTATGGGCATGCACTATGCATTGCTTCCGGTTATGATGTTGAACTTGGCCGAAAATGGATTTGACCACTTGACTCTCATTTGGCTCGCCGCGAATTTCGCTCAAGGCGCAGCCGCGATTGCCGTATTCTGGATGACAAAAAACAAGAGCTGTAAGCCCGTTTTTCTTGCCAGCGGAATTTTAGCCCTGTTAGGCGGACCAGAACCGGCTATTTACGGGGTAAACTTACGATTCAGGAAACCGTTTCTGGCCGGAATGATCGGCAGCGCAATCGCTGGATTATTCCTGACGGTGTTTCAGATCAAGTCGTACAGTATCTATTCCGGTCCCGAATGGCTGCCAGTATTTCTGGGAGATGCAGATGTTTATGGCATACTCGGGCTGCTGCTAGCATTCGTTGTACCGTTCGCCGTTCTCTATTTCATTAAGTTTGAAGATTCTCCCCTCCGCTTGTGACGAGTGACGGATAAGCAAAAGGGCGCGGATCTGGGCTCCTCCCATGATCACGCGCCCCTTTTCTATTTCACCGACCAATTTTCGAGAGATAGCGACGGTTCAGCTTTCAATTCCCATGCGGAAAATTCCCCGCTTTTCCATTTCAAATATGCAGCTGCTCCGATCATCGCAGCGTTATCCGTGCAGTACTTCAGCGGCGGAATGAGCAGGTGGATCTCCTCCTTCGCGGAGCGCTCGGAAAGCGCCTGGCGCAGGCCCTGGTTCGCGGCCACTCCGCCGCACAGCAGAAGCTGTACGGCCCCGGTCGATCGAACTGCGCGAATCGCCTTCTCGACCAGCACTTCGATGACTGATTCCTGAAATCCGCGAGCGATAGCTGGAGCGTAGCCTTCTTCTCCGCGCATCTTGTGCTGGTTCACCGCATTCAGCACAGCCGACTTCAAGCCGCTGAAGCTGAAATCGTAAGAGTCCGGCTCCAGCCAGGCTCTGGGCAGTACCTCCACTTCCTTCGATTCAAGAGCCAGCTTGTCCACGTAAGGCCCGCCCGGATATGGAAATCCTAACGCTCGGGCCACCTTGTCATAAGCTTCTCCGACGGCATCATCCCGGGTGCGGCCGATGAGTTTAAAGCTGCCTTCGCGCTCCATCAGCACAAGCTCCGTATGTCCGCCCGAGACAACAAGCGCGATCGCTGGGTACTTCATTTCCGCCACAAGCTGATTCGCATAAATATGTCCAGCTATATGATGCGTGCCGATCAATGGCTTATCTACGGCGAAGGCCAGACTTTTAGCAGCCATAATGCCGACGAGCAATGCACCGACAAGGCCGGGGCCTTCCGTTACGGCGATCGCCGATAAGTCCTGCAGTGAAATGTCCGCCCCCCTGACCGCTTCCTCCAGCATGCGCGTTATGCTCTCGACATGCTTCCGGGAGGCTACCTCTGGCACAACACCGCCAAAAGCCCGATGTGTCTCTATCTGGCTCGCGATGAAATTGGACAGCACTTCTGTGCCATTTTTTACTACTGCGACCGAAGTTTCGTCACAGCTCGTTTCCACCGCCAATATATAACAATCCTGCTTTAAATCCAATCTTCTTCGCTTCCTTCCTCTTCGCCTTCTTCCAGCTCCCGCTCCGGAAGCTCGCACCACATAATCAATGCGTCCTCGTCATTATCGGAATAATACCCTTTGCGCGTACCGACAGAATGAAAACCCAATTTCCTGTACATTGCTTGGGCGGAATAATTAGTGACCCGTACTTCCAGCGTCATCCGGCGCATGCCAAGCTGGACAGCCCAATCCATCATTTTACGGAACAGGCACTCGCCCAAATGATGACCCCGATAAGCTGTCCGTACAGCTATATTCGTAACATGCGCTTCATCAAGCACCGTCCACATGCCAGCATAACCGATTGGCTTGCCCTCGTACTCCATCACGAGATATCTGGCGAAATGGTTCAGGGTCATTTCACTTCGAAACGCTTCCTCGCTCCAAGGCAAGGTGAAGGATTCAAGCTCAATGACCATAATATCCGGAATATCATCTAACGTCATTTTTCGAAAGGTCACTTTCCCAGACTGCAATAACTTTGCTGAATCCATGCCCGAATCCCTCCTGAATGCTAACGAAGCTTTTTCGCTTCCGCTTCTGCCAACTGGGTATAATTCGGCTCCAGCGAATGCACATCGGCAAATGCTTCGCAGAGGAACTGTTCGGCCCCAACGAGTCCGAGCCACACCGCTTCAAGTTCGTAGCTGTGCATATGCAGCGCTTCTCCTAATAAGGAACGCAGCTCTCCAAGCGCCTCCTCGTGAGCTGCGGCATCTCCGACAAACCAAACTCCGAGCGGTCTTTTATCCGGCAGCAAAGATTGCAGCCGGTGGGCAAGCTCATCGCGCCAGTCTGCCATCAGCCGGATCGCATCCGGCTCGAGCCGATCGGGCAAGCGCCCCTCCGCAGCACTGAACAGAGCGGTATAAGCTTGCCCCCGCCGGGCATCGACCAGCGGCACGATCCAATGTTCGGCGGAATAATCTGCGGGATCATTCGCCGCTGCGCCGGCGCTGCCCGATCCGGTCAGCGCAAATTGCTCCGCAGCTTGACCTGTTCCCGCAGCATAGCCGCCGAGCGCAATCGCGGCCAGGCTCGACACGGCACATACCGGGACTTGCAGCGACCAGGCCAGCGTCTTGGCCGTCGTCACTGCGATGCGGACACCGGTATATGATCCGGGACCAACGCCTGCGGCGATGCCGTCCAGTTCATTTTTTCCTATTCCCGCTGCGGTCAGCGCTTCCTCTATCGCCGTGACTAAATAAGCCGAATGGTTCCGCTCCGCCTTCATCGTCCGCTCGGCCAGCGGCCTGCTGCCTTCCATTACGGCTACAGTCAGCATTGAAGTGGACGTATCCAGCGCCAATAACCGCTGACGCGGCTGTTCTCTATGATTCATTCAAGTCCAACTCCATTTCGTTTCAAGGTCGTGATCCAGCTTTCGTAAGGCTCGCCGCGGCCGGTTAAAACCATTTTTCGCTCCGTGCCGGCCCCTGCCTCAATATATATGTGCAGCACCTCTTTGGGCAAAATATCCACGATGATGCTGGCCCACTCCACCAGCGTCACACCGTCCCCGTAGAAATATTCATCCAGCCCGAGATCCTCCGCTTCCTCCAGCGTCAGCCGGTACACATCCATATGGTAAAAGGGCACTCTGCCCTCGTATTCCTTAATCAATGTAAAAGTCGGGCTGTTCACCGTACCCTGCACTCCCAGGTGCTTTGCAAACAATTGCGAAAAAGCCGTCTTTCCCGCTCCCAGATCCCCATCCAGGGCGATGACCGTACCCGGCTTAGCCTGACCGGCAAAATACGCAGCCAGTTGTTCGGTTTCTTGCAAATTTTTGGCCTCGTACACCCACTGTACCGAAGCTTGATGTAATTCCACTACAATATAACCACCTTTACTGCACGATACCGCAGCTTTCATGCGTATAAGGATGTATGATCCCTGCGGTCTGCTCGAATGCTCAAACGTATGTCCCCATTATATCGGTCTGCCGCATAGCCCGCAACAGCTTCACATGGCTGTTCCCGGTTATGAGGAAGCGATTTTGACCATACTAATGATAACAGAGCAACTAGAATAAGTGTGGAACACAGAAGGGAGAAACTTGAATGCATACCGTATGGAAGGGTGCGATCAGCTTCGGGCTCGTGCACGTCCCGGTCAAAATGTTTTCCGCCACGGAAGACAAAGACATTTCCATGAAATACATTCATACCACCTGCGGCAGCCCGATTTCTTATGTAAGGCGTTGTCCGACCTGCGACAAGGACACAACCTGGGAGGAAATTTCCCGGGGCTATGAGTATGAAAAGGGCAAGTATGTCCTGTTCGAAAAAGAAGAGCTAGAGCAGTTGTCGGCCCAAACTGAAAAAACGATCACCATTTTGGACTTCGTGGATTTGACCGATATTGATCCGATCTATTTTCAGAAAACCTACTATCTTTCTCCGGACCAAGCGGGGGCGAACGCCTACCAGCTGCTGCTGGAGGCGATGCACCAGTCCGGTAAAATCGGCATCGCCAAAATCGCGATCCGCTCCAAGAGCAGCCTGGCGGCCATTCGCGTCATGGAGGGCTGCCTTGCGGTAGAAACGATTTTCTATCCCGACGAAATCCGGCCGATTTCGCAAGTTCCAAATTTGCCGGAAAATCTGAGCGTGAACGAGAAAGAGCTGTCCATGGCCAAGCTGCTGATCGAACAACTGTCCACCCCGTTCGATCCAGGGAAATATAACGATGATTATCGCGAATCGCTGCTGCATCTCATCGAGCAAAAGATCGCGGGCGAAGAGATCAGTCTCGCTCCGGCCAAGCCGCAGAGCAATGTCATCGATCTGATGGCCGCCCTGCAGGCAAGTATCGAAGCCGTAAAGCCGGTCGTGACCGATCCCGGCCCAGCCAAGCGTACGCGCAAAACGGCGGCTAAGAAGCAGGACACAGGTACGGCGGGCAGCGGGGATACGCCGATAAACGACGAGGGTGCCCCCAAACCGAAAAAAAGAGCGTCGAGCAAAGCGAAGAAGACGATCTCCTAAGCTCTCGTCCGCCCTATTTACACAAGCTGTATGCTCTGTAAGTAACTAAGTTATATGTTGTGTAACGCCAAGCTGCATGCTAATTCTACAAGCTGCATGCTCTGTATCACTAAGCTGCATGCTATCGCCACTAAGCTATATGCTCTGCATCATTAAAACGCATGCAATCACCACTGGACTACATGCTCTGCATCATTGTACAGCTCTCAGGCGGTACGTCAGCCGTTCCCTGCAGTACCGGATGGCGCATCGTACCGCCGGGGGTCCACTCCATGAACTGCACCTTCACCGTAAGCAGCGGCTGAACCCAGACCGCCCCCTTAATCCGCTGCGGTATGTTGTGAAAAGGGCGTTCCTTCGCTGCCAGGGCGGATATTTGCTGCACCAAGCTGCGCCAGGCCTCCTGATTCAGCTTTCCGCTGCCCGTATGCCCGATATATACGAATCGTCCGTTCTCCTCATATAAGCCAAGCAGCAAGGCATTCATAACGCCATCCCGATATGTAACGCCGCCGATCACTGCATATAAATCATAGCCGAGCTTCAATTTTTGCCAGCGCCCGTCCTTGCCTCCCAACGCATATGTACTGTCCAGCCGCTTGCTGACAACCCCTTCCCAGCCTCGCTCCTTCATGACGGAATATAGCCGCTCTCCTTCGGCGTAGCTCGGTACGAACTGCAGTTGAGCACTAGGAATGATAATATTTTGCAGCAGCTGCTGCCGCTCCGCCAAAGTGTTCCCGATCACCCAATCCCCGTTATAATACAGCACATCAAAAATCATATGTATAGCGGGAATCTGCTTGACCGCAAACCGGATTTCCTGTTCACGCCGCAGACTGTCCCGCCTCATAATTTCATGGAAAGAAGGTTTGTCCTCTGAAAGTGCGATCATTTCGCCATCCAGGATAACCGAATTGGCATGGCAATAGGATGGCACATCCATAAATTCAGGATACTGCTTACTGCGATCGTTGCCCTTGCGATTTATGAGCCTTGTCCCGCTGCCATCATAATAAGTGAGCATCCGCACCCCGTCCCATTTTACCTGTGTGATCCAATCCGGACCCGTCGGAATCATTTCGGACCGTATCGGTTCGAATGGGGTTACTGGCTTTATTTTCATCCTTAATTCCTCCTGCCTTCTTCTTGTTCCCAAGTTTGCCCACGCTGCCCTGCTTCCATTCTATGGGCGGGAAACGGTTTGCAGGTGTTAAGTTTATTTAAATAGGCAAACCTATAAAAATAACAAACACGTTTACGGAGATAAGGAGCAAGATCATGCCCAAAGCAACGAAAGGTACCATCCTCGTGGAAGGCGAGGAGATCACGATATCCAATCCCAGCAAGCTGCTATGGCCTGAGGCCGCCATTACGAAGCAGATCTATTTAGAGAAGCTGGCCGAAATTTCTCCCTATTTGCTGCGCTATTGCCGAAATCGCCTGCTCACCACGATCCGGTATCCCGATGGCATAGGTAAGAAATTTTTTTATCAAAAAAATACGCCGGAGCCTCGCCCATCCTTCGTCCGCACCGTCCGCCACGAAAATATCGACTACATGGTGCTCGACAGCCTGCCTGGACTGCTGTGGCTGGGCAATTTGGCCTGTATCGAATTCCACCCTTCTCTTCATTACGTAAACGAACAGCTTCCTTGCGAATGGATGATCGACCTCGATCCTTCCCGGGAAGAAGAGCCGCGGATAATGGAGGCCGCCTCCTATGTCGGAGAAACACTGGCTTCCCTCGGACTGCAATCCATCCCGAAAACGTCGGGAGCGACCGGCGTGCAGATCATCGTCCCGGTTGAATATGGAGTAACGTTTGACGAGCTGCGGCTGATCGGGCATTTCGTAGCCCGTTATGCCACGGAAAAGTACCCCGATCTGTTTACTATCGAACGGCTCAAGAAGGATCGCGGCGATAAAATTTATTTTGACTATTTGCAGCATTATGGCGGAAAAACACTAGCCGCCCCTTACACGCCAAGAGCGCGGGCAGCCGCCAGCGTATCTACGCCGCTAACCTGGGATGAGGTGCGCAACAATCCGCTGCCTTCCGATTTCAACCTGCACAACATTGGAGAGCGATTAAAGCAGAAAGGGGATCTGCTCGAAAAAGTCCCTCCCCAATCTGTCCAGCTTATCCTTGAGCATCTGCAAGGCCGTTAGAGCACTTAGGTGTTATGGTGTTATGGTGTTACGGTTTTACGGTACCCTTATTTCATCAAAGCAGCGGGGACAGCAATCTGCACAGAAGCTCCAGTCCTTTCTGTAACCGGGAACGGCGGGAAAATACACTCAACTCGATCTCCTTGCTCTCGGCCAAATCATTTAAGAAGTCTTTGCATAACCGGGAGATAGGGGCAGCATCGAATAGAACAGCCGTCATCTCAAAGTTGCAGAAGAAGCTGCGCATATCCATGTTTGCCGTACCGACAGTGGCAAGCAGATCGTCCACAATCAGCACCTTGGCATGAACAAAGCCTTTCTGGTATTGATAAAACTTCACCCCGGACTCCAGCAGTTCCTCTACATAAGAGAGCGAACCCAGCTTGACGACCCGGCTGTCCGACTCATCCGGAATAATGATTTTGACTTCAACCCCGCTAACCGCTGCCGTCTTAATCGCGTTGTATATGCTTGGATCAGGAATGAAATACGGCGAAGTGATCCAGATGCGTCTATTGGCTACAGCTATCGCCCCGAAGCACATTTCCTGGATGGCATCCCAATGCTGATCAGGACCGCTGGTGAGCACCTGCACCTGCTCTTTTCCCTGGCAAGCATGCTGCGGATACAACTCCGGTTCATTGATCCGTTGGCCCGAAGCGAGGCGCCAATCCCCCAGAAATGCATTTTGCAAAAAATACACCGCATCCCCGCTTACTTGCAAATGCGTGTCACGCCAGTAACCCATTTTAGCATCCATCCCCAAATAATCATCTCCGATATTCAGTCCCCCGACAAAACCATGCCTCCCATCGACAACAAGTATTTTACGGTGATTCCGATAGTTGACTCTCCGGTCGAAGGTAGCGATCAGCGGCGGCAAAAAAAAGTAAACTTCCACCCCGCCCTCCTGAAGGTCTCTAACGAAAGAGCTTTTTAAATGATAGCTGCCTAGCCCATCGCATATTAATCTCACCTTCACGCCTTCCTGTGCTTTCTGAAGCATTACCTTCTTGAACTGATGCCCTATGCCATCGGCACGAAAAATGTAAGACTCCAAATGTATATGATCCTGAGCGCACTCCATCGCTGCGAGCATTGCCGTAAACGTCTCTTCTCCATCCGTCAACACCTTTGTTTCGTTGCATCCCGTAATCGGACTTTCCGAAATATGCTTTAGCAAGCCAAACAATCTCTCATGGTTGCGAAATTCCGGATTGGACATTTCATCTGCCATTTCTACAATGACCGCCTGCCGCCACAATCTGGCCCTGATCTGCTGGAACAGCTTTGATCCTCTGCGCCTCAACTTGCGGCGCTTCTTATATTCCTGGGCGACGAAATAGTACAGTATGAAGCCAACGACGGGAAAGAGAAACAAGATAAACATCCAAGCGACGGCTTTGCTGGGATTGCGAAATTCCAAAACGAGAATCGTAGCGATCTGAAAAATAAAAGCGAGCAGCACTAACACCAGCCACACCATTCACTTCACCTTCCCTTCAATCAGCATTAACCAGGCAGCTACTAATTTATTCATCCGCCTTTTAGGCTTCCTTTAGACATCCTTTAGATATGCTTTTAACATCTTTAGACATGCTTTAGACATGCTTTAGCCATGCTTTAGACATCCTTTAGACATCCTTTAGACCTCCTTTAGGCCTCCTTCAGGCTTCCTTTAGGCCTCCTTCGGGCTTCCTTTAGCTATCCTTTACACATCCTTTAGGAATTCGCTTTTAGACACTCGCTTCATGCATCCGCACTAGACTTGCGAGCATTATTTACACCATTAACTATATGAGACAAGATGACTTTTTTGACATGTTTTAAGAGACATTAGAATAGATAAAATATAGAAGCTATTAAGCAAACGGAAAGGAGATGCCATGAGAAGTGCTAGTTTAGCCCATCGGACGACCCTGCTTGTTCTGCGGGAAGCCCATCAGCCCGTGAAACAAATCCAGGTGTCAAAGCCGTTTGTCATTGCCGTGCCGATCATCGCGCTGTTATCCATTTCCGGCTTGATCGTCAGCCTGCAAATGCAGTCCGAGAACACCATTTCCCGCCTGGAGGACACGATAAAGACGCAAAACATTAAATTTGAAGCAATTGTAACGGATAAGAACGAAGCGATTGAGCGGCTGCAAAGCCAGGTCATCACTTTATCCGGCCAATCCAAAGAACTGATGAACCGAATGGAGCGGGTGAGCGAACTTGAAGCCGAGCTGCAAAGTTTCATAGATAAATATGGAAGCAGTGGTGACCCCGGTAAGCTATCCTCCCTGTCCTGGGATGAAACCTTAGGAAAAGGCGGCGAATATATCGCAGTATACGATCAGGAGATTGAGGATTTAGCTCAGGAGACTAGTGACGATTTCCTGGAAATCAGCGCCATGCTGGATGAAATTGAGAGGATCGTGCCCACCACACTGCAAAAGGCCAAGCAAACGCAATATTCCATTTCAGGAACACCTTCCGAATGGCCGACATTGTCGACTCGCCTGACGTCAAATTTCGGCTATAGAACCGATCCGTTTACGGGCAAGGCTGCGTTCCATGCCGGAATCGACATTTCCGGCCAGGTTGGAGACCCCATCTATGCGGCAGCTGCAGGCAAAGTAATTTCCGCAGAGAGCAATCGTTCACGGGGCAAATACATTATTATTCAGCATCCGAATGGTCTCCAGAGCTGGTATATGCATCTTAGTGAAATGAATGTTTCTGAGGGAGATACCGTGAAGAAGGGCCAGACGATAGCGAAGCTGGGGAATACCGGAAGGAGCACCGGGCCTCACCTGCATTTCGAGATCATGAAAGGGAATAAGAAAGTCAATCCCCTTCCTTATTTACAATAATGCATCCCAATGATGAACGGAGGATTAAAAATGTTTAAAAATAACAACAAAATAAACGGCTGGAACGGAACATTGATCGGTCAGGGCAGTCTTGCGGAGGGGAAGCTGGAATGTGAAGCGAGCTTGCGGATCGAAGGAATGTTCCGCGGGGAAATTCATTGCCAAGGCCAGGTCGTCATCGGCGAGAGCGGAGAAGCTCACTCTAACATTAAGGGGGCGGATGTGGTTGTGGCCGGCAAAGTAATCGGTGATATTTCCTCCCAAGGACGATTGACAATTATGAGCAGCGGGCTGGTTGAAGGCAATGTGAACGTAGCCAGGCTCATCATTGTGGAAGGTGGCCTTCTGAATGGAGCGAGCAGGATGGAAAGAGCAGCATCCCTCCCCGCCACGGCCGTCGATTCGCTCAAAGACAAGTCCAAAAAAACAGCACAGCCCGAAGCAGGGTGATCCCTCGCTTTGGGCTGTCTTTTTCAACTGATTGCAATATGATATTGCTGCCAGACTAAACTGGCTGTGTCCGCTCAGTCAGCTTAAGCCTCCACAGAAGCGGCACTTACCGATTCACTATGCTCATGCCGCAGGAAGTATACCATGGTGACAGCGAGAAATACAGCACCGAAACCCGCAAGTATGCCCATATGCTGCCAAGCCGCTCCAAAATCCCCACTGGAAATAATGGCCTTGTAGCCGCTGACGCTGTATGTCATCGGCAGCAGAGGATTGATCCCCTTCATCCAATCGGGAATGAGCTCTAGCGGGAACGTCCCCGCACTCGTCGTTAACTGGAAGATCAGCATGAGAATCGCCAGAAAACGCCCAGGGTTATCCAACCAGGTAACGAGGGCCTGAATGATGAACATGAAGCATAAGCTGGTTACAAAGGTAAACAGATAAAACATAGGCACGCTCTTAACCTCAAGTCCAAGCACGTATAGGACGAGTACTACTGACAAAAGGGATTGCACAAAACTCATGCCGGTAAATGCCAGCCCGCGGCTGATAAAACGGTTCCAGCCTGTCGCCTCGGCCACGGAGGAGCCTCTGACCGGTACAACCAGCGTGGAGATGAGCGCTCCGACAAATAAACCAAGCGATAAGAAGTAAGGGGAGAACCCTGTTCCGTAATTTGGAACCTCGTTTAATTTATGCTCTGTAATTTCCACCGGCTGAGCGTACATATTTACCAGCGCATCACTTTTCTTCACGCTTGCAGATTGCTCGGCGGCATCATTTAGCTTGCTAGCCAACTCCCCGGAGCCCGCTGCCAGCTGATCCATGCCATTTTTCAATTCGCCGGCGCCATCGTCCAACTGCTTGGAGCCACTGGCAATCGTGCTGACACCGCCCGACAATTGACCGACGCCGCTTTGCAGTTGCTCGGCGCCGCCGCTCAGCTTATCCGCACCGCTCGCGAGGCTCTGCCCGCCGTTAGCAGCCTCCGACAGCTTCGCTCCGAATTGCTGCAATCCGCTCGCCAGCTGCTCCTGGCCGGCCGTCAAAACCGCCGCCCCTTGCAGCAGCTGCTGCTCGCCCTGCACCAACTGCTCGCTGCCCTGCAAGAGCTGGCCTTGGGCATCGTGCAGTTCGCGTGCGCCATTCAGCAGCTCCTGCTGACCGGCAGCTGCCTGCTCGCTGCCTTCCGCTACCGCTTTACTTGCAGCGAGCAGCTTTTGTACCGCAGGGTCGTCAGCCAGCTCTGGGCTCGCTTGAATCAGCTGCTCTAATCCTTGAGCTACGCCCTTTGCTCCTTCCGCCACTTGACTGCTTCCTGCATGCGAAGCTTCGAGACCTGCCTGCAGCTTAGCGCTGCCCTGCTCGGAAGCGGCCAGGCCGGCATTCAGCTTCTCCGCTCCTTGCAAAGAAGCTTGGATCCCGGAATGAAGCTGCTCTCCGCCTGCTTGAGCCTTCACCGCGCCCTCCTCCAGCTGTTGCTGGGCAGCGGACAACTGATTCAAGCCGCTAGCCAGGCTTGAAGCTCCGCCTTTAAGCTCTTTAACACCTTGATTCAGAGCCTTCGTGCCCTGTTCAAGCGGAGCTACACCGTTTTGCAATTGATTTGCGCCATTAACCAATTTGGCCAGGTTCTGTTTAAGCTTCAGCGTACCTTCATCGAGTTGAGCAGCTCCATCGCTGATCGTACTCGCACCCGATCCAGCGTCACTAAGCCCGCCAGAAATTTTATCGACTTGATCGAACAGCGTTTCCGTATAGGCCTCAGTTACTTTAGCCGATACCTTGGACTTGATTTCTTTTACCGCCGTGCCGCCGATTTGCGCGGCCAGAAAGTTATAGCCTTCATTCGGCTCGAACACAAGCGTAGCAGGCTGAGGATGCTCATCCATGAGCGTAGTCGCTTTGGAGGAGAAATTCTCTGGAATAATGATTGTCATATAATATTCGTCATTTTTCATCCCTTTTTCGGCTTGCTCACGTGTAACGAACCTCCAGGAGAAGTCATCGCTTTTTTTAAGCTCAGCGATCAAATCTTCACCGACTTGCAGCGGTTTCCCTTCATATTCAGCGCCGGTATCCTGATTCACTACAGCAACGGGCAGCTCATTCATTTTACCGTAAGGATCCCAAAAAGCCGTCAAAAACATTCCGCTGTACAGAACGGGAATAAACAGAACGACCAGAATAGGGATAATCACTTTTGGTTTTTTGAAAGAAGCTCCCAAATCCTTAAAAAACACCGACATCGATTTCATTTAGCTTCTCTCCTTTTATCTATATGCCTATATGTGTGATTCGGGGGATAGTCCACCTGACAAAAAAATACGAACGAACTCTTTAATCTGCTCTTTGCTCAGCGGCTCCCGTTGTTTGTTCCAATCCGAAGTGAGCGCAATGTATAGCTTGAACATAACAAACGAGACTACTTTGGGGTCTAACGAACGAATCTCGCCACGCCCAGCAGCACGCGTAATTTGCTTCTCCAGGTAGTTCAATATTTCATTCTCGATCCGCTGCAAACCTTCGCGTGCCTGCGGGGTACCAAAATCACGCACCTCCTGGAACAGCTTAATCAAAAGCTCGTGTTCCTGCCTGAACTCGAGGAGCGAATCCATGCTGTGATACACATTTTCAAAAAATGATTTGTCCTCCCGGACCTCCGTTACGGCAATCCGCTTCATCTCGGAAATGACAGAGCGAAGAATTTCGTCAAACAGCTCTTCCTTGTTCGTAAAAAAAGTATATATCGTTCCTTTCGCCACATTTGCAATTTTGGCCACCTGCTCCATCGTCGTTGCCTTATAGCCAAACAGCGCAAAAGACTTTTCCGCTGCCTCGATCACTTGCTGCCTGCGATTTACTGCCATTATTAGCACCTCCTTTAACTACGAATATACAAGACTCGATGAATAATTGACCAAAAATCCATTTCGGTCATATGGTCATTTTTCACTTTAACATTTGAATATCGTCTTTGCAAGATAATTTCTGCAACTTCCATTGTTTTCATAAAATTTACTACATAGCGAAATTTGTCGTATTTTTTTCCCCGACTTTGGTCCAGCTGTGGACCAGTCTGCAGGCTCTTTTGTTTCACACCGCGGCACTTTAAAATATAACCAGATACTAACAAATTCGCTCCCTCATAAAGCTTATATAACGAACAAAACCGTCCTCTAAAGGGACGGATCCAATCATAAAGCAGGTGATATTATGTCCAAAAAACGAGTACTGATCTTATCAGAAGGCTTCGGCAGCGGCCACACCCAGGCTGGCCACGCTCTGGCCGCAGGGATTAAAAAAGTTTGTCCGGGCACGAATACCAAAGTGATGGAGCTTGGAACATTCCTCAATCCTATCGTCGCTCCGTGGATTTTGTCTGCTTACCGGGTTACGTTAAATACAAGTCCGGCATTGGTCGGGATGTTCTATCGCAAAAAATATGAAAAACCCGTAGGGCGGCTGACCAGACTGGCTCTGCATAAAATGTTTTACCAGCATGCCTCCCAGGTGATTCGGCAGCTCCGGCCCGATGTTATCATTTGCACTCATCCGATTCCCAATGCCGTCATCTCCAGACTTCGCGCCTCAGGATTAAACGTACCTCTGTACACGCTGATTACAGATTATGATGCGCATGGTTCCTGGATCAGCCCCAAGGTAGATCAATACCTTGTATCTACTCCGGAGGTCAAAGAACTGCTTAGACAGCGCGGAGTAGATCCGAATATGATTCGCGTAACCGGAATCCCTGTTCACCCTAATTTCTGGAGCAATCAGGATAAAGCTTCCGCCAGGAGAGAGCTGGGTATCAAGCAAATGCCTACCGTGCTCGTCATGGGAGGGGGATGGGGCCTCCTGCTCAAGGAAGAGCTTATCGACAAGCTCAACGCCTGGCGCGACAAAGTACAAATCATTTGCTGCATGGGCAGCAACGGGAAATTAGCGGAAAAGATGCGGGCTTGCCCTGAGCTCCAGCATGAGAACATCACCATACTCGGTCACACTCGCGAAATCAGCAAATGGATGGACGCCTCGGATCTGTTAATTACGAAGCCGGGCGGCATGACATGTACCGAGGGTCTCGCTAAAGGAATTCCTATGCTGTTCTTCGAGTCGATACCTGGCCAGGAAGAGAAAAACCGCGAATATTTCGTAAACCATGGATACGGCGTAGAACTATCCTCTACAAATGTTATTGATCAATGGTTTCAGCGCATTGCACAGCAATCAGATAATAGCAGCCTCGTGTATGACAAAGTTAGTGCGCTGCACACTCCAGTGTACAAACCGGATCGCTGCGCGCTGGATGTCATGAATTTGCTGCATAGCCAACCCGTGCAAACCAAGCTGGATTTTGCCTATTTATAGAAAGTATGATTCCCGATTTCCTTGGACTTGCTTTTTGAACGCGCAATGGTGAAGTCCGTCGCCAAAGATAGGGAGAGGAAATAATAGGTGTCATCCGATACTTCTTTGCGGCCGTGCAACGCTTCTGTTACAGCACGAATACAATCCTCGTTCGGACGGACCCGGTCCATTCTTCCATTCTGCACAGGACTAAATTGAGACTTCTGATAAATTACTTCCTTAATCGTGTCGGGGTAATTGGCGGACCGCAGCCGGTTTAAGACAACGTTGGCAACTGCCACTTTGCCCTCGTACGGTTCACCTTCTGCCTCTGCCATCACAATTTTGTGAAGGAGATGCAGCTCTTCATCCTCCAGAACGTAGTTCCAGGTAGCCTGATCTTTATCCGCCTGGCTAAGCAGTTCTGTACGGGTGAAGTATATTTGATTGGGGGGATGAGACTTATCAATAACCTCCGCGGCAGCCTCAGCCTTCGTTGCCTTCATCGCTTGCTCTTGCAGCCGGGCTTGTTCCGTTGCAACGAGATTGCGGGCAAATAACAGCTGGGGACGCTGGCTTGTTTTGGTTTGGACTTGCTTCTTCGCAACAAGTGTCGAAATCAAGGGGACGACGGGTCGGTAAATACGCCTCTCCTGTATTAGGGACGCGTTAGTACTCGCCGCAGAATAGTTGCGATTTTGCTGCTTTACGATGACGGACATACTACTCGACATACTACTCGACGAAAGTTCTATTGGACGAACACGATTTTGACTTTGATCGATACGACCCCATAATAATGAAATCGATCCCGAACATATAAGAATAGCGCTAATTAATAGTGTGACATAACGATTCTGTCTGAAAATATACATATGGCCTCCTGCAATGACAATATCTCTATAGTGATAAGCCCGCGTTTTATATTTTTCATTGTTATGAAATCCGGCTTATCTCCTGGCGTTGATCACGCACTCTTTCAACTATGTAACCGAAAAAAGAGGTTTTGAACAACCTTCAGATAAATTTTTCTTATAATTTTCAACTTAAATCCGATAATTTTCAACTTAAAAAGCCTTCCGAAAGGGAAGGCTCTCCTGAAAATAATTGTACAGCAAACGGAGAAACAAGGGCTCACGACTGCAATGATATGCCCCCTACTACCTCATACATCGGACTTTCGGTTACTCTAGTACGATACAACATAATCGTATCATTTGTCCAATCCCCAAAGTAAAATTCTTTATTATCAAGCGGATGTCCCAGCTTTTCATCCTCTGAATATTTACGGGCTAGCGTGATGTGAGGGGCGTAGGGACGCACTTCCGGGACAAAGCCTAGCTTGGCATTCGCGGCCGTAACGAGACGATGAAGATGAGTCAAAGATGAAATGTCTCCTTCTACACCGCTCCATAACACGCGGGGGCGGGAGGGCTGGCCAAATGTACCAATTCCTGAGGCACTCAGCCGGAATGGAGATGCCTTGCCCGCTGCCTCCTGAAGGGAATCCATTATAGATTTTACCTGGGCGGCAGGCGTATCCCCCAGAAACTGAAGGGTAATATGATAGTCTGCCGGATGCACCCATTTACGAAACTTCAGTTCCTTCTGCTGCTCCTTGCACCACTGGTGTAACCGCTGCTTCATAAAATCCGGAATCGGAACAGCCACAAACAGACGCCATTTGTCGACCTGATCCGGCTTTGGTGCAGACTTCTTTGACCGCAGCTTAGCAGGTTCTGACTCAATAGCTGTCTTCTCTGACCGTGGATCGGCAGGCTCTGACACAATAGCTGAATTCTCTGACCGCTGTTCGACAGGCTCTGACTCAAGAACTGAATACTCTGGCCGTGGATCGGCCTTCTCCAACCGTGATTTGGATTGCTCTGTCAACGCCAACACTCCTTGTGAATCTTTTCTCAACATTTGTTTTTTTGACACATTTAGCTGTACGTCGTTATTATTCTGCAAACATTTCAGAATTATAATAAATATATAGCAATTATAAACTCAACTTTAGCAGAGAAAAAATAGCCTAGACCTAGTTTTATCGTTGGTTTGAAGGTAAGGAGATGACGGCTTGACAAAACTTTTCCGGACAATGAGACCGGTATACTATGCAGCAACTGCCCGGTCTGAGTAGGCTGCTACGCGAGCATTGTGTGCGATTTTTCGTATACACTTCCTGCATCGGGCCGCTACACGAGCATTGTGTATGATTTTTCATATACAATTTCAGCATCTGGCCGCCACACGAGCATTGTGTATGATTTTTCATATACAATTTCAGCATCGGGCCGCCACACGAGCATTGTGTATGATTTTTCATATACAATTCCTGCATCGGGCCGCTACACGAGCATTGTGTATGATTTTTCATATACAATTCCTGCATCGGGCCGCCACACGAGCATTGTGTATGATTTTTCATATACAATTCCTGCATCGGGCCGCCACACGAGCATTGTGTATGATTTTTCATATACAATTCCTGCATTGGGCCGCCACACGAGCATTGTGTATGATTTTTCGCATACAATTCCTGCATCGGGCCGCCACACGTGCATTGTATATGATTTTTCGTGTACAATTCCTGCATCGGGCCGCCACACGAGCATTGTGTATGATTTTTCATATACAATTTCAGCATCTGGCCGCTACGATAATGTTTTGGACAATTTTTCATACACCCCACACCCGACTGGGCGGTTGGCGGACTGGCGGTTGGCGGACTGGGCGGTCGCTTAGCAGCAACTTTCTCGATTGGATGAACGAAATCGTCACAGCGCACACGCTAAAAGAAGGTGATACACCTTCTCCGGCATGCATATATCGTCAATTCCAACAACAGATCCCAGGTAGGCCCTAGTGACGCATACTAGCAATGGCTCCTAGCAATGGATTCCTGCAAATGGCCCCAACAACAGATTTCAGCAGTGAGCCCCTGCAAATGGCCCCAGCAACAGATTCCAGCAGTGAGCCCTAGCAACGGGCCCTAGCAACAGATTCCAGCAGTGGACCCTAGCAACGGGCCCTAGCAACAGATTCCAGCAGTGGACCCTAGCAACGGATTAAAGCAATGGCTCCTAGGAGCAGGTCAGCAGGACCTAGCAAACGCTTCCTAGCAACGGCCCCTGTAGCGGATCCTGTAGCGGATCCTAACTCCGCCCAGCATCATTAGGCTTTTTTCAGATTTCAAGCTATGAAGATTGATTTGCAAAAATTTAATTAAAGATAGGGGAACTGCAGTAAATATGGGATTAGCGCGAAAAATAACTTTAACGATGATCAGTGTACTCCTTGTCATTGCAGGGTTAATTGGAGTATTCAGTTACCAGACAGCATACCGTCAAACGCAGCAATCTGCCGGTATCGAAGTGCTCGGATGTGCAAACATTACTACCGGGTTGATCGATCCCCGGATGATTGAACAGCTTCTTCAGGGCGATCATTCGGTGCTCCCCCTTGTCGAGGAGCAGTTGAATTGGACGGTAGACCATAAGTCCTTGTTTAAAGAGACGTTTATTCTGTCCCTGGACGGTAAAATTATTGCTGCCGACCGCAACTTGAAGGAACGCGGCTATTCTGCAGGCGAATCCTTTTACTTAGCGGAGAAGGATCAAAATATGATCAGGGAGATGAAACACTCTGTCTATAGTGAAGTGTATACATATGACGGCGTAGATCTACTATCAGGCTATGCCCCTATTTATCTGAATCATGATCCATCCGGACCGATCATAGGACTTATGACCATCAATTTCGATGCTTCTATCATTCACGAGCGTACCTGGGAAATTATAACGCTTCCCTTCGCTATTGGCGCGGCCGTCATTCTGATCGCCGGTATCTGCGTCTATTTTTTCATCCACCGGATGATCCGGCCGCTTGAGCAGCTTTCCCGGCAAGTAAACCAGATTGCAGCCGGGGATTTGAGCATACAACCCCCTGCGATCCGGAACCGGGATGAAGTAGGACAGCTCGCTCGCGACTTCGGGAACATGACCGCAAGCTTGCGGCAGCTTATCGCCGAGGTCAACGAGACGTCGATGCAAGTTGCCGCCTCCTCGCAGCAGCTCTCCGCCAGCGCCGACCAGACGGGCAGAGCGAGCGAGCAAGCTGCAGAGATGACGGAGCAATTGACGGAAGGCACCGAATCCCAGCTGCGCAGCTTGGCGGACAGTTCCGCCGTAATCCGAAGCATGGCGGCAGCGATCGATGAAATCAGCCGCCGTGCCGAGGCTGTCGCGCTGTCGGCCCAGCAGTCCTCGGAAGCCTCCCGGCAAGGTCGGGGCTCGGTTCAGCTTGGCGTAGCACAAATGGAAGTCATGGAAAAGAAAATACAACAGCTCTCCTCCGTTATCGAGGAACTGAGCAGCCATTCCAAAGAAATTCAAAGCATTCTCGATATCCTGACCGAAATTTCCACAGAGACGAATCTGCTTGCCTTGAACGCCGCAATTGAAGCAGCCCGTGCGGGAGAACAGGGCCGAGGATTTGCCGTCGTCGCCTCGTCGGTACGCAAGCTGGCTGAACGCTCGGTACAATCGGCGAATCAAATTTCCGGGTTGATTGCCTACATCGTCCGACAAATGGAGCTGAGCGGGGAAACGATGAGGGATGCTTTGCAGGAAACGCTTCATAGCACCGAGCTTGTGCGCAATGCAGGCGAATCCTTCACATCGATCGAATCCTCTGCCGCATACACCGCGGAATCGATCGAGGGAGTTGCCGCGAACGTCAAGGAACTCTCCGACCGTTCCGTCCATTTAGTAGAATCCGTAGAGGGAATCGTTGCCGTCGCCAATTATAACGTGGAACGGGCTCAGACGATGTCTGCCGCATCAGAGGAGCAGCTCGCCGCCATGGAGGAGGTCGGAGCGTCCGCCAGCTTTCTGTCCAGCCTATCGGAGAAGCTTCACACCATGATTGAACGATTCAAAATATAATTCTGCGCCTAATCAACAAGATGACCTCTGTGCTGCACTTGCACAGAGGTCATCTTGTTGGGCCTGAAGGCCAGCGGCGGCAGCGAGGGGTCGTGCCCGGCCGCCTCGCCCGCTCACTTTATATCATCGTTCAATCCGCAGTGGATGCTATTATTTGTCTCTGCGCTGACGAGCGCGCGCTTCGCCGCCCTTGCGTCCCGCTTCCTCCCGGCTCATCTTGCCGTCATTGTCATCGGAATTGCTTCGGGCTTCGCCGCCTTTTCTGCCGATCTCCTGGTAGAACTCTTTGTCATGATTGCGGGCCGTTGCCTTTCCGCCTTTCTCGCCGATCTCCTGGTAAAAATCCTTATCATGATTACGAGCCGTCGCTTTTCCGCCTTTTTCACCAATTTCCTGGTAGAATTCCTTATCATGGTTCCGGGCTGTCGCTTCGCCGCCTTTACGTCCTGCTTCCTCCCGGCTCATCTTACCGTCACGATTGTTGTTTGCCATGAGTGGTTCACTCCTTATCGTTATTTGTAAGGTACCGTATTGGGTACGATATTGTATTACCCAGCCGAAATAATTTAAAACGTCGCTAACTTTCTCCGGCGACCGGTATATACAAACAGGATAAGCAGTCCCTAACTCACTTCAGAATCGTCGTTTTGGGTCTGTTCCGCAGCAAAGTATACGCTTTTGCCACCGGGGCATAAGTGACATTATCCATCAGCAGGTCGTATCCTACCGGCGCCCCGTTTACAGTGATTGTAATTGTTTTGAAGGCTTGTTCTATTTGTTTCCTCATCTTGATCTCTCCTTATTCCATCTATACAATTTGCGTTTTGCATTGACGGTTACAATTAACCTGACAAGAGATGATCGAAACAGCAAGCATGCCTTAGAGCAGCATGACCGCAAGCAACACATATTGAACAGAGCCGATAATTTCGATGATTCCTACTTTCATAGGCCGCAGCGTTTTGCCCGCAAAAATAAAGGTACGGATCAATGGGAACAAATAGGCAATTGCCATCCAAGGCCACCCTAGCAGCGGGGGAATGAGGAGCAATAATACGTGATAGCCTTTCGCGCAGATAAGCCACCGTCGGTTTGTCCGTTCGCGAAAGACAGACTTTACGAAGAACACGCTGCCCATAAAAAATAACGTATTGAACACGATAATGTAGATCATCATGCGATCCCAGCCTCCGCCGCTGAGCAAATAAGCAGCCGCCCCGCCCAGCGAGAAGATCAGAATGGCGCATAGATCATTAAACCATGCCCTTTCAGATTTATGTTTAACGTACCAAATGTTGACCAGGAGCAGCGCGAGCAAAACAGGGCCAAAATACAAAAGCTGCGGCTGCCGGAGAAGCACCGGTGTTAGACATATAACTGCAATCAAGCCATATATCGTTCCCCATTTGCTCAAATGCATGCGATCCCTGCGTCTTTTCAAAGCTTGAAGGAACGGATACGACGATAAATATAGAAACAGCCATGCTAAAAATAACAGCAGGTGCATCCACTGCGGTCCTCCCGCCATCATGCCGACCACAAATGGCACGCTAACCATGGCCCATCCCCCATGTTCATGGGGAATGACAATCCCTTGCTTTCTCACAAGCTCTGACTCTCCTCTGAAATACGTACTCTCACTACCCGCCTTACCCGCCGATGTAGGACATATTTATTTTGGTGCGCTGCAATGACCGCTGCTCCGTTCGTTCATCGGAATATCGATCCTTCCGTTTCTCCCACACGTTACAAATAGCAGCGAGGATTTCCCGGTCAGTGGCCCCTCCGCGAAGCAGCCCGCGTAAATCAAAGCCCTGCGAAGCGAACAGACAGGTATAAAACTTCCCTTCCGATGACAGCCGTGCCCGGGTGCACGTAGAACAGAAGGATTCGGACACAGAGGCAATAAAGCCGACTTCCGCTGCCCCGTCTTTGTACCGGTACCGCTGCGCTACTTCTCCATAGTAATTCGGTTCCACAGGCTCCAACTCGTGCCAAGCAGACAATCTGTCATAAATCTCCCGCTTGGTAACGACCCGGCTGCGCGCCCAGTCATTGTCATTCCCGACATCCATAAATTCGATAAAACAGAGCGTGATCCCCAATTGTCTAAAATAAGCGGCCATCGGAAGGATTTCCTGGTCGTTCACGCCTTTTTGCACAACCATGTTGACTTTAACCTGAAAACCCGTTTCCTTTGCTTGCTTAATATTGTCCAATATCATCCCGGGTTCAATGCCGCGCCCGTTCATATAGGCAAACAGCTTGGGATCAAGTGCATCCAGGCTAATATTCAATCGGCGCAGGCCTGCATCAAACAACGGCTGAGCATACTGCTGCAGGAGAAGGCCGTTGGTCGTCAGCCCCATATCCTCGATCCCTTCGATCCTTGCCAGCCTCTCTACAATTTCCGGCAAATCTCTCCGCAATAAGGGCTCCCCGCCGGTAATCCGAATTTTCTTGACACCTATTGCAGCGAATATCCGCGCTACCGTGCAGATCTCCTCTACAGTCAGCAGTTCATCTTTCGGCAGAAACGCAAAATCGTCACCAAAAATTTCCTTGGGCATGCAATAGATGCAGCGGAAATTGCAGCGATCCGTAACTGAAATCCGCAAATCACGAATCGGTCGATGCAGTAGATCGCGTATAGGTTCTATCGTCATATTACATGCCGCCTCTCTCTTTCCTTCCACAGTACTAACCTAATTAACTTATATCGCTGAACAAGCCGACGTATTGTATGACTTCCCCCGATTCGTCCTTCACCGCATTAATGGTCAGGAACTCCAAATATTCCTGTCCGCTTTTGCGGCGGTTCCAAATTTCTCCTTGCCACTGTTCCGTCAGCCTGATGCAGCGCCACATTTCATCGTAGAAGGCTTTAGACTGCCTGCCTGATTTGAGAATACTCGGTTTACGTCCAACGACTTCCGCCTCTTTATAGCCTGTCAGCTTGGTAAACGCCGGGTTGACGGTTTTAATTATTCCCTTTGCATCCGTGACCAGAATGCCTTGCCCCGTAGAGCGGAACACCTCGTTAGAAATTGCAAGCCGATCATGATAATACATCCATATGACGAGAATAAGACTGGCTAAAGCGACCTGGGACAAGGCCATGAAGCCAATGGAATACTGTCCCGTCATTGAGTAAATGACCGATAGCATAAGCGGAGGGAAGAAGCCTCCCAGCCCGCCCATCATTGATACGAATCCATTCACCGTCCCGGCCTGCTTGCTGAAATATTGAGGGACAAGTTTAAATATAACGCCATTCCCTGCCCCGGCACAAACCGCTATCGTCAGGCTGCCTACGGTATAAAGTCCAATCGATGGTGAAAAGGCGAGCAGGATGCCTGCAGCGGTCAAGCCCAGGAACACGCCCATAAGCAATACCAGCGGCTTGAACTTATCCCCAAGCCAGCCGCCGAGCGGCCGCATAAAGGTGGCAAGCGCAATGAATCCGGCAGTACGCATGCCCGCATCGACTTTATCCAGCTCAAAGTGGGACACTAAAAAGTTCGGAAGATACACTGTAAAAGCTACAAACGAACCGAACGTAATAAAATAAAAAAGCGAGAACAGCCACAGCTTATCATTTTTGTAAACGCCCTTGATCTCTTCGAGTATCGGGGTCTTTACCTTTGCTTCCTTCCTATCTCCAAAGATGACATTCAGAGCAATAAAAATCAATAGCAGTACAAGATACAGCTTGACCGTCACCGACCAGCCTGCCTGAGACGCGATCACCGGCGCCGCAAAGGTCGTAATGGCCGTTCCCAAATTGCCGATGCCGTAAACGCCGTTGACCAGCCCGTGTCTTTCCTTCGGGTAATACTTTGGCAAAGACGTTACGCCAACCGAGAACACAGCGCCGCCGACCCCCAGGAATAAGCCGCCAATGACCAAATCGGTAAACGAAGAGGCTTTACTAATATAATATACCGGAAAAAGCAGCAATACGAAGCTCGCGGAAAATACAATCCGCGCACCCAGGACATTGGCATAATATCCGAAGGGGATCCGCAGTATTGAGCCCAGCACTACGGGGATCGCCGTCACAATCGCCAGCTGTTCCGCTGGAATTGAAATGTCCTCTTTAATAAATGGGAGAAGCGACGAAATAATGACCCAAACCATAAAGCCCAGCACAAGATTCAACGTTTGCAAAGGTAACTGCAATTTTCTTATCATGAGATCACCTAATCCCTACATACTGAATGACATTATATTGATTCCCATGTCTATTGTAAGGGGGGACCCGCAGAAAAAATAATAGGGATTTCCCCTGATCCTGCCAAGGAAATCCCTAAAAGTTAGCTATCGGTTTTCAATTATGTTCAAAAATCGAGCAGCTTCTTTTTAAGCGCATATTCGACGAGCTCTGGACGGCTCTTTAAACCGAGCTTCTCCATAATTTTCGCCTTGTGCACCTCGACGGTTTTCACGGAAATGTACAGCTTCTCGGCAATTTCTTTGTTCCCGTAGCCCTTGGCAACGAGCGGTAAAATTTCGATTTCCCGCTTGGTCAATTGATTGAAAGGGTCGGAATCGCCCACTTCCTGATCCTTCTTAATAAATTCCCTTACAAGGGAGGTAGCCATCTTGGAGTGAATGTATGTCCCGCCTTGATGGACGGTACGGATCGCCGTCAGCAGCTCCTCGTCAGGCGCATTTTTCAGCACATAGCCCGCCGCCCCGTTTTTCAGCACATGAAATAAATACTCTTCATCATCGTACATCGTCAAAATCAATATTTTCGTATCTGGATAATCGCTGCTGATTTTTCCTGTCGCAATCAACCCGCTTTCGCCTGGCGGCATGCTTAAATCCATCAATAGAACGTCAGGGCTATGCTTGGCTACCATTTGATAAGCTTCTATTCCATCCGCGGCTGTAGCCACGACCTCCATATCGGACTGATAATTCAGTATCATGGAAAATCCGCTTCGTACGACGGCATGATCATCAGCGATGACGATTTTCACTTCTGATCCCCTCCCGGAAAATTGGTGATAACGGTATGCGAAGGTGAACCTTCGTTCCAGAACCTGCTTCAGATAAGATCGTCAACTGCCCTTGCACAAGCTCCGCCCGTTCTCGCATGCCGAACAAGCCGAGCCCCGTCCCTATCGCCTCCCTGGCGTTCAGGTGAAATCCGGAGCCTTCGTCCTGCACGATCAGTTGAAGCTCTTCCTCCTCTTCGAACAGTCTCACCCGTATTTCATCCGTGTTCGCGTACTTCAGCGCGTTCAGCACCGCTTCCTGACAAATCCGGTAGACGACCGTTTCGATTTCGCTGCTGTAGCGCGCGGCGGACAGCTCTGTTGTAAAATCCACAAGCAGGCCGTAATTTTTCTCGATCCATTTAAAATGAGAGCGAAAGGCCGCCTCCAGCCCGAAATCGTCTAAGGACGCCGGGCGCAATTCAACGGCTAACCGCCGAATGTCCTCGAGCAGCCGGGTCAACGAGGCTTCCGTCTGCTGCAGCTTGTTCAGGACAACCTGATCCGTATCCATATATTTGAGAACACGCAGATCGACGAGCGAGCTGAGCAGCTCCTGGGCGACGCTATCATGCAGTTCCCGGGAAATCCGCTTTCGCTCGTCCTCCTGCGCTTTGATGACGTATTTGGTCATATTCGTCTGATGGAGCATTTCCTGGGTCCGGTACTGCTTCGTTAAATTGAGCAGCATGAAGACGCGGATGTCCTCAGCCTCATCAATTTTATGGAAGCTTGCCGCATAAGGAACAAGCCCTTTCCCACGCGTGTTTAAATAGACTTGAAAGGAGGAGAAGTCCTCCGCTTTATTTTTTAGAAAACAATTGATACAGGAAATCATCGCTTCCTCATTCGTATATCCAGCGCAGGATTTACATATCGAGACCATCTCGCCTTTATACAGTTGTTCAACGACATCCAAGTCGAGGATGCTCTCCGCAGCCGGGTTCATATGCAAAATTTCCCCATCCGAACTGATGAAAAAGATCGCTTCCATACTGTTATCATACATTTTACGCAGCAGATCATGAGATAGGTGGATATCCTTCAATCGAGGTCACTCCTCTACCAGCTCTCTAGTGAAAAACGGGCCGAATGAGGGGTCTAGCTGTCTCCGGAAATCGTCAAGCAGCGCTGGCGTCAACCGGCCTCCTGCGCGGAAGCCCACTAGCAGCACGCCGGCAACACGGCTCTCCTTCCATAAAGGAACGGCGCATACTGTTTTAAGCTGCTCGGCCACGACGATCGGATAGTTGAACAAATCGCCCGGATCAAGCTCTGATTCTATATTTTGAATAAGCATCGGCTTTCCCGTCTTGAACACGATGCCGGCAATACCCTTGCCTGAATGCAGCACGATCCGCTTATAGCGCTGGTTCAAATTCCCGGATGCATACTGCCATGTCAGCACGAATTGATCCGCCGCCGATTGCACTAATGCAATGGAGACAAAATCAAATAAAAATCGTTCCCGCAGGGAATCGATCGCCAGCTGATAATCAAAATTCGGTTCATCCTTCATGCTATTTGCTCCCTTGCTTATTGAAAAGAAAGAAGGCTTGACGCCTTCTTTCCTACAATCCATGTTTACGGTTCTTCCTGTATAGGATATAACTTCTCCCCACATAATTCAACGGAACGCTCCAGACGTGAACCAGCCTAGTGAACGGCCACAGCGCAAATATAAAGAATCCGGCCAAAATGTGAATTTTAAACGACACCGGCACATTCGCCATGAGGCTGGCATCTGGACGAAGCACGAAGAGGTCGCGAAACCAAATTGAGATACTTGATCGATAATCGAATTCCGGCTGGACGGCATTGGTTACAATCGTGCTGTACAGCCCCATGATGACAATGAATAAAAGCAGCAGGTTGACGATGATATCGGATGCGGAGCTTAATTTGCGGACATTTTTGATCGTTAGCCGGCGTGCTGTCAGCAGCAGCATCCCGCCGAGTGTGAGGAAGCCGAATAGGCTGCCGATATATATCGCGCCAAGGTGATATAGATGATCGCTAACACCAAGAGATTCCATCCATTCCTTAGGAATGCCTAATCCGGCGATATGTCCGCCAATCACGGGAATAATGCCGAGATGGAACATCAGGCTGCCTGCCTTGAGATGCTTCTTCTCGATAAATTCGCTCGATTTGGCCGTCCAATTGAACTGATCATGCCGATAGCGATAAATATGGCCTGCAACGAATAAGACGATACAAACATAAGGGAAGATGACCCATAGAAATTGATTCAATAAGCTCATTGCGACGCCTCCTGCCTGATACAGGATTTCAAGGTTTCCCGGAGCGCTTTAATCAAGTGAAAATAAGGGCTGCTGCTCTTCTCCAGCGATTTCAGCAAATGATACGTCCCGTCCTCGATCACGCTTACCAAGACGCTAAAGTCTCTTTCAGCCTGCGGATATCCTTGCCACTCGGCGGCGTATATAAATTCACACATCAGCGGCAGGTAATCCGACAATTCATGATCCGGCATATCGAGCCCGAACATCTGGTACAGGATTTTTAGTTTGGCTAGCATTTGCCCGCGTTCCTTGGAATCCTCGAATTTAAAATAGGTCATATACAAGGTCGAATCCTTTTGAAAATCAAAGGTCTGCACGTACATCTCTTCAATTTGCTCCATGCTGTAGCCGTGCATCAGCTCCCAGAAGCGCTCGATATGCTCGTAAGCCGGATACGTTCTGTCTGGTATCTCTTCCATAATAGATGGATGAAAGTCGAGCTTCTCGGGGTACGTTAGCTGCTGGGCGAAAAAACCGAATACATGCTTATATTCATAAAGCTTCTCGAGATTAATCACGCCATATTCCCCCATAGAAGTTCTCTTCCTCTTTCGCACTCTTGCTCCCTGATGCCCCCGCGAATCCACAGCCGCCGCAATCCATTCCAAAGCCTTCAGCCCCTTGTGCATGATAGGTGTCCAGATACGTCTCCTTATGGGACGTCGGAATGACGAAGCGATCCTCATATTTGGCAATGGCTAGCAGGCGATAGATTTGTTCGGTTTGATGCGCGCTTAATCCCAGGCGATGCAGCCGCTGTTCCTCGAAGGAGCGGCCGGTTTGCCGGGATCTCATATAAGCCCGCATCATGGCCAATCGCTGCAGGGATTGTTTTACCGGCTCGGGATCGCCGGCTGTCAGCATGTTAGCCAGATACTGAATCGGTGTCCTCATTTCCTCGATCGCCGGAAAAATCATATCTGGATTCTGAATCGAATCCTTGCCCTCAAAGTAATTCATGATCGGGCTGAGCGGCGGTACGTACCAGACCATTGGCAGTGTCCGGTATTCCGGGTGCAGCGGAAATGCGAGCTTGTATTCAATCGCCAGCTTATAGACCGGCGATTGCTGGGCCGCTTCGATCCACTCCTCGGTTATGCCGTCTGCCCGGGCCTGTGCAATGATCGCCGGATCATTCGGATCCAGAAACAAATCGCACTGCGCCTGGTACAAATCCTTCTCATCCGGCATAGAAGCCGCCTCCTGCACTCGGTCGGCATCGTACAGCAGTACACCGAGGTAACGTATGCGCCCTGTACATGTCTCTGAGCATACCGTCGGCAGCCCGGCTTCAATCCGCGGGAAGCAGAAGGTGCATTTCTCTGCCTTATTTGTCTGCCAGTTGAAGTACACCTTCTTGTATGGACAGCCTGTCATGCAGTAGCGCCAGCCGCGGCAGGCCTCCTGATCGACGAGGACAATACCGTCCTCGTCGCGCTTATACATCGCTCCTGATGGGCAGGAGGCAACGCAGCTCGGATTCAGGCAATGCTCGCATAGACGCGGAAGGTACATCATAAAGGCCTGCTCAAAGTTAAACTTGATTTCCTCTTCAATCTTCTCGATGTTCGGATCTTGAGGGCCCGTCACATGGGCTCCAGCTAAATCGTCCTCCCAGTTGGGCCCCCAATCCAGCTCCATGTTGTCGCCTGTAATCGCCGACTTCGGACGCGCTACGGGCTGGTGTTTCTTCTCTCCTGCATTGGTAAGGTGCTCATAGTTGTAATTCCACGGTTCATAATAATCTTTCATCTCCGGCATATCCGGGTTATGAAAAATTTTGCCGAGAGCGATTTTGGACAGCTTGTTACCCGATTTCAATTCAAGTTTGCCGTTCTTCAGTGTCCAGCCGCCCTTGTACTGCTCCTGGTCCTCCCACCGCTTCGGATAACCGATTCCGGGCTTCGTCTCCACGTTGTTGAACCACATGTATTCAGCGCCGGGGCGATTCGTCCATGTGCTCTTGCAGGTTACGCTGCAGGTATGGCACCCGATGCATTTGTCCAAGTTCATAACCATGGCAATTTGCGCTTTAATCTTCAAGCCAGTTAACCTCCTTCATTTTACGGACAGCCACATAGACATCCCGCTGATTCCCTATCGGTCCGTAATAGTTGAAGCCGTAACTGAGCTGAGCATAGCCGCCTGCCATTTGCGTAGGCTTGACGTGAATTCTCGTCGGCGCATTATGGCTTCCTCCGCGCTCCTTCGTAATATCGGAGCCCGGTACATTAATATGCTTATCCTGAGCGTGGTACATGAACAACGTGCCTTTTGGCATGCGATGGCTGACAACGGCTCGCGCGGTAACTACGCCGTTCCGGTTATAAACTTCCAGCCAGTCATTATCTTCGATCCGATGGGCGGCCGCGTCCTCGTCGTTGATCCAGACCGTCGGCCCGCCGCGGAACAAAGTCAGCATATGCAAATTATCCTGATACGTACTGTGGATATTCCATTTGCCATGCGGCGTTAAATAGCGCAGCACGAGCGTATCCATACCGCCGGTAATCTGTTTGTCCCTCGGTCCAAATACCATAGGCGGCAAGGTTGGCTTATACACCGGCAGAGCTTCGCCAAATTGCAGGAACAGCTCGTGATCGAGATAGAAATGCTGTCTGCCCGTCAGTGTTCGAAAAGGAACCAGGCGTTCAATATTCGTCGTGAATGGCGAATAGCGTCTGCCCATCTTGTTCGATCCGCTGAATACCGGTGTTGGTATAACTTCACGCGGCTGTACTGTAATGCTCTGGAACGTTATGCGCTCGGCTGCGCGGTCGGCGGAAATATCCTTTAACCCGACCCCTGTGTCCTGCTCGGCCGACTCCCAAGCACGCTGGGACACCCGGCCGTTCGTTGCCGAGGATAGATTGAGAATCGCATCGGCTGCATGGCGAGCCGTATGGAGCTTCGGCAGCCCGTTCTTGATCGTGTCATCGTGATAAGTGCCGTTGATGCGCTTGAGCTCCTCGTATTCCTCGGCAACCGAGAAGCTGACGCCGTGAGCCCCCACCTTCCCCGTGGCCAAATTTGGCCCTAGCGTCACGTATTTATCGTAAATTTTCGTATAATCGCGTTCGACGATGCTTAAATTCGGCATCGTCTTGCCGGGAATCGGCTCTACTTCTCCCTTGCGCCAATCCTTAATTTCGCCGAAGGGCTGGGCGATTTCGTTCACGGAATCATGCGCGAGCGGCGAGGCGACCAGATCCTTGTAAACCCCTGGCAGATACTCCTTCGCCATGTCCGAGAACACATGCGCAATCGTCCGGTAAATGTCCCAGTCTGAACGGGACTCCCATAGCGGATCGACCGCAGGATTAAACGGATGCACGAACGGATGCATATCGGTGGACGACAAATCCGTCTTCTCGTACCAGGTTGCAGCAGGCAAAACGATATCCGCGTACATCGGCGTAGAGGTCATACGGAAATCCAGGGCGACCAGCAGATCCAGCTTTCCTTCCACCTCATCGCGCCACACGATCTCCTCCGGCTTATCCTCCTCATTTGGCGTCGACAGCAGCCCGTCCGAGGTGCCAAGCAAATGTTTCATGAAATACTCCTGCCCCTTGGCCGAGCTTGAAATCAAATTGGAGCGCCACACGAACATCGTTCGCGGAAAATTCTCCGGAGCGTCGGGATCTTCTATCGCAAACTTCGTTGCTCCCGAAACGATTTGATCCCGCGCATGCTTGATAATGCTGTCGTTATCCGCTGCTCCATGCGGCTCAGTAAGCGGAGCTCTTTGCGATGCTGTACCCGCTGCGGAGGCGCCTTGAGACACCGATTGCGGAGCTGCATTCGAAGCGCCTGGTGCTGCTGTATTCGTCGCTTGCAGAGCGTTCAATGCAGTTGTATCCGTCGCTTGCCGAGCATACGGTGCTGCGCCAAGCGAAGCAGCTTCCTCCGCGAACGCCAGGCTGCTCTTATTGAACTGCGGATAAGATGGAAGCCAGCCAAGACGTGCCGCGAGCACATTATAATCGGCCGGATGCTGGTAACGAATCTCCCCGCCTGTCGGCGATTTGAGCGATTCCATCCCCGTCTCTTCGTATTTCCATTGATCGGTGGCAAAATAGAAGAACGAGGTCGCATTTTGCTGGCGGGCCGCGCCCTGCCAATCCTTCGCGAAGGAGATGGCTGACCAGCCCTCGATCGGACGGCATTTCTCCTGTCCTACATAATGCGCCCAGCCCCCGCCGTTCACGCCCTGCGAGGCGGTCAGAATGACCAGATTGAGAATCGAACGATAAATCGTATCGCTGTTAAACCAATGATTAATGCCGGCCCCCATAATAATCATGGAGCGTCCGCCGGTATCCAGAGAATTCTGAGCGAATTCACGGGCAATTTGAATAACAATCGATGGCTTGACGCCCGTAATCGCCTCCTGCCATGCCGGAGTATAGCGGGATGAGGCGTCATCATATCCTTTCGCATGGTCTTTGCCACCGGTGCGATGCACGCCATATTGACTTAACATTAAGTCATATACCGTAGCGACCAGCCGCTCTGTTCCATCAGCAAGCCGTATGAGCCGGGCTGGTATCGAGCGCTTGAAGATTCCATTTCCGCCATGATCAAAAGACGGGAAGACCATCTCTGTCCACTCACTGTCCTGAGCTTCAATAGACAACGCCGGCATGATCTTCGTTCCGTCTTCCCGTTCGAGAATCAGGTTCCATTTCTTGTCCTTCTCCCACCGTTGGCCCATCGTTCCGTTAGGAATCGTAATTTCGTCTGCCGCCTCATCCCAAATGACCGGTTTCCATTCGGCATGCGGAGGAGCATCCCCTAAATCGCTGGCTCGCAAGAAGCGGCCCGCTTTATACTTGCCTTCATGAGGTTCAAGAAGAATCAGGAACGGCATATCTGTATACTGTTTGGCATAATTCAGGAACATCGGCTCCTGACGCTCATGATAAAATTCTTTCAGAATCACATGCGTCATCGCTTGCGCAAGCGCCGCGTCCGTTCCCGGGTTCGGGGCCAGCCAGTTGTCCGCGAATTTCACGTTCTCCGCGTAATCCGGAGCGACCGACACCACCTTCGTCCCCTTATAGCGAACCTCAGTCATAAAATGGGCATCCGGCGTACGCGTCAACGGCACGTTGGAGCCCCACATCATGAGGTAACCGGAATTGTACCAATCGCTTGACTCCGGCACGTCCGTCTGCTCTCCCCAAATTTGGGGCGATGCCGGCGGAAGATCGGCATACCAATCATAGAAACTGAGCATTTCACCGCCAATCAGCGAGATGAAGCGCGCACCTGAAGCATAGCTGATCATCGACATCGCCGGAATAGGCGTGAAGCCGGCAATCCGGTCGGGCCCATACTTGCGAATCGTATAAATGAGCTGCGCCGCAATTAACCGGGTGGCTTCCTCCCAAGGTACACGCACATGGCCTCCTTTTCCCCGAGCCTGCTTATAAGCCCTTGCCTTCTCCGGATCTTCCACAATGCTTGACCACGCCGCCACCGGATCGGAGGCGTCCTGCAGCGCCTGCTTCCACATGCGCCATAATTTCCCTCGCATATACGGGTATTTCACGCGCAAAGGACTATATTCATACCACGAAAAAGAAGCGCCGCGCGGGCATCCGCGCGGTTCGAATTCCGGCATATCCGGGCCGCATGACGGATAGTCGATTTGCTGATTTTCCCACGTTATAATTCCATTCTTCACAAACACCTTCCAGCTGCAGGAGCCGGTGCAATTGACGCCATGCGTCGTGCGTACCACTTTGTCATGCGACCAGCGCCCACGGTACATATTCTCCCAAGTCCGATCCTTTTCCTCAAGAATCGACCAGTTTCCGGAATAGCTCTCTGTCGGTTTGAAAAACCTTAGTCCAAATTTCCGTTTCATTGGACATCATCACTCCTTCGGCAGAACGACAAAATATGACGGGAATCAATGGATTGTCTATTCTTATACATACATTATGAGAGAGTGTGATGCTCAATCCTATAAGGGGAAATCCCTATATCCCTTTGGTGAATTCCCTCTTTCTTTCACAAGCCGGTTGTTCCCGTGCTAAATGGGTTTACTAGGGACGACCCAACCCTTTATAATGAAACGCGAGCCATCGGCATGATACGCTACACTTTAAAGTTGAAAGGAGCTCATATATGAGGAATCTCAAAGCGATCCTCGCCCTATTCCTGCTAGCTTCTCAGTTGGCTTCTCTAATGACAGGCTGCAGTACGGCGACTAGTACTGGCAGTGCATCTAAAGAAAAAGTAGAATTAACGATTTCAGCAGCGGCAAGCCTCACGGATGCCATGAAGGAAATACAATCTTCCTATGAAGCAAAGCATTCTGCAGTGAAGCTGAACTTTAATTTTGGAGCTTCCGGTGCTCTGCAGAAACAGATTGAACAAGGCGCACCTGTAGATTTATTTCTCTCAGCGGCAACCAAAAATTTGAATGAATTAGTCGCTCAGGGCCTCATTGATGCCAACCAGCACAATATTGTTTTGACAAATGAACTCGTAGTCATCATCCCTGGTGATCGCCCTGCGGAAGTTCTCGGGCTGCAAGATTTAACAAATGAGAGTATCAAGTTGATAGCTATAGGCATCCCAGAGAGTGTTCCTGCGGGCAGCTATGCCCAGGAAACCTTAACGAACGCCCAATTATGGAACGAGCTTCAACCGAAGCTTGTGCAGGCCAAGGATGTCCGGCAAGTTCTGCAGTATGTAGAAACGGGCAACGCTGATGCTGGCTTTGTGTACAAGTCCGATGCGCTGACTTCACAAGATATAGCCATTTCATTTGCCGTTGACCCAGCCAGCTACACGCCTGTCGAGTATCCAATCGGCATTCTGAAGTCAACCCGGCATCTCAAGGAAACAACAGAGCTATACGACTATCTTCAATCCAAAGAGGCGCTGGGCATCTTTACAAAATACGGCTTCTCAGCAGCGCATTCTTCATGATTCAAATGCAAATCCCTTGGCAAGAATTCTGGCAGCCCATCCGCTTATCCTTGCAGGTTGCATTACTGTCCAGCGTTCTCGTGACAATTTTGGGCACAGCGATAGCCCGGTGGGTATCGGCACGGCAATTTAAAGGCAAAACCCTGCTGGAGACCGTTCTTATGATGCCGCTCGTTCTGCCTCCCACTGTTATCGGGTTTTTACTTCTGGTTATATTCGGAAGAAGGAGCGGAATAGGCCAATTCATGGAATGGTTATTCGCCTCGCCGCTCATTTTCTCTTGGTGGGCGGCGGTCATCGCTTCCATCGTGGTCTCGTTTCCGCTCGTCTATCAGACGATGAAGTCCGGCTTCGCCTCGATCGATCGAGAGCTGGAGGATGCCGGGCGATCCAGCGGAGCCAGCGAATGGCAAGTATTCCGCTACATCACGCTGCCGCTGAGCAGTCAATCCCTAATTACGGCTTATATCCTTGGATTTGCCCGGGGACTGGGGGAATTCGGAGCTACGATTATGTTCGCGGGCAACATTCCGGGCAAAACTCAGACGCTCCCAACAGCCATATATGTCGCCGTGGATACCGGAAACACAGGTCTAGCTTGGATTTGGACGATTACGATCATCTTGATCTCCTTTGTGATGCTATTGATAACACAGCGAAACAACAAAAAATGGTGACAAATGAACCCAGCCTTGTGCACCATTTTTTGTTGTTCCCACCATTCCGATGAGATCAGTCTGGGCATCCACTCTGAGTACATACCTCTTCTGAGCATACGCTCCTCGGGCGTCTTAGTCAGCGTGACCCGTGACCTTCTGTAGCATAGCCGGACCTTCTGTAGCGTGCCCGGACTTCTTGTAGCGTGATCCGTGCCCCCTGTTTTGTTCCTTAACTGACTAAACAATTCAACCCTTGCGTGACTCTTCAACACCCGTGAAACTCTTCAACACCCGCGAGCTGAGTTATGTGCCTAGTTGTGGCCTGTCGTGAACCCAGTTGTGAGCCCTTAAACGACCTATCTCCGGGTTTGCACAATTTAGCTGGATTAGATGCATCTACTTTCGCGCCCCACCAGGGTTCGATAAAATTTACAGGATTTCATGTACTTAAAAACACATCATTCGCTTTATTAGCCAAAAAACTCTGCTTTAATAACATAAAATCCTGTTAAATATCCCGTATGCATGAGAATCCACAATTTAAATACCAGAAATACAGTTACACAATCTGATTTGATTGCGTATAAGATTAAATCTATAATTGGAAGATAAAAGTGAAGGGAGATGCAATTATGATCAAGTTGGAAATAACGCCAGTCGCTGCACGGAGATTAGAAGAAACCTTAGGCGAACAGCCCGGTATCATCAAGCTTTATTATGATACGGAAGGCTGCGGTTGTGATGGAATAAACACCTTAATTATCCAAGATCAAAAAGGAAACTTTGATGTTCCAATGGAGGCTAAGCGCTTCTCCTTTGTCATCGATCAGCAGCATCAGATTTTCTACGAGGATACAATGTGGCTTGATGCGGAAGAAAACTATCCTTCATTCAAATTAAGCAGCAAGTCCGCCACTTATAGCACGAACGTACTTGTACGAGACACACGCCATAAAGCGTGATGAATGAAACAATTAGCACCAGTTATACAGCCACAAAGTAATTAGCACGAGGCGAACAGTGTAAGAGAGATAGCCTGAGGTATATAGCATAAGGCATGTGCATAAGGCGCATGTTCATATGGTTGTGGCACAAGGATTAGGCACACAGGGGAAGGTATGATGGTTGTGGTACAAGGACTTAGCCGAATGAGGCAGCTAGAAGATTGAAAATAGGAAGTTCAAGCTAGCAGAATGAATGAAGTTAGAAAAATGAATGAAGCAAAAGGATGAGGCTCGAGGCTATGGATGGCATGGAATAAGACACAATCGTATAACTCCCAAAAAACGGGGCCCGCTAAAGCCGAATCCCCTCAAAGCTCTTTCATTCACTTCAAGGATCAATCTTCTCTTTCATTCACCTTCGTTCACTTCAAGCCTCTAGCCTCTAGCCTCTACTCAAGCTGCATGCTGAGCTCATTTCCGATCAAGCACTTGCTTCAATACGACAGCATGATTGTGCACCGGATCCTTCGCTGCATACAATAAAGTGACGGTTCCTTGTTCCATCCATGAGCGTAATTGTTCCAAATATGCTTGCCTCTCCGCTGCAGCAAGCTCTATGGTGTAACGTTTCCTGAATTCATGAAACCGCTCGGGTCTATGGTCAAACCATTTGCGCAGCTCTGTGCTCGGTGCGATCTCTTTCATCCATAAAGACAGGCTGGCGCTCTCTTTGCGAAGGCCGCGCGGCCAGATTCTGTCGACGAGAACACGTCTGCCATCCCCGCTGGCCGGCTCCTCGTACACCCTTTTTATATTCAGCATTGTTTTCCTCCTAACTTGGCCTGCTGTTAGAACTATCCGTTAGAACTATCTGTTTGCTCCTATCCGCTGAATCGCTGTATACTAACATTTTATAGTCAAAGTAGTTGCGCTGAATGAATGAGTAAAAATCCAAGAAACCTGTCCGATCGGAATTTCATCCTAATCGAACAGGTTCGTATGGGGGAGAAAGCCTATTAATAAATTATTTTCCTAAGTAAGCGTTCAGCATCCAGATGTGTTTTTCCAAGGAAGACAACATGCCAAGCAGTAAATCACCGGTCGCTTCATCCTCTGCTTGCTCTGCAGCTTCCATTCCCTGTTTCAGCTCTTGGCTCACCGTTTCAAAATCGGCTACTACCTCCGCTACCATCTGCTCCGCGGTTTGCTTGCCCCCAGCTTCTGCAATAGTAGTCTGCGCCAAAGCTACCTTAAGCGTGCTAATTGGCTCTCCGCCAATCGCCAGCAAACGCTCAGCAATTTCATCCACATATCCAGCCGCTTCATTATAGAGCTCCTCGAACTTCTCATGCAGAGTAAAAAATTGCGGCCCCTTCACATACCAATGAAAATGATGCAATTTCGTGTATAATACAGTCCAGTTGGCAATTTGCAGGTTTAGTTGTTGATGCAGAGCTTGGTTTGTTTGCGTGGTGACTTGGTTCGACATCGATAAATTCCTCCATTCAATTCAAAATATGATTCTCATCAGCTAACTCATCAGAGTAATCATTTTTCGTTAATTACTTTAAATTTAGACTAGATCTAAATCTTAATCATATAATACCACGTTCCACTATCGTATGCAATGAACAAACCATGAACTTCATATGAAGAGAACCACATTACAGTAATTTTGCGTGAAAACAAGGCATTTTATACAAAAAAAAGAGCAGCGCCACGGCGCAGCCCTCTCCTATATTTCAAATTCCTTGCGAATATGCAATTTAAATTGCTCTAAACTTCGCTCCATTTGCCGGATTCCATCCTCCACCAGTTGACGTTCAATAACATTTCCCGAATCGGTCCGGACGCTGCGGATGGACAATGCTTTTCTCTCTTCTTCCAAGTTAGCGTAACGACGTTGGATTTCCTTGTATTTATCCAGCAAGTCCGTAACAATATCGTAAAATCTTTCATAGTCAACGATAATCTCATCAAGAAAACGGTCTACTTCCTCTTTCTCATATCCACGCATTTTCACATCGAAGTCTTTCTCATGAATGGTCAGAGCATCCAGCTTAATACCGAGCTGCTTGAACAAGCCTCTCTGATCCTCCAGCTTGCGCGTGTATTCGTCTTGCATAATGATCCCTCCACACCTAAGGCTTGAGCATGCGTAAATGAATAGCCATTAAATATGGTACCATAATTGCAGTGATTTAGCGATGTGCTGGGGAGTGAAGAATTTAGCCGTATTCAAGCCTTATACGCACAACACATTCGTTCATATGTTCATGCATTCATACATTTTATTCATTCATAAGTTCATTCTTGCGGGGAAGCAGCATACTCTTTGCGCGTAGGGATAACCGTACACCCCGTCCCATCTTCAACACTTCCGCCCTTTTGCCCCAGCCTGAGTATTTCAATGCCGGCGAGCAGTATTATGCCGATTCCATGAGTATCGTTCAGCTGCCAGGTCAGTTCGTCTTTATAGTACAGTTTATTAAAAGAGTATCCCGATCCTCGGCATACGCCGTACACATTTCCATGGGCATCGATGCAGCGTTCGCTCAATCCCTTCCAACCGCGCATAGCAGCCTCCACATACAGCGCTGGTTCTTCCAGCCATCCGTTCCGGACGCCATGCGCAAATGCGTATATAAACATCGCCGTACAAGATGCTTCGTCATAAGACTCCGAATCCGTCAAAACCTGATGCCACATTCCACTGTCGCTCTGCAGCTCGCGATAACCTTGGCAAAGTGCGCAATAGAAATTCAGCAATTCTGGGCGGAGCCTGTGGTTCGGCGGCATAATGTTCAGCAGTTCGGTCAGCGAAAAAATAACCCAGCCATTCCCCCGTCCCCATGGCACACCGTTAGGCTTTCCGAACTTATCATCGAACACATGATGCATAATTCCGAGCTCTGGGATGAACAGACGGGCCTTATACTGTAAAAATTGCGATGCCGCATCGTCCAGATAGGCTTCATTTCCTGTCAGCTCATAATACTTGCATAAAAAAGGGGTGCTCATATATAAGTCATCACACCACATCGTATCCTGCATGAAATCAACCGTACCGCGTGTCCGGTAAAACGCTCCGCCGGGCAGCCGATCCTGCACCTCGGTTATATAATGAGCGATATGAGCCGCGGCCCCCTCCACTCCTTGCAGAGGCCGCAGCTTATGCGCCTCCAGCATCGCGGCGCCAAACGAACCGCAATCATCCAAGGAATCGATCAGGACCAGTTGATGATTTATGCCCGGCGCGCCATAGCGGTCACGATCCCACTGAGCATATTCATATAACTTACTGCACTGCTCGATATGATCGGCGGCATATTGCGTATAATGCGGAGCGGATAGGGCAGCTCCCGTCTTCAATAACCCGTAAAGAGTCACTCCTAAAGGATAATTCCACCTGCCATACAGGGGGCTTTCCAAATATGGCCTCACCCAGCAGTCCGGTCGGTCCACACGCCAATAAGCTGCTTCCTTTCCCTGTCCAAACAACTTGTCCATAACGATGATCTCTGCCGCTGAAGGTGCTTCCCTTTCGGAAAAAACACCGAGATACAGCCATGGTTCCACCATCCCTTCTACAGGATAGGGGGGAACGAAGCGAATAGAAGCCATACCCGGTTCGTGAAATATAAATCCCCACTCTTCGCCGCGACATACTGATTCTACGACGAGATCATGCGTGCCATAAGCTATATTTTGCAGCTGGATTTCAAACCTTCCATCTTCTCCCTCTCCCTGGAAAACAGAGTGGCCATTTACATAAACGGCGATGTCTCCCTGGTAGCTCCCTTTCAGCATCAGATCAGACTGCATTGCCCCCCGGACGTCCAGCTTGCACCAGGCGAAGGCTTTCGCTCCGTGCGCCGGCCCGAACATCCGCGAAAAACATCCGCCCTCCAGTTCCTTTGCCGACCATTGCGCATGGGGATGCCAGGCTGTGAGCTCCCTGCAGTCTTCCACGCGGCTGCTTCCCGCACCCTCATGTCTATCGCAGCCTGGCAGTTTAGACCACGGCTTCTGCTGCGGTTCGCTATAAACCCATCCTTCACAGCCGTTCCATCCGGGCTCATCGGTCGGGTCCAAAAAGTGCAGGGGCGCCCCTTTCACACTGCCCGTGCCAAAAATGCCCCCGCAGCCCGTGCCGACCGCTACAAATTCCAGCACAATATCGTTGCGGCCTTTTTGCGTTTTTGCCCGAAAGTAGGCTTTCCTGTCTGGAAACACATCATCATTCAAATTCGATTGAAACACCATGCTTCCATTGATATAAATTTTGACCGGACTGTAGCAGCTGATGGAAAAAGGAGTTTCCGCATCCTGCTCGTTCCACAGCATGCCCCACACATAAACGTACTGCCCCGAACTCAAGTCCGGCCAGCGTTCCGCCAAATTCATATCATACCGGCAATCCTCCAGACGGCGGAAACCGCGCCGCGAATGGATCCGGTAAACCGGGGGCTCGGGAGGATGGGCGCCGATATAGCGGCTGGCTACCGCAGCCAGTGCCAATTCAATACGGCCGCCTGTATGCCTGGCAATCGAACTGTTTTCATGAAAATAGCGCTTCTGTTCATGCATCGATTTATTCATTACAGTCACTTCATTCACCTCCATGCATTCCTTGCATTCCTACTCCTTGTATTCCTTGCACACCCTGTACTCCTTTTACTCCCTGACTTCTTGTATTTCTTGTATTTCTTGTACTTCTTGTATTCTCTGTACTCTCCGTACTCACTGTACTCCTTGCATTCCTACTCCTTGTATTCCTTGCACACCCTCTATTCCCTGTACTTCCTGTATTCCTTATATTCCGTTCACATCATTCATTCCGCTCACTTCACTTACTCCTTCTCACTACATTCACCCGACTCGCCCTACTTCGCCCTTCCCACACCAACTACTTCTTTCCCGGCCCGGTCACTTCCCCGCCGGGATAAAGGGTGGAGCTGTACAGCCGTTTGGACTGGATTAGCGGTATACCGGAAGTCGGCAAAGCCAAATCTATATTGTGGCTCGAATACACGACGGCCAGCTCATCATCATAAATGACTACCTGCTCCGTGCCTTGCCCCAGCAAATCTCCATGAACCGCATACCCTTCGTGCTGGAACTTGGCGACGATGTTCCCATAACCGTCGTACAAAGCGGGGTACACTCCCCCTCCCCGCCGATACGCTAAAATATAATCCGGCGATCCGGGGCGCCAATTGCTCAGCGTTTCGGCAATCGTCAGCCAGCCGCTTGTCGTCCGCTTCTCTTTCCATAGCTCCTTGCCTTCACAGTCCAGTAAAAACAGCGCGTCTTTTCCTTTCAGGCCTTTTCCGTCATCCTCTCGAACCATGCGATCCAGTCCGGCAATTTGCAGGCCCGGCAAATCCGCTCTGAATCTGCCAAGCGCAATATGCTGTGATTCGATAGAACCGTCATACCGCCACCGTTCATTTCCTTCCCTGTCGTACATTACCGTAACACTGCCGCCTATAACGAGCTCCATCAGCCCGTCATCATCTACGTCTCCGACCCATATGCAGTCCGCATGGTCTTCAAGATCATGGCAGCTCCACAGCACCTTGCCCCGGTGATCCAGTAAATCGTAGCCCGCCATCACTTCGTCATAACCATCGCCATTCAAATCGTAAACCCACGGATAATGCCCGATATTCCCCTCATGCGTCCACAACAGCTCAAATTCCCGGGTCAGCGCCCAAATCCGGTGATAACGGTCTTTTAAAATAATGTCTGAAGCATGATCGCTCCCCGTCAAGTTAGCGATAATAATACAATCATGAGCGTGCGGATCGGGTAAATCATATACCGATTTCAGCCTGCCGGTGGCGCCTTCTAAAATATAAAATTTGCCGTTCATGACACACAGCACTTCAAGCTTGCCATCCCCATCGATATCATAAATTTGGGCCGGATAATCCGAGCCGTGGCTGCCGGCTCCAGCATCTGGCTCGCCCTGCTGCCATAGCAGCTTGCCATGAAGATCATAAGCTGTCAGGCACTGTACCTGATGAGGAATATAACGGACATCCTGCCGTTTGTCAGGTTGGACAAGCACCAGTTCTGCCCGCCCGTCCCCGTTGAGATCACCCAGCAGCATTTTGCACCTTGGGCCGGCGGCCCGAATATCTATGCTGGCCAGCTGCCAAAGCTGCTTTTCCGGCCTGGTTGCCTGATTCATCCTGCATTCCCCCTGTTTCCCGCATATTAAAATGTCCTCCTGTTTTTGTGAAAGCCACTCCTCATTCCTCGCCGCAAATACAAGTTCATTACAACAACGCAACCTGGCTGCCGCCAGGTATTTCGACGATGCGTCCGTCGACCTCCAGCCAGATCGAAGCAGCTCCAGGATTGTGGACAAATTCCCGGGAAGCAGCGAATTTCAGCCATTTGCAAGCATTCATATAATCCACAATTTCAATGTTTGTCGCATACCATATATTTTCCCGCCCGCCAACTTTCTCGCAGAACCGCTCCATCAGTTCCCAGTTGCCGTCCTGATCAAATTCATAGCTGTGTCCCCAAACGTACATCAAATATAAATATTGCTTCTTATGCAGCTGCACAAAGTTCGCCGCATGCTCCAGTAAGTGATCGTTGTGATGACAGGTTGCCTGCCACTGCAGCCAATCGTCAGGCAGTCCGAAACCGCCGCGGGTCGTTTGTACTGTCCGCGCATACTCGATGCCGAGATGGGGCAGCAGCTGCTTGATCTCCTCATTGTAGGAACCGTTAGGATAGGACATGCCCCGAACCGGTACCCGAAGCAGGCCTTCAAGGTTTTTGCGGTCCTCCATTACTTCATTTACAATTTGCTCCATCGGACAGCGGGACATGGTCGGATGACTGACCGTATGCACTGATACCTCATGTCCTTTATACAGTGCCACCGCCTCCTCCGCAGTCAATCGGTCAGATCCCCCCATCAATCCGGAGTTAATATGAAACGTTCCGCGTACACCATGCCGATTAAAAATCTCAACCAGCCTCTGATCCGCTCTCCGCCCGTCGTCATAGCTCATGGTGAGCGCCTTGTGCTTCCCTTCAGGGAAGCATAAATAAATGTTCGGCAACGTCATGATCCTCCTATCTTTCATATGCTGATTTAAATCTAGCTCCAATGACTTAAAGGCCATATACACGGAGCTCCGCATACTCCCCTACAAACGGCGCCATTTGCCGGAAACCGAGCCTGCCGCCTGCAAGCAGCGGACCGTAGGTTTCGCCGTCATCCTCCCAGGACAGCACCTGAAGCTTATTGATGGCGAACGTAATCGAAGAGCCCTTTTTTATAATAGTCATTTGGTATGAAGCGGCGGCATCCATCACTCCAGGCAGAGGATCGGCCCCTTGCGCCACCAGATGGAAGCCGTAGCTTTTGCGCAAATTGCACGTATGAAACTGCCGCTCCTCGCTCCACATCCGGCGGAAATAAGAAATATGAAAAGCATCCATCCTGCCGTGATGATACTGATCGTATTCTCCCGTACGCGGCGGCAGCGATGGGTCGAAGAGATCCTTGCCATCCGCTCCCTTTGCACTAAAAAATAAAATAGCCAAACCCGGCTCCCGGATCGGTCTGAAACGCCAGGAAATCGCTGCTTCCCCAGGAAACTCCTCTGGACACCAGAACACAAAATTCGCTTTCTGGCCCTCTTCCGCACTACGGGTGCTTTCAAGCCGCATCCAGCGCTGGGGAAAGGTTACTATGCCATCCCCTTCCATTCGAAATCCAACTGTATCCTCCGCCGATTGCAATGGATTATCGTACAGCAGCCTCCACTCCGGCGGAATCAAGAGGCTCTTGGCTTTATGCATGCCTTCATGCATACCTTCTTGCATACCTTCTTGCATTCCTTCATGCATTCCTTCATGCATCCCTTCTTGCATCCCTTCTTGCATCCTATCCGTCCCTCCCTCCGCAGCTTCACATACCTTCCGCCTCCTGCCCGTCCCCCCTGCCTCACATACTTTCCGCATCCTATCCGTCCCTTTCAGCTTTAGTAAGCTATCCTGAGTTAACTTCGTTAGCAGACGATTCCGCTAGATCCAAGAAATCCGGTAAATGATTGGCGATCAGTTCCAGGCTGATCATCGTATTGATTGACCACTGGGAGGCTTCATTCGTGTTCATCCATTCGATTTCAAGCTGCTCTTCCACATGGGTGACGGGAGTCCCGGCTTTTTGCAGGTTTGTGCGCGCAAAGTCGTTGTTCAGCAATATCGACCAGCACTGCGCCGCCACCGCAGCATTTTTCCGGTAATAGGCCCCGTAGGCCGCGATGGCCACACTGAGCACAGGATGCTCGAACCTCAGCTTCCCGCCGCCGATGGCTCCGTCCGTCAAAGCGAACTTCTCCTCCTCCGGCAGGTTGTAGAACACTCCGAATTCAGCCAGCATATCCTCCCACTGCGGATCCTCCAGCATGGCCGCCAACTCGAACCATACTTGAGGCCCGCCCATGCAAATTGCCAAGTGCCGCCCCCAATTGTCGTCCCCCATCCCCGTAAGGAGCCCGGTCTTTGGATCATAACCATAGGTCGGGCCGGAGATGAGCCGGAAATTAGCGGCCTTAATGCAATCGATGCCTGTAATGATCTTGTCTCGGTAAGCCGCATTCTCATAGCGCTCCCATTGGGTCATCCAGTTGGAGCTGAACGCGGCCCAATCCGGTCCGACCCGGATATGAGTGGGATGCTCATCCTTCGGGAAATAAGACCGCATCGGATCAAGGGTAACCGTTGAGTAATCGGCATCCTTTACTTCGTCCAAAATATCTCCAATCCGTTCATCGGCAGTCAGGTAATAGTAATATCGATGCAGCCCAGCCATAGCGATCCTAGCTTCCTTGCAGCCACAGCCCCAGTGAACGACGTTGTGCCGAGAGCCAAGACCCGCATATTCACCGAAATGGTACACATCCACTTCACTCGTATGCCGGGTCATCGCCTCTGCCAAACGGAATATATCCTCGCGGCCGGAGCGCAGGAACATGAGCCAAAGCCACATGTTAGGCACGAGCTCCGTATTTTGCCAAGCACATCCGCCCAGATCATAGTTCCATGCATGCCGTACAGGATCATAGCTGTGCATGAAATCACCATAATCCCAAAAACCGTACCATTTCCGCTGCTCCACCTCCGTTTGATAAAAGGCGATAATCCCATCCAGCCGCTCCTCCAGATAGGCTTTGGCCGGAGTGCTTCGATCCGGCAAGCTCCAAATACCGAAGGCACCGGCCTCATAGTAATAAGCTGGATCGCAGACGAGCCGGGCAGGCGAAGCAGCTTCCGCCGCCATATCGCGCAGTTGCTTCGGCTCTGGCGTCCGGTCCGTGCACCACAGCGTCAGTTTGCTCGTATTCGCGATCCCGTATGGCGTGGCCCGCAGTTCCTCCGCTCCTTCATAGGCCGATTCCACATGTGTCCGCGTATCGTAATGCCGAAGGTCCATCCCCGGCGCATCGGGCGACCAGAGCCATACGAATAATCTGGCTTCGTCTTCCGTAGTGGAACGCACCTCCAGTCCTGAAGGCGACTTTTGCCAAAAGTCTTTTATCCCGGCCGCAAGCCCGCCTCCTTCGCCACCGACGTAGCCGAGTCCTCCGGCTCTTCTACCGTCAGCAGCCCTCACCCAACAACAGCCCGGTCCGGTCCGCTTCGACACGCGATAATGCTCGGAACTATCCTGCACCAGCTTGAAGCTGTCCCAGTTTGCCGAGTCATCCAGCAGTCCGAGAAAATAAGCGTCTTCCTCAGGATCAAAGCTGACCAGGCCACCTGCTGTTTGCAGGGCATGCATTTCCTGATAGCGCCCTTTAGTGCGGCGGGTATGGAGCGATTTTGGCGATTCGCTGAACAAGCCCTTCTCTCCGGCAAAGCGTACATGCCGGTTGTAAAACGCTCCTCGCATCGGTACGGCAAAGGAAATCCCCAGCCCCTTAATGAAATCCTGATGTGGATTTCCGTCATAATAAAATGTATATATTAGCCGAATCGTCGGCAATCCAGCATAAAAATACAACCGGAGCGTATAAGGCAGCCATTCCCGCGTACCTGCAGCCATAGAACGGTGCCTGCCATCCAGTCTCACCACGGCCCGTACCGGCCCCTGCTGCTCCACCTTCCCCCGCAGCGTAGTGCCAGTGAATGGTTCCTCCCTTAAAGTTCGTGAACCAGATGCTAAACTTGTTTCCTCACGAATGCAGATTAACTCTCCTCCGCTGCAAATCTCATTATCACCGCGCACGATACGGCGAATAATCCCTCGCCCCTGCTTGTTAACCGTACAAGCGATGATCCCTGTATCGATGAAAATAGTGTCGTCCGTCTCCTTTATGATCAACTGGCTCACTGCCTTGCCGTTCTGCTCGCAGTCATTTCTTCCCCCGCTGAGCGAATCCGCGTGCTGATTGTTCACAGCTGCAGTGGCCTCATTCGCTGTATCCTTATCTGCTGCTGCCTCATCTACTGTAGCCTCAGCCGTTGTAGCCTCATCGGCCCTCGCATCAGCTACCGCAGCGTGCGCCGTCCACTTGACGCTGCCGTCAGGCCAATAAGCCGTGGCCCAGGACTGCAAAGGCAGTTGCTCACCTTCCGCTCCCGGACCACGGCAAATCGCTATCCCGCCTGATTTCATTCCCCCTGGCAAACCTGAGCCGGATCCGCCATCGGTCTTAATTAACCGAAGGCTGGACAACTCCTCCCGGCTCAGCTCCCCTTTGCTCCAAGGGACACCCCACGTTAATCCAACGGGGCCAGCGGGCAAGAATGAGGGATCCAGCCACCGCAACCTAACTGGTGACCATGAAGACATAGGCAACCACTCCTTCATTTCAAGGTATCCCCATTGTAGGCACGCTGCCACTTACCAGCAATAAGACTTTCTTGCCGCATCGCTGCTACGCTCACCATGGCGGGTTGCATTATTTCAAACGGTTTGGACTTTTTTGTCACTGGCTTAATTCCCGATAACGGCTTGGCGTCATTCCCTCCAGTTTTTTGAAGATACGATTGAAATAACTGTGCTGGTATCCTACTCGTTCGGCTACTTCACTGATCCGCAAATGACTGCCGCGCAGCAGTTCCTTCGCTTTGTCCATCCGCAGCTCCGTTAAATAATCGATAAAATTATGACCTAACACCTGCTTAAACGACTTGCTTAAAAAAAATGTATTCGTGCCGATCTCATCCGCACAGCTATCGAGAGAAACATCGTTCATATAGTTTTGCTGCAAATAGATCATCGCCTGCTCGATCATCATTTTCACTTCGGCTTTGGAGCGCTGCGAAAGCTCCTTTAAATAAGGAGCAACCACCTTCTCCTTAAACCAAATCAGAATCAGCTCCGGCTCGCGGATTTGCGACAGCGCTTCGTACATATTGACCCCCATATATAAGCGTTTCGGGTCAATGCCGGAGAGCATAATTACATGCTGAACATGGCCGAGCAGATGCAGCATCCCCTGCTGCACATCGATCGCCTTTGCCTCCTTGGCCTTTAACGCCTCGATAAAGTCAGCGAGAAGCCGATGTGCATCTTCCTCCTGCCCTGTTCGCATAGCCTGAATCAACTCCCGTTCCAACGTAAATGAATAGGTAGGCTCCGCATCGTCCGTTCCTTCCTGATCCATCCGCTCCATGTCGATGATCTGATTCTCGTTACTGAAGGGACGATAGCTGGCGGCCTGCTTAACCCCTTCGAATGCCAGCGGGATGTCCGAAACGCCGCTTACCGGAGCGCTAATGGCAACGGTAACCCGCATCTTTAAGATGACGTTAATCGTCCTGGCCAGTTCCTCGCAGTAGCTGAGGACCTCGGACTCAGCGGAGCCGTCATCCGGGACCACTAGCAATACGCCGGCCGTTAAGTCATGGAAATGAATCGTATCGGACTGGTTGAACCGCTGTGCCGCCAGTTCACCGATAACATTTGCCGCCGCGTAGGATACAAGCCCCTCATCTCCGCTTCTGAACTTCCCTTCGAGGCTCTTAATCCCCGTCAACTGAACGTAAATAATAATGAATTGCTTGTGCTCCACTTCCCATTTGAACCGCTCCATTCTCCGGCGCAAGTCCTGTTCAGAATAAGCGTACAGATGCCCCTGCAGCAGCTGGTTCAAAAAACTCTCCTTCACATGAGGCAGCTGTTCCGCCAATTTGCGCTGCAAATCATGGCTCTCCCAGTGCAGATTTAACCATTGCCTCTCAATCAGCGTAAACTCATCTTCTTGGCCCTCCGTCTTCAGATCATCCAAAAGCAACGTCTTGAACAGACGCTTGACCGGAGAATACATCCTTCGGGAAGCGATCCAGGCTAACAGCGCGGCCAGAAGCAAGGCGCTAAAGCTGACGATAAAAATCAGCTTGGAGATAAGCATCACCGGCGAGGTAATACTCGTAATCGGCGAAGCCGATACATAAGTCCATTCCGTAGAAATTCGCGAGAACTCCCCGTAAGTTACCGCATAAGTCGCGCCTTCCCATTCGAAGAAAAAAGACGATTTCATGTCCGGTTCCCGATCATGGATTTTCGTGCGCAGCCCGGTGACGAAGGGAGAATCCGGGGCGCTGTCCCCCGCTGAAGCAAACAGTTCGCCTGTATTTTGCACGAGAAACGTCTCCCCCACATTATAAGGAGTCATCGTTTTCAGCATATTGGCCACCTTCAGCGTATCCATGCGAATTAACAGGGCACCGAACGGCTTCTGGCTTCCGCCCGGGATGTGGTGAACGAGCGTTAGCTCCTTCACTTCCGGCCTGTCTGGGTCAAACGCCCATTCCGTCCAATACGTGCTTTTTTTCGTCTGAATAAGCTGGTCATACAACGCCGAAACTTCGGGGGAATGTATTTCCCCATACTCAGGATGAAACAATAAAGGCTCCTGCCCTGCCAAATACAATTCCACCTGCTTAATCATCGTGTTGGAGCCCTGCATAACAACTAAAGTCTTGGTAATATCGCGGGACCGTTCAAAATTCACCTTGAAATCGAGCCCATCCAGGCTGTAATCAAATTGGGGATCGAAAGCCCAATGCGACAGCATCAGCTCCAAATTCGTCAGTTGTTCATCGACATTGCGGGCGCGCTGTTCAATTTGTTGATGATGCATTTGCAGCAGCTCGCTTTCCAGGCGGCCGCCGATCATCCAATAGACGAGCCCTCCGGTAATAATTCCGGGAATCGCGGATACGACGAGCATCATAATCAGATTGTTGCGATAATATTTTCCTTTGCAGCCGGAAACCCCTTTTGTACGCGACCACCATTTTGTTAAAATTCCTTTATTCATCTTTTCACCAACCGAATCAAGGTATATATCAAAATGTAAACGCATTCATTACGAATTACAAGCCTGCTTACAATAAAATGGGGCAATGGGCTCATAGTCAGGCAATCAAAGGAAGCTGCTCACGCAAAATCCATAGTAGATTTAGCGCGGCAGCCCATTTTTGCCGGCATGCTCATCATTATGAGCTGCTGCTTATCGGTTCACCTTGCTGTACAGTTCGTTCATTTCCTGGACGAAATCGTCGCCGCCGGTTTTTTTCCATACGTCGAACGCCGCCTTTAAACCTGCTTCATCCACCTGTCCGACGATAAACTTTATGCGCGCATCATTGATAATATTGTCGAGCTGCTGGCCTTTTTGCGAATATACGACGGATATGAAAGCCTCAGCAGGGTTGGTGACAATGAATTCTTCGTTCGCTTTCTGTACTTCCGCCTGCTTGACCCGCAGCGGAGTCTGCTTCACTTTTTTGCCGCGATCCTCCGGAATGAAGCCGAGCATTTGGTTCAAACCTTCCACCTCAGACTCCAGCTTCACCGTATCCTTGATCGGTTCAACGAACTCGCCGACCAGATTGTAATGAACGCCCTCCAGCCCGAAGCCGAGCAGTGTCTGCATATCAGGGTCATTCAGCTTATCCAGGAAGCCGAGCACCCTCATTAATTCCTCCTCCGTTTTCACCGATGATTTAGGGATGGCCAATATGCCTGCAAAACCGGACGTCGGCAAAGTACGAAGCTTGCCGTCAGCTCCAGCGACTCCGCCGATAACGTCGATGTAATGGCGGTCGGGCTCATCTTTGCCTTCTTTGACGAGGGCGGCATGAATTTTATCGTCAATGCGCGCCCCGGTATCGACCACGTCCACTATGACGCCAGCTTTATTATTTACGACCGGGTCTACCCATTTTGCGCTATCCATAACGGCAAAGTCCGAATTAATCAATTTTTCGTCATACAGCTTTTTCATGAATTTTAACGCTTCTACATATTCAGGGAATTCGTGCTCTGGCACCAGCTTACCATCCACGACTCCCCATTTGTTCGGCGCGCCGAACCACAGCTTGATCGTATCGAAGCCGCTGGCCCATTGCCCGGTCCATTTGACGAGCACCATTCCGTACGTATCATCCTGGCCATTTTGATCAGGATCCTGCTCTTTGAACGCTTTTAGCATATTGTAAAAATCATCGATGGTTTGCGGTGTTTCCAGCCCTACGTTTTCCAGCCAATCCTTACGGAACGCCATCCCGTTCCGGCCTAACACCCTTCCGCGATATATTCCGTAGTTTTTGCCTTCGATCGAAGAGTTTTCCATAATAACCGGGTTAGCCCCGCTTAAGTTCGGAAACTGCTGCAAATATGGCCCTACTTCCCAGAATGCCCCGGATTGGGCGGCGCTTACAAAGCTCGGCGCCTTCACATCACCGACATAAATAATGCTGGGCAGCTTGCCGGAAGCAAGGGTGATATTGAACTTATCGGCATAAGAAGCGTTCGGCACCCACTCGAAGTGAATGTTGGTGTTCGTTCTTTTCTCAATTTCCTCAACGACCGGCCCATCATCCTTCGGATAATTCGTCTTGAAAATCGGCAGCATGATCGTCAAGTCCAGCGGGGGCTCCTCTGCCTGAGCGCCTTCCTTGGCCTGTTTGCTTTCCTCATTTCCCCCGGTATTGCCAACCGATCCCTCTCCTGCCTGCTTATTACTATTGCTTCCTCCGCAGCCAGCGATAGCTGTAACCATCATGACGATCAACAATAAGGACAACCAGCGCTTCATACTTCTTGTGTTTGCTTTTTGCTTCATTCATTCATAACCTCCCTTAAATTTTTGGATTACGGCTAGGCTATTTCGCTATGCAATATGGTTAAATCACCCGGACTACTGGCGGGCAATCATAAACCCTGGGCAGATCAAGGCGCGAGCCCGCCTGCTACCCCTTAATGGAACCAAGCAGCACACCTTTAGCAAAATGCTTTTGCAAAAACGGGTAAACACACAGAATAGGGATTGTGCCGACCACGATGACAGCCATCTTGATAGACTGCTCGGGCGGCTGAACAAAGCTCGGATCCATGGAGCTGATATCTCCCGCCGACTGCGACAGCATTACGATTTGTCTAAGCATCACCTGCAGCGGCCATTTGATAGGATCATTGATGTACAGCAATGCCGAGAAAAAATTGTTCCAATGCCCTACCGCATAAAATAACGTGAAGGTGGCAAGTACAGGCTTCGATAGGGGCAGCACGATTCTCCAAAGCAGACCAAGCTCGTTGCACCCGTCAATTTTGGCCGCTTCCTCCAGGCCCGGGGGCAGCTCCTGAAAAAAGTTTTTAACGATAATTAAATTAAATGCGCTAATAGCGCCGGGTAAAATGAGCGAGTTTAACGTGTCCAGCAAATGCAGCTCCCGAATGACAAGGTAGGTCGGAATCATGCCGCCGCCGAACAGCATCGTAAAAATAACGAGGTTCAAAATCGTATTCCGGCCCATCAGGTTGCGCCGGGCCATCGGATAAGCCATCGTCACGGTAAAGAACAAATTGACGATCGTGCCGACCACAGTCACGTAAATGGAAACTCCGATGCTGCGAACGATCGTATCCGTAGAAAAAATAAACTTATAGGCATCCAGAGAAAAGGTGGTCGGAATTAGAAATACAGCGCGCTTCGTAATTTCCGCATCTGTGGCGAAGGAACCCGAGATGACAAATATAAACGGCAGGATCGCCACCAGGCCAAAAACGGCGAGGAACGCATAGTTAAACATGTCGAATACTTTTTCGCCTGTGCTTCTGTATTGATGAGCCATAACCTCTTCCCCTCTCAATAAAGTCCGGCTTCACCGAATTTCTTGGCCAGCCAGTTGGAGCCGAGCACAAGGATTACACCGATGACGGATTTGAACAACCCGACAGCCGTACTATAGCTAAAGGCCCCCTGGGTAATTCCCAGCAAATACACATAAGTATCGAATACTTCGGCTACACTGCGATTCAGAGCATTCATCATCAAATAAATCTGCTCAAATCCGTTATCTAAAATCGTCCCCATGCGCAGGATGAGCAAAATGACGATCGTACTGCGAATGGAGGGCAAGGTAATATGCCACAGCTGCCTCCAGCGGCTTGCCCCGTCGACGATAGCCGCTTCATACTGCTCCACATCGACTCCAGCCAGTGCCGCAAGGAAAATGATCGTCCCCCAGCCGCATTCCTTCCAGATGGTCTGCAGAATGATCAGCGGCCTGAACCAGTCGGGGCTGGCCAGAAAGTCGATTTTCTTCCCTGCAAATGCATTCAGCAATTCATTGACCAACCCGCCTTCTGTCGTCAGGAACACATAAGTCAAGCTCGCTACGATAACCATCGATATAAAGTGAGGTACGTAGATGAGCGTTTGAATCGTCCGTTTGAAAAATGCCCGCCTTATTTCATTCAGAAGCAGCGCCAAGATGATCGGTGCGGGGAAGAAGAAAATCAGGTTGTACAAAGAGAGCACCAAAGTGTTGCGCAGCAGCATGAAGAAGTCCGGGTTCTGAAAAAAGACTTTGAAATGCTCTACCCCTACCCATTCACTTTGCCAAAAGCCGATAAACGGCTGGTAGTTTTTGAAGGCCAGCAGCACGCCCCACATGGGTACATATTTGAAAATCAAAAAATACAGCAGGCCGGGCAGCAGTAGAATATACAGCCACTTATCACGCTTAAAACGCTTCCATTTTGTTGCCCGCTTACTCATTAAAGGCTGCTGTCTTATTAAGCCGCTTGAGGGAGCCGCTTCTTTCAATCTGTTCACCTCCAAGTGTCATTCGTACTGCGGAAGGCCATTCATGTTGCGAAAGGCCGCTTCTACTGCGGAAGGCCGTTCATGTTGCGAAAAGCCGCTTGTGCTGCGGAAGGCCGTTCATGTTGCGAAAAGCCGCTTGTGCTGCGGAAGGCCGTTCATGTTGCGAAAAGCCGCTTGTGCTGCGGAAGTTTTTTGCAATCGATCGATGTAGTCTCATTATGGGTCAGCGCTTGTTTTCCAGCAATTAGACTTTCTTGGAGGCTCGGCAAGCGGCGCGGCAGCGCCATCCGTGCAAAAAAGTGCAAACCCGGCAAAACATTGCTATTGCCGGGAGAGAACAGCAAAGGCAGACTGGTGGGGAGAGATTTATTATCGATGGAGAGGTGAGGATAGGTGAATAAGAAGCTTTACCACGGGGCGTGCTTATACCCGGAGCTTTGGAGCCGGGACGTACTCCTGCAGGATATCGAACTCATGAAGCGGACGGGCATCAATGTCGTGCGTATCGGGGAATTCGCCTGGTCTGTTTTTGAACCGGAGGAGGGCCGCATCGACATCAGTTCGTTCGTAGAGGTGATTGGGCTGCTGTATGAGCATGGCATCGATACGGTCATGTGCACGCCGACGCCGACGCCGCCAATCTGGCTCAGCCATGGACACCCGGAGCGGATGCACGTGGATGAGCGCGGCACCGTGATGGGCCACGGCGCACGGCAGCATGCCTGCACCAATCATCCTTATTTCCGCGAGCGGGCAGCGATCATTACCGAACATATCGCCCGGGCTGTCGGCTCTTTACCCGGCGTCGTTGCCTGGCAGCTCGACAATGAGTTCAAGGCTCATGTTGCGGAATGCATGTGCGAGACATGCAAAGGCTTGTGGCACCGCTGGCTGAAACAGCGCTACGGTACGATTGATGCGCTGAATGAAGCGTGGGGAACGAACGTCTGGAGCCAGGCTTACCAGCGGTTCGATCAGGTGCCGCAGCCGGGGCCAGCCCCCTTCCTGCACAACTCGTCGCTGCAAACGATGTATCAACGATTTTCTATGGAACAAATCGCTGAGTTTGCGGACGAACAGGCGGCGATCATACGCCGCTACTCCCCAGCGCCGATTACGCATAACAGCAGCGTCGCCTTTCACGTCGACAACGAGCGGTTGTTCAGAAATCTCGATTTCGCAGCCTTCGATACCTATGCATCCAAGGACAACGCGCACGCATACTTGTTCAATTGCGATTTATGGCGCAGCTTCAAGCCGGGCACCGATTTCTGGATTATGGAGACAAGCCCGTCCCATGCCGCTTCATTGGAGAGCTGCGCCACCCCTCACCCGAACGGGTATGTGAGGGCGGAGGCCGTAGCGGCGTATGCCCTCGGCGCTCAGGCCTTCTGCTACTGGCTATGGCGGCAGCAGCGGACCGGCAGCGAACAGCCGCACGGCTCTGTCGTAAGTACCTGGGGCGAGCCGACCATCGGCCATCGTCAGGTGCTGGAGGTGGAGACGGCCAGAAGGGAGCTGGAAGAGGTCCTGCTAGAGACGAAGCCGATGCAAGCGGAAGTGGCGATGACATATTCAGACCGGGCGAAGGCTTTTTTTAGAACGGAGCCGCACCGCAAGTTGGATTACCGGGGACTCATGAATGATTTCTACAAACGGGTGTTATCACTAGGAATCCACCGTGACGTCCTTCCTGAAGGAGCCAATCTCGGCGGTTATAAGCTGTTGTTCACCCCCTTTCTCCCCTATGTATCCCCGGAGTATTTGCAGCGTGCGCTGGCATTTACCGCCAAAGGCGGCATTTGGATCGCCGGCCCGCTAACCGGAGGACGCACGAAAGAGCATACGATTCATACGGATGGGGGACTCGGCGAGCTGGAGAAATGGGCGGGGGTGAAGACGGTATTTACGTATCCCATGGAAGGTACCGGAACGATCGGGTTAGCCTTTGACGTGTCTGCCCCGCTCTCTTTATGGAGCGCCGTCTTCCAGCCTGTGGAGGGAGGAGCGACCGTTATAGGCAGCATTAGCGAGGGGCTGACACCAGGTCTGGCCTTCCTCACCGAGCATCGGCACGGCGATGGTAAAATCGTTATGCTGGGCTCCATGCCGAGCGGCGATGAGGGCGATCGGCTGCTGCGCCAGCTTATCCGGCACTATGCGAATGAGGCGATGGTCACTGTGCAAAGCGACGTGACCCCAGGCACAATTGTCGCCCCAAGGCGAGGAGCAGATGGGCAAACAGTATGGATCATCGTCAATATGGATGGCCGTGGTGGCAGCGTCACCCTGCCATGCAGAGGTACGGATGCGCTGACTTGCGATGAGCTTCAGCCAGGCCAAGTGACTGTGGATGCATTCGGATATCGGGCGATCCGTTTAAGCGAGAAGACTTCTTAGCTCCGGCCAGCTTCCTAGATTGCAAACAGGGACTTTCCCAGCCATTCAGGTAGAATGGGGAAAGTCCCTATTCAGAAGTGTTTTTATCGTTAATCCGTCTTCTCTTGAAGCAGTAGTTCCTGGCCCTTTTGCTCAATGGAGGTAAGCATTTCATCTAAGGATATTCCGCCTCGAAGAGCCTCGTTTACTTTCATTTCTGAGAAAGACTGAAACGAATCATAAAAGGATTGTGATATCTTCCTATTCGTTGTAGACAAATAAGGATTCATGCTGGGTCTATAAAACGCGTCTAAATTATATGCTGCATTGGATAATACCTCTTTTCGCGTTGGCAAGCTATCCTGCAGCGTTGATTTTAAAGCTGCTCTAGTGAATTCTTCGCTATTTATATACTTAACTACTTCCCATGCAGTATTAATATTTGTTGATTTAGCATTAATAGACACTACATATTGAATCCAAATAGAGTCTTCGCTTCCTAACTGCCCATCATTAGATGGAAAAGCAATAACATCCCACTTTGGCGTAGCTTCAGGGTTCAATTCTTCGGCAAATTTCAAATCTTTCAAGAAATGATGGCCTTCTACTGACATTGCTGCTTGATTTGTAATAAAGGGATGCTGCAGTAAGATCTCTCGATAGGTGATTCCCGGCTTGGCTCCCCCACCTTCAGCATAAATCGAATCGGATTGATACGCATTAAGCACCATTCGAAATACTTCTTTCCAACTGTCACTATTTATCGTTATTTTCGATTTTTAAGATCAAGGTAGGTTAAATTATTAGCTTCTCCGATATCCAGGGCAAGCTTGAATAAGGAATTTTGATTTGAACCAAACATAATGCCATGGGAAGATGTACTTTCCGGTGAAAATCTCTGCGCAAGCAGCATGATGTCCTCCCAAGTCATGTCGTCGTTTGGATACGGAATTTGGTATTGATCAAATAAATCTTTATTGTAAAAAAACAGCTTTTCCATAAAAATTGGGAGTTAACGCTAATAATCTTCCGGTACCTATAGAGCGAATGTAATCCGTTACTGCTGGGTGAATGTTTTCAAGATCAAACTTATCTTGAACAATAAGAGGATCCAAATCATATAATTGTTCTTTGTTCGAATATCTTTCTACTTGATCAGGATATAAGAATAAAATATCAGGCTGCTCTTCCTGGATAACCATGTCATATGCTTGCTCGATTTCCTCACCACTAGCTGTATTTGAGGTATATGGAAAAGGAATGACCTGAAAGTCGACGTTCGGGTACTTTGAAATAAATAATGAGCCGTAATTTGTAAAAAAGGCAGATTCGCTTTCGTACAATACTTTTACCGTTACTTTTTCCTTCGGATTTCCAATGGAATCATTTTTTATGATGTTGCATCCCATTACAAGCGTACAGATAGATATCAAAGCTACTTTTGTTAATAGAAATTTAAATTTCAATTCTGTTCCCGCCTTTATATTAAATCGGTAACTTTTTTTTGTTGATAGCCCTTAATCCCCCTTAAAAAGTCAATTTTTTAATGCTCAAGCCATTGAAAATAGATATTGATTTAATATAAGTTACTAATTTAATCTATGATACTAATAAGAACCGCCTCAGCAACTTGCTTATTTTCGTTCGATAACCAAACCCTAACCGAGGGAGCGGTATCTCCGGTTTCTAACAAGGAGGATATCTCAGCACTTGTTACTTCTTCATACCTGTTGATCACGGTATTTTTATCGGAAGAAATAGTTCTGGTAAATATTTTGGTTACGTCATTTATTTGTATTTGAACATACTCCTCGTCTGTTTCTTGTTGCTCTGTTGTTCGCACAGATTTAGGATTCATATACACTGTAATTTTATTCCCTTCAGCAGCTGCCAAATCTCCAAACAAATCTGCCTCTGCTTCATTCCATCCCGCCATTACCTCATTATTTTCATAAACATAATTGACCTTAGAAGTTGAGAAAGACAACAGCTCAGGCTCGACCATCCTAATAACGACGCCCCCAGAGAGTCCTGAAATCAAGAGGAAACCAATAAGAGACATAAGGAATTGATTCCGGGAAGGTGTTGATTTATAGAACCATTTATATATGCCTACACCTATAGCCCCGCCAGCGAAATTCAATAAAATATCATCGATATCGCTGCTGCCCAAAGCAATCACATACTGAATAACTTCGAGCGCAAATGAGGTCAGCAGCAGGCAAAGAAATGAAATACGCAAAGGCTTGTTGTGTGCGGCATAAGCTACGAAAATCCCTAAAGGAACAAAGATAGCTATATTCCCACCTATATTCGCCAATGCCCTTCCCATATCTATATTCTCGCTTGAAAAAAATTCAATAATCGTATTAAAAGGAATGATATTAATGCTTCTTAATGCTGGCATTATTCCTGTATGGAATAGTGCTGAGAAAGGAATGGTCTTAAACAAAATAATTTTAATGGCAATGAAAACATAGGCGATAAATAGCGAGTAAAATATAACAAGCAATAATCTGCTGGCACCGGCTTTTTCCGGGTTATTGCTCCATCTTCTGTTTAATTTAGGTTCCATCTTGAAAGTCACACCTTTCCTTAATTGGTTTTACATGTATAATCAAAAAGAAAACGTTTATTTTGCAAATTTAGTTACATCTTTCTTGTTTTACTTTTATTATGACATTAGGTACAGTAATCGCGCTGTTTTTGGAAAAGTCGGGGGTTGCAGATCTTTCTAGCTAATCTACGAAAAAAAATGCAAACATTGTCGACATATATGTTAATCAAGGCGTATTAAACGTGTTAGCCAAAAGGGCCCTCCAAAAAGTGGAGAGGCCCTTTTTATTTAGGTCATGACAATCCGCACAAACAAAAAAGGCACCTCACGGTGCCTCCCTCATTTCTATACATTAGGACTTGCTTGTCTCTTCAACAGCGGTAATTTCCTGAGGCTTATCGTCCTCTTCTTTATAATCCCCGCGGGCGCCTTTCTTAAATTCCCTTAACATCGTGCCAAAACTGCGTCCAAGTTCCGGTAGTTTGCTCGGACCGAACAACAGGAGCGCGGCAATGACCAGCAACAGCAGGTGCGTTGGCCGCAACAAGTTTTCAAGCACATTTATCACTCCTCGGATATATCTTATTGTAAATTATACTACTTTATAAGGCGGAAAGGGAACATTTATCTTAATAACTCAACTTTCGCAGTTTAAGATCTGTAACTAAGCCCTAATGTGCTTATGAAAAAATGCCCGGGAGAAACCAAAACCGATTTTTGGGCATATGCTGTGTCAAAGCGATGCAAAGGAGTGAACCTTTTGAGTTCATACAACCTGCTGGCAATCATAGCGATCGGTTTGGCATCCAATCTCGACAACGCCGGGGTCGGAATTGCATACGGCGCCCGCAAAATCCGGATCCCCTGGTATTCCAATCTGGCGATTGCTCTCATATCCTTTCTGGCCACTCTTGTATCGGGTCTATTCGGAAATATAATTTCTGCGTGGATCCACCCCTGGATAGGCCAATTGATCGGAACCATTGTTATTGTCGGTGTGGGGGTCTGGGTACTTCTTCAACCTTATATGGAAAAAAAAACACTGCAGGAAGACGGCAGCACCAATTCGTTCACCAGGCTGCTCCAAAATCCGGTGGAAGCCGATAAGGACAGCTCACAGTCCATCAGCTTGGCAGAATCCTTGCTGCTGGGCGTAGCCTTGGCTATGAATGCCTTGGCCGGAGGCTTCAATGCAGGGATTACCCAACTGAATATATATTACACTTCGATATCAGTAGGGGTGTTCAGCTTCATTTTGCTGGCGCTGTGTGCTGGATTCGGAGAGAAGTTCGCTGCCGAAAGGCTGGGTCAACGGGCAACGGTAATTTCCGGTTTACTTCTGATCTTCATCGGCTTCCGGCAAATGTTTTAAGTTGGAGTAACTTGGAGCAGATCGCCTAATAGGAAAAACCTATCAATGATATTCGAATTATATATTTAATCCATTTTCAATTATATGCCAAAATAGAGAAAGCTACTGAAACAGTGCTATCATTTCCTATTAGGAGGAATATTTATGGAATCTACGCACGCTTGGAAGCCTGAACTGTATGATCAAAAGCTGGGGTTTGTTTCAAGTTACGGGAAGGATCTTGTCAATTTGCTTCATGCGCAGCCGGGAGAGGAAATTTTGGATCTCGGTTGCGGAACCGGGGATTTAGGCTACGAAATTCAGCAGTCCGGCGCGAAGGTGTTTGGAATCGATTACTCCCCGTCTATGATTGAACAGGCCAAGCTGAAATACCCGCAGTTGGCCTTTATGGTTGGAAATGCAGCGGACTTTTCCTTGGCTCGGCCAGTAGATGCTGTATTCTCCAATGCGGCCCTGCATTGGATCCAGAATGCCGACAAAGTCATAGCCTGCGTGTGGGATGCTCTTCGAACAGGCGGGCGGTTTGTCGCTGAATTTGGCGGCAAAGGAAATATCGACACGATTGTGGACAGTATTTGTGAGGTGCTATCCGAATATTATGGAATCGATGGAGCAGCTCGCAATCCCTGGTTTTTTCCAAGCATCGGTCAATACAGCTCCATGCTGGAAAAACAAGGCTTCCGGGTAACCTACGCCGTTCACTTCGATCGCCCTACCTTACTGGAAGATGGAGAGCGCGGTCTGCATCATTGGCTTAATGGATTGGCAGCGGATGATTTCTTCCACGGTTTCACGGATTTGCAGAAGACGGAAGCTTTCGATCGCATATGCGCCGTCGCCAGGCCCAAGCTTTTTAAAGACAACAACTGGTTCGCGGACTATAAACGGATTCGCATCGTGGCCATAAAATAAAAATTTTAGCCTTGAAATAAAATAGGCTTTGAACTGAGAGCATCTTTAGGGATGCTCTTCAATTTTATTCAAGCAATTTTCATACTCTGGGCCAAAACTGTCAGATTTGTAATTTGCAGAAGATTCATTTAATCTATAATTATAGCAACCGGATTACTCTCGTCTTCCTTGCCTAACGATAATTATTTTGGTGTGCCGGGCTTAAATTATGATGAGAGGTGTTAAATTTGCAATGGCTTTCTAATTATGAAGACGATTTGCAGCAAGCTTTCGCTGAAGCAGACAAATGCTTATCCGCCTTCCCCCCTTCCTTTAGGCAACCAGCTCAAGATTTCCTTGACCATTTCCACGTAATGAAGGAAAATCGCGCCAAAAATTACATTTGCTATCTGCTCCCTTTTTGGCTGCAGGAAAGCTCTGGCTTATCCGCTTACCATTGCCGTCGTATAGCTGCCGCGAACATTTTTGGGATGATGCATTATCATCTCATTGATGACCTGATGGATAACCCTGAGGCAAAGGTTAAACTTCAGCTCCCTCTTGCCGACCTGATTCATTTCGAATTTTTAAACATTTACAGAGAGTATTTTCCCGCCTCTTCTCCCTTCTGGCTTTATTTCAAAAAATATGTAGCCGAATGGGCCAACGCGGTAACGCATGAGAACAGCAGCGACTTTTTCCTGGAAAGTCCGGTTCGTGTTGCTCACAAAGCTTCTCCTGTTAAGCTGTCTGTGACATCCATTTGCTTGTTAACTAACCAGGATCAGATGATTACCTTGCTCGAAGATAGCGTGGATACCGTCCTTATAACACTGCAAATGCTGGATGACTGGATGGATTGGGAGAAGGATCTTAAAGAAGGCAGCTATAATTGCCTCGTCTCACTCATTCATGCCAAGCAGCAATTGCCGGATCATCGCCGGCCGACACCGGATGAGATAAGACAAGCTATATTTACTCAAGGCATTTTACTAGAATATGCAGAAATAGCTAAGGCTCATCACGACCTGCTTGCAAACGTCCGCCCGTACGCCCCGCACCTTTATGACTTCCATGAATACCTCCTTCAAAATGTTCAGCAAGCCGCAGATCAGATTGAACAACAAAAGAATTTTCTGGAAAAAGGGGGGCTAGAACACTGGCTGGCGCAGGCATTGTCAAATTCCTAGCTTTTTACTTCGATTAATGTTATAATATGTAAGAATCATAAACCATTTTTTCTGAGAAAGGGTGATCTTTATGACAACATCAGGAGCTCTCCTTCAAACGCAAGTAATCCAGAAAGCATGGCAAGATCCTAGCTTTAAGGCCAAGCTGTTAGCCGATCCAAAAGCAGCAATACAGGAGGCGCTGGGGGTTATAATTCCAGATCACATCAAAGTTAAGACAGTTGAGGAAAACTCCGATGAGTTTTATTTAGTACTTCCTCCAAATCCGTCAGACGTAATTAAGAGTGACATTAAACCAAATGTTGCATGGATGTAAGCTCTCCAACATCAATTGCTCTGCTGCCTGACCGCCGGTCCAGCGAATCCCTTATCAATCCTGGACTACTCTTGCGATTGGACAAGCAGAAATACTAAGCAATCATCAAAGCCGTTTCCGCACTGAACGTAGTGCAGAAACGGCTTTTTAAATTATGGGGACCCTTTTGTTAATCCCTTTAGCTAAGCCGCTCCTTAACTGTTCCCGATCATGAATGCGAGAGAGGCGCCATCTACTTCATATCAGGAAGCCCTCCTCCCAGGTAAGCACAGCCGGTGAAATCAGACAATATAAATAAAAAAGCTTCCCATCAAGGCTCTTTTGACGGGAAGCGAATAATTGCTTCGGTACCAACTCCTTTTTCACTTAAGAATTTGACTTCCCCTTGCATCACTTCGATAATTCGGAACGTAACCATCAGACCTAACCCTGTCCCCTTCGTTTTGTTGGAGAAATAGGGTTCTCCCAAACGCGCCAATACATCGGAATCCATGCCTTCACCGTTATCCTTAATATGAACAAAAACCGAATCATTATCTTTATAAGCCCACACCTGAATATCGCCCTCACCTTGGAGGGATTCGATACTATTCTTAATAATGTTGATAATCGCCTGCTTGAACTTCGAAGAATTTCCCTTAATGAATAAATTGTTAGGAATATTTACGTTGATTTTACCTCCCTGAAGATTAGCCATAGGTACTAGTATACCTTCTATATGTATAAACTCTTCCAGCAAATTGAGGGTGGTTACTTTACCTACCTCCGGTTTAGCAAAAGTAAGGAAATCGGTAATGATGTTCGAGGCGCGATCAAGCTCGTCCAGAGCCATATTCAAATAAACCTTATCCGAGTTTTGTTGTTTCTCTGCCAACAACTGAAGAAATCCTCGGGTCACTTGCAATGGATTTCTCACTTCATGGGCTACTGAAGCAGCCATCTCACTGATGATTTCCATCTTCTCGGAACGCTGCAATTCATTGTTGAACATTTCCAGCTGTTTGGAATATTCCACGACCTGCTCATGATTTTCCGCAAATCTTCTTCCGAGAATAATGATAAGTGAGATTAAGAAGCTGACGACGCCCCATTTCCATAAATATAAATCATAGTAAGAATTCTGTGAATAAAACCAAATCAGCTCTCCTAGTCCCAGCCCCGCAAAAATTAAAAAGCCTATCGTAAATATAACAGCATCCTTATTTTTCTGAATAGTATAAACTGTCGTCACACTAAGAAGCAGCAAAAATTGTACGATCATAATATATCCAAGCAGCTGAGAGGTAATAAAGCTGTAAAAAGTTAAATATTGGCTGGAGGTAGCCTCATTCATTATGAGAACGAGAAAGCAAAATGTTGAATAATATATTTGAAAGTTTCTAAATCTCCGAATTATAGAATAGTAGCCTGCACCAAACACTTTCTCAAAGAAAAATGTAAATGTAGGCAAGAGCACAAAGAGCGCGGCATCGAATAAAGTTGCATATAATTTTCCTATATCTTCAAATAACCAGTATAAAAAGGAGGAATACGTAATAACGATAACTCCGCTAGAAAGAAATACACCGCATAGCGACAACCATATAGTCAAATTGTCCGACCTAAGAAATATAGTACAGGCGAGCATAATTATTGCAATAAATATCAAAGTACTCCCTAATATAAATTCGGCGATGTTGCCCTTGACATATTTTTGGATCAGTTCCTGATAAGCACCGATCTGAATTTCATCCGGGATCCCTATTCTGTTTCGCGAGGAAACTCCGATATAAAGGTCTTTATTTGAATCTACATGATCGAGCGGCAGTAGCAGACTATTAATCTCATACGTATAATTACGCTCTGACTCATAAATTTTCATCCCGTTTAAAATCACTACGATATGCTTGCCATAAATTTTATCAATAAGAATTGTCGACAAGCCTGGCCTAAGCTCCGGCAGCTTAATTTTGATCCATTGTGAGGTTGAACCCTTTGGTCTTTCGGATGCGGGGGTACTCGTTGAAGTCATCGTCCAACCTTGTAGCTTCTCCAGTTCTTGCTCAGTCATATTCGTATCAAATTCATTCGTCCACGCAATTTCCCATTCATTTATCGTCCGCTCGATCGTTTCCTTGCCGCCGGAGCTCTCTAGCAAATACGCACAGTAAGCAACAAACAATAGTCCACAAAAGATGGCTATGGCTTTGAATAAACCTTTCATTTCAGCACCCCTGCCAAGTAAAAATAAAAAATATTTTTATTATTCTCATATATTATTCGATATTCTCTCGCTTAAGCCTTCAATATTCTGGAAATACACAAAATTTTTCATCATATATTGTCATTTGCAGTTAACACTTCTTGCAATTCGAACTCGTCATTTTTTCGCCACTTTTCGGTTAAAAAAAGAATGACAGGTAGTCAACTTTCAACGTAATTTCCTCCGGCAATATTTCGGCCCAAGGTGCTGGATAACGTTTCAAAGAAACTCCGGCAGACTTTATTTGGAAACAGGGGAGTAACATGTCGAGACTTTTCCCGTCCTTCGCCCATCCCGGCCGTAATCCCGTAATTCTGCAACAGCTTTGCTGCCACCGCTTTAAAGCTGTTCAAAAGCTTTGGATACAACTGCTCCAAAGTGTTAATATACCATGACTTTACTTCCGGGGATAGACGCAATTCGAACCGTTCCATCTTCTGATCATGAATCGTAAGAACCCACGTATCCATATTATCAATTTAGTACGGGTATAAGAGATTGCCGCAACGAGCTCCTTGAGAGACTTTAGAGCGAGCTTGAGAGACGAAGATGACACCGCTTTCATCTCCCTTCAGAAGCGGCTCCATCGTTCCGAAGACAACAATGCCTCCTATGTACATTCAGAATAGAAGGCATCTTGCCCGGGTGCTCCGTCGGACCTTTCCTCATAAAACCACGTATGCTGATTATTCAAAAGAAGCAAGAAAAAAATCGCTCATTTTGTAAAGTGTTTGTAATCCTACAAACTTACAAAATGTAGCGATCGTTTATAAAATCTATTCAAACACAACAAAATGTTATATGCAGCGTAGGGTCACGGCCAACCAAGCAGGCCCCGAGTTAATCACCTTACGCCACATTTAGCTCCATCTTCGAATACGAATGTGACTGAGTTATTCTTTCACGCCTCCCAATGCTACCCCTGCAATAATATACCGAGATAACAGGAAGTAAACGATAAACAGTGGTAAAGCCGTCAAGGCCAGCCCCAGGTAGATTGTGCCGAACTCCAACTTGTATATGTCACCGCGGAGCAAACTTACCATGATCGGCATCGTATACAGCTCTTTCTTGGTCAGCAAAATGAGCGGCATAAACAGGTTGTTCCAGTTGCCTACAAAGGCAAAGATAGCCTGCGTCGCCACTGCCGGTATCATCAACGGCAGGATGATTCGGTTGAATGTTTTAAATTCACCCGATCCGTCTACGCGCGCTGCTTCCACGATTTCTATCGACAGCGTTGCCAGCAAATATTGGCGCATGAAGAACACCACCGCCGGCGCCGCAATTGCAGGCAGTATCAGCGGAAGGAAGTTGTTCGTCCACTGCAGTTTATACATAAACTGATAGAATCCGATCGCACTTGCCTGAGCAGGAATCATCATCACGCACAAGATGAAAGTAAAGAATGCGTTGCGCAGTTTCCAATTATAGGTCACTAGCCCATAAGCCGCCAAGGACGAGAAGTAGACCGTTAAGATGGTTGCCGAACTGGAGATAATGAACGAATTCAGGAATCCTTGAATAGGATCGAAGCTCTTGCCGAGCAGCACTTGCAAGTTGCTTATTAAGTGAGTGGAAGGAATCAGCGAAAGACCGCTTTGGATTTCAGCTGTAGAACGTGTGGCGTTTACAAACATGATCCAAAACGGAAAGATGCTGAGGATCGCCAGAAAAATACAGACAATATAGATAATTGCCCTGGTAATCTTTAAACCGGCGGTTCCGCTTCTCTGAGTATTTTCCATGTATTACACCTCTCTCTCTACTGCTGCACGGGCAGACTTTCTATATTCCTTTTCCGCTTTCTTCAACTTTGCCGCATCACGGTCGCGCATTACGTAGAACAGTATTGCAGACAGGAACGCCGCGATCGCAAACAGGATCATACTCGCCGCTGCAGCGCGATTATATAAATAGCTGCCCTTAAACGCTTGCCCATAGATGAACATGGTCGTGGTAAGCGTGGAATCGTCTGGCCCGCCCAAAAGGAACAACTGTGGAATATCGAACATCGTTAAACCGCCGACCATCGATGTAATCAGCGTGAACAGCAATATTGTACGCAGACTCGGCAGTGTAATGCGGAAGAAGGTTTGAAATCCGTTCGCACCGTCGATTGACGCAGACTCGAATAGAGCGGGATTTATGCCCATAACGCCTGCAATAAGGATGATCAATGTGTTGCCGTACCACATCCAGAACTGGATGAATGACACAATGCCGCGCACTGTCGTCTTATCCTGAAGGAAATAGATCGGAGCATCGGACAATCCCAGCGACTGAAACAAACTGTTGATAGGGCCCATCGGATAGGCAAACATCGTGCTGAAAAGTATGGCGATCGTACTTGCAGTAATAATATTAGGCATATAGAACAGAACCTTAAATGCACCTTGTCCCTTTATTTTAAGGCGCTGATTCGTGAACCATGCCGTAAGCAAAAGCGCGAGAACAATCTGAGGGATGAAGTTGACAATCCAGAGCAGGCCCGTGTTGAACAGAGACTTCCTGAACGAGGGATTATCAAAAATAAGATCTTTGAAGTTCTGAAATGGATTATCGAGAATTTGGATTGGTTTTGGAATTAATCCTTTCATGTCTGTGAACCCGATAACTAAGGTGTATAAAATGGGATACAAAGAGAAAATTAGAAATGCAACCACAAACGGAAAGGTAAAATAATAACCAAATCTCGAATAGTTGACAACCTTGCGGCGCATGCTCTCACCTCACTAGTTGATATGAAGGGGCGGGGGAACTCCCCCGCCCCTTGCGCTTCTTCTTATTCGCTATCAATGTCAAGCTGGTCTTTGACCTGCTGTTTGAAGGTTTTAATTGCACTTTCACGGTCTTTGTTGCCTGAGGTGTACTCACGTACTTGATCGCGCCAGAGCAGATTTATCGACTCATCGAATTGAGTCAGGTTTTTACCTGAAGCATTAGCGTTTGCTGGAACGAACACGTCAAACATGTTCTGTCCGCCGAGCAGTTCAACTTCGCCGTTGGACTTCGACATTACGACGGAGGATGCAACACTGTCCTTCGTACCTTGCTCGCCGTCCTTCATCGTACCGTTAGCCCAGAAATATTGAAGGCCTTTCTCAGATGTATCCAGCGTAACCCATTTAATAAAGTCGGCAACTGCTGCCTTCTTGGCCTCGTCCTTAGTCACCTCATTGTTGGCTAGCAGCCATGTACCACCCCAGAAGAAGCCTGTTGGCGGCTCAGTAACAGCCCAGTCGCCATTAGTATCTTTGACTTGATCGTTCATGACGTAGTTGATGAGCCATGCTGGACCGAAGAAACCAAATATCGGTTGAGTGCCAGTGCCGGACATATCTGCAAACCATGCTTCCTGCCAGTCCCGCGTATCGTTATGATAACCATTGTCTTTCAGCTTCTTGGCAAGATCAAGGAACTCTTCCCGCTTCGGATCGATATGAAGCTTTCCATCAACAATCCAACCCTTGTCAGAACTGTTCTCGATGGCATGCCACATATCGCCGTCTCCCGATACGATACCGTAGCCTTTGGCTTTCAGCTTCGCAGCTGCATCGAAGAATTTATCCCAGCCAGGGCCAATTTCATTTTTGATCGTGGCTGGATCGTCCGTACCAAAAGTATCTTTCGCAAGAGAGCGGCGGTAGATAAAGGCTCCGCCTGTTGCTTGGTAACCTAGGCCTTTCAGTTGGCCGTCTTTGCTGCCGATATCAACGGAATATTGAGCGATGCCCGCATCCTTTACCATTTGATCGTCAAGGCCCAGGTCCGCATAATTGGCGGCATAAGTGGATGCGTCGCCTTGTGTATATTTGAGCACGAACGCAGCTTCAGCCGCATAAATGTCCGGGGCATCTTTACCGCCCCCGGCCAGTGCCTGGTCAAGTGCCGGCTGATAAGCACCATCGGTAGTTGCTATAATCGTAGTTTTGAATTCCACGTTCGCATCAGGATGGGTTTCCAAATATTTTTGCGTCATGTTCGGAATCTCATCCGTGAAGCTCCAGAGATTAATAGTAACTTTCGGTTTTTCCCCGCCTTTGGAAGCCGAACCATTGTCAGTTGTTGGGGCTGTATTGTTTGGTGAGCTCGCTTCCTTTGAGTTTCCGCCACCGCCACACGCTGCAAGAGCAGTTGACATTAAGAGCATTAAAGAAAGTCCGACTAAAACACGCTTCATTTTTTTCATACTTTGCCTCCCCTTTTTTTTGTTTCATTGTTTTCTTGTAACCGCATACACATTATAGAGCCTATAGTACTAAGACATAAGGGACCTATCTTTAGGAATGCTTCCTCTTTTTTTGGATTTTGTTCTAGTTCTCCCATAGACTCACCACTTTCAAGAAGATTTCTCACCGCCATTACTGGCGCATTCTCCTTTATTCCTGCCGCAAGCTGTTGCAATAAAGAATACGTCTATTAAAGGAATTCCCTTTGCGGAGCCATTATTGAATGTGGGCTACCATTCCATTCCTCATGGACCGGTACTGGCCCGGACTCATTCCTTCGTATTCTTTAAACAGCTTATTAAAATATTTGACACTCTGATAGCCGATACGTTGTGCAACTTCTGCTATAGTCAAATTTGTTTTCAGCAGCAATTCCTTCGCTTTTTGCAATTTTCTGCGGGTAACGTATTCGCTAAAATTCATTTGGCATTGTTCTTTGAAAAGCGAGCTGAAATAACTCCCGTTCAGATGTACATGCGCAGCGACTTCTTGCTGGCTAATTGCCTCCTCTATATGCATTTCAACATATTGCATCGCCTGGCGGATCGGCTCGCTTAATCCTGCTTCCTCATTCCTGACGGCCATCAATTTCGGATCAGTCATCTTCCGCATGTAGTCGATATCATCCTGCTCTTCCACGACCTTTAGTGCATCCTCCACCGAGGCAATCAACTTTTCCCGGCCGATCGGCTTCAGCAAATAGTCCACTACGGACAAACGAAGCGCTTCCTGGGCGTACTCAAACTGGGCATGGCCGGAGACGAGGATAACAGATGGCTGACGCTGAATACTTTTCTTCCTCAGTTGGCTAACTAAAGCAAGACCACTGATCTCAGGCATACGTATGTCCGTTATCATCAGTTCCACGGGAGTCTCCTCAAGAATTTGCATAGCGGCCCCTCCGCCGCTTGCCGTAAGGATCTCATATTGTCCTGCCGCCCATACCCTAAGTATTTTCTTCATACCTTCTCGCGATCTCGGTTCGTCATCGACGATGAGAATCGTTCGGGTCCTCATGGCGCTTTACCTCCTCGGATAGAATTTTGGATGTACAGGTGTTTGGCTCTTCCGATTATTGATCGCCATTATCAGACTCTGTTCTTTCTTTCTATAAAACATTGAAGTCTCTTTAAACACTTTGGCTGTTTCCGACACCGGAACCTTTAGAATAAGAATCATCCCGCTATCCTCTCAATTCAATCGGATTTCCCTCCAATCCCTGGTATTCCCCCTTGTCCCTTTCATCGATTTGCTCGTTCAGTCTTAACCTCTGGTCATTTCGTTCCAAGATAACAATAAGGGCAGCCCCTAATATCAACATTAAAGACTGCCCTCTGGTTGTTATAAATTGTATTATCTTGCGACCAAGTACTTCCTTTTTATCACTGAATAACCACAAGATCAAGTTTAAAATATTCTTACGTTCCGGTGCTATATTCTTCTGGTGACACGCCAATATATAGAGAGAGACGTAAATAATAAATGTATATAATTCCATAAAAAGCACAATATAACTCCTGAACTAGTAACACATGAAGGGGTTTTTCCATGAAGAAGAAACCAACCGATCGGCCTTCCCCAGAACATGTCATTTCCGAATTTGAAGACTGTGCAGATTTTGTTCATCACACCTATTTAGACAATCAAATTGACTTGCTCTACTGTAGTTCCCTGATTGATGCGAACAGTCTTTATCGAAATGTTGTCGAACCTCTAGTGCATATTCAAGTAATGGATTTGCCGCGTTTATTAGACCAACCCAACTTCAGCCTAACTACAGACAGTAAATTATTGGTGATCGAAATCGCATCAGGACAAGCCGCTTTATTTTTCCAGGAGAATGCTTACCTTATTAATGTTGCTGGATATAAATCACGGTCAGTATCTCAATCGGAGACCGAAAGTGTAATTACAGGCCCGCATGATGCTTTTGCTGAACAGGCTGAAATTAACTTGGCGCTGATCCGAATGAGGGTCAAAAGCTCACATTTAAAAGTAGTCAAAATATCCGTGGGAGAAGTAACTAAAACAGATTTCTATCTTTTATATATTAAAGATCTGGTGAACATGGATTTTGTGGAGAAGATCAAGTACCGTGTGTCTAATGTTGAAATGGACTCCGTATTTGATACTAACATGCTGCTCCAATATATTGATGACTCCCCTTACTCCATTTTCCCGCAATTTCTTACGACAGAGCGGCCGGATGCAATCGCCTCAAAGCTCGTGGCGGGTAGAGTTGTAGGCATGCTGAATGGGAGCCCGAGCCTCTTCAGTGCCCCAGCCTCCTTCTTCGAGTTTGTTTCCTCTTCCGATGATTATTATCAGCGCTGGCTGCTTGGCAGTGCAATTCGACTATTAAGATTCCTGGCGCTTGTTATCACCCTTTTATTTACAGCGATCTATGTATCTGTGACAACATTTCATTATGAAATGATTCCAGAGAATTTGCTTATTACCTTGACGGAATCCAGAAATAAAGTACCTTTTCCTCCTCTTTACGAAGCACTTTTCCTGGAGATTACAATTGAGTTGCTTCGAGAAGCAGGGGCCCGTTTACCTACTAAGATTGCACAAACTATTGGTATCGTAGGGGGGATCGTAATCGGGCAGGCAGTCGTTCAGGCGGGTCTGACCAGTAATATTCTCATCATAGCAGTGGCGTCTTCTGCCATCGCTTCGTTCGTGACCCCGGTATATATTATGAGTGCCTCAGTTCGGCTGCTGCGCTTCTTTCTTATTATTTTGGCAGGATTATGGGGGAATTTTGGAATTGTCGCTGGAATCGGGGCTATCGTGATACACATGAGTGGACTTACCAGTCTGGGAACATCCTATTTGACGCCTATCGCCCCATTCAAACTTAATGATTGGAAGGACACATTTATTATTGCTCCTTACAGATTTTTGATCGAGAGACCATCACAAAGCAAGTCGCCTAATACCGTCCGGAATAAAATGAAGAAATAAGGAGAGGCGGACATGACAGAAAAACTTTCACCATTCCATGCAACCATCCTAATTTATATGAGCCAAGTAGGTATGGGAATTTTCACTCTTCCCCGGTTGTTAGCCGAACAATTTGGTACCAATGGATGGTTGGTGCTGCCTATTGCCTTTTTACTTTCCACCTTGAATATATTGTTAATTGCGATCGTTTACCATCTTGGACAAGGCAGATCCATATTCAAAATCCTGGAGCAGTCCATTCCTAAATTCATTTTATATCCTCTCTATTGGGTATTGATCGGGATTTGGTCGGCAACCGGGTGCCTGATTGCAAAATACTATATTATTGTATTTCAAATGGTAGCTTACCCCACTGCGAATCCGACCATTTTCAAATTCATTGTAGATGTATTACTTTTCCTTCTCATTATTAAAGGGATATATAATATTGCAAAAGCCGCTACAATCTTCTACTGGCTAACGGTTCCATTACTTTTATTAATGCTATATTACTTCAAAGATTTCGAATGGGCACGTTTAACCCCCTTTGTCTTTCGTGATCATCATATGTCAGTATCTGGTGCGTCAAATCTATACTTTAACTTCATTGGGTTTGAGATGGGTTTATTGTTTTTTCCTTATATTAACCGGAAGACCAAGCTGATTAAATCCTTATTAGTTAGCAATTCAATGGTTTCCATTGTATACATCTATGTTTGCTTTATCACTTTCGGATTTTATGGTTATAAGCATTTAAGCACCATACAATTTCCCATCCTCAACATCCTTGCCTATATTCAGTTGCCATTTGTTCAGGGTACGGAAAATTTATTTTATGGTTTCTTCCTTTTTTCTATTTTAATCACCGCAGGTATGTATTTATGGGCAGCATTGGAAACGACTCACACGATGATTCGTGCTCCTAAGAAGCTTTTGGCCCTTTTTTTAGTTATAGCGGTCTTTGTCATAGCACTAATTCCCGATACACTCGTAGAAGTGATGAATTGGTCCAGCAATTTAGGGTATCTGTCAACAGGTATCGCTATTGTGCTCCCCGTTCTTTTGGTTATCTTGCTGCTGACACAAAGAATAAGAGGTGAAATTACTTGAACAGGCATCAAATATGGGTACTCCTAGCTGTAGTGCTGCTTTGCGGGTGTGGCTCCGATGAACGAATTATTGATAAAATCGGGTTTGTGCAATCTACCTCGCAAGACCTGTTACCCGATGGACAGCTAAAAATTGCAATAAGTGTACCGATTGCTAACCCGGAAATCAAAGAGGGCCGGGAATTTCTGCAGACGGTGGCGATCAGCAATAAGGTCGGCCAAATGAAGCTGGCCAGACAGACAAATCTGAAGTTAGTCAGTGGACAATTACGTCTAATTCTATTTGGCCGATCACAAGCAGAGCAAGGGATCTGGGATAGTATTGGTACGTATTACCGAGATCCTACCGTGTCCGAAACAGTGAAAATTGTCATCGTAGACGGGGATGCTGCAAGCTTACTCAGCAAAGATTATGAGTCTTTTCCCCGAACGGGAAAATATATCGACGGGGTTATTGCAAAAGAATCAGGTGAGCATATCATCCCGAAAACTACGCTTTATTCCTTTTTAAGAGACTATTACAATGACGGACAAGACCCAATTGCACCAATTATCAGGAGTGAAACGGACAGCGTTGCTGTTCAGGGTATCGGGCTATTTCGTGATGACAAGTATGTTGGTGAAATCAATTCAGAAGAAGGGATCATATTTACTTGCCTCTATAGAAGCTTCAAAAGGGGTGAGTTCACTGTCAATTTAACTGAAGAATCCAACAAGATTGTATCAGTCTTTTTCGATTCTCTACAAAGCAAGAGAATGGTTAAATTAGTACGAACAAATCCAGGAAATCCTGAGATCAAGCTCCATCTTAAAGTAAAAGCATCGGTAGTTGATTATCCAGGTGAATTAACCCTTAGTAACCATGGAGATTTGCAAGAATTTGAGCGAAAGGTTTCCGAGGAAATGACCCGACGAGGGAATCAGATTATTAAGAAACTTCAAGCGTTAAAGGCCGATAGCCTCGGCGTTGGGAATTTTGTTCGAAACAGCATGAGCTACAAAGACTGGAAGGAAATGAACTGGAGAGAGGAATATCCGAAATTAAACATTACATGCAACTTCACATTTAAAGTAAAAGACTATGGATTCCAGCATCGGCATCATTAAAGGAGGCAGCCAGGGAAAGAATATTCTAAAACAACTGGCAAAATATTTAATAGAAGAGAACACTTGAATATTCCAGCTGCCGATGGCATTCCCTCCAGATTTAAAGCGACAGTTAGCCCGGAAGGTTTATAGTACAATCCGATCACATCATTCTGACTGATTCAATTGTACTTAGGGATTAAATATGTTGCGAATGTTGCGGAATAAAGAATAGGCACTTTCCCCAGCATCCATCATTGGCTAACTGCAATTGAGCTCGCGAATCCAACGAAAAAGCCAAGAAGAACAGTGACTATAGTCAAGTCCCCTTGGCTCATGCCCGAAACCCGTAACACGCCACCACATCGTGGTTTATAAAAACCAAAGTAGTTCAAGTGTGTATTTAAAGAAGAGGCGAGTCAACACAGGCTAACATTGGTAAACAATAATATACTGCATATTACATGTACACTAAGAAATTAGTTTAAATAAATATCGATCGCTGCCACAAGGCCATTCCGAATTTGATGCGCCAGTTCACCGCTTATGACATCACCGGCGGTATCGGCTTTAGAGCCATTTATCTTCGTTAGCCGAATTCGCTCAACCGCCGCTCTACCCGGGCCGAATGTGTCTGCCCGGCGCGGATTATAGTAGGTCACTTTTGTGCTCCCAAGAAATTTAAATGCGACTTCCCCCTGCTCATCGAACAGCCAGCCTGGCAGCGCCGGCTTAAAGGCAAGCTGCAAACGGCCGTCCTTAACACTGAACACCTGACTGCCCATCATCATTTTGATCCACATGCTGATAAACTCCGCGGTCGATCCGCTCAGGCGGGCTACAAAACCACGGCCGTGAACATGAGGGTCAGGGTTGACGCTCGTAGCGATAAACGACGAGTTCTCCAATGTGCTGCGGCCGTAGACCGCAGGATCCATGAACGGAACCAGGGACGTCTTCATTTCCGCGAAAAACTGCTCATACAACCCGCTCTTCAGCAGCGCCAGCAAATATTTATAGCTCATGTGGAGGAACACAGACTCCCGCTCCAGCCAGCCCGGCGTAAACGCACGAATCCGGCCGATTTCCTGGGATTCGCCATCCAGGCTTACCGAGGTTTTGTACATCTGGATTTCCTTATCGAACAGATCGCTCTGCCGGATCAGCTCATACGCTTTCTCAGCTTGCGCCTTGTCGCCGATCGTCTTCAGCCAGCGGGCCGGCCCCTCAAGGAAGTGCGGTAAAGGCTTCGCTTCGAACTTCTTTACGATAACCTTCGGCAGACCATAGCCGCTAATAACAGGTTTGCCCTGCGCATCCGTAACCGGCTCGTATTCCACCGCTTCGAAGACGAAATATGTCGGTGTCAGGCCATCACCCAGTTGAATAGCCCGCTCGATGCCTCGGTCGATCTTGTCCAGCATTTGCTTGTAAATACGCCCAGCCTCGCTTAAAGAAATCTGCTTCAACTCACCGCTGATTCCGAAGCGAATCTCGTCGCGGTACTGCTCGCGAGCGGCAGCCACTTGGTCCCAATAATCGAACTGTTCAAGCTCCCCGGCGTATTGGCGCTCCATTAACAAGCTTACCCGCTCAAGCAGCTGATGCATCTCTGCTGGAAGCTCTACCTGCCGCTCGCCGTATATTTCGCTTGCCCCGATCACCAGGTTCACGATCCGTTTCAGCTCGAACGTCTCGCTCATTCCGGAGCCGAACAATCCTGGCAGGCCGTTCATCGCATCGTTCCAGCCTGGCTTGTCGCCTTCCATTTCCACGCCCATGCCATAGGGGTCAAGCGTCGCGAATTTGTTTAGCGACAACGAGATCAGTTTAACGAACAGGTTCGTGCGGAATATCTCGCCCGCTCCATGCTTCGTTTTCAGCCAGTTCGTATCGTTAAGGGACAGGCCGAATCTCTTCATCTTCTCCTCATCATGCACCAGCGCTCCGTATTGGCGTACTTTTGTTCCGTTGATGACATATTTCTCGCTTCGAGGGAGCACTCGTGCCGGACTGTCGAAGAACGTATATACCTCCTCCCCGAACAGCAATATCTCTTTGCGATCGGGGAAAATATCCAGGTATCCGTCAACGAGATCCATATTGTACGTCCAATGGTCCGACCAGTACCCTTCGCTAAAAGCGGCTTCGATATTCTGCTCCGCCAGAGACAGAATTCCCGTTAGAATCTCCTCCTCGCTGCGCAACAAACCTGCGTTCTTGTCCGCCAGCATGGAGATGACTTTACCCGGCGTGAATTTGCCCAGACAAAGGGCCTGCAGCTTCTCGGCGATCTGCGTGTTCGATACCGAAGTCTTCACCCACACCCCCAGCCCGGCTGCTTGCTGCTCCGGCACCGTAAAGCTTGTTCCCTCTACGCCAAGCGGGTTGTAGCCGTCCGCCTGGATCAAGCTGAAGAACGTTACGATATTAAACGTGCCTACCCGCGGATTGAAGTAAATGTCGTTTCTGCGATTCTGGTTCGCGTCGCGGAAGTTCCCGTTCCCTTGGGAATAATATTCTGGCGCAATCGAGAAGAAATTGTAATCGCGCTCTAAATCCCCGTGCTTGCGGGAGTACAAGTGAATGACGAACCCATCTCGGCCGTTCTCGAACAAGAACGGATAACCACCGCGGAGAAAGTTATCCATATAGCTTTGGCGGCAGTACGCATCAAAAAGCGGCGAAGACGTCCGGGTCGCGATATCTTCGGTCAGTTCCTCCGTCAATTGGGCGGCTTCCGCCTGCTTCGCGGCAATATAGGCCGGAGTGGCAATCGTCGGAGCTTTCTCATTCAAACGCTCAACGCTATCGATATGTCCGACCAAAGTATATAGCGTAGTCGTCTCGCCAGCTGCCAATTGCACAGATACTCCCGTAAAACCGCAAGGTACTTTGTTCGTGCAATACTGCTGCTCCACCGTCAGCTCGGCGAGAGAGCGCTCGGCAAAACGGTCCGGAAATGCCAGGGACGTATTGTCGCCAAAGATGATCTGGAAGTCGACGATCGGCTTGACGATTTTGCCGTCCTGGCCGAACGAAAGATAGAAGTGGCCGCTTTGCACCTCGCTCACTTCCGCGCTGTCGCTCGTGCTAGAACGTACGCGATAGTAGGGAATGTTGTTGTCCCAATTGTACACTTCCATCCAGCTCCTAAGCAGGTTCCCGGCTTCCTTATATCCGGCATTCTCTACGCCGTAAGGCAGAATTTCCGGCAGGCCGTCCAGCACCTCTAGCTGCATCGGCTCCCCGGAAATATTGGTGATCTCGACTTTTCGCACCAGAGCGGCATAGTCGTCGTTCGGCACTTGGAAATAAGTCACCTTAATTCCAATCCCCTGCTCTTTGTTTACTTCCTCGATCCCGATCTCGTTCGGTAAAACAACCATTTTCCGCTCAGCTCCGGCATCCGGAGCCGCGCTTTGAAACGGCTCATAGATTCCCTTGGCGCCTTCCCGCTTAATAAAGGTTCTGAAGCCTTTGGATGATACCGATTGGTACGTAATGCTTGCTGGAGAGAACTCCACAATCGGGCTCTTCTTGTCGCGAATACCGAAGCTGCATACCGCCTGGCCGCGGTTGACATAGAACGTCCACATCGGAATCCCCTTCAGGCCTGCCAGACCAGGAAGAAAGCTGGAGAAAGGCTTGGCCTTATCGAACTGCTTAATGACGAATGAGTTCTGATCAAATGAATAATTAGACATACTACTACCTCCATAAATCATTTTGTTTTCAATCCATCGGTTCATAACATATTTCCCCGCCACCAAAGCTTCGAAACCGGTTTCGATTTATCGAAAAAAACAAGCCGTCCCAAGAAGCAGGCTACCTACAAGGGACGGCATGAACCGCGTACAACCAGTTCGACCGGAAGCATATCTCGCTGTAATTCTTTATGTCCTTCTATCGAATAGATTAACATGTTAGCGGCCCTGCTGCCAAGTCCATATGTGTTCTGGCGGATCGTTGTCAGGGCGGGCGTCAAATATTTCGCCATTTCAATATCATCAAATCCGATGACAGAAATGTCTTCGGGAACGGATATCCCCTGCTCCCTCATCGCAATCATCGCGCCGACAGCAAGATTATCCCCGGCCGCGAATACGGCCGTAGGGCGGCCCTGCAATTGGAGCAGCTGTTCCATCGCCTTCCGTCCGCTTTCGACGGTAAAGTCATAGCTGCCTTGCACGATGAACTCCGGCCTAGGCGACAATTCCCTCCGCTGCATCGCTTCGATGAAGCCTTGCATGCGCTTCTCGCCGGCAAAGGAATGCCCGCCGCCAATATGGGCGATGGAGCGATGTCCGAGCGAATATAAATAGTCGACAGCAATCTCGCTGCCCATAATATTGTCGGAATAGATCGTGCTGGCATGATCCGAATCGGAATCCAGCAGAACGCAAGGAATATCCGCCTCAATCAGCTCGCGGAAATAAGGGTCGGCATAGTCCGGCAAAATCACGACGATGCCGTCAACCCCGCGTATTTTGCAATGCTCCAGATACCCGCTGGGCCTGCCTCCGATATCCTTTGTAATGAACATCAGATCGTAGCCTTTCGAGGTAGCCACCTTCTTGAAACCTTCAATGACGCCGCCGAAATAAGGGTGCAAAATTCCGGCTCCTGACGATTCATTGAACAGCACGCCGATCGTCCAGGAACGCTTGGTCGTCAGCGAACGGGCATGGGCGTTCGGAACATAATCCAGCTGCTGTGCCGCTTGGAGGATTTTACGGCGCGTCCTCTCGCTAACGTCGGTATAGCCGTTGAACACCTTGGACACCGTGGTCGGCGAGAAGCCGGTTAACTTGGCAATATCATAAATCGTAGTCAAATCGTTTACTCATCTCCTGGTACATTCATCCGAGCTGTTTTTATACAGGGTCAAGCAAATTGTAGTCGTCCAAGCCGCATCAAGTCAACTATAAATGTGGGAACTGCATTTGTTTCAACCTCTGGCCTGACGTTTAAAAATTACACAAGCAGCAAAATGCTTCCCGATTTCGAATTTAAGAGAATAAGGAGGTAAAATCCATGTATGAGCCTCGTGAACGTAATGAGGTGAGTAACGTAGACGTAGAAAGAAGAGACATTCAGCAAAAATCCGAGCCAAGCATGGTTGCTTCGACGTTTATTAAATATGCGGCATACATCATTTTGTTCTTTGGCTTTCTGTACTTCCTCGTAAAATACGTATTTCCGATGTTCTAATTCATTCATTCGAGAAATACGCGCCTCCCGGAAAAAGTTAACCGGAACGCCAGATGGCGTCCCGGTTTTTTGTGATTCTACATTTTAGTTCTCCGTCAAGGCAACATGGCGATGATAATCAGACAGCCCTTTTGATGTCCACTTGATCGATCCGGGATTCGCCTTCCCCAATTCCTTTGGCGAAACACAGGTTCCCCGACACCTGCCCGGCTTTTGGTTGCTGTATCTGACTGATTAATGACCGATTTCCACTTACTTGTCCAGGTGTGTATCCTTTTTTTGATGGATGCAGGCTTCACGAGCCTATCGGGCATAGACATCGGCTCTCCCCGGGTGGCTGGACGTTCGGACTTGAACGTGCCATCCTCATAGCCGTTAATGAAATGCCCCGCCGATAAAGCTGCAAAGCCGTACGCCGCATCTTTATATTCAAGACCCCAATACCTTGAATATAACTTGCTCCTGCGCTGCGCTGCCTCCGTGAGTCCCGAACAGCACGGTTAGGCCGCGGTACACGGCTTCCGCTCGGGTCAATTCCCCGCTGGCATTGCTGCAGTTGGCCTGCTCCCGGCCAGGTATACCTATTGAATAACCTCGGGTAATGCTCGATTTCGAAACCGGTTTCGGTATTTTTGCCAGCAATCCCGCAGAAAAAAGTTACACACCGCTGAACTTGGATTGACTAGACATCGTCATCAATGCTGCTAATACACGAAGCTGTCCTTGCCTCGATATTCCCCCCTCGACTTTCGGAATATTTTGTAAAGCGCTTTCCGAACATATAATAGGGCAGTTCAAGTTGGAGTGTCAATTATTTTTTTATTTTGGTAGTTTTATGCTTTTTGGCTTGAACGAATCCATTCTATAATTTTTTCCGTTTGAATGCCGGTATTCAGGGTAAACTCCATTTAAGACTTCAAAACATTTCAGCTTTAAATTTGCAAAAAAATAATGAGGAGGGATTCCCCTTGGCTGAACATCCAGAACATTCCGAACACTTCAAATATCCGAAGACCGAAGCCGCTGATCATGCGTATAAGCGATACCAAGTATTGAGAGAATACCGGCCGGAGAATGACATTCCCGGCGACGATTTGCTCCCGCATGATACACGCATAACCCAAGCGCTTAGCGAGGATGATTCCCATACAAGCGGGCAGGCGGACGATTTGGGTGATAACGGCAATTTTCCAGATGTGCCCGATGCCGATGAAATCGCCGCGAACAGTCCCATAGATCCAGCAGCCCCTGACCTGGACGCCGTTCCCGGCATCGATGTGCTGAATGGCTACGACGGGGATGACGGGGATGAGTGATCCATAAAACTCCCGATGATGACAAGCAAATACAGCAACCTCTCCTCCGGTGATTCCGGCAGAGAGGTTGCTATTTTCCACCCGTATCCTGGGCTCTGATTTTCATGTTAACGCTGCAAGTTGTCTATCCCCTTATATTAGCGGATCATGCCCGAATATCTAACCTGTACATCCGCTTTGACGCTGAATTCCAATTCAGGATATATCCTTTTCCATTCTTCGAGCTCCGTAGCATTGTTCCAACTCATGGCGCTGTATCTTAACCCCCATCCGAACGGATCCACCCCGGTTCCATGGACTTTGACAAGGAACTGCTTAATATCCTTTTCCCACTGCTCGCTGGCCGCTTTGGAAACAGCTCTAAGAATTCGCCCCGTCATCTCGATTGCGTCCGTGTTATCCTCCAACGTCGCCCTGCCTCCAACTGTATACTGTACGACCATTTTACCCTTATTCGATTTGACCAATTTGAATTTGGACCAGTTACTTTCCATATTGTAGCTATATATATTACCATCCATTTCTACATTGAAGCTGGTTCGCAGTCCTCGCTGGGTTAGCAAGTTAAACATTCTTGCCTCGTCGGGCGTTAATTCAGCGCGTACTCTCTGATTGTCCAGCAGCACTGCTTTATTGATCAGAAGAGTATCCTCCCCTGCTTTCTCCACGAGAGGCAGAACAGGATCCAGACCTTGCTCCGTCAAATGACGCCGTAAATTATAGGAGAATGTACTGACGATGAAAGGCGATTCAGTTCCTTCCTTCCCCAAGCTTAAAATGAGGTAATATGCGGGAACCCGCTCGCTTTTTGGATGGACGTCGAGCACTTCCTTGGCCGTAGGTCTGGCCACTCCGTTATAAGCGATTAGTTGAATATCCCTGCGCCTGACCATCCAATCGGTCATTTCAGAAATATTGTTACGGGCATAAGCCTCACCGAACAATAGCGTCTTGCAATGGCTGAAATCCAGCTCCTTATCCACCTTTGATTTCAGCAGGCGAACCGCCTCCGGTATACTGCTTGAAATCTGAGAAATGACAATGGCTTCCTGGTTACGTTTTGTCGGATCTCCTTCGGGAATAGCCAGCTTGAGCGAAACCTCGATCGAATGCTTCCCCTTGCCCTTATCTTTGCCTTTGCCTTCCCCTTCTTCTCCCTCCTCTCTGCCTTGCCCGCCCTGTTCCTCCTTTTGTACGGAATCGATGCCGAAGGCCAATACAAACGCGCGCCGGTCCACATCCTTGAATTGGCACCCTGTCAGCAGCAGGGACATCGTGCCTAACAGGATTACGAGCCATAAGTACAGCCATTTTCTCATGCCCTCTTCTTCCTCCTCCGGTATGCGACTAAGACCGTAGCTAGCAGCAGCAGCTCTCCGGGCAGTCGAACATTTAGAAACCACTGTCCGAACATCGTTAATTTCGCCTGATCAAAATAGAACCCCATCCAGACTGTTCCTGCCGTCATCAGACCAAGAGTCCACCAATCCTTATTCGAAGCCGCTTTTACTCCCTTCGTCTTTTTCTTCATTAAAAACCCTTTGACTAATTCTAAAGCGATATGCCAATGAACGACGACGCTAACTAGCGACATGGCTAAGTAACTGAAATAAAATATAAACAGCACGCGTTCCACGATAAAAAACTCGCTGCGAATGGCATCTGCCGTCGAAAACCAGGTATATACCTGTTGCTCTACGCCGATCGTCCCGTGATAGCCAATGGGAACAAGCAGCGTAACTAGCAGGACCATCAGTCCGGATAGCGGGATCATCCATAAATGCCTAAGCTTTAAGCTTTTAAAAGCGCGATTAAAAATGGCTAGGTTCACATAACCGGTAAAAATAAAAGAAGCACCCGCAATAGAGTTGTACTTCGGTATAGTCCAAAGATGTGTGATGATCTGCATAACCGCATCCCAACTGAAATGCGGATTAATCAGCGCCTTGATCAGCATATAAGCAACCAATGGACAGTTAATGATCAGGGTCGTCTCGAGCGCATACAGGATAGATTCCGTTTTTAGGCGGCTGCACATTGTAACCAGCAATAGAAAACCGATGATTGCAAAGACCGGAGATACGTCGGGGGTTATGAAACGGAGTGTAATATCAACAAAAGACACTAGAGTGATAGCTCCGGATTCATACCAAAGGAAGGCGAAAATGCAAAGCAAAGGAAGGCCTACAAATCGGGGGAGGGTATCATGGATAATTTCCGGAAGCCCCTCCCCGGGAAAATGGCTGATAATTTTCGTAAATATGATCAACAGCGTTGTCCCGAGGACGACCGAAACCAAGATGGACATCAGTGCCCCCTCGAACCGGTTATCGATCAAGACGCGAGGCACGAAATTAACGATATTAATTAACGCTTGGATCGTAAATAAATAATAGAAATACCTTTCATTAACCATGCTGCTTATCTCCCTTACCCTGATAGGCTCTTTTTGGAAATATTTCCAGGTACGGCTTTCCGAAGCTGCGCATGCCCGACAGGTACATCACGATGCCCACTGTACTCACAACGATGCCGATTAACCCAAACGTTGCTGCAAAGAAAATGAGGTAATATTTGAGTACACGCACAGTAAAAGCCATCATATTCAAGGGGATGACAAAATTGGAAATGGCGACTGCCGATACGATAATGATCATAATATTACTGACCAGGCCAGCCTGAGTTGCCGCTTGCCCCAAAATGAGACCTCCCACCGTCGTCGCCGTCGGCCCGATCGCCTTCGGAAGCCTCAAGCTCGCTTCTATGAGAAACTCCATCATGAGCAGCATTAATACGACCTCGATGAAGGACGGATACGGCACGGCGGCTCGGCTGCCCGCGATCAGAAGTGTAATTTGAATTTTTAATATTTCCGGGTTATAGGATGTAAAGGCGACATAGAAGGCCGGGAGAGTAACCGTGAGAAAAAGGCCGATGTAGCGGATCAGCTTCATAAACCAGCCAACTAACGGTAGCTGGATTTTGTCATCCATCGCCGTGAAGAAGTCGTTGAATACGGATGGCGCTATCACCGCGTAGCCCACCGTGTTCATAAGTACGGCTACCTTGCCTGCCGCTAAGTTGAATACGACCCGGTCGGGCCTTTCCGTTACAACCGTTGTCGGAAAAATGCGATACTTCCGCTCGCTGATAAACTTTTCAAGCTCGCCCGCCGATTGCAAAATATCAACCGATATTTCCGAGAGCCGCTTCCTCATCTCCTGCAATACATCCCTATCCACCCGGGAATCGTCATACATCACGACAACCGTCGTTTGAGACACATTGCCGATCGTTAGCGGCTCGATCCGCAATTGTTTGGACTGGTAGCGGCGGCGAATCAAATTGACATTGATTTCGATATTTTCAGTCAGGGCATCGTTCGGTCCTTGAACGATTGCCTCTGTTATGCTGGAGGAGATACCGCTAAACTCTATTTTCATCGCATCAAACAAATAGCTGCTGTCCTTGATCCGAATGAAAATATAGCCTTTCATGACAAACTCCATAACCTGCTGCCTATCCTTGGTTTTCTCGCTCCCTGGAAAAGAAAAGATGTAGTTCTCATATTCCTGAACATCCATCTCATAGCTGGGTACGACAATAAAGCGTTTAACCGTATCAGAATCGGTCAGGCTTCTCAAATAGATCATTTTTATATCGCCGGAATTGCCCAGGGATCTTTCCTCGAAATCCATCAAACCGGTCAATTGCTCGACCAACCACTCTTCCATCTTTTGCTCATTTGGTTTCGTTGGCATATAATATCCTTTCACTCTGCAGATCTTAGACAGCATCCTGCCCAGACAGCATCCACCTCTTGATAGTGTCATGCTCAGATAGTGTTCACCTTAGATAGTGTTCACCTTAGATAGTGTTCACCTTAGATAGTGTGAACCATAATAACATCCTGCTCAGTCCGAGTTATTGTTCCAATGAGACATTTAAATCATTCATTTACTATGCTTACTTTCTAAATGAAAATAGCCCTATCGGCTTTGCTTTATACAAAAAAGGCCTAGCGTTCCGCACGCCAGACCTTGTTCCTGCCCGATTCTTTTGCTTTATACAATGCTTGATCCGCTATATCCAGCAACTAATATACCAGCAGAATCATCTGGAACAGCGTGTATATAAAAGCAGCAAGGTAAATGACACTGCAGTGTACGTGAAGCAGAAGGATAGAATATGATCAAGTCGTTGGACATTCAGCCCCTTGTGCGAATATATATATATCCTGTGGTGATTCAGATCCTTCATACACCTAAGCAGGAGGAATGATAAATGCCTAATTACCGGATCATTGTAGATTTATCGGAACGGCAGCTGCATTTGCTTGACGGGGACGCCGTCGTAAGATCTTTTCCTGTAGGCATCGGCAAAATGCTTACCCAGACCCCAACGGGAGATTACGTCATCATTAATAAGCAGCCTAATCCCGGCGGACCGTTCGGGGCATTTTGGATGGGCCTCTCCAAGCCCCACTATGGCATCCATGGGACTAACAATCCTTCTTCGATCGGCCACGAGGTGTCCCACGGCTGCATACGTATGTATAATCAAGACGTACTAACCTTATCCTCGCTTGTGCCAATAGGAACGAGAGTAACGATTCGGCCGTAACAGCAAAAGAATGGGCCTTGCTGCTTTAACTGCTTTGACTGCTCTAATTGCTTTGACTGCTCTAATTGCTTAAATTACTTTAGTTATTTAGCGGCTCTACCTGCTGCCGCAGCAGTAAGACGAATCACCGCCTGATCAAGGCGTGCATGATATAATGAACGCAGTATTAACCACCAGGGGTGAATAAACATGGATAATGCAGGTGGACGTGAACATCAGAAAACAGCTAGCGGCAGGCCGGCACATGGGGATGTTGGCAAGGAAAATGACTTGCATATGGATGGCCATGACTTGGCGGTAAATGGAGCGGAGAGCTATTTCGGCAAAAAGTCTTCAGAGACAGCAGAGCCTATTCATGCAGATGACGCCGAACAAGGCCATATCGGGCCTGCCGCACTCTGTCTCCTCGCCGGCAAAATGATGCTGCAAAGCGGGGCCGAAACGTATAGAGTCGAGGATACGATGACCCGTATGGCGGAAGCGATGGGTCTCGGAGGCTCGCACAGTTATGTCACTCCGACGGGAATCGTGTTCCAGCCAAGCAGCTCGCAGTCGGCCAGGCTGATTCGCATCGTTGAACGGACGACCGATTTAGGGAAGATCGCCGCTATTAACGACGTATCGCGCAAGCTGGCTAGCAAACACATTACGCCCGCCGGCGCCTACGCCAGGCTGGCTGACATTGATCAAGCCGGGCACGAGTATCCGGTCTGGCTGCAAATCATCACGGCGGCTGCCGCCAGTGGCTGCTTCACCTATATGTTCCGGGGCAGTATGGCCGACATCCTGCCCGGCGTCCTGTGCGGCGGAGCCGGTTTTGCCTTGTTCCTTGCGCTGCACCGTTTAGTCAAGGTGAAATTTTTCGCGGAATTTTCCGCAGCTTTTTTCATCGGACTCTTGGCCGTCTTTTTCGTTGGGCTTGGACTCGGACAGGAGCCGGACAAGATTGTTATCGGCTCTGTCATGCCGCTCGTACCCGGACTTCTGATCACGAACGCAGTCAGGGATTTGATAGCTGGGCATTTGGTCTCGGGCTTGTCCCGGGGCGCGGAAGCTATCCTGACCGCCTTCGCCATCGGAACGGGAATAGCCGTTGTTGTCACATTTTTTTAACCGGAAAGAAGGTTAATCATAAAATGATACCGCCGCAAATTATATCGCTCAGCCTTCATCTCATTACGAGCTTCATCGCTTCCGCCGCTTTTGGCATTTTGTTTAATGCCCCGAGAAGGATGCTCCTGCATTGCGGGCTCGCCGGGATGATGGGATGGATCGCCTACGTCCTGCTGTCGCCGCGACTCGATGCCGTCTTTGCCACGGTCGTGGCAACCTTTATCGTAGGGGTCATCAGCCAAACGCTGGCCAGAATATACAAAAAGCCGGTCATTTTGTTCAGCGTATCCGGGATCATTCCGCTCGTTCCGGGGGGACTGGCTTATGATGCCATGCGCCAGTTCGTCGAGAGCGAATACAACCTGGCCGTCCAGCTCGCCGCCAAAGCATTTCTGATCTCGGGCTCTATCGCCATCGGGCTCGTCCTTTCCGAGGTGCTGAATCAAATGGTGTTTAAGCTTTCGAGAAGGCAGCGCCCGGCAAAGAAGGAGCCGCCGCAGTCATAAAGCGTACTCCTTACTCCCCTGTAAGCATCACATCATCTTTATACACGCAAAATAGACGATCGAGGATATGCAGCGAGTGCATATCCTCGATCGTCGTCATAACTCCTAATCAGATCTTCTTCAATAATCACAATGATTTGCCGCTCAGCTCGAATTCTGTCTGATGCAGCTCTTTAATCATCCGCCGGAGGAAATGACTCTCTTGATCTTTCAATCCATATTGGTTCTCCTTGGCGAGCATCTCACCTACCTGTCTCTTCAATAGCTCATTACGGCGCTCCAACACTTCATCATAAGCCAAGTTCAAGTCAACTCCTCTTTATTATTTAAAAAACATCTCTAATTATAGTGTGTATCTGCTCCAAGGGAAAACGCAGCGAGACAGTATCCTCATGTATGAGAAGCTATCCCATCAATGCTCGTGATCTCCACAACCACCAGTCGCAAACATCCTCCTGAATGCTCACGCATCGTCCATATTCCTCCCATTTCATGTAAACCACTATGCCTGTTGACGGCCAATTGGCGCATCTAATCTAGTTCTAAGCCCGCTTCGCGATGTGCTCTAAAGCAATTTGCAAAACACTGTTTAGTTTTTAGAAATAAAGCAAAGGGTATAAAGATAAGTAATAGCGACATGAACAGGAGGAGTATAGCAAATGAATTTAAAGGGAAAAGGCTGTCTGATTCCCATCATTATCATTGCGGCGGTTGTCATTATCGGCATTGCCCTGTTCGCGGGAAATTACAATAAGTTCATGACCTCCGAAGAAACGGTAAACCAGCAATGGAGCAAAATCGACGTTCAATTGCAGCGGCGATACGATCTGATTCCCAATCTGGTCAACACCGTCAAAGGCTATGCCAAGCATGAAAAAGAAGTAATTAAGGAAGTTTCCGATGCCAGAGCCGCGCTCGGCGGGGCACGTACGCCTGACGAGCTGGCCGCAGCCGATCAACAGCTTCAAGGCGCGCTCAGCCGCCTGCTTGTTATCGTCGAGAACTACCCGACGCTGAAGGCGGATGCCCAATTTACCCAGCTCATGGACGAACTGGCCGGAACGGAGAACCGGATCGCCGTCGCCCGCGCCGACTATAACAATGCGGTTGCGGAATACAACAAGCTGATTCGGCGTTTCCCCGGGGTTTTTATCGCACGGATCATGGGATTCAATGAGAAGCGGTACTTCGAGACGACGCCGGAATCCAGAACGAATCCAGAGGTCGATTTCGGCACGGATGAGACTTCGCGGATTCCTGCGCCTCCGGCAGCCCGTCCTCAGCATCTCTGGCTGCAGCCGGAAGAGGAATGGGCATGAGCCCCGCACCATGCCGACAACGATTCATCCGGAGCTTGCTCCCGCTTCTCATCCTGATTTTATCCGTATTTGCGGCCCCTTCGTCCAGCGTCTCAGCTGTCCCAAAGATTCCCGAGCCTCGAGGAGATATTTATGTGCAGGATTTCGAGCATCTTCTAACAGCCGAGCAGTCCCAGTATCTTCTGGCGCTCGGCAGGGCGCTTGAAGACCGCACGAAGGCGCAAATCGCCGTGCTGACCGTGCCTTCCCTGGGAGATGAGCCTATCGAGGAGTATGCGCTCGAGGCGCTGCGAACTTATAAGCTAGGCGATGCCAAGCTAAATAACGGCGTCCTGCTGCTCATCTCCTTAGGCGACAACCTGCCTGGCAACAGGCAGGTCCGTATCGAGGTCGGCTACGGTCTAGAGGGTGCGCTGCCCGACGGCAAAACCGGGCGGATTCTCGATCAGGTCACCATTCCGTATATCGAAAATGAGCAGCCCGGACAAGGTATCGTCGAGACATATAAAGTTCTGTATAACGAGGTCGCCAAAGAGTACGGCGCAGAACTGGAACTGAACCCTCAGGAAGTCACTTTGCCGGACACAGCAGGTTCTGCAAATTCGGCAGGAAGCGGCGGCCTGTCCCCGTTATGGATCATCATCATCGTGGCGTTCATCTTCATCGACATCGTGTTCTTCCGCGGAACGTTTACCATTCTCCTGCTGTCGATCCTCGGCCGGGGCGGGAGAGGAGGCGGTGGAGGCGGAGGCGGAGGATTCCGCGGTGGCGGTGGAGGCTCTTCCGGCGGTGGCGGAGCGAGCCGCAGATTTTAATCCCTGTTCACTTCCGGTAGGCGGTATAATAGTAACTAATACTAATGATCAACTACAAGGGAGAGAACTCTACTCATGACATCTACTTCGCGGCGGCGGGCCGTGTTCTTCGACCTCGACGACACACTGTATGATCACCTTAATCCTTTCCGCGCTGCACTGACCAACATACTATCGACGCCGCCAGATTTTCCGTACGATCAAGCCTACCATCGGATGCGTTACTACAGCGACGCTCTATCTGCGGAGCTTGGGGGGACGCCAACCCATGGCGAAGAGCTGCACCAAATGCGGCGGCAGCGTTTCCAGCTCGCCTTGGCCGAATTCGGCCTCTCGCTCGCGCCGGAACTAGCGCAAACTGTTCAGGAGGAGTACCTTAGCCTACAATATGCAATCGAACTGTATGATGGCGTAGAGGAGCTGATCACGGAGCTGCAAGCCAGAAGCTTCGTAGTAGGCGTCATTACGAACGGGCCCCGCGACCATCAAATGAACAAAGTCAAAGCCCTGAACCTGACTAGGCTCATCCCGGAAGAGCTGATTTATATTTCGGGAGCCGTCGGATTTACTAAGCCGGATGCACGTCTCTTCCAGCACGTGACCGGTCAGCTTGGCCTGGCTCCCCAAAATTGCTTCTACATCGGCGACTCCTGGCGCAATGACGTCGTTGGCGCGCTCGATGCCGGCTGGAAGGTGTTGTGGTTCAACCACCGCAGCGTCGAACCGGAATCGGACCATCAGCCGCACCACCGAGTGGCCGATTACCAGGAAATCGCTCATGTACTGCTGGAACGAATGTAGCTTAGCATCGAAACCACTCGTCACTACAAAGAATGTAGCTTATACTCGCAGCATTCATCACTATAAGGAAATGTACGCAGCATTCATCACTGCAAAAACAAGCCAAAGAACCTGACAGAGGGCTATCCCTCGTAACTTGACAGGTTCTTTTTTCAGGTTTCTTATTTTTACAGTCCATAGCTAGAAAGCGCCGGTTCCACCGTCGCCCCCGCCGCCTCCACCGCCGCCGCCGTCGGTAAATCCGCCACTGCCTCCGGATGAGGTATCTGGCGGCATATAGGAGATCGATCTTTGCGAATAAACAAGACCTTCTATAGCCGGTTGGCTTATGCGCGAAACTAGTGATTGCAACGCCTCATCATCGGACCGACGCTTCATCGCCTTCAGCAGCTGCGGACCTGCATCCAGCACAAGAGCGAATTCGGCCAGCTTAAGACTCGATTCCGTGTCATATGCTCCGGACCCAGAATAAGTCTTTCCTCGTTTAAGCCGCCTGCGCCAATAGCGAAGTGCCGCGTAATATTTCCAGCCTGTCAGCGTCAGCCGATAAGAAGGAAGAATGTATACAAAAATCACAGTTACAATCACCAGCAGCGCATACGTAGTCGCAGCAGGGCTCTCATAAAGAAGGCCGGCTGCGCCAAAGCAAACTACATAATATACCCCCGTAATCCATCTTCGCTTCGGGAAGGCGAAAGCGAGTCCGGCGGCCGTACCAACAATTAGGAAAACCCAGCCTATTTTCACAGTCGATGAGACATCAGTAATATAAAGCGCAAGAACAATAATGAAATGCAGAAAAATAAGAGCAGTCTTCAATATTCTGCGCAGGCGGTTCGGGTACACATACTCATGAAAATTGTCCATACGTCCAAGCAGTTCACGCCATTTTTTGAAATCGGTATGAATGCGTTCAGAGAGGCGCCGATATCGCTTCAACTCGTTCGAATCCTTCTTCTCCTTCCGCGTAGGCCCGGTGAACCGTTCTGTCTCCAGCTTTTTTCCATAGAAGAACTTATCCAGGAAAAATCTCTCCGTTTCGTTTAAGGCGGAACGCCTTCCCGTAAAGACGAATTCCGGCAGGATGTCAGGCGCCTTCTTGTCTGCCTGCAGCCGTGGAGGGGCCTGCCTTTCCTCCATTGCCACGAGCCCTCTATGCCGCAAAGAAAATACTCCCGCAAATATATCCCGCTTCTTAAGCCGCCCTTTTCGGAAAATATATACGGCAAGCAGTGGATCCAGCCGTTCCAACTGCTCGGGCAAAAGACTTTTGTGCAGCAGCCGTCCGGCAATTCTTTTGAGCGGCAGCAAATGGAGCAAAAGCAATAGAAGAGCCCCATAGAGCACAATGTTCAGCACGGAATCGGCAAGCGATAAATGATTCTCCCTCTTAACGAGCCGCTGCTCCCGTTCATGTTCCTCGGCCAAAACCTGATCCAGCGGAAGTGCTGCGGGACGGGCCTCCTGTTCGCTAATCCACTCCGCCGGAAACAGCACTCTTAAACGGGCCGTGCCGTTCAGATCGAGAAGCGCATTGTAATAGTGGATGGAGGATAACTCCCCACTCCCGCCAAGCTTTAGGGAAACCTGCCCGCCCGTCCGGTCATGCAGGAAATAATGGATGCGTTGCTCGTCATACGGCTCCTGTAGCTGCAGGTTGATCGTCACGTTATGGATGTCGTCATTGTTGTTCTTGAAAAAACTCCACGCCAACTCGCCTGTATCCGCATAGCGTACGGCAGCGCCTTTAATCCGGTACCGGTAATAGACCCGCTTCGTTTCATCCGAGGACGGTGTATGAACATAGTAAGTGTCGTTATCCTCGTTGAAATCCACTGTAAGACGCTGCAAATTGTCATATGTAAAGTCTTCGAAATATTTGCCTGACGGCGGAATATACGCTTCAAAAAACTCGATCCCCTCATGCCCTTTAAGGTCGACATACCGGGTCATTCCATTCCAGCCGCCTTCAAAGCGATAAGTAAATAGCTCCTGTATAAAAAGATCGCCATTCGGCATAATTCTCGCCGCGACATCCGCCTGCTCTATCGTAAACTTCTTGCTTCCCCCGCAGCCTGCCAATATAACGACAAAAAGTGCAAGCGGGAGCCATAACCATCTCCTCATCATGTCACCCCTACCTTAAAACCTTCAAACTATTATATACGAATTTAAAATAAAAAAAATCCGACAAAAAGCCCGTTCCTTCGTACTAAGGACGGGCTTGCATTCGTGAACTTATGACATTTTTCACCAAAAACTATCAATTGTTAACGACTCTCCAGCTCAAGCCAATTTTTGCGTATGAGCTTCTGGTACCAGTAATAGCTCTCTTTCGGCGTACGTACCTGCGTTCTGTAATCGACATGGATCAAGCCGAAGCGGCACGAGTATCCAAACGCCCACTCGAAATTGTCCATCAGCGACCAGGTGAGATAGCCTTTCAAATTCACGCCGGATTCGATTGCTCGGCCCAGCTCGGCAACATGGCTCTCCAGAAATTTGATGCGGCGGACATCGTTAACTTTTCCATCCACCACTTCGTCATTGTAGCAGGCGCCGTTCTCGGTAATGTATATCGGAATCGGCCCAAACTGCTCGGTTAGCCAGCTTAAGGTTAAATACAGCCCCTCCGGGAAAATGAACCAGCCCTTATCCGATTTATCGTAGCCGAGATCGACATGCTCCAGATCCAAATAGTTGTTGCCTTCCTTATGGCGCACAATGTTGCCGCCGTAGAAGTTCAGCCCGAGGAAATCAATTTTCTGCGATATAATGTCCATGTCCCCCGGCTCAATGACAGGCTCAGCGCCCTTCGTCCTGATCCAGGCGGCCATCTCCGCCGGGTATTCGCCTGTAAATACAGGGGTCACGAACCATGTATATATGGAAAATGCCCGATACGCTGCGGCGATATCCTCCTGCTTACGGGAGAACGGCTCGTACCAGTAAATATCCGGCGCATAACCGATCTCGCCCTCCGTCCCCAACTCGCGGAACTTCGCTACCGTCTTGCCGTGCGCTACCAGCAGGTGATGCCCGGCTTGAATGGCCGACTGCCAGTTCATAATGCACGGTGCATGCCTGCCGAGCAAATGGCCGTTAATCGCGGTGCACCATGGCTCATTGAACGTCATCCAATGCTTGATCAAGCCGTCGAACTCACGGAACATCGTTTCGGCGAACATGACGAAGGCATCGATCGTCTCCCGGTTCTCCCAGCCCCCATTAGTCTGAAGCGCCTGCGGCAGCTCCCAGTGGTACAATGTGCAGAACGGCTCGATTCCGTTCTCGAGCAGCTTGTTCACCAGGCGTTTGTAATGCTCGATTCCTTTCCGGTTCACTTCGCCGAAGCCTTGCGGGTAAATGCGCGGCCACGATACCGAGAAGCGGTAGGCTTTAACACCCAGCTCCTTCATAAGCTGAATGTCTTCCTCGTAACGGTTGTAGCTGTCACAGGCAACGCTTGCGTCATCGCCTTGAAAAATTTTGCCGGGCGTTGCCGCCATAACGTCCCAGATGCTCAGGCCTCGCCCGTCCTTATCCAAGGAGCCTTCGATTTGATAAGCCGAGGTAGATACGCCCCAGACGAAGTTTTTCGGAAATTGTATGATGGTCACGTGAATTCCCCCCTACTATGATTCGATCATGTATGGTTACATACTAAATATAAATAACCCGCTGATCATCGTAAAGGGAAATATTTCAAGTTTTTAATAATTCATTCAAACTAACGCGGGCAGTTCCAATATATCGATGCCGTAAGGCTCCAGGCTCAACGTTTCCTGCCGTTTCTTGTCGTACAGCACACTGTGGCAGGAGGCCGGCAAAGTTATTTGATGCGGCTGACGGCTTAAGTTCATCACGAACAGATATGCCGCCGATTCCCCGCTGCGCAGCGCGACCTGCACGCCCTCTGGCAGCCCCGGGAACATCTGTATTCCATGCGCTTCTGCCTCTTTTGTAAACAGCTCCTGCAAGTATGCTTCCTCCGGATGCGTGCCGAGATAGTACACTCTCCCCTGCCCGAATGAATTTACCGTCACTGCCGGTACGCCGCTATAGAAGTCCTCGTCATACCAAGCGATCGCTTCCGCGCCTTCAAGACTTATAATATCGCACCACTGCGAGACCATAAAAGAATGGCCTGCTGCATTAACAACACGATGACTGTCCAGACCGATTGGATCATATTCCTCCACCCGGATTCCCGTGCATTTGGCTAGCAATCCAGGCAGCGGCAGCATGGCCGCCTGATTGTTCATATGCTTAACTCCCGAGCGGTTTGTGACAATTACCGTGCCCCCTGCCGCAGCAAAGCGTTCCAGCGAAGCCGCGATCTCCTCGCTCAGCAAGTATAGGCTAGGAGCAACTACGATTTTGTAGCCGTCCAAAGGCTGAGTCCATTCGATAACATCGCAGCCAATCCCGAGCTTTGTCAGGGCGCGGTGGAAATCCTTCACGTTCTCGTAATAATCCATGCCTTCGACCTGAGGCTGGATACGCAGCGCTTCAAGCTGCTCATGCGAGAGCAGTATTGCCGCTTCATGCTTTGGAGCCGTCCCCTGCAGCTTGCCGGATAAAGCGTTCACCTCCCCGCAAAACTCCGCAAATTCGGCAAATCTGCGGCCGGGAATATTGCTAGGATCGATCAAGCCGTGCCAGAACTGCTCTGCTCCCATGACCGCCGTCCGCCACCGGAAATGGACGATCGTGTCGGCTCCTTTGGCGATCGCCTGCCAGGCGAAGGCGCGGATAAAACCGGGATACGGCGCTCGCCACGTCGGGAACCAGCAGCCCGGCGAACCGCTTAACTGCTCCATAATCCAGAAATTCCGCCGCTTAATTCCGCGGGTGACATCCAGAGCCAGCGCGCCGCTATACGGCCCGGTAGATTGCTTGTCTGGAGAAGTATTTGGATAATAATCGAAGGAGGCAAAGTCCAGATCGGCACCTGTCTGGTACAGATTCAGCCGCTGGGGATAAGTATGGAAATTATGAGTCACGAAGTGATGCGGGCAGTTTCTGCGGATAACATCAATCTGGCTGCGCTGAAATTCCTCTATGCAGTCCCACTGAAACCGGGCAAAATCCAGCAAATAGGACGGGTTCTGATGCCTGGAGCCTCCGTATGGCACGCCAACCTGCGACCAGCCGCTGTATTCCCCGCTCCAGACGACCGTACCCCATTCACGGTTCAAAGCTTCCAGCGTGCCGTATTTCCGCTTGACCCATTCCCGGAATTTATCGCTGCAGGCATCGCAATGGCAATCGATCATCCAGTACTCGTTATCCGTCTGCCAGCCAATAACCGCCGGATGGCCGCCGTAGCGCTGCGTCATTTTTTCGATGATCCGCAGGCCATAGAACTGCAGCGGTTCACTGTTATAACAGCGGTGCCCCCTTACTCCCGGATGAGTAATACTGCCGTCGGCATTTCTCGGCAGAATATCCGGCCTCAGCTCCGTGAGCCAACGCGGGGGCGTATTAGTCGGCGTACATAACACGACGCGGATATTATATTTATGGAACAGATCGATCGCCTGATCGAGCCATTCGAAATGGTATACCCCGGAGCTGCTTTCCATCCGGCTCCAGGCAAACTCAGCCAGCCGGACTACGCGAACGCCCGTCTCCTTCATCAGCCGGGCATCTTCTTCCCAAAGAGATGCATCCCAGTGCTCCGGATAGTAAACGACTCCTACCTGTACCTCGTTCGCATGCTTGTTCATGGCAATGACTCCTTTTTAACGCGATTTGGTTAAATATAAGCAAAAAGGCTGCTCCCTCGCTCATCTATTTCGATAAGCCTCGGAAGCAGCCAAATTCACTTTCTGGCAAATTGCCAGGTTAGCGAATTGCCAACATGGCGAATTGCTATTGCATTCATCGGGTTATTTCAATTTATCCCAAGCCGCCTGCATGTTTTCCGCCCAGCCGTTTACGTCGGTTTGACCGGCGATGTACTGCTGGATCACGCTGCCGAACTCTTGAGCTACGCCATCCGGGAATTTCGAAGACTGCAAGCTGTAAATTTGATCCGCCTCGATATAGTTCCACAGTTCGGTACCGATATCGCCCATATCTTCCGGCGTTGCTTCGATCGTCGACAAAGCAGGAATGAATTTGAATTTCTTAACGATATACTCTTTACCGATATCCGATGTCACAAGCCAATTCAAGAACGTTTTAGCCTCTTCCTTCGCATCGGACTCCTTGTTGATAACGAGGTTAGCCGGAATACCGATCGTCAATTTATCGTTCACCTGCGGATCATCGCCAAGCGGCATAGGCAGTACGCCAACATTCAGATCCGGATTGATGCTGTCGATCATCGTTTGCGCCCAGTTGCCTTCTTGCATCATGGCTGCTTCCCCATTGGCAAACAACGTTACTTGCGTATTGTAGTCGGTAGTCAACGGATTTTTGTTGCCGTAATCAACCGTCAATTTCATCAGTTTAGCCCAGTTCTCAAACTTTTCATTACCGACGATGGATGCGGAACCATCGTTCAGTCCGGCAATAAATCCATCGACATCATCCTGCTGGGCAAAAGCGACGCTAATCCCCTGGTTGCCCATGAGCCACCATTCCTGATAAGCGTTGGCGAATGGCGTAATGCCTGCGTCCTGCAGCTGTTTAGCGACTGCCTCCAGCTCGGAGTATGTTTTTGGCAGCGTCGAAATTCCTGCCTTTTCAAACAATTCCTTATTGTAAATGTATCCGAAACCTTCCAGGTTCATCGGCATTCCGTATACTTTGCCATCCTTTGTCATCGGTTCGGCCGCAAGCGGAATCAGGTCTTTCACCCAAGGCTGATCCGATAAGTCCTCGAGCTTGTCCAGCCACATATCCATTTCAGTGTATCCGCCGTTGGAGAAAATATCAGGCGCATCGCCGGAAGCAAATTTCGTCTTCAATGACGCGCCATAGTCTGCGCCGCCGCCGACCGTTTGGATGTCTAGCTTGATATCCGGATACTCCTTCTCAAATTCAACCTTCAATTCGTTAAGACCCTCTACGATTTCCGTCTTGAATTGGAAGATCGTTACCGTTTTGCGGTCTTTTTTCGCTCCGTCCTCCGCACCGCCGGCATTGCCTGCTGCGTTGTCCTTCCCTCCGCATGCTGCCAGAAGCAACGACATGATCATCATAACAGACAACAATAACATGGAATACTTCTTGTTCTTCATTGCGTAGTTTCCCCCTTGCTTTACTTTAATTTTATAATGGAACAGCCTGGCCGGTCATGAATGACCTGTTAGCCCTTGACCGAACCGGCTGCAATTCCCTCGACAATATATCGCTGCAAAAACAGAAAGAAAATGATGATCGGGGCAATCCCCAGTACTAGTGCTGGAAGCGCAATATCCCACTGCTTCGTGTACTGTCCGAAGAAGGCGAAGGTAGCAAGCGGAATCGTCCGCATCTCCGGTCTTTGCAAAATGAGTGATGGAAGCAGGTAGTCGTTCCATACCCAGAGACAGTTCAGCACGATCACCGTCATGAGCATCGGTCTTAGCATTGGCAGGACGATCCGGAAAAAGACGGTAATCGGCGTACACCCATCCACGGTAGCCGCTTCTTCAATTTCCAGCGGAATAGATTTGACGAAGCCGTGGAACAGAAATAACGACATCGGGGCGCCCAGGCCGAGATAGGTCAGAATCAGACCGAACATGCTGTTATTGACACCGAGCACGTTAACGACACGCATCAGCGGAATCATGATCGATTGGAACGGAATAACCATCGCTGCAATGAACAGGAAGAACAATGCTCGATTGAACAGCGTATCCGAACGGACCATGCGGTACGCTCCCATAGCGCTGATGAGTGCCATGAGCAGCACGCTGATGGATGTAATTAACAGAGAGTTGGTAAATGCCTCCGGGAACCTCGTCAGTTCCCACGCTTTGCTATAGTTTTCCCAGCGGAATACCTCTGGCCAGCTTGCTGAGTTGGACATAATTTCGCCAAACGGCTTGACCGAGTTTACGAACAGGAAGTAGAACGGCGCCAAGAAGATCAGGCCAGCCAGCACCATGACAATTTCAGTAACCAGCATGCGGGAGTTATATTTCTTATTGTCCATTAAGCTTCGACCTCCTTGCTCTTCGTCAGGCGAACCTGGAACAAAGTGATCACCGCGACAATAATAAAGAATAGCATTGCTTTGGCCGTTCCCATACCGTATCTGTTATTCTGGAACGCCTCGACGTAAATGTTCATAGCTACGGATTCCGTCGATTTGAACGGCCCGCCTTTCGTAAGAGACAGGTTCAGGTCGAACATTTTGAACGCCCAGGATATCGCCAGGAACAGACAAATCGTAATCGCTGGCATAATCAGCGGAATAATGATGCTGCGCAGCATTTGCCAACGGCTGGCGCCATCGATTTCCGCCGCCTCCATCACTTCAGACGGTACATTGGTCAGCGAGGAAATATAGACGACCATTAAATAACCTGCTGTTTGCCATACGAAAACAATCGTAATTCCCCAAAAGCCCGTTGCCGCATCCCCAAGCCATGGCAGTCCAAAAAATGACCATCCGGTAATATCCGCCATTGTGGCAAACCCTTTGATGAAAATAAACTGCCAAATAAATCCAAGGAGCAGTCCGCCGATGACGTTAGGCATAAAGAAGATCGTTCGTAAAAAATTGCGGAGCTTCAGTCGTTTAGTAAGAAAATAAGCGAGAAAAAAACCGACAATATTAGTAAGAACAACGCCAACGATCGTAAATCTTACCGTAAACCAAAAGGACGACCAAAAATCCGGGTCATTTTTGAATACTTTAACGAAGTTCTCAAATCCTACCCAGTCCACTGATCCCGATACGCCATTCCAGTTCGTAAGCGAGTAGTACATGCCTAGCAAAAACGGAATGATCATAATAATAACAAAGAACAGTAGAACGGGCCCTATAAAAAATAACTGCAGCCCCCATGAAGACAGTTTCCTGCTGCTCATGCCGCAGCCCCCTTTCTTTCTACCGAGTAACTGTTGTATTGTTAATTATGAAGGAGTTTCATCTCTTGAAACACCTACTGAGGTGAACACACAGGTGTAATTTATTGATCTATTTTCGGGTGTATTTTATTGATTTATTCTCTGGAGATAATTATCCATCTATCCTCAGGCAAAATTTATTGATCTATCGATCGGAGAGAGTAACTAGTGAAATGGAACAGTATTCGCACTAAATTGATCGTCTTTATGCTGATCGCCACGATCATTCCGATCGTTGCCACCATGTTCGTTACTTACTTGTATACGACGCAATCGTTAAGAACGAGGACCGTGCAGGAGAATGCCAATTTGCTTTACCAAGGCCAGCGGAACCTGGCTGATCTGTTGAACGACCTTAACCGCAGTTCGTCCACGATTTATTCTAATGCGGAGCTGTTCAGGCTGCTGGAAGGCGGGTATGACGACCCGCAAAGCAGTTCGAGAGTATACGCCGCATTATCTTATATCTCGACCTCGATCCCTGATATTTATCAGGTCTATTTATACGAGAACGTTAACCGCAGGGCTACTCTGTTAACCTTGAATACGCCTAAACGGTCTTTCGATACCGAGCCGTACAAGGATATTCTGTTGAATATTGACCGCAGCCTGGCCGTTCAGAAGACGCATATGAGCCATATTTACGGGTTCGCGGCCATTCAGCCGAACTATCCGCCGGAGCCTGTATTCACACTGCATCGCAGGATCGAGAAAGTACCTTCCAGTGAAGTCATCGGCTATTTGGCCATCGATGTAAAGCTGTCGGCGCTGACGGAAATCGTAGAGCACCTGTATGAAGTCAATCGTGAAAAAGTATATATTGTAGACGATCGCGGGGACGTCATTTACAGCGATGAGGAGAGCCAGCTAGGCCTGCCGCTCGAAGCGGACTGGTACGAGCAGCAAATTGCCGTTTCCGGCGAGTCTCAAGGAAACTTCGAACAGGACAACAATGTATTCATCTATCAGCGCTTGGATAAGGCCGGGGCCAACTGGACGCTCGTGAAGCAAATCCCCGTCTCCTACTTGAACAAAGAGGCCAATAAGGCGGTTGCCATCAATTTGCTGCTGCTTGCCATATCACTGATGATTATCGTGGGGGCGACCATTTTTATTACAGTACGAATTACCGCCCCTATCAAGCAATTGAACCGCTACATGAATCAAATTCAGTCGGGTAATCTCAATGTGGATATCCGTCCGGCCAGCAACGACGAGATCGGCGCAGTCATGATTCGCTTCCGCGGGATGATGAATACGATCAACAATTTGATACTGCGTGAATACAAGCTCGAACTAGCGAACAAAACGAACCAGCTGAGGGCGATGCAAGCGCAAATCAATCCGCATTTCCTCAACAACACGCTGCAAATTATAGGCACCCTTGCTTTGGAGCTGGGAGCGCAGCGAATTTACGCTCTGCTGTCCGCACTCGCCAAAATGATGCATTACAGCATGCATAATCAGGACAAGAGTGTTACACTGCAGGATGAATTGGACCATGTCAAAGCTTATATTGAGCTGCAAAAAGAACGGTTCGAGAACCGGTTTGAATATCATGAGCAGGTCCAGGACAGTGTCTTGCCGGCAACTATGCCCAAAATGATTTTACAGCCTATTGTCGAAAATTATTTCAAGCACGGCATGGACCGCTCCAAGTCCGATGGCCTGGTTACCTTAAGGGCCACTCAGGACGACTCTGGTAAAATTACAATCGTAATTGAAAATAACGGACATCCGATTCCCGAATATCAGCTTGCCCTTTTGCGCCAGCAAATTGAGGAGACCCAGCGTGAAAAGTTCAATCCCGGCGATGAGCAGCACGGGCAGCTTGGCGCTTCCATCGGCCTGGCCAACGTATTGCTGCGATTAAAGCTCGTTTATGGCGGCTCGGCTGCACTCCAGATTGAGAATCTGGAGCCGGCAGGAGTCCGGATTACGCTCAGTTTGGCCATTAAGAGCGAAGAAGATCGCTAGCTGCGGAATTTCTAACTGCTGCGTTGTAGAATAGTTGAATTTTTGAATTTCGAAGAGGAGTGAAGCTCATGAGAGCTCTTATCGTTGACGACGAGGCCCGCGTACGCCGGGCCGTACGGCTTCTTGTGGATTGGAAGGCCCATGGAATCGAAGAGGTCGAGGAAGCAGAGAACGGGACAGTTGCCATAGATTTGATTCGGCAGGTTAAGCCGGTCATCGTCATTATGGATATGATGATGCCATCAGGCAGCGGGCTGGAGTTAATGGCTTGGGTCAGCGAGTATGCAGGCAATATTAAATTTATCGTCGTGAGCGGGCACGATGACTTTGACTTTGTGCGGAATACGGTGCGTCATGGCGGCATCGATTATATTTTGAAACCGATCGATAAAGATGCGATAAATGTTGCCGTTTCCAAGGCCGTAGCCGCTTGGCAGCGAGAAGAGACGGACCGGATGGAATATCACCGCAAAAATGTTCAGCTCAACGAGCTCAAGCCGATTTACGGAGAGAAGCTTCTTACCTCCCTGATTGATGATCCGTTCAATGCAGCGGCCAATCTCCGCCGTTTACAGGCTGACGGGGTTATCTCTCCCGATTTCGCGGAGGCGAGATTGCTTCTGCTGCAAACCGATGGGGGAGATATCCCGCTGCTGAACAGATTCGGAAATGACAGCGAGTTGCTGCATTTTGCCATGATTAACATTTGCAATGAATTCCTTCGTACTAAACCAATAGGAGTTGCCTTCAAGTACTGGGGAGTACCTGGCGAGATCATTTTGCTCGTATGGGAAAACCCTGATCAGGTATCCGAACTGATCGCCGATATGAACGAGGGATTGTTCCATACACTGCAGCGGCGAATGCATTTTGGGATAGGCACGACTGGAACGCTGCCGGAAAGCTTGCCGGAACAGTACGCCGAAGCACAGGCCGCGCTTCGTAGGCGAAACTTATTGATTCCCGAAGCCTATGTCCATGCCTTGAAAGCAGCTCCTTCGCCAGCAGAAATACCGGTTTCTGGACCCGGCAATTCGCTTGGTCAAAAGGGCAGCGCGCTTCAGAGACAGTCTTCGCAAGTGCTGTCCTTCAGGCACGTCCAGGAAGATTGGAAGATGGCCGTCATGAGCGGAAGACGCGAAGCGATTACAATGGCTTCCCAGAAATGGATTGACGACCTTGGGCGGGGCGGCTTCATTACCCCGGAGTTACTCGAAACGTGGAAGCGGGATGCCTTGGCATTTTGCACCCAATTGCTGCGGGAGACGCTGAGCGATGAAGCCGATAAAGCCATCACTCGGCTGGCGGCCGAGGATCAGGACTATCCCGCTCCCCATACCAGCGGCTACTCTTTCTCGTTATACGCCTGGCGGGACTGGTCCCTTCATCTGATGGACCGCTTGACCGACATTATTGCCGAGTGCAGAGCGAAGGAGAGCCGTACGATCGGCGACATTGTCGGCTATATCGAACAGCATTATGCCGAGGAAGTCACATTGCAGGATATCGCCAGCCGCTTCTATGTTAGCAGAGAATATGTTTCCCGAAAATTCAAACAGGATTTTGGCATCAACTTCTCGGATTTTTTAGCCCATTATCGGATCGACAAGTCGAAGCAGCTCATGCATAATCCCCATTTAACGATTACGCAAATAGCCGAGCTTGTCGGCTTCAATGACGTTAAATACTTTAGCAAAGTGTTCAAGAAGCAGGAGGGCTTGTCTCCTAAAATGTACCGCAGCAAGCTTGAAGCCTAAGGTGAGCCAGTACGTTCAATAATGGATCCAGATTCAGATCGAGATCCATAGCCCTACAGCAAACCCGCTTCTTCTAGGATTTACTTATATTTTTTACATCAATTTTTGGGGGAAGTAATGAAACATAGGGGGAAAATTTATCATCCGAAAAATCTAAGAGCAACAGTCAACAGTGATTAGGATCAACTTATATAGATGGATTTATAGTAGTTATTTTCTGCGATAAAGAAGAGAATGTAGATTTAGGTGGATTTCATGTCGTTAGTAGAAGGAAATTCTCAATCATGGCCTGGATTCTTGATTTTAGGTGCCTAAAATCCATCTATTTGTTGAAATATTCGTTTAAAGCATAATTAGATACATGAACTCCATTTAGTCTACGCAGCTTAATAAATGCATCCTCCTGGTGCATGCTCTTAGTGTACGCATCTTAGTAAATGGATTCTAGTGTATGCTCTTAGTGTAAGCATCTTAGTGTGGATATTAATATGAAGTGCCTTTAGTGCCTTTACCAATATCTTTGCAGTAATAAGTCAAAATGATCATAAGCTTGCTGTACGGATATAAACAGGGCTGCTCCCGGGTCATGCAACCATGACTTAGGAACAGCCCTGTAATATAGATATGGGAGGTATTCGTCTCTAAGTTAAGCCAATACCCGGGTCAGGAACGCACGAGTCCGCTCATGCCGCGGGTTCCCGAACAATTGCTCGGGTGTGCCGGACTCGATAATTTCGCCGTCCGCCATAAACAGCACTCGGTCGGCCACCTCCCGGGCAAAGCCCATTTCATGCGTCACGACGATCATCGTCATCTGCTCTTCGGCCAAGCGCTTCATTACCTGCAGCACTTCCCCCGTCAATTCAGGATCGAGGGCAGAGGTGGGCTCGTCAAATAGCAGGATTTCCGGATTCATCATCAAGGCGCGAGCAATCGCTACCCGCTGTTTCTGCCCCCCGGACAAACTGGATGGATAAACGTTTGCTTTATCGGCCAGGCCAACCTTATCAAGCAGCTCCAAGCTCATCCGGGATACTTCGGCGGCAGACATTTTTTTAACCAGCTTAGGGGACAGCTCCAAGTTATCCTTCACCGTCAGATGCGGAAACAGATTGAAATGCTGAAACACCATTCCCATGCGGGCTGTGATCGCTTTAATTTGCTGACCACTAGAGAAAACGCCATCCTTAACGAGGTACCCGTCCCCAATTTTGATGCTGCCGCCGTTCGCCTCTTCCAGATGAACGAGGCTGCGCAGCATCGTCGATTTCCCTGAGCCTGAAGGGCCTATTACAGCTACTACTTCGCTCGGGTTAACATTGAAGGAGATGCTTTTCAACACTTCAAGCTGACCAAATACTTTTTTCAAATTGTTAACTTCAATGATTGCCATAGCCAGACAGTCCTTTATTCGAATTTGAACTTTCGCTCAAGCGCTTTGAACAGCAGAGTAAGCAATAAAGTCATTAAGAGATAAATAACTCCCGCAATGATTAAGGGCACAGTCGTAAAATCTCGATTTACTACCGTGTATGCAACATGGAGCAATTCCGATACAGATACCGCATGAAGCAGGGCCGTATCTTTAATTAACGTAATCGATTCATTTGACACTGCAGGGAGGGCTACACGGAACATTTGCGGCATAATAATTCGCGTTAAAGTCTGCCACCGGCTAAGTCCCAGCACCTGCGCAGCTTCATACTGACCCTTATCAATCGCCAGCATGCCTCCGCGGAATATTTCCGCGAAATAGGCCGCATAGTTCAAAATAAAAGCAAGGCAAGCGGCTGCAAATCTGTCCATTACAAGATATTCACCAATGATTGGCAGCATCGGCAGACCAAAGCAAAAAAACACTAATTGCAGCAGCAGCGGAGTCCCGCGAAAAATATAAATATATCCCTCAGCCAGCCATTTAACCGGTTTAACACGGCTTTTCAACATTAATGTAAATAAAAAGCCTAACGGGATCGATACAGTAATTGCAATAAAAAACAATATAATTGTCATTCCAGAACCCTGAAGCATGAGTAGCGTTGTGTCCCATAGTTTACTTAGACTCATATTATTTCTTCTCCCCAAAAACAAAAACCGGATGATATGATAAACGATCCGGCTATAGTATATTAACTTTTCTTCGCTTCTACTTTAGTACCTTATCTTCGTCGAACCATTTCTTGGAGATTTCGGCTGCTTTTCCATTATCGTTAAGAGTATCTATAGCTTTTTGGAGTTTTTCCAGCAAAGCTTCATTGCCTTTTTTAACGCCGATTCCATACTCTTCCGGTGCCAGAGACTCTTCTACCAGTCTAAATGTTCCCTCTTCTTTAGACATATAATATCTAGCAACGACTTCATCAATAATAACGGCATCCAGCCGCTTTATTTTCAAGTCAGTTAACGCGAGCACATTATCGGTAAACTCCGAAATACTCTTCACCTCAGCATGAACCGGGTTAGCTTCAAGCGCAATTTCCGCTGAGGACATCGATTGCAAACCTACATTTTTACCAGCCAAATCAGCTATACTCTGGATGTCAGAATCGGCCAATGTAATGATCATCTGGCTGTTTTCCAAATAAGGCTTTGTGAACAGAACCATCTCTTTGCGTTCCTCAGTAATCGTATAACCGTTCCAAATCAGATCAATCCGTCCGCTGTTTAGCTCCGATTCTTTTGTTTTCCACTCAATCGGCTGAAAAGTCACTTCCATGCCCATTTCTTCGCCAACAGCCTTCGCAAAATCAATATCGAAGCCAACCAGCTCGTTCTTCTCATCCCGGAATCCCATCGGTGCAAATTTATCGTCAACTCCGATGATGAGCTTGCCGTCATCTTTTGCTCCACCGGAGCTGGAGCATCCTACTAACGCAGCTATCATAACTGCTACAATTAATCCAAGTACAACCAGTCTATTTCTCTTCATGTTGATCCTCCCCGTCTCATCCGCACAGCCTTAAATACTTTAGTTCGTTAATACGTTATCAAGGTTATATCATAGCACATCGCCTTGAAAGAGTCGAGAGGAATGAGGGGCTGGATCTAATTTCCACAGGTGATTAGTGATTCAACTTTTTTTAAGAGCAGCGGGTAAGCAAACAGTCCTGAAACGTATATTGAAGCCGGTCAAAGCCAGCGATTGTTATTCAGGAGCAAAGGCTCCTGTTAGAAACTTATTTAGCCTCGTATAAATCTCCACGATCTCGGTCATCGGCATCCGAACCAAACCGCTGGATGAGGGAGCTACGTATTCTTGAATCCCTTCCACAACTGGACTGTCTTGAAACCCCCAATCTACCCGCGTTTTCCGGCTATATTCCGTATAGACGCCTTTGCCGACAAAGCACGCCACCTTCGGACGATATTTCTCCAGTTTTGCACGCAAAATTTCGCGGCCCTCCCTATACTCTTCCCGAGTAATATCCTCCGCCCCCTTCGTCGGGCGCGCCACGATATTCGTGAAGCCATATCCCAGCTTCAGCAGTTCCCCGTCTTCCGAGGCATGATACAATCTTGGCGTTAGTCCTGAGCTGTGTAATATCCGCCAAAAATTGTTGCGTGGATTCGCATAATGATGACCGACCTGCCCGGAACGAATACTTGGATTAAAGCCGATGAACACGATGCTCAGCCCGTAGTCCAAATGATCCGCAATTTCCGTTAACGCCGAAGATTCACCTGCTTCATCCATAACTCTGCTTCCTCCTTTGCTGTCGATTTGCTGCTAATACGTTGTATAGTGAGCTAAGCGTATTTCTCTATGTTGAAATGCAGTTTCTTAGATTCCGTGTACCTTTAAAGAAGAGTTCTTGTTGAAACTTCCCTTTTATGAAGGTGTCAACACACCGGCGCTAAGACTTCTGCCGTGCTTACAGCAACATATTTTCACAGCTGCTCTATCTTGTAAGCTTCCTTTTGCTCTCCGGCTGCCTGGCCGCCCCTCTCCTCAGATCAGGAAGCCAGAAGAACAGCCCATACATAACTATAAACATCGTAAGTGCAATCATCTCCTCGGCCAACAAATAGTAAGGATACGGTCCAAACAGATCCAATATGGACGACGTACCCGGCTTGTTTCGCAGGAACATGTAATTCGCGCCAATCGCATAGTTCAGCGCACCGACCGCTAAGGCGAGTGCATTCAGAAACAGCATGGTCCAGGCAATCGATTTCCATGTCGGCCTATATTGTTCAATCCAGGTCATGTAGAGCGAGGCAAGAATGATTGCACCATGTGCGATGAAAAATTGAAAAAAACGAAAATGCGGATACCCAAAATCCAAACTCGGCGTCAGCCATGCCTGCAGCGCTCCGCCTATCCCGGCGAAAAACAAAATCTGGTACAGCAGCTGGTTCCTCGTCAGCAGCATCACAATCGACAACAGCAATGACACACTGCAAAGCTCCAGCGGGAGAGTATCTTTAATATCCCACCGTCCCTCAAGCACATACCACAAGTTCAGGGCAATCTCGGACAACAGCAGTATACCAAGCAGTCCATAGCGAATCGCATTCGCGGCTGCAGCGCTGGAACGAATATGCCTTCTCCCTGCAAATAGCACCGCAATTAGCAAAAGAAACAGCCCCATCGCTACGAGATGGGAAGTCGAATACAACCCGAAGTCAGGAGCATCCTCTACCCGAAAAAAAGCGGTCACGTCCATCAGCATTTTCCTTTCTTTGCCTCACCGGAAAATGTAATTTTCCCTCGATAATACCGGTCATTTACTTCAACTGTATCAATAACCTCATTACCCTTAATAAATTCAATTTTAATATTTTAGTATTAGCTCCGGCACCCTCATTAAAATTTACCTCCATAGAATCAAAGCGCGTATTCCTAGTCCTTAATATATTTAGGGCCGTCAACTCTAATTAATTTATTTTCGATTCCACCAACCCATTCAGATAATGCCGGTGTTCTAATAGTAATATAAATTTGTCTTTCTTTCTCCTGAATCCACCCTTCTTTGGGTATAATATAAGCTTCCACATCGTTAGCTTCTTTGCGATAAAGACTGGCAGCTTGATTCAAGACCTTCTTTTGTCGAAACAATTGAATATCAGGCGGTTCTATTCCATGAATGGCAGTTAACGGCCCGTGCTGATACGTAGCAAATTTCGTTTTATCTTTGTTGTATATTGTTCTTCCCTTGAATAGAAGTATGTAGCTTTTCTTCCAATCTGTAATGGGATAGTTGTCCACAGGTACATTATTTATTCTGGCTCCGTGAAAATCAATCTTTAACTCCTGGATTGGATCAAGCAGCTTTAAATTCGGGTCATTGGGATCCTCTAAATCAATAGCGATAAGCGCATCCAATTGTCCCTTATATAGGCCATTCTTCGTTTCAATGACCATTAAATCCTCACGCCACAACTCCTCTATTGTCTTCCCCTTATAATGTTCCTCTCTAGTGACAAAAATTTCTGGCATAACGGTAAATATATTCGTCTTATGCCAGGCTAGCTCGGCACTGGAGACCGCATACTTGTCAGCTTCTAACTGCCCTCCTGCATTTAACGTCCGAATACGTTCCATAATTTTGTCAGCTTGGGCCTGAGTTATGGTCTTGTCCTCGCCAAGCTCCCCCTTACCCAGCCCCGTTAGCAAGCCTGATTTGGTAGCCAGATACATCCACTTATCGTCTTCTTGCGTATTCCCTCCCGTTGCCCGCACAATCACTCTAGCGACCTCCTTGCGGGTAATAGGCTTGCTCAGCGATTGGGATGAGTTTGGAAAGTCCGTCTCAACATATAATTGATGATCGCGTGCTGCCTTAGCATAAACCTCATACCCGGAACCCGCGGCTTCCTCTAGAGCCATCTCCAGTGTGGCAACAACCAGCTTAAGGAATTCCCCCCGCTGAACAGGCTGATTCGCAATTGGCAAAGCCGCTGGCAATGCAGCTTCCTGCTTAGAAGCCGTAGTTGCAGTATTATTGGCTCCAGCCTTATCCTGAGAAACACTCGTTACCCCAACCAAGAGGGCTGTCACTAAAACTATAGTAAACCTTCCAACCATCCATTTCTTCATGTTATGTACGCTCCTGTTCTTCATAATAGATGAGTTATACGATGCATATTTCCTATGGCCCCATAAAAATATAATTCGTCAGGCACTTGTATTAGGAAATATAGGACAATCATACCATTTGACGAACGAGGAGTTTGTCGTATTTTGTTGTTTTTAGGTAAATTTGTTGAATTATAATCCGGAAGAATTCAATACAAAAAAACCTTGAAAGGCACGAAGCCAATCAAGGCATGAACTTAAATTAAAAATCGAATTGTTTTTTTTCTCCTGTTTTTATTTGGTATCCCCATTTACCATCATGCTCACTTTCATAAAGAGCATAGCCGTTATTTATACCAGTAAAAAACCAATCATAGTATTGATGTTCTTTATACCATTGCATCGTGCCATCATTATTAAATTGTATTAGCCCGCCCTCATAAACAAACAAACAGCCATCTTGATTCGGAAAAAAGCTGCTTCTATAAAAATCCGAATCATCCTTCTCAGTTCTGTTTAACTTGATTGTTTCAAATACACCATTACTAGTACAAATTTTAACGAGAACCTCACTATTATTGTCCGAGAAGTAAAATAATTGATTTTCTATGTCGAGCATATATTCAATAAAACAAATGCCTTCAAGTACTTCATTTGTAATTGTCCATAAAACTTTATCTTGTTCCTCAAAAAATACTGTATTCTTTTTATTAAGGAATATAACTCTCCCTGCTGTCCCCACCGTTGTTATATTATTTATCGATATATCGATGCTACCAGTATTCATCGGGCCTCGCCTCCCATTAAGTTTAACGCCTCCTTAAGCAATTTATCCTTCGTGTAATTGGATGCTGGTTATCTAACGCAGTCGCTCCATTTATCCCCGTCACCAACTACGCAGGCATCTTGAAAGCACGGAGCCAATCAAGGTTACATACTTTAGTCCGGCATTCTAAGTAAAATTTCTTTTAACGCATTAGTCCCTTCCACCGAATCCAATAAATTTAACGGTTTTATACCATCTAGCAAAGGTAATCCAGTATTTAACCAGGACTTTGCATTATTCCTTAGTCGATAAATTAAAACTGTCTTAATATCTTCTTGAATTCCAAAACTGTCCAAACTTGTTTTAATGGGATCAGGTAAGGAATTAAAGTATATCTGACTCATTTTATAAAAATTCAGCCAATATTCTTCCTTAAACTCTTTAGCAAAAATATGAAAACTCAAGTTAGCATGCCTCCATCATCGTCCTATTATCGATCCATCAAATAAAAATAAAATAATAACAGGTCTTAGCTACTAGCCCAAATAGAATGTCAAGGTAATTTGCTATTGCAGTTAAGACAATTAACGATTGGTGTTTTATGAGCTTCTTTCAGTGCTCCCCATCTATCAGGGCAACCATAATACAATTCTGGAATTGTCGGGTTTGCAATAACCCCCTTCCAATCACATACTTTACAATGCACACTTTCGATTTGTACTCTTTTTACTTTCTCATTTTTGTCGAGTAACATACAAAACATCCATTTATTCTGATTCCCTAAAGAATAGAACGCAAGAGAAAAAGAACCATACTTTCGCACGAAATCCATCATATTGCAAACAGAGTCCAATGCATTTATTGGCTGATCCTCAATTACAGGATTTTTTATTAGAAGTTCAAAAGCCTTTGTAGCTATAACATATACAATTTAACCATCGATCTTATGTTGACTAATTAATTCATTATTTAGGTTCACTTTGGTGTAAAACCTCCCATACCAAATTTAATTAAGAATTCGCTCTCTGTAGACTATCATGGCCGAACGAGTCAGGTACTCCAATTGCTCTGTACTGCAAAAGATTCCGAGATTCGTTTTGCCGTAATACTTCTATCGTCCGTTGCATAGCCTCTCGTATAAATTAGTGACTTAAGGCGCTTCCCCCCGGAGATGAGCGGCTAAAATCACACAATTATAATTCAAGCTCCTTTGGATTGTGATATTGCGAAGCCATGATCCCAATTGAAGTAAGCAATGAGGTCCTTCCACCTTCCGCACGCCTCGCAATCGAAGAGAAAGGGCCATATAAAACGCTTAATTTTTTTCTCCATGGATTTAATTTACTTTCCATGGGTTAATCATGAGAGGGATATAATCCTGTTTTCCCCCATCAAATCCAATGTACTCAATGTCACTTAATTCCAAAATTTTCTGGTCAATAATTCCGTCTAACGTTTTATCAGACAGAGACCATATTGGATAAAAGTCATATTTAGTTCCGTCACCGTTATTAATAGTTCTGCCAACTACATGATTACGAAAGCGAATATCATTTTTGTTAGTAAGGTAAAACAGGTTTCCTGCCGTAGAGGTAGTCTTAGCTCGTACTTTAAGAAAGACAGCCTTTGATGTGGGCTCTGTAAACAGCTCAACACTGTAAATTTCACGCAAAAATTTCGTAGGCAAATCCGCTTCTTTAAAAATCAATACCTTCTCATAAGTTATATCTTCTCGTGGACGTTTAAGAAGGTATTCTTTATCCTTAAACCACTTTAAATATGGATCAATACTCACTGGTTTCAAGCCAACTTCCTCTAAGGTTGGTACCACCTTCTCCCCAATCCATACCCAATTCCCCACCTGATCCCAGCTCACTGATTCACCCAGGTTCTCGCTAACAAACCGCAACGGAACATAGGTACGTCCCCTTACTGCTTTGGCTGCCGTATCCATCGTTACATTTTGACCATCAACCGTAGCTACCTTACTTCCTATTGTAAGAATGATCGATTTCTCGCCCTTCAAATAGGTTACGGTTTTTTCGCTAAAGTCTACCTTTGCCCCTAGTGACTCTCCGATTCCGCGAAGCGGTACCTGAACCCGGTTGTTCTCCATGACCGGATCACCGCCTTGAAATTTTACCTTTCGTCCATCGACCAAGACGGTAATAACAGAACTACTAGCAGCCTCTACAGTCTCTGCGAGTTGAGAAGTAGAAAAGGCTAAAGCACCAACTAACAAGACAGTTATCCATTTTTTCATCTTATAAGTACCTTCCTTTTATAATTTATGATAGTAATTATTTAACAAATGTGATGTTATCTATAACTTTTATCTATTTTATCCTACGCCCCCCTCTAATAATATACTATAAGAACTATATATAGGAATAAAGTCATAATTAAGGAACGTATCCTAAATACCCAGAAAGCTATATATAGCTAATTCTCGAAATTCCGAACTTCTGCGTCTTTATTCAATTCCATTTTTCTCAGAGAATTTATTATTAGCATGGCTTGATGATCTACATTATCAAATTCCTATTGACATTGTCGGATAAAGCCCTGAACATAGTGATGAGAGAGAAAATTACAGGTTTATCTAGTTGGAGGTTATTGTGTTGAACGAGAAAAATCCCCGCCTGATTCAATCCGTGAAACGGGCGCTTGATATCGTGAACTGCTTCGATTCGCTGCATACCCAACTGTCACTCACTGAAATCAGCGAGAAGCTGGATCTGAACATAAGCACCGTTTACGGTCTTATCAATACGCTCTGCGCGTACTCATACATCGATAAAAATCCGAACAACGGCAAATACCGGTTAGGCCTCGAGTTTCTGTTGAAGGCCAATCTGGTGTCCCAAAGCCTCGACCTCAAGGAGATCGGCCATCCGTATCTTACAGAGCTGACCAAGAAATTTCACGAGACCTCTCATCTATACGTCTATCAGCACGAGCAGATTTTTTGCGTAGACAAGGCAGAGTCGCCGAATAACTATTTCATCATCAGCTCCCGGGCAGGCAGCAAGCTTCCAATGCATGCCTCCGCTTCGGGAAAAGTATTTTTAGCCCATATGCCGGAGCTTGAGCTGCAAAGCTTTTTGCAGAATTATAAGTTAACCAAACTGACGGAGAACACGATTACCGATAAAAAGAAGCTCCTGAATAATCTGCAGCAAATCCGTGAGCAAGGATACAGTGTTGAGGACGAGGAAATCGAGGCGGGCGCCTACAGCATCGCCGCCCCCGTAAAGGATGCCGCCGGGCAAACGATCGGCACGATCAGCATTGTCGGTTCGCTGTCCCGGATCAAGGAGAACGAGGAGCAGGTTCTCGCGGAATTGCTAGCTGCGGCAGGGGAAATTTCCAGACAATTCGGATATCCGGTCAAACCTGCTAAAAGCGAAGTACGGCTCTAAACAAAGGGCTGAATTTTTATTCAGCCCTCTCGAAACGAATTTATCCAGCGTGAGTGTTGTAAACTTTGGAAGGTGGTTTGTATGATTAGATTTCCGTCCTTAGAAGAAGGAGCAACAATTGGTGTAACAGCACCCTCGTCAGGGTTAAAAGTTGAATTACATAGTTTGCTTAAACTTTCCTTTAGTCGAATGAAGACAATGGGATTCAACGTTATTTGCGGAGAAACAGTTTGGACTCAAGAAAAGGCTAAGTCTTCGTCAGCCAAAGTACGTGCCGCTGAATTCAATGAAATGATGAAAGATAATCGCATCAATATTATCATTCCACCTTGGGGTGGCGAACTTTTAATTGAAATTCTTGAATACCTCGATTTTGATAACTTTAACTGCAAGTGGATTTTAGGTTATTCAGATACAAGTGTACTATTGTTAGCAATAACTTTAAAAACAGGTATAGCTACTGCTCATGGTACCAATCTCATTGATTTAAGAGGTGATTTCTCAGATAACACAACTGCCATGTGGCAATCTGTCTTATCAACTAAAACTGGCGAATCCATCATCCAACATTCCTCGGAAAAATATCAAAAGGAATGGAAACATTCTGACCCTTCGCGATGTGTGTTTCATTTAACAGAACAAACATATTGGAAGGTTGCTTCAAATACTAATGTTAAAATACAGGGCCGGTTACTTGGTGGATGTATCGATGTGATAAGACATTTAATTGGCACTTCGTTCGGTGATGTACAACATTTTCAAAAGGAGTATATAAGTAACGATCCCATTTTATGGTATTTGGAGAATTGCGAACTATCGACGACTGATTTACGCAGGTCGTTGGTTCAGATGAAATTAGCAGGTTGGTTTAATAACTGCACAGGTCTTCTGTTTGGAAGAAGCGATGCAAATCAACCCGTTGACAATTATACAGCAGAGGATATTTACAAAGAACTGTATGAGGAGCTGCAGATTCCAATAATTTACGATATAGATTGTGGCCATGTTCCACCACAAATCACTTTCATCAACGGGGCATATGCTAAAATTGAAGTGAGAGATGGTAAGGGCTCCGTGATGCAATTCTTTGACCAATAATTATCACTTAAAAAGCGATAAAAGACAGCCGCTAGACTGTTTCTTTTATCGCTTTTTAAGGGCCAAGTGTTGAAAATTGTCATGCCAAAATGATCTATGTACCCAAAAAGGGAACACTTTAGTGATAGGGTGACGGTCTATTTCTGTACCTCATCCAGCCAACCACTCTTGTAACGGAAGTTGCACAGGAGGATCGGGTGCAGCCGGCCCCTTATTTAAGGTTTATCTTAGCATATCCCAGGATACCCCAGAGTATCCCTCAATATCCGGAGCACCTCAGTCTTGCCCGTCCTATGCTGAAGCCTTTCAATTCTGAGGGCTCTCCAATGCTGAATGAGTCTCTATTTATTCTTCATTTGCTAGCCCCAGTAAGGTGTGATACAGCACTTCCGTTCCCGCCGCGCAGTCCTCGGGAGAGCTCCACTCCTCGGGATTATGGCTGATGCCGTTACGCGAGCGAACGAAGATCATGCCCAGCGGCCATAGGGAGCTGAACTGCATTCCGTCATGGCCGGCACCGCTTACTAAACGCGGCAGGTCTGACAGTCCCGCTATTTTACCAGCTTGGGCTACGGCCTCCTGCACCAAGGGGGAGCTAGGAGACGGAGCGACTCTCTGCAGCAGCTCGACCTCCAGCTCGATCCCCAGCTGCTCGCACACCTGCTGGCTGTAGGTATGAATACTCGCCTCCAGCCGGTTTCGGTCGGCTTCATCGATATCCCGCAGGTCGAGCGAGAATTGCACTTCGCCGGGGATGACGTTTACTCCGCCTGGCAGAGTTCTGAGCTTCCCTACCGTAGCCACCGCGTTCTCATATTTCTTCGCTTCGGTATAAATATAGTTTAGAATTTCTGCTGCCGCCTGCATCGGATCTCTCCGCAGATGCATCGGGGTTGCCCCGGCATGGCCGGCATGGCCGATCAGCGTGAACTGCTGCCAGAGCGGGCCAGCGATGCCGGTCACAAGGCCTACTGGCTCATGCAAATTTTCCAGCACCCGCCCCTGCTCAATATGCAGTTCTACGTAAGCTTTCACTTCATCCGAGGGCTTCGCTGCCTCGCCGATGCGCTGCGGATCTAATCCTGCGGTTCGCATCGCATCGGCAATTGAAATTGCCTGTTCGTCCCGCTGCTCCAAATCCTCCTGCCGCAGCGTTCCAGCAACGGCCCGGCTGCCGATCATCCCTAAACCGAACCGGGAACCCTCCTCATCCGTAAATGTGATGACTTCGATCGGGTGAGCGTTCCGGATCTCCAGCTCATTCATACACTGCAGCGCTTCGATAGCAGAGAGGACACCAAGCGCTCCATCGAACACCCCTCCGTCGGGAACCGTATCGATATGGGACCCTGTCAGAACTACGGCAGCCTCAGGGTTCGTCCCTTCCCGGCGGCCGATGACGTTCCCGGCTGCATCTTCGCGTACGGCTAGCCCGGCTTCCTTCATATACGCGATAACGAGATCCTTCGCACGGGATTCATCGGGAGTAAAAGAATAGCGGGTGACTCCCCCGCTAGTCTGTTTGCCGATTTGTCCCAGCTCCATTAATCTCGCCCACAAGCGATCCTTATTGATTTCCATTCTCCTCACCCCCAGGCTCCTTCTCCGATGATTTCATCTGGAACCTAAAATGGCAATTTCCGTCTTTAAGCAAGTATTTATCATGCACAACTTCAAAATTCGGGTTGTAGCCTCTGGCAATCGCCGGATCAATCATCTCGCAGTAAAGTATTCCATACTCCTCCATGCCGTCCTTTTTCCACTGATCCCCGAATGCGCATCTTGTGAAGTTCTGCTCGATTTCAACCGGATGATATTCTGTTTCATATTCGAACAGATCGCTGCGGCCCATATCATAATTCGGCAAATAGCTGTGAATGTCGTTCGGCTGTCCGGCAGCGGCCGCGCGGCGGGCGATATCCCGGCCCCGTTCTTCGCCGAAGGTACGAACTCCCTCGCGTATCGCGTCCTTTCCTTCTTCACCAAAGCGGTCCACTACCGCCTTGGAGAGATGGGCAAACAATTTCGCCATGATTGTATAAGGAGAAACCGGCTCCAGGCTTTCGTCATGGTTCAGCTTTTGCTGGGATTCCTCTTGTAGTTTGTCTTGTTTGTCTTGTTTTTCTTGGCTCATCTTCAGACGCCTCCTCTATTAATCTATCTGTACTGACTGACTTCAGCACTAACTCATTACAGCACAAGTTGCTTTCGTTGCCATGTTATCTAGCTATATACGTTATACGTTGAACTTTTGAAATGAATGTAGATCAAGTACGCCCTTTTAGTTCATCTTACTCTGTAAGTTATCAGACACTAAGCTGTTTTACACTAAGTTGTCTTAGACTAAGTTGAGGTACACTTATGATGTTGTACACCAAGCACTCGTGCACTAAGCTGTTACATTAAGCTGTTGTACACCAAGCTCTCGTGCACTAAGCTGTTACATTAAGCTGTTGTACACTAAGCTCTCGTGCACTAAGCTGTTACATTAAGCTGTTATACACTAAGCTCTCGTGCACTAAGCTGTTACATTAAGCTGTTGTACACTAAGCTCTCGTGCACTAAGCTGTTACATTAAGCTGTCGTACACTAAGCAGACGCAGACTAAATGGAATTCATGTATCTAATTACGCTCTATACGAACGTTTCAAGGGATTAGATGGATTTTGCGTACCTAAAATCAAGAATCCTGCCCATGCTAGGCCATTTCCCTTCCTCTAACGACATGAAATCCATTTAAATTTGCTTTCCCTTCTTTACCGCAGAAACTAACTACTATAAATCCATTTACAATAACTTGAACTATTGAAATGAATGTGTGGCAAGTACGTAAAAGTTTCCTACGACCACTGTTGTACCCAGACTTCTAGGGTGATTTAAATTCATAATCACATCAACAGTCTATTTTGGCTGCTAGCCGATGCCCAAATATACCGATTTGACCACGTCGTTGTTCCTTAACTCCGCAGCCTCGCCTTCTACGACGATGCTGCCCGTCTCCATCACATAGCCGCGATGGGCGGCCGCGAGCGCCATAGTGGCATTCTGCTCCACCAGCAATACGGATACGCCTTCCTCGTTCACTTTGCGGATCGCCGCGAAGATTTCCTTCACGATCAGCGGCGCAAGGCCCATCGAAGGCTCATCCAGCAGCAGCAGCTTCGGTCTCGCCATTAGAGCGCGGGCAATCGCCAGCATTTGCTGCTCCCCGCCGCTCATCGTCCCGGCGAGCTGCTTCTTGCGCTCCTCCAGCCGCGGAAACAACTCGAACATGCCCTGAATATCTGCGGCAATCCCCGCCTTGTCGCCCCGGACATAGGCGCCGAGCTTTAGATTTTCCAGCACGGTCAAATCGGGGAATACGCCCCGGCCCTCAGGCACCTGCGAAATGCCCCGTTCCACGATCTTATGGGGATCCAGCTTCGTAATCTCCTGCCCCTCGAAGCGAATCTGTCCCTGAATGCTCTTATTCAGGCCGGAAATGCTGCGCAGGGCCGAGGTTTTTCCCGAGCCGTTCGTCCCGATCAACGCCACGATTTCCCCTGGCCTAATATGAAGATTCAGTTGTTTTACAGCCGCTATCACGCCATAATTTACGCTTAAATCTTTTATTTCCAAAATAGCCTGGCTGTCGCTTGTCAAAATTCCTCGACCTCCCCGCCCAAATAGGCCTGAATGACATCCGGATTGTTCTGAATTTCCTCCGCGCTGCCCTCGGCGATCTTCTCGCCGTAATTCAAAACAACGATACGGTCGGAAATATCCATGATCATCCCGATATCATGCTCGATCAAAATGATCTCGATGTTGAATTCCTTAGAGAGCTGCCGGATTTTCTTTACGAGCTCGGCTTTTTCCGCCGCATTCATGCCCGCGGCTGGTTCATCCAGCAGCAGTATCTCGCAGCCTGTAGCCAGCGCCCTCGCAATTTCGAGCAGCCGCTGCTCCCCGTACGGCAGGCTTCCGGCTAGAACGTCCAGCTTATGCGCCAGCCCTACTACTTCCAGGTTCCGGGTGCATTCATCAACGATGGCGGCACGACGCTTAGCTATTGAGCCACCGGCAAAAATCGATTGCAGCAGCCCCTCCCTGTTACACTCCGCATGCGCGACAAGCACATTCTCGAGTACCGTCATATTTTTCAGCAATCGCGTATTTTGAAAGGTTCGGGCAATTCCCAGACCGACCCGCTTGAAAGGCTTCAGCTTGTTGATGACCCGGCTCTTGTAAATGATCTTGCCAGAGGTCGGCTGATAGATGCCCGTCAGCAGGTTGAACAGCGTCGTTTTCCCCGCCCCGTTCGGTCCGATGATCGACAGGATCTCACCCCGGCGAACCGCCATATCCACGTTATTCAAGGCAACCAGCCCGCCGAATTTCACCGACACCTTCTCCAGCTCCAGTACGTTCTCCATCACTTGCCCTCACCTTTCCGCACCATGCCGTAGAAATTATACTTGCGGTGCTTCTCTCCCCAGAACCCGGTCGGCTTGAAGATCATCATCAGGACAATCGCGAGACCGAGCAGCATCATTCTATAGTCGCTCATATACCGCAGCAGCTCAGGGGCCAATACGAGAATGACCGCACCAAGCACGGAGCCGGGCAGACTGGCCGATCCACCCAGGATGACCATCGCCAGGATGTTGACCGAATCCAAATAGCGGAAGGCGTCAGGGCTGACGAAGGAAATATAGGAAGCCCAGAACGCTCCGGCGATGCCAGCGAAGAACCCCCCCACGGTAAAAGCGAGCAGCTTGTATTTATTCGGACGGATTCCGACCGATTGCGCCAAGGTCTCGTCCTCGCGAATGGTCAGCAGGCTGAGGCCGATGCCAGAATGGACGATGCGGTGAATGACGAAGAACGTCAGCAGCGCAAGCGCCAGAATCAAATAATAAAACTCCGTTTTGCCGCTAAAGGTGTAGCCGAACAAAGTCGGCGCGGGAATCCCCGGCAAGCCCATAGGCCCGCGCGTTACATCCACCCAGTTGACGAAGATGAGCCGCACAATTTCTCCGAAGCCAAGCGTTACGATCCCGAGATAGTCCCCCCTCAGGCGAATAACCGGAGTTCCCAGCAAAAAGCCGAAAAATCCTGCAATCACAGCAGCGGCAGGCAGCGCGATCCAGAACGAAACATGAAAATGTATCATGAGCAGGGCCGCGGAATAAGCGCCAATGCCATAGAAAGCAGCGTGTCCGAGCGCAAACTGCCCGGCGTATCCGATAATGACGTTGAGACTCATCGACAGGATGGAGAAAATCCCGATCATGATCACGATGTGCATCCAGTAATCGTTGACCTGCTGCAGCACTAAAGGCAGAACGATCAACACGGCAGCCGCTGCCCCTACGGCCGTTGTTTTTCTTAAGCTCAAGCTCATCACCTACACTTTGTTGATATCTTTTTTGCCGAGAATGCCGGACGGCCGGATCAGCAGCACAATGATAAGGATTGCGAACGAAATGACACTCTTGTACTGCGTGGAAATATAAGCGCCGCCTAGCGTCTCCACCAGCCCGAGCAATACGCCGCCTAACATCGCTCCGGGGATGCTGCCGATCCCCCCGAGTACCGCCGCCGTAAAGGCGTTGATCCCTGCCATATACCCCATCGTCGGGTATACCGCGTTATAGTAAATACCGACCATGATACCTGCACAGGCGGCAAGTGCGGAGCCGATCCCGAAGGCCAGACTGATCATCCGGTTCGTATTGATGCCCATCAAAGCCGCGTTGGTCAGGCTCATGGAGGTCGCCCGCATCGCCGTGCCAGTCTTCGTCTTCGTGACGAACAGATGCAGACCAAGCATTAGAATAAAGGACAGAATCAGAATCAAAATTTGAATTTCGGAAAACGTAATGCTGCCCAAGGTATAAGTACGGCTGCCAAACGCCGTTGGAAAAGGACGCATTTCCGTCCCCCATATTTTTTGGGCCAAGCTGATCAGAAACGTGGATACGCCCAGCGCACTGATCAAGGGAACGATCCGGTCAGCCATGCGCAGCGGCCGGTAAGCGAACCGTTCGATCAGAATTCCGATCCCCGAAGTTACGACTGCCGACAGCAGAAATGCGAGATATAACGGCAAATCCAGTTCTTTCATAAAAAAAAGCCCCAGGAAACTGCCCATCATGAAAATATCGCCATGCGCGAAGTTCACGATTTTCAGGATGCCATAGACCATTGTATAGCCGAGCGCAATCAAGGCGTAAATCATCCCGATCGTCAATCCGTTGGTTAGTTGTTGAAGGAGCATAGTAACATCCTTTCAAAGCCAGGGAGCAGGATTGAAATTCAGTCCTGCTCCAGATAGCGCTTATTTATAAAGTTCGAACTTTCCGCCTTGCACCGTCAGTTTCGAAGGAATCGTCTCAACGTCGCCGTTCTCGTCAAAGCTCAGCACGCCAGTCGCTCCTTTGTAATCTTTCAAGGTTTCCAGGTAAGTCTTAATGCTCTCTCTGTCTGCGCCCTTCTCTTTAATCGCCTCGATGACCACCGAAGTAGCGACATAGGAATAAGCTGCGTAGGTATCCGGCTGGCTGCTGTATGCCGCCTCATAATCTGAGGCAAACTTTGTCGCCTCTTCATTGTCGCCGCCCGGATAGAAGAAGCCAATCAGCTTGAAGCCTTCCACAGAATCTCCGCCAAGTTCAAGCAAAGCTTCGGAATACAGGCTATCGACGCCGATAAAGTCAACGTTCAGGTTCAGCTTCTTGGCCTGCTGCGAGATCAGAGCCGCCTCATTATAGAAGCCCCCGATAAAAATAGCCTCTGGCTGCTTGTCCTTAATCTTTGTCAGGATCGTGCTGAAATCCTTGTCGCCAGGGTTATAGGCTTCGGCTGCAACAACCTCGATATTGTTGGCTGGAGCTGACTTTTGATAAACGTCCAACAAGCCTAGACCGAAATCAGATTGTTCATAAATTAGGGCAACCTTGCTGTATCCAAGCTCCTTGGACCAGTTTGCCAAATAATCGGCTTGGAACGCATCCGTCGTAATGACCCGGAAGGTGTATTCCCCAGCATCCGTTACGCCAGGCGCACTGGAGGACGGAGAAATTTCGACGATTTTGTTTTTGTTGTATACAGGCGCCGTGGCCAATGTAGCCGAGCTGTTGAAGTGGCCAACGACAGCCAGAATGCTCTTATCCGATACGAATTTGTTCGCTACGTTGACAGCCTCGTTGGAGTCGCCTTTATCGTCCTGTACGACGATCTCCACCTGCTTGCCGTCGATTCCACCTGCGTCGTTGATTTGGGCTGCGGCCAGTTCAGCGCCATTTTTGAAGGCCTGTCCATATTGAGCCTGCGTGCCGGAAATCGGTGCCGCAAGACCAATTCGAATTGTATCACTCTTAGCCGACGATCCATCGTTTGCGGCGCATCCGCCCAATAGACCGACAAGCAATCCTGCCAATATAACTACCAAAAAAGACCTCTTCATGTTGATCCCCCTCAAGTACTAAAATTAATCCTATAAGTTAAGTATGAATTTTATTATAGGTGATTTTTTCGAAAAAGCAACAGTTAATTTTATATCATCGAACACACTTTGACATTATCAAATTCAAACCATATTTTGGGAACCAATCTTTTTGAAACAATTTGAAACAAAAGGATACTATTTAAACAGCTTTCTTTCCCACTGTCGATAATCGTCACCCCTGTCAAAGTATTTCTGCAGTAAAAAAGGACTTATCCCTTGCACCTCATCAGTGCGGAATAAGCCCTCTATTATTGTTTTTTGGTTTGGACAATACAATCGCAATACAAACGCAAGTTACACGCCTAACCAGCTTTTAAACATATGCTTCGTCGTTGCTTTGTTCATCTCGGCGATAGACGTCGTAAGCGGGATGCCTTTCGGGCAAGCGCGCACGCAGTTCTGCGAGTTGCCGCAGCCCTCGATTCCGCCGTCGCCCATCAGCGCGTCCAGACGCTCTTCCGCGTTCATTTCGCCTGTCGGATGCGCATTGAACAGCCTTACTTGCGAAATCGCTGCGGGGCCGATGAAATCGGTCTTCTCGTTCACGTTCGGGCAGGCTTCCAGGCAGACGCCGCAGGTCATGCACTTGGACAGCTCGTATGCCCACTGGCGCTTCTTCTCCGCCATGCGCGGGCCTGGCCCCAGATCATACGTCCCGTCGATCGGAATCCAAGCTTTGACACGCTTCAGCGCATTAAACATGCGGCTGCGGTCAATGACCAAATCCCGAACAACCGGGAACGTCTTCATCGGCTCCAGCCGAATTGGCTGCTCCAAATTGTCGATCAATGCAGCGCAAGCCTGACGCGGCTTGCCATTGATTACCATCGAGCAAGCACCGCACACTTCCTCCAGGCAGTTGGAATCCCAACATACCGGAGCCGTGTCCTTGCCATTCAGATTTACCGGGTTACGCTGAATTTCCATCAGGGCGCTAATTACGTTCATGCCCGGACGGTAATTCAGCTCGAACTCTTCCGCATAGGGAGCCGAATCCGGCTTGTCTTGGCGCGTAATAATGAATTTCACCTTCTTGGCCGTTGTTTCCGCTGTAGCCATGACATTCCCCTCCTATTTTTCCTTCGAATAATCGCGAATCCGCGGTGGAATCAGCGAGACATCCACTTCTTCATACGAAATTTGCGGTCCTTCCGGCGTCCACGCCGCCTTCGTCGTCTTCAGGAACTCCTCGTCATTTCGATCCGGGAATTCCGGCTTGTAGTGGGCACCGCGGCTCTCATTGCGCAGCAGTGCGCCTAGCGTCATCGCTTCCGCGAGCTCCAGCATGTTCCAGAGCTGGCGGGTAAACGCAGCACCGGCGTTATTCCAGCGGGACGTATCGTTAATGTTAATATTTTGATAACGCTGCTTCAGCTCTTTGATTTTGCCAATCGTCGCTTCGAGCTTATCATTGTGGCGAACGACCGTCATGTTATCAGTCATCCACTCGCCAAGCTCCTTATGGATGACATACGCATTCTCGGTACCGTTCATCGCCAGCAAAGCCTCGAACTTGTTCTCTTGCTCCTTGCGGTTCTTCTCAAAAATCGCCGGGCTAAGATCTTCCGCCGACTTCTTCAACCCGCGAATGTACTCTACCGCCTTCGGCCCGGCCACCATGCCGCCATAAATCGCCGATACGAGCGAGTTGGCTCCAAGCCTGTTCGCCCCGTGGTACTGGTACTCACATTCACCGGCGGCAAACAGCCCCGGGATATTCGTCATCTGGTTGTAATCAACCCACATGCCGCCCATGGAGTAGTGAACTGCCGGGAATATTTTCATCGGGATTTTACGAGGGTCATCCCCCATAAACTTCTCATAAATCTCAATGATGCCGCCAAGCTTAATGTCCAGCTCCTTCGGATCTTTATGGGACAAATCGAGATACACCATGTTTTCACCGTTAATGCCGAGCTTCTGCTCTACGCAGACGTTGAATATTTCCCGGGTGGCAATATCCCGAGGCACCAAGTTGCCATAGGCTGGATATTTCTCCTCAAGGAAATACCATGGCTTGCCTTCTTTATAAGTCCAGATCCGTCCGCCTTCACCGCGAGCCGATTCTGACATCAAGCGCAGCTTATCGTCGCCCGGAATCGCCGTCGGGTGAATTTGAATGAACTCCCCATTCGCGTAATGAACACCCTGCTGATAGACGGCACTCGCCGCAGTACCTGTATTGATAACCGAGTTCGTCGTTTTTCCAAAAATAATCCCCGGGCCGCCCGTCGCCAAAATCACGGCATCGGAAGCAAAGGTAACGACCTCCATCGAGCGAAGGTCCTGGGCCACGATCCCGCGGCAGACGCCTTCGTCGTCCAGCACCGCGGACATAAACTCCCAGCTCTCATACTTCGTCACTAGACCTGCAGCTTCATAGCGGCGTACCTGCTCATCGAGCGCGTACAGCAGCTGCTGCCCCGTCGTCGCTCCGGCAAACGCCGTGCGGTGATGCTTCGTTCCCCCGAAACGGCGGAAATCCAGCAAACCTTCCGGCGTGCGGTTAAACATAACCCCCATCCGGTCCATCAGATGGATGATGCCTGGAGCCGCTTCACACATCGCTTTAACCGGCGGCTGATTCGCAAGGAAGTCTCCACCGTATACCGTATCGTCAAAATGCTCCCATGGGGAGTCGCCTTCGCCCTTCGTGTTGACGGCACCGTTGATGCCGCCCTGCGCGCAGACGGAGTGCGAACGCTTGACCGGAACGAGGGAGAACAGATGTACCTGAGTCCCGGCCTCCGCCGCTTTGATCGTAGCCATGAGCCCAGCCAGCCCGCCGCCTACGACGATAATGCTTTGTTTAGCCATATATGTTTCAACTCCTAAAAGTTTTGTTGAGCTATACTTCCCAGGGTTACTTCGTAACAAAACTTGCTTCGGAAGCATCTACTTAGTTTTGTTCAGCATTACTACATCATTTAATTGATCAATCCTAGCTGACAAACAACTTCAGCGTCTGCAGCAAAGCCGTTCCTTCCGCAGCAAATTCCACATTGCGGAATGCAAACAGCGACCAAATAAACATCACGGACACGATCACAAACAGCCCCATGAAAATGTTCGAAGAAACGCGCTGCGCACGCGGGCCGACCGTAATTCCCCAGCTAACGAGGAAAGACCACATGCCGTTGGCAAAGTGGAACGAAGCCGCGATCACACTAATTACATAAATAATGAAGAAGATCGGCTGCATAACGATCCCGTGCATCAATGAACCAACCTCCTCGTGCGTCACTCTACCCAATGCAACTTGTACACGAGTCTCCCAAACGTGCCAGATAACGAACGCAAATACGATAACCCCGCTAATCCGTTGGAGCAAATAACGCAGGTTACGTTCATTGCGGAATCTGCCATTGTTCGGCTTCGCTTGAAATGCGATATACATGCCGTATACGCCATGATACAGCAAAGGCAGCCAAATAAATAACGCTTCGATAACAACAACAAGCGGCAGACTATTCAGAAGTAAAACGGCATCTGTGAATCCCTGTCTCCCGCCTTCAACGGCTGTAAAGTTCGTAATCATGTGTTCCAGAATAAAAAAACCTAGCGGAATGACACCCAGGAGCGAGTGCAGCTTTCTGGAATAAAACCCTTTCATAAGTGCGTGTTCCCCTTTCTCGTTTCCATCGTTCCCTATTCGACAACATCATTCAACATTGGCCACCAGGGAAGTATATGATATATCCCACATAAAAACAGCCCTATTCACATGTGAATTTGATAACATGTGAACATCTTGTGTCACTTTCAATGTTACTCCTTTTTATCTTATAATGGAATTGCAATATACGTATTAATAGTTATAACAAATATGCATAACAGTGGCGATAACAGTATAAGGCTTCCATATCAATTGCAAAAATTTTATTTCTATATCAATTTCATATATTACACACAACAATCGGGAGGGACTCACCTATGATGGAGGATTTACTCGTATTCACTACGGTCGTCGAACAATCCAGCTTGAACAAAGCTTCAAAGCTGCTCAATTTGTCACAGCCAGCACTATCGCGAAAAATAGCCAAACTAGAAGAGGAGTGGGGTGTTGCGTTATTTGACCGGAAGGGAAAGCGGCTTGAATTAACCCGCGTCGGTCAGGAGGCATATATTTATGCGCTGGAACAGCGCCAGCGCCACCAGCATTTTCTGCAATCAGTCTCCCGCTTCAAAACGGCTGAACGCAGAGTCGTTACGCTAGGTGCGAGCCTGACCACAATCCAGACGACGCTTCCTCCCCTCGTTACCGCTTTGATGAACAAGTCACCGGATATTGAAGTGAAGCTCGTCACCGGCAAAACCCATGAGATCGTCTCCTACGTCCGGGATAAAAGGGTCGACCTTGGGGTCGTCGCTTCCTCCATCTCCGAGCAAGGACTGAAATGCATTCCCTTGTTCCAGGATCACTTACAGTTGGTCGTGCCGAGGAGCCATGCGCTGGCCACGGGTAGACCGGCTGTCATGGAGGATTTAAACGGTCTGCCGATGATTATTTTCTCCAAAGGGACGTGGTACCGTAAATTAATAGACGACCTGTTCGGGCGCTACAGCATTATACCTGACGTCCGCATGGAAATCGATTCCTTTGAAGCAATTGTCCGCCTCGCGCCAACTTGCCGGGCAGCCGCACTTCTGCCGCAGTCGTACCTCAGGCCCCAGCTGCTGAAGGACAATGATCTCGCCGCAATGCCGATGAAAGAGCTGGAGCAGACGAGGCGAGAAACCTGCCTGATTTACAGCAGCACTTCCGAGCTGACCCAGGAAACAAAGGAATGGATCAAGGACATTAAAGGCAGCCTGATCGATGCATTAGAGTTGGAGTAATAGTCAACAACAGCAGTCGGAATGCTCGGCTGCTGTTTGTTGTATTCTCGCTTCCCTATAACTAACGAAGTATTGACAATAATTGCAAATGGTTCTATGGTTAGTTACATAAGTAATTAACCAAAGTGGGTGTGTGGATATGGCCTTACTAAACGACGATGGCCGCCCGATATTCCAGCAAATCGCAGAGAAGATTGAAGACGACATTATTGAAAACCGGCTCCCTGAGCAATCCCAAGTGCCTTCCACGAATCAGTTTGCGGCTTTCTACCAGATTAATCCTGCAACAGCCGCCAAGGGCGTTAACCTGCTAGTTGACCAGGGAATATTGTACAAGAAGCGGGGGATCGGCATGTTCGTGGCGGAAGGAGCCCGTAATGCTGTGATGGAGAAGCGGAAACAGCAATTTTACGAGCATTACGTGATCACGATGATTCGCGAGGCTGCGAAACTAGGCATAACGACGAAGCAGTTAACCGAAATGATTATGAAAGGAGATGCTTAAGACTGGATTACACACTGAAATGCCATCAAATTTCTAAAAAATACGGAGACACCCAGGCTGTCCACAATGTTAGCGTCGATTTTGAGCCCAATGCGATCCATGGGCTGCTGGGCCCGAGCGGCGCGGGAAAAACGACATTCCTTCATCTCATCTCCGGCCAATTGTTCCCGGATCAAGGATCCGTTACGGCAGACGATCATCCCGTTCATGAAAATCCGGACATCGTCCCCCATATCTGCTTCGCCAAATCTGTAGAATATGCTTGGAGCGAATACAAGGCCCAAGATATCCTGAAATTCTGCTCCCTGCTCTACCCGAGCTGGGACGCCGATTTTGCCGCTGAGATGCTGGGCAGGTTCAGCATTCCTCTAAAACAAAAATACAAACATTTGTCACGGGGAAACCAATCGCTGCTCGGCATTGTTAAGGGCCTTGCCAGCCGCTGCCCGATCACACTGCTTGACGAACCGACGCTCGGGGTTGACGCGGAGAAGCGCGAAGCATTCTATGAACTGCTCCTGCGTGATTATAGCGAGCATTCGAGAACGGTGATCCTGTCTACGCACCTGATTGATGAATCCGCCGATCTGTTTCAATACATTACGCTGCTGCAGAAAGGGACGGTCACTGCCCACCGGGAAACGGAGGAATTCGTGGCCCAAGCCCGCTATCTGCAAGGGAATTCGCAGCATTTGGGGGCCTACCTTGGGGATGCAAGAGTCCTGAATTCAAAGTCCCTTGGCAGTGTAACGAGAATCGCCTGGCTAGGCCCCATCGACAATGAGCAGTATTTAAGAGAGCAAGGGATCGAAATAAGCCCAGTTCCCCTGCAGAAGCTATTCGTCTATTTAACCCGCCAGGAGCAGAAAACTTCGGAGGTGCCTGTCCATGAAAACATTTCGTAGGCAACTCGCCTTTCATTGGTACGATAATCGCAAGCGCTTATTATTTTTTGGAGCTATTGTATTGTTCCTTGATTTTTGGCTGCTTGCCGGATACGGCATATACGAGCCTGAAAATGCCTTGCCACTAGTGATGAATAACAATTTCGCGGCAATTTCCATTTTCACCGTACTGATCGCTTATATCGCAGCCGCCAATTCCTTCCCATTATTGATGGGCTTCGGCTATACCCGCAAGCAATTTTATTGGAGCAGCCTTATATACTTCGCTGCATTCAGTACGGCGATTTCTTTTGCACATACCTTGCTTATAGCCTTGCTTAAGCTTCTGCTTCCACTGCTCGGCTTCAATCTGGATAATGTCGTCGTATCATTCGGCCCGCTGTGGTATTCGCAGACAGCAGCTTACTTCCTCCTGGCGATGATGGTGTTCCTGCTGAGTACGATGATGTATCGATTCGGCATTCTATCAGGGGCCGGCTTGATCGTCATTTACATTTTAAGTTTAAATATTTACGGGACGAACAACCCTACCCTCATCGATGCAGCGGCCAAAACCTTTGTGGATATTATCCCGCCCCATTACGCGATCGCAGTGTCTTTGGGCATCGCCCTTATTTGCCGGCGGCTGTACCGGAGCGCCGATGTAAAAACCTCCTAGAACAACGCAAGGAAGCAGCGGGGCAAACACTAGATAAACAGTGGACAAACAGCAGGACAAAAACGAACGCAAGAAGCAGGTAAACTGCAAGCAAACAAGTAACAGCAAGACAAACAGTGAAAGCTGCACGCCCGATTCATATTCGAGCTGCAGCTTCCTTTGATTTGACCACCGTCACTCGCTCTCGCTAATGACCGCTTCAAATTTATCTATATTGTCATTGGAACCAATCAGCACCATAATATCGCCACTGCTCAAAATATCCATCGCCGTCGGTGCGACTATTACACCCGTTTGCTTATGAAGAGCCACTACACTACAGCCGTAATTTACGCGCGGATTAATCTCGCCAAGCGTTTTTCCGACGAGGGAGTCCGGTACCCTCAGTTCTACGATGCTGTATTCTTTGGACAGCTGGATATAATCCAATAAATTAGGCGTAACTAGCTGATGCGCGACGCGGACGCCCATATCCCGCTCCGGGAAAATTACCCGATCCACGCCCAGCTTCTCCAAAGCTCTGCCGTGGAGCACGGAAATCGCTTTGGCAACGACGGTCTTGATGCCCAATTCCTTAAGTTGAATAGCGGCCAGTATACTCATCTGTATGTCGCTGCCGATCGCCACGATACCGCAATCGAAATTACGGACGCCAAACGATTTAAGCACTTCTTCATCCGTTGCATCCGCCACGACAGCATGGGTTAAATAATTGCTCATGTCGTCTACAACTTCCTCATTCAAGTCCACGCCAAGAACCTCATATCCCAAATCCATTAATTCCAGCGACAGACTGGAGCCGAAGCGCCCTAAGCCGATCACCACAAACTGTTGTTTCATCATTGAATGGTCAATCCCCTATCCTATAATCATTTTCCCTTCGGGATGGCGATATAACTCTTTACCCTTTTTCGGTCCGAGCGCATATGCTAATGTCAGAGGTCCTAGGCGGCCGGTAAACATCATGAAGGATATAATAAGTTTGCCGACATCGGTCAAATCCAGCGTTAACCCCATCGATAAGCCTACGGTAGCAAACGCAGAAGTCGTCTCAAACAGTATGCTCAAGAAGCTAGCCTCTTCCGTCGTCGACAGCACCATAGCAACAGCAATAACAAGAAACAGTGCCAGCATCGTAATCGTTACCGCCTTGAAAATCCGCTCCTGGGCCAGGCGGAAACGAAACAGTACCAAATCATTACGCCCGCGAATCATGGAGAACACCGCCCCTACAAGAATCATGAACGTTGTTGTTTTGATCCCGCCCCCCGTGGAGCCTGGCGATGCACCGATGAACATCAGAATAATGATGAAAAATTGCGAGGCCTGCCGAAGCGCGCTAATATCGACGGTATTCGCCCCAGCTGTCCGCGAAGTAACCGATTGAAAGAACGAGCCCCATATTTTCCCGCTCCAATCCAACGAACTCAGCGTCTTCGTATTCGTAAATTCAAATATTAAAATAACTGCAGTACCTATAACAATAAGTGCGCCTGTCATCGAGAGAACAACCTTGGAATGCAGCGACAATCGGCGGCTGCGGCGAAATTCAACAAGATCGGACAATACGACAAAACCAAGACCTCCTGAAACAATCAAAAAGATCGCCACGAAATTGACGATGGGATCGCCGACATATCCCGTTAAGCTGTGGAACTCTCCGAACAAATCAAACCCGGCGTTGTTGAACATGGAGACTGCATGGAAAATTCCATAATACATAGCTCTTCCAAGCGGCATATCGAAAGCCCAGCGAATCGTAAATAGCACAGCAGCGCTCGCTTCAATAATTAAGGAATACATCAGTACCTTGCGAATAAGCCGCACGATGCCTTCCATTGAATTTTGATTCATCGCCTCCTGCAGCAAAAGACGATCCCGCAGCGAAATCCGCCGTTTAAACACAAGAGAGAACAGCGTAGCCATCGTCATGAACCCAAGGCCCCCGACCTGAATGAGTGTAATAATGACAATTTGGCCAAACGTCGTAAAGTAGGTTCCTGTATCGCGCACAACAAGACCTGTTACACAGGTCGCAGATGTAGCTGTAAACAATGCATCAATGAACGGAAGCGGCTCCCCGGTCGCATTGGCAAGCGGCGTCATCAATAGCAATGCCCCGGTCAAAATGATTACCGCAAAACCCATTACCAATATACGTGGGGGAGATAATTTGAACCAGTGTGATACCAACGCGTTCACCTCTTCTTATGCGTAAATTGACTTTGTCGTCTTTGAGTATGGACCATCTTCACAACATCTTCACAACATTTTCACCACATTCACTACACCACATTTATTATGAGCACTTTGACAAAAGAAAAAAGCACTGGAATTCCAGAGCCTTTCGGATATGGTTCCTGTTGCAATACGCCTCCGAGGTTAGCTGACGGATTCGGGCATGCACAGTTGCCCTATTCGCTCCTTACGCCGGACTTGCTTGTCCAGGCAGAGTCGAAATTCACCCCTATAAATTGGTTCCCCCGTTTTCCTGTGGAAATTCGGCTTGTATTATTTTTTTCATTAATTTTCATTTCATTTTCATTCCATCTCTATGAATTGGATTATAAGCTTAAATACCGTTGATCACAAAGCTCTATTTACCTGAAAAAACACTGAAAATGACCTATTCAGGGTGATACACAGCTTATCGCCGTTCTTTCTCTGAGCCATGCTGTATTTTTACAGCATTATTGCGTATTCTCTGTCATCTTCCATCTCGGTTCTGGCGATTGCTTAGGGCTTATGGTATCTTTACTTTGGTAACCATTAACATTATTGCAAAGGGGTTTTTTAATGAATTCCGTCTTTTCTTCGTCAGGACGAGTGCCTAAGCAAAGTACGCTATGGGTGCTGGCAGGTATCGGCCTCGTCATTTTTACGCTCTTGCAGATTCTTCCTATGACCTCGCTTGATTCTCTGGGACAAATTCAGAAAACAATTACGAAGCAGCAGGCGGAGAAAGCAGCTGCAGAGTTTGCTATATCCACATTTGACATAACTAATCCACCCGGTAAAGCACTAGTTACATATGATAGCCAGTCGAACATTTACGGTTATTTAGTCCGTGAAAAGGTCATGGATACTTACTTGAAAACTTATAACGAGCAGTTTCCTTTAGAAGTATTTCGCGTTCGCTTTGACAATGCGGATGGTACCCGCAGTACCCTGACGGTAGACGTTAATTTGTCAGGCGGCAAAGTGGTTGGGTTTGAACGGTTTTCCACTTATAGCAATACCGTCAAAGAACAACTCCTGAAGCTCGGCTGGGAATCTGTTGAAAGTCTGTTAAGCCTAGAGGGGGATTTGTCCCTGGCAGACAAAGAACGTTTGGCACAGCCTTATTTCAGTACATTTGGTTTCGAGCACGCAGACCTGAAGGCAGTCAGTTCCGAAGGAGAGCTCGGCCTCGTTTACAAGGTTGCAGGTTATGATGTGGGGCAATCCCAAGGATTTATCAAATTCAATTATGAATTTGGAACAGTCTCCGCCGTGCAAACTTATTTTGAACCTCCTGCCGCTCATATGACTTATGTAAAAGACCAGAAAAGTCTGGCTGGCTGGTTCTTTTGGATCGGCTACGCCCTGTTCACCTTTATTCTCGGCATTTTAGCCATCATCTTCAGCGTAAAGACACGTCCGTTCTCTTCTTTTGTACGCGGTATAGTTCTTTCCTCCATTTACTTTATCTTTTCCATGGTAGGAGCGCTAAATTTGCTGCCGTATTTACAAAAAGATGGATTTGATCCGGCTGCCCTCATTGTCGGTTTCGTCATTCAGGGATTGCTGACGCTGCTTATATCCGCCTCTATTTATTTTTCGCTGGTTGGCGGCGACGGATTGTGGCGTAAGCAAGGCATCAATTTGTGGGGGCGCGCCAACGAGGCAGGATACGGACAGTCCGTCGTATATTCAATGCGTGAGGGTTATCAATGGGCGCTTGTTTTGCTCGGCTTACAGTCGATCATCTTTTTAATCTTCGAAAAATCATTCGGAGTCTGGTCAACGACAGACGCTGCGCAATCACCTTACAACATGGCCTATCCATTGCTGCTTCCTTTACTTGCCTGGGTCGCCGGGATCGGCGAAGAAGCGGTGTACCGCTTGTTCGGCATACCGATGCTAAAGAACATATTCCGCAGTACGTTCATCGCCTGTTTCTTATCATCGCTGATCTGGGCGTTCGGACATTCGCTGTATCCGATATTCCCTGTCTATTCTCGCCCGATTGAGCTTACCTTGATCGGACTAATGTTCAGCTTTATCTTTTTGCGTTACGGCTATATTACAGCGATGTTCACGCACGTCATTTTCAACAGCATTCTGATGTCGCTTAGCCTGATATTCATGGGCGGCGCTCTCAACTGGTCAGCGGGCCTGTTCTATATTGCACTGCCAGCCCTGGTCGCCTTTGTAATTTACCTGTTCAATCCCCCAGGCCGAGGCCGGCCGCAAAATAGGCCGGTGATACAACAAAAAGAGGAGCCGCAATTTACGACTCCTCATCCCGAAGGGCATTTATAATTTGATTGGCGAGCTTGTCGCCGATCGACAGAGGCCGGAAGTCTTCGACTGAGGCCTCTTTTATTTTTTTGAGCGAACCGAAATGCTTCAACAGCATTTTGCGCCGCTTCTCCCCAATTCCCGGTATCGCATCGAGCCGAGAGGTCACCATCGATTTCGCCCGCTGTTCACGGTGAAACGTTATCGCAAAGCGGTGAACCTCATCCTGAATCCGCTGCAGAAGATAAAACTCCTGGCTGTCGCGCGGCAAATGCACCGGCTCTGGCGGATCTCCTACCATCAGTTGCGCGGTCTTATGCTTGTCATCCTTAACGAGACCGCAAACGGGAATGTACAGGCCCAGTTCATTTTCCAGCACGTCCACGGCGGCGGAAATTTGTCCCTTCCCGCCGTCCACGACGATAAGATCCGGCTGCGGCAGGTTTTCTTTAAGCACCCGCTCATATCTGCGGCGAATGACTTCGCGCATCGTTTCATAATCATCGGGTCCTTCGACGGTGCGTACTTTGTATTTCCGGTACTCTTTTTTCGCTGGCTTTCCATCCATAAATACGACCATGGCCGATACGGGATTCGCCCCTTGAATGTTTGAGTTGTCAAACGCCTCAATTCGTGACAGCGACTCAATTCCAATGGATCGCCCCAAATTTACGGACGCTTTGGAAGTCCGTTCCTCATTGCGCTCAATAAGCCGGAATTTCTCCTCCAAGGCTACGTGCGCATTCTCCTCGGCCATCGCAATCATTTGCCGCTTAAGACCGCGCTGCGGCACCAGCGTCTTGACGCCAAGCCATTGCTGCAGTTCCGCTGCCCCGTTAATTGCATCCGCCGGTTCATGGAATGAATCGGAGCCAGCCACAGCAGAGGTTTCTGAAGTATCAGAGGTTACTTTTTCTGATTCCTCTGTATTAGCCTTGTTCGATTTCACGCTGGCTTCCGGATTGTCCGGCAGCAAAATCTCCTGCGGCACTGCCGGATTGTCGCTATAGTATTGTGTCACATACGACAAAAAATCCTGATAAGCTTCGCCGTAAAATGGAAATACAGACGCATGCCTTTCGATCATTTTGCCCTGGCGCATATACAGAATCTGCACACACATCCAGCCTTTATCAACCGCATACCCGAATACGTCGCGATCCTTGGCATCGGACATCGTTATTTTCTGCTTCTCCATCAGCGCGTCGATGTTCATAATTTGATCGCGAAGCTCCTTGGCCCGCTCGAAATACAGTTCCTCGGCCGCTTCATGCATTTTGCGCTGCAGCTCTTTCTTGATCTCTTCATGTCCGCCGCTCAAAAAAGAATGGATCTCTTGCGTAATTTCATCGTACGCTGTCTCCGGCACTTCCTTGACACAGGGCGCCAAGCATTGGCCCATGTGATAGTACAGGCATACCTCCTTGGGCATCACGTTGCACTTACGCAATGGATACATCCGGTCAAGCAGCTTCTTCGTCTGCTGGGCTGCATAAGCGTTCGGGTAGGGACCGAAGTACTTTGCTTTATCCTTTAGCACCCGCCGGGTAACTTCAAGCCGCGGATGGGGCTCGTTCGTAATTTTTAAATAGGGAAACGTCTTGTCGTCCTTCAGCAATACGTTATACCGGGGATGATGGGTTTTAATCAGATTACATTCCAGAATGAGTGCTTCCATATTGCTTGCCGTAACAATGTATTCGAAATCGCGGATTTCAGAAACAAGCCGCTGCGTTTTACCGTCATGACTGCCCGAAAAATACGAGCGGACGCGGTTTTTCAGCACTTTGGCTTTACCGACATAAATGATCGTTCCCTGGTTGTTTTTCATCAGATAGCAGCCCGGCAAGTCGGGAAGAAGCGCCAGCTTATGGCGGATATTGTCCATCGCCTTTTCCTGATCCTGCAATTGCTGCATTTGCTCTGATTGCTGTAATTGCTGCGGCTTTTCGGATGCCTGTGAATCATTAACCGTTGGATCCACGCCGTTGTCCCCCTTTCCCCTAAAATGGCTAACGCGGTATGGCTAATGCCAACATTACACAGAAAACGCCCCCGGAAATACCGGAGGCGCGGGAAAAGCACTTACCTCTTGCACCAATCTTACACCTGTATTACTGGTGCTTGGCGATCAGGCTTTTCAGAGAATCTTTCGAGTTCACACCGACAACTTTATCGACCGGTTGACCGTCTTTGAAGAGAATAAGCGTCGGAATGCTCATCACGCCAAAGCGGGATGCTGATTCCGGATTGTCGTCAACGTTCAGCTTGGCGATTTTAACGGAATCACCTAAATCAGCCGCCAAATCATCAAGAATTGGGGCAATCATCTTACAAGGTCCGCACCAAGGGGCCCAAAAATCAACAAGGACGGTACCTTGGCTTTCCACTTCGCTATTGAAAGTTTGATCGGATACGTTAACGATAGCCATTTAAAATCTCCTCCTTCATGTTAAAGCACGCATAACATGTTTTGCAACATGATTTGTGTTGTTATTCGTTGACAGCAAAAATAAAAATTAGCGTCATTCAAAGTATACCACAAATATATAGCAAATGAAAAATAGTACCCGCGGCTTCTCCTTTACAAAATGTTTAACGATTGGTTATACTAATAATAACCCAAAAACGTTTTGTCTATGACGTATTTCACTGATAATGATTATTTTTCAAGGAGGCCCCGTCGCCATGGACGCAAATACACATGTAAACGACCCGCGTGAGCATATTAACGAAGAACCCCGCAACGACTTGTTTGATTTGATGAATGGATTTTTCGGCATGTTTACGCTAATGGCTATTATTTTCTTTGGAATGGTCATCTTCAAGTTTCTTGCCAGCTAAGAAACTTCATGACCTGCAGCACGAGGGCCACTTCATGCTCATCCATACATAGAGAGCCCTGTTAAGAACGTCAGGAATACAATATTCTTCGCTGTAAAGCCTGCATATATGCAGGAATTTTCCGTTTAACGCCCAAGATAGGCGCCTTAATCGGAAAATTCCTGCATTTTCGCATTTATCCGGCTTATTTTTGCCCCCGCTTGTTAACCCCCCGCACTGGAACAACCTCCACAAACGGTGCGATCCGATCCATCAGACGCTCTCCTTTATGAATCTCCTCCCCGTCCTTGCTCGTAAAACCAAGATGCTTCTCCAGTCCGCTGAGCGAATAGTTGGACGTATAAAAAGTCGGCTTGCGGTTCATACGGTAGTTCAAAATCGAACCCATCACATGGTCGCGAACCCAGGGATTCAAATTCTCTGCCCCAATATCATCGAATATAAGCAGATCAGCCTGCTTCATAATTTCTACCGTTTCCTTCAGCTTCTGGTTATCCTGGAACATGGACTTCAGTTCCTCTACGAATTCAGGCATGTACACAATAACACCAGAATAGCCCGCCTTCGCCAGCTCATGCAGCAAATAGCACATCAGAAACGTCTTGCCGGTTCCAAAATGACCTTCCAGGTACAATCCGCTAGGGGACAAGCCATTTTCCTTAACCTCGTTAATGTATTGAAATATCCGGCCTACCGCCGGCGCCCGCTTCAAATCCTTGCTCATAATCTCCACTTCACTGTAGCCTTCGTTTAATGCGCGCTCATCTACATAGAAGCTGTGGATTCGTTTCTTGATCGCCAGTTCCCGCTCTCTCTGAATTTGCAGATTACAAGGTACTTGACGGTCACAAATAGAAGCTGCGCCATAAACAGTTTCTACCGTTAGCTTCGTATAATGACCAGGAAAATCATTCGGGCAGCGGTCGAGACCTGGACAACTGTCACAGTGTCGAGCGTTTTGCACATATTGGTAGAGCTTGGCCATATTCAACCTGAGTTCGTCTTCACCCAGTTCCGGGTAAAGAGACCTCAGCTCAAGCACTAGCGGATCGCTCAGCAGCTTTGCCGTCAACTCCTCAGAGCGGCGGCGAAGCGCAGGGCTTTTTATTTGTGACAGCAGTTCCCCGAGTGATTCCATAAGCTAACTTCACCTTCCTGATTACATACTTCCTTTATTTTTACTGGCCTGCATCTGCTCAGCCATCTTCAGCAGCTCCGCGAACTCCTCTTCCGTAACGCTGCCATTCCCTTCTGAACTTTGTACGATCGGAATATCGGGCTTGGCCGGTCCTGTTCCCCGGGCATACGTCCGCCCCCGTCCCGGCGCCTTGGCCGCTGTACCCGGGCTTTTGACTTTCTCTTTGACTTTAGCCTGGTCGCGAATATATTGGACGGCTTTCTCATATGTGTTAATGCTTTTGAGCAGCATATTCGCAGCGATGGCGTCAACAAAGTTGCGGTTGATACGCTGTTCCCCGCCAGAAGTGAGCAATTCCATCAAGTAATGGATCAGGACGTTGATCACTTCACCGGGAAGCTTGTAATTCAAATCAATTTTTTCAAATATATCAAGTAAATTATCAGGTACCGAGCCGGGGAAAAACGTCTTTAACAGACGTGTATACGGCTCATTGCGCAGCATCATGTTATATTGGTGAATGTCGCATTTACTCAGAAACTGAGGGGGAACTTCCACGTAATACTCCATTTGTACGGCAACTTCTTGCGGCGGAGACTCCTCGGCGCCCCGCTCAGGGGAGCGCAGCGCCACAACTTTCGCATAAGCAACTTCCCTCTCATCCTTCCGGCGCTTCCCTTGGCGGAAATGAAGGTTCGCCTTATGCTGCAGACTTTCCAGCAGCAAGCTGCCCTCCGCATCAAACACACCATCCTCGTCCAGCAACCGGCACAGATCCTGAACACTCAATTCATACTTATGGGCGACATAATTAGCGACTGCCATAGCTTCCGAATTAAAGCGCAGCCCTTCTACAAAGGAGCGGTTCGCAGATTCCCGCGGAAAACGAATGATGATGTCTGCATAATTGATCGCTTCCTCCGCCTTTTCCATGCCATCGTTCGGCCTGGCAACGGAGGACTCGGCTATCGCCTGCTCCAGCTCATAATCTATCACATGTGTATTCAACTCAAAAATATCGTAAAATGGCACCGAGATATTCTCTTTATTATAATTTAATCCTGCCCATTCGGCCGGCTCCTCGCTGAATAACTTCTCCCGAAGAGACAGGACGGCAAACTTGCCAATTTTATCGCGGAGCAGCAAAGTTAAGTGCTGTGTCCGGAAAAAATCAGCGGGAGAAAGCGGCGCCTGCAATTCATACTCGTACATATAATCATCATTTTCGTGTATGTACAGACGACTGCTCTGCAGAAGGCCCACAGCTTCCAGTTTGGATGCCAGCTCGATTAAATATTTACGTCCCTTCTCACTCGGCTCCAGGCCTAAAGTGAGAAATATTTCCCGCTGCTGCTCAATCGAGGAATAACCGACCTGTTCCAAAGGCACCCGGTCAGCCAGAAAACGGTACAGGCTGATCGCGAATGCGCCAACCATCGGCTGATAAATAAGGGTAAGCATCCTGCCGTCGACAGCGCCGAGGCTGAAGTCGCGGTATACGCAATAACGGTGGTTCTCGGTAAAATGCAGCATATTGTTCATGCGCATTACTTCTTCGCTCCTTCCAAGCTCACGTCCGTGTAGACTTCTTTTATTCTATCACAAAAGCTTTCTTTCTGAATCGTTTAGACCTTACAAATTTCGCCGAAAAGTGCGCTCGGTCAGCACGTTAGACGATGTTTCTGCTTCTTTTTGCGGATTGCTTACTCCAGAAAAGGCAGCCTGCAACAATATAACATGAAGCGATCGTAGGAGCATTTTGCGTACTTGCCCCACAACCATTTCAATTGTTCAACAAATATAAATGGATTTCTAGCAGTTAGTTTCTGCGTCAAGGAAGGGAAGGCAGTTTTTAATGTAATTCATGTCATTAAAAGGAGGAAGATGCCTATCATTGGCTGGATTCTTGATTTTAGGTGCATGAAATCCATCTACCACCTCGAAACATTCGTTTGTAGTATAATTAGATACATGAATTCCATTTAGTATACGACACAGCCATCTTAGTACGGGATAGCTTAGTGCACACAGCTTAATGGCGCATAGATTAGTGGCACATAGATTAGTGGTACGCCGCTTATATCAGTAAAGAATGGGTGTAGGCGACCACTTACACTTCAATTGTTCAACTTAGATAGCAAGCCCCAGGCCATGGCCTGGGGCTTCCTGCATAATGATTTTTAAAGTACTTATTTTAGAACATTTTGTAACCGCCTTGGCGCAGTTTGCGGATCGTCCATCCGCTCAAGACCGCTCCAACTAATCCAGCCACAGCCGTCAAGTAATCCACGAGACGATACGAGGCTACATAAGTCCAGAAGGCCTGCTCATGATTCCATAGCGAGTATACGACAATCGGCAAAATGACAATAATAAAAATATAAGCCGGAAACCATGTAGTTTTCATCAGCATATTAAGAATAAACCCGATCCCGAACATCATAACAAAAAAGAGTACCATCAGTATGAATACAACAAGCCAACCCATTCTTTCCCAACCCTTCCTTAGAGGCCATTCAAAAAGAACTGGCTCTATAAGCTAGATCACATTTAATTAGCACTAGTAGTAAGTTTACTAGAAAAAATGTTGCGAAGCAACGAACTTTCCGTGAATAGATTGTGAATCGATTTGCCCGCTATGCAGCCTTAGGATACAATAGGGACAGCATGTTCTCTCTTGAAATTATAGGAAACCTAGGAGTGATTATAAATGAATGAAGCAGCACTGACGCTGGAAGGCTGGTACGCCCTGCATGATTTCCGTTCAATCAACTGGACTGCTTGGAAAGCCGCCGACGATGAAGAACGGGCAGGGGCGCTGGAAGAGCTGCACGCCTTCTTACAGGAATGGAGCAATGTGGAGCAAGTGAAGAACGGAAGCACCGCCGTTTACTCCGTCGTAGGCCAGAAGGCTGACTTTGTATTTATGCATCTTCGCGAAACGCTCGAAGATTTGAACGCTCTCGAGAACGCCTTCAACAAAACAACATTTGCCCAATACACTACTAAGTCTTATTCTTATGTCAGCGTCGTCGAACTGAGCAACTATTTAGCATCGGGAGGCGGCGATCCGAAGGCGAATCCCGAAGTTATGGCCCGCCTGCAGCCGATTTTGCCGAAATCGAAATATATATGCTTCTACCCGATGAACAAGAAGCGCGAGCTGAACGACAACTGGTACATGTTGTCCATGGATGACCGCCGTGCCTTGATGCGCAGCCATGGGCTCATCGGCCGCAGCTACGCCGGCAAAGTGAAGCAGATTATTACGGGCTCCGTCGGTCTCGATGATTGGGAATGGGGTGTGACCCTGTTTTCGGATGATGCTCTTCAGTTCAAGAAGCTGGTTTATGAAATGCGCTTTGACGAAGTGAGCGCCCGCTACGGGGAGTTCGGCTCGTTCTATGTAGGGAATTTGCTCGATGAGCAGCGGTTCGAGGAAATGCTTAAGCTATAAGCTAAAATTCATGCTAATTTAGTATGTAAACAGGGGTGCCCAGATCGAATCTGGACACCCCTGTTATTGTATGAACACTATATTTATTGTTCCTCGTCTTCCCGCAGCGATTCCAGGAACTCTGCTGTAGCACGGTCACGGGCTCTGCCTTTTTCCTTCAGCCTTTCGATTGCCGGAAGAATAAGAATATCGACTTCCTTCTGCACATGGTAAGCGAGATCATGCCTTTGCTGCGACTCCAAATAAGAGCCAACTTCCATCAGTGCATTGTATCTGTCAAGCTCATCGCGCGTCAACAAACCTCGTACCTGAACACTGCAATGGCGCATTTTACAAGAATCTGCCTTTTTTCAATACTAACGGAATACCGCCGATCGTAAACAGATAACGCATGTCAACCAGCTTCTTGAGCTGAGCGGCAACCCAGCCTTTGTATTTCTTGCCAAATGCCGATGCAATGGCTTCACCCTTACCGAGGGAAGCAACGGTACCTTTGTTGCTGAATGCAAATTTCCTCAGCTCTTTGCCACGTATGGAAGCAACGACGTTCTGCGCGCAGGTAACCCCTTGCTGCATGGCAATTTGAGCCGTTGGCGGATAAGGACGGCCCTCTGGGTTGAACATCAATGAGTTGTCGCCAATAATGAATACATTGTCATGCTCCGGCGCACGCAGGTAATCATCGATTTTTACCCGGCCGCGAGCCGTTTCAAATCCGGCCGCCTCGATAAGACGGTTACCGCGAATACCACCGGTCCATACTACTGTTGCCGCTTTGATTTCTTCGCCTGTAGCCAGGACTACCCCATCTGGAGTACATTCCTTAATTGCTACGCCAATTTTGAACTGAACGCCTTTCTTGCGAAGAACATCCATTGCGTATTCAACCAGCTCCGGATCAAATCCAGGCAGTGCAGTCGGAGCCGCTTCTACATTGTATACGTTAACCAGGGCAGGATCCACATCATAAGCCTTGCATAATTCCGGAACGCGATCAGCCAATTCAGCGACGAATTCAATACCGCTGAAACCGGCGCCGCCAACGACGAAGTTAAGACGATCAGTACGGCTTTCATCCGTTTTATAGAGAGCGAATTGATATTCGATATGCTGGCGGATTAAACGGACCGAGTTGATGCTGCGGATCGTCATCGCATATTCTCCAAGTCCGGGAATACCAAATGACTCAGGTTCGCCTCCAAGGGCAATAATAAGGTAGTCATAAGATAATGTGCCGTCTTGAAGCACAACCTTCTTGTCAGCGATGCGAATTTCCTGTACATTCGATTTCACGAGGTCAATTTTGAACTCGTCAATCAGCTTCGATATCGGCACGCGCGTATTCTCGATCGAATCCGTCCCGGCCGCAGGCATATGAAGATGCGTTGTAAAATAATGATAATCGTGACGGTTGACTAAAGTAACGTCCGCTTCGTTGTAGTTCAGTTCTTTCTGCAATCGCTGGGCTGTTAAAATACCGCCATAACCAGCACCAAGTATAACGATTTTAGGTATGGTACTCATGAATTTTGTTCTCCTTCCAATGTGAACACTCTATATTTTAAATTAAACCAAAAACTGAAATGTGAAATGTGAAAATTGACACATAAAATAATAGTCTCTGGCCATAAACGAAGTAGCAGATGCGACATTTGTCACATCAATTTTAAACCTTAAATGCTATTTTATCAAAAAGAATGTGCGCCTATTCATAAGAGTTACCTATTTCGTCACATTTATGTACGCACATATTCTGAATGATATCGACTTTTTTATAAAAGATCAAGTCTTATTTTACGCGGATTTATGGGGTTTTCAACCCTTTTTCTTGCCAATAAACCCGCCTTTAGTGCTCCCTTTGCAAGTATAAGGAGGATGCTTATAATAAAGTAGCATTGACATTATAAAAGTTTGAACAACTACCTGGAGGTGTTTGCCAGTGTCATCCCATAATTCCGGCAGCGAATTCACAGACCTGCTTATCATCGGAGGTGGTCCGGCAGGTATGTTTGCAGCCTTCTATGGCGGTATGAGAAAAACATCCGTCAAATTGATCGAAAGTATGCCTCAGCTCGGGGGACAAATCGCCGCCCTGTATCCTGAGAAATATATTTACGATATTGCCGGCTTTCCTAAAGTTACAGGTCAAGAGCTTGTTCATAACCTGAATGAGCAATTGAAGCTGTTTAACCCGGATATACGTTTGGAAGAGAAGGTTCTGCGCATCGAGAAGAAGGAAGAGCGTCATTTCGTCGTAACGACGGATCGCGATGTTCACTACGCGCGAGCCATCATCATCGCAGCCGGGGTCGGCGCATTCCAGCCGCGGCGCCTAGAGCTTGAGGAAGCTTCCCGCTTCGAGAAAACAAATTTGCACTACTTCGTAAGCGACCTGAACAAGTTCCGCGGACGCAAGGTGCTGATTAGTGGCGGAGGGGATTCCGCAGTCGATTGGGCGCTTATGCTTGAGCCAATTGCTGAGCAGGTTACCCTGATTCACCGGCGCGATAAATTCCGCGCACATGAACACAGTGTGGAAAATTTAATGAACTCCGGCGTACAGGTCATTACACCGTCTGAAATCGTTGCCCTCCATGGCGACGACCAGATCGAGCGGGCAACCCTCGCGCACGTAAAGACGAAAGAAACGCAGGAGATTGAAGTGGATGATGTGATCGTCAACTTTGGCTTCGTGTCCGCACTAGGCCCGATTGCAGAATGGGGACTGGAGATCGAGTCCAATTCCATCGTTGTAGATTCGCGTATGGAAAGCTCGATTCCTGGTATTTTTGCCGCCGGGGACATTACGACTTACCCTGGCAAGCTGGACCTCATTGCCGTCGGATTTGGCGAAGCCCCTACGGCTGTAAACAATGCGAAAGTATATATTGACCCGGAAGCAAAATTATCCCCAGGTCATAGCAGCAACTTAAAGTTGTAGATTCATAACAATCGTCATAAAGGGTATCCTAACCATACGGATTTGTGATCTGCCGTAAAGGAGGGATACCCTTTGTCATTTATATGCCCATTATGTAACGGGTTAGCCGCCCTGACAGCTTCCTGTCCTGATTGCGGCACCACTCTGGAGCATGCCGGTAAAAAACAGGATTACGCCGGCCCTTACAGCCCCTATGGCTCAGCCGATCAGTATACCTCGGCATTATCCGCGGAAATTCCGGCTGGTTGTGAGCATGTCGTTCAATGTCCTCATTGTCATGAGGCTTATATTTATCATGTCAACGCATGGCCGGCGCCTTAAGGTAAGTTCAGGCATCGGACACTCGATCAGTGCGCTCTCATATCTAATCTATTATTGTCATATTAATGTATTGTGGACAAGTTCAAATTGAGGTTACGCTTATGGATTTCTGCCAACAGAAGCGCGATGAACTCCCTGTCTAGCTGTAACTCCGTCGCCATGTGATAGGACTCAAGCAGCATTTCGTCTGTCAACATCGCCATTGGTAACACATCCTTTCTATTTTCTTCCTATATTCATATTTAGATCATATCAAGAATTCAACAGCGGAACAAGCGTTCCTGTTATCCACAATGCATTGTGGAAATCCTGTGAATAACGTGTGGACAATTGTCTGGATCAGTTGAAAAATACACTATATTGTTGTGGACAAAAGTTATTCACAGGTTGTGCAGCCTACTTTTCCACTGAAAAAAATATTTGTAAACAAGTTACTGTGGACGAGTATTCACTTCGAAAATCCAAATCTTCCCGCTCTTATCGAGCCCATAATCAAAACCGAGCTCCCCAACGCCAGGGAAAGCCGATTCCATAATACCGATACATTTGTTCGTCAGCGCCCGCATCTCTGCGCGCTTTTTAACAATTGCCCCTTTCCCCAACGACCGTCCCAGCCCCTGACTTGCTGTTAACTGGGTGCCGCCCCTGCTCAGGTTCGTCACGAACAGCCCCGGGCGAGCCAGCCGCCCCACCATAGAGCGGTACCCCCATTTCCCGTTATGCTTGGCAACCTTTACACGATAATCTATAGGTCTCCCGCCGATTCGCGCCAAGTGAATTCCTTGCTGTATAATATATTTTCTTCTAACCTTCGATTGGTTTAACGCTCGAAACATCGCACCAAAGCTTCCAAATGACCGACTGTGAGACATATAGGTGAACCCGTATCTCCCACCCGCATATACTACCTTAATGACCCCGTACCCACCGCCACCGCGAATGGGTTTAATAACCGCCATTCCAAACTGGTGCAATATGCTTTTCAGCGCTTCTGCACTGTATAAACGAGTCTGCGGGACGTGAACGGCTACATCGGCGTTTCTAAGCAGCGCTTCGGTCTTCAGCCATTTGTTGGCTAATTGTCTTCCAGCCATGGCACTCTCTCCTTTCTGGCGCTTATTTATGGCGTTATAGAATATACATACTCAGGACAAGGCTTCTGTTCTTGTATGATTGTCCGCGCGCGCGTGCCTTTTTTCCAAGCGTCGTTTATCTTTGCAAAATCAGTGTTATGGCGTATAGTAATTTGATGTAGTGTTTAATACGGGAAAGTAAAAAGGAGGATCACGGCTTGGATACAGACCAATCGTTTACCGCGTCTTTATTTGAAATTTTGTACTGGATATCTATGATCGCTATGTCCCTTGTGCTTATTGCCATTACCGCCGCACTGTTCGCAATAGGGATCAAATTTATAAAGACCTCCCGTAAAGTACTGGGAGGCGGATCGATATTGTTCTCAATTATCGCCGCTGCCATGATTGTACTGATGATACAGAAGCAGTTTCTATAATTCCATAGTCTGACCCTCCGATCAATATGAAAAAGATTCATACCCTCACTGTGCTGAAGTAAGGTATGAATCTTTTTCATATTGGCTATCCTCTTGAAAATTGCTGAAACTTAATTTTTTATGTACGTATTATATTAATAGTAGAAACAGCTAGGTCGCTGACAGGGGGGACAAGTTCTGCATGAATGGTTCACAAATTTGGAATAACAGATTCACAAAGTTTTTCATTAACAATCGGTTTGTACTCTTTTTACTCATTTTGCTATTGATTGGTTTAAATATTTTTATCCTGACAAAAATATCGTTCATATTCAAGCCTTTGGCCGTGCTCCTTAAAACGGTGCTGATTCCTATTCTTCTGACGGGAGCTATTTATTATTTGCTAAACCCGTTAGTCAACTGGATGGAACGAAAAAGAATACCCCGCGGCTATACGATTGCGGCTCTATATTTATTCATCATCGGAATTATAACGATCATTATTATCTCCGTCATTCCGCTCGTCAAAGAGCAGGTAACAGAGCTGATTTATAATTTCCCGAAATACAGCTATGAAGTCCAGCTTCAATTCGAAGCTTTGATCGGCAGCGACTTCTTTTATCAGTTCCAGCAGTCTACCGGCTTCAATTTCACCGACCTGGCCCAAACGGTATCGGAACGGGCTTCCTCGATTCTGCAGAACGCATTCAGCGGCATAGGCGGGTTTGTAGGGGCGATCGTCGATATTGTACTGACCGTTGTCACAGTGCCGTTTATTCTGTTCTACCTGCTGAAGGACGGGAAGAAGCTGCCGAATTATATACTTCGATTCGTGCCGGTCAAGCTGCGTGAACAGACGCATCGAGTCATGACCGAAGCCAATGGCCAAATCAGCTCCTACATACGGGGACAGATTATCGTCAGCTTCTGTATCGGGGTCCTGCTGTATATCGGTTTTCTGATTATCGGGCTCGATTATTCCCTGGTGCTAGCTATCATCGCATCATTTACAAGCGTCGTTCCTTACCTTGGTCCGGCGATTGCGATTACGCCAGCCTTGATCATAGCGATTGTCACTTCGCCCTTCATGCTGTTGAAGCTGATCATCGTATGGACCGTCGTCCAGCTTATTGAAGGGAAGTTCATCTCCCCGCAAATTATGGGCAAGACGCTGCGCGTTCATCCGATTACAATCATCTTCGTCATCTTGACGGCAGGAAACTTATTCGGCGTGCTCGGGATTATTTTGGCGGTGCCAGGCTATGCCGTCTTAAAAGTTATCTTTACCCACCTGTTCCAATGGTTTGAACAGCGCTCCAAGCTATATGAAGAGGAAGGCGCGGGCGGTGCGGACGTCTCCGATCTGGATATGGAGGTTACCGTTAAAGTAGCTGCCCCAGACGTCCGCCGCAGCGCGGACAAAGCGGAAGAGGAGGCGGACTGATCAGGCCAGCCCTCAGCAAGATGACCAAGGGATTCCTTGAGGGAATTAATGGCCTACACACCCATATGCTCATTGCACGATAACCTAAAAAGCGCAGCCCTCAGCGGAATTTCTTCCGCGAGAGCCGCGCTTTTTATATTAGCAAATATCCCGCAAGGGGCAACGGTGAACGATGATCAATCACAAACCTCCGGCCGGCCTTCCTCGTCCTTCATGCGGAACGACTGGCCGCAGCCGCAGGAAGCCATCGCGTTCGGATTGTGGATCGTGAAGCCTCCGCTCATGCCAGACTCCTTGTAGTCTACTTCAAGGCCGTTCAAATAGCGGATGCTTTCCTTATCCACAACGACTTTCAGGCCATGTACGTCCATGTGGACATCGTCCTCGGTCTCCTCATCATCCAAGCCCATACCGTATGAAAAACCGCTGCAGCCGCCCTCATTGACTCCAAGGCGAAGGAACATACCTGGCGTCTCTTCTTGGTCCAGCATCTGCTTTATGCGAGCCATTGCACTATCGGAAATGTTAATCATTTGTCTTCACACTCCTTTTCCTTACTTAATTAAAGTATACTCCACATCAACCTCCCTCTCAAGATATGTGATTTTTATTACAATTTGTTGCCCACTTCCAAATGGAAGTTTATAATAGGGGAGGTGGTACACACTGTCTAATTTGATGCTCTTCTACTATGGAGAGAATAGCTCGGGGGTCTCCAAATTCCCTGACGTTCCACACATGCAGGAGTCATCTAATGGAAACGGAGGTTTTTATCATGTCTATTGCGATCAGCCCGAGTGTCGACAGCAAAATGGCGGACATCGTCGCTAAAGTCCGGCAAGGAGAGCGTCTTACGCTGGAAGACGGGGTATATTTATATGAAAGCAACGACTTGTTGACCATTGGTCAGTTAGCTAACGAGGTCAATCTCAGAAAAAACGGTCATAAAGTATATTTTATCGAAAATATGAGTCTATATTTTACGAACGTATGCGAATCCTACTGCGCGTTTTGCAACTTCCGCAAAGATCAGGGCGAAGAAGGTTCATATACTTTATCCGGCGAGGAAATGGTAGCTTATGTCGAACAGCATATCCATCCTGGAATACGTGAATTTCATATCGTTGGCGGCCATAACAATCACGTTCCTTTTCAATATTACGTGGACTCGCTAAAAGCTTTGAATGAACGCTTCCCTGAAGTGACGCTTAAAGCGTATACGGCGGCGGAAATCGAATTTTTCACCCGCATCAGCGGCCTGAGCACGCGGGAGGTTCTCCTGAAGCTGCAGGAAGCCGGACTGCAAACCTTGACCGGTGGCGGGGCAGAGATATTGTCCGATCAATACCGCCAAAAAATGAAGGTCGACAAAGCGAATGTCGATCAATACCTCGATGTACACAGAACCGCGCATCAGCTTGGCATGAAGACCCATACGACGATGCTGTATGGAGCTATCGAATCCCACGAAGACCGGATCCGCCACATGCTGCAAATTCGCGAGCTTCAGGACGAAACGAACGGATTTATGGTGTTCATCCCACTGTCGATGCAGCCGCGGAATAAGAACGCTGGCATTACACGGCGCAATTCTGCGTACGAGGACCTTAAAACGCTCGCTATAAGCAGGCTCATGCTGGACAATATTCAGCATATTAAAGCTTACTTTATTAATATCGGTGTGCAATTAACCCAGGTGGCTCTTACCTTTGGAGCTTCTGACGTACATGGCACGATCATTAAGGAACGCATTAGCCATGCGGCCGGAGCGCTGACTCCGGAAGGATTGACCCGCAAAGAGCTTATCTGGCTAATCCAAGGCGCCGGACGCATCCCGGTTGAGCGGGACACCTTCTATAACGAAATTCAGATCTACGAATAAAAGCCTTCTGGGCCTCCTTCTGCAAAAGTTGGAGACCGGGTAGAAAGGACATCAATGAGATGAAACAATTCGTCATTCTTGGTGGGGGCTACGGAGGAACCGCCGTTATTCATGAACTGTTCAAAGGACACATCCCATCGGATGTTCAAGTCACATTAGTTGACCGGCTGCCTTTTCATAGCCTGAAGACGGAATACTATGCCCTGGCGGCCGGCACCGTGTCCGATTATGAGCTGCGCGTGCCCTTTCCTAACTATTCGGGGCTGCAGATCAAGTATGGGGAAGTCAGCTCCATCGATCTGAGCCATCGTCTCATCCACTTCCAGCAGGGGGATCCGCTGGAATACGATCAGCTCGTTATAGCTCTCGGCTGTACTGATAATTATCATCAAATTCCGGGTGCCGAAGAGCATTCCTACGGAATTCAGTCCTTCTCTGCTGTACGGGAAGCCTATTTGCAGCTAAACAACGTTAAGCCTTACGGCAAGGTCAATGTTATTGGCGGGGGGCTCAGCGGCGTGGAGATTGCCGCCGAGCTTCGTGAGAGCCGTCCCGATCTCAACATCAGCATCATCGATCGCGGCTCACGGGTGCTCGGCGGGTTCCCGCCGAAAGTATCAGGATACGTAACCAAATGGTTTGAGGAGCATGAGGTAGCGACACTGTCAAACATCTCCACCACAAAATTGGAGAACGGGGTTATCTACCATGCAGACGGTGAAATTGCGTCTGATGTCACGATTTGGACGGCAGGCATTCAACCTCCGGCTCTCGTACAAAATTTAGCAGTCGAGAAGGACCGGCAGGGACGGGTGCTGCTTAACGCATATTATCAAATTCCGGACTATCCGGAAGTCTTCGTTTGCGGGGACTGCGCCAGCCTTCCGTTCGCCCCAAGCGCTCAGGTGGCAGAGGGCCAGGGCCAGCAAATCGCACAAATTGCCTCCTCATTATGGCGAGGCGAGGAACCGAAGCTGCAGCGGCTGAAGCTTAAAGGAACGCTCGGCTCTTTGGGCAAAAAGGCCGGCTTTGGCTTAATGGGCAAAGCCCAGGTAACCGGGCGGGTTCCGCGGATTTTAAAGACAGGCGTTCTGTGGTTATCCAAGTTTCATATCGGATAAGATCATTCGAAGTTCGGATAAATCGCGGTCCGTTGCTTTTAATTTGAATTAATAAGGGCAAGGATAACATCGTACAATGCCTCCGCCGTCTCGGCCTCGACGGTCTCGCCGTCAACGAGCGCATAAGGCGTCAAATAGCACATGCCGCATCCTGTAAGGCAGCCGTATTCATAAACCTCACAATCAGGATGCTGCTGCAGCTTCTTCATCACTTCATCCGTGCCGAAGTGACTATTGTTGGCGCAAAACTCAACGATCACTTTCAACTTGTGTGTCCCCCATTTTCGAACCATTTAATTTTAAGCTTAATTGTACTATAATATATAAAGGAAAGGAGTTGAAAACAATGAGCGAACATGTTCAAGATAAATTATACGACGAGGTATTGGAAGTTCTGGATAAGCTTCGCCCCTTCCTGCAACGCGACGGTGGTGACGTGGAACTCGTCGATGTCGAGGATGGCATCGTTAAATTGAAGCTGGTAGGTGCATGCGGCAGCTGCCCAAGCTCCACCATTACCCTCAAAGCGGGTATTGAGCGCGCGCTGTTTGAAGAAGTGGAAGGCGTTCAAGAGGTCGTCCAAGTATTCTAATAGCCGTTCACAGTAAGCAAAATATGCATCGGCAACCTTGCATGCAGCACAAATACACTGACCCTTCCCATTTTACGGGAAGGGTCGTTTTTTTCTTTATATTTTATGATCGCTTAATCCACGGACGAATCGGGTCAAGCCCGCCGGAAATATCCATAATGTTGCCGGTAATAAAATCGGAATTCGCATGGCACAAAAATGAAATGACACGGGCAATATCCTCGCCGCTTCCCGGCCGGCCCAAGGGGGTCTCCTGATCCGACAGCTCCCGGACTTCGGCAATCGACATTTCTTTATTTTGTCCCCGAATATCGCCGGGGCACACCATATTGACAGTAATGCCGTACGGAGCCTCTTCCACCGCCAGAGTCTTCGTAAAGGAGACAAGCCCCGTTTTGGCAGCAGCATACACCGCACGATGCGGCCAAGCTCTCGACTCTGCAGCATGACCAAAGCCGAAATGAATAATTCGTCCCCAGCCCTTTTCCCTCATGCCTGGAAGGACAAGATGATCAAGAAGCATTGCTCCGACCAAATTACCGTCAATCATAGCCAAAATATCTGTCTGGCTGTAGTCGGTAAACAATCGGCGCTCCCGTATAAAAGGACCTGCGTTGTTTACAAGGATGTCGATCGTTCCAAGATCGCTGCAAACTTGTGCCGCTAACGACTCAATTTCATCTCGCTTGGAAATATCGGCCTGTACAGCGATACATCGTACCCCAAGCTGTTCAATCTCCGACTGAAGGGCGCGGGCTTCCGATTCACTATGTACATAATTCAGTGCGATATGGCAGCCTTGCTCTGCCAAAGTCAGCGCTGTTTTTTTCCCTAAGCCTTTGGCGCTTCCTGTAATCAGAACGACTTTTCCCACCAACGTCCTTCTCCTCCTCACAACTATACTCCTCTCAAGTATAGATGATTACAGGCGTTCCCACAATAAAACGGGTAGGACCCTCGCTTCCCTCGTAATGATGAGACGATCCAACGGCACCTTATTTTAGTTGCTGCTGTCATATAGAACTTTTGGCAGTACGATACTGACTGACGTCCCCTCACCAACCTTGCTCGTCAGGGATACCCCATACTCTTTGCCGTAATGGAGCTTTATTCTCTGATCCACGTTACGGATGCCATAGCCGATCTTATCTCCCGTGCCCAAAATTTGATTTACCATCTCCTGCTTCATCCCAAGTCCGTTATCGTTCACTTCCATAACCATATTGTTGCTGCCATCACAAAACACACGAATTTGAATGGTTATTTCATCATCGTACCAGGCATGTTCAAGCACGTTCTCGACGAAAGGCTGAAGAATGAACTTGACGGTTTCAAAATTTTCCGTCCCCGGGTCAGCGGAAATGGACATATTGATGCGATCCGCATATTTAATATTTTGGATGTTCAGATAAGCCTCGATAATTTGCAGCTCTTTCTCAACGGAGATCAGCATTTCGCCTTTGTTCAGCGTCAGACGATAAAATTTGGCCAACTCGCGGATGATCTCATGAAGCTTGTTTATTTCACCGAGCTTAGCCATACGGCTAATCGAGGAGAATGTGTTGTATAGAAAATGTGGATTAATTTGCGAATGCAAAATTTGCAGCTCCGCTTCCTTTTTCTCCAGCTTGCTTATATAAACTTCATCAATCAGCTTCTGGGTCGTGGAAGCCATGTCATTAAAGGACTGGGCAATAAGTGCGAACTCATCCTTTCCACGATAATGAATACGGCGGCTATACTCTCCTTCCTTGAAGGAGCGTAAAGAAAAAGTCAGCTTCGTTATCCATTTCGTCAAAGTTTTGGCGATCAGATAGCTGGTAAAAGTCATCACAATAAGACTAAGCAAACAAATGAGAATCGTTAAGTTGCGTACTTTGATAGAATCTTCTTTGAAAGATTGATAGGGAATCAGCGCGACGAGACTCACGGAAAGATGATCGATTTCTTTCGTTATTTTCAAATATCTCTCATCATTTAATAGCGATTCGGAAAAGTCGGCCATACTGGCCGGATAGAGTAAATTACTGTTCTCATCCAGAACAAATAACTTCGTTTCCTCGCCCAGCTGATTCACATCCACGTCCCCGAAAATGTCCTTCAGCTTTACGGATACTCGGATCAAGCCGATCGTCCCGAGCGTTTCATAGTTGATCATCGGCTGCAGGAGCGATATATATCCGAATTTCTCATCACTACTTACCTGCTTCCAATCGAAACCATCATAGGGCAGGTTCAACGACCGGTACCAGGGTTCATCCACAACCCGGTTTGCATATCTGATCTGATACAAGCGCTCCCCAGCTGTCAGCGCCTGCTCGGTCTCTTCATAATAGATTTCCCCGATCGCGGGCTCCTCTAAATATAAAGTAAGCCGGATGTTGGGCTTGGGCAAATGTACAGCTGATTCAAGGCGGGGCTGAACATACTGAGTCGTTACTTGAAAGCGATCCCAGTATTCGTAACGGCCATTTAAGTAGCGCGACAGCAGCTGATCATCGTATAATTCTTCCGCGCTGCGCTTGATATCGACTACGCGATACTGCACATTGCTGCTGATTTGGTTTACGGCCACCTCCAGATTGTTCCGGGTATTCCGTTCAATGGCCGCTGAAGATGACAAGTACGAATAAATACCGATGACGCCTATAGGAATAATTAACAGAAGAACATAAGAAATGAGCAGCTTATACTGGAAAGGGATGTAGCCAGGCCGGACGTGCTTCATACCTACACCTGCTTCCTGTATTCACCGGGCGTTATCCCGAACATTTCTCTAAAGGTTCGGCTGAAGTAAGTCAAACTTCTGTAGCCTACTTCTTCCGCCACTTCATATACTTTGAGCGATGGGGATTGAAGCAGCTTCTTCGCCCGCTCCATCCGCTCCTGCACTACAAAATCATTGAAGCTCATCCCGGTCTGTTCTTTGAATAATACGCCAAAATGATTGGGGGAATAAGCGAAATGAGCCGCGGTTTCCTTTAGAGTAATGTCGCGGGAAAGATGCGTTCTCACATAAAACTCAATTTGAGAGAGCAGCTTCCAGGAGCTTTTTTGCTTGCTCATATGCAGCATTTCCGACAGCTCAAACGCCCTGCGCCGCAGCCAGGATTTAATTTCCTCGATAGTCTCAAACTTCTCCACATAAGCGAGACTTTCTTCACTCCACCCTTCCATGGCTGAAGCTGGAACATTCCTCCCAGAAGCCTTGAGATAACCTTCAAACCGCGCAATCAGATGTCTCGAGAAATGATACACCTTGACCGGCTCTGCAAACTTCTTCACACTTTCAAACAATTCCTCGAGCACATCGCATATCGCCACCAGTTCATAGCTGGTGATCGCCTGAAATAATTCGTCCAGGCTCGTATTGACGTCTTTCGTGCTTTTGATGCTGAATTGCCGGGCTTCCCCTGGATCAATCACTCTGTCTTTACCAAAAAACATTTTACAGCTGATAAAGTAAACGGCCTCACGATACGAGACCGGCAGCTCCGTATTCACATCCGCCAGCCGCCCGTAAGCAACAGTAGCTGTACAGTCTGTCTTTGCCCGGATTTCGGCCAGCAAGCCTTCCAGTTCAACCTGCAGACTGCTCGGGTCCGCTAAATAAATGATGCCCAGCCGGTTCGGTGTAAGGCGGCAAATGTGGCCTAGCTGCCGGGCGGATATATAAGCTTCAAGCAGCTCATATATATGGTGCAAATCCTCCTGCTCTCCGCTCCCGCCCCGCTTGTTGATCACATCGTCGATCTCTACGATAACGGCATGCGCCTTGCCGCTGGGAAGATCCATCGGGTACTTGCGAAGAAAAGCGGCCAATGTAATTTCATCAATCGTTCCCTCCAGCAAATGGAGCAGAAAATCATTCCGGATAAAGTCAAAGTCATTCAGCAGTGCATTATCGCTTTTCTCATGTAAGCGGACGGATAATCCGGCTACAACTTCCTGGAGAGTTGATATGATTTCGTTATCGTCTATCGGCTTAAGAATATAGCCATCGGCCTTCAATTGAAGGGCCTGCTTGGCAAAATCAAAGTTTTGATACCCGCTGATAAACACTGTTTTAAGCTGCGGATTTACTTCCAAAGCTAATCTGGCCAGCTCAATGCCGGACATCACGGGCATCTTAATATCGGTAATAAGTATATCGATTTCATGGTTATGTACATAATCAAGTGCGGCAAGGGAACTACTCGTGCTGTATACGACATCAATTTCTAGCGAGCTCCACGGGATGAGCTTCTGCATGCCTACCAAATCGAAGTTCTCGTCATCAACCAGCATTGCTCTATACATACTATTGCTCCTTATAAAATAAATTCAGAGAGAGGATATACCTAAGTATATCCTCTCGTGGAGTAGATTCCAGTTATTTCTTTCCCATAATTTTAAGATTCTCTTGCCATTTGGCCGTTTTCCATTCCAGCAGCTGCGGATAGCCGAGCTTGTCAGCCTCCGCTTTCGCTTCATCGATCAACTTTCTAGCTTCTTCTTCGCTCTTCGCGAATACGACCTTAGGAATAACCTGCTTGTAATGGTCTCTCAAGCGCTGCATGATAATGCCTTCTTTGGAGTTTGGAACCGGATCGAGGTTGGAGAATTCGGTCAGATTCATCGAAGTTAGAAAGGATACCGTCGTTTGGGCGACTGTCGTCCAATCCTGCGCTTCGCCAGGCAGCAATTGCTCTCTCTTTCCTTTCGTAGTATCCACATAACTGGTATTGCCGTACCAGTTAAATTCTCCGATTTTCAACTCGTCGTATTTCTTCGGATCGCGATCGATGTAAGCATCGTTTGGAACCGGTACGCCATCCTCAACCGTATCATAGAACAACCCTTCCGGACCAAAGAAGAATATGCGCTGGCCTTCTTCGCTAACGGCCCAGTTCATATAAGCAAAAATGGCTTCCGGATCTTTGGCGTTCGTAGTAATAACGTTTACGTTCCAGCCGAGTGTATTGTATCCGCTAGGATAAACCTTGCCCTTGTCAACGCCTTCATCATGGATTGGCCAAATGACGTCGTATCCGTCTGCCGGATCGATCGCTTTCAATTGGTTGTTCGCCTCCCTGCCGATACCTTCTACTACAGCATCGTAAGCGGCAAAGACGGCGATTTTACCTTTTTTCAACTTCTCAAGAATTTGATCGCGGGTTTGCGTAAATGCATCTTGTGAAGTTAAGCCTTCACGCATAATATGGTTGGCGAATAAGGCCGTTTTCACAAACGCTTCATCTTCATACATTGAAGTGAGCTTGTCACCGTTAGGGATGCCAAACACGCTTCCTGATCCAGCGGAAATGAAGGCGGGCGTACGATCGTTAGCGGCCCCACTATAGAGCATCCCGAGCATTTGAGATTCGCCATCACGAATTTCACCGAAATCCAAAGGAACGATATCGGGATATTTTTGCTTGACCAGCTTCAAATACGCTTCCAGATCGGACCAGGTTTCGAGAGCAGGAGCTCCGAGTTCATTGTAAATTTTGCTGTTAACAAGGTATGCGGCATTACCGTTGCCGTTGTCCCCACTTATAAACCAGTTCGGAATTTGATAGAGCTTGCCGTCACCGCTGCGCAGCATGTTCAGCGTCTCTTCTCCGACTGTGGCAACAAATTCAGGGTACTTCTCTAAATAAGGATCCAAGGCGACCAGCTTGCCCGCATCTACCATACGTTCAACGTCTTTGCCGCGGTCAAGCACGATCGTGTCAGGCAGTTGTCCAGAAACGATCATGGAATTCAGCTTCGTCGCAGCCGCACCGTTGGATTGTACAGGCTCCATCGTTACGCCGAGGTTTTCCGTAATCCACTGCCCATGCGGACGCTCGTCCCAGGTCGGAGCGGTGTACCAGTCATAGTTGACAAACTGGGTAAATGTTACGGGTTTTACTTTTTCTCTAGGATTTGTAGATACGGCTTCCCCGCCTTTCGGCTGTTCCGTCTGATTCGTGCTGTTAGCGGCAGCCGCATTATTCGCGGGCTCGCTTGTATTTCCCCCCTTGCTTCCGGAGCAGGCGGTCAGCATGAGCGATAATCCGATAACGATCGCCAGCAGACCCCGAAACGATTTCTTTCTATTCATTTCATTTCTCCTTTCACCTACTGCATTTTATGTTATATGCCGATCGGTCAAATGACCAGCCAGCTCAATAACCCAATATATAAATCTACTCTTTTAATGAACCTACCAAGACGCCTTTAACAAAATACTTTTGCAAAAATGGATAAATCATCAAAATCGGCAAGGTTGCCACCATCATCGTAGCCATTTGCAGCGCTTTTACGGTTACCGTATTTTGCACCATGCTTTGGGCGTAAGAGTTCAAGTTAGTCAGCAAACTAGCTGTCGCTCCGGCGTTAATAATTTGCACTAGCAGTGTCTGCAGCGGAATCAGGTTCTGGCTGTTAATAAACACCGCCGGCGTAAACCAGTCATTCCAGAGGAAAACCGCCGTAAACAGGGATAGCGTAGCTAATACCGGGCCGGAAACAGGCAGTACAATCCGGAAAAATACCCCCAAGTTGCTGCAGCCATCTATTCTGGCCGACTCTTCCAATCCGTCCGGCAATTCCATGAAGAACGTCCGAAATATAATCATATTATAGACACTGATCATCCCGTGGATGAGCAAGAACGTAAAGGTATCATACAGCCCAATGTTATATACAAGAATAAAGTAGGGGATCAAGCCGCCGTTAAAAAACATCGTGAATACAGCGAGCAGCATATAAAACTTTTTGAATATAATCCCTTTCTTGGACATGGCATAAGCGAATAACGCCGTGAAAAACATGGAAAGCACAGTTCCCAAGCCCGTTCTCAAAATGGTAATGATGTATGCTTGATAAATATGTTTTTCCTTAAAGACGATCTGATAATTTTCCAATGTAAATTTGCGAGGCCAGAAGGTAACGCCGCCTAATGAGGTATCTGAGCCTACGTTAAATGATAATACCAGCGAGTTCCAAAACGGATAAAATGTAATAAAAGCTAGAAACGTTAACAGAATATATATAATCAGCTTCATCACTTTATCGCCAGCGGATAATTTCATATTGTCTTCACCTCCGTCCGTGTGTTACCACAGGCTCGTATTCCCCATTTTTCTTGCGATTCTGTTAGCGGTAACCAGCAGCGTAACACTCAATAGCGATTTGAACAGCCCGACAGCTGTCGCATAGGAAAAGCGCTGGTTCAATATGCCCATTTGATACACATAAGTATCAATAACATTGGCTACAGGAAGCAGTATGCCATTGTTCAAATTTTTCGTCAGGACGAGAATATCCTCATAGCCTGCGTTCAGCGTATTTCCGATCGCCAATATTAAGAAAATGATCATAACAGGCGCAATGCTCGGCAGCGTAATTTTGAAAATTTGCTTAAATCGGTTTGCCCCATCAATCGACGCTGATTCGTACAGCGCTGGGTCAATCCCGAGGATCGCTGCCAAATATACTATGGAGCCAAAACCGATTTCCTTCCAGACATTCAGCCCTGTCACCACTCCCCAAAAGTAGGAAGGTGTAGACATCCAGTTAATCGGCTCATCAATCAGCTTCAAGGCGATAAGCAGACTGTTTATGGAACCGCCGTCTACAGCCAGCATCGAAAATGCCATTCCGGATATGACTACCCAGGACATAAAGTGCGGAATGTAGGTTACCGTTTGCACGACACGCTTAAATAGCCCCCCGACCTCATTCAGCATCAAGGCAAGAATGATCGGCGCCGGAAATCCAATGAACAGCTTAAGCAGGCTAATCCCGAACGTATTGCGCATAATCTCCCAAAATTCAGGAGACTCAATAAACATTTTAAATTGATCCAAGCCTACCCAGGGGCTTCCTTTCAGTCCTGTGAAGAGATTGTACTCCTTGAAAGCCATTACAATTCCCCACATTGGACCATAGCTGAAAATCAGCAAAAATAGGAGCGCTGGCCAAATCATAATCTGGAATTCCCACTGTCTCCCCAATCTGAGCCACAGCGAGTCTTCTTTTACCGGCCTGCTGCCTGGAACCTTAGGAGACGGCCCCTGCAATTCTGTCGTCACTTTCGCATTCATTCTCTCACCAACTTTTTATCTTTGATTTTCATTGTAAAATACAACACCTCCCCCTTCTACAGCACTGGTCAACGAATGATGTAACAAATTAACGATCTTTAGGGATGCTGAAATCGCACATAAAACAAAAAAAACCGCAGCCATAGGGCTGCGGAATCATCATCGTTATATTATGACGGGCAAGGGTCAATCCCTTGCGTATGATTAGAATACAGGGACCAATGCTCCCTCGTAAGTTTCTTCAATGAACGTTCTTACTTCATCGGAAGTAAGAGCTTTAGCCAGCTTTTGAATCGCATCGGAATCTTTGTTGTCCGGACGGGATACAAGCAAGTTCGTGTAAGGGGATTCCTTATCCTCAATGAACAGGGAGTCATTAATTGGATTCAAGCCAGCTTCGATCGCATAGTTCGTATTAATTAGAGCAAAGTCCATTTCATCCAATTGGCGAGGAAGCATAGCCGCCTCAAGCTCTATAATGTTAAAGTTCTTAGGGTTTTCAACAATGTCGGCTTTTGTAGCTGTAATGCCTGCGCCTTCTTTGAGCTTAATCAGACCTTGCTTCTCAAGCAACAGAAGCGCACGTCCACCGTTGGTAGGGTCATTAGGAATAGCTACCTTTGCGCCGTCGGCGATCTCATCTGCAGATTTATATTTTTTCGAATATGCTCCAAACGGCTCAACGTGAACACCTACAACAGAGACAAGATCCATCTTGTTTTCTTCGTTTTGATTGTCAAGATAAGGCTGATGCTGGAAATAGTTTGCATCAAGCTGTTTCTCGAACACTTGTACGTTCGGTTGAACATAATCCGTAAATTCTTTGATTTCCAGTTCTACGCCTTCTTCTTTTAATTGTGGCGCGATGAACTTCAGGATGTCAGCATGCGGTACAGTAGCACCTACAACGAGTTTAACGGTTTCTTCCGGTGCCGGTGCTGCCTGCTCTGCGTTGCCCGCATTGTTTTGCGGTGCCTCTGCAGCACCGTTGCTGTTGTTCGCAGGCTTGTTTCCGCAAGCGGCGAGCACCAATACAAGCGCCAGTGTCAACAAAGATAATGTCCATTTTTTCATAACAGTATGCCCTCCTAATGAATATGTTTTTTTTGAATAAGGATGTGCTTTATATATATAGTAATTCCTTATTTCCGCGTAAAATAAATAACCAAACGGTCGCCGATCATTTGCAGCAGTTGCACGAATATGATCATAAAGACAACAGAGACGATCATGACTTCCTTTTGGTAACGGTGGTAGCCGTACCTGATCGCCAGGTCGCCAAGTCCCCCGCCCCCAACCATGCCGGACATCGCCGTATAGGAGACGAGTGTAACTGCCGTAATCGTCATACCGGCAATCAGCCCTGGCAGCGATTCGGGCAGAAGAACCTTTCGAACAACCTGCAGCGGGGAAGCCCCCATCGCCTGTGACGCCTCAATAACGCCGCGATCAACTTCACGCAAGGAAGTCTCGACGAGCCGTGCAAAGAACGGAGCAGCCCCGATCACGAGCGGCAAGATCGTTCCCTGAACACCATACGATACCCCGACGACCATCCGGGTAAATGGAATAAGTACTACGATCAAAATGATAAACGGTACAGATCGGACAATGTTTACGATGATCGACAATATTCTGTAGAGCAGACCGATTAGCCAGTGATTAGATCGCGAGAAGCTATACAGCATAATCCCGAGCGGCAGGCCAATCAGAAAAGTAAAGAAAGTCGCATAGCCCATCATGAGCAGCGTATCGCCCGTGGCGGTGCGCATTTCATCCCAATTGATTTTGGAAAAATCAAAATTGCCCATTACCCGATCACCTCCACATCAAGCTCGCGCTCCCGCAGCAGCTTCAGCGTTTCATCCACCTTGGCATTATCGCCTTCGAAGGAAACGGTCAGTTGGCCATATGGGACTTCCTTAATCGTGGAGATCGTCCCTTGCAATATAGCAAAATTAACTCCTGTCTCTCTTACGACTTGGGACAGCACCGATTCATACGTCTTTGCGCCAAGGAACGTTATCTTAACCAGACGGGCCCATTCCGGCCGCGGAACCGAGGCTGCCAGCTTAAAGCCTTCTTCGCCAGCCAGCTCGCGGCTGATGAATTCCCGCGTAACCGCATGCCGCGGCTTGAGGAACACTTCAGTTACCGGACCCTGCTCCACGATGCCGCCCTGATGGATGACAGCGACCCGGTCGCAGATCCGCTGGATGACGTGCATTTCATGCGTAATCAACAAAATAGTCAAACTAAATTTCCGGTTTATTTCCAGCAGTAAATTCAGAATCGAATCGGTCGTCTGCGGATCAAGAGCTGATGTCGCTTCATCACAAAGCAGCACGTCAGGGTCGCTCGCAAGCGCCCGGGCAATGCCAACCCTCTGTTTCTGCCCGCCGGATAGCTGGGCGGGATATTTCTGCTTATGGTCGGTCAGACCAACGAGCGAGAGCAGCTCATTGACCTTGGCGTCGATCTGCCGTTTCGGAGTGCCCACCAGCCGTAACGGAAAGGCAATGTTGTCATATACATTTGCGGAAGACAGCAGATTAAAGTGCTGAAAAATCATGCCGATCTTCTGGCGCTGCTGCTGAAGTTCACGCTTTTTTAACCTGGTCAGCTCCACACCGCCTACCCATACTTCCCCTTCGGTTGGCCGTTCCAGTAAATTTATACAGCGAATGAGCGTGCTCTTCCCTGCCCCGGAATGACCGATAACACCGAAGATTTCACCCTTGTTCACGGTAAGGTTAAGCTCAGACAAAGCGGTTGTTAACTTCTTCTTGCTGCCGTAAGTTTTGGTGAGCTGTTTGAGTTCTATCAAAACGAATGATCCTCCCGTAATCATAGTCGATCAGAAAGCAAATGGAGTGACTTGTGCAGCTATAAGGGCTGCCTGGGCTCGATGGGCGAACCGCCATAATAAAATAAAGAGCCCCGCAGAATCAAAGGGCTCTCTTTACGTAAAGACAATGCCTTCTCATCTGCCAAAACCGCCCATTTCTTAAGGAACGGTCTTGAAGGAATTAGCACCATGACATTTGCCAAAGGTAGCGGTGATCAACCACAGTTTGACCAAATCGGTTGCTGGGCTTCATCGGGCCTTTCCCTCCGCCTCTCTCGATAAGAAAATATGAAATTAAGAAACAAGCATGATTATTTCTGAAAACTATCTTAGAAATAGAGTATAGAGTCTTTATCCGCTTTTGTCAAAGGAAATTACTCTAGTTCTATGCGTTAACTCTGCTTAACTTTTTTCCATCTCTCGTTCGTATAGACAAATACGGTAAATAAAGTCTCGCACACCATCTCGTAGCCATGCTCCAAATCGCGGAGATACTGGTCGAGATCCTCCAATTCCACCTTGTCATTCAGAGTCTGATGCCTCTGCCACAAATCATCCTGCATCTCTGCGTTCATATAATGAATTTCGGTATTGCGGCGGCGCCGCAGCACGCCCATCGCTTCCTTATGCTTCTCCTTGATGGAGAACAGCCGGTCAGCCAATTCGGGATGCACCTTCAAATAACGAAACTGGCGCAGCACCGTAAAAAAGGAAAAGTGCATTTTCACTTTCGACGTATTGAGCTCAAACAGTTCGTTCAGCACTGTCCCTAATTTATCCAATATAGAAAACACACGGATAAAGCCATCTTTATAAAAGTACAAGTACCGCGCATAATCGCTTCTCTCTTCCGCCGTCATATCCTCCAAATAATCGTGAACTACTTTGCGGCGAAAAAAGTTAGCAGCATACTTCCCTTGTTCAAGCTCATCCAGTGAAGAAATTAATCCGCGAATCCAAATTTCTAACTTACGCAAATCATGCAAGGAATCCTGGCGCCGCTCCATTTCCTTCTGCAGCAGCCTGATCGTCCTGAACATCGCGTCTATCGTATCCGCCAGCAGCCCTTCATTCTGTCTGGGGGGTTCACCAAGTAGTATACGCAGCATGCTTATCCTCGCTTCCTGGAATGATTATGACTGCACCGTATGCACGCCTTCGCCTTGGCTCTTCCCGTCCCCTAAGCGGCTCATCTGCCATGTCCTTACGCTTAAATAAGACAGCACCCCGAACAAAGCAGCCAAAACGACGATATGGGCCAGCGATGTAAACAAGTAAACATGGTAATTGTTCATCGTGAACACAATGCTTGCGCCCGTAAAAACTTGAATGACAGCCAGAATCGTTCCCGCTAAGCCAAGTGTGCGGACTTCCCGGTTATCGGGATATCTCCAGAAGGCAACGTGTCCTATCAGGGCGATAAGTAAAAGCAGCAGAGCCGCCGCTACCCGGTGCAAAAAGGCAATGCCCACGCCCCCGGACAATTCCGGGATAAGCTCTCCGTTACAGAGCGGCCATCCCGTGCACCCGCCAGCCGAATCCGTGTGGCTTACATAAGCGCCAAGATATACAACGATATAAGTGTAGGCCGTCGTTGCCCATACCCAATTTCGAAACCGCAAAGATACGCGCGCGCGCGGAGCTGTTGGCGGGCTTCCTTGCCTGATCTCGTCTTCGCGTATGCCGAGTACAAGCATGACCGAGCTGGCAAAAGCGATCAGTGAAAAGCCAAAGTGCAGCGCCATCACCGCGGAGGACGTCGGATTTATGACAGCCATCGCGCCCATAAACGCCTGGACCATGACGAAAATCAGCGCCAGCAGCGCATAAAGCTGCAGGTCGCGGCGGTTTTTACGGTATTTCCAAAAGGCGACGAACGCAGCGACGGAAAGTAAACCCGCAGCTCCGCTAACCGCCCTGTGCGAGTATTCAATCATCGAGGCTAACGTATGCGCCGGAACGAATTTACCGTGGCAGAGCGGCCACTCATTGCCGCAGCCGAGTCCCGACTCCGTCTTGGTGACAACGCTTCCGCCTAGTGTAGCCAAAAACATGACCAAACAGGAAATATAAGCGATCCATTTCAGTTGCTTTGTGTTCAAAGGTTACTTCACCTGCAATTTCTGGATTAATAAGTACCGATTACACCCTAAATCATTCTTCATTATAACCGATAAGGAACATGCAGTCATAGTTAAACTGTGACAAAATGTTCAAAAATAAAACATCGCCTCCCCGTTAATTTAGGAGGCGATGTGATTTATGTTGTTGATTGCGTTATTTATTGTTGATTTCGTTATCTAAGTGAGGCATTTTATGCGCCAATGTTATTCTTTTCTCTCCGGTGTGTCATGCAAAGTATGATAAACAGCCAAAGCCTTATTCAAGAAATCCTCAATCTCTTCGCGCGATTTCCGCAGCTTATTGACGAATCGGACCAGCTCGCGTCCGTCCGTATACGCCACGAAGCTAGGAATTCCTAAAATGTTCTGCTCCTGGCTAACCTCGCCCACTTTGTCTACATCGACTTCGATGAGTGTTAAGCGGTCAGCGTATTTCTCCTCAACCTCCGGCATAAATGGATCGATAAACTTACAGTCACCACACCAGTCCGCCTTGAAGACGGCCACGATTAAATTGCTGGATTGAATGCTTACATTGAATTCCCCTGCGGATGCCACTTGTTTCACTTTAGCTCATTCCTTTCTCTTTCGCTCCGGATTGTTAGCACAAGTTCAAATTTTTGAAGGCCAGCGCTTTGAAGGATATTCTTTCCTAAAACGGCCTTTTTCTTTGGCCGATGTTCTGGCTCAGGCCGATGCTATAAACTTGGAACGGTCTACTTCTTTCGGCCTGCTTTCACATTAAACGGCTTTCTTTCTTTGGGCGGCCTTCTCACTCGACCGACCTCCGTCATGTCATGCAGCGAAGCACCGCGCGCTGGGAGATGCGCGCGGTTTGAACATCTTTTTTGTTTTGAATAACCTTCCTTTAGTCAAACAAATTGGAGAGTGGAAGTCAAATTTTTAGGCCATACTTTTAATAAAATGTGTGGATATTAAAGCGAGGAATTCACATGAAGCAGAATGAGCAGAATTTCCCTCCGGATAAACCTTCAGGCACGACTGCGGTCCAGCGTCTCAAACTGCTGCTGTTTCGCCTGCCATCGACGGTTCGCGAAGCCATCCGCTGTAAAGCGATGGACTTCACGCAATCTTCGAAGCTCCGCGAAAAGCGGCTTTCGCTAGGCTGGAACGAAGCTTCCGCCCGAACGGTGTCCGGTGAGATCGAAGAGCTGTTAAGGCGCGGTGCAGCATACCGCTCCCAGGATGAAGAGAAATGGACCTCTGCGGACCGGGAACTGGGCGAGGATATTTTAAAAGCAACGAGCCGGGCCGGTGTCAGCAACGTTACGCGCACCGCCGCTTATCTGGAATGCTATGAAGCATGCCCCGAGCTGCACTGGGCCTTCCTTGCCCATATGGTGTCCCGTAATGCCGGGTGGAACATGACGGATTTACGCGGCAGCCGGATGTCCGATGTAGTGGATGAAGAAGGCAAGCGGTCCATCTACCGTTTCCTCGAGCGCAGCAATGCGCTTATTTTTCAAGACGCCTACCCGCAATTGCTGCTGTACCGCAAAAGCCGCGAGCTCGGGACAAGCCAATTTCACCTGCTGCGCTATTTCAGCGTGTCGCGTTTTATGCGCCCCTTTTGGGAGCGGTTTTGGATTGACCGGGGGAGCGCGCTGCTGACAGTCGGGCTCATTATTAACGAACAGAACTATATCGAGCAGCGGGTTATCCAGCATCCTTTCTATCAGAGGCATGTGACGGAAAAGATGAATTTCCACCTGTACAGCCTATCAGGCCTGAATCAGGTCATCCTCCCCCTGCTGGAAGGCGCTGGGGTAACCCGTCTGGCCGGCCGAACCGTCACGGATTTCGGCAGCCTGCCCGCCCGCATCGCGTTAGGCAAAAGCCTTTACGCGATGCTCATGGGCCTGCGCGCTGTGCGCAGCGGCGCGCTGGCCTTTGCGCGAGCCGTGCCGCACACGGGCTCGCGTGCAGATTATTGGCCGGACATCTTCACGGCCAATAAAGAAGAAGCTCTGACCGCGCCCTTGCAGGGGTCAGAGCTTCTTGAGAGCGAGACGCTGCCGCCGGGCGAGCGTCTCTACAGCCCCAAGCTCCTTGATGCTTGGGGCGACACGCCTTATGAGCCAATATCCCGTGAGGATTGGCTCAAGGACACGGGCGCGCTGAACGGAATCAGCGCGCCTTCGACGCCGCTGCTGTGCGACATCAGTCGCGAGCACAGAGCCGGCGTGCTGAAGACGGCGCTCGCCCACGACGCCGCCGATTAGCGCTTCGCTGCGGGCTTACCGTAACTTTATGCGGCCACGGAGTTCCTGCAGGCTTACCGCAAACTGCCACTGGCTACCGCTGGCAGCAGTAAGCGTGCTAGCCGCCTTACCCGCGCTGTACGCCGCGCTGCAGCCGCATAAGCGGCGACAGCAGCTTGCGCAGCGGCGCAGGATACGTCGCCAGCTCGTCTCTCCGGACGACGCGCAGCAGGACTAGCAGGACTGGGTACAGCGCAACTACGGCAAGTCCGACAATGCAGCAGGTAATAAAGAAGGCCAGGCGAGCCGGAAGGATGGATACAAGCTGAATTCCCGCCTGGTTAAGGCCGTAGCCGGCACCGGACAGCAGGACTACCGTCAGCAGGAAGCCTCCCCAGCGGCTGCCCATAATCGAGAATGTAACGATCTGCTTCATCGTTCGGATGTTAAGCAGCGTAATGACGAGGAAGCAGAGTATCGTCGCCGTGATAATGCCATAAATGCCCCATACAGGAGCGAGAAGCAGACTTCCCGCCAGCTTCACCGCCACACCGATCCCGACATGAATCATCGATAAATTCACCTTGTTAATACCGATTAAAATCGAATTGCTGATCATCATCGTAATTTGAAATATCGTGCCAAAGGTCAGCAAGGCGACGATGCTGCTGCCGTCGCGTGTACTGAACAGCAGGCCGTTAACCGAATACGCTGCTGTACTCAGGGCAATGATCACCGGCATTCCCGTCAGGACAGACACCCGCAAAGCCATCGTTACTTGCCGGTTGAGATGTTCCTCGTCCTTCCTGGCAAACGCCGCCGATATGATCGGCAGCAGCGACGTGCTTAATGCGATCGCCAAAATCGGCGGAATTCCGGCGATCATCTGGGCCCGGGTGCCGAGTATGCCCAGCAGGTTGGTCGCCTCTTCCAGGCCGACCTGCTGGCCGAGCAGAGGCTTTAGAATGGAACCGTCAATGAAATAGACCGCAGGCACAGCGAGCGAGGTCAGGACGATCGGAATCGACAGCTTGAATATTTCCGCATATATTTTAGAGAATGGCAGCCGGTTCGGATCATCTTTAGCCCGAGGCAGTCCCTCACTGCGGTCGCGGCGCTTCGTCCTAAAGTGGTAATAGAGCATGACTAGCAATGCGGCCACGCCGCCAAGCACCGCGCCGAACGTAGCCGCTGCGGCAATTTCTTCCCCTTTGGCATTCATGTAATAGAGCATGAAGCCCAGCGCCAGCCCGGAGCCAACACGGATAATTTGTTCAATGACCTGGGAGACCCCACCGGCGATCATAATGTTACGGCCTTGGAGATAACCGCGAATGATCGCGATAACCGGAAATATGAGCAGTGCCGGGGCCAGCGCCTGAATTGCAATCGCCGCCTCCGGCACTCTGGAAGCCGCCGCATAGTAAGGGGCAGCAAAATACAGAAATAACGACATAATGATGCCCATGACAGCTGCAAACCAGAGAGCAGCCTGGTATACCCGCTCCGATTCAGCAGGACGATCGAGAGCATGCCGCTCGGAAACCATCCGGCTTAACGTACTGGGCAATCCAGCCGTAGCCAAAGGCAGCAGCACAAAATATACGCCGTTAGCCAGAGTATAAGAAGCATTTCCAACCGACCCCATAATATGCTCTAAGGGCACCCTCTGAAACAGTCCGAGCAATCTGGCAATAAGAGCGGCTGCGGTAAGAATTAAAGTTCCTTTAACAAAAGACTCTTTCTTGGACAACGAAATTTCCTTCTTTCCATTTCATTAAGCACTGTAGCCGGCCCATCCGGGGAGCCTAAAAAAGGACAATCCAGATGATGAACAGAACGATCATAGCCAGCTGCAGCACAATTTTGACAACCATGCTGCCGAGCAGGCCGATTACGGAGCCGACACCGACTTTGAAAGACTTTGCAAGCGGCTCCCCTCGGATTAATTCCCCGATCATCGCTCCGATCAGCGGCCCCAAAACAAGCCCGAAGGCAGGAATGACAAAGGGACCGACTATAATGCCGATCGTACTTAGCCAGACGGACAGCTTGCTGCCCCCGAACTTCTTGACGCCCCAAGCACCAACCGCATAATCTGCCACCAACAGAGCGGCGACGATAAACGTCTGGACAATCCAGAACACAGGGCCCAGCTCCTGGAACGAGAAAAACCACCCATAAACGAAAAAGGCGAAATAAATCGCCAGTACTCCCGGAAGAACAGGAAACACCGCCCCAGCCATCCCGATGGCAAAAAGGGCGATCACAATAATCCAGCCGAGTATATCCAAAGGCGGATCACTCCTCCGTCAAAATATAATCGCGGATAATCAGGGCAATCCCGTCGTCATTGTTCGAAGCAGTTACAACATCGGCATTTTCCTTCACCGCGATCTGAGCATTTCCCATTGCAACACCAAGACCAGCTGCCTGAATAGCTGCCAGATCATTCAGGCTGTCCCCGACAGCGACGACCTCCGACATCTGGATGCCCAGCAGTTCGCAGACATGAGCTGCCCCAGTGGCCTTATTTACCCCTTGGGGATTGATCTCGAAATTATAGGGGGATGAGTTTGTGATTTCAAGTCCCTGCAAGTTCTGCAGCTCTATGTTAATCGCGTGGCGCAGCTCGTCATCCTTGGTGGTGAATCCGAATTTAAGCCATTGGTTCCGGTCCAGTAAGCTCGGGTCCCAGTTATCTTCCCTATATACGCCTTCCACGGCGTAGGCCCAAAAGTAGACGTCCTTCTCCCTTGCAATTTCATACATTTGTCCGATCAGCTTCTTATCGAAAAGCTCACGATGATATAGCTCATGCGGTGTCCGCCATACTTCACTGCCATTGACCGTAATCATCGGTGTCTCCAGACCGAGCTGTTCTCCGTAGGAAACGGCCTCATCATAGCTTCTTCCTGTCGACAGGCAGACGTGGACTCCCGCAGCCATCGCCTTGCGCAGCCACTCCTCCGTCTTCGGTGAAATATCATGATTGCTGGTCAACAAGGTTCCATCCATATCAAGCGCAAGCAATTTGTATTTCAATGCAGCTCCTCCATTCCTAAAATTCAATCTTTTTCTCTATATATCGCCATTCTATCATATTACGAAAGGACGACATAGAGCATGAATTTTCCGGAACAGCCTGATGACAGTCCGCACTCTGGCAGCCTCGTTTTTTATTTCTAAATATACCCATTAAATATAACTTTTCTAATATCACAATTCTAAAAACTCGCAGTCTAATTTCGCTGCAGTTCAGTGATGAACACGCCCGGCGCCACTTCAACATCTCTAACCTGCCGGAATCCGAATGCTTGATATAAGCCCTTGGCTGGAAAATTCAACGCTCCTGTACTTACCCGGATCTTCCGGCCGCCAGCAATTTTCTCTACGACATGCTTCACCAGCACGGTGGCGATTTTTTTGCGAAAATGATCAGGGTGCACGACGAGCCTGCATATTTCAACCTCCTGCTCCGTTTCCTCATAGGAGATGAAAGCTGCCAGCTCCTCATCTATATAGTGTCCCACGAACTGTTCCCGGCATTCCATAATGCTCTCAACCGTATCCAGCAGCTGTGGGATACCATCATAACCGATCAGCTCCGCCTCAACCCGGTAGGCCGGGATTTGCACCGCAATCATTTTCTTGGCCGTATCGTTATCCGTGACATCCAGCTTGATTAACAAATGCTAACCTCCTCTGCACTACATTATTTAGTAATAACAATACATTACCAGTTTATAAACATTCAACTTAGAAAATAAAAAAAAGCCGAATCCCGAAATTCATCTGGAATTCGACCTTTTTCATCAATAACAGGACTATCCATTAAACGGACTATCTATGTCCAGCTTTAATTTAGATGGTGACCGACTTCATGCGCCGCCGTTTGCTTAGGCGGGCCACCAGCCCGTGATGCGGAGAGAATAGAAAGGCCAGGAGAAACAGCAGCCCGGCTGCCGAAATCATCGAGCCAGCAATGGAGGCGTCCAGCCATTTGGCGAAGTAATAGCCTCCGGCAGAGCTAAGCGCCCCGATAAGAACGCTGTACAATAACATCATGCTTAAGCGGTCGGTTAACAAATATGCCGTAGAGGCGGGAACGATCAGCATGCCAACGACCAGAATCGCCCCCACACTTTCGAAAGAAGCGACCGTAGAGAGGGAGACAAGGCCCATTAGCAAGTAATGGAACAATGCGACGGGAATTCCTACTGCCGCTGCCAGCGCCGGATCGAACGCGCATATTTTGAACTGCTTGTAGAAAAGCCCGATCACAAACAGGACGATGAACAGCGTAATGCCGAGAAACCAGATAGCAGCAGGCCCCATATCATAACCGCCGATAATAAGCGTATCCCATTGTACATAAGCAATCTCACCAAACAGTACGCAATCGAGATCGAGATCAATGTTCGAGGCGTTGCGGCTGATCATGATTACACCAATCGCAAAGAGTGCGGTAAATACGATGCCGATGGAGGCGTCCGACTGCAGTCCGCCCTGCTGCAGCAATTGAATCAGAAACACCGTAATAAGCCCCAGCACAGCGGCGCCAAACATCATGAGCAGAGAATCACGCGACCCGCTAATCATAAAGGCGATGGCAATCCCCGGCAAAACAGAGTGGCTGATCGCATCGCCCACGAGCGACATTTTGCGCAATACAAGAAAGCAGCCTAGAATGCCGCTCGTAGCGGCCACAAGCGTACCTGTGAGGATAATCCAAAAGTCCGTCATCAGTCCATCCTCCTTTCGGCTCGATGATGACTTATCATCGATGTCGCCGTATGGACTTCCAGACTGCTTTGCACTTCTTGGCGCGTGCGGATACGGCGCAGCCATTTCGCTAGCAGCCCTCTGCGCGGCGCAAATAAAATCGATACGGTAAAGAGCGCGGTTGCAGCCAGCACCGTCACGGGCCCAGTCGGCAAATTGGACAGCGTCGAGCTGATTAATGTGCCGGCAACTCCCGATAAAGCGCCGAACACGCCTGCAAGAACAACCATCACGCCGAGTGTGTCCGTCCAATAACGCGCCGCCACCGCCGGCGTAATCAATAGAGCCGCAACGAGAACGACGCCGACAGCCTGAATGCCTACAACGACGGCTATAACCGTGAGCAGGAGCAGCAATTGCTCATACAGGCCCACCTTCATTCCCATGCCGCGGGCAAAGCCCGGATCAAAGCTTACAAGCTTGAATTCCTTAAACAATAGCGCACAAATAAGGACGAGCATGATGGAGACAGCTCCCATTAAGTAGACATCAGATAACATCATGGAAGCGGCCTGCCCAAACATATATTTATCCAGCCCGCTTTGATTGCCATTGCCGCTATGCTGAATTTTGGTCATAAGCACGACTCCGACGCCGAAAAAGACGGTAAGTATTATTCCTAAAGCTGCGTCCTGCTTTATCCGCGAATAACGAGTAATGAAATGAATTCCGAAAGTGGCTGCCATACCTGACAATATCGCCCCGATCATAAACAGTCCGACAGACTTGACCCCGCTCAGCATGAAGGCGATGCATATGCCGGGTAAAGCAGCGTGGGCCAATGCGTCTCCAAGCAGGCTCTGCTTACGCAAAAAGGTGAAGGAGCCAATCACTCCACTGCCTAAGCCAAGCAGCAAGGAGCCCATTAAAATCCATCTCATGTTCGGATCGCTAACCCATCCTAAAATAACTGAGATCATACCGATCACTCCATCCCTGCCGGTATAGCGGCAAAATCCTGAAGTATAGCAATCCGCCCGCCGTACGTTTTCTGTAGATTTGGCGGAGTGAACGTTTCCTCCGTCTCTCCCTCCGCAACCAATTGTCCATTCAGCAGGATAACATGATCAAAATACTCCTTCACGGTTGAGAGGTCATGATGGACGACAAGCACGGTCCTGCCCTGCTCCTTCAATTCATGAAGCAGCCCGATAATCGCTTTCTCCGTCGTAGCATCCACGCCTGCAAAGGGCTCATCCATGAAATAAAGCTGGGCGTTCTGCGCAAGTGCTCTAGCCAGAAACACCCTTTGCTGCTGTCCTCCTGACAGTTGGCTAATCTGCCGGCTGGCGTAATCCGCCATGCCTACCTTCGTCAAGCATTCCAATGCAATCCGCCGCTCCTCGGCACCCGGTCTGCGGAACCATCCTAAATGCCCGTAGCGCCCCATCATCACAACATCAAGCGCATTGGTTGGAAAATCCCAATCAACCGACTCCCGCTGCGGTACGTATCCGATTAACTTACGCTGCTGCTCGTACGACTTACCGTAAATTTTCACCTCGCCATCGACCTTCGGAAGCAAACCGAGCACCGCCTTCAACAATGTCGATTTTCCGGCCCCATTCGGCCCGAGCACACCGATCAGTTTCCCGGACGGGAGTTGAAAAGAAACGGAGCGCAGCACCGGCTTTTTCTGATAAGCCACCGTTAAATTGTTCACTTCCAGTGGATATGAATTCATCTGTTTTCGCTCCTTTATTTCTAGGCTATCTTCACGTCCTATATATTATTTCAATGCCTCTACAATGGTGTTAACATTATGGCGAACCATCTTGATATACGTATCAGCATCCGAGCCTGGCTCGCCCATGGAATCAGAATACAGCTCCCCGCCGATTTTAACGAGATGCCCTTTTTCCTTGGCCCCGGCAATGACGGCTTCCATCGCTTTGGGAGGAATGCTGGACTCTACGAATACCGCCTTGATTTTGTTCTCTACGAGGTAATCCCGCAGTTTACTGACATCCTTGGAGCCGTATTCAGCCGCCGTACTGATGCCCTGCAGCCCCATAACCTTCATTCCGTACGCATCGCCAAAATATCCGAAAGCATCATGCGCCGTAACCAGTACCCGGCCGGATTCAGGAATTTCGTTAATTTTCTCCTTAATCTCAGCATCGAGCGTATTCAACTGCTCAATGTATGCCTCTGCGTTCTGCCTGTACAGCTCCGCGTGTTCCGGATCATATTCAGCTAACGTATCCCGGACTGTTCCTGCAGCGGATATCCACAGCTTGACATCGAACCATATATGCGGGTCAAATTGCGTTCCGTTAATATCAGCTCCTGACCGAAGCAATGCTTCATCGATATGCTTGGAGACTGGGACCGTATACTTATGACGTTCCAGCTTCTTTAAAATTTCTGTCATTTTCCCTTCCAAATGCAGTCCGCCATAAAAAATAACGTCAGCTTCATCCAACTTTTGAATATCGCCTTGGGATGCTTTGAACAAATGCGGGTCGACCCCCGGGCGCATAAGCGCGACCACGTTTACTTCATCGCCCCCGACCTCCTGAACAAGATCAGCGATCATTCCCGTCGTCACCACCACCCGGATGACATCCTGATCCCCCGCACGCTTCGCTAGCATTCCATTGCCATCCACTTTGGAACATGCGGCAACTATAATCAACGCCAGAACACCAAGCGTCATTTTAAACCGCTGTAAAGGCCCTTTCTTCACCTTATACTGATTCATATAGCTCCCCTCCTAATCATCCAATTTATAATGTTAATTAAATTATTAAAAATCTAAGCTTCCCTGTGACTGTATCGTTAAATCGCTAATAGAGCTTTTGTTATGTTGAGCCACGGAATGCATGTTTCCCCAAACCTCATTTGTTTGTTTAGTAAAAAAATGTTTCCCTAGTGCAAATTTTAAACTATACATATGCAAAAAAGCAAGAGAAAATTTTTCTCCTGCTTGATTTTATAGTGATCTTGTTTAGCCGGTAACGCTTTTTCCGTCCTGCTCTGAACCTTTACCGTTCAGCTCTGTACTTTGACTGTTCCGCTTTGTACTTTATTCATGCTGTTTTGTATTTTAATCCTCTTGTTTTTCATTTAGCCCGCTCTGCTGCACAGCCTTCTTCGGCACGCCGTCCAGTCCGTACTCCTGATCGTATGCTTCAAAAATTTTGCGTGCAATCGGCGCCGCGCTCGTCGCACCAAATCCCCCCTCCGGGACAACGACTGCCACCGCAAGCTTTGGATTCTCCCGCGGGGCGAAGGCGATAAACACGCCATTATCGATCATTTTCCCTTTGCTATCCTGCTGGGAGGTTCCCGTCTTTCGGGCAAAATCATAGGGGAAGCCATTAAAAGCCGAAACATCCGTCTTCATCCCGCCGATGACTTCATTCCAATGCTCTTTCTTGAAATTCACCTCATTCAGCACTTTAGGCTCGTAGTTCCGGACTACATTCCCCTCGGCATCCGTAATTTTGCTGATAATGTGCGGCTCCATTCGTTTGCCGCGGCTCGCTAGGGTGGCGGTATACTGCGCTAATTGCAGGGTAGTATATTTCGCCTGCTGTCCGAAAGAGGAGTAGACCAGTCTGGCCAGTACCGTCTCCCCCTCATCCCGGTAATCAAGTATGCCATAGAACTCTCTCGGCAATTCAACGCCGGTCGCAACGCCTAATCCGAATTCTTTCATGTACTTATCCCACACTTCAATCCCATCAAGCTTATATTTGTTGTATAGCCTTTCTCCAACCATCTCAACCATGAAAGCATTCGACGATTTATAAATCGCCTTAGCCGGATCCAGCGGCCCGTAAGACACCCTTCCCGAGTTTTGGACGCTGGAGGAATCATTCCGCCCGAAGTAGGCTATTCCTCTGTCCGTGTAATGCTCATTCGTTGTAAATAACCCTTCATTCAATCCAATTAAAACGGACAATGGCTTAATCGTTGATCCGAGATATACCGTAGAGTCAAAATTATGTCCCGAGCGTCCCGAGCTTATCGACGTAATTGTCCCGTTCTGATAATTGTCTACGATTTGCTTCCAATCCTCACTGGAGATCCCGCCGCTCTGCCATACGTTGGTATCATAATCCGGCATACTGGCCATCGCCACTATATTCCCCGTCTCCACTTCCATTGCAACCGCATAACCCGTCTTGGCATCGGGATGCAGCTTGCCGGATACCCGGTTAGTGTGCAGCCATTTCAGCTGGTCAGTTATCGCCTGCTGGGCCGCCAGCTGCACGTTTTTATTAATATTCGTATGCAGATCATAGCCTTTCTCCGGGGCTATCACTTCGGAAATTCCGTTGGCCATGTTACGCGGATTAACCGGAACCTTCTTAAATCCGTTTTTGCCACGCAGCTCATTTTGAAAATACAACTCCAAGCCGTCATAGCCGACATTCTCCGTCTCCGTGTATTGTAAAGCCGGATCTGATTTTTCTTGTGCTCTGATCTCTTCATAGAAAGGTATAGATGTCGACGCATTTGCATATTTCCTCATATATCCCACCGTTTGGACGGCCACTCGGTCCGGATCGTAGTGCCGTATGCTTTCTTCTATGATCTCAATGCCCGGAAACTGATCCTTCCGTTCCAGGAAATAGGCAATTTCCTTCGTTGTCAGGTCAAGCTTAATTCGCCGCGGCTCGAAGCCGTTGGCTTTCCGGTATTCGAGGTCCAAGGCGTCAATGATTTCCTCCAGACTCATCTCTGGAGCATGAGGATCTCCATATTTGTCAAATGCCACCTTCAACTTCTCCGCCAAGGCGATCGCTTTCGGACGGTTCATCTTACCTTGCTTCGTATTACTGCTGTAGTCCTCCTGCAGCGTAATATACAAGGATTGAACGGGAGTCGAATAAGCTAGCTTCTCACCTCCTGCCGCATATATCGTTCCCCGGGTCGGCGGAAGCGGGACATCCTTTACTCTCAGCTCCGTACCTCTCTGGGCCAAGGTTGGACCTTCAACAAATTGCAAAATAGCTAGGCGAATAATGATGACCGTAAAAATAGCAAACGTGCTGAAAAAAAATAAATTTAGGCGAATATTGAAATGACGCTGCAATTCGGCATCCTGCTCAAAGGAATCCTTAGCATAACTGCTTTTCATATGACAAATCTCCACTTTTCATTAATATCTCATTACATGAAATAATTGTAACATGAAAAATAAACCAATTGCCAGAGATTTGAATTGAACGATCATCACCCGAGCAAATAGCCTTTGGCGCATACAAAGGGTGAAACAAGCCAAAAGAGCGGCTCCCCTGATCGTAACGATCGGAAAGCCGCTCTATATTTATGCCTGACTACTCAAACGAACGGAATCTGCCGCTAATTTCCGTCCGTTTCCTGTCCGGTTGCCGATTGTTTTGTTTTCTTCGGCACGCCGTCCAATCCATATTCCTGATCGTAAGCATCGAAGATTTTCCGTGCGATCGGCGCGGCGCTCATCGAACCGAATCCACCCTCAGGAACAACGACCGCCACCGCCAGCTTCGGATTCTCCCGTGGAGCAAAGGCGATAAATACTCCGTTGTCAATCATTTTACCGCGGTAAGCCTGCTCAGAGGTTCCCGTCTTTCGGGCAAAATCATAAGGGAAGCCGTTGAATGCGGAGACGTCCGTCTTCATGCCGCTGATAACTTCATTCCAGTGTTCCTTCTTAAAGTCCACTTCATTCAGCACTTTAGGCTCGAACTCCTTGACGATATTGCCGTCGGAATCGGTAATTTTGCTGACGAGATGCGGCTCCATCCGTTTGCCGCGGCTGGCCAGTGTCGCTGTAAATTGGGCCAACTGCATAGCCGTATATTTCCCCTGCTGGCCGAAAGAGGCATAGACCAGTCTCGCCAGCGCCGTCTCGTTCTCGTCCTTGTATTCGAGCTTGCCCAAATATTCGGAGGGCAAATCGATCCCGGTCGATACGCCAAGTCCGAAGTCCTTCATGTATTTATCCCAAACATCGATTCCTTCGGCCCCGTATTTGTTATATAACCTCTTCCCAACCATATCGACCATAAAGGTATTCGAGGATTTATAAATTGCCTTAGATGGATCCAGCGGGCCATAAGCATGGCTGCCGGAGTTCCGCACTCTGGAGGAATCATTCCGCCCGAAATACGCAATTCCTCTGTCCGTGTAATAATCATTCGTCGAGAAAAGCCCTTCGTTCAGCCCAATGAGCACGGATAGCGGCTTGATCGTTGAGCCAAGCAGTATCGTCGATTCGAAGTTATGGCCCGAGCGGCCAGAACCGAACGGCGTTATCGTCCCGTTCTTATAACTGTTCTCGATTTGCTTCCATATATCACCGGTTACTCCGCCGCTCTTCCATACGTTGGAATCATAATCGGGCATGCTGGCCATGGCAATAATATTGCCGGTTTCTACTTCCATCGCCACGGCGTAGCCCGTTTTGGCGTTGGGATGCAGCTTGCCGGATACCGGATTGCTGTGCAGCCACTTAAGCTGATCGGTAATCGCCTGCTGGGCAGTCAATTGGACGTTCTTATTGATCGTCGTATGCAAATCATGGCCCTTCTGTGGAGCTGTCAATTCCGGAATGCCCGAAGCCATGTTGCGCGGATCAATCGGAACGCTCTTATATCCGTTCTTTCCGCGCAGTTCATGCTGGTATTGCATCTCCAAACCATCGAAGCCCACAAATTCCTCCGGCGTATATTCCAGTCCTGGATCCTTATTCTCCGATGCCATCGTTTCCCTGACCGAATCATACCAGGACACATCCATCGTGGAGCTGAACTTCCGCAGGTAACCGATCGTCTGGACGGCAACCCGCTCCTCATCATAGTGGCGGATACTCTCCTCCACAATGTCGATTCCCGGGAACTGATCCTTCCGCTCGAGGAAATAAGCGACTTCCTGATCTGTCAGATCGATCTTGATACGGCGGGGCGCGAAGCCGTTGGCTCGCCGGTACTCCAAATCCATCGCATCGACAATGTCTTCGTGCGTCATCGGCGTTCCATTCGGATCACCGTATTTATCGAAGGCCTCCTTTAGCTTCTCGGCCAAGGCTATCGCCTCGGGGCGATTCTCTTTCCCCCGGTTCGTACTCTTGCTGTAGTCCTTCTGCAGCGTAATATACAAGGATTGAACTGGCGTCGAATAAGCCAGCCTCTCCCCTCCTGCCGCATAAATCGTCCCCCGGCTCGGTGGAAGCGGAACATCCTTCACTCTTAGAGAGGTTCCCTGCTGGGCAAGCGTCGGCCCCTCGACAAACTGCAAAATGGCCAACCGAACAATGATTACCGTAAAGATCGCAAAGGCACTGAAGAAGAACAAATTAAGTCGAATATTAAAATGGCGCTGCAGCTCGATTTCCTGCTCCTGCGGATCTTCCGAATAAACTTTTTTCATTGCTTAAAATCTCACTTTCTTATATTAAAACGAATAGAGACGATTCATTAGATCGCCTGTTGAAGTCTCACTTTTTCACACGATTATTGTATCATACCGCCCTGGGGAAATGCGAAATTGTTCGGCTTTCCCAACAGCTTCCACTAAATAATTTTGTCCGCAATATGCGTTTCGTCAAAGGCCGGGGAATTAAACCAATCCCCGCTGCCCGCCCATGTCGCATCGAGCGGGATCCAGGCCCCTTTCTCGGTCAAAAACACTTCATTCCAGGCATGCGGACCATATCCTCCCTGGCCGTCATATCCAAGACCGGTCACTACTTTAACTTGCAGGCCCTGAGAACGGGCCATTACGGCATATAACCGGGAATAATCGATGCATACTCCCCGCTTGCTGTCAAAGGTCATCTGCGGCGTCTGTTCATGCCAGATGCCCTTCTCTTCATAATCTTTTACCTTGTCATAGTCATACTTTACTCTTGTGCCAATCCACTTATACAGCAAATAGGCCTTTTCCTCATCGCTAGCCGCATCTTCTGTAATTTGTGCAGCGGCTTCTTCAATATTCCGGGGAATTTCCGCATCGATAACCTCATAACGCCGCTGCAGAATGCCGTTAAGCTCTTCCTCCACCCCCCGGGTAAATACCGGGAGCTTATCTTTGATCAAATCACCGGATATCGGCTCAATAATCGTCTCAGCTACATGCCGGTATACAGGGGAAGCTTCAATATACCGGCTGAATCCGCTATTCGGGAACAAGGCGGTAACAATGAACAGCATAGCGATAATCAGCAGGCACCGCACTGCTCCAATAACTGAACCGATCCCGGCCCCAGTCAAGCGGCTAAGCCAAGAGGAGTCTCCTTCCCTGCCAAATGCCAATCGTCCGAATAGCGGGCCCCCGAATGCAAAGGCACAAATAAGCCCCATAATAGAACGTATCAGCCAGTAACTGAGTATGAATACTACAGCAAAGCGCAGGAGCGGAAAATCCCCTACAGCGGTCAGCAGCGTATAATAAAGCTGCTCCCATTTCGATAGCTCCCGGACTGGAGCAGTAATACCGCCTGCCCACTTCTGCACTTGAGGAGAAATCCATAACGAAAACGGAATGGAAGCAGCTAGGCTTAATAAAGACAATAGTCCTCCGCTAAATAGGGTAAATAGCCGGCCGGCCGAACGGGAAGCCCCGCGCAGCAGCCCCTGTATGACCGATATCAGCATAATCAGCATGAGCAAGGCGGTAATCATGTTGTATTCCCGCAAACTGTCCATCCAGACCTCCGTCATGTCCGCCTCCTGTCTTGTGCCATAATTCGCAAGCTGTTCACAATAACATTTACATACTGTTTTTTGTTTTTTGTGCTATGCCAACTGAATTTTCTTTTTGTTTTACGTACAATACTTATTGTTTTGCATTGCGTTTTGCTTCTTGTACGAAAGTTTCGAGCGCATCGCTCATTTTCCATTCACCGAGAGATACGCCGCGAAAAGTCACCTTCACCTTATCGCTGCCAGGGGTTCCGGTTACTTCGAGATTCGGAGTTGTAATTGTAAACGTACCGTCCTCGTTTTGCACCCACTGCGCTTCCTTCGCTTCCTTTCTCATCACGTTGAGCACTTCCGATTTACTGATTTCAACCGCCTGATCCTTGACCGTATTCACGGCATCTCCGATATCTTTAAGAGTAATACCGCTATAAATCACAATGAACGCAGCGATAACAATCACTAGAGCCCATTTAACGACGGTCTTGACTAAATTCAAAATCAGAAACAGGACAACCAGCGCAACGACTATGACGAGCCAGTTCTGCTTCAGAAATTCCGTCCACACTTGCAAATCCATTATAACAACACCCCTATAATCTCATTTTCAATTATTTAACGTATTACAAGCAAGCTTAGTTTCATTTCAAATTTGGAGTTTCCACAGTGTAAGTTATTATACATGATCGGCCTAAGTGATGTCAGCTAACCCTTGTTTGTTCCCTGGTCTTTGGGTAAAAAAATCGCCTGCTGTTCATGAAAAGGGTATAAGTTCGTCCCAAGCGACGTACAAGTAGAGCATAATGGATTTACTGGAGGCAAGGTAAATGAAAATGGCATTCTGGCTTTACTTTTTTTTGTTCCTCGCTTTCTTTGATTTGCATGCTCAGTACCCGATTCTGACCCCATTCGCACTTTCTCTGGGCGCGCCGCCGTTATTTATCGGCTGGATGATGGGAATCTATGCCTTAACTCATCTGCCTGGAAATTTAATCGCCGGCCAAGGCGTTGATAAGCATGGCAGCAAAGGCTATATGATCTTCAGTCTGATCGGGGCGGGCATCATCCTGCTGCTGCAAGCCCATGTGACAGCGCCATGGCAGCTGCTCGTGCTCCGCTCCATCAGCGGGTTCGTCTTGGCGTTTCTGTCCCCGGCTTGCCTAGCGCTGCTCGCTTCCCTGTCCAAAGATCCAGTCGGACAAGGAAAGCTCATGGCCGGTCACGGTGTAGTTCACACCCTCGCTTCCGTAGTTTCTCCTGCGGCTGGCGCTTTTCTAGTTGCCCAAAGCGGCTATTCCATGACCTTCCAGTCCCTTGGCTGGCTATTGATCATCACCGGGATTGTCGCCATATTTATGATTCAGGAATCCCGTCCCGAGCGCGCTAGCCTCCGCCATCGAAATGCCGCGTTAACGAATGAAGCCGCCTCCTTCCAATTCCAGGTCATCCCCTTAAAATATTATTTATTGCCGTTTGCGGTATCCTGCTCGCAAGGGATACTGTTCTTTGAATTGCCGCTGCAAATGGGCGGAACGGCAGGGGTTATGCACACCGGGATCTATTTTTCGATCATTAGCCTTGGAGCACTCGTCACCTTATCAATGATGTTCCTTAATCATTTCTCACCGTATTTGCGGACTCATCTAGGGATACTGGGCATCGCCCTTTCCTTTTTCTCGCTAGCCGCTTTAGGCAGCGTACCCTTGCCTGTGTCCCTGCTCGCTCTAGGCATCGCTAAAGGCGTTGTCTACCCAGCTATGTCCTCACTTTTTATCGACCTGAGCGGCGGCGAGCGGCTGGGTACGGTCTTCTCCCTGCAATCCATCGCCATGTCTCTAGGCTCTTTCGTCGGCCCTATAACAGCCGGAATGATACATGGCACATATTCGCCCTATTTCATGGCATTTTTAATTTTAATGAGCGTCATTATCATTGTTCCGCCTAGCCGCAAAAAAGGATTAGGGATGCCTCCCCTCACCAAGCCATCAAACCTTCACTAGCCATTTAGAAGTGGGGAAAGAACAGGAAGAGAGAGGGGCTGCTGCGGAAGCAATATTTCTCCCTGTTTAGGCTGTCTAACAGGGTATTAATTCCCCGCTTTAGGCAGTGACACAGCGCAATATTACCAGCTGTACATATTATAAACGTGTAGCCACCAATTAAATGGAAAGCGAGGTGAAGCAGATGGGACATATCGGTCATTGCGGACATAAACCAATCGGTGGTTTCTGGACGTCAACAGGTACAATCCTTGTACTTTACATTTTATTGGTGATCATTCTCCGCGCTCCTCTTTACTAAAATTCAAATGACATATTTGTAAACTAAGCTTAAACAAAATGGGACTGTTCCAAAAGTAGTCTTTAACTACTCGGGAGAGTCCCTTCTGCTTGTGTTCTTTTTTGCACTTAAAAGGCTTGCGGTATACACTAGAGGCATACCATTTCAATAACATTCGGCCCGAGGTGATCCCATTGTCTATCTACATCATTGTTGAGGGTAAAAATGACCGAAGCAAGCTCCGTCGTCTGTTGGATGAGGAAATAAAAATTCTCTGTACCTTTGGGACATTAAATTCATTAAAATTGGAAGCACTGCGGAAACAGGTCAAAGATCAGGAAGTATTTCTATTTATGGACAATGATGCTTCCGGCAAGCGAATCCGCGGAGTACTTCGGGATGCTTTCCCTGATGCGGTCCAAATGTACACACGGCGCGGATATGCCGGGGTCGAGGGAACGCCGGATGAGTACCTCATCGCTCAATTGGAAAAAGCCGGGCTGGAGGATTACATCATCTACCCCCACCCGGCTTCATTTCATCATCTGAACTAAACGGCTCTTACTTCTTTTCTTTGGCCAAAGCCGCGACGCCTTCGGCGATCTCCTGAGCCGTTGCTTCAGGCCGGTACATTTCACGAATGTTCCCTTTGCGGTCAACGAGCCCAATAAGATCCATATGGACGAAATTGCCGTCCTTATCCTGGTTCACCAATATTTTAAAAGAATTCATCGCCAGATCAATGATCTGCCCCTGATCCCCCCTAAGGAAGTACCAGCCAGCATAATCCGCTTTAAATTTATCGCCAAACTCTTTAAGCCGCTCCTTCGTATCTCTCTCTGGATCAAAAGTAATCGATACGATCGAGGCGTCCTCACCGAACAGACCTTTCTCTTTCAGTTCATCTTGAACCTGGGAGAGTCTTAAAGTCGTAACTGGACACACATCCGGGCAATTGGAGAAAAAGAAATAGAACAATCTGACTTTCCCGTTGGTGTCTTCTAAAGTAACGTTGCTGCCGTCGAGATTTTCCAGGGAAAATGCTGAGACTTGGCCAATGACGGGAAGCTTCGGTTTCACAAAGGAATCCTTCAGCAAATATCCCGCGAGCACTACGCAAATGGCCAGCATCAACCAAGTCCATTTATATTTTTTTAACAAGGTCATTTACAGTTCCTCCATACAAGCATCCGGTAGCATCCGTCGCGGTATCCGTCCAGTATTTGGCCTCGGCTCCCCTTACGGCAATGCTTCATTTAAATTCTAACCGTATCCAGAATCATAACGATGAGACTAATGGTCAAATAGTTAACAGAGAAAATAAATACCTTTTTGGCCCATGTATCATTGTTTTGCGAGCGAATGCCTTTAAGCGCCATGTACAGCCAAACCAAGGACAATGCCTCGCCGATAATAAGGAACCACATTCCGGTGTAGCCGTAAACATACATTAATACGGGGATCGGAAGCAGCAATACCAAATAAGGAATCATCTGCAGCTTCGTTCTCGGAATACCTTTAACGACCGGAAGCAGAGGGTAACCTGCTGCCCGGTACTCTTCTACGCGCCGGATCCCAAGGGCCCAGAAATGCGGCGGCTGCCACAAAAACAGCAGGGCAAATAACAGCCATGCGCCCAAATCAACCTTGCCGGTGACCGCAACATAGCCGATAACCGGAGGCATCGCGCCAGAAATCGCTCCGACGGAAGTGCTCCAGGTGGACGTACGCTTTAGCCATAGCGTATATACAACGACATACACGAACATGCCCACTATGCCAAATATACCTGCCAGCAGACCGGAAAAACTGAAAAGCGAGACCAATCCAAGTATGCCGAGAATAATCGCGTACCATAATACGATGCGCGGCGACAGCCTGCCTGTAGGCAGGGCGCGCTTCTTTGTACGCTCCATCTTCATATCGAAATCACGATCGAAATAGTTGTTAAACACGCAGGACGACGCCATGACAAGAACGGCCCCAAGTATCGTCCAGATCATTTTGCCGAATTGTAAATCCCATTGTGAAGCCAGCCAAAACCCGGCAAATACCGCAATTACGTTAGAGCGGATAATGCCCGGCTTCGTCAAGGCGATAAAATCTTTCCAAGTTGCCGTTTCTCCCGGAGGAGTTGGTCTCACGGACAACGCAGCGGAATCCGTAGGAGCAGAGTAGCTTAGTGGTTTTTCCATGCGTTATATCTTCCTCCTATGCTAAAATATATATAAATTTTAATTAATTTTCGAAATAAAAGCTTTCTCGCTATAAACTTTATCATATCAAATCCACGAAGTCTCTGACAATCGTTACATATTGACCAAGTTATTATGACAATTCAGTGACGACAAGAAGAAAACCCGGATTTCCTTATCCCGGGCTTCCAAACTTATTCACTAATTTATTCAGTTATATTCAGCAGCTTATTTGGTTATAAACCCCATCATCCGTTGAACATCGGCAAGTGTTTGCTCCGCCGTCTCGGCCGCTCTCTCTGCCCCCAGGGACAAAATATCGAATATTTCGCCCGACTCGCGGATTTCCCGGTATCGCTGCTGCAAAGGCTCAATGACTCCCAAGACAACCTCGGCTAAATCCTTTTTGAATGCTCCGTACATTTTGCCTTCATACAGCCGTTCTACTTCATTCACAGAAATTTCCGCACACTGGCTGTAAATCGTAATCAGGTTGCTTACTTCCGGCTTGTTCACCGGATCAAATCTTACTTCACTGCCTGAATCTGTCGTCGCGCGGCTAATCTTCTTACGGATATCTGCCGGCGTATCCAGAAGGGAGATGTAGCTTCCCGGGTTGGGATTGCTCTTGCTCATCTTCTTAGAAGCATCATCCAGCGACATAATACGAGCTCCGACCTCTGGAATATAAGGCTCGGGGATCGTAAAGTATTCCCCGTAGCGGGAATTAAATCGTCCGGCTAAATCGCGGGTCAGCTCCAAATGCTGCTTCTGGTCCTCGCCTACGGGCACCAAGTCAGCATTATATACAAGAATATCCGCTGCCATTAAAGAGGGGTAGACGAAGAGTCCCGCACCTACCGACTCCTTGCCTTCAGCCTTGTCCTTAAATTGAGTCATTCGCTCAAGCTCGCCCATGGAGGTGAGCGTTGTCAGGATCCAGCCCAATTGCGCATGCTGAAGCACATGGGACTGCATGTACACGTTGGCCTTAGACGGATCGATACCAGCAGCTACGAACAATGCGGCAACCGCTTCAGATTGCTCCCGCAAAGCTGCAGGCTCCTGGGACACGGTAATAGCGTGCAGATCGACCACCATAAAATTACACGCATAATCATGCTGCAGCTTGACGAAATTTCTAAGGGCACCGATATAATTTCCTAACGTTAATTTACCGCTAGGCTGGATGCCGGAAAGAACTTTTTTCATAATTATCATCCTCCTGATTTTTTTAGACATTGATTAAGCTTTGCTTGCTTTTTAGAGATGGATTAAGCTTTGCTTGCTTAGTAACTTTATTTGCGCAGTTTGCGCAGCTCGCTTTGCTTAGTAACTACATTTGCGCAGCTCGCTTTGCTTAGTAACGTAAATTTTCCTGCTTATTTCTTGTTTAGTAAGGCAACTTTTTGCTTAGTAGCGAAATTTTCGCAGCTTTGAATTCTGCGAATAAGCCTTTGCGAATAAGCCTTAACTTAATGTAAACCGGGCAAAACTGGTATCCGCTGCTGGAAATGCCGATGTAAGCACGCCGCAGGCTTATTACCTGCTCTTTGCGCGCTGTGACGATCCGGACGTCCGATCGTCTGCTGCTAAGCTAAGAAGCCGATCGTCGTCAACTGCCGCTAAGCTAAACAGTCGATCAGTCCAGCGTGTAGTGAGCGTGAATTTGTATGAGAAATCATACATAATCACTCACATAGGGCCGGATGCTGGCATTGTATATGAAAAATCATACATAATCACTCACATAGGGCCGGATGCTGGCATTGTGTATGAAAAATCATACACAAACACTCACTTAGCGGCCAGATGATGGCATTGTGTTTGAAAAATCATACACAAACACTCGCTTAGCGGCCAGATGATGGCATTGTGTTTGAAAAATCATACACAAGCACTCGCTTAGCGGCCAGATGATGGCATTGTGTTTGAAAAATCATACATAATCCACTCGCTTAGCGGCCAGATGATGGCATTGTGTTTGAAAAATCATACACAAGCACTCGCTTAGCGGCCAGATGATGGCATTGTGTTTGAAAAATCATACACAAACACTCGCTTAGCGGCCAGATGATGGCATTGTATATGAAAAATCATACACAAGCACTCGCTTAGCGGCCAGATGATGGCATTGTATATGAAAAATCATACACAAACACTCGCTTAGCGGCCAGATCCTGGCATGTGTATGAAAAATCATACAACAAGCACTAACATAGCAGGTGATGCAACAACGCGACAACCCAACAACTATCGATACACCAATGCAAAGTAACGCAAAAAAATGCAAGGTAACGCAAAAAAATCCCACGCCCGAAAGGGACGTGAGACCGTGGTGCCACCCTTATTCGCCCAGATTGCACGGTATTTTCGTAAACACTGTCATCTAGCCTTTATGCTCCGTAACGTGGAACCGGCCGGCCGGCATACTAAGATAGATCCTGGTCTATCTGTTAGGCTCGGCGCTCCAGGGTCCATTCGGCCTAAGCAACTTCACTGGTTCGCATCAACCACCAGCTTTCTGCAGCAGAAGTCCGCTTCGCTTACTTATCCCTGTCATCGCATTCATTTTTGTTAAATTTATATGTCCAATCATACCTGGCAGCGAATTGCTATGTCAACTTACGTTTTTCGTCCCTAAGAAAAAGTGTTATGATATGTCTAGTTATTCATTTTCGATTATTTAGTGGGAAAAGGAGCATCGATATGAAAAAAGTGACCAAAGGGCAATGGAACGGTTACGATACTTATACGTTACATAGCCGTGAACTTGATGTCACGCTGCTGCCCCGCCTAGGCAATAATGTGATCGCCATACGGGATCATATCCAGCAACGCGATGTACTTCGCAGCCCTGAAGAAAGCGAGCTCGATTTCTACCTGCAGAAGCCTTACCACTTTGGAATTCCCCTGCTCATTCCGCCTGGGCGGATTCGCAGAGGCCAATTTACTTATGCCGGACAAGAATATCTGTTTGACCGCAATACAGCTAACGACAACCATATCCACGGACTTCACCGGACGCAGGCCTGGTGTGTCAGCGATATTGAAGAAGATGATGAGGGTTGTACAATTACAACGGAGTTCGTCACTTCAGAGGATCCAAACTGGATCCGGCAATATCCTGAACCGCTGAAGATTGAAATGACTTTACGTCTCCAGGGAGCCGAACTTAGCCAAACGTTCAAGATCAGTCATCTCGGTGATCGTCCCGCCCCTTTCGGTCTTGGTCTGCACACCTGGTTTCTGTTGGACGGCGAGCCAAGCAAATGGACGCTTACACTCCCAGTCACCGGAATGTATAAGCTGGACGAAGAGCTGATCACTACCGGTGAAATTGCACCACTTGGAGAGCTTGAACAATTAAACACAGGCCTGAACATGCAAGGCAGGAACTTTGATACGATGCTGCAAATCGGAGATCATCCTGCACAGGCAACGTTGCTCCACGATGACGGTTACGGCCTTGTCTACTCCGCTGACCAAGCCTATTTCAAGCATTGGGTGCTGTATACAAAGGGAGAGGCTGAGCAGTTTCTGTGCATCGAACCGTACACATGGCTTCCAGATGCCCCTAACTCAGGCTTGGCCAACGAGTTGACGGGACTTATTGAACTGCAGCCTGGACAGTCGTTAGAGCTGAATTTACAGCTGAAAATGATTTATCCGCAAACAACCTAAGGAATGGATATGTGTCGGCATGGTCAGTGCAGCAGATTACTACCGCATTGATCATTGTCGGCATGATCAGTACAGCAAATCACTACCAGTATGATTACTGTCAGCATGATCAGTACAGCAAATCACTACCAGCATGGTTACTGTCAACATGATCAGTACAGCAAATCACTACCAGCGTGGTTACTGTCAACATGATCAGTACAGTAAATGGCTGCAAATAAGTTTAGCGAGCAATTCTCTTTTGAGAGTTGCTTTTTTTGTGTTCTTTTGCGTGGTGTTTTGCGTCTTTTTCACGTTGTTTGTTACGTTGTTGGTTACGTTCTCGGTTACGTTGTTGGTTTGCATGGTCGGTTTTCGTCGTCGTTGTTCTGGTGTTGATTCCGCGGTTGTTTTCGTCGTCGTTGTTCTGCGTGTTGGTTCACATGGTTGTTTGCGCGTTTGTTTGCGCGTTTGTTTTCGTGGTTGTTTTCGTGGTTGTTCACGTGGTTGTTTTCGTAGATGTTACATTGTTTATTGCGATATTTTTTTGCGATATATAAGTTAAAATTCCGCTCTGTTGCGCAGAATTTCATTAATTTTGCAATGCAATAATTACCAATCATATAGAAGGAAATAAGACTGCATATTTTAGCTCACAAAATCCATACTAACTTCACAAAGGCAAAGGAGGTGACAAACATGGCAAATGGAAGCCGTTCCAACAACCTTGTCGTTCCTCAAGCGAACGCTGCATTGCAGCAGCTGAAATATGAAGCTGCACAAGAGCTGGGCGTTCAAATTCCACAAGACGGTTACTACGGTAACTATACTTCCCGCGAAACAGGTTCTCTCGGGGGGTACATTACTAAACGTCTAGTTCAAATAGCGGAGCAGCAATTGTCGGGTCGTTCTAACCAGTAACTTCGATTTTCTAAACGATAAGTGGACAGGCGGTCTGCCAAAAGCAGGTCGCCTGTCTTTTGTTATAAAATTATGAAATATCATGATATGTACTGGCTGAATCCTTCCGTGAATAGCGTTGTATCATCAAATTCGCCATATTGTAATTAGACTCCAAAATAGCATCAACTATGATGGTCTCCTGCCGTAAGGCAAATTCGTAGCTAATCTCGCCATGCGTCCAATAACGTTTGAATTTCAGCGCTTCGATGGCCATCGCTTTGAACGATTTCAATTGCTGATGCGATAATCCTCTATCCTCCTCAGACAACTGTCCGTTACGACCTGCTATCGGATTATGGCGGATACCGAATTTTCCAATGGCATTGTTGCGAATTTGAATGAATACAGTTCCCGACGTCATGCCGGATAGTTCTACTTCAAGCTCCTTAAACACCATATCAACCTGCCTGGCAAGTGAAAGCTGGTCCGTCTTCAGCATATCCACCCTCCCTTCCCATATGAGTCCCTATATAGGGCTTACGACTCATTATATTCCAATATCATTCACCTATCAACAATATAAAACAAAAATGGTTATTTATTACTACATCTATAATATTTTCAACATCTGCAAAACTTATTATTCGCCAAAATATATACTTTTACGACAATGATTTCTCCTTGTAAAATCAAGCTTTCTGGAGCTGTTTTGTATTGTACGGCAGAGTAGAACTATGCGTCTCCCTCCGCCGTGCAATACTTTTCAAACAAGTCGCCTGCGTGACATAATTTGCATGTACCACCAATTTGAAATCGAACCGGGCAGTGAAAATTAGTTCTTTTTACCCAAAGACGATCAAATGCCGATCAACTGACGATCAAATTAGCAGTCAACTAGATGGTCAACTAGACGGTCAATAAAATTATTCTGCCGAATCCCACTGCTTACTGCGTCAGCTCCAGGAACAATTGTACATCCGCTACTGCGACAGACATCGCTTCACGCCAAAAATCCGGCTTCGTCAAATCGACGTCAAGATGCTTGCTCGCGAGCTCCTCCACGGTCATTCGTCCCGTATCCTGCAGCAAAGCATCATATTTTGCCGCGAATCTCTCTCCCTCACGCTGCGCCCTTGCATACAGTCCTGTACTGAACATGTAGCCGAACGTATAAGGGAAGTTATAGAACGGTACGTCCGTAATATAGAAGTGCAGCTTGGAAGCCCAGAAATGAGGGTGATAAGAAGCCAGTGCGCCATGATAGGCCTCACGCTGTGCTTCTTCCATCAAAGCAGACAATTCATCCGCACTCAGTACGCCCTGCTTTCTCTTCTCGTAGAACCGGGTTTCGAACAGGAAGCGAGCGTGAATATTCATAAAGAAACTGATACTGCTGCCGATTTTGTCCGCCAGCAGGCTCAGCTTCAGCTTCTCGTCCGCTGCGTTCTTCACGAGCGCGTCCGCCACAATCATTTCCGCAAAGGTTGAAGCCGTCTCCGCGACATTCATCGCATAGTCCTGATTGAATTGCGGCAATTCTTCCATCAAATATTGGTGATAGGCGTGTCCTAGCTCATGTGCCAGCGTAGATACGTTAGATACCGTTCCGCCATACGTCATAAAGATTCGCGTCTGCTTGCTTACCGGCAGCGAGGTACAGAAGCCTCCTGGACGTTTGCCTGGACGGTCCTCCGCTTCAATCCAGCGCCGGTTGAAAGCCTCTACCGAAAACTCGGCCAGCTTTGGACTAAAGCTGCGGAACTGCTTTACAATCTCATTCGCAGCGTCCTCGTAAGAAATTTTGCCTGCGGATTGCCCGAGCGGAGCATCCACATCGCTCCAGCTTAGCTGATCCAATCCCATCAGTTCGGCCTTCCGGTTCATATATTTGACGAAGACTGGTTTATTTTCCTCAATGACCCGCCACATCATGTCCAGCGTTTCACGAGACATCCGGTTGATCATCAGCGGCTCCTTGAGAATGTCATCCCAGCCTCTTCTTTCATAAAGCTTAAGCCGGAAGCCCGCCAGCCGATTCAGCGTATCTGCACAGTAATCAGCAACCCCGCTCCACGCCCGCTCCCAGTTTGCAAACGTCGCTTCACGAACTGCCCGGTCGTCGTCATTCAGCTTGTTCGCGGCCTGGCCTACAGATAATGATGCCAGTTTGCCGTCTCCTTCTTTAAAAGGAACGGCCACCTTTGACACGATCGTATCATAATGCTGTCCCCAGCCATGATAGCCGTCAATAGCAAGATCGGACGCCAAGCTCTCCAACTCTGGCGCCAGCTTCTCCCGGGCAATTTCACGCTTCTCGCTGAGCACGTAGGAGATTGGAGCAATTTCACCGCGAGCCATCCAGGCTTCCCACAAATCATCTTCCGTATTGCGCAGCACATTTTGAAATAATGTCATCGTATTTTCATAAGCCGCACGGATCGTAGTTACTTTCCCGGAGAGCTGCACAGCTTTTTTATCATGCTGATTTTGAGCCGTTAAGCAAGCGACAAAGCTGTCCGCTTCGATAATTTTTCCAGCTGCGTTTTGCAATCCGTCAATAAGCTTATCGAGGTGAGCAGTCTCTTCCAAAGCCAGAGGTGCGTTCCGTTCCTGTAAATCCTGGTGCATCGCTGCAATATCCTCTTCCAATTGGCTGAGAAATTTATCAAACTTATCTGAAGAGGAGCCTCCTGGAAAAATAGATTCCAGTTCCCAAGTTATTTGTACCGGATCTGTTAATTGTGTCATTAAATACGCATCCTTTCCTTTTTCCATTGTTGATGCAATTGGTGTTAAAAGTGTATATTATAGAAACCAGATCAACAGGAGGGGATCATATGAAACCACTGCAAGTCTCACCGGATACTGCCATAAAGCTGGCCCAAAAACTAAAGGTGCCCCTTGAGCACCTTATGCATATGCCGCAACATATTTTACTGCAGAAAATTGCGGAAATCGCTAAAGAAGAAGCGAAGGATCCAACGGCAGAGCACTCGCCTTCGAATGAAGAGGATACGTCCTCATGATTCCTTTTGAAAAATCGCTTCCTTATGATATTGTTATGGGCGATGTTTACGCGCCAAAGTGTCCTTTTTGCGGGCAGGAAAATGTTCTCCTGTCCATGAAGCCCGGCGAAGTGCAAAGCGTTCGCGAAGGCAAGAAGAAACTGCTTGTTTTTCCATGTTGTAAAAACAAGCTTACCGTGCTGGATAGCGATCAGGATTACCTGTTGACGGACACGAACATCCGCAGATAAATTTACTGCCGACTGTTACGATCGTGCTCTGATCATTTATCTGCTGGCGGATTTGAGCACGCAATACGAACGCTGCGCGGATAACTTTCTGCCGACGGATTCAGCGTTGCAGAGATAAATTTTGCAATCCAGCAGTCTCAGAAGAGGCCGTTCTAATGGACAGCCTCTTCTGAACTTAACACGTGAATGATAAACATATCGGGATTTAACCCTGTACCTCTTCCGTCAATTCCTCACCTTTCGCCTGCATTTCCTCACGAAGCAGCGCCCACTGCTCCCGGCAAGCGCGAATCATGGCTGCATCCATAATCCGCTTGTCATTAATAACTCTGGAGAACCATTTGACAGCTTCATTATATGCACCAACCCGCCGGTTTAATTCGCCGATCAAATACATAAGACGGGCATCATTATCCCCGGCACCTTCATTCTCATACACTTTTATGTACGAATTCAGCGCATGCTTTAAAAAACGCTGCTCCTGCTCATGATCTTCCTTATAGCGGTACAACCAGGCAATATGATGCAGCAGACTAGCGATAATTCTCTCCTTCTCGCCGATCGTCTGCGCGCAAAGCAGGGCGAGCTTGTACGTCTCAAGCGCGTTGTCCCAGTCTCTTGAACCTCCATAATCGCGCTTTACAAAGCGGCTGCCGATATGCTTTGCAAATTCATTACGCTGGCGTTCCGTCAACCGGTCATTCGAATTTTCCGTCGAGGCAAACCCGCAGGACGGGCAAATTCTTACCACGTAATAATCGGGGTTCAACTCCCGGTAGTATCCGCAAAAATCGCTGTCCGTCCGGATGGCCCGTTTAAGGCTTGGCCGTACCCGTGACGTGGAAAACTCATTTTCACAATAAGCGCAGTTGATCTTGATATTGTATAATGGTTGCATTTCCACACGATAACTTCCTTTCTATCGCTGCCATATGGCGCATCATCCTCAATCAAGGCGTATTCACGAAATGAAAAGCAGGACCAGACAATCGTGCAATGACAAAGTCCCTTAGCGCATCTTCAACTCCAATCTCCTCCAATGCTTCAGTCATACAGGCCAGCCACGCTTCGGCCCTTTCGCGTGTGACCGGAAAAGGAAGATGTCTCGCTCTCATCATCGGATGTCCAAAAGTATCCGAATACAAAGAGGGTCCGCCAAAAAATTGGGACAAAAACATATACTGCTTCTCCATCACCGGATCGATATCTTCGGGGAACAACGGACCGAGCAGAGGATCAGCTTGGACTTTAGGATAAAAAGTTTCCACAAGCCGCCGGATGACCTTCTCTCCGCCCAGGTTATCATAAATGCTTAAACTTGGATTCACGAGATCCTCTCCAACTTTCACATTGTATTTTTTAACTCTGTATCAATTATAGCAAAAAAAAATAAAAGCTCCTACCGGAGCTCTTACGTAAAAACAGGATCAACCTGCTGCTATAGTTAATAACTTCGCCAATCCTCTTCATTGGAATGGACGCGGGAAACACGGATAACATATACAAAGGCGCAGACAAGAACACCTGCTACAAAACTCATAGCCAACACTCCATCCATCTGAGATTTTTGCCCCATGAAGTATACATCTATGATTTTTATTCTAACATAATTGCTTCAAAAATACAGTATATTTTGTAATCGCTTTCTTTATTTTTTTGTGCTGTTTGTCCCAACAATGTCATACACTCCACTATGAAGATTGTGGAGGCGTTTCTCATGAACAAAACGCGATTAGCGATGCTGCTCCTGCTGCTTTCCATGGCTGCGTTCGGCATCCTGATGCTGACATATCCTAAAGCTTCATGGGAGGCCGGCGTCATGGGGCTTTCCATTTGGTGGGAAGTGTTGTTTCCATCCCTGTTTCCCTTCTTCGTCATCTCCGAGCTAATGCTTGGCTTCGGTATTGTCCATTTTCTAGGGAAGCTGCTCGATCCTCTTATGAGGCCTTTGTTCCGTATTCCCGGCAGCGGCGGCTTTGTTGCCGCGATGGGCTTTGCCTCGGGTTACCCTGTCAGCGCCAAACTGGCAACCCAGCTCCGTGAACAGCGGCTTATCAGCCGTGTGGAAGGCGAGCGGCTCGTCGCGTTTACGACTACATCCGACCCGATATTTCTGATTGGCGCAGTATCCGTCGGCTTCTTTGGCAATTCGAAGCTGGCAGGAGTCCTTGCACTTGCTCATTACGGAAGCGCCCTTGTATTGGGCTGCTTCATGCGTTTTTATGGCACAAAGGAAGACAAGCTCAGCGGCAGCCCCTCTATCCCTCAACCCTCAGCAAGGTTCAGCATTAAGCTGGCGCTCCAGGCGATGCATGAAGCGCGCCTGAACGACGGGCGCAGCCTTGGCGAACTGCTGAAACAAGCCGTGTACTCCGCATTACAGCTTATGACGGTCGTCGGCGGGCTGGTCGTTTTTTTCGCTGTCATGCTGGAATTGCTAAATGCTTCAGGGTTAATGGCTCTGCTGTACTCTGCCGTGCACGCCATCCTGAGCGTAGCAGGCCTGCCGCCTGCCTTGGCTGAATCTTTAGTGGGCGGAATGTTCGAGGTAACGCTTGGCGCCAAAGCCTCCGCCGCTCCGGCCACTGTCCCGCTCATGTATAAAGCTGCCGCGGCGGCATTTATTTTATCTTGGGGGGGACTGTCTGTGCACGCTCAGGTAGCGAGCATTCTGAACGGTGCGGACTTGCGCTATGTCCCCTTTCTGGCAGCTCGCTTCATTCACGGTATAATGGCGGCCGTACTGCTGCTGGTCATATGGAATCCGCTTATGAGCCCGCCGGCCTCCGGCACTTGGCTGACCATGGCCAGAGAAGAGTCCGTTACATCCTGGAGCGGAATTTCAAGCGGCTTTTTCGTCTTTTTAACCCTAATAACGCTTCTCCTTATTTTGTCTTTTCTCGTTCGATTCATTCAGCGAATAGGGAAGCGGCGGTAAGTGCAGCGGGAAAATGAAACATTGTGTTCTGTTTCAGAATTGATTATGATCTTAACAGTAGGATATATGAGGATGTACGAAGAATGTATGAGGATGTATGACAAACGTCTGCCGATTTACTTCCCCCGAAAACCGCGATCAGCGGCAGTTTTTCTCGCGATACCAGGAAGCTCATGCTTCGAATTTTATACTTTCTGATATCTAATACAAAGGAGCCTGTCATCTTGAGATACTACGTTCTTGACCGTGGCGATCAATTGTCCGTGGAATTAAGTGAGAAGTTCCATCAATTGGCCGCAAAAAACGGTCTTCAGTTGGATGCAGAGTCACCGGACATCGTCGTTTCTATCGGAGGAGACGGCACGATGCTCCACGCTTTCCATACGTTTATCGACCGTATTCCGTCCATCTCGTTTGTAGGGGTACATACAGGGCATCTCGGTTTTTTCGCCGACTGGCAAGCCAATGAAATTCCCGAGCTTGTGGATATGATTGCCAGGCATAAAGACGAATCGGTATTGAAGCCCCGAATCGTTCGTTATCCGCTGATTGAGCTGGAGATCCAGAAGAAGTCAGGAACCTCCTCGCATATTTGTCTGAATGAATTTACACTTAAGGGGGTCGATGGAACGATCGTAGCCCAAGTGGATATTAATGACCAGATGTTCGAAATGTTCCGGGGAGACGGCTTTTGCATTTCCACCCCTTCCGGAAGTACGGCATACAACAAAAGTCTTGGCGGAGCTATCATTCATCCCTCCATCAAAGCATTGCAAATTTCCGAGATCGCTTCGATCAATAACCGGGTGTTCCGGACGATCGGGTCATCCTTAGTGCTTCCCGAACACCATCACTGCAACATTTATTCGCGCAAGGAACAAAATTTGCTGATCACGTTGGATCATATCAATCATCCGATAAGCGATCTCATTTCGGTGCGCTGTCAAGTTTCGAAACAAAGCATCAGCTTTGTCCGCTATCGGCCTTTCCCTTTTTGGGATCGTGTACGCAACGCTTTTCTCGGATAAAAATGAATCGCTTTTTTTTAAACGGATGTCTGACAAACATCCGTTTTCCTATATAATTTTCCCTTTTTTACCTGTATGATATAGTTATTACATAGCAAAGGACGTTTTTATTATTATGAAAAAATTATGGCACAAAACAGCTCTATCTCTCCTTTTCCTCACTCTTTGTTTACCTCAAGCAGTACAAGCAGCCCAATCCACGAGCGATGCTGCGGATTTTTACGATATCGGCATTATTCACGAGGTACTTCAATATTTAAGTGACAACAACATTGAAGGCGTCCAGCAAGATGAATTTATCGAGAATGCCATCCGGGGCATGGTCTATACTCTGGATGATCCTTATTCCGATTATTTCACAGAAGAAGAACTGCAGGGTTTCGAAGATGAGCTTAATCAGGAATATGTCGGCATTGGGGTATTAATCCGTTATGCAAATGACAATTTATACATTACAGAAGTTCTGGATAGTTCCCCGGCCCAATCTGCCGGGCTGCGTAAAGGCGATATTATGACCAAGATCAATGGAAATAAAGTAAGCAGTCCTGAGGATATTTTTTTGATCCAGGGGCCGGAAAATACTAAAGTGAGCATTTCCATCAAACGGGGAAGCAGTCAGCTCACCTACCAGGTAACCCGTGGGCACTTCTCTTTGCCAGCCGTTACGAGCCGTCTGATCTCCTCAGGCGATATCGGATATATCGCCGTCTCTACTTTCTCTGATCAGGCAGACGAAGAATTCGCTGTACATATGAGCAAGCTTCGCAAATTAGGCATGAAAGCACTCGTTCTCGACCTGCGCGACAACTTGGGAGGTTATGTTGAATCCGCCCACAATATCGCCAAGCAGTTCATCAAAGACGGAGTGCTCATGTACACTGAAAGCCAGGGCGGCGAGCTGGAGGAGATTAAAATTACAGGCGGCAATTCCATCGGCATACCTGTCGTGGTCCTGACAAATGAAGCCACCGCCAGCGCCTCCGAGATATTGGCTGCAGCGCTGCGCGATAACGGAATAGCGACTCTAGTCGGCTCCCAAACATTTGGCAAAGCGCGAATTCAAAATATTTTTGCTCTGTCCAGCGGCGGGTCTCTTAAATTAACGATCATGAAATATTTCACGCCGAAGCTAGAGGATTTCAATTATGTCGGCCTCACTCCAGACGTGGAAGTCAACCGCAATTCAGCTGCTCAGCTCATTACAGCTATGCGTCAAATCGGGCTTAAAAATATGGAAGTGGCCGGAAGCCCTTCCGAGTTTACGATTAACAACGTATCTTTCAACGGTTATATCGACACCGTCCAGGAGGGAAAGAAAGTATACGCTCCCTCCCGGATCCTTGCCGCTCTTGTAGACGGCCAAGCATCCTGGACAACGAATACAGGGGTGCTGACCATAACCGGAAATGCAGGGAATGTGCAGCAGTTCAAACGGAGCGCAGGCAGCGTTAAAATGGTTAACGATGAAGCTTATATTGAGCTCCACGATTTTAAGAAGCAGTATCCTGCTATTGAATGGAGCTATCAGCAAGGCAGCTTGAAGCTTAAAGTCAAATAAGCCTGTCTTGGCCGCTAGACAACAAAGACGGCTTCCGATTACTCGGAAGCCGTCTCTGTATGCGAAGATGCAGACTTCTGGCCCTTGCCCTCCTTATTCTCCTTCGTCTTCTGGAGAACAAAATAAGCGCAGCCGAAATTGCAGTATTCGTTAATGTAATCCGTAATCCCCGAAAATGCGGTGTCCCGGTTTACTTTGGGGTGATTATCCCGCAGAAACCCTTTAAGCCTCAGCTTCTCATAACCCCAATCTCCTATAATATAGTCGTACCGATCCAGTACTTCACTATACCGCTGCTTAAACGCCTCTGCGTCCCAAGCATTTTTGTAATTTTGAATCAGCTCGTATGTTCTGCCACCGATCTGGATCATCCGGTATCCCCCTCTTGCCTTGCCTTAAATTTCTGCCGGAACGCTCTGCTGGTTTTTCTTCGCAGACTTAACCTGCTCGTGAGCATGATAAGAGCTGCGGACGAGCGGCCCGGATTCCACGTGACTGAAGCCGCGCTTCATGCCCTCTTCCTTTAACTCGGCAAACTGCTCCGGCCGGTAGTATTTCTCGACTGTTAAATGCTGCGGGGAGGGCTGTAAATACTGACCGATCGTCAAAATATCGCAGTCCACAGCACGCAGATCATCCATCGCCTGCAATATTTCCGCCCATTCTTCCCCTACTCCAAGCATAATGCTGGATTTCGTAGGGATGTCCGGCTGCATCTGTTTGGCACGCTGCAGCAGTTCCAATGAACGGCGGTATTTTGCCTTGGCACGCACGCGATCGGAAAGACGCTCCACCGTCTCAATATTATGATTGAGAATATCCGGCTTGGCATTCATGACCGTCCGCAGCGATTCCTCATTGCCGAGAAAATCAGGAATCAGCACCTCGACACTGCATAACGGCAGCCGCGACCGAATCGCGCGAACAGTTTCGGCAAATATAGCCGCCCCTCCATCCTTCAAATCATCCCGGGCCACACTCGTAACTACGCAATGACGCAAGCCCATCTTCTCGGCAGCTTCTGCTACCCGTTCAGGCTCTTGCAGATCCAGCTCCGTAGGCATTCCAGTATTCACTGCACAGAAGCGGCAAGCCCTCGTACATATATCGCCAAGTATCATAAATGTAGCCGTACGATTTGCCCAGCATTCATATATATTGGGACAACGCGCTTCTTCACAGACCGTATGTAATGTCTTCGAACGCATCATCTCTTTGATTTCCTGATAATTATCCCCAGTTGTCAACTTGATTCTAATCCAATCCGGCTTCGGTTCTTTTGCTAATTTAGACAAGAATAGAGACCTTCCTTCTCATAAAATAAGCTATAGCGCCATTATTATACCATGAATCTGCTGGAAAAACCCCCTTGACAAATGGAATAAAAAAACATCTTTTGTCAAACTCTAAGCAAGCGTCGTTAGTATTAGTATTTTACCGGCGTAAACTTTAAGGAGGGAAATCTCTAAAATGAGGTCGATTTTTGTAGGCGTCAGCAGATTTGCCGGCAAACTTTTTACTAGCCTAATTGGCGTAGCAATCTTGACATCGTTCTGGATGATACCCGGTTTTGGCGCGCCGGCAGCAGAAGCTCCCGGAAAGCCTGGCACTTCCTTGCCCAAAAGCTCATACGAGCTTAGACGGAGTCTATATGAGGAAATTGGATTACTAACGCAAATTCCATGGCATTGGCTTGCTGCCATCGATCAGTATGAGCGGACTATTACTCCCCGAAATCAGCAAAACTCTGAAAAAAACAGCAAATTAATAGGTATCCGCATTAAAGAAACGATGTGGGCAGGACCATCCAACCCTGATTCCGGCGATACGAATCCCGCTACGATCGCGCTGTTTGGAGGGATAGGCAAAGACGCTACGGCGGACAAAGTAGCAGATCCGAAAAATGACAGGGATGCCCTATATGCGGTAGCAGCTTATTTGCTGACATTCGGCTACAGTGACGATGATATCCGCATTGCGCTGTGGCGTTATTATAAAAATGATTCCTCCGTAGAGCGCATTCGCCAATTTTCCAAAATTTACCGCACCTTTGAACGCATTGATTTGTCCGACAGTGCCTTTCCGCTTCCCGTAAAGAGCACCTATACTTATCGCGATACTTGGGGAGACCGGCGCGGCTGGGGAGGGGTGCGGATCCATGAAGGGACGGACTTGTTCGCTTCGTATGGCGTGCCTGTGCGCAGCGTCTGCTATGGGATAGTGGAGACCAAGGGATGGAATCCCTATGGCGGCTGGAGAATCGGAATTCGTGATTTAAATAACCGCTATCATTATTACGCACACCTGCAAGGCTTTGAAAAAAAGATTAATATCGGTGATACGGTCATCCCGGGACAGACGATAGGCTGGGTTGGCAGCAGCGGCTATGGCCCTCCTGGGACACAGGGCAGGTTCCCACCCCATCTTCATTATGGCATTTACCGGGATACCGGAAGCCGTGAATGGGCCTTTAACCCGTATCCGCTTCTCAGGCAGTGGGAAAGAGAGGAGCTTGCGAAAAAGAGCAAAAAGCGCGCCTCCTGAATGACGGAGGCTTCCTTTTACGAGTTGATGGGCTCGTTTCTGAACCGATTCCGTCAATTCTAGCAGAGAACTCGTAGTTGCTAAACAGTTCCATTAAGCCTCAGGCTGACACTCTTTTTGCGAAAAAAACTTTATTATGTTTCTTTCTAATAAAACCCGGATAGCTTCACTTAATTCTATATAAGCGATCATTGCTTAATGCTCGCTTTGGACTTCATTCCCGCTATGGGTATTCGGTTGTCCGGTCCCGGGAATAGAAGGCAAAGCAATATTCGGCGCACTCACGCCATTCTCCCCGACAGGGTTGCCTTTGCTGTCGTAGTAATACATAGGCACATCGCCGACTACCAGCATATAAGATACCGGTATTTCCGTCTCAACGGACTGTGCTCCCATGTCAAAAGGAACGACCACGGCCAGTTCCGTACGCACCCGCAGAAATACTTCGACGAGAATCATGTTGATCCCCGCCTCCTGACGGCGGGTATTCAAATCGACCTTGACATCGCCCTTCGGCTCGATGCGGATCGGAATACTGGGGCCAAAGGAAGCCAGAATAGGACTGCCCAGCGCCTGTCCTAGAGGGATATGCTCCGACAGCCTGGACACTTCATCAATCGTAGAACGAACCGTCTGGATCGTATCGGAAGTAATTTGCATGTGTGCGGAGTAATTGAGCATGAATCCGGTAATTTTGCCGGAGGAATCGGTCTTCCAATCGATAAGGTTGTCAATTTGCTCCCGGTTGGCCACTTGGGCCGCAATCGCATCATTGATCGATTCGGTGGCGATTTGCTTCACCCGGATCTGGGCCAGATGTTTAATGGGCCCGATCATATTGCGCTCCACATACTGGCCAAACAGCACGAAGGCTGTAACAACAAAGATGAAGACAATGAGCCAAATATTCGCTTTGCTGAGCTTTCCCCTTCTTCGGCTGTGCCATCCCCTTCTAATCCGCATTCTCTATCCCTCCAGGCAGCGCTTCAATTGCTTCACCACCCAGTTTATGCAGGAATGCCCTGAAAAAGACGGACTAACTCCCGGTTTGTACCTCCTTGTGCTTCTTTGTGCGCCGTCTTGTGTATTTCCTCGTGTGCCGTCTCATGCACCCTCCTTGTACATATCTCCT
>NZ_KB907247.1:0-68432 GCF_000381905.1 Paenibacillus fonticola DSM 21315 | reverse complement strand
TCCTCGTACGCCGTCTCATGCCCCCTCCTTGTACATATCTCCTCGTGCGCCGTCTCATGCAACCTCCTTGTACATATCTCCTCGTACGCCGTCTCGATTACTCCGCTATCCTAACCAAGGGCGGCTTGCAGAGCTTTCCTTGACGAAGGCAGAACATGCGGTAACCAGTCCACGTATAGCAATGTGCCGACCGTCGCTCACATTTTTGCTCTCGCGCCACGTGCTCAGGCAGGTTAATTACGGAGGGCGTAGCTAAGACGTTCATTGCAACGGACAGGAGATCCGCTATTTGTCGAGATTGGCCCCTTTTCCGATGCTTACGGACCCTGGTTCCGTTATTCGAGCAATCGGACTGCAATAAACTGGTTTTTGGGATCAATAGCGGAACGTAGGTCCGTTAGCTCTCCAAATTCCCCTTTATTTCGCAAATAACGTCCCCTGTGTCCGTAACCCGTTATGTTCACTTACGCATATTGCCCATTCAGCTACCCAAGCCATTCAGCAACAAAGCCAGCCAGTCTTCCAAGCCACGAAGTCGCACAGTTGCACAGTCGCACAATCGCACAGCTGGCAAACAACCGCCGGCAAACAATTACCAACTACATAACACCAGCAAAAGCAAAGCAAATGTATAAAAAAATCAAACGAAAAAACGGCACTGCCCCGAAAGTTAGAGTACAAAATCTAACTTTAAGGGGACAGTGCCCATACGGTGGTTTCCGTCTGACTTAAATTTTAAGGACTTAGTTGGACAGCCTCATCATTCCGGCGGCATCTCCACCGTCCCCGGAAGCTCAAGCAGCCCCATGTCCAGGCATGTCCGAACCGACAATCGCTTGGCGCCAGCTGCAAACCGCATTTCGATCAGGTCTGCAGGCCCCGACACATTGACCACTTCTCCCCATCCGAATGCACGGTGAAGAACCTGTATTCCGGGGGACAACTCCTCCACCGAACGAATCGTATTCGCGTTCAGCGAGGGAGGCGCATCGCCGGCCGGGAGCACGCAGACAGCTGCTGCACCAGTTGCTAAGCCAGTTGCTGCACTAGTTCCTGTAACAGTTGCTGCCTTAGCGGCTGAGCCTGCGACTGCACTAGTTCCTGCAACAGTTGCGGCGCCAGCGGCTGAGCCTGCAACAGTTGCTGCCCCACCGGCTGAGCCTGCGACTGCACCAACTGTCGTTCCAGCGGCTGCTCCGCCTCTGCTGAATTGGCCAAGAGCCCTGCTGCTTACCGGCAGAGCCGAGTCCAAGCTTACCCTAAGCTGCGGGGGACTCAGGATATCCCGCACCTCGGCTATAAACGCCGATTCAACGGCCCTTTCCCCCTCTCTTTGCTGGTAGGTGAGCAGCTCAAGCTGCGTTTTGGCCCTTGTCATGCCAACGTAGAACAGCCGGGCTGCCTCCTCCATCAGCACGCCGTTCCGGTCGCCTCCCCTCAGATCCTCTGCCGACGGAATTATTCCGTTGACGAGATCGATCATATACACGCGCTCGAACTCAAGCCCCTTAGCGCTGTGAAATGTCGAAAAAGTGACGGCGTGACGGCCCTTTCTCAACTTGGAGGACTTCAGCAAGGCTTCCAGATGCTTGAGGCGCTGCGCAAACTCCTCCATAGATGCCAAAGACTCCGCGATTTCCTCCAGGGAATTCAATATGCCCAGCAAATGCTCCTTCCGGAAGCCTAGACGCTCGCACATTTTATCGAGAGCCTTGTCGTAACCCAGCTTCGTCCGAATGACATCAATCGCCTCCAAAGGCGGCATCCCTCTCATCTGCTCGAAAATCCATTTGCACTGGGGCAACTGCTTCCGCTGATAATCCTGCAGCGGGACATAATTCAACAAATTATCAAACACCGATTCGCTGTTATGAATCTCCTTCAGCGCAGCCATTTGCCGCTTCGTAATGTAGCCGTTGAATTTCGTATGAATCGCTTCTAAAAGATCCGGCCGGCGATCCGTATACGACATCCTCATGAAATTGAGAATATCCTGCACAATCCAATGGGAGAAAAAGCGATTGTCCGCATCGCGCATATAAAACGGAATGCCGGCCCGATCGAATTGATTCATCAAATCAATGGACGAAGAATTGTTCCGGTAGAGCACGGCGACGTCTCCTAAACGGTCCAGCTTGCGAATCTCCTCGACCAAATATTTCGTCTGCTGCTTGTAATCAGGCAAACACTTGATAGAGACCGGCAACTGCTCCCCGTTATCCGTGAACATCGCCTTATCGTATCGATTTTTGTTCCGCTGAATGAACTGGCGAGCCGTCTCGACAATATTTTTAGAGGAGCGGTAATTTTGCTCCATATATAAAATCCGCGCTTCGGGGTACACCTGCTTGAATTGCAGCAAATAGGACGGCTCCGCCCCTCGCCAGCTGTAGATCGATTGGTCGTCATCGGCGACAACACACAGATTCCGGCGCTCCATCACCAGCTTCTCGACGATCGCATGTTGAACTAGCGATGTGTCCTGACTTTCGTCGGTCAGCAAATAATCATAGCGGCGCTGATATTTACGAAGCAATCCGGCATCTTTGCCGAGAATGTCATTCGCGAGGGTCAGCATGTCGTCGAAGTCGATCAAGAGCACGTCCGGCTGCGCTTTTTTATATTTCTCGTATTCGGCCAAAATCCGCTCCGCCTGGCGCACACTGCAGGGTACTTCCCGCCACCGGCTCTCCGGAATCAGCTTATTCTTGATATAGCTAATATAAGTCGTTAAATCTTCCAACTGGTCGTCCGTTACGTTCTCCCCCGTGACCGTCCTGTAAACGTCGCGGAGGATCAGCTTCTTATGCACATTATGCACGGCAGCAGGAGCACCCGGAGCAGCGAAAGCAGCAGGAGCACCCAAAGCACTCGGAGCAATGAGAGCATCTGGACCGCTTGTTGCCCCCGAGCCAGAGCCAGAGCCAGAGCCCGACCCCCACCCCCAACCCGGACCCGAATTCGGCTCTTGTGCCGCTCCGTGACCCTCGATAATTTGGAAGGAGAGCTTTTCACTGCGGAAATACTCCCGGACGATTTCAAAAGCAAGGCTATGGATCGTTGAAAAATCAACCGGTGGCAGCTCGGGAAACAAGCGCCTGAACCGCTCCTTCATGTCTCCGGCAGCAGCCCGGCTAAAGGTAATCGCCTTAATGCGGGAAGGCTGAACGCCCTTCTCTTCGATTAAATAACCGATCCGCATCAGCAGTGTTGTCGTCTTGCCCGAGCCAGGAGAAGCAAGCAGCAGCAGCGGGCCTTCTGTATACAGAACCGCCTGCTGCTGCACTTCATTCAGATTTACGTTATTTTGTTGTTTTTTGCGGGTAAAAAAGCTTTGTTCCTGCTTCATAATGCTTCCTTTCATTCAACTTTCCTAATCAGGCTTATTTCCACCACGTATCGAAAGGCGTGGCCGGAAGCTCCCGCTTATGCCGGGAAACGGCGTACCGCTTCTCGATCTTGGCTTGCTCCTGCGGATCAACGGCATTTCCTGTCAAATACCGGTCCAGCACCTCGTACGTAATGCCAAGCTCGGTTTCGTCGGACTGCAGCGGCTTGTTGTCCAGCAGATCGGCCGTCGGTATTTTTAAATACAATTGCTCAGCAGCCTGGAGCTCCATCAACAGTTCGCGCCCTTGCCCCTTCGTGAGTCCGGCCAGAGGCAGAACATCTGCGCCTCCGTCCCCGAATTTCGTAAAGAAGCCCGTAACCGATTCAGCAGCATGGTCCGTACCGACGACGAGGCAGCCGGTCTCTCCGCCGATCGCATATTGGACGATCATGCGCAAGCGCGCTTTGGCATTGCCCTTGTTAAAATCGGATAATTCGAGCTGGGTGCTCTGCTCAAATACGTTGGCGAAAGCCATAATCGGCTCCTGGATGTTCACCGCGAATTCCTGATCCGCCTGAATGAACGCCATCGCCGCCAAGGCGTCGGCCTCATCCTGCTGCACCCCGTAAGGCAGTCGGACCGCATAGAACGTCGCTTCGTAGCCTTCAGCGCGCAGCTCCTCTACGGCTAATTGCGCCAGCCGGCCAGCCAGCGTGGAGTCCTGCCCTCCGCTAATGCCGAGGACGTACCCCTTCGCCCCAGCCTTCTGGCAATACTCCTTCAGAAAGTCGATCCTGCTGCGGATTTCCGCCTTTGCATCGATGCTCGGCTTAACGTGCAAAGCTTCGGTAATTTGCTTCTGTCTGTTATCCGTTGACATGGTATGCGCTGCTCCCTTCTACTCTGTCTATAAACTTATCATTACCCTGAACAGCTTGAAAAGCCATCATTCAGCATTAAGTTTCATCCGGTCACGATTCCGTCTCTCTTTGCTGGACCCTTTGTTGAACCTTTTGCTGTGCCTCCTCAATTAGCCTCATCTTATTGTCCCAGCATTTCTGGCTTAAGTTAACAGGATATTCCGCCGGGTTCAAGAGACGTTTATATTCCTCCCACAGCACTTCCAAATTATCCGCCGCAAATTGCCTGATTTCTAGCAGGCTCGGGAGCTCATACACTAGTTTCCCATCTTGGAAAATCGTCTGGTGCAGCTCACACGCTTCGAAATCCGTGACGAACTTGGCGATATAAGTATGCACGGGATGAAACATTTTGAGGCGGCTCTCGTCTTGCGGGTTTTCGTATTCCAGGGCGATATAGTCGCCCTCTGCTTTCCGGTTCCTTTTGTTGATGATACGGTACACCTTTTTGCGCCCGGGCGTCGTGATTTTCTCAGGATTCGAGCTGATTTTGATCGTATCTACCATTGTACCCTGCTCATCTTCGATGGAAATCAATTTGTAAACCGCCCCGAGTGCAGGCTGGTCATACGCGGTAATCAGCTTGGTCCCGATGCCCCAAACATCGATTTTTGCACCCTGCGCATTCAGATTCATGATCGTATGCTCATCGAGATCGTTCGTGGCATAAATTTTCGCCTCTGGAAAACCTGCCTCGTCGAGCATTTTGCGGGCTTCTTTGGAGAAGTACGCCAAATCCCCGCTGTCCAAGCGGATGCCCTTGAAGTTGATCCGATCGCCGAACTCCTTAGCTACCTCGATGGCGGTAGGCACCCCCGAGCGGAGTGTGTCATACGTATCCACCAGAAAGACGCAGTCCTTATGGAATTCCGCATATTTGCGAAAAGCGGTATATTCATCGCGGTAGGCCTGAACCATCGCATGAGCGTGCGTGCCCACAGTGGGTATACCGAACAGCTTACCTGCTCTCACATTAGATGTGGCGGCAAAACCGGCAATATAAGCTGCTCTCGTCCCCCAAATCGCAGCATCCATCTCCTGGGCACGGCGAGTACCGAACTCCATGGTGACTCCGTTTTCGGTCACCTGCTGAATGCGCGATGCTTTGCTGGCGATCAGTGTCTGATAATTGACAATGTTCAGCACAGCCGTCTCAATCAGCTGCGCCTCCACAAGCGGGGCTTCGATCTGCATAATCGGTTCATTTGCAAAAACGAGCTCGCCTTCCCTCATCGAGCGAACTGTTCCCGTAAACCGCAGCGTTTCGAGATAGGCCAAATAATCTTCGCCGTAGCCTTCTTCCCGCAAATAAGCAAGATCGTTCTCTGTAAACTTGAACGCCTTAAGATAACGAACCACCCGCTCCAGTCCAGCAAAAATGGCATAACCGTTTTGAAATGGGATTTTGCGAAAATAGACATCAAATACCGCTTTACGATTATGTATTCCATCGCGCCAATAGGCCTCGGCCATATTGATTTGGTATTTATCCGTGTGTAGTGCCAGCCCGTCGTCCGCATAAGGCGCCTGCGGAAGCTGAATGTCCGTTGGAGTGCTCATTATCTTATTCCCCTTTCCGCTTCTTATAAAACCGTTGCCCCAAGCGTTCCTTTGAAGTGCCTTAGCGCCCACGCATGCCCTTCCTTGTCAAAGCTCGCTACAGCATCCTTATGAATGACTACCTCAAACCCTTTGTTGTATGCATCCACCGCCGTGTGCAGCACGCAAATATCTGTGCATACCCCAACCAGGTGCAGCTCCGTAATCCCTCTGGTGCGAAGAACCAGCTCAAGATCAGTGCCCGCAAACGCACTATATCTCGTCTTATCCATCCAATAAACATTGGCCGCGTCCTTATGGGCCTGGTACACCTCGTCCAGCGCTCCGTACAGCTTCCGTCCAGCCGTCCCTTCGATGTTATGCGGGGGAAACAGCTTCGTCTCCGGATGCAGCGTATCGCCCTTTTTGTGCAGATCGATCGCCAGCACTACAAAGTCGCCCCGTTCAATAAACTCCTTAGTGAGCTTTGCTATCTGCCCCTCAATCGCCTGCCCCGGCTCGCCGCAGGTCAATGCTCCTTCCGCAGCTACGAAATCGTACGTGTAATCAACATTAATCAACGCTTTTTTCTTAGTAGTCATAGTCATCTTCATTAAATCCTCCTCTTTGGTTTAACACTTATAGTTTTGTTACTTCACATTTTCATAAACCACACGATGCAAAAAACTACTTTCTGGCGTGGTAGATCGAGCTGCTCACTACGGTATCCACGAAACGGTACAACTGAGTTGGCTTCTTCGACGTGCGCGTCGTCTTCTTCCCTTGAATTTCCTCGATAAAAGGCAAGGTTTTGATTTTGCGCGCAAACGCGGCGTCCAGAGCGATCGCAGAATCCTGGGTCACCGTCAGCAGCACGGCCTGCAGCTCGGAATACGTAAATTCCGCCGGGAGGAACTCCTTGGCCACAGTTGTCTCAAGCATCTTATGCCGGATAACTTCAAGCGCGTCGGCGATAATTTCTGCATGGTCGAAGGCCAGGTCCAGCTTCAGAACCTCATCCACGGGAAACAGCTCAACTGCGCTTGCATCGTCATTCGCCTCACGATCAGCAAGCTGGTACTCCGGGACGATTGCATAGTGGGCGTTGGAAATAATCCAGCCCCGCGGGTCGCGGCCCGGAGCATCGTATACGCCATAGTGCTGGAGATGAATATGATCGACACCCGTCTCCTCTTTCAATTCCCGGGCAGCCGATTGGAAGGCTGTCTCATGCGGTCCCACGAAGCCGCCGGGCAAAGCCCATTTGCCCGCTTCGATATTGGGGCGTCCCTCGCTATCCACCATGCTGCGCTGGATCAGCATAATTTGCAGCTCCATCAGGGGCGGCTTGAACATTTCGGTCTTCGTAGACCTTATGGTGAATACCGCGATGTCCGAGGTGTAGCCGTCCGGCGTTCTATATTTCTTTACGTCATATTGCTGCAATGCCTGTTCGTTCGACATGCTGCGTTTAAGCCTCCTCATCCCTTCACATCTAACAATTAACGATTTGTTAATTGTATTATGTGCTTTGTATGACGTTTTGTCAAGGGCAATAGTCATGTTTTTCCATAGGACTAAAGTCTTTAATTGTATTAATATTGCTCACTTATTTGCCGATATATTGATAGAATCGCATATCATTCAGGCAGAGAGGAGTGAATCTGCTTCAATTGCATCTTGAATTTCACAAATGAATAAGAGGGAGAGATTTACACTCTATGAGCAGATTAACAAGCAAGATTATCGCATCTGTTCTCACCCTGTCGCTGCTGCTCCATATCGGAGCGCTAGGACTTGGGCTGGCCAGCGCCAATAACCCGCTGTCAGAAATGGAGCAAGAGGTCATTGTCATTTACAATAACGAGGATGGCAAGGAAGCGGTCTATAACGAAAGTGTTGATGTTCTGCATGAGTTCGACACCATTCCCGCCATTGCCGCTACAGTGAGCAATAGCGATCTATCTGTATTGGCAGCCGATCCGAACATCGCGCTGATCGAGCGCAACATTACCTTCCGGATCACGGACGAGGATTTCAAGGCAGCCTCCGTTCCTTCCGACCATTCCGAATGGAGCTTTCAGGCCATAGAGCCGACTGTCATGTGGAACGAAGGCTATAGTGGCCGAGGCGTCAAAGTAGCCGTCATTGATACCGGTATTTACCCGCATCCAGAATTAACGATAGCCGGCGGTTTCTCGTCCATGGATTATACGAATGACTACACAGATGATAATGGACATGGCACGCATGTCGCCGGCATCATCGCCGCGAAGAGCAATGACATCGGCATGGCTGGGATTGCTCCCGACGTTCAGCTCTATGCCGTGAAAGCGATGGATCAAGAAGGGGAAGGAAGCCTCCAGAACATTCTTGAGGGAATCGATTGGTCGATCCAGAACAAGATGGATATTATTAACCTTTCTCTCGGAACAGATACGCATTCCGAGTCATTGCAGCAAATGGTAGATCGGGCCTATGCGGAGGGAATCACTGTCGTCGGTTCGGCTGGAAACAGCCAGACGATCAAAGACGAAAACGACAATGTTGTTTATGTTCCCATAGACACTTATACGATCAACTATCCTGCTAAATATGATAGTGTCATCGCCGTAGCGGCTGTGGATGCCAACAACGTGCGCGGAGCATTTTCCTCCGTCGGAGCTGAAGTCGAAATCGCCGCGCCAGGCGTTAACGTCTATTCCACGTATGTGAACAACGGCACTCCCGTTTATGCCACATCCAGCGGAACGTCGCAAGCCGCTCCGCATGTTTCCGGCATGATTGCCCTGCTCAAGCAGAAAAATCCTGGAATGACCAACGTGCAGTTGCGTGAGGAAATCAGAAAATATGCCATGGATCTGGGATCTGCCGGACGGGATACCGAATATGGTTATGGTTCGGTGACCTTCAATCGGTCGCTCGATCAAACTCCGCCGGCGAACGTCACAAATCTGCAAGTGACAGGCAAAACCGATTCGACGATTTCGCTCACTTGGAACAATCCAATAAGTTCTGATTTTGCAGTCAATAACATATACGCCAATGACGTTCAAATAAGCAACACAGCCAGTCAATCGTTTACCTTGACCCAATTGCAGCCAAGCACGTCCTATACGATCACCATCAAATCCGCGGATTGGAGCGGAAACGAATCTTCGGGCCAGACGATCACGGCCACTACCCAGGATATTCCTCCGGTACCGGATACGGCCGCCCCGGCAGAAGTAACGAATTTGACGGTAACGGCAACGTCATCCACTTATGTGAAGCTGTCCTGGAGCAATCCGCTAGACGCTGACTTTGCCAAGGTCTATCTGTATGTCGACGGGAATAAGGTGCACGAGACCGCGGAAACAGCCTATAAGTTCGACGGGCTGACCCCGGATACAAGCTACCGCTTTGTGGTGAAGACTGTAGACCTTGCCGGGAACATTTCGTCGGGGGTATCCCTTACCGCTTCAACCCAAGCGGCAGATGATGTTGCCCCTGTGAACCCGGAAGACCCTGGCCATGAAACGCCTGCAGTTGATACAACACCGCCGGCGGAAGTGACTCATTTGGCGTTGGTGAACGCGACGAGTTCTTCGCTGCAGGTGCGTTGGAGCAACCCGGCCGACCCGGATTTCGCCAAGGTTAAGCTGTATATCAACAATAACTACATGGCCGATACTGCGGCGGCATCCTACAATTTTACCGGTTTGCTTGCGGACACCGCCTATAGCATCGTCGTCAAGACCGTGGACACTCATGGCAATGTATCGGACGGGACTTCGCTGACAGCAAGAACCCTGGCCGTTCCGGTCGTGAATAACCCTGGCCCTTCGACGCCTCCTTCGGCAGGGGGACCATCGAGCCCGTCAGGGGGAACCATCCAGGTGCCGGTTAATGTAACACCTGCTCCAACCGGAAATACGGCTCAAATCGGGGAGCAGAGCAATGCGGACGCGGGTGCAGTGAGCCAGCTCCAGGAAGCAAAAGCATCGCTGGACAAAGCCAAGCAGACGCTAACGATCGGCGACTTCGTCCAGGCCAAGATGGCCGTTCAGGGCCTGGCCATTCAAGGGGTGACCGATCAGGAAATGCGCGAAGAGTTCCGTCAGGAATTGGAACACCTCAAGAAAGAGCTTGGCCTCCAGGATCTTCCATCCAGACAGGGACTTCGCTCTAGCGTGCCAATTGGAATCAGCCTTCAAGTGGCCATGAAAAGCGCGAACTATAAATACATTGATCCATCGTCACTTAAGCCTGGCGAAAACGTCTTCGTTCTCAACAGCAAGGGTGAGGCTGTACAGGATTCGGTAGAGATCAAAATTCTGTTCAATCGAATTCATGTTACGCCGAAGAAGGGGCAGTTTGCTTCCAAAGAAACCTACACCATCATCTTGGACACGACAGTAAGAGGCAAATCGAGCTTGCGTTCGGCCGACAGCTTTGAGCTGAAAAACCCGTTGATGCTAGAGTTCACAACGAGATAGGGGTTTGTAACTATGAAAATTCGAACATTCACTAAACTAACCGTAATATCTGTACTGGCCTTGTCCCTTTTAGGGGCAGCACAGCCATCAACGCTCCATGCCGCAGAGCAGCTCTCCTTCACGGACGTCAAGAAGGGCTCATGGTACGAAGAGACGGTCCACTGGGCCATTTCCAGGGAAATGGTCAAAGGGTACGCCGACGGAACATTCAAGCCGCAGCAAACGGTGAGCGAGGCTGAATTCCTCGCCATGCTGCTGCGGGCATTCGAGCCGGAGCTGGCATCGTCTTCTCCGCAAAGCCACTGGGCGAATGCTTATTACGCTCGGGCAGAGCAATTGAACTATCCGCTTCAGGGCTACGAGGAGGCGGCTTCACGAAATCGGCCGATCTCCCGGGAGCAGGTCGCCGAATTGATCACCGCTACGGAAGGCGTCAACTTCAGTGGATATCACGCCATTCACTACGTGCTGGCTTTTGGGCTGGCCCAGGGTAAGGAGCCCGGCGTCACAAGCGTAGCCAGCTTTGACGGCAGTAGTGCCTTAACCCGTGCCGAAGCGCTGCAGTTCATTAAAAATGTCAGCGATTATGGCATCGGCGGATTGCTTGAAAGACCTTCCGAGAAGGATAATCCGCAGGATCTTCCCGAATTGTAACTTCAGCCAAAACGCCCAACCTCTGCTCCTAGAGAGGTTGGGCGCTTTATTTTGGACGACGGTTTGTTTATTTCGCTCAATTCCGCTCTATAGTGCCTTAATGTTTTTTTCCAAATGGAATTAATCTTCTTGTATTGATCGGACTTTTCCGTAACAGGAGCAAGTTGCTTAGAGCTAAAATGATAGTGATCACGATAAAAAGTAATTTACTGAGCCCTATCTCCAAAAAATGATCTTCATAGCTTAAGCCTACAAAGTTGCTGTATTGAAACAAATGCAAAATGGACGGATATCCTTGGTTAACCAAACAAATCATCCAGTAAAAAAATCCGGCGATATACCCGAGTATCACATTCGAAGTCAAATTCGCTATCGTCATGCTGATGCAGCCTAGAAAAAGGCTCGTAGACAAGGAGAGGCCCAATGCTGGCCAGTAAGATGGGAGCCACGCTTGATTCATCGGAAACAATTGCTGTTTCAAATACATCGTTCCATAGCTTAATATCGACAATAGCACTATAAACATCATGCTCCAAATTAAACGTATACATACTGTTGCAACTCTACGAAAATTGTTTATAAAGATCATTTCACTTATACCATGGTAAGATTCTATTCTAAAAATATCCGTCAAAGCGACGATCCCAATAATTGAAAAGTAGATTTCAAACATAACATATTCGGGTATAGTAAAGTTCAAAAAGAACGGGAATAAAATGCAGTACACCGCACAAACGATATATTTGTTGCTTAGCATAATTTTAAAGTTATATTTAAAAAGATTGCCTATGGAACTCATGTCGCCCATTTCCTCCCTCTTTTTTGTCGGGTGCTATATTTCCAGCATGTTGAAGCCAGCGACAGAAGTATGGCGGTCAGCAACATATAAAATGCTCGATTAAAATAGATGCTCCTCCATTCAGCATCTGGTATCAACGTTAAGAAATTGCCCTTCATTCTGATCAGCATATCCAACAAGTTTGCAGTGCCAAAAAAGCTGACATCTGGATTAATCGCGAACATGTAATAAGCAGCGTATACGGGGATTACTGCAAAACCATTTTTAAAAACCAAAGCCAGAAAAGTAACAAGAGCACTTGAAAAAAGTAGCGAAACAACGGGAAACAGCAATGTATAGTTAACAATATTCAACAGATTGATTTTATAATCCGGATGCGATAAAAAGTTAATGTACATGCAAAAATCAACAACGAGTGCCGTTATCAGCACTAATGCCAATAAAGGAATTAAAGCACCCAAATACTTTCCAAGGACGTATTCATAGGGCTTCACTGCCTTGGTATGAAGAATTTCTCCCAGTTGGTTTTTGTGATCTCTAGCGAACAGAAATGCAAATATGAAAAGCATTAAAAAATTCAACAAAGCAGTTGTTCGATCTCCGTAGATTTTCGATATATAAACAGAAAAAGGCGAATTTTCAAGTGCGGTCTTTACTTTGGCTTGGACTTCCTCCAGTGTGGCTTCTCTTTTTACCGTATCGATAATAGATCTAATGACCGCTAACTCATTCGCTGCGTTTTCCGATGTTGAAGCTTCAAAATAAGCTAATACTTCCCCTAGTCCCTTGCTTCCCTCATTAATTTCATTTAAAAGAAGATCGAGCTCTGCTTTTCTTTCCTGTGGAATATCGGACTTCATATAATTGGATAAGTACTCTTTTACATCATTCATTTTGTCTGTAACCGTCTTATTTACATAAAAATCCCCGTATGCTCCCTGCTTCTTTAATTGGTCGAGTTTTTTTTGGCTCTCAATCGGATAATTGATTAGGTAAGGCGATACTTCTGTATATATAAAAAATATAAAAATAAAAGACACAAGCCAAAACGAAAGGCTTTTCATTTGCCGTTTCATCTCAACTTTCGTTAAAGCCAGTAAGACCAAGATACTATGCACCGACTGCACCCCCGGTGTAGAGGATGTAAGCATCTTCAATATTAGGCGATTCAATAACGCTCTCAAACCCGGGTTCATCCTGGCTGATAAACCGCACCTCGATGCCATCTTTCAGGTGGATATTTGAGAGGACAGTATGCTTCTTTCTAATAAGATCAAGCTCTTCCATCGATTGAACCGTCGCTTTTCTCACTTTCCCTTCCGCTTCTGCAATCAACTGCTTCACGGTTCCATGATAGCTGATCTGCCCTTTCTCCAGGATAGCTAAATCTGTGCAGGTCGTTGCGATGTCTTCGACAATATGCGTTGACAGCAATACAATCGATTTTTTACTGAAATCGACCAACAAATTTCGGATGCGAATTCTTTCTTCCGGATCCAGCCCTGCGGTGGGTTCGTCCACTACGATCATTTTGGGATTATGCAGCATAGCTTGCGCCAAGCCTACTCTTCGTTTCATTCCGCCAGAAAGATGTTTCACTTTTTTAAACCGGTCTTCAAACAAATTGACTTCATTCAAAAGATCGGTGATAGACACTTTTCTTTTGCGAGCCGGAATTTTGTTTAATATGCCAAAATAATCAAGTGTTTCATATACCGTCAGCTCTGGATATAAGCCAAGTTCTTGTGGAAGATAACCAATCATCCGTCTTAACGTATCATTATTTTTATTTCCATATTCAACGCCATATAAAGAAATTTGCCCACTAGAAGGCTCTAATAAAGTAGTAAGGATCCGCATAAGACTAGTTTTCCCGGCACCGTTCCTGCCCAGCAAACCAAACATTCCTTGTTCAATTTCTAAATTAATATTTTGAATACGAAACTCACTGCCAGGATAAGATTTAATTACATCATTTACTTTTAACGACATTACAGTCTCCTCCCGCATTATTCAACTAGATATTGATCTTTAGTAGTAAACGTTTCACTGGTTATTAATGTTATTATTTTATTGAATTTTTTGCAGTATTCTAAAATAATAAGTTTAAAGACCTTGTTAATTCGAATTATGAAAGAGCTTGAAAAGAAAAAGACTGGGAAATGATCGGTGAGGATTGATCTTTTCCAGTCTTTGTGCATTTGTGGACAGTTATTTTTATCCCTGGATGTTATTTAGAATCGTCGACAGGAATTTTGTTTAATTAAAATACCGCTGCCGCTGCGCTTCAAACAGAAGCACCGACGCGGCCATCGCCACGTTCAACGATTCTGCCTGCCCCCGCATCGGAATAAGCAGCCCGTCGTCCATTAGCTCCCGCACGTTCGCGCTGAGCCCCCTCGCCTCACTGCCGAACAGGAGCCATACCGGCCCTGTAAAGTCATAGGCATAGCAGCTTTCCGCCGCCTGCAGGCTGGTACCGGCGAGCCGGATGCCCCGCGCTTTGGCCTGGGGCAGAATGTCGGCCAGGTCCCCTTCAATGACGGGCAAATGGAACAGCGAGCCCATCGTCGAGCGAATTACTTTCGGATTATATATATCCGCGCAGCCCGCGCCGACGATTACACCGCTCGCCCCTACGGCATCCGCACTGCGTATGATCGTGCCGACGTTGCCCGGATCCTGCACCCCATCGAGGACGACGACGAGACTGCGCTCCTCCGCCAGCAAGGGCTCCAGCTCATCGCCGCTCTTGCGGACGACCGCGAATACGGGCTGCGGTGTCTTGGCATCGGTGCACTTGGCGATAATGGCGGCCGTCACAGCCACCCATTCCACATCAAGAGATGCAGACGCAGCCTGCGTCAATTCCGCAGGGATGCCCCGCTCGATCTCATAGCATACGCATTCCAGCTCAACGCTCGCCTTTAGCGCTTCCTGAACCAAATGAATGCCTTCTATCAAGTATTTCCGGTGCTTGTCCCTATTTTTCTTCTCAAGCAGCCCGGCCCATTCCTTCACGCGGGGATTATGCGAAGAAGTAATTTGCTGCATCGGTTAATTCATCCCCCTACATTATGATTCCGAATAAGCCAGCTCCAGCTTCGTCAGATCGTTCTTCTCGCCTACGATGACAAGTATATCGCCTTCTTCAAGCCGATCGTTGGCCGCCGGCGAAATATTCATTTTGCTGCCCGTCTTAATCGCCATGACGTTACAGCCGAATTTGGCCCGAATGTCGAGCTCCTTCAGGTTCTTGCCGACCATCGCTCTCGTAATTTGCAAATCAACGATGCTGTATTCGTCCGACAATTCGATATAGTCCAAAATATTCGGTGAGGTCAAGTGATGGGCGAGGCGCAGCCCCATGTCCCGTTCCGGATAAATGACCTTGTCCGCCCCAATCTTATTCAGAACCTTACCGTGCAGCTCGTTTTGGGCTTTAACGATAATGATCGGTCCGCCAAGATCCTTTAAAATCAGTGTCGTCAATATACTGGCCTGAATATTCTCGCCGATCGCCACGACCACGACGTCGAAATTCCGTATGCCCAGCGCGCGAAGCGCCTCCTCATCTGTAGAGTCAGCCGAAACGGCATGCGTAACGATATTGGATACCGCCTGCGTCCGGTGTTCGTTCGCATCGATTGCCAGCACATCAAAGCCCATGCCGCTAAGCGCGCTAGCCACGCTAAGCCCGAAGCGGCCCATGCCGATGACGGCGTATTGTTTTTTTGCAGTTTGCGCCATGCTTCCACCTGCCCGAATCATTATTTATGCGAAATAGTATACCATAACCTGCCGCAAACTTGTATTTTCGCAGCGTACAACGGGAACATTAACATTTGGGCACTGACTATTTCAAGGAGGGATTTGTATGCCAATTACTCTTGACCTGAGACAAGCGGTTATGCATAAAATGCATGGCAAAAATGAAACCGGCCTGCGCGACATGGTAGAAGGCTCTATCGACGCCCAGGAGGCCGCGCTCCCCGGTCTGGGTGTCGTCTTCGAGCTCATCTGGAAGAGCATTGACAACGCCAAAAAGGATGAGTTGATTTCAATCCTGGATAAGGAGCTTGTCTCTGCCAATCTCAAGCCATTGAAATAAGGAAAGCCCGCGATAATACAAAGGAAGCCCCTTGTCCAGCGTAAACTGGCGAGGAGGCTTCCTTTCCTTTAGTTATAGTTACTGGCCTTAGCGATCATTACAATCAGTCTGCTCCGGCCTACTGTTGAACTTTTACCAAGCTACTGCCGGATTCTGCTGTTAATGAATCCGTCTTAATCAGCTTTTACTTTAAGGAGCAGTCTCTAAAAACTTCGCGTCCGGATTTTTATCCATCGCGGTTCTCATCGCATACTCGTTCTCGAACAGGACGACATAATTGCCCTTCTTATCCGTTACCAGTGTGGAATTGATCCGAAATTTTGCAGGATCCACCTTGTCCGCGACGATCCAGCGCGCGAATTGGAACGGCATGCGCTGCAGCAGCACATCGACGCCGTATTCCGCCTTCATGCGGTACTCGAATACCTCGAACTGGAGCTGCCCTACGACGCCCAGCAGCGTATCCTCGAAGCCAACCGTCGTGAACACCTGAATCGTTCCCTCTTCCGTAAGCTGATCGATCCCCTTTTGATACTGCTTATGCTTCAAAGCGTTTTTCACGGTGACTTTGGCGAAAATCTCAGGAGAGAACGTCGGCAGCTCATCGAATTCGATCTCGCTTCCTTGGCTAAGCGAATCGCCGATCCGGAAAATGCCGGGATCGAACAATCCGATTATATCGCCAGGATAAGCCTCAGTGACGATATCCCGGTCCTGGGCCAGAAATTGCTGCGGCTGGGACAGCTTGATCTCTTTGCCCGCCCGGACATGCTTTACCGACATCCCCCGCTCGAATTTGCCTGACACGATACGCAGGAAAGCAATCCGGTCGCGGTGCGCAGGATTCATATTCGCCTGGATTTTGAACACATAGCCGGAGAACTTCTCGTTCGTCGGCTGGACCAGTCCAGTCAAGCTGTGGCGCGGTTCCGGCTTCGGAGCAAGGCGCAGGAAATTTTCCAGAAACGTCTGGACCCCGAAATTGTTGACGGCGCTGCCGAAGAAGACCGGGGTCAGTTCCCCGCGGCTTACTTTCTCCATATCAAAAGGATCGCCCGCCACATCGAGAAGCTCTAAATCCTGGCAGAGTTGATCATGAAGAAATTCGCCTGCCAGCTCACGAATCGCAGGGTCCCGGTAACTATCGACCTTTTTCACCTGGATATGGGAATGATCGTCCCCCTGGAACAATTCAACCTGATTGTTCATCCGGTCGTATATGCCGGACAGCTCGCGTCCAGAGCCAATCGGCCAGTTCATCGGCACGGAACGGATGCCGAGCACCTGCTCCAGCTCTTCCATAAGATCAAACGGATTTCGGCCTTCCCGGTCCAGCTTGTTGATAAAGGTGAAGATTGGAATGCCCCGCTTGGCGCAAACCTGGAACAGCTTGATTGTCTGCACCTCGACGCCTTTGGCCACGTCGATCAGCATGACTGCTGCGTCCGCGGCAGTCAATGTACGGTAAGTATCTTCACTGAAATCCTGGTGGCCCGGGGTATCCAAAATGTTGACCCGATGACCCTTATAATCAAACTGCATGACGGAAGAAGTGACGGAAATTCCGCGCTGCTTCTCGATTTCCATCCAGTCGCTTGTCGCATGCTTGCTTGCTTTGCGAGCCTTGACGGACCCTGCTAGACGGATCGCACCGCCGAACAGCAATAATTTCTCGGTTAATGTTGTTTTCCCGGCATCCGGGTGGGATATGATCGCGAACGTCCGCCGCTTATCCACTTCCTCCTGCAGCACTTGCCCCAATGCTTTGCTCATGTATCACTAGTCCTCTCATTCCACAAATTCATGTTGTATATTGTAACATATTTTGTCTCTTTGTACGCAAAAACACCCTCGCATCTTGGGAGATATCGAGGATGTCTTGAATTAACTCATATTATCGTATGCAATTTAGCAGCGTTCTGTTACTTCTGTTTATCTATGCAACCAAGCAGCGCTCCGTCACTTCTGCGCTTGTTCAGGAGAAAATCCGCCCACCAGCATAAATGGCGATGGACGGATTGGATATATCATTGACCTATAGTTTGTTAACCTTTAATCCAAATTACGTTGTCTTCTTCCTGGCCATTTACCGGCCACCAATGGAAGCCATCCTGCGCTAGCAGCTGATCCGCTTCCTCCGGTCCCCACGATCCTGCGGCATATGTGCTAATATCGCCGGATTCTTGAGTCCATGCGGACGCGATACGGTCAACGAAGGCCCACGCTGTAGCTACCTCATCCCACCGTGTAAAGTAAGTGGAATCGCCATTGGCTGCATCGTGAATGAGACGCTCGTAGGCTTCCGGAGAGTTGATGCCTACCTGGCAGCTCTGGCAAAACTCCATCGCCAGCGGATTGATTTGCGACTCCGTCCCCGGCTTCTTCGCGTTGATCTTAATATAAATCCCTTCCATCGGATTTACACGGATCACAAGCAGGTTCGGCTCAAGCTTATGCTTCTGGCCAAGATAAACATTCGTCGGCATTTGCTTGAATTCAACTACGACTTCTGTCGTCTTAACCGGCAGGCGTTTGCCTGTACGAATATAGAATGGAACCCCCGCCCAGCGGAAATTGTCCACGAATACTTTGGCTGCAAAATACGTTTCGGTATTGGAGTTCGGGTCAACCTTATCCTCCTGACGATAGCCAGGCAATGCTTTGCCGCCGCTCTCGCCTGCAGCGTATTGCCCGCGTACGACGTTCTCCTTCACTTCCTGCGGTGAAGAATAAGGACGCAAGGAACGAAGCACCTTCACCTTCTCATCCCGGATATCCTCGGCAAGCAGCCGGCTTGGCGGTTCCATCGCAATCATCGTGAGTAATTGCAGCATATGGTTCTGCCCCATGTCGCGCAAAGCTCCCGCATTGTCATAATATCCGCCGCGTTCCTCTACACCTACGGTCTCGCTCAGCGTAATTTGAACGTTCGCAATATGTTTATTGTTCCACAACGGTTCGAAAAAGGCATTCGCAAAACGAATCACTTCGATGTTCTGTACCATCTCTTTACCGAGGTAGTGGTCAATCCGGTATATTTCTTCTTCTTTGAATACTTGGTTCAGCTCTTCGTTCAGCTTCTGAGCGGACAAAAGATCATATCCAAACGGCTTCTCAATCACGAGACGATGCCAGCCGCTGCTGTCCAGCATACCGCCTTTCTGCAAATTGAACGATACGCTGCCGAACAATTCCGGAGCAAGCGCCAGATAGAACAAACGGTTTCCAGGGATGTCATAACGCGCCTCCACTTCCTCCGTCTGCTGCAGCAGCTCGCGATACCCGTCTATATTGTTAATATCGAGTGATTTGTACGAAAAATGCTCTGCAAAACGACTCCAATCCGCATTATCCTCTACGCTATAACGGCAAAACTCCTGAATGGAACGATACACATCATCACGGAATTCTTCTCTTGTGCGGGGACGTCGCGCCACGCCGATAACCGCAAAATCTTCTCCGAGCTTCCCTTCGCGATACAAGGAATATATGGCGGGAAACAACTTGCGGCGTGCCAAATCTCCGGTTGCTCCGAAAATGAAATAAACCGCCCCTGGTGTTTTCAGTGACTCTAGATTTTGTAATTCAGTCATGGCTCCTCATTCTTTCTATAAAATATAGTGTATATTTATTCATTCTCCCATCAATGCCTTAACCTTATACAGCATCAAAGCATGTGATGATATTTTAGCATATTCACTACAAGGATGCCATCAAATTCATATCAATTTTAGTTATGTCCTTCGAAAATTCATCTAATATTTATCTAAGAACAATTAATATTCGACGGTCAGCAGCGGTGAGCCGATAGATACGTCATAATGGTCCAACTCTGTATTCCAATGCAATGCGAACTGCAGGCTGATCTCTTGCCCGGCGCTTTGCACCTTAAGCGGCAAATCCTCCGCAGCATAAGATCTGCTAACCGTCCGCTCATCTGCAAAGCTCTCCACTGCCCGCAGCTTCAACTGCTCCTTCACGCGCGACTCCAGCGCTGTAAACACAGCCTGTACAGGCATAGCCTGAACTTCACCCCCTGGTCCGACAGAATCATCCGGCACAAAATCCGGCAATCCCTGCGCACTATCCACCTCCATAGCTTCCCCCTGCAGGGCTGCATTCCATTTGGCGTCTACTCCCTCCCTGAGAAGGGCTTCGCCCGAGCTCTCCCCAACCTCCGGCAGCCGCTGCAAGCCTTCGTCGGTGCTATTTTCCAGCCGCAGAACGACATAGTAGCTACCTTCTTCCTGTAGTGTCAACGCCAGCTTGCTATGGATCGCGTCTTCCGCTCCTACGGCAGCTCCCTCAGCGTAAAACACCTGATTTCCATGCACCTTTTCCGTATAACGATCCGCCAGTCCCAAACGATCAGCGAGCCGCCCCCCCGCTACCTCCAAGGACAACATTGTACGCCATTCCCCTTGCCATTTCACGGTGGCTTGCCTACTCCCCTGGAGTAAACCTTCGCTTGCAGCCAACAGTTTTCCAAGCTGTGCTCGGGACGATGCAGCCTCCGCCGCATATGCGGCATCCGCATTAGCGGTTATTCCGGCAGTGTTCAACGATCTAATTATGATTACGCCGATCACAATAGCTATAGTAAGAATTCCCCAACGATTTTTCACCCGCATCATCTCTCCTCTATCAAGCTATGAATCTATCAATAGATTCGCCAACTAGCGAGAAAATTATACGTCTGCATATCCTTCTTCCGCTTGGAAAATACTAAACGCATCTGAATCACAGACTGGAGACTGAATGCGGATGAATCCCCCAAAGCCTACGGCCCTGCAAGCAATTATGACCATCATGCTCACGGTCGGCATCACCAACCATGTATTTATTATTCCCGCGCTGCTTCAGACCGCTAAGAGGGATGCCTGGTTTTCCGTCATTCTATCGATCGTGCCATTTGCCCTGCTTACGCTGCTGATTACGTATATTTCTGCCCGTACCAGAGGCAAGTCCCTGCCCGACTGGCTTGAAAACAGCTACGGAAAAATGGTGTCCGTACCATTCAAATTCATTTCCGCCGCCTATTTTCTTGGCACGGCCTGGTTCGCTCTGTTCGACACCATTATGTGGACGAAGGTAACGTTTCTGCCCTACACGCCGATGATCATCACGGCCGCCGTGTTAATGCTGATCTGCCTGATTGCCGCTCAGCTGGGAGTAAACTCCATGGCCTATGCCTCCGGCGTCCTGCTGCCGTTCGTTGTTCTTTTGGGATTTTATGTAGCGACGGTTAATGTTCAATACAAAGATTACCACCAATTGCTGCCGCTTCTGGAGCATGGCTGGGCTCCCCCGCTTAAGGGTATAATTTACGCCTGCACAGGGTTGTTCGAAATTTTCTTTCTTTTGTTTCTGCAGCCTTATTTAAAAGCACCTTTGACGAACAAGCATTTTGTGATCGTTGGCTTCATTCTTGTCGGTCTAACACTTGGCCCGCTTACCGGTTCCATCGCCGAATTCAATCCGCACGAAGCGTCCCTGCAGCGTTATCCCGCCTATGAACAGTGGAGGATCGCTGGGTTTGGAAAATACGTCTCCCAGACCGATTTCTTCTCGATCTACCAATGGCTGGCCGGAGTAACTGTCCGTATTGCCGTAGCTTTATTCATCGCGACGGACATATGGAACATCAGCAAGAAGCGCCAGCGCAGTGCACTGCTGTTGCTTTACGCCATCGGCTTGACCCTGCTGTGCCTTACCACCTTTACGGATATCCAATTTCAGCATCTGATGATCCGGTTCATGTTTCCGTTCAATACGGGCCTCATTCTGATCGTTACCCTGCTGCTAGCCCTTGCCGTCTTTATTTCAGCCCATAAGAAAGGAGAATCCCGCACATGATACTTGATCCATCGTCATCACGGGCACTGAGAGAACCCGATCATATCGACACTTCCTTTTTGCGGGAATATTTCTCGAAATCGGCCGATGTTCTCATTCACGACCTGGAAGGAGGGGACAAAGAAGCAAAACAGCCTGTCACCATCATATATTGCGAAGCCGTAACGGACACGAAGCAGTTGAACCAGACTGCCCTACCTGGCCTGACAGCACTATTCGAGGAATTCCCCGAACCAACAGTCCAAAATATCCAGCGTAACCGCCATCTTCCTCTAAGCCTACTGCCCAAAAACACATTGCTGCGGGATCTAACCGCGAAGGTGTACAGCGGAAGCTTAATCATCTATTTTCAGAAGCAAAATGCCTTTTTCAGTCTCGACATTGCCGCCCCGCCGTCCCGCACCCCCGAGGAGCCTACGACGGAACCCTCCATCAAGGGACCGCATGACGGGTTCACCGAGGAACTGACTACAAATACGGGACTGCTGCGCAAGCGCCTGCGGACGCATTCCCTTTGTGTGGAACATTTTACTGCCGGGAGGCGAGGCGAGAATAAGATCGGCCTTTTTTATATTCAGGACATTATTAACGAAGAAATACTACAGAAAATACGTACAAATTTAAGCAAAATCGACACCGACGCGATTGTAGGCACATCTTACATTGAGAGTATCGTAGCGAATAAAAAAAGTGCCTTCTTCCCATTATCTGATTACACCGGGCGGCCTGATTTTGCCGTTGATGCACTGCTAAAAGGGAAATTTGCCGTCATCGTGGACGGCATTCCAGTGGCCATCCTTGCTCCCGTGTCGATCATCACCCTTTTTACTTCACCGGAGGATGAGAATACTTCCAGTTACGTTGTAGCCATGCAGAAAATTCTCCGCGTTTTGGGCCTGCTGATCTCCATGCTGCTGCCAGGGTTTTATGTCGCACTAACAAGCTTTAATTTGGAGCAGATACCGCTCCCCCTGCTGGCAACGATCAGCAACTCACGGCATGGCCTTCCCTTTCCCGTTCAGATGGAGGCCTTCATCATGCTGTTTTTGTTTGAAATTTTCAATGAAGCCGGACGGCGTTTGCCCAAGACTGTAGGACAGACGGTAACCGTGGTCGGCGGACTGATCATCGGCGATTCCGCGATTCGGGCGGGCATCACCTCGCCGACGATTATCGTAGCGGTTGCCATCTCAATGGTAGCGACCTACACCCTTGTGAACCAATCACTTACAGGAACAGTTTCGCAATTTCGCTTGTATATCCTGTTTGTTTCTTCCATCCTGGGCATGTTCGGATTCTTGGTCAGCGTGATCGGCCTCGTCTTTTATTTAGCCTATCTCGAGTCATACGGCGTTCCCTATTTGTCACCGTTGTCTCCGTTCCACAGGAAGGACATCGTCCAAGCCATCATAAATAGGCCGTCTGGCAGCAGTAATCAGCGGGCAGAGACATTTCAGCCTAGGGATAATACTTCGAGAGGAGAATAGCCGGTGAAACGAAAGTTTGCCCTCATCGCCGCTTGTATGGCTGTTCTGTTATCCGGCTGCTGGGACGCCAAAGAACCCCAGAGCGTCAATTTCGTTACAGCGCTAGGCATTGATTACGTTAAAGGAGAATATACGATCTATGCGCAGGTTCTTGCCTTCGGCGACATTTCCAAGCAGGAAAGCTCCGCTAACACGGAAGAGACCAAAGTATGGATTGCTACCGGCAAAGGCGAGACGATCTCGAAGGCTCTTATGAGCATCTACCCGGCTTCGCAGCAGATGACGTTATGGACTCATGTCAAAGCCATCGTCTTCTCCAAATCGCTGCTTAACAGCAATCTGAGCGAGTGCCTGAACTCTCTCCTGCGCTCCAGCGAGCTGCGCTATACGCCTTGGGTCTATGGAACCGATCAGGACATTCCTTCTATTTTATCTGGAGTATCACTATTGAATCAGTCCGCCCTAAACTCCGAATTGATGGATCCCCGGGAGGTATATGAGCAGCTCTCCACTATAGAGCCATTGCGTCTCATTAAGCTGATGAACGGGATTAGGGAGCCTGCTGCAACCGTATTAATCCCGTCCATTAAGCTGACGGATCAGGTATGGTCATCGAAGGAGAAGCCTATTTCGCTAGTCAGGCTGGATGGGGCTTACGTTATTTCCAAGAGTGAGAATAAGGGGTTTCTGGATGACGGCTTGCTGAGCGGAGCCAGGTGGGTAGCCTTCAAGAACATGCACAGATATCCTTTGCTGCTGAAAATAAAAGACGGAGGCCAGGCTCAAATCAATATTCTAAATTCGAAGCCATTGGTGAGGGTTCGTTTGGACGGAGGGGAAATTAAATTTACCGTAAAAATCAAAGTAACAGCTGCGGTTTCCGAGGTGGCTGGACATCCTACGCCCACTTCCCTCCAAATCAAGGAAGCCGCGGCCGCACAAATTAAACAACAAATCACTGACAATTTCCATGCCGCCAAGGCAAAAAAAATCGATATTTACGGGATAGAGGACATTCTATATCGAAGGTTCAATAAACAATGGAAAAAGATGACCGCCGGCCAGGGAGGCCAGGATCACCTTTTCTCATCGTTACAGCTTGAAGATACGGACGTAGATGTGAAGCTGATGCATTCCAGCACCTACAAGCTCAAATATCATTAGCCATGCAACCAGTTAGCGCCTATTCCGCCAGCCCGTTCTTATAAGCATAAATAGCGGCCTGGGTACGGTCTTCAACCCCCAGCTTCGCCAATATGTTCGTCACGTGGAACTTCACTGTTTTGATGCCGATAATCAAATCGTCGGCAATGTCCTGGTTGGATTTGCCCTGTGCCAGCAGGCGCAATACATCCATTTCCCGATCGGTTAATTCCTCATGTGCGGGAGCTTCTGTCTTCGGCTGCCGGAACCGGTTCATCATTTTGGAAGCGACCTGAGATTCAAGGACAGATTGCCCGCGCGCCGCCGCGCGGATCGCATCTGCCACCTCGGACGCCCGCGACGTCTTCAGCAGATAGCTGAACGCGCCGGCTTCGATAACGGGATACATTTTCTCATCATCTAAATAGCTTGTCAGCACGATCACTTTACATTCCGGATACAGCTTCAGCAGCTGCCGCGTCGTTTCGATCCCATCCATGCCTTCCATGACCAGATCCATCAGCACAACGTCGGGCTTATATTCCTGGGCAAGGCGAATGCCTTCCTCCCCGCTGCTCGCCTCACCGACCACTTCTATTCCATCCTCGGTGCCCAGCACGGCGGCCAGGCCAATTCTTACCATTTCATGGTCGTCTACCAACAGCACTTTAATATCATTGTCCATCTCCATGCTGCTCCTCCTCTCCGCTCTCTTCATTCATTAACGGCACGGTTATTTCAATGCGCGTCCCTTTGCCGGGGGCGGTAATAAATTGAATCGACCCGCCGATCTCACGTACCCTCTCCTGCATCGTCGTTAAACCGTAAGAGGCCTGTTTCTTCTCATCCAGCTCAAAGCCGACTCCATTGTCACGAAGAAACACTTTTACGGTCTCGGCTCTCCGGTGAATGCGTATTTCCATCTTATCGGCTTTGGCATGGCGGAGCGTATTGGACATCGCTTCCTGAATAATCCGGAACAAATGATTCTCTATTCCTTTGCCTAGCTTCAGCTCCTCATCTATTTCCAGCGTTAGCTCCATAGGAACCTTCGTCTTCAGTTCCCTGACCAGCTCCAGCAAGCCTTGCGACAGCTCTTTACCTTCCAAATAAACCGGACGAAGATGCAGAAGCAGAGCTCTCATCTCCGACTGGGCTACAGAAGCCATTTCTTCAATCAACTCGACTTGCCGCTGGGCTCTGTCAAAGTCCTTCTCTAAAGTTCGCCCAACCGCCGTAGCCGTCATCGATATCGCGAACAATTGCTGGGAGACCGCGTCATGAAGCTCGCGAGCCAATCTCTGCCGCTCCTCCACGATCGCCGACACCCGGGCCTGCTCAGCCAGCTGGGCGTTATGAGTGGACAGGCGCTGCAAGGAGGTTACCTGCTCCTCCCAGCGTTTCCCGATCCGTTCCAACTGCTCGCCGAGTCTGCCGAGCTCATCCTCCCCAAGCTTGGGTACAGTCCCGGTCTGATTCCCCTTTTCCCATTGCAGCAAGGAATCGCGAAGCAAATCAATCCTTCGCTTGGCGCGGTAGCCTTGAAAAAAACCATACACCGCTCCGACAACCAAAAGCAGGGTCAGCATGGTGAGTCCGGCCTGAATCCCCGTCTTCCATGAGCTTGAAGGCTTGAAATACCCATATGTATAGAGTACGTACATCATTCCAGCAAGCAATACAAAAGACAGGAGGACTCCGTCCCGCATACTGCGAGACACCATATTAGCCGGCTTTTTCTTTCTCATGCAGGTTAATCCCCCTGTCTTCAATTTAGATGTATATCGACATTTCCTACGAGATAGGAAATAATAATTTTCACCTTTTGATCGCGATGCTCATAATTCGGAGATTTCCAATATATCCGGTTCAGCATCCCTGTTTCCTTTTGCTCATTGCAGTCAATCTGTCCAAACAAGACGAACGCTTCGATCTCCACGCCGTAATCCTCGGACACGTTCAGGTCCACGTCCCCTACAATTCCTTGGAACATGAGCACATTCTCCTGACCTTCTACCATCGCAAGAGAAAGGTCTACGTTCAGTTCCCCGAGCACATGCCACATGCTCGTAGTACGAAGAGTCCATGGATCACGATCCCAGTGAACGTTGGCCGTAATGTTCTGTTTCTGCACATGATTGCCTTGCGGATGCATCTTCTTCATTTTTGCGTAATACAGACCAAGTGAAATCATCAATATAGCGACAACAACCATTAAATGACCTAACAAAATCATTCCGCCGCCAATGGCCATAAAAATATAACCGGTCTTTACCTCATCCCCGCTGCGGATTTTATAAATCCCATAACCCAAAATAGCAATTGCGGCAATGGTAAAGTAGTTCAGCCACTGGCCTAAAATGATAAGTAAGCCAAGTCCGATCAAGCTGATAGCCAACAACCTTTTATGCTTATCCATGCCGCACCTCCCCGTCAGATACTTCACATGTCGAAAAGTAAGTGGAAAAGCCATAACAGTATAATTAGATACCGCATGGCTTCACCATTACCTAGCATATCACAATGTCTTCTGACCGTGTAGTTGTTATTCCTTGCTTTCTCCACGTTTAGCGGAAGAATTCAATTTAGCCTTCAAAGCCTCTAACTGCTCATCCACCTTTACCTGCTTCTCAGCATCCGCCGGGCTGATGTAGGTCGAAGTGGAGCTGCTTACTCCACGGTATCCAATTCCGGCCACTTCCGCTTCAGCTTCCAGCTGCATAATTTTTTCTTCCATGCGATGGAATCCGAGAGACGCGCTGCCGCTCTCAATCGTATTCAACGTGTTGATCTGAGACATTTGTTTTCTGGCCTTGGCCATCTGAGCACGGCTGACCAACTCGTTACGCTTGTTGCGCAGCTTGTAGAATTCATCCTTCATGTCATGAAGCTGCTGCTTCAGCTCCAATGCCTGAGCCTCGGATTGCGCATGAAGATCGCTGAACTCAATTTGCTTCTGATCGTACAAAATTTTCTCTTCAAGCAGCTTGCGGGCCACTTCCTCCTGGCCGTTCTTCAATGCTGCCTCCGCCTGGCTTTCTCTTTGCGCGGAAATACGGAATGCTTCTTCCAGACGATGCTTCATTCTGCGCTCATTTGCCATTTGCTTCGCTACAGTCACCTCTGCGTCGCGAATTTCAGCTTCCATATCGCGCAGATATTGATTGAGCATCACTACCGGATCCTCTACTTTATCAAGCATATCATTAACAGACGCCTTGGTAATGTCCTTAATTCTTTTAAATACTCCCATCGTTATTTATCTCCCTTCTCGTTCTCATATTTAGATAATTTTCTACGGAGTTCTTCCAGTTCTTTCTCCATTGCCTTCTTCTCAATATCCTTCATCATGGAATCCAGGTTGGAATCACTGCCGCCAAATCCTGCTTGTTGTCTATTGCGCTGCTCGCCGTGGCGCGGATCGCTGTATTGTGACTCGCCATAATGGGATCCTCCATAGTGGGGCCCGCCGTAGCTGGAATCACGGTGTCCGCCGCCATAGCCCCCTTGTCCGCAGCCTTGGTATCCGCCTTGCCATCCCCTGTTGTAATACGGGTCATGCGGAATGTAAGGCTCCTTGGAAACGACAAGCGATGCGATCAAGTAGATGAACAGTGTTGTACCGCCTGTAAAGAAAATACTGAAAACAAACAACAGCCGCAATAGGGTCGTGCTTATACCGAAGCTTTCGCCCAGCCCGCCTAGCAGGCCGCTAAAGCATCGATCCCGTCTGGAACGGTATAGTCTTCCCATGGGTCTTACTCCTCTCCTTTGTTATTCAGCTTCTGCTTCAAGCGGGAGAGCTCCTGTTCCAAAGTAGACTGTATGACGGTTCCAGCCTGGTTTATAAAATCCTGGCCTGACTTGCGCAATTCCCGGAGACTGCGGGCTTCCCATTCCATGTCGGACACCCGATCCTCCAAACGATGGAACATTTTTGGCACGTCTTGTGTACCGTACCCACTCATGCGCTGGTTCATACGCTGCTGCAAACGAAGCGTCTCCATTCTGGCATAATAGAACTGCCGCTTGTTGTATACGACTTGATATTCCGTCTTTAATTCATTCAACTGATGCTCCAGTTCCTGCAATGATTCCAGGCTCTGGGCGTACAATCCGGAATACTGTTCGATCTTCTCTTCATAGAGCATTTTCTCCTGCAAAGCCAGCTTCGCCAAATGCTCTTCCTCCGCCTTTAGCGCAAGCAGCGCCTGCTCTTCCCGGCGGTCGCGCATCACTTTCGCCTGATCCACCTGCTGCTTCAGTTGTTTCGTATGCCCTGCATACTGCTGGTGCAGCTTCTCAGCCTCGGCGATCTCCTGACGGGTCTCAATTAAAAATTGGTCAATGAGCCGTACAGGGTCTTGTGACTGCTCCAGGCGTTCATTCAAATTTGCTACCGTAATGTCGCGAACTCTGCGAAATACACTCATTATATCCCATCCCTCCTAACCAATCGGTTATTATAAAATTGTTCAATCCCAATCTATGTGATCAATAACCCCGTCGTCTGCCACTGATTGAATAAACGCCGTAGACGATCAGCCCAATCCCGATAGCTGGCACGATAAGCCAAGCCAGTTTGGATATCAAGGATATGATCCCGAAGAAAAGGACGATCCATCCAAAAAATGCGTTCCCCCGGCGAATGCCGTAGTAACCAAGAGCGACCATTGCTACCGCAAACAGCAGTCCGAAGAGGCTTCCCAGCAGCGGGGTAAGCTTGCCCAAGAGGATCAATGCCCCCAGGACAATAAGTACAATTGCGAAACCGCCCGATCGATTTGTTCTCATTGCTCTATCACCGCCTTCCATAAGTATGTGCCTTATGTCTATATTGTAGGTGGAAAAGCATTTGTTCAAAACGGACTGCGGACGGTTTTTCATCCTAGACCTAAGTCGAGGAGAGGTTAAGACCCATGGGGCGCCTTATGTCTACGGCCATCCAAGCAGACCTCTCGCTACATCTATTACTGCTTACTGCGTCTCTTGCCGCACAATTCTTGCCGCGCCTCTTACTGTTCCCGTGTCTGCTCCTGCTTTATCGCCTCGCTCAAATCATCCCGGACACTACCCTGCCATAAAGGCACTCCCGTCCGATGGGCCGCTCTCCCGTTCAAATGCCCTGCTACCGGCGCCGTTATAAATACAAAAACAATTCCAAGCAGCAGCTTGGCGCTCACATGATCCAAATAGAGCATGAAGTACAGAAACGCCCCGCTCAAAATGCACAGCACGCCGAGCGTCGTACTTTTCGTTGCCGCATGGGACCGCAAATACACATCTGGTAGCCGCACGAGTCCGAAAGCGCTAAGCGCACTGATCACCGCTCCAAATAATACGAGCAGACCGATCAGCAGCTCACCGATCAAAATCATCATCCCGCTGCTCAATAACAACACCCCTCTCCAAATATCTGGAAAATGCCGTCGTTCCTATAAATGAAAGAATACCGATCAAAAGAATGACTTCAAAATAAGCCTCCGTCCTCATGATCATACAAAGTACAGCTACCATGGCCAGCAGGTTAATGCCGATCGTATCGAGCGAAGTAATCCGGTCGGCCATGGAAGGACCTTTCATGAGGCGATATAAGCACCCTAATATTGCAAGCGAAATAATTACGAGGGCAGCAAACAACAATCCGTCAATCATCTCGTCACCTCCATAATGGCCCTTTCAAACGTACTGCGAATTTCGCTGCACAGCTCATCGGCATCGCCAATATCCATCGCATGAATATAAAGAATAGAGCCATCTCTCGATACATCAAGGGTTAATGTCCCAGGAGTCAAGGTGATCAGATTGGCTAACAGCGTCACTTCCCAATCACTCTTCAGCTCGGTGACATAGGCGAATATGCCTGGACGGATGTTCAACTTCGGAGAGATCACCTGTCCTATTACGGTAAAGCTCGATTTAAACAGCTCTTTAATGAAGAGTACAAGCAGCTTGATGACCGCCCATACCTTTTTCATATAAAAACCTTGCGGCCAAAGCCGGCTGAGCAAGCCGATCAGGGCTATACCGATAATGTACCCAATCATGAAGCCGGACGCAGACCAGTCGTTATTCAGGAACATCCATATTACGGAAATCAGGAAGTTCAGTAAAATTTGCAGTGCCATTCCATCTACTCCTTTAACACGGCATTAATATAAATACCCGGATCAGCCAGAACGTCCCCTGCCTGCGACACAAATGAGTATACCCATTCGGAGCCAATACCGATGACGACAATTAATACAAGCAATACAGCCGCCGCGGAGATCATTCCTTTCATTTGAACAGGTTCCTTCGCTGCGGCAAGCTGCTCCTCCCCGAAAAATGCGCCCATAAATACGCGCATCAGAGAATATAGCACGAGCAAGCTGGAGGCAAGCGCAACCCCGGTCCACACATACTGGCCAGCCGCAAAGCCTCCCTGAATGATCAGCAGCTTGCCGGTGAATCCGCTAAGCGGAGGAATACCTACGAGGGCCAGCGTAACGGCGAAGAACATCCAGCCAAGCAACGGATAACGCTTGATCAATCCGCCCATCTGCCGCAAATCGCTGGTGCCCGCCGCCTTGATCAGCATGCCGCCGAGCAGAAACAGAAGCGCTTTAGCGATCATGTCATGCATCAGATAAAAGACGACGCCGTCTAAGGACTGCTTTGTTGCTGCGGCAATCCCGATCGATATGAAGCCAATGCCTATAACGACGTTGTAGTTGATAATACGGTTAATATCCGAATAAGCGATCGATCCGATTCCCCCCAATATCATCGTCAATACCGCCATCCAGCCGATCAGCGAGTGGGTAAGCTCCGGTTGATGATAAAAGATGAGGCTAAAAGTCCGGACAATCGCATATATTCCAACCTTGGTAAGCAGCGCCCCAAACAAAGCCTTGACCGCAGTAGGAGGCGCGCTGTAAGAGCCGGGCAGCCAGAAGAACAGAAACAAACCCGCCTTAAGCGCAAAAACAATCAGGAACAATACAGCAATTACATTTAAAATCCCGCCCTGACCCGCTTCAGCAATACGGAGCGATAAGTGAGCCATATTCAGCGTTCCTGCCACTCCGTATATGTAAGCAATCGCGGCGACAAAAAAGCTGGAGGAGACAATATTAATCAAAATATACTTCAAGGTTTCTCTTAGCTGCCGTTTCGTGCCTCCGAGCACGATCAAAGCGTACGAGGCAATCAACATGACCTCGAAGCAGACAAACAGGTTAAATAAATCGCCGGTTAGAAATGAACCATTGACGCCGACGATAAGAAACTGAAAGAACGGATGAAAATAATGCCTTTCCCGCTCTTTTCCGATACTGCCGAACGCGTAGAACAGACATGCCGTGCTCAGAACCGTTGTTGTCAGCACGAGCAGTGCCGCCAGCATATCTGCAGTAAATACGATACCGTAAGGCGGAGTCCATCCCCCCATGTGCAAGGTTTGAATTCCTTCTGTCTTAACCTCACGAACGATAAGGCCCGCCACAAAGACATTCAGCAGCGCTCCCGCCGCATTAATCCATCTTTGCAGCATAACCCGGTTATGGAAAAAAATAAGAGCAACCGCAGTCAACAGAGGGATGATTAACGGAAATACGAGTAAATTATTCACCTTCATCCCCCCTTAGCTGCTCCATATCATCCGTCTGTAATTTTTGATATGACTTATAGGCAAGCACAAAGAAAAAGGAAGTCACCCCGAAGCTAATCACGATCGAGGTCAAAATAAGAGCAGCGGGAATCGGATCCGTATATGCCGAAGCCTGTTCGCCAAGCAGCGGAGGAGCTCCCTTTTTCAAACGTGCCATAGTCAGCAATAACAAATGCACCGCATGCGTAAGCAGCGACGTGCCGAGAATAATACGCAGCAGGCTTCTGGAAAGGATTAAATATACGCCGATCATGAACAATATGCCGACGGCGATAGCCATCATCAGTTCCATGATTATTGATCCCTCCCAATTTCAAGAATAATCGTCATAGTGACCCCTACGACGGTCAAATACACGCCCAGATCAAAAATGACCGCCGTAGCCAATTCAACTTCGCCCATCAACGGCAAATGCGCATGCCCGAATGCATGGCTCAGGAACGGAACTCCGAACGGAAGCGAGCCCAGCCCTGTTAAAAAGGCAATCAAAAGCCCGGAAGCTACCATTTTGCGAAAATCTAGCGGTACGATTTTACGCATAAATTCAAGCCCAAAGGCGATAGCGAGCAGCACCAACGCCGCAGAGGTCATCAAGCCGCCAATGAAGCCGCCGCCTGGCATGTTATGGCCTGCAAAGAACAAATACAGCGCAAATGTCAAAATAATGAATACAGCCGCGCTGGAAGTAGTCCGCAGAATGACATCGTTGCTCCTTAGAACCGTTCGTCTAAGGCCCTGATTTACAACCGGTCCAGCATGCGGGGGCACCTGCTCCCCGTCCTCGCCTAAGTTAAGGCGAATCATCGCATAAATCGCCAACGAGGCTATACCGAGTACGACGATTTCCAGCATCGTATCAAAGCCGCGGAAATCAACGAGGATAACGTTGACGACATTTTTTCCGCCGGCAAGCGTATAGCTGGCTTCCAGAAAAAACTTGGAAATCGATTCAAACGGATGACTGCTTCCCTCGCTTAAAGCGCTCAAAGCAATTAAGGTAACCATGACGCCCACTCCAAGCGAAACGAGAAAATTCGTCAGCTTGAACTTGAGCACGGACAGCTCCTTTTTTAATTTTGGCAAATGATAGAAGCATAGCAGAAATAGTGTCACCGACACCGTCTCTACGATGAGCTGAGTTAAAGCAAGATCCGGGGCCCGAAAAATGACGAAGAACAAGGTCACCATATAGCCTGCCGCTCCTGTCAGAATGATAGCCAGCAAGCGAGAATTGGCAAAAGGAACCGCGATGGCCGCGCCAATAAGGGCGAGCAAAATAGCTGCTTCATAAATGGTGATCGGCGCAAAGCTGCTCATATCGATACCGAACCCATCGAATGCAACCATAATCGCTCCTAATACAACTACAAGGAACGTAAAAATGTAAACTAAGTAATCCCGTACAGAGCCCGTCATATACCGATTTGTCAGCCGCCGCGACGAACGCTCTAACACTCGCAGGCCTGAATCATATGCCGCATTTAATGAGATGCGGGAAAATAAAGGACGGTGCAGCGCTCTTAACCTCGGCTGCAAAGCAAACAGCCCGCTTCCGATCAAAATTACACCTAGCGTCATAAATACTTCAGTCGTCCAGCCATGCCAAAATGGGATGGAGACCAGAAACTTCTCCCCCGGAGCAAGCAGCCCTGGTAAAATAGAGGCCATCGCTGGCTCGATAAGTGAATAGGTTAACAAGCCTGGAAACAAACCGAAGAGGAGAGCTAATGAAGCCATAATTGCCGGGGAAATAAGCATGCCGACAGGTGCCTCGTGCGGCTGTTTTTCCGGCGCTCCATGCTGGCGCTTTCCCATAAAAGTTCTGAACAGCAGTATCATGCTGTAAGTAAAAGTAAAGACGCTGGCCACCCAGGCAATGACAGGGAACAGCCCGCCCCAGGTTTGCATGCTCCATATTCCTAATTCCTGCGCGTTCAGCACAGCGGTAAAGAACAATTCTTTACTGAGAAAGCCCCCGAATGGAGGGATTCCCGCCATCGAGAAAGTGCCGATCAATGCGGCAGTGAATGTCACCGGCATCAACGTCATTAAGCCGCCCAGCTTGCGAATGTCTCTCGTCCCTGTCTCATGGTCGACGATCCCGACGACCATGAATAATGCCCCCTTGAACACCGCATGATTTATCAAGTGAAAGATTGCGGCCATCGTCGCTTTGGAATAAAACAGGGATTGTTGGCCATCAGTGAAGTAACCTGCAGCAGAGCCAAGCCCCAGCAAAGCCATGATCAGCCCCAGCTGGCTAATCGTGGAGAAGGCCAGCATCGCCTTTAGATCCGTCTGCTTTATAGCCTTGAACGAGCCGAAAACGAGCGTCGTAAGCCCAACAGCGCACACAAGCCAAAACCAAGCTGCCTGTCCGGAAAAGACGGGGCTGAACCGGGCAACGAGATACAATCCGGCCTTGACCATCGTCGCCGAATGCAAGTAGGCGCTAACCGGCGTCGGGGCCTCCATCGCATCCGGGAGCCAAATATGGAATGGAAACTGCGCCGATTTAGTGAAAGCGCCAAGCAGCACAAGCACCAAGGCAGGCAGCAGTAAAGGATGGGCGGCGATCATATCGGCGCTCTGAACAATTTCCTTTAACGAGAAAGAACCTGTCATCAAATAAATGAGGACGAAGCCGCCCAGCATGGCCAGGCCGCCAAACACAGTAATCAGCATCGATTTAAGCGCACCATACCTTGACCGTTCCCGGTGATGCCAAAATGCAATCAATAAAAAAGATGAGATGCTGGTCAGCTCCCAGAAGCCGTATAGAACGATCAGATTGTCCGAAAGGACAACGCCAAGCATCGCGCCCATGAACAGGAGCAAATAAACATAGAAGCGATAAATCGCCTCCTTCTCCTTATTCATATAAAAGACCGAGTATAATACAACCAGTGAGCCAATCCCCGTAATGAGCAGGACGAATAATAAAGATAATCCGTCCAGATTTACGATAAACTCAATTCCGAGAGAGGGGATCCAAGAAATCGCCGACGCGATGCCGCCTGTCGATTGAACAAGCGGAATTTGGGCGAGAAAATAAACGAACAATGCGGCAGGCCCGGAAAGAACAGCCCAGCCCGGGTGAGGACGGCCCGGCAGCTTCTGTAACAAAGGGACCGCGATAGCTAAAATAAAAGGGAATATAATAGCTGCATGCAATGTGGACAAAATGCTTCCTCCTTCAGTTATATAACTACGTTCCGGGTACCATCAGCATTTCCATATTTCTATCGGAGCATGAATGCGTAGCCCTGAAAAAATGCAGAAAGAGCCTGCGTTTGGCAGGCTCCTCCGATAAGTAAATATACAGTTATAAATGAACTACATATGTAATACAGACAAAGTATATCGCTTTTTCAAATGGTTGTAAACCAGCATATAACTGTATATATATAACTCATTAAAGAAATCAATTTCTATATATATTCGCGTGACGTTCGCGTGGCGCGAACCCATAATCCCGAGTAATTCAAGAATGAGTAAGCATCATAAAAATTATGATCATTCTTTTGAGATACAAGGGATTGTATGCTATCCTTAAGGTTAGTAGCTATATTTATCAAGCCGATAGGCAGCATGATACATATGCGGCGGATCAATTCCTCGTTCGCTTCCGCTGTCTTGACGTTCTTCATGAGTTTTTAATGCCTTTTTCGGCCCTGATTCGAGGATAGCTTTTGATACGAGTACCTTCTGTTATCCTGCAAATTTACTGGCATTCTTGCAGCTAAATTACGAGAAATAACACAGAGGAACAGCAGCTGTAATAAAACACCCTATTAAAAATTTCATTTCTTAATATTGGAGGTCGGTAAATAATGAATCTAAAAGAAACCGAATTACCAGGAAAAGGCAAGAAGTTTGAGATCGAAACCCGCAGCGGGGAGAAATTGACTATTACGATCCATGATGACGGCCGGCGTGAGGTGTGTCATTATGGAATTGACAATCCTGAAGACAGCATTTCCAAAATATCTTTAACTGATGAAGAGGCGAGATACGTATCTGCCATAATTGGCGGTGTTACCTACAAGCCTACTCCTTTAGAGAATATAGAAGTCGCTCTGGGCGATCTTATTATCGAATGGTATAAATTAGAGCCCCATTACAAAGCAATTGGTAAAACGATTGGCGAACTGCGTGTGCGGCAGCGTTCCAGCGCTACGATCATCGCTGTCGTAGAGAGCAATCATTCCAAGCATATTAATCCAGGCCCAGATCTGCTCCTGACCGCAGGGGCTTTGGTCGTAGTTATTGGCGAACGGCTTCACCAGCAGCAAATTAGACAGATTTTACTGAACGGAAGCGCCTGATTCACGTTTATTACCTGTAAACGTTCGTCCGGGAACTGCCATTAGGGCAGCTCCCGGACTTTTTTGTCCAATCGGGGATGGTCCTGATCCCTCCAAGTTTCGCCTGCCTTTGAGCTTTGTCTGCTCACCTACTTCGCCTGCTCTTGAGCTTCGTCTGCTCACTTGCCCTTGTACTTCGCATGCTCGTCTCCCTTGAGCATCATCCACAGCATGACAATATATGACAAAAACTTGACGTTTTCCGGACGCATGACTACTATAAATAATATCCGTGTTCCTTATTCTGGAATAGCCGGGCGACTTTACTAAAATTTAAGAAGCAAAGGATCTCCATTCATATGATCAGAAGAAAATTTTATCTCGCTGCTCTGTTCACTATTGCGGCATGGATCGGTTTAACTGCCTGCTCTAAAGAGCCCAAACAGCAGGAACCCGTCACCCTCAAAGTATTAAGCTGGAATGAGCGAATTTTTTATGAACGCTACGGAAATGTGTTTTTGGCTACACATCCAAACTATGATTTGGATGTCATATCAATGATGGATTATATTGAGCCTGGTGAAAATTTGAATAACGCCATTGAGCGAATCACTGTGAGCGAGTCACCCGATATTTTAAGCCTTACGATGGATTATTACAGCGTACTGCAAGAGAAAGACCTGCTTGAGCCATTATCTCCATTCATACAAAAAGATAAATTGGATCTTACTACCTTCACTCCGAGCGTGCTGGATTTTTTGCAAAATGAGCAAAGCGAGCTATTCGGGCTGGCCCCTACCTTTACGGGCAAAGCGTTATTTTATAATAAAAAGCTGTTTAACGAACAGCAGATCGCCGAACCAACCGATTTTATGACTTGGGATGAAGTGTTTGCTCTAGCCCAGCGTTTCCCGCAAAATACGGGTGATCAACTTCCGCTATACAGCTTTTATTACAGAGAAATGTCCCCCCCTTTTTTTATGGCGGCGTTAACTATTGGAGAGAGCAGCGGCTTGACCTTGTATACGAACGGCACCTTTACCTTGAACACAGAAGGCTGGAACGACGTGTTTCGTAATGTGATTGAATGTGTTCAGGCCAAATCATGTTATGGCTATAGCGATTTTACCAGTAACGACGCCATCGTAATGGAAGCGGATAGGTATCCGTTCTTACAGGGAAACATCGCAATGGCTGTGGAAGACTCCAATTTATTTAATGTGCTTAAAAACAACAGCAAATATAAAGACCTTGATTGGGGAATCGTGTCATATCCTGTCACGGCCCAGTACCCGGATACAGGAAATACGCTGGAGCTGAACGAAATTTTTGCAATCAGTGCCAATTCAGGGCAAACCGATGCCGCCTGGGAATTTTTAAGCTATATAAGCAGCGATGATTACTTAAGAATGCTGCACCGACTCATTCCTGATGAGCTTCCCGCTCATATGGTAGACCAAGAACAGCTTGATCCGGACGTGGCCGCATTTTATAAACTGAAGCATGTAAATAGTTCAATGACAAATAACCTGCGGGCTCTGCCGACACCCGTTGTACTAAAAATCGATGAGTTGTCCAGCAACTATTTGTCTGAAGTACTGGCTGGCTCGATGGCGTTAGACGAGGCGCTTCAAGCTTTAGAAACCGAATTGCAGCACATATTAAACGAAAATATAAAGCAGGACCCAGCAGAGCCATAAAATGGAAATTGTCGCCTAAACATTCAAAGGGTGGTTTTTTGGGGGTTAGTGGAATTGGTTAGAGTGATGAGAGTAAGTTGATGAGACTCATGGAATTGGTATGACTTTCGAGGCTAATGAGAACGATGGAGTTGACGGGATTCGTAAGAATGTTCACCTCCTAGCGGACAGAAGATCCGCTATTTGTTGAATTAGGCCCTCTTTCGTGGGCTTACCGGACACTGATTCCGTTATTCAACCAAATGGACTGCCATAAGCAGGTTTTGGGGGACATTAGCGGAACGTAGGTCCGTTGGCTCTCCAAATTCCTCGTTATTTCACAAATAGCGCCCCCTGTGTCCGTTAGGATCAAATATATCCAGTTGCCCACCCAGCTCCCCATGCCATCCAGCCTTCCAAGTAACCGCAGACACACAGTCGGCAACAACTACCTCACCCCAACAACTCACCCACCCCAGCCAAAGCAGATGTGATCATCCACTTGCACACCTCTCCGCCCGTAGCTGTAAAAAAATCAGACGGAAAACCGCGATGTTTTCCGTCTGATTTTTATTTTTAGGGGCTTATTGGACAGCCCCTCTATAGTACAGCCTACAGCCAGGAAACCTCCAGATGCCAGCTATAGGTGCCGCCAGTGCCGCCAGCCTCCACTATGGCTGCCCTCCCCTGCTCCATCGCTGCCGATAAATGATCCAAATAACCTGTGGCTGGCTCAAGCGCCAGATGGTACTGTCCTTGGTATCCCCCGTAGTTGGCCCAGATCGATAAGTATGGAACCTTCTCGCAGGGAAATGTGATCGTCAGCCCCTCCTGGCCGCGAGGATCATAAATGGCTGCCCTGCCTTCCGGCAGCTTGCCTGTAAAGTAAAACTTCTCCGCCGTATTATCCCTTTTCTCCCCCGCCACATTTAATACGATGTCTTCACGATCGGCAAAAGGCTGGGGCCAGCTCCGCAAATCTCCGTACCGGCCAAGTCTAGCATTTTCCGAATAGGAAACCGCAATTTCCCGCAGCCCGTCCGGAACGATGATTTCCATTCCGGCTTCAATCTGAAACAGCGGATGAGCTGCCCAAAGAAAGGAAAACGGAAATGGGCTGTAATTCGTAACGGAATAATCGATGCGGAGCAGATCCTCCCGGATGAAGGAGTACGTTTTGCGCAAATGGTACGGGAGCCTGATCCCATGGACATCACAATGCAGCTTCTCCGTATCCGCACTAGCGTTCCAGGGAATAGACCAAACTTCGCCATGATCGGGAAGCGGCGTTCCCGCCCAAGGGAACGCCGGATAGTCGCACGGATTAATCGTAGGGAACATCTCATCCCAGCCGCTTCCGTCGCTGTCGCCAAATGAGCTGTCATATCCTTGGTTTCCATGCCTCCCTTCAGGCTGTGCCAGCCATTCCCGGCCCGTCAGACGATTTTGCAGCGAGATGACTTTGCTCCCAAGCTCCGGGACAACAGCAAGACGCATCGCTGAAGTTTGGCCGGTCCATACCGTGCACCCATCCTTCACTTCCTGTTTCCATATCATCTTACAGAGAACCCGCCTTCTTCTCATTGATCTCGCGTATACGGTACATCAAGCTATCGAAGTCCCCCCGTAAAGGAAGCTCAATGCCTACATTCATCAGGGCACGACCGCTCCACGTACCCGGCAGCCCATCAATGGAATAGCATTTCCCGGCGACAAGTCCCTTCAGACGTAGCCTTGGCAAAGGCTCGCCCAATCGCTGTGAGTGCAGGAAGGCGAACAATACGTGTTCGCTGCCCGCTGCATCCGCATACTGCACAGCCGTTACGCCTTTATGCTTCAGCTCGGAGAGGCGATATTGATTGCCAAATTGCACAAGAGGGCGAATTTGCTTGTACTGCTTAACAAATTCCGCGCATTGTCCGATGGACTCATCGCTCCATTCATTTAAATTGGAGCCGATGCCTAGCGTTCCCATCATCGCGCTATGAAACCGGTATTTCAGCGATAAGCTGCGCCGGTTCATGCCTGTCGGGGAGTCCGTCACCCAGCAGGTCATCGTGCGCGGAGCATAGATATAAGAGTAGCCCTCCTGAATGCTTAAACGGTCAAAGGCATCGGTATTATCACTCGGCCATGACTGCTCAGCAAAGCGGAAAATGCCAAGGTCGATACGCGAGCCTCCGCCGGCGCAAGTCTCAAATTCGACATGCGGAAATCTGCTCCGCAGCTCTGACCAGATTTCATACAGAGCCTGCACATGGCGAACCCATACCTCTTTCTGGCGATTCAGCGAGTGATCCTTCATGCCTGGCTCGGTAATCGTCCGGTTCATATCCCACTTAATAAACTTAATTTTGTGGTTGTGAAGAAGGTCGGTCATAAATGCCAGGATGAATTGCTTGACCTCCGGCTTGGATATGTTCAGCAGCAGCTGATTGCGCAGCTCTGTCCTGTCCCGTGTCGGGAAATGATAAACCCAGTCCGGATGCTGTCTGTACAATTCACTGTCCGGATTGACCGATTCCGGCTCGACCCAAATGCCGAATTCCATGCCGAGCTCATGTACCCGATCAATTAATTCGCCGAGCCCGTTCGGGAATTTCTCCTTGTTCACATACCAGTCTCCGAGGCCAGCCCGGTCATGATTCCGGCCGCCAAACCAGCCGTCATCCACAACGAACAGCTCGACGCCCGCTCTGGCCGCTCTTTCTGCCAATGCCATTTGATCTTGGGCATTAACGTTGAAATACGTCGCTTCCCATGAATTGTACAGCACTTTTCTTGTTTCATTATTCGGCAGAACATAGTCATACTGATAATGGTGCATGTGCCGGCTCATCCGGCCGAACCCGCCGTCACTGAATCCGCCGACAAATACGGGCGTTTCAAACGTATCGCCAGCGCCGAGCAGCCACGAGTTATCAAAATCATTAATGCCGCCCGTTATTTTTACGTGGCTGAACGCGGTTTTCTCCGCTACCAATTTCCAGTTGCCGCTCCAAGCCAGCGCGCCAAACCAGACCCGGCCTTCGCTTTCCGTAGCCTGCCCGTCATCTATAGCAAACCACGGGTTGGCGTGACCGTCCGTAAACCCTCTTCGCGATTCCAGCACCTTCTTGCCTTCGGTTAACAGCGTGTCGCGAAGCTGGAACTCGCCTGACCATTTCCCGGTCACGTGCGTTAAGCGATAGTCCTGCAAATAAGGAATGCTCCAGGCTGCGGACTGCATGCTCTCCAGCATGATCTCCTGATCGCCTGTATTGCTGATTTTCGCCGACCTCTCTACCAGATCATATTCGGGAATAACACGATAATAGAGCTTGGTCTCCACAGGATACGCCTTATCTTTTAACGTAATGACCAGCGTCTCCCTGCCGTCCTGCTCCGTAATCTCGTGCCCGGCATATTGGACGGACAAATCCCGGACGCCGTCTGGCATAATTGCCTTTAGGGAAGGCTCGGTGTAGCAAGTTCCGCCCCAGAAGCTGTACTCCTCCGCTTCTCGATCCAGCTCCGCATCAAAGGAACTATGGGAGCTCAAACGGAGCAGCGAGGCGCAATCCTCAACGCCGATGGGCAAGCCCCAGTAAAGATGCTGCAACCTTCCCTTGTCATTGATGCCAAACATATAAGAGCTGTTCTTCGTCTGCAGCGCAAAGATCCGCTGTTCTTGCTGGTACTGTATAGTCACATCGATCATCCTTCCAAAAAGCCCTCTTAGTTGCTCCACAATTCCTGACGTTTCTTATAGTTTTCTGTATAAATTTTTTCTACCGTGGATAGCCCTGCCGCCTCTACTTCCTTCATCATTTGATCGTACAGCTCCGTAACCTGATCTTCAGATGGAGCCAGCGCCAGCTTCAAGAAATATTTATTGATCGTGTCATTGACCTTCGTTTCCATGATCGCCTCCGGCGTTCCGCCATCAGGCGCCAAATTGTCGTACGGCGACGTGTCAAACGATGTATCCGCCAAATTTTTGATCGCCAAATCTGTAACCGGATCCTGCTGGTAACGCCCGATCAGGTCGTATGGCGTACCATCCGAGCCCGGACCGTTCTTGATCATCCACGTCCATTTGCGGATACCCGTCGTTCTGGCCGCTTCATCCCAGTTTTTCTTGAACGCCTCAATGACTTCCTCGCGCGGCACATGCTTGCCGTCCTTTATGTCCCAATGCTCGCCTTCAACGCCCCACATAAGCAAGTACTGCCCTTCTTCGCTGGCCAGAAAATCCAGCAGCTTGATCGTTCTTACCGGGTCCTTATTCGATCTCGTAATCGCTACGCCGTCCCAGCCCAAGGAGCTTTTAGGTCCATAGGTCGTTTGATCCGCCTGCACACCCGGAGCAAGCACTTTATATTGGTAGAACTGACGCTCCTCCTCCAGAGCCGGATCCTGTGCTTCCGATTTCAACACGACGTTCGGGTTGCCAACGTTCCACAGTGCTTCCGCTGTAGCAAACACATGACCGGTCGCCAGCTTTTGCTCAAACTGCTTTGTTTTCAACGTGGCCCACTCTTTGTCAAGCAATCCTTTCCGGTACAAGGAGTTGAGGAATTTAACCATTTCCAAATACCGCGGATCACGGATGTCCTTCTTCAGCTCGCCATCGACCTCATAATAAGGCATCATGCCGAACATGCCTTTGAAGGTTCCCGTTACGCTGCCGATATTTTCGCCGTTCAGCGTAAGCGGAATACTTTCCTTGCCATCGATCGTAGGATATTTCTCTTTGAATTTAACGAGCAGATCCTCGAATTCCTCCGCCGTGAACGGCTCGCCATTATTGACCTTATCGCCTACGCCGAGCTCCTTCATCAGGTCCATTCTCATCATGAAGCCGAACACCGGATACTTCTCCAAGCCATACCAGTTGGCAAAATAATAGTTGTTCCCATCATCGCTGCGCGTTTGCTTCAGCGTATCGCCATACATCGCTTTAATGTTCGGTCCGTACTCCTCGATCAGATCATTCAGCGGAATTACGGCACCGGAAGCGATATATTTGTTCATAATATCACTGCCGCGATCCAGCATAACAACGTCAGGCAAATCATTGCTGGCCAGCATCAAATTGAGCTTCTCCACCGGATTGCCCGTCGGTTGCTGCACTTCAATGGTAACTCCCGTTTTCTCCGTTATAACCTGTGCAACCGGGTTATTAAATGCATCTCCCGTATTTTTGTCGAACCATGTGAGTGTAATTGGCGCATTACTGTCCACAGCTGCCCCGTTGCTGTTTGCCGCAGGAACGTTCTTATTTCCTCCTCCACATCCGGAAAGCGCTGCCACGATTAAAGCTGCCGCCATAACCCCTTTTAATGTCTTCATAGCCTGAACCCCTTTCTAAGGTATGCTGTCAGTTCACGTCTAATTGTAAAAACGAAGGGGGCAATTATCTATATCGCAATTTTACAATTCATATTGGAAAACGTCTTTCCTCGGCCATTAGCCCTGATTTAACTGTTATCTGCTGATTCCAGGGGAATCCGAATCGTCACCGAAGTACCGATCCCCAGCCTGCTGAACATTTGTATGCCATACTCCTCACCATAAGCCAGCTTAATGCGTTCATCGACATTTTTGATTCCATAGCCCGAACGGTTGTCCGCTTTGTTAAGGGCTTGCTCAAGTTTCTCCGGCGTCATACCGCTGCCGTCGTCGATCACCTTCAGTAATATATCCTCGCCGTCCTGCTGCAGCTTAACGATGATATTTATGCCTGATTCGTCCCAAATCGCATGATTGATGCTGTTCTCTATGAAAGGCTGAAGGATGAGCTTGATCGTTGTTCTTCTAAACAGCCTTTCATCGAGGTCATAGTGCATATGGAGCTTATCCCGGAAGCGTATTTCCTGAATCGCGATATAGTTTTTCACCAGGTTGATCTCCTGCTCGATAAGAATAATCCGCTTGCCCTTATTTAGGGAAACTCTATAGTACTTCGCCAAATAACTGACCATTTGATATACCTGCATAGCGTTTTCCTTCATAGCAAGTGAAGAGATCGAAGACAGCGTATTGTACAAAAAGTGCGGGTTGATTTGCGCTTGAAGCGTGTTCAGCTCCGACTCTTTCATCGCGATCTCTTTGACATAGACATCATGAATCAAAGACTTGATTTTAGCAGCCATCTTATTGAACGCAAAAGACAGCTGGCCGATTTCATCATGCCCCATCTTCGTATGCCCGGACGGGAAATCCCCTCGCTCCAATTTGCGGATTTGCAGCAGCAGCACCTCAATCCGTTTCGTCAACATTTTAGTCGTAATGTAAAGCAGCAAAATCGCCACAACAATCGCCAGGCCGGATACCCAAATAACTTGCCTCGTCGCTTTATCCGTGTTGGACAGCAGCTCGTTATAAGGGATCGTAATGACCGTTGTCCATCCGTTACTGAGCTTCTTATGCGTAAAAAAACGTTCCTCTCCGCCGATCCGGGCATCGAAATAGCCGGAATCGGCAGTAAGCTGATCCCGGATCGGGTACACGTCAAACAGCCGGCTGGAGGCTAACTCCTGATCGCCCGTACTGATAATCCAGCCTTCCTCGTCGATAATGTATACGCTCTTGTTGTTGCTTTCCATCTTTATAAGGGAATAGAGCTCATTATCGCTAATATCAATCGTTAAAATCCCGTAAGGATGACGAAGGCTAAAGTAACTCAATGAACGGGACAGCGTAATATGCGCGGCTTCAGCCAAGCCGTTATCCGTATGGGTATATACGGTATTTCCGGCAGCCTGCAGCGCTTTGCCCTTAATATGCTCCGGCAATTCCTCCATATATTTCACGAGTTGCCCGTCCGAATAAAACGTTTTATTGTCGGTATAAATCGTAATGCCCTGGATGTTGAAATTTAGCGCCATGATCGATGGCAGCGTGCGGTTAATATACTGAAATGCGTCCAAATAATAAAAAGCCTGTTCATACTCGGTTGACAAGTAATTGCGCAGCTGGGCGTCCATATACAAAATGTTGGACAACTGATTGTAATATTCAAAGCGATTTTCAACGTTCGTATTAATTTGCGCCAAAGTGCTGTTCAAAGCCGTATAGGTTTGTTCGGTAATCGCATTCCTTGTCGATAGATTGGAATAGAAAACGAGCATGGAGAAAGGAATAATAATGACGATCATAAAAATAAAAAAGAATTTATGCCGCAGCCGCAAATTGGCCAGCGCTCCCCCGCGGATTTTATGGATGAGCCGGCTCCAAAACTCTGTCCGCTCATAGGTTTTTCCGGTACTCATTAGGCGTAACTCCTTGGCTCTTCAGGAATAGGGAAATAAAATAGGACGTACTCTCATAACCTACCATTTGCGCGATATCCTGTACTTTGAGCGAACCATCCACCAGAAGCGCCTTAGCCTTGTCCAGGCGAATTTTCGTTAGATAGTCATGGATCGTCATTCCTGTCTTATCTTTAAATATCGAGCGCAAATAATTGGGAGACAGATAGACTTGATCGGACAGGCTGTTTATCGTAATTGGCTGATGGTAGGCCTGATCAATGTATGTACGAACCTGGTGCACCAATTTCGCGTTTTTATCGAGAAATCGTTCGCTTAACAATTTTGTGGCTTGCTTTACAGCATCGACGATAAATGCTTCGATGTCATGGACCGTATGGCAGTTATAAATCGTATGATATAACTCGGCCTTTTTATAGCCTTCCGGCAGCGGTTCATGGATGTGCTCCAGCAAATCATCGATGATTTCAATCGCCCAATCGCAAATATGCTTTTTCCCGGTTCGAAGCGCAATCAGGTTGGCAAAATAGTCGCGAAGCTGCTGAACAGCGTCCTCCAGCTCAAGTTGATTGATCGCTTCAAGCCATTGCTTCTTCGCAAACGGCGGAGCCTGCTCGCTGCCGAACTGCCTCTGGACATGCTTGGCATAGATGATTCCCCCGCTGCCCACATAGAACTGTTCAGCCAATATATTTTTCGCCCGCTCAAACATATCGCGGGTATGGAACAAATCATCATCCTGCTCGCTAACCGCGACGGTTATCGTCAACTGCAGCGAATCGCGGACGGCCTGAATCATATCTTCCCAAGCATAATGCCCCAACTGCTGGGCCGCATCCATAAATACACTAATCTCGCCTTCCTTGTACGGAACCAGTGTCGCCTCCAGCTTTTTTTCCATAAAAAATTGTTCCATAAAAGACTGAAGCCGCGCCATCCCCTCTTCCATGGATGGGTGGTTGCCCGCACCGCTCTTCATATCGATGCTGATTAAAGTAAGCACGTAGCGCTGCACTTCCTTATGCCGTGCCAGCTTGCAGAAGCTGCTGACTAAATTCCCAAGGCGCTCTTCATTTTGCTCATGCATCAGCTGCTTAAATATGTTGGACTTCGTCACCTGGATGGAACGGTTTTTCATTCGCACCTCTTCACAGCGCTGCTTGACCTTCTCGATCACGGTGATGATTTCGCTCAAATCCAGCGGCTTGAGCAGATACCCAACGGCACCTACGTTCAAGGCGGATTTCACATAATCGAAGGCATCATGCCCGGTCAAAAACACAAGCTGAATCCAGTCGTAACGCGCATTGATTTGCTTAGCCAAATCGATGCCGTTCATGATTGGCATTTGAACATCAGTCAGCACAATGTCAGGCTGGATGACCTCTATTTTCTCTACGGCATCCCGCCCATTCACGGCTGTCCCGGCTACGTAGATGCCCATCTCTTCCCAGCGGATATAATCTCTCATCATTTCCAGTTCCAATTCCTCATCATCCACCAGAAAAATACTGTACATGGTGTCCCCTCCTTATGCCCTTCTTTGTTCAATTATAGCGCTTTCACATAGTCTGGGTACGGACTTTGACAAATGAAAGTCATTTTCAAGCATCATTCGTTACTTTGTTTTATCGACACCTATTTTTTATAGCTCCTATAATTTTATATAACATGAGACGCGAGGTGCCCATTATGAAAACTGTGACATCACTGAAGGAAAAGCCCGGATTGAACATGCAAAGGAGAAAACCTTGGGTCACTCTCCGGCAGCAAAAATATTTATTCCTGATGATGCTGCCCGCAATAATATGGGCCATCGTCTTCGCCTACACACCGATGGCCGGATTGTACATGGCGTTCGTCAATTATCAGCCCACGCTTGGCGGATTTTGGAGTACGTTGTTCCACAGCGATTTTGTCGGGCTGAAATGGTTCCAGTATTTTTTTAATAACGGTGATTTTCTGATCATCATGCGAAATACGCTGGCATCCACCCTGATCACTCTCTTATTTTCATTCCCGATGCCGATTTTGATTGCTATCGCGATTAACGAAATTAAAAATGTCAGCTTCAAGAAAACGGTGCAAACCGCCTCCTACCTGCCATATTTTATTTCCTGGGTTATCGCCGCGAACATTATCGTTACCCTTCTATCCTCTGATGGTGCTATCAATGGATTGTTGAAGTTTTTTCACATTACGAATGAAAGTATTTTATTTTTGCAGCAGGGAAAATACTTTTGGTGGATCGTCGCTCTCGGGAATACTTGGAAGGACATGGGCTACAGCTCCATTATGTACCTGGCGGCCATTTCCTCCATCAATCCGGAGTTGTACGAAGCGGCGAAAGTCGACGGTGCCAACAGATTCAAGCAGATTCGCTATATTACGCTGCCGCATTTAAAACCGACGATCGTCATCCTGCTTATTTTGGCGCTTGGCGGCATTCTAAACGCCGGATTCGACCAGCATTTCCTGCTTGGCAATGATTTGACGCGCGACTTCTCCGACGTTCTGTCCACTTATTCGTTCCGCTACGGCATTCAGAACGGGATGTTCTCCTATGCCGCGGCCGTCGGTATGTTCAGCTCTGTCGTCGCTTTTATCATCGTGGTCATCGTCAATACTATTGCCAAGAGGCTGAATGGACAATCCTTATTTTAATCCACATGGAGGTAAGCTTATGAACAGCAGCAAAACGATTCCCGAACGCATTTTTGATGCTTCGTTATATATTTTTCTAACCGGCATCTTCCTCATTACCTTTTATCCGTTCTGGAACATTCTGGTTATTTCGTTAAACGATGCGACCGATACGCTGCGCGGCAATTTATACTTCTGGCCACGGGCCTTCACCTTGGATAGCTACAGAACGATATTTAGAAATCCGGAAATATGGAGTGCCCTCAGGGTGACCGTATTGCGTACAGTGCTTGGCACTGCCGTGTCCCTGTTCTGCATTTCCATGCTTGCTTATCCGCTCAGCAAACGTCATTTGTTCGGATGGAAATATTTTTCCTTTTTCTTTGTGTTTACGATGTATTTTGGCGGCGGGTTAATCCCGACCTATATGATTATTAAATCCGTCGGACTTATCGATTCCTTCTGGGTATATATTTTCCCGGGACTGATCGGCGTGTTTCTCATGATTCTTGTGCGTACCTTTATCGAGCAAATTCCCGCCGAAATCGAGGAATCCTCTAAAATCGATGGCTCGAATGATTTGCAGACCTTCTTCCGTATCATTCTGCCGCTCTGCGTTCCCGTGCTGGCGACCATCGGGCTGTTCCTGTCCATCGGCCATTGGAACGCCTGGTACGATTCGTACGTCTACACTTACAAACCGGAGCTTAAAACGCTGCAGGCGGTGCTCGTCAAAATATTGAATCAATTCCAGACCGCCAGCATGATGTCCGATGCCCAACAGCTCGCCCAAAGCTCCAAGCGAATTCCGGTATCGAGCGAAAGCATCCGGATGGCGGTGACGATGGTGGCGACCATTCCGATTATTCTCGTTTATCCATTTGTACAGAAATATTTTGTAAAAGGGATCATGGTGGGAGCGATCAAGAGCTAAATCTAAACAGGAAATCGTAGGGCTCTCCAATAGTCCCTAAAATAATAATTAGACGGACACAGGGGGCGCTATTTGTAAAATAACGAGGAATTAGGAGAGCTAACGGACCTACGTTCCGCTATTGCGCCCAAAAACCTGTTTATTGCAGTCCATTTGGTCGAATAGCGGAACCAGTGTCCGCAAGCATAGCGAAAGTAGCCTATTTCAACAATTAGCGGATCTGCTGTCCGTTACGGGTGACCAGATCCACGAGTTTAGCCAATTCCATCATTTTCGTCATTCTCATCACTCTATTCAGTTTCAACAGGCTCATCATCCCATCTGCCTCAGCAGTCTCACCCATTCATTCTGACCACTCTCACCAATTTCACTGGCCTCCAAACTATCCTCTGAAAATCAAGGGGGTGTCCAAAGAGTCAGTTTCTACTGACTTTCTGGACACCCCCTGCTTGTTTGTTAACACATAACTCCGGAATCGTACGTAGGTTCAGTTCATTCATAACGCTTAATTGACCAGCCACTTCATGATATGGAGACTGATGCCCGTGCTGCGGTCATCCTTGCGCCCCGTATTACGCACCGTGACCGTCATTTGCCTGCGGTCTTTCTGGACCGGGAATATGGCGATAACCGGGCGGTAGGCTAACAGGGACCATTCATCGAACAAGTTGACGGATTGAAACGGTTCTTCATTCACTGAATATTCGAATATACCCGTGTCCGGGCCGCATAGCATGCAAATCCCCGCGCTTTGCCCATGGACCGTAAACGTAAAGGTGGCGTCCGCTTGGTAGGTAAGCAGATGAGCGGTGTCATAACGCCAATTTATCAACGGCCCGTTATCCAGCCGTGTCATTTCAAAGCCGCGCAGCTCGCTGATTTCCTCCGCCTTCCCCATACGGGCAAACTCGTAATTCGATCCATCCAATGGCGGTCGCGATAATAAAAAGGATACTACTGTTCCTTCGGATGTTGCTTCGGATACTGTTTCGGATGCTGCTTCAACCACGGCCGGATGCTTCCGCTCAACCTCCTGGAGAAAGGCAATCAAGCAGTTGGCATAAAGGGCATGGCCTTGATCATTAGGATGATAATGATCTGGAGCGAGCTCTTCCCAGCTTGTCTGTCCTGCAGCGATGAGGTTATAGATTTCGGCAGCAAAATTTACCGACGGAATGCTATAATAGGCCGCTATCTCTTCATGGACAGCGATGTTAAACGGCATCCGCCCGCCTAAATTTTTATCTGCGGCCGTATAGATGAAGCAAATTTCTGTATGGGGCGATTCCCGCAGACACTTCCGCACAATGCCCTCCATCCCCCGAATCGAGGCCTCCCGATCCAGGTCATCATTGACGGCAAACTCTACAAACAGCACATCTATCGGACCTTGCATCAAGACATGCTCTGCAAGCCTGTGCGCCCCGAAGGCCGAATTCGTTCCGCCCACTCCTGCGTTGATACAAGTAACCCGGTCCTTACCAAGCCGCGCCTGGAGGTACTTTTCAGTCAGTGCACGCCAGCTTGTCGCATCCGGGTTGGATGCCCCCGCTCCCTCCGTAATCGAGCCCCCCAGAAAAGCGGCGGTGATAGGCTCTTTACTGGTCATTATATGGCAGAAGCGAGGCATCCCTTTGCGCAGCTGTATGGTGCTATTATCAGTGTTATTATTCCTTTGTTGCATGGCCAGCTCCCTTACCCGGACAAAGATTAGCGATTAAGGATTGAACGTCATATCATAGGCCTTCTGCATAATTTCGACGTAGCGGCTGATGTTCAATTTATCGAGCCCCGCAACATAACTATCCCAATCCTTCTCCAAATCTTTATTTCCCGTAATGAATTGCAGTGTGCTTTGTTCAATATAGCTCTTAATGTTCGTTTGCAGCATGCTCGCTTCATCTGTTTCTGAAGGGTCCATCCAGATCGCCCAGTAAGGGAACAATTCCTTAGGCTCCTTTCCTTCATACAATAAGGTAGCTTCATATAATCTGCGTTCATAGCCATCCGGAGCATAGATGTCCTTTGCAGTGACAAAGCTGTCCCGGTACTCCCTGGTCATATAGAAATGCCCCATTCCGCTCCAGGCATAGTTTTTGGGCCCTTTATCTTCCTCATATTGAATGTTGGCAAATTGCGGGGTTACCCCTTGTCCCAGAGCTTCCTCACCAGGTTCAGGTTTTCTCCAGCCTTCCCCCTCCTGGCCTGACAGAGTGATCGTCTGGCCTTCCGGCGTAAACATGAAATCGATCATCTTAATTAATGCCACCTGCGCTTCTTCACTTGCCTTATTGGTGATGACGAATTTCGCTCCAGGGGCAATGCCGCTTCCATTATGCGTAGCATAAGAGGCGTACGGTCCAGTTAGAGGCGGCAGTGGACTAAAGTCTTTCGTCCGCTTGTCAACGAAAATTGCCGGGTGCATTCCCGCGCCCGCCCCAAGGATTTCTGCGTTGGCGTTTTCACCGATTTTTTTGAACGCCTCCGCATTTTGCGTAAACGCCCCAGGATCGATCAAGCCTTCATCATAAAGTGACTTAATATAAGCCAGCCCTTCCTTCCACTCCGGCTTGTTTGCTACCGTATCCACCTTGCCGTTCACTAATTGCAAGTAGTTGTTATCATCATTGTAAATGAACCCGTTCATTAGGAATGGCACAATACGTACGCCAAAATCTTCGGTTGAGCCACTTAGAGGCACCTCATCGGCTTTGCCGTTGCCGTTCGGATCTTTAGTTTTAAAAGCTTGCAGCACTTGCTTGAACTCTTCCATCGTCGCCGGCATTTCCAGATTCAACTGATCAAGCCACTTCGTATTGATCCACATTTTGTTCGGATACGAGCAGTGGAAGCATTCGCTATAAGCAACAAGCCCATAAATATTGCCATCCGGTGCCGTAACATAGCTCCGTAACGATGCATTTGACTCTAAAGCCGCTTTAATATTCGGGGCGTATTGATCAATAAGATCATTTAAGGGGATAATGACGCCTTGCTCCCCGTATTTTAAAACATCCGCCTGTGAAAATTGATCGATATAACCGGTGAGCATATAAGTGTCAGGATAATCTCCGCTGGCGAGCGAGATTTGCCGTTTCTCCTTTGCTCCATCGGTCGGTATAATTTGCCAGTCAAATTCAATATTAAAATTTTCTTCTAAATATTTGGAAACCCCGTTCGTTTTCAAATCTATGCCGGATTCCTGCTGCGCGAACACGCTGATTTTCACGGGCTGGTTATCACCCGATCCGCCTGCGTCTCCCCCTGCGCCTGATGTCCCGGTTTTCTGTGAACATGCGGCAAGCATCATGCTCAATACCATAACAAGACATACTAAGTTGCTGACTCTCTTTTTCAACTGCAGCCTCTCCCTTTTGTCATGTAATTTAAATTATTCGAATGAATTAACCTTTTACTGAACCAACCAGCATCCCCTGTACAAAATAACGCTGTACAAACGGATAAATACAAAGCACCGGCAATGTCGCTACGACAATTAATGAATATTTCAACAAATCAGCCATCTGCTGCTTCTCCACCATCTGCATCGCGTCCATCGTGCCTGCGCCGTTGTCGAGAATAATGATGCTGCGGAGAATTAATTGCAGCGGGAATAAATGATCCGATTTCAAATAAATCAGCGCATCGAAGTACGCATTCCATTGCCCGACTGCATACATCAAGAAAAGCACGGCGATAATCGGTTTGGACAGCGGTATAACGACGCTCCAGATGAAGCGAAGATCCCTGCACCCGTCCAATTCGCTTGCTTCCACCAATTCATCCGGAATGGACGACTGGAAGAAGGTTCTCGCAATGATTACCTGCCATACCCAAACGGCATTGGGTATAAGCAGCGCCCAGCGGGTATCGACCATACCCATCTGTTTGACGACCATATAAGTCGGTATCAGGCCGCCGCTAAACAGCATGGTAAACATAATGAGCATCATCAGCACATTTCTGCCGTAGAACGTCTTGCGGGACAGTGGATAAGCTATCATTATCGTCAGCGTCACGCTGATCAATGTTCCAGCAACGGTATAAAACAGTGAGTTGCCGTACCCCGTCATGATTTGCGGATTCTGAAAAATTGTAGAGTAGCCTTTGAATGAAATATCGACCGGCCACAGCCATACTTGACCGGACGACACCGCCGCCGGGCTGCTGATCGAGCTGCTCAAAATATATATGAGCGGGTATATGACGATGACAAGCACAAGTGTCAGCACCGTATATACAGCTCCCAGAAATACCCGGTCCCCGATTGAATTTTTCACTGTATAACTTAATGAAGGCATGTGTACACTCCCTTGTCTACCAAATGCTATTATTCGAAATACGTCTGGCTATAGAATTGACGAAGACCAATAAGCCTAAATTGATCAACGAATTGAACAAGCCAACCGCTGTCGCGAAGCTGTAATTGGCGTTCAGTAAACCGATCTTGTACACATAAGTAGATATGACTTCCGATGTAGCCGTATTGAGCGGATTTTGCAGCAAGTAAATTTTCTCGAAGCCAAGTCCCATAATGCTGCCAACATTCAAAATTAAAATAATCGTAATCGTCGGCAGTATTCCCGGCAAGTCAACATGCAAAATCTTTTGCAAGCGGGAAGCGCCATCCACTTTAGCCGCCTCATACAGCACCGGATCGATGCCGGCAAGCGCGGCTAAATAAATGACCGACGCATACCCGGCCCCCTGCCATACATCAGACCATACGTAGATCGACCGGAACATATCCGGCTCGCCTAGAAAGTTGATTGAATCCATGCCTAGAGCATTCAGCACTGTATTGAAGAAGCCAAGCCGCGGAGCCAAAAACAGCATGATCATCGATACCATGACTACGGTAGAAATAAAGTACGGCGCAAAAGTGACCATCTGAACAAGCTTCTTGAATTTTGCGCTGCGCACTTCATTCAAGGCTAATGCCAGTGCAATCGGTATCGGGAAACCAACAGCCAATTGATATATGCTGATGAAAATCGTGTTCTTCACCAGCGTCCAAAACATCGGATTGTCAAAAAACAGCTCAAAGTGTTTGAACCCGACCCATGGACTGCCCCATATCCCCTTTGTAACGTTATAGTCTTTGAAAGCAAGCACGACATTCAGCATCGGATAATATTTAAAGATGATGAAAAATAACAGCGGCGGAATGACGATAAGATACAGCTGCCAGTGCTTGATCAAGCTTTTTCGTGCAACATCCAATAAAATCCCCCTTTCAGCATAAAGCCCTTGATGTGTTTCGGCGCTTTGACAGCGCTTTCTACACGGATCATTGTAGTGGAATTGGCAATGGCCACGGTAGGTACAATAGAGGTTCCGAACGTACACCTTTCCCGATTATGGAGGGGCTTTTTTCCGTAAACAATGCAAAAATCCCGGATGCACGAAGCAGCCGGGAGGTTGTAATCTATATGGATTGCCTGTAGGAGCTTGGCGAAACCCCCATGACTCGTTTAAATGCCCGGCGGAAAGAATGAGAGCTGCTGTAACCGACACTTGCTGAAATTTCATCCACCGTATGCTCTTTATTTTTTAACAGTCCAACCGCCTTTTCCATTCGGACTTGCTCTAAATAATCGGATAAATTCGTGCCCGTAACTTCCTTGAACAAATGCGAAATATATTTCTCGGGACGCTCTGCCTGCTCCGCTACACGGTATAAATTCAGCTCCTGATCCGAGTAATTGTCGAGAATAAACCGCTTGATGCGTTCAATGATCTCCGTATGATTATCATTTTTCTTACTCTTAATGACGGAGCACAGCGCCTTAATGATCTGCAGTATTTCCTCCTGAACGGCGGCCATGCCTTTCGCGGGCTGGATGCTCATAATTTGATGATGAAGCTCGTCAAAGGACGGCGACTCTTCGAATACCTTCTGATTAATGAGCTGTATTAACGTGCCTCGAAGCTCGCTCACCAATTGCAGCCTCATATCTGGCGATAAATTTTCGTTTTCTATATTTTTGTCCATAACGGACTTTACGATCTTAACCGCCTCTTCCTCATCTCCGGCACGCATCGTGCTGATCAACCGCTGCTCAATATCCATCGGGTAATAATAGCTTCTGCTCCCCACCTTGAAATCATTGAACCACGAAACAGGCCCCCGGTTGCAAAGAAGCGCATATTCTAACGTCTGCTTAGCTTGCTCATAGGAATGCGTAATTTCTTGGATAGAGGAAAATGGATCGCCGATAGCGACGTTCACTTTTATTTTGTATTCGTTATAAGCCATCGAGAGCAAATCATCCAGCAGTTGCCCCATTTTTCCGCGTCCTTCACCTTTAATTCCATTCATGAAAATAACAGCCATCCGATCCGATCCGACGTCCGTTACCAACACCTGTTCCGTCCATTCCTCCAGCCTCTGCGTTATGATCAGCCGTGCCGTGTGCAGCTCATTCATAATTTCAACGCTGTCCATCTCTCCGTATCCGATAATTTGCAGAACGCCTACGTAGCCCGTGTCACCTTCAAGCTTCGTATTGGCTTGCGCGGCTGCAGCCGCAATATCATCCGAGGTTTGAAACTCTCCCAAAATGAGACGCTTCAGAAACCCATCCCGAATCAGAGGCCGCTGGCGCCGCAATTCAACTTCAAGCCATTTGTTCTCTGTAATCATACGCGAGATGTTTCCATGGAGGAAATCGTACGCATTTCGCCCGGATATCCCGTCTTTGGCAAACTGCTCCTTCATCACGCCCAGCAGCCTGTGCAGCGGCGCGCTGTTGCGATACGACAGCAATAGACCGGCAATCAAGCCAATGACGATTGCCATCCCTGTAACTAGCCAGGAAATATGCTTGATCCGGTTGGCATTCTCCATCAGAACCTGCTGCGGAATCCCCGCTTGATACACCCAGCCATTCGTTTCAGAATGGATCATAATGACCAGGTCATCCTTATAGAACTGGCTTTGCTTCTCTTGCTGAAAATCCGGGTCGGCGGACATCTTCTCCACATCATCTTGCAAAACACCCTGCAGACTAATCGGATTTCCCTTCTCGTCACGGATATAGGTCCATCCTCCGTAACGCTCGCTCCAGCCGGAAAGCAGTCCCGTAATATTGCTCTCATCAATCATGACGACGACGGTAGCGGGCGACGACCCGCTAAAGCTATCGAGAGGGAGCGATTGCATGTATGTAATGACGGCTTGTTCTTTTTTGTCTTCGTTCACAACGATTTGCAGCGGCACAATCTCACTTCTGTGCGTCTGCTTCAGTATTTTCGCTTCCCATTCGTCCCGGGACATATTTTTAAAATGCGACACCTCGTAGAAATATTCAGGCTGGTATGTGGACCCTTTAGCTAAAATTACGTTGTAATTGCTTAAGTAAATATAATAGTTTTGTAAAAAATCATTCGTCTGACTAAAAGGCATAACTTGCTTCATGACATCCCACATGCCGTAAACGTTCATACTGCCATTTGCAGCCTCTTCACTCATCAGGACGCTTAAATCCTGATTTAGCGCCAACTGTCTCGTAAAACCTTCCACCTCGGCCATCCGGCGTTCCAAAATTTCTTGGCTCTTTCGCAGCTCCGTTACGCTGTTATCAATCGACATCGATTCGGTAACCGTAATGGAGGTCCGATAAGAGACATAACCCGCTATACTTGGCAGGATCAAAATGAACAAATAAGAAATTAAAAACTTCCGGAAGATTCCCGAATATCGAGGCATTGACGAACCACCTCCCTCTCTGTGTTAGCGTTTACATAATGGCTTAGCCAAAATAACGACGGAAAGACAACTGCAGCCCCTCTAATGACCGCAGTTGTCTCTAATTCTATTGATGCTATATCATTCAACTTCCAATTGACCGTTCAAATGATAAACCCCTCCGGATTCAACATCAAGCGATAGCTTACTTTCTCCAGCACGGATCGTCACCACTCCCGGTGTAAATGCCCGCAGCGTTGCTCTGGCCAATTGACCGTGCTTCCAGGCGATATCGACTTCCGCATTCCCTTTTGCCCGCAGCCCCGCTACCGCCCCGCTGGACCATGCTTCAGGCAGGGCCGGCAGCAGATGGATTTCACCGGCATGGCTCTGCAGCAGCATTTCGGCAATAGCGGCCGTCCCGCCAAAATTTCCATCGATAACAAAAATGTTCGTCTCCGCTCCGGCAATGCCTGGCTTCGAATAGGTCAGCATATTGTCAAAGCACAATTCACCGATCAGATGGGCGATATGCTTACGGGCCTTATTCCCATCGTGCAACCGGGCATAATAAAGGCCAAATAACGCTGCCGTAAACTCAATGTCTTCCAATTCGTCCTGCAGCATACGATTTTCCAGTGTCACTCTGGCGGCGGCACTTAGCTCCGGAGTCCCGTCCGGCGTCACCTGGTTGCCGGGATACAGTGCAGTCAGATGGGACAAATGGCGGTGCTCAGGCTGCGCTTCTTCATAATCTTCCAGCCATTCCTGCAGCTGCCCCCTTTTGCCGATTTTAAGCGGCGGCAGCTTAGCGATGGCTTCCTGCAATGTGTCCTGGAACGGCTCATCCCGGTTCAATATTTTCGCCGCTTCCAAGCAAAATTGAAACAGATCCCGTACCAGCACCTGATCCAGAGTAGAGCCCATCGACAATTGCTGCACGCCTTGGCTCCGGTCATGCGGATAAAAATGATTCTCCGGCGAATTGGAAGGCCCTGTAACGAGATAGCCATAGCCCGGATGAATCGTCATATACTCGAGGAAGAAAGCCGCTGCTTCTTTTAATACAGGATACGCCTGCCGTTCCAGAAAGTCTCGATCTTGACTGTACTCATAATGCTCGATCAGATGCGTCGCAATCCACAGTCCTCCTGTCACATTGAGGCCCCATGAAGTCTCCCACCCAGGAGCCGTAAAGCCCCATGCATTGGAAAATACATGGGCCACCCAGCCTTCACACCCATAGAAATCATTTGCGGTGACTTTCCCCGCCTTCGACAAATCTTCAATATACCGCATTAACGGAAGATGGCTCTCCCCCAGATTGGTTACTTCCGTCGGGTAATAATTCATCTGCGTATTGATGTCCAGATGATAATCGCAGCTCCAGCCCATACGGCAAGCTTCGCCGTCATTCCATATGCCCTGCAAATTCATCGGCAAAGGCGAATCCGCCCGCGAACCGGCGATCGTCAAGTAGCGGCCATACTGCAGAAATAAAGCGAACAACTGCGGATCATCAATCTGCCCCTGCTTGAACAAACGGATGCGCTCATCCGTCGGCAAGGCAGATTGCTCCGATGTCTCTAAACGGATACTTACTTTGTCATACTGCTGACGATAGTCCTTGAAATGATTTTCGCGCAGGCCGGCATAGCCATATTCGATGGCCTTCTCCAGCAGGCGCTCAATCTCCTTAGCCCAAGCATCCGTCCCGCTGCGGTAATCGGTACTCACCGCGAAATAAATCCAGGCCTCGTCCGCGCTGCTTATAACTAGCCTGCCCGCTTCCTGCCGCACGGTGCCACCCGCTGTAACGACTTTAACTGCACCCTGGCTCTTTACGCCGCATGAGCCGCTGCTATGTATTTTCTCTGTCGCCTGGCCCTGGAACAGCAGCGAGCTCTCGCTGGCCGCCTCAACGGCAAATTGTTCGGTACTTCCCTTTAGCTCCAGAGTAAACGAAACGGCACCAGCTCGCTCGCTCCATAATCTGCATGCGACGATATTATCCGGATGGGAAGCGAATACTTCTCTTTGCAGACGGTTGCCGTCAATCCGGCTGTTTGTTTGCACAATAGCGTCCCTCAAGTCCAGCTCGCGACTGAAGTGGCCTGCCTCTGTCGTCTGATTGATTTGTTCAGCCCCTTCTTCCAGCCGATCAAACGTAATGATTACATCGCATAGGGCTAAATTTGTTCCATAGTTTTGCTTCTCGGGCTGCAAATATTGCTTGGCCAGCCGGTCCCCCCCAGCATAGTCTCCAGCGAAAAAATGCTTCCGCATCCGCTCGAGTCCAGCTTTGCCTTCAGAGCGGCTCGGCGTATGCTCCGCCTGTCCAGACCAGTAGGTTACCTCTGACACGCTCCATATTTCACGCTGCGGTGCAGACATAATCACCGCTCCGACTCGGCCATTTCCAATTGGCAATCCTTGTGACCAGTTATTTGCAGGGCTTGAGTACCATAGTTTAAAATCACTCATATCGCTTCCTCCTATCAATGACGGCGTATTAACTGCTTTCCATAATTTGTCTAGGAAAATTTTTCTAACCTTTCATCTCTTTAAATAATTCAAACCTCTCATCTTTTTACAAATCGTTCGTTAAATACTCGGAAATTTGTCCCAGAGCAATTGAAATTATCGTATCATTGAGTTATAAAAATGTCTTTGTTGACGCATTCATAGATTTGACGATTTGTACGGTCTTTTTATGAATAGCAAACATGAAAGAGAGGCATGAAATTTTGAGAAAATTGTCGGACATGACTCCGTTTGTCGGAGATATTATGACTTATTTATACGATGGCAGTACTAATGAGCATCTGCGTGTTGGCAGCGTGTATGCCTTTCATCTATTTACGGATGGACCTGGGAGGATGGAAATCGACGGGCAGTTCTTTCCAATCGATCGCAGGACACTGATATTCTTGCGTCCTGGACAGCCGCATGCCTTTCATATCTCTCCATCGCATCCGCTGGCCTCTTACAATCTGTACTGCGATTTATGGGAGTGCCATTCCCCAGCCTCTCTTAATCGTTCATTCATCTACGCGCCTGCTCCTTTCGAGCTGGACAGAATAGCTGCAGCGCCGTTATGCACGGAATTGGACCGGCTTCCTAGCGTCTTTTCACTGCGTGCTCATCCCCAGCTTTTCGACACCTTCGTGATGATAGCCAAAGCCTTCAGCGACGCTCATTTTTATCGGCATGAGGCGGTGAACAGCTTTTTCTATGCCTGGATTTTGTCTTGGTACAATGCCGTCCACAGCCAGCAGCCTAGTGATTATCGGATCGTCCGCCTGCTGGAGCATCTGAACGCTCACCCGGAACGCGGGGAATCGATTGATTGCTGGGCCGAAATGTGCGGGCTGAAGCGGACCTATTTTCATGAGCTGTTTTTGCGGGAGACCGGGCTTACACCTAAAGCCTACCATCACGGTTTGGTAATGAAGCGGGCGGCTAACCTCCTGCTGGAGAGCGATCTGAGCATAACGTCCATCGCCGAAAAGCTGGGCTATCCCTCGATTCACCCTTTTTCCAGACATTTCAGCGCTTATTTCGGCATGACGCCGAGTCAATATCGCGTCAATCCGCAGGGCAGAGCATAAAGGAACGTTTAAGAGTTATTAGAACATGATTAGGTATGAACGCCCAGGTTCATAAAAGGTTAAGGTACTGAGGAAAGGAAATGGGTTGTCTAAAGCTGCCTATACTTCAGCAAAGCACCGGTGAATACGAGACTGGACCATTTTAAGAGGCAGTGTTCTAAAAAAAATCGCGCTTCCCTGCCATTGAGCGAGGAAAGCGCGATGATCTGGACGCTGATGATCTGAAGGTTGATGGTCTGAAGGTTGAGCTTATAAGTTAAAGTTGTCCGGATCGGCGCCGATTCGCTGGTTTTGATTCAAGCCGTTAATTTGCTCCAGCTCTTCCGGTGTTAGCTCGAAATCAAATACGTCGGCGTTTTCGATAATCCGCTGCTCATTCGCCGATTTCGGAATCGTCACAATTTCATTCTGCAAATCCCACCGGATAATAACTTGGGCCGTTGATTTGCCGTATTTGGCGCCGATTGCCTTCAATACTTCATTATTCAGCAGCTTGCCTTGAGCGAGAGGGGACCAAGCTTCAATCTGGATGCCCTGGGACTTGCAATACTCGCGCAGCTCGACCTGGCTGAGCAGCGGATGCAATTCCACCTGGTTGACAACCGGCCTAACCTCCGCGTCCTCCAGCAAATCCTGCAAATGATGAATTTGGAAGTTGGATACGCCGATGGAGCGGACTTTACCCTCTTTATGCAGCTTTTCGAGCGCTTTCCAGGTTTCTTTGTACTTTCCTTTCACAGGCCAATGAATCAAATAAAGATCAAGATAATCGAGCCCAAGCTTGCCCATGCTCGTATCAAAAGCTTTCAGCGTGCTCTCATAGCCTTGATCGGAGTTCCACACCTTCGTCGTGATGAACAACTGTTCACGTGGGACGCTCGAGGCTCTGATCGCTTGGCCGACGCCTTCTTCATTATCATATAAAGCCGCTGTGTCGATGCTTCTGTACCCATTTTTGATCGCCGTTCCTACGGAATCGATGACCTCTTGACCATCGCTTACTTTGAATACGCCAAGACCCAACCACGGCATTTGCTCTCCATTCGACAAGGTCACGGCAGATTGTACGTTATTCATGCAGTAATACGCCTCCTTCGAAAAATGCGAGAGGTTCCTCCTAGAAGAACATCCTTCTCCTACCCAAAATATACCGGGCTGGGGTTAAAGTCAATTATTCGGCTCTATTTTATACAATTTCGATTCCGCTCCCTTTAAAGAGATCGTAAAGGAAGCGGGTCGAATATCCAATTGCTCCGTCCACATATCGGTTACTTTATATGACGAGACCGTATTGTTCTCTATACCGGCACGCGTCAAATCGATCGGTTGCTCCACATTATTTTGCGTATAGTTGAAGACAGCCAAATAATGCGTTCCATTGTCGGATAATACGAACATATTCGCCGCGTTTATACCCGTGTTGCCTTCCACAGGCCTGAAAGCTTTGCCTTTCAGGGCCAACGCATTTATTTGCGGCTTGGTTAGAAGCGCCTCCATATACTGCCGCGCTGTCTGACTGCTTACATCATCCGAGTTCAAATACACCGTTCCCGAAATAGCCGCCGCATTGACGCGCGATTGTGCACCTTCAAACGAACCTCCCTTGGCAAGGGTCATGTAGTCCGGATCCGTGTAATGATAAATCGTGCCGTTTTGCCACCAGCCGTAAGTAAGATTGTTAAGCTGATACTCGGTGCTGCCGATGCTTCCGTCGATGTCGCAGGAAATCCGCCGGCTGTGCGCATATTGGCTTGGGAATAGCGGAGCGATCGAAGCGCTGATGAACATGGAATCGTCCAAAGCGTCATTCAGGTAAGCCATTCCCTGATTATACGCCTGAATTCCGGTTTGCACCTGCGGGTCGAAATGCTGGCCTTCCAATGCCCCATGCGTCAGAAAATCAATTTTGATATACTCGAAGCCTTTATCCTTGAACCTGTTCATGTAGTAGGTTATGCGCTGCTTCGCTGCCGGATGCGTAGGGTCAACCGGATAAGCGCCGTCCAATGTCGGCAGAGGGTTGTTGTTCTGATCGCGCAGAACAATGTCGCCGTACGTATACTGTCCGTTGGTTCCCTCCACAACCTGGTCTAAATTATCTCCCCAATAAACGAATGGCGAATAGTAAATGCCAGCCTTCTGTCCATTGTTATGAATCAGAGTCACCAGTTCAGACAGCTGCTGATCTGTCATGTTGTCCCAGTAAGAATCAAGATTAATATATAAATCCCCATTGTTATGAAAAGACTGATTCTGCAGCTTCTCTTTAAAATAGTTCGAGGCGGCTGCCGCCTTGTCATAGCTTAGCGCGCTCTCATGCGCACCCCAGCTATTCCAGCCGACGGGAACTCCCTGCGGAATGCCCGGGCCAAACACTAGCGGCGGGCTAATGGCTGCATTCATTTCACCGAAGCCCTCAAGGCCATCCCGATAATCGTCATAGAAGCCAACAAAGATTTTAGGCGAAGCAATTTGCGTACCTGTCACATAGCCATGTTCAATGGTGTCGCGCGTCGAGGTTTGTGAAGTGAAGCCTCCAAATACGCGCAGCTTGTTCAGTTTATTTTCCGAGCCGCTCCAATAAATGCCCGTCTTCCACGTATCATGTGTCACCGAGCCGATGACCAGCCCGTTCCGGCTTGAATTATCAAAAACCGCCGTCAGCTCTGAACTTACATAATTATCATTGTTCAGATTCGTATTGATCGTTTTCGACTGATATCTGGACCAGCTGTCATTATCGAATGGAGCGACGAGGACACGATGATCTCCATCGGTACCGATATGAAGGCCGCCCTTGGCATCGATAACGATAGGAGCTATGTTATTCGTCGTTAATGGGACACTCTGCTGCACAACGGTTTCTGTAAGCAAATAAGGGGCATTATTATACACATAGTAGATTTGTTGAAGTGTTGGCCGGCCCTGCTCCTCATTATGAATCGTTATGCGGATTCCCTCACCCGTCGCGTCCTGGAATGGTACGACTTCATTGCTGTTAAAGGAATGGTGGCCATAATCTTTGCTGGCCAATGTCTGAGCAAGCTGAACTGTACTATAAATGCCTTTGGCGACTGTTTTTCCATTCCAATTGTATTGTGCCAAGCCTGAATTCGTATTATAAAGAAGCTCATAGGATGGATTGGCTACCTTGATCCCATTGGTATATTCAGTCAGAGTGATCGAATTATACTGTGTCACTTGGATAGACTGGCCGAGATCCCCGATGCTGCCGTCACTGCCTGAACCGCCGTTGCCATCCGAATCAAAGCTCAGCTCAATTTTGTCGAAATCAGGCGAATAGCTCCCGTCGTCATCGAACAATATTGTATTGCTTCCCTGCTGCAAATAAATTTGAATGTCGTACTGGCCAAGCGTATCCCAGTCCGCTGTCTTCGGAAAACTGAGATTTTCCTTCTCTGCGCCATTCACGGAGATTGATGCCGAACGGGAATCTCCCGAAATGTAATGTACAGTCATGGTGTAAACACCCGCTTCGTCCACGTTCACTTCATTAAATTGCAGAGTGGCCCCGCCGTACAAATTTCCTACTTTCTTCCCGCCCGAACAGAAGCCGCAATTTACTGCTTCGGCATTCCCCGTTAAAGTATTCAGAGTTGATTCTGCTTCATATGCTGCTGTGCTTGTATTGGACGACAAAAGGCTTGCAGATGACGGCTCATTGCTAGACATACCTTGAACAGCAGTGCTTTCATTTGCGCTAGCAATAGAAGCTCCTAGCAAAGAGAACACGAACATGGCGGATAGTATTGCCATGATAGAACTTTTCATAAACCTGAATCGTTGGATACGCAAGAGAATCCCTCCTCGTTAATCAAACTGATAATGACCGGTTCAAAAAGCTGCAATGCTGCCTCTTCGTGCTGCCTATATTAATTTTCTCTTTGCAGTTTGAAAATTTTTGATTCTGCAGGCTCCAGATTCACTGTCAGATCACCTGATGTCTGACTGTGCTTGCTTTCCCATAAGTCGGATACGTTGTAGCGAGCCGTACCATCCAGTCCAGCACGCTTCAATGAAATCGTCTTCTGTGCCGGCTGTTCGGCATCAAAGTTAAAGACGGCGATATATGCGCTGTCCTGCTGCTTCGGGTCAGGCAGTACAAACACATCCGAAGCACGCTTGCCGAGGCTGCCCTCTACGGGTATGAAGGTTTTGCCTAAACGGGCTACGTCCATGACCTCCTGATTTTGCAGCCACTCCTTGGCACGCGAAGCCGCTTCCTCATTTCTGAAATCATCCCCAAGCAGCAGCACAGTACCTCCGATGACGGATGCCGTTAGGCGGCTGCGCCCTTCATGCCGGGTCGTTGATTCTTGATTGCAGCTTCTATATACGACGGAATGATCCGGGTCATTGAAACGGTATAGCGTTTCATTCATCCACCAGCCGTGGGTAATCGAGTTGAGCAAATATTCCGTATCCTGAATCTTTCCGAATACGTCACATGAAATTCTGCGGCTGTGCGCAAAGGAATACGGAAAGAGCGGCGCGATCGACAAATTAATGAAGAAAGGTCTGCCGATTCTTTCCGGCGACAGTCTGTGAGCCAAATAAGACAGGCCGAAATGATATGCTGCTTTTCCAGTTGTAATCGCGGGATGATGATGCTGTCCTTCCAGCGCGCCATGCGCCATAAAATCAAGCTTCACATATTCGAAGCCTTCCGCGACGATTTTTTCCGTAAACCAGTCGATTCGTTCCAGCGTTCCAGGATGCGTAGGATCAATCGCAAGTCCACCTGCAATATCCGGCAGTATCTCCCCCTCCGCATCCCGCAGTAAAATATCTTTATACTTATATTTTCCGTTCGTTCCTTCTACAGGCTGTTCAAACTGGGCCGGACTGCCCCAAAAAGCAAATGGCGTCCAATATGTGCCGGGTTTATGCCCATTTTGCCGTACTCTCTTCAGCGCGTCCTCCATCTCTGCAGGCGTCAGTCTATCCCAAAAAGCATCAAAGTTAATGTACAGCGTGTTTTCATTGTGAAAGCCTTGTGGCTGTACTTCATTTTTCAGAAAATCGCTAGTCATAGTATATATTTCATAATCCAGATCACTCATGACCGCAGACCAGCTGTTCCAGCCAAACGGGACACTCCCTTCCCATTTCAATGGCGGCGATACTCTCGTATTGGCCCAGCCATAGGCTTCCATTCCGGCCCGGTAATCTTCATAAAAGCCGACAAATACCAAGGGAGATTCAATTCTCTTTCCTTTAAGATGGCCATGCGGCTGTGAATCCCTCGTCATTTCCCCTGCTGCTCCTGCATATAGTTCAAATTCATCCAGCTTCCCCGCTAGCTCACCCTTCATGCGGATCCCCGTTTTCCAGACATCGTGGCTAATAGAGCCCGCAATTAAACCGCGGCGGCTTTCTGTCTGAAATAAAGCGGTCACTTCGTAGCTTTCCGTATCGAGTGGCGCTTTCTCCGTTACATAACGTACCCACTTGTCATTGTCGTAAGGCACGCGTAATACGTTAAGCTCATCCTCATAACTTTCATTCTCATCGTCAAAGGACAAGGAATTAGAGCGCATTACGACGATCTTGTTCGTCTTGATTTCCTCTTCACTTTCAATTGTGCTTTTTAGTAAAAAAAACGGCGAATGTTCATAAAGGTAAAAATGCTGCTCCAAAACCGGAAGGGTTGGCGATTCATGAGAAATAACGAACTGAAGTCCTTTACCAAAGCTGTCCTCGATCTTCTGCGGCTGTTCCTTCACAACATGGCGTTCATAATGTCCGGTGTCGTATTCCCGCCCTTGCCATCTAAATGCGCTTCGTGTTGTTTTAATTGCAGGGAAACCGCTGCTTTTACAAGAAAACTCTCCTTTGTCTAAATCAATTTCAAGTTCTAACTTGCCATTGCTTGCACTCATGAGCGACTTCGACTTCATGTTTACTTGAACCGCGATATCGCTGCCAGCCAACATCTCTCTGCCTCCCTTGCCAATGCTTTTTAACTGCAGACATAAGCCCGTAGATATTTAAACTGCAACATAAAGTCTGCAATCCCACACCCGCAGTTTGTTCTCATTATAAGAGAGCAATCCAAGCCGTTTCTATGCAAGGATGTTCCGATCTATAGCGCATTTTAACCTATCTTTATCCAGACCTTTGTTAAAAAGAGGCATATGAGACTCTCGCTGCATTGCTCGACCCTGCACGATCCTGTTCGTACCTGCTTAATCCTCATTGATCGCAATTCAAGCAATTTAGTTATAAATTGGCATGATAATAAAAAAAAGAAGGTATATAAAACTGCTTGTTATAAGCAATCTTACATACCTTCTTTTTCGTAATACCGATGGCCGGACTCGAACCGGCAAGCCTCTCGGCACCGCATTTTGAGTGCGGCGTGTCTGCCAATTCCACCACATCGGCATAATATAAAATTATGCTATACAAGTGCGGAAGACCAGACTTGAACTGGTACGGTAGTAACCTACCGCAGGATTTTAAGTCCTGTGCGTCTGCCGATTCCGCCACTCCCGCAAAGAAGAATCATGGAGGCGCCACCCAGACTCGAACTGGGGATAAAGCTTTTGCAGAGCTGTGCCTTACCACTTGGCTATGGCGCCATATATAAAAAATGGAGCGGACGACGGGAATCGAACCCGCGACCCTCGCCTTGGCAAGGCGATGCTCTACCGCTGAGCCACGTCCGCATAATATGGCTGGGGATATAGGATTCGAACCTATGGAATGACGGAGTCAAAGTCCGTTGCCTTACCGCTTGGCTAATCCCCAATATTTGATTTTTTAGATAAAAATGGGGCGATCGATGGGACTTGAACCCACGAATGCCGGAGCCACAATCCGGTGCGTTAACCCCTTCGCCACGACCGCCATAAATAAAATATTTTTTTATACTGTAGAACTGGCAGGGGCAGCAGGAATTGAACCCACACTAACGGTTTTGGAGACCGCTGTTCTACCTTTAAACTATGCCCCTATGGTAAAACTGGTGGAGGCTGATGGATTCGAACCACCGAACTCGTACGAGAACAGATTTACAGTCTGCTGCGTTTGGCCACTTCGCTAAGCCTCCATGTGGTGCCGGCGAGAGGACTTGAACCCCCAACCTACTGATTACAAGTCAGTTGCTCTACCAATTGAGCTACACCGGCTTTTCAATTGTCAAGTGAATCAATGGTGGCTCGGGACGGAATCGAACCGCCGACACAAGGATTTTCAGTCCTTTGCTCTACCGACTGAGCTACCGAGCCTTATAAGAATGAAATGTACAGTTAGTTCTCATCCCTTATTCGAGGATGTAAATGGCGGAGCCGACGGGATTCGAACCCGCGATCTCCTGCGTGACAGGCAGGCATGTTAGGCCTCTACACCACGGCTCCACACTAAGTAATAATCAGGTCCCAGTTTTTATGGGAATTGGTTGCGGGGGCAGGATTTGAACCTGCGACCTTCGGGTTATGAGCCCGACGAGCTACCGGGCTGCTCCACCCCGCGTCAGTAAAATAATATATGGTGGAGGCTAACGGGATCGAACCGCTGACCCTCTGCTTGTAAGGCAGATGCTCTCCCAGCTGAGCTAAGCCTCCGAGGAAAGACAATTTCTATTGTACCACATAACTCACTTAGAAATCAAGTTAAACTTAGGACTAGGAAGGGTTTTCAAGCTCTAACGAAGCTTACGCTCCGACGAAGCCCCAAGGGATTCTCATCCCTACTGAAACATATTAATGAAGGTGGTGACCCGTAGGGGATTCGAACCCCTGTTACCTCCGTGAAAGGGAGGTGTCTTAACCCCTTGACCAACGGGCCATATATGTATCATAAAGCTATGATACTAAATGCTCTGACGAACCCATTCGAGAGTTCTCAGTATAATGATGGCGGAGAGAGAGGGATTCGAACCCTCGAGACGCTTGTGACGCCTACACGATTTCCAATCGTGCTCCTTCGGCCAACTCGGACACCTCTCCATATGGCTCCCCGAACAGGACTCGAACCTGTGACAACTCGATTAACAGTCGAGTGCTCTACCGACTGAGCTATCAGGGAACAATATTCAATTCAGGCTTGATCACCTGAAAACTGGATACGAAACTTCATTTGCGTTTGCCCTTCATCTCTTCCGGGCCCCGCCAAAGTAATCGGACTAAGCTTCGTCAGCTTCTCGTCACTTTGGTGGGTAGTATTTGGATAAGCCCTCGACCGATTAGTACCTGTCAGCTCCATACATTGCTGCACTTCCACCTCAGGCCTATCAACCTCGTCGTCTTCAAGGGGTCTTACTAATTGGGAAATCTCATCTTGAGGAGGGCTTCACGCTTAGATGCTTTCAGCGTTTAT
>NZ_KB907246.1:307066-380952 GCF_000381905.1 Paenibacillus fonticola DSM 21315 | reverse complement strand
ATTTCGGAAGCAAGCTTCCAAAATAACCTCGCTCGACTTGCATGTATTAGGCACGCCGCCAGCGTTCGTCCTGAGCCAGGATCAAACTCTCCAATAAAGTTCGGATAGGTGCTCTTGCCCGAAAGCAAGAGGCGCTCCATCCGATTATCGAATAAGCTGATAGCTCATTTTGAATCTGACGAGATCAGATTTGCATCTGACTCTATTATTAGATTTCACTTGCGTGAAACCCGCTCACTCGTTGTTCAGTTTTCAAAGATCAACTTCGTTTCTTGTGCGCCGCCATCGTTCAGCGGCGACTCTTATAATATAACATAGCTAGCAAGGAAATTGCAAGGGGTTTTTAAAAGTTTTTTTAGATTATAGAATTAATAAGCTCCCTAGCTCTTTAGGTCCCATTCTATAATTCGGAAGAAAGCCAGCTGTTAAACGAAGAAGATTCCGCATTGTTCGAAAACCCTTAAACAGGTTCATTCCATAACCTTAACTATCTATTGGCCCTCTTGCGCCCCCGTCCCCAAAAGTGGAACGAATGCTAATTTAACATATCCTTATCACTTAAGTCAACACCATTTTACGCCCTTTTCCGTTCTTATTGCCTAACTTGAGGAAAACGGGCATTTCTCGCATATTTAGAAAGTTCCTTTGAAGGAGCAAAACGGGCATACATGCGAAATACAGTCTTATATCGATTAGCGATGGCATGCCGAATATCCTGATCCAGACGATGATCGCTCATATCCAGGAGCATTTCATCTAATTCCTTGCGAAGGACGTAATCCAGCTCTTTACATTCTTTTTCATTAAATAACATACCCAACATGGCACACAGCTCCTCTTTCGACTAGGTTACGATTGGTGCAGCATTGATGGCTTCATGCCACTAGCGCAGAATAAGGGGATAAGCCTTCTCGCTTTCCGCCAAACAAGCTTCATACTCATGACTGTTGGTTAACGATGATTAACCTTTTTACCAAATTAAGAAACTCGTTCTTTCGAACCGCTTTAATGTTATGCACAATTTTGGCGGAAAATATGATGCCCTCATCATTTTTATAATTGAACAAGGTAAAACGTAATCGTGCTCTCAATGACGGCTGCAATTAATAAGGCGACGGTTAGCCAGATTGCCGCCCTTCCCATCGACCGGAAAAACTCCCCCCACTTCACAGTGCGCTGATGCCGTTCCCTAGCCCCGAGCTCTCCAAGGCTTTTCAATATCAAATAACCAAACTGCAGTCCGAAGGCCGCAGCGATTACAATAGCCGGAATTTCAATAATGCCGTGCGGCAGCAATCCTTTGACAATTAAATCAAACAGGCTTGTACCCTGAGCCGCAGCTGTGGTAACTAAATAACCTAAAACCAGCCCATTCATAACCAAAAAGACGATCGGCATCAGGCCAAACAGTGCGCCGAAGCCCATGATGAGCAAGCTTTTCACCGTATTATTTATAAAAATAAATAGAAAAAAGCTTAATTCCGGAACAGGAGATGCCTCTAGAGCTCCTCTTACTGTCCGCAACGAATCAATCTGTGGCTCCAGCAAGCTTCTCATTAAATCGGGATATACGGCACCAACAATGATGCTTGCAACGAAAAGGAAACAGGCTGCGAGTAGCATGTTGCGATAATAACCTAAATCCTGAATAAAGCGACGAAATGACATAATCATCCTCCTGCATGTTTTTTGAGGCTCCATCCATAGACAAGAACGGTAATATTCCTGACTGGTACGAGCATACATTGTAACAACGGGCAAATTCATTTCTATACGAGAGGGGCTTAACTCATGAATAACTTCTTCTATGTCCTGAACGGAAAAAAGATCAAACGCTTTATGTTCGTATTCGCCGCGGCCCTGTTTGCAGTCGGTGTAATCTATGTAGAACGAAGCCATATCACCGTGTTCTCTGAAGAAGGCAGCACTTCGGCTATTTACAGTGTGTCCACAGATAAGAAAGTCATTGCTCTGACTTTTGATATCAGTTGGGGGGATAAAAGAGCAGAACCGATCCTGCAGGTGCTTAAAGATAAAAATGTTCCCAAAGCGACCTTCTTCTTGTCCTCTCCGTGGAGCAAAAGTCATCCAGAGATCGTGAAATCAATTCAGCAGCAAGGGTATGAAATTGGCAGTCACGGCCATAAGCATGTCAATTACAGCGAACTGGAAGATGAAGAAATAAAACGACAGCTTACGACAGCTCACTCTATTTTAACTGATTTGACCGGAAAAGCACCAAACTTGCTGCGCCTCCCGAACGGGGATTTCGATAAACGCGTATTGAAAATTGCCGGAAGCCTTGGTTACAAAGTCATCCAATGGGATACCGATTCGCAGGATTGGATGAATAAAGGAGTTCAGACGATCGTTGACCGGGTAGTAAGCAAAGCGCATCCTGGCGACATTGTACTGCTCCATGCCAGCGATTCTGTAAAGCAAACCCACGAAGCCCTCCCCATCATCATCGACGAACTTCGCAAGAAAGGATACGAGTTTGTAACCGTCTCTGATCTTCTTCAGGAAGCCCGCGTCAAAGGCGCCCAGGTTAGAGACCAGGCCTGGCTTCAGGAGCAAGTTGACCTTGCAGCGGGACTGTAACATCGGATAGCCTGATACTTAACGGCGATTTCTAATATAATAAATTTCCTGACAGACTTCCGTTATTTCGGAGGTCTTTTTTGCCTAAATTAAGACGTAGAAGAATAAAGAAAAAGCCCAGCGCTATACTGAGCTTTACTTCCTTAATTGGCTTAAATGGCTTAAATGGCCGACCTATGCCGAGTCACGGGTAGACTTTAACACCTTATGCAAAATAAGTATTTGATAAGCGTTGCACGCAATAAGCGGAGCAACAATCCATGCCGTCGCGGCATCTACGCCGATTTTTAGCACCCCGATCATTTCGACAATCGTCACGGCGATCATAAAGAACAGCGTCGGTATCCATGCCGTGCCATTCGTCAGCTTGGCTTTATAAAAAGCTACAGCGCAGGCCACAATAAGTATAATGGCACCGAGAATAATATCGGAAATCCCGCTTTGCTCTTGTCCGAGGAATAAACGGAAGAACATCAGCTCAAGAAGCGCAAGCGCAGTGAGTACAATTTGCACATACTGCCAGGTTCTTCTGGAGAACACGCCATTTCCCATATAATTCATCATCAAATAAGCAAAAAAGCCCATCTGGGAATATACGCTGACCATAACACCAACCCCAAGCAAAATACCGATATTTACGAAGAAATCTGCTGCCCCGTTAAATTGTACGGTATCTGTCACTTGGAGAATGACTCCTACGACAAGCGACCCAGCTGCTCCAACCAGCAATGTGGTCCAGAACAAATAAAGCCAATTTTTCAGATTCAAAGACGTCACACCCCCACTAACGAATTATTTTACCAACGATTCCGGTAAAAAACCATGCTTTTCAAGAGGATAATTCCTGTTTTACGTCCACATACTACAAGCAGCGATCATATTAAGGAGGAAGGAACCATGAAGTGGCTGGGTTACCGATGGATGATATGCCTTATATGCACTTTTACACTTTCGCTGACGGCTTGCGGTTCTGATCAAAGTTCCTCTTCTTCCCAAGGCGGAGGATACAAAGAAACCAAGTCCATGGTGATTGATATACTTAAGACGGATGATGGCAAAAAAGCCATTTATGAAGCCCTAAGCTCCCCTCCGTCCGAAAGCAGTGGAGGCCAGTCGGGAGGCGGCTCAGGGTCTGGGGGATCAAGCGGGGGTTCCGGCGGTTCAGGAGGCAGTGGCTCTGGCTCCGGTGGAGGCAGTATGGGCATGAAAATGATTCTTCCCTCACAAACCTCAGAGCAGGTGCGCATGGCAGTAAAGGAAACAATTACATCGCCAGAATATAAAAAGGAATTTGAAAAAATTATGACCGATCCTAAATTTGCCGCAGACTTCGCCAAGACGATCAACTCACAGAACAAAGAGCTGCACATGCAATTAATCAAAGATCCGACTTATCAAAAGTCGGTTAGTGAAATAATGAAATCGCCCGAAGTCATGAAAATGTTCCTGGATCTCACCCAGACGTCCGATTTCCGGAAACAATCGATGACAGTCATGCAAGAAGCAATGCAAAGCCCGCTGTTTAAAATGGAAGTGATGGAGCTGCTGAAAAAGGTTGTGCAGGAGCAACTGCAGCCTAAACTTGAGAAGGAATCCACCTCCAAAGGCGGTGGCGGCCAAGGCGGCGGTAGTGGAGGCGGTGGAGCTGGAGGGGAGCAGGGCGGTGGCGGCTCATAAGCGGGACTCGTAAGCCGGAGTCCAAGAGCTTAGTAAGGTTGAGATCCAGTAGCTGAGCACTGGAAGCTGGAGCAATCCATCGTGCGCAGCGTTCCCTGTGTGCACAGTTCGCAGGCCTGATGCACGACTGCCTGATGCACGACTGCCTGATGCACGACTGCCTGATGCACGACTGCCTGATGCACGACTGCCTGATGCACGACTGCCTGATGCACGACTGCCCAAATACAAAAGACTGACCCGGCGGGTCAGTCTTTTGTATTTGTATATCTTTGCATAACCTGTTCAGCGATTTCGTCATACAGCTGGCCAATTCGGCTGTCCTGTTTGTATACGCACGGTGAAAAGTCAGGCTCCGATGGATGGTTATCCGGAGTCCCCAGAGGGATTTGAGCAAGGAGTCCGGTATGAAGCGTCTCGGCAAGACGAGCTCCCCCGCCTCTGCCAAAAATATAATCCTTTTGTCCGCACCCCGAACATTCGTAATAAGCCATATTCTCTACTACACCCAGCACTTCATGATTTGTCTTCAGCGCCATTGCCCCAGCACGCGCTGCGACAAAGGCCGCTGTAGCATGCGGAGTCGTTACGATGATCTCGCTGCTATGCGGAATCATTTGATGCACGTCGAGCGCAACATCGCCGGTTCCCGGCGGTAAATCGAGCAGCACGTAATCAAGCTCTCCCCATTCTACATCCACGAAAAACTGCCGGAGCATCTTGCCTAACATCGGCCCTCGCCAAATTACCGGATTGTTCTCCCGGATGAAGAAGCCCATAGACATCACTTTGACTCCAAAACGTTCTACAGGGACAATTGCCCCCTCTTCAATATCCGGCACCTCCTCGATCCCCATCATATCCGGCACACTGAAGCCGTAAATATCCGCGTCGATCAATCCTACACGCTGTCCCTTGCGAGCAAGCGCTACCGCTAGATTGACGGTAACGGTAGACTTTCCGACCCCGCCCTTCCCGCTTGCAACAGCTATGAATTTCACGCCGGAGTTCGGGTCAAGAATCGGTAATGTCTCCAGTCCGGCGGCATGTCCTTTACGCAGCACTTCTTCATGAGAGGGCTCCTGCCCTCGTGCTCCTGACTGCACTTTCTCCGGCCCTGCAGCCTCAGTACGCTCCTGTTCGGAAGCTTCCCGAAACCTTAAATGAACGCTGCTGACGCCAGCCGCCAACAGCCGGTCACGAATTTCCTGCTCCAGCATTTTCTGTGTTTCCTCGTTCTTCTCCAAGCATACTACCGTCAAAGAAACACGATCCTCTTTCACCATCATATCGCGAATCCATTGCAGTTCAACCAAGCTTCGCTCAAGCGTTGGCTCGGCAATTGGACGCAATGCCGCTTGAATATGCTCCTTGGATAACAATCACAGCACCTCGACTTCGCATCATATCGTGTAAATTCAATTGAATATATATATTATATCACTACGCGGCTTCAATTGCCCTGCATGATCTGAATTGCTTACTTTACTTGATTTGGTTGATTTACTTGATTCCGTTTGACCTGATCACTTGATTTGTTTGCCCTTCTCTCCGGCGCTGTACCTGAGAATTCCTTGATAAATCGATGCAGCCACCTTGCGTTGATATTGTTCATTGCCAAGCAGGGCAGCTTCCTCTGGATGAGACAGAAATCCTACTTCGACGAGCGCAGAAGGAATTTTTACTGCTTCAAGCAAATAAACTCGCTTATCATTTTTTTTAGCGACGCGATCGCTGTTTTCCAAATTACGTATAAGCTCTTCTTGAATCAAATACGCCAGGTCATAGCTTTTCTCATTGGGCGGAAAATAAAAAGTCTGCGCCCCCCTCCACTTCGCTGACGGAACGCTGTTCATATGAATGCTGATCAGCATTTTTGCTTCTTTTTCCTCGATAAAGCGGACGCGGCGCTTTAGATCCTCCGTCTTGCGTTTACTGTATCCTTTTGTTCCTTCGTTAGCCAAATCCCGATCGTCTTCCCGGGTCATCACCACCACAGCGCCAGCCTGCTGCAAATAATCACGCAAATAGAGAGCCACCGCCAAATTAATATCTTTTTCAATCAGGCCCTGCCGGCTAATCGCTCCGCCGTCTGCTCCGCCATGCCCGGCATCCAGGGCAATCGTCACCCCAGCCAACGGAAGACTCCAATAATTCCATACATTTCTCGCTGGAACCTCATATACTGCAATGCCGAGCAGCAAGCCAAATAAAACGAAGGCAAGCAGCAGTTTTTTAATATGACTTAATGGTATCCATAAAGTAACTTTATCCCGTGAGCCCATAAAAAAGCCACCTCCGTACCCATATGACTCTAATCATCTATATGGGACGAGGTGGACAAATATGCCTGTTATCAGCTCAACTGCTTAAATGATAACTTGATGGCTCATACCTTCGATTAACACTCTCGCCACTTCCGGTCTCGTGAACTCCGGCGGCGGGCATACGCCATCGCGCAGCAGTGCTCTTACTTTCGTTCCTGATAAAGTGAGATGAGATTCCTTCGGATGCGGGCACGTCTTGCTGGAAGCCATGTTGCCGCAGATCGTACAGAAGAAGCTGTGCTCGAAAAATAAAGGCGAGATTCCCAGTTCCTCCGGCGTAAAGTTCAGAAAAATTTCCTGTGCTTCATAAGTCCCGTAATAGTCGCCAACGCCGGCGTGATCACGGCCAACGATAAAATGGGTGCAGCCGTAGTTTTTACGGACCATGGCATGGAATATCGCTTCCCGCGGTCCCGCATAGCGCATGGCGGCCGGAAACACCCCAAGGAAGGTGCGATCGGCAGGATAATAATTGTCCAGCAGCGTGAGATAGCTCCTCATCCGCACATCGGCTGGAACGTCATCCGACTTCGTTTCACCGACCAGCGGATTCAGGAACAGTGCATCCACGATCTCCATCGCACTCTTCTGGATATATTCATGGGCACGATGCACCGGGTTGCGCGTCTGGAATCCGACTACGGTACGCCAGCCCTTCTCGGCGAACAAGCGCCGCGTCTCGGCCGGATCGAAATAGAACTCGCCGAACCGTTCCGGCTGCGGACGATTGAGCACCTGTACCGGTCCGCCCACGTAATAAGGCGAACGCTCAAAGAGCTTAGCTACTCCCGGATGCTCCTTATCCTCTGTTTTGAATACATTTCTCGCTTCCTCGGCTTGGTTCACTTTATAGATGCTTTGCACGTCGAGCAAACCGTAGACGACGCCATCCTGCTCGCCTACAAGGGCCACGCGCTTGGAGATTTCCAGCTGGCGGGCCTGCTCCTCGCTCACTGACAAGGTAATCGGAATACTCCACACCGTACCGTCAGCGAGTCTCATCTTCTGGACGACGGATTCGTAATCTTCTTGATTCAAGAATCCTTCCAATGGAGAAAAGGCTCCGACACCAATCAAATCCAAATCCGAAATCGTCCAGGCATTGATTGAAATAACCGGCAGCTCTTTAGCTAATACGAGCAGTTCCTCTCTCTCCTTGCCCGTCACAACCCGATTCACTAGTTTGCCTCCGTGCGGCAAAATTGCTGTCATCTCCATCTCTCCCTGTATTTAGAATGTAATTTATTTTACTTATGAAGTCCGCACTCGGTTTTATCAGATCCTGACCAGCGGCCTGCCCGCGGGTCTTCTCCTGGCATAACCTGGCGAGTGCAATACTCGCAGCCAATGCTAGGATAATTCTGATCGTGCAACGGGTTGTATACTACATTGTTGGCACGGATATAGTTCCACACATCCTCGGAAGTCCAGCTCGCGATCGGATTGAACTTGACCAGCCCGAATTTCGTATCGTATTCCACCTTCTTCGCATTGGCGCGCGTAGGCGCCTGGTCGCGGCGAATCCCCGTAATCCAAGCATCGTATCCAGACAATACCCGGGTCAAAGGCTCGACTTTACGAATGTTGCAGCAGGCATTCGGATCACTCTTCCATAGCTCCTCGCCATGCTGGGCCGCTTGCTCCTCCGGCGTAATTAACGGAGCTACACGCACGAATTCAAGATTATAATTGGCAGCTATTTTATCGCGCGTTTCATAGGTCTCCTTAAAATGAAAGTCCGTATCCAAATAAAAAATGTCCGTCGATGGACTGATTTTTTGCACCATGTCGACTAGAACGACATCCTCTGCTCCGAAGCTGCAGGCAAACGTGATATTCGGAAACGTCTGAATTGCCCAAGCTATCACCTCTTCAGCTGATGCATTCTCGAACTCTTCCGCTTTCGTTTGAATCAACTGTTCCTTCTCCAACAAATTCATCAATTTTGTCCCCCTCGCGTTAAACTTACATAAACAAGGAAATATTCCTACTAAACAGATTTGAATTATAATTTAAAGTATAGAACTTTTTAACATAAAGTCAATATGAACAAAAGAAAAAAACCTTGACCAATAAAGATCAAGGGACAACTAATCTTATTTGAACTCGAGGATGCATTCCTAATATAGACGTATCAAATTAATAACAAAAAATTTTCATAACTAACCATGTAAATTAAAGGGATTTATCAATTCAATATTTAACACTAAATAAAAACTCCACTTATCAAATTGCCTATGGCAGCGGGTACACTTATGAAATCACAAGAGGAAATGTAACCATTAATCAATTGGGTGTGGTAAGGACATACTCAGCGACAGTTGCGAATATTAATGTTTATGATCAAAATGGGAGTTTGAAATATATGTACGTGATTACAGTAAAATAGAAATACTCTGCCAAACAGCCCTGCAACCAATACGTTGACAGGGCTGTTTCGCATTTATCTTCACATAATGAGAATACAGAGTTACGGGGAAATCCGCGGTTAAAAAATTCAGCTCTTGGCCTCCGTGGCCAAGAGCTGAATTTCCTTGATACACACAAGGAATATTAACGTTTGGAGAATTGTGGTGCACGACGAGCTGCTTTAAGACCGTATTTCTTACGCTCTTTCATGCGTGGGTCACGAGTCAAGAACCCAGCTTTCTTCAGTGCAGGACGGAATTCTGGGTCTGCTTTAAGCAATGCACGGGAAATGCCGTGACGAATCGCTCCCGCTTGACCAGAAATACCTCCACCATGAGCAATGACGATTACATCGTAGCTCGAAGTCGTTTCTGTCAAATTCAATGGTTGTTTAACGATCAGTTTGAGTGTTTCCAAACCGAAATAATCATTGATATCACGTTTATTGATGACAATGCGTCCTTCACCCGGTACAAGGCGAACACGAGCTACCGAATGTTTACGACGACCTGTCCCATAGTATTGTACTTGTGCCATGAAACTGTCCTCCCTTTTAATTATCCGCGAAGTTCGTAAACTTCTGGTTTTTGTGCTGCATGTGGATGCTCAGTACCCGCGTATGCTTTCAATCTCAGCTTCATTTTCTCGCCTTGGCGAGTTTTTGGAAGCATGCCGTGAACCGCAGATTCGATCATGCGCTCAGGTTTTGTTCTCAAGAGGTCTTGAGCAACCGTCACTTTAAGACCACCTGTGTGCTGGGAGTGACGATAGTATTTCTTGTTTTCCATTTTATTGCCGCTAAGTCTGATTTTTTCAGAATTGATGACGATAACGAAATCACCGCCGTCAACATGAGGTGTAAATCCTGGTTTGTGTTTACCGCGAATCAATGCTGCAGCTTCGCTTGCCAGACGGCCCAGCGTTTTGCCTTCGGCATCGATGATGTGCCATTTGCGCTCAACTTCGCTTGGCTTAGCCATATAGGTGGTACGCATGTAAAGATCCTCCTTCATTCTCATCCGAAATGGTTCATAGATACCAGACATGTTCATGCTCTTTGGGCGCAGAACGAATCTGGCAAATTTATCTTCGTTCCTATGCTTATTCGCATTTAATTATTATAGATGTATCGGTCTTCTTATTGGGGGCTGTGGGATAGCCATAAGAAAACACAACTTATATTTTACAGGATGCACATTTAATACGCAAGTCTTTTTTAGTGCAAATTGCATAAACTCGAGCATTAATCGAATAAGTCTCCGAGAACGTCCAGGACCGACTTTTTCTTCTTATACTTGTAGTGATCCTTATGATATTTACCGCCGTCATAGGGATTGCCGTAACGCGGATCATAGCCCTGCTGTGGAGCCTTGTCCCCATACCCGGGCTGATTACCCGGCCGGGGCGCTCCTGAATCGAATCCCGGATTGTAGCTTGACCCTGGCCCAGTCTGGCGGTACTGCTGGTCTGCCTGGCGATATGCCTGCCCACCCTCGCGGCTTTCGTACCACTCGTCAAATGCAGGCCGCAGCTCGCGAATTTCTCCTAGCAGCTTCTCCAGCTCGCCGCGATCCAGCCATACGCCCTTGCAGTCTGGACAAACATCGATCATAACGCCATCCTTCTCTACTTCCCTCATGCGAACGTCATTACAAACAGGACATTTCATCTTCGTATATCCCTCCTAGAAACTAGTTGAGTATGATACGTTTCATAGACATGATGGTTCCACTCAAGCTTATGGTCCCTGGTCAGCGCTATTCATATTCCACGCTCCACAGCATAAGCCCCTTGCTCTCCGCAGTTGGCCCGGCAGCCTTGCGATCCTTCGCCTCCAGTATCTGCTTCATCTGTCCTGGAGGTCGCTTTCCCTGGCCTACTTCGAGCAGGGTTCCCACGATGATTCTTACCATATGCTGCAGGAAGCCGTTGCCGCTAATATAGAGATGAATCACGCCCTGGTCTCGGGTGCCTGGTATAGCCAGCGATGTGTCCAGCTCGATTCTCGCCTCGTCGACCGTCCGTACATGGCTAGCCTTCGTAGAATGGCGGGAAGCGAACGACGTATAGTCATGCGTACCTATGAGATAGGTCAGCCCTTGCTGCATCGCTGTCACGTCAAGCTTGCCTGGATGGTGGAGCTGATAGCTTCGCTGGAATACGTCGGGAACCCGATTCGCATTAATCGCGTAACGGTAAGTCTTCCGTTTGGCTGAACGTCTGGCATGAAATTCGAGGTCCACCTCTTCAGCAGACGTTACGCGAATATCTGCAGGCAAACGCATATTTAACGCAAGACACCAACGCTCCACCGGAATTTTCGACGAGGTTATGAAGTGAAACGGCTGCTGCCGGGCATGAACGCCCGCATCGGTGCGGCCTGATCCATGGATTTTGACGGCCTCCCCCGTTAAGTTCCGTATCGCCGCTTCCAGACAGTCCTGGATCGTATTGCCGCCCGGCTGCGTCTGAAAGCCGTAATAATTGCTCCCGTCATAACAGACCGTCATCAGTAAATTACGCACAACCTTGTCACCTTCCCGAACCCTTGCTGCGTTCATATTCCAATAAAATAAAACTCTCCGAGCGGTCTAGCCATATTCAGGCTTGGCGTACAGAGAGTTTGCATTATATATGATCGAGCCCAGCGCGTGCCCCCGGGGTACGCAACTGTCCTCTTACAAGAGCAAAGCCCCGTTCAAGCCGCCCTGGCTCGTTCGGGGCTGAAAGCCGCAGAACCGTAAGTTGGCTCCTTCACGCAGTCGCTCTCTTTATGAATAAGCTATATTTCCATGTGGGAAAATAGAGACAATTCACGAAGAATTAAGCCCGGTCCACCAGCTCAAGGTAAACCATAGGGGCAGAGTCACCACGACGAGGTCCCAGCTTCAGGATACGAGTGTATCCACCTGGACGCTCGGAGTAACGAGTTGCAATTTCCGTGAACAGCTTTTGGATTGCATCCTGCTCTCCGTCGATCGATTCGCGGCGAACGAACGCTGCAACTTGACGGCGGGCATGCAAATCTCCGCGTTTTGCTTTTGTAATCAGCTTCTCAGCGATAGAACGAACCTCTTTCGCTTTCGCTTCTGTCGTTTGGATGCGCTCATACAAGAACAGGTCTGTTACCAGGTCACGAAACAAAGCTTTACGTGCACTAGAGTTGCGGCCTAATTTTTGGTATGCCATGTATTTTCCCTCCTTCGCTAAAACGATTCAAGCAATCTATTCTTCCGTACGAAGTCCGAGTCCAAGCTCATCCAGCTTCTCTTGGACTTCCTCCAAAGATTTACGTCCGAGGTTACGAACCTTCATCATATCTTCTTCGGTTTTCGTCGTCAGCTCTTGCACGGTATTGATACCGGCACGTTTGAGGCAGTTGTAGGAGCGAACGGAAAGATCCAGCTCTTCGATGGTCATCTCAAGCACTTTCTCTTTCTTGTCCTCTTCCTTCTCCACCATGATTTCCGCGTCCTTCGCCTCGTCCGTGAGACCCACGAACAAGTAAAGGTGCTCGGTCAAAATTTTAGCTCCGAGGCTTACCGCTTCTTCCGGTTTAATGCTGCCATCAGTCCATACTTCAAGCGTAAGCTTGTCGTAGTTGGTCACTTGGCCAACCCGCGTATTCTCTACGACGTAGTTGACACGTGCAATCGGGGTATAGATCGAATCAACAGGAATGACACCAATTGGTTGATCATCTCGTTTATTCCGATCTGCCTGAACATAACCGCGGCCCCGGCCTGCGAATATGCGCATGTGAAGTCTGGATCCTGGTTCAAGCGTAGCAATATGCAAGTCCGGATTCAGAATCTCGACATCGCTATCCGCACGGATATCACCTGCTGTAATAACCCCTTCGCCTTCCGCATCGATCTCAAGGATTTTCTCCTCGTCCGAATGGATTTTGAGAGAGAGAGCTTTCAGATTCAGAATGATCTCCGTAACGTCTTCCATTACACCCGGAACGGTCGAAAATTCATGCAGAACGCCATCGATCTGGACCGAGGTTACCGCTGCACCCGGTAGAGAAGAGAGCAAAATCCGGCGCAGCGAGTTACCCAGTGTGGTGCCATATCCACGCTCAAGTGGTTCTACTACAAATTTCCCATAGGTGCTGTCATCGTTAACTTCAACGGTCTCAATTTTCGGCTTTTCGATTTCTATCACGAAATTACCCCTCCTTCAAAACGTCGTTCCTGTAAAAACTGCCCTGTCTCCTGAAGTGTATCATGTAGTATGCCTAAACAACCATTGTTACCAAGTTGCAATGTTGTTATACCACATTCTATGCAACTTCATTAAACACGACGGCGTTTTGGAGGACGGCAACCGTTATGCGGGATTGGAGTCACGTCTTTAATCATGTTGACTTCGAGGCCTGCCGCTTGCAGGGAACGGATAGCGGCTTCACGGCCGGCTCCAGGACCTTTAACCATAACCTCGACAGATTTCATACCGTGTTCCATTGCCGCTTTCGCAGCGGTCTCTGCAGCCATTTGCGCAGCAAATGGAGTAGATTTACGGGAACCCTTGAACCCTTGGCCGCCGGAGCTGGCCCAGGAGATCGCATTACCGTGCGGATCCGTAATCGTTACAATCGTATTGTTAAAGGTGGAGCGAATATGTGCCACACCGGATTCAATATTTTTACGGTCACGACGTTTAGTACGTACGACTTTTTTTGGTTTAGCCATTGTCTGTTATCCTCCCTTCTTATTTCTTCTTGTTCGCTACTGTACGACGAGGACCCTTACGAGTACGGGCATTCGTTTTCGTACGTTGTCCGCGAACAGGCAGGCCACGACGATGACGCACACCACGGTAGCAGCCAATTTCGATCAAACGTTTAATATTTAAGGAAATTTCACGACGCAGGTCACCTTCTACTTTAACCTCTTTGTCGATCGTTTCGCGTAGTTTGCTAACCTCATCTTCCGTCAAATCACGAACACGAGTGTCCGGATTGATGCCTGTCGTATTCAGGATTTTCTGGGAAGTCGTTTTACCGATTCCGAAAATGTAAGTTAAGGCGATCTCAACGCGTTTGTCACGTGGCAAATCCACACCAGCTATACGAGCCATTTTACGCTACACCCCCTTCTTTAACCTTGTTTTTGTTTGTGCTTAGGATTTTCACAGATTACCATTACATTGCCTTTGCGACGAATGACTTTGCATTTTTCGCAAATAGGCTTCACAGAAGGTCTTACCTTCATGTTGATTACCTCCCTAAAGTTTTGCGAAGCAAAACTCTCTTCGTAAGGATTAGCTTAGTTTTACATAAGTAAAACTGACTTTAAAACATGAGCTTAGTTCTGCAAAAGCAAAACTAATTTCGAAAAGACTACGGTAGTTTTACGAGGGTAAAACTAACCTTGCACAACACCCGCCCGGCATAACCGAGCAAGCTTACTTCATAGAGCTAAAATCGTTACATTTACTCAACCTGAATATCATACCACATATTTGTTAGAAATGGTATGGTATCTATTTACGGTAAGTAATACGACCTTTGGTAAGATCGTACGGTGATAGTTGAACGACCACTTTGTCTCCCGTCAGAATACGGATGAAATGCATCCGCAGCTTACCGGAAACATGAGCGAGAATTTGATGACCGTTCTCAAGCTCCACTTTGAAAGTAGCATTCGGCAGCGGTTCTACAACTACACCTTCGACTTCAATGACATCTTCCTTAGCCACAGTCAGTCTCCTTTCTCTTCAGCATTTAAATTGGCGGATTTAACAAATGAAAGCACTGCATGACGCAGCTTCGCATTCGTTACCCGTCCGCTTTCCTGCAAACTGTGAACAACCTCGCTGCTAATGACTGGCGAAAGTTCGAGATGCTGTACATTCTTCCGTTTGGGCTGATCAAACTTTCGTTTGTTCCCATCGGCGATAAGTACGAACTTGGTGTCCACAATCGCTACAACAACAGCAACTGTCCCGGCATCCTTGCCCTTCAAAACTCTCACCATTTGGCCGACCTCGGCTTCTGAGCGGTGATCCACCTTCATCGCCTACACGTCCAGCTTCGTGAGAATTTCCATACCGTCAGCCGTAACTGCTACGGTATGCTCGAAATGAGCGCAGAGCGAGCCGTCAACTGTAACGACTGTCCAATTATCTTCCAGCGTTCTTACATATCGCTTGCCTACGTTGACCATTGGTTCAATAGCTAGAACCATGCCTGGCTTCAGACGCGGGCCACGATCTGGAATACCGTAATTCGGAATTTGTGGTTCCTCATGAAGATTCGCGCCGATGCCGTGACCGACATATTCGCGGACGACTGAGAATCCTGCATCTTCAATGTAACGCTGAATAGCATGCGATATCGTGAATAAGCGAACATCAGGTTTGACAAGCTCAAGCCCAGCAAAGAGAGAGCCTTCCGTAACTTCGAGAAGCTTCTTTGCCTCATCGGAAATCTCGCCAACCGGATAAGTCCATGCCGAGTCTCCATGATAGCCGCGATACTCCGCACCGATATCAAGACTGATAATGTCGCCTTCATTCAGTTTGCGTTTGCCGGGAAATCCATGTACCAATTCTTCGTTAACCGAAGCGCAAATGCTGTAAGGAAAGCCGTTGTAATCTTTGAAAGACGGCACCGCGCCTTGACTGCGAATGTACTTATCTGCAATCTGATCGAGTTCCCCCGTCGTAATCCCGGGCTCAATCGATTGCACCATGAGCCTGTGCGTCTCCGCGACGATCCGCCCTGCTTCTCTCATAAAGCCTAGTTCCGTTTCGGATTTACAAATGATCATTACTTAACCTCGCAGTAAAGATACGATTTCTTTCGTCACCGTATCGATTTCCTGTTCTCCATCAATTTCACGGAGCAGCCCTTTTTCATTATAGAACTGAAGAAGTGGCGCCGTTTTGTTGATGTATTCGTCCAGCCGTGTGCCTACGCTCTCTTCATTATCATCAGAACGTTGGTACAATTCTCCGCCGCACTTATCGCAAACACCTTCCTGTTTAGGAGGATTAAAGATCACATGATAAGTAGAGCCGCAAGATTTGCAAATCCGTCGTCCAGTAAGACGAGCCAGCAACTTGTTACGATCCACTTTCAGGTTGATGACGTTCGTAAGCTTCCGGTTCAATTCGCCAAGCAGCTGCTCCAGCGCTTCCGCTTGCGAAAGGGTTCTTGGAAATCCGTCCAATAAGAAACCTTTTTCGCAATCGGACTGCTGCAGACGCTCGCGGACGATACCGACAGTTACATCATCAGGTACCAGCAGGCCTTGATCGATATACTCTTTGGCTTTCAGCCCCACAGGTGTTCCCTGCTTGATCGCCAGACGAAATGCATCGCCTGTTGACACATGAGGAATGCCAAATTCGTTAACGATCGCCTCTGCTTGTGTTCCTTTTCCCGCTCCAGGAGGTCCCATGAATAAAATATTCATGTCAAGCACTCCCTTCGAGATTGGTTCACTTCGCTAAGAAAACAGAATAATAGGCGCCAGGAGAGTTCGTTAACCAAGCTCAATCCTGGAACCTATCCCCTATTTATTAATGAAGCCTTTGTAATGACGCTTAATCAATTGCCCTTCAATCGTCTTCATCGTATCTAGCGCAACACCGATAACGATCAGAATCGAAGTACCGCCAATTTGCACGGATCGCGGCAATCCAGCCACTGCACCGAGAATAACCGGTATCACTGAGATGAATGCAAGGAACAGTGCTCCCGTCATCGTCAGTCTGGATAGCACCCGGGTCAAGTAAGTAGCCGTTGTTTTCCCCGGACGAATCCCTGGAATATAGCCGCCATTCTTCTTCATGTTATCCGCCATTTGCTGCGGGTTCATCTGTACGAAAGTATAGAAGAACGTAAATCCAATAATCATGATTACATACAGCACAATGCCAAGCGGACGGTCAATGTTCATATTGCTGCTGATCCATTGTGCCCAGCCATGTGTTGACCAGAAGCTGGCGAGGACTACTGGAAACTGCAGCAAGGATGAAGCGAAGATAACCGGAATTACGCCCGCTGCGTTAATTTTGAGCGGAATATGCGTATTTTGGCCGCCATACATTTTATTCCCGACAACACGCTTCGCGTATTGCACCGGAATTTTACGTATCGCCTGCTGGATATAGATAACACCGATCACAATCAGCACCAGCACGATGACAATCGCTATAGCCTTCACGATATTCATGAAGAGCTGATCTGGAACAATGAAATTAGACGTGGCGATGCTCTGAATATGAGTAGGGATCGAAGCAACAATACCCGCAAAAATAATGAGGGAAATACCGTTACCGATACCTTTCTCCGTAATCTGCTCACCCAGCCACATCAAGAACGACGTACCTGCGGTCAATACGATCGCGATTAACATATAATCCCCAAACGTCGCATTAGGGATCATCTCGATACCATACAAACGGTTGAAACCAATCGAGGTGGCAAAAGCTTGAATCAGCGCCAGGACAACTGTTAAGTAACGAGTGACTTGGGCCGACTTCCTCTTACCGTGCTCACCTTGTTTCGCCCATTCTGCCAGCTTAGGAATAACATCCATAGACAGAAGCTGTATGATAATGGAGGCCGTAATATAAGGGAAGATCCCGATCGCAAAAATCGAGAAGTTCATTAACGCGCCGCCCGAAAAGGTGTTCAATAGCCCGAGCAAATCGCTGCCCGCTGTGTTGCTCTGTTCAAATACTTGCTTATTAACGCCCGGAACCGGAACGAATGTACCGATCCGGTAAATAATAAACACGAAGAGCGTGAACAGAATACGGGTACGCAAATCTTTAACGCGCCAAATGTTCTGAATGGTTTTAAACATTAGATCACCTCGGTTTTACCGCCGGCAGCCTCGATTTTCTCTACCGCGGATTGGGAGAACTTATTCGCTTTAACTGTCAGTTTGACAGTCAGTTCACCGTTGCCAAGAATCTTGATGCCGCTTTTGGCGTTTTTCACGATTCCTTGTTCAAACAACAGCTCAGGAGTAACCTCTGTATCCGCCGCAAAGTTGTTTAATTCCTGGGTGTTCACAATCGCATACTCTTTCCGCGTCGGATTCGTAAATCCGCGCTTTGGCAAGCGACGATACAACGGGTTTTGACCGCCTTCGAAGCCCGGACGAACACCACCGCCGGAACGAGCATTTTGACCTTTGTGACCACGAGTTGATGTTTTACCCATACCACTACCTGTTCCGCGGCCTACGCGTTTGCGCTCTTTGCGGGAACCTGGAGCTGGGGAAAGCTCATGTAACTTCATCGTTCGTTGCACCTCCTTATTTATTGTTTGTACTTGCAAATAACGGCAACCCAAAGGCTCACCATTACGATACATAACGAAAATCGCTATTGTTCGTCAGGGAATTATCCTTGGATTTCTTCAACGGATACCAGGTGGCTTACATGATTAATCATGCCGCGGATGGCAGGATTGTCTTGTTGAACCACGGATTGATTCACTTTACGCAGCCCCAATGTATTAACGGTTGTGCGTTGTCTCTCCGATGTGCCAATCAAACTACGTACGAGGGTAATTTGCAGTTTAGCCATGAGATTCCCTCCTTAACCGAGAAGTTCTTCGACGGTTTTACCGCGTAATTTCGCAACATCTTCAGCGCGTTTCAGACGGGACAAGCCCTCCAAAGTCGCGTTAACCATGTTGATGGAATTCGAAGAACCTAATGATTTTGTTAGAATGTCGCCTACGCCAGCAAGTTCGAGTACCGCACGAACTGGTCCGCCTGCGATAACCCCAGTACCTTCGGAAGCCGGTTTAAGAAGCACGCGGCCTGCACCGAAGTGACCGATTACTTGGTGAGGGAGTGTCGTTCCTACGAGCGGAACGAATACAAGGTTTTTCTTGGCATCTTCAATTCCTTTGCGAATCGCATCAGGAACCTCGCCTGCCTTACCGATTCCAGCGCCAACCCAGCCTTTGCCGTCCCCGACAACTACTAGCGCACTGAAGCTAAAACGGCGTCCGCCTTTAACTACTTTAGCTACGCGGTTAATATTTACAACTCTTTCAGTCAGTTCTAAAGTATTCGGATCTACACGCAAGTCGTTAACCTCCTTTTAGTCATTATTCTAGAATTCAAGGCCTGCTTCGCGAGCCGCTTCAGCCAGCGCCTGAACACGTCCATGGTACAAGTATCCGCCACGGTCAAACACGATGTTTTTGAAGCCTTTGTCTTGAGCACGTTTCGCGATCAGTTCGCCAACTTTGCTGGCAGACTCAACATTGCCGCCGCTAGTAATGTTTCCGCTCAATTCTTTATCAAGCGTCGATGCCGACACGAGAGTTACCCCAGCCACATCATCGATCAGCTGTGCATAGATATGTTTGGAAGAACGGAATACGTTCAATCTCGGACGAACAGCCGTTCCTTGGATTTTTCTCCGTACGCGCAAATGTCTTTTCAGACGAGCTTTGTTCTTGTCAGCTTTAGTAATCATGACTTCCATTTCACTCCCTTCGGTTTACGTAAACAACACATATCGTTCAACTCGCCAGAAGGATTGGTCCGCTAAGAAGAAAGTTATTTCTTCTTACCGGCTTTACCTTCTTTACGAATAATGCGCTCACCTTCGTACTTGATCCCTTTGCCTTTGTACGGCTCAGGCTCGCGTACGGAACGGATTTTAGCAGCGTATTCGCCAACACGCTCTTTATTGATTCCGCTAACGACGATCTTCGTGTTGGAAGGCACTTCAAATGTAATGCCTTGCTCTGGAGTGATTTCCACTGGATGAGAGTACCCTACGTTGAGTACGAGCTTCTCTCCGGATTTGCTTGCGCGGTATCCGACCCCAACCAGCTCAAGGTTTCTGGTGAAACCTTCGGTTACTCCGCTTACCATGTTGCTCACTACACTGCGTGTTGTACCGTGCAGGGAACGATGCGTTTTATGATCAGAAGGACGTTCCACTGTGATCTCGTTGTTGTCAACAGTGATTTTCATGTCCTTGTGAAGTTCACGAGTCAAAGAACCTTTCGGTCCTTTTACCGTAATCACGTTATTATCAAGTGTGATATCCACACCACTTGGTACTGTAATTGGTTTGCGACCAATTCGAGACATTTGCTGCACCTCCTTGTTTTGTGACGTTAATTACCAAACGTAGCAGACAACTTCGCCGCCGGCTTTAGACTGACGTGCTTCTTTGTCGGTCATAACACCTTTGGAAGTGGAAATAATCGCGATTCCCAAACCGCCCAGCACACGAGGAACTTCATTGCTCTTCGTGTAAACGCGAAGACCTGGTTTACTGATTCTCTTCAAGCCAGTAATAACGCGCTCATTGTTAGGGCCGTACTTCAGGAAAAGACGGATGATCCCCTGTTTGTTGTCATCGATATATTCTGCATCGCGGATGAAGCCTTCACGCTTCAGAATCTCGGCGATTTGCTTCTTGATCGTTGAGGCAGGCAGTTCCACCGTTTCGTGGCGAACTGTGTTCGCGTTACGAATACGAGTAAGCATATCTGCAATTGGATCTGACATAGTCATACGTGTAAACCTCCTTCCCGTTGTTGATTGTTTACCAGCTTGCTTTTTTCACGCCAGGAATCTGGCCTTTATAAGCTAATTCACGGAAACAAATTCTGCATATTTTAAACTTTTGCAGTACCGAATGTGGACGACCGCAACGCTCACAGCGGGTATATGCCCGTACTTTGAATTTCGGTGCGCGTTGTTGTTTAACTTTCATCGAAGTTTTTGCCACTTAGCCTGACACCTCCTAAATAGTTTCGGAGAATTCATAACGAACTATCTTACTTTACAAAAGGCATTCCCAGTCCAGTGAGCAATTCACGGGACTCTTCATCCGTCTTAGCCGTCGTTACAATAACGATGTCCATACCGCGAACTTTGTCTACTTGATCGTATTCGATCTCAGGGAAAATCAATTGCTCTTTCAAACCAAGCGTGTAGTTGCCGCGTCCGTCAAACGCTTTGTTCGATACGCCGTGGAAGTCACGTACACGCGGAAGCGTTACGTTGAACAATTTGTCGAGGAAATGGTACATACGCTCGCCGCGAAGAGTTACCTTCACGCCGATTGGCATGTTCTCACGAAGCTTAAATCCGGCGATGGATTTCTTAGCGCGCGTGATAACCGGCTTTTGTCCGGCAATCAACTGCAAATCGTTCACTGCGGAATCAAGCACTTTCGAGTTTGCTACGGCTTCGCCAACACCCATATTGATAACTACCTTCTCAACTTTAGGCACTTGCATTACCGTTGTATAGTTGAATTTTTGAATCAAAGCAGGCGTTACTTCATTCAAAAAACGTTCTTTCAATCTTGCTGCCATGAATCATGGACCTCCTTTCTTTGCGTTACTGGATTAGTCGATTACTTCACCCGATTTTTTAGCAACACGAACCTTCTTGCCGTTGTCCAACACTTTGTAACCGATACGGGTTACGCCTCCGCTCTTAGGATCAACATGCATAACGTTCGAAACATGAATCGGAGCTTCCTTCTCAATAATTCCGCCTTGCGGGTTCAGCTGATTAGGTTTTTGGTGCTTCTTAACCATATTCACGCCTTCCACAAGCACGCGGTTTTCGCGAGGATACGCGGCGATGACGCGGCCTTTCTTGCCTTTGTCCTTCCCGCTGATCACGATAACCGTGTCGTCCTTTTTGACGTGCAGTTTATTGTTATGGGATTCCAAAATCTTTTTCAGTCTAGGCATTCTTTACACCTCCTGTTTCGTCGAAACTTCATGGTTCACATACGTACTAGATAACTTCCGGAGCCAAGGAAATGATTTTCATGAAATCTCTATCGCGAAGTTCACGAGCAACAGGTCCGAAAATACGTGTGCCGCGCGGGCTCTTGTCATCTTTAACAACAACCGCTGCATTTTCGTCAAAAGAAATGTAGGAGCCGTCTTTACGACGAACAGAACGCTTCGTACGAACGATAACCGCTCTAACAACGTCTCCTTTTTTGACAACGCCCCCAGGTGTTGCTTGTTTCACGGAACAAACGATCAGATCACCGATTTGCGCCGAACGGCGATTCGTACCGCCAAGCACGCGGATACACATCAGTTCCTTCGCACCGGAGTTGTCGGCTACATTCAATCGAGAGAAAGCTTGAATCATGGGGATTTCCTCCTTTCAATATAAGCTGCCATGCTATTAGATAATAACTGCTTTTTCGACGATCTCTACAAGTCTCCAACGCTTGTCTTTAGACAGCGGACGAGTTTCAGCGATTCTAACGGTATCACCAATTTTTGCAGTATTATTCTCATCATGCGCTTTAAATTTCTTCGTATATTTGATGCGCTTATGGTACAAATCATGCTTCTTGTAAGTCTCAACAGCTACAACGATGGTTTTATCCATTTTGTCGCTCACAACTTTACCAACTTGCACTTTACGGGCATTGCGTTCGCTCATGGTTAGCCTCCTTCCTGGACTTAGGCGCTTCGCTTACTTGGAGCGCAGTATTAGCTAGTAATACCAAGTTCTCTTTCATGTAAAATGGTTTTAGCACGAGCTATATCTTTCCGCACATCACGGATCCGAGTCGGGTTATCAAGCTGGCCGGTGGCCAATTGAAAACGGAGGTTGAAAAGCTCTTCCTTAAAACCAGCGATTTTTTGTTCGATTTCAGCAGTGGTTAAGTTGCGAAGTTCATTAGCTTTCATTTGCTTCACCACCCAATTCTTCACGTTTCACAAACTTCGTTTTGATTGGCAGTTTGTGAGCGGCAAGCCGCATAGCTTCACGAGCGATTTCCTCGGATACACCAGCAAGCTCAAACATGATTTTGCCTGGTTTCACAACTGCAACCCATTTCTCGACGTTACCTTTACCGCTACCCATCCGCACTTCGAGAGGCTTTTGAGTAATTGGCTTGTCAGGGAAAATTTTGATCCATACTTTACCGCCCCGTTTGATGTAACGAGTCATCGCGATACGCGCAGCCTCGATTTGACGGTTCGTAATCCATGTAGGCTCAAGAGCTTGCAGACCGTATTCGCCGAAGTTCAGCTCAGTTCCGCCTTTAGCTTGGCCTCTCAAACTACCGCGCTGCTGCTTGCGGTGTTTTACACGTTTAGGTACCAACATGATTAATTGCCTCCTTCCTGGGCAGCTTGTTGTTTCTTAGCCGTAGGAAGAACCTCTCCACGATAAATCCATACTTTTACGCCAAGGCGTCCATAGGTCGTATGAGCTTCAGCCGTACCGTAGTCGATATCAGCGCGAAGCGTATGAAGTGGAACAGTTCCTTCACTGTAGCCTTCCGAACGAGCAATCTCAGCACCGCCAAGACGACCGCTGACTGCTGTTTTGATCCCTTTCGCGCCTGCGCGCATCGTTCTTTGAATCGCCTGCTTAAGCGCACGACGGAAAGACACACGACGCTCCAGTTGTTGCGCGATGCTCTCAGCGACAAGAATCGCGTCAAGATCAGGAGTTTTGATTTCAGAGATATTGATGTGAACTTTTTTTCCGCCTGCGATTTTCGTAATTTGATTACGCAGGTTTTCAACTTCCGAACCGCCTTTACCGATAACCATGCCCGGTTTTGCAGTATGGATCGTTACATTCACACGATTAGCCGCTCTCTCGATTTCGATCCGAGATACCGCGGAGTCTTTCAGTTTATTTTTCAGGTGCTCACGAATTTTAACGTCTTCAAGCAAAAGATCACCGAAATCTTTGCCTGCGTACCATTTGGATTCCCAGTCACGGATAATCCCTACTCGTAGTCCGACCGGATTTACTTTTTGGCCCACGCGTTTTCCCTCCTTATTTTTCGGATACCACCAAAGTAATGTGGCTGGTGCGTTTGTTGATCCGACTTGCACGTCCCATTGCCCGCGGGCGGAAACGTTTCATTGTAGGACCTTGGTTTACGTACGCTTCCGTAACAACCAATTTATTTACATCCAGAGAATAGTTATGCTCAGCATTGGCAATCGCCGAATTCAAAAGCTTCTCCACGATCGGGGAAGCGGCCTTTGGCGTGTGGCGCAGAATCGCGATAGCATCGCCAACTTGCTTGCCACGGATCAAATCGATAACCAATTTAGCTTTCCGTGGAGCAATACGGATGGACCTTGCATGTGCTTTAGCTTCCATTGTGTGTTACCTCCTCTCAAACGAAGAACTTATCCCTTAACGTCTCGTTTTCTTATCATCGTCCGTATGACCTTTATAGGTACGGGTTGGAGCAAATTCGCCCAGTTTGTGTCCGACCATATCCTCAGTAACATATACCGGAACATGCTTGCGGCCATCATACACACCGAACGTATGCCCAATGAATTGCGGGAAAATCGTAGAGCGACGGGACCAAGTTTTGATGACCACTTTCTTGTTCGATGCGCTCGCTTCTTCCACTTTCTTCAGCAGGTAACCATCAATAAATGGCCCCTTTTTCAGACTGCGACTCATGTATATTTTTCCTCCCTTCGCCACTTTAAAAAATGACTTCGCCTTATTTCGGGCTTCAAGCCGGCCTATGCCAGCTGTTGAACTCTTCCATTGCCGCAACCAGGAAGTGATCCGCTAGCAGCGGATTACTTCGTACGGCCGCGAACGATATATTTATCAGAAGCTTTGCCTTTTTTACGCGTTTTGTAACCAAGCGTCGGTTTGCCCCATGGAGATAGCGGAGACTTACGTCCGATTGGCGCGCGACCTTCACCACCACCGTGCGGGTGATCGTTCGGGTTCATGACGACACCGCGTACGGAAGGACGCTTGCCGAGCCAACGACCGCGACCGGCTTTACCGATCTTGATCAATTCATGGTCTTGGTTACCTACAGATCCGATTGTTGCGCGGCAAACTTTGAGAATTTTACGAACTTCGCCTGAAGACAAGCGAACGGATACGTATTTCTCTTCTTTACCGAGCAATTGCCCTTCTGTACCAGCTGCACGAACGAGCTGTCCGCCTTTGCCTGGTTGAAGTTCAATATTGTGGATAACTGTACCTACTGGAATGTTCTCCAAAGGAAGAGCATTACCGATTTTGATGTCGGAATTCGGGCCCGACTCGATCATGTCGCCTACTTTCAGTCCTTTCGGAGCCAAAATGTAGCGCTTCTCGCCGTCCACATAGTGGATCAGAGCGATGTTGGAAGTCCGGTTCGGGTCATACTCGATCGTAGCAACGCGACCTGGAATTCCATCTTTGTTGCGTTTGAAGTCGATGATCCGGTAGCTACGCTTATGTCCTCCACCATGGTGGCGAACCGTAATTTTACCGTGGTTGTTGCGTCCAGCCGTTTTGCTCAATGGAGCAAGCAACGATTTCTCCGGACGGTCCGTAGTAATTTCTTCAAAAGTGGATACAGACATATTCCGTCTTGCCGGAGATGTCGGTTTATACTTTTTAATTGGCACTGTTTTTCCCTCCTTGCTCTAACGTTCTATTATACCGATTCAAAGAATTCAAGTGGCTTGCTGTCAGCCGTGAGCGTAACGAATGCTTTTTTCCATTCAGGAGTATACCCGAAGTGGCGTCCGTAACGTTTAGGCTTGGCAGGAACACGCAGTGTGTTCACATTGCTCACTTTTACATTGAAGATCGCTTCTACAGCTTGTTTGATTTCGGTTTTGTTCGCACGAATGTCTACTTCGAAAACATATTTGTTCTCACCCATGTAGTCAGCTGTACGTTCCGTAATCACCGGACGTTTAATTATATCACGAGGATCTTTCATTACGCGAGCACCTCCTCTACCTTCTGAACTGCTTCTTTCGTAATGATCAGTTTGTCGTGCGTCAGCACGTCAAGAACATTAATGCCGTCAGCTGCAACGAATTTAACACCTGGGATGTTGCGTGCGGACAACGCTACATTGTCATCATAGCTAGGCGCTACGATCAATGCTTTGCGGTCTACTTTCAGGTTGTTCAGAATCGCTGCGAACTCTTTCGTCTTAGGAGCGTTCAGGCTGAGCGCATCCAATACGATAATGTCTTGATCGATCACTTTCGAAGAAAGAGCCGATTTGATCGCCAAACGACGAACTTTCTTAGGCAATTTGAACGCATAGCTGCGTGGAGTCGGACCGAACACGATTCCGCCGCCAACCCATTGCGGGGAGCGGATCGAACCTTGACGAGCACGACCTGTGCCTTTTTGTTTCCATGGTTTACGGCCGCCGCCGCGAACTTCGGAGCGTCCTTTTACTTTATGAGTACCCAAACGCAGGGAAGCACGCTGCATAACAACTGCGTCGTGAAGAACGTGAACGTTCGGTTCAATACCGAATACCGCGTCATTCAGTTCAACTTCGCCTACTTGGCTACCGCTGACATTATATAGTGCTACTTTAGGCATTGCTTGTTCCTCCTTTCCTTAAGGCGATTACTTCTTAACCGCTTGTTTAATTTTAACCACGCTATTTTTAGGACCTGGAATGGATCCTTTAATGAGCAATACGTTACGCTCTGCATCCACACGAACAACCTCAAGGTTTTGGATCGTCACCGTTTCGCTACCCATGTGCCCTGGAAGACGCTTGCCTTTAGGGACGCGGTTCGCTTGGATGGAGCCCATGGAACCAGGTCTGCGATGGTAACGGGAACCGTGAGACATAGGTCCGCGGCTTTGACCCCAACGTTTGATATTACCTTGGAATCCTTTACCTTTAGAAACACCTGTTACGTCAACAAATTCGCCTTCAGCAAAAATATCAACTTTGACCTCTTGGCCAACTTCATATCCTGCCAATTCAACACCGCGAATTTCACGAACGTAGCGCTTAGGTGCTGTGTTCGCCTTCTTAGCATGACCTACTTCAGGTTTGTTGGCTCTGCTTTCTTTCTTATCGGTATAACCGATTTGAATCGCTTCATAGCCATCGTTCTCTACATCTTTCTTCTGAAGAACGATGTTGGACTCAGCTTCGATTACCGTTACAGGAATAACAATTCCTTCTGGGGTAAACACTTGAGTCATTCCGAGTTTTTTCCCTAAGATACCTTTCATGTTGACACCTCTTTTCCTTTCCTAATCAACTTACGATTGATATTACAATTTGATTTCGATATCTACACCGGACGGCAGGTCCAAGCGCATCAAGGCATCCACAGTTTGTGGAGTCGGGTTCACAATGTCGATCAGACGCTTGTGCGTACGCATTTCGAATTGCTCCCGAGAATCCTTGTACTTGTGTACCGCACGGAGAATAGTAATGATTTGTTTCTCAGTTGGAAGCGGAATCGGTCCGGATACGCCAGCACCTGAACGTTTTGCCGTTTCAACGATTTTCTCTGCGGATTGATCAAGAATTCTGTGATCATAAGCTTTCAAACGAATACGAATTTTTTGCTTTGCCATTTTAGTCCCTCCTTCTATCGCCCAATTTATTATCGGACATACTCCGTGAAAATTTTCTGACCGCCCTCCCATGGCAAAGGGGCCGGGTGTGTCAGTAACCTCTCACATCATCGCACAGTCACAGAACAACATTCACTATTATATAGAAAAGAGAGATGTAATGCAAGCAAAATATTAGACTTTTTCCTCGCCATTTTCAGGACAAATCGCCGATTCACCGGCAGCTGGTTTTGTCACGCTAAGCATCGATTTGTCAGTGATCGATTTATTTAAACATTGATTTATTCAATATAGGTAATTTTCATCAAGTCAAATCACTAGGCTTCAAAATCGAACCGACAGCCGGCAGCTAACTAATTTAAAATAACGGAATGAGGGGCCCATTAGACTTGTGAGCTAGCCATTCACAGTAGAAATTCTAGCATTACTCATATGAAGGACTAGCATCACTTTCACTATATTTTAACATCAGGCTTTCAGCTCTTTAGCATCATATTTCGGCATTTAAGTTAAGCATTACGCTATCAGCTTATTAACATCACGCTAGCAGCATTCTAGCATTATACGACTGGCATTTTAGTACCTTCTTGAAAACCACGTCAAAAGCTACGCTAATGCAGCCAACCAACGTAAAAAAACTGCCCTGAAAGTCTAATGACCTTCAGGGCAGCTTTGGAAATAAGGTTTATAAAACCTTATTATTTTTGGATAGTAACAACCGCACCGGATCCAACTGTACGTCCGCCTTCACGAATGGAGAAGCGAGTTCCTTCTTCAATCGCGATTGGAGCGATCAGCTGTACAGTAACTTCGATGTTGTCACCAGGCATAACCATTTCAGTACCTTCTGGCAGGTTGATGATACCTGTAACGTCAGTTGTACGGAAATAGAATTGTGGACGGTAACCTGTGAAGAAAGGTTTGTGACGTCCGCCCTCTTCTTTAGTCAATACGTATACTTGAGCAGTGAACTCAGTATGCGGATTAACGGAAGCTGGCTTTGCAAGTACTTGACCGCGCTCGATTTGGGAACGGTCTACACCACGGAGCAATGCACCGATGTTGTCGCCCGCTTCAGCGGAATCAAGCAATTTACGGAACATTTCAACGCCCGTAACAACGGATTTCTTAGTGTCTTCAGCGATACCAACGATTTCAACCTCGTCGCCGACTTTAACAGTACCACGCTCAACGCGGCCTGTAGCAACCGTACCACGACCAGTGATGGAGAATACGTCCTCAACTGGCATCAAGAATGGCTTGTCAACTGGACGCTCTGGAAGCGGAATGTACTCGTCGATGATTTCGAACATTTCGATGATTTTCTTAGCGTAGTCGCCATCTGGGTTTTGAAGCGCTTCACGAGCGGATCCACGAACAACTGGAGTGTCGTCACCAGGGAACTCGTATTCGTTAAGCAGGTCGCGAACTTCCATTTCAACCAATTCCAGAAGCTCTTCGTCTTCAACCATGTCGCATTTGTTCAAGAATACAACGATGTAAGGAACGCCTACGTTACGGGACAACAGGATGTGCTCGCGAGTTTGCGGCATTGGGCCGTCAGCTGCGGATACAACCAGGATTGCGCCGTCCATTTGAGCCGCGCCAGTGATCATGTTTTTAACATAGTCGGCGTGACCTGGGCAGTCAACGTGAGCGTAGTGGCGATTAGCCGACTCATACTCAACGTGGGAAGTAGAGATTGTAATACCGCGCTCGCGCTCTTCTGGAGCTTTGTCGATTTGATCGTATGCGATCGCGCTACCTCCACCGTAAGTTTTAGTCAAAACGGTAGTGATTGCTGCAGTCAAAGTAGTTTTACCATGGTCAACGTGACCGATTGTACCGATATTAACGTGCGGTTTTGTACGTTCGTATTTTGCCTTTGCCATTTTAAACAGTTCCTCCTTAAATATGGATTGTTATGTTGGACTGATCGGAGGGCTTCCACGAAGGAATCCCTCCCATCAGCAGATACAAAAATTATTCTTCGCCCTTGTGTTTCGATACGATTTCTTCAGAGATGTTCTTAGGAACTTCTTCGTAGTGGGAAAGCTCCATGGAGAACACACCGCGTCCTTGCGTACCGGAACGAAGCGTTGTTGAATATCCGAACATTTCGGAAAGAGGTACTTTGGCACGAATGATTTGCGCGCTTCCGCGGGAATCCATACCTTCGATACGTCCGCGACGGGAGTTCAGCATACCCATCACATCACCCATGTACTCTTCCGGAACCGTAACTTCAACTTTCATAATTGGCTCAAGAAGAACAGCTTGACATTTGTCTTTGGCTGCTTTCAAAGCCATCGAGCCAGCGATCTTAAACGCCATCTCACTGGAGTCAACATCATGGTATGAACCATCTACGATAGTGGCTTTAACGTCTACAAGCGGGAAGCCTGCAAGAACACCATTCTTCATAGCTTCTTCAATACCTTGTTGTGCTGGAGCGATATATTCTCTCGGTACAGCACCACCGACGATTTTGCTGTCGAATTGGTTGCCTGAACCTGCTTCCAGCGGTTCGAATTCAACCCAAACGTGACCGTATTGTCCACGACCACCGGATTGACGTACGAACTTACCTTCAACGCGCGCAGATGCCTTGAATGTTTCACGGTATGCAACCTGTGGTTTACCCACGTTGGTGTCAACCTTGAACTCGCGGCGCATACGCTCGATGATGATATCGAGGTGAAGCTCACCCATACCAGCAAGGATGGTTTGACCAGTTTCTTCGTCTGTATGAGCACGAAGTGTAGGGTCTTCCTCAGTCAGTTTACCAAGAGCTACACCAAGTTTATCTTGGTCTGCTTTAGTTTTAGGTTCAACTGCGATCTCGATAACCGGATCAGGGAAGTTCATGGACTCCAAGATAACCGGATTCTTCTCATCACACAGTGTATCACCTGTTCCCGTATCTTTCAAACCAACAGCAGAAGCGATGTCACCGGAGTAAACTTCAGTGATTTCTTGACGGCTGTTCGCGTGCATTTGCAGGATACGGCCAATCCGCTCACGTTTGCCTTTTGTTGCGTTCAGTACGTAAGATCCGGATTGAAGAACACCGGAGTATACGCGGAAGAACGTCAGCTTACCAACGTAAGGGTCGGTCATAATTTTAAATGCCAATGCTGAGAATGGCTCCTCGTCAGAAGAGTGACGCTCAACCACCGTACCATCTTCGAGATGTCCCTGAATACTCGGTACATCAATCGGAGCTGGCAAGTAATCGATAACAGCATCCAGCATCAGTTGAACGCCTTTGTTACGGTAAGAAGATCCGCAAATAACCGGGAAGATTTTTACTTCAACAACACCCTTGCGAAGCGCTGCTTTGATTTCATCAACAGTGATTTCCTCACCCTCGAGGTATTTCATTGTCAAGTCTTCATCCAGTTCTGCAACCTTCTCAACCAGTTCAGCGCGAAGCTCTTCTACTTGAGCTTTGTAATCCTCAGGAATTTCGGTCTCTTCGATGTTTTGGCCCATGTTGTCTTTGTAGATGTACGCTCTCTCAGCAACAATGTCGATAATCCCAACAAAGTTGTCCTCTGCACCGATTGGCAGTTGAATGGCAACTGCGTTCGCTTGCAGACGCTCGCGCATATCTTTTACAACATTGAGGTAATCAGCACCGATGATATCCATTTTATTGACGTAAGCAATCCGAGGAACACCATAGCGGTCAGCCTGTCTCCATACGGTCTCAGACTGAGGCTCAACACCTTCCTTCGCACTGAATACGCCTACTGCCCCGTCCAATACACGAAGAGAACGTTCGACTTCAACGGTGAAGTCGACGTGTCCCGGGGTATCGATGATATTAACGCGGTGACCCTTCCAAGAAGCGGTTGTAGCTGCAGATGTAATTGTTATTCCGCGCTCCTGCTCTTGATCCATCCAGTCCATCGTCGCAGAACCCTCGTGGGTTTCGCCGATTTTATGTGTCCGACCAGTGTAGAACAAGATCCGTTCTGTTGTTGTCGTCTTACCGGCGTCAATATGCGCCATGATCCCGATATTACGTGTATTCTTCAAGGAGAACTCTCTTGTCATGAAATTTTCTCCCTTCGAATTATAGATTTCATAATAGTTATACTGCTAACCGAATCCTACCAGCGGTAGTGAGCAAACGCTTTGTTTGCTTCGGCCATTTTGTGCGTGTCCTCGCGTTTCTTAACAGAAGCGCCTGTGTTGTTGGATGCGTCGATAATCTCAGCAGCCAAACGCTCTTCCATCGTCTTCTCTCCGCGGTTGCGGGAGTAGTTCACGAGCCAACGAAGCCCTAGAGCTGTACGTCTTTCAGGTTTAACTTCAATTGGTACCTGGTAGTTCGATCCGCCCACACGGCGAGCTTTAACTTCAAGTACCGGCATAATGTTCTTAAGTGCTGCTTCAAATACTTCCATCGGGTCATTCCCCGTACGCTCTTGAATAAGGTTAAAAGCGTCGTACAGAATGCTTTGAGCAACACCGCGTTTACCGTCGAGCATAATGCGGTTGATCAGGCGAGTAACAAGTTTGCTGTTATACACCGGATCCGGCAATACGTCTCTTTTGGCAACTGGACCTTTGCGTGGCATAGTTATCCCCCTTTCAGTGTTAGTTCAAACATATAAAGCCTAAATCGTCAGCTTATTATTTCTTAGCTTTCGGACGTTTCGCGCCGTATTTGGAGCGAGCTTGCATACGGTTGTTCACTCCAGCCGTATCCAGCGCTCCGCGAACGATATGATAACGCACCCCCGGAAGGTCTTTGACCCGGCCACCGCGTATCAGCACGACACTGTGCTCTTGCAGGTTATGTCCGATCCCTGGGATGTAAGCAGTCACCTCAACGCGGTTCGTCAAGCGAACACGAGCGTATTTACGAAGTGCGGAGTTCGGTTTCTTAGGAGTCATTGTCCCTACCCGAGTGCACACCCCACGTTTTTGAGGAGATTTCAATTCCGTAGCTTCACGTTTGAGTGCGTTAAACCCTCTATGCAATGCTGGTGATTTGGATTTGTAAACCTTGTCTTGACGTCCTTTACGCACCAATTGGTTAATTGTTGGCATGTTGTTGCCACCCCCTTCCTAAGTATTGATTGTTTCTTTACAAACCATTGTTTTAAGCCCACAGACCCAGGCGGTTCATAAAAGAACAAAGGAAAAGTTTTTGCCGAAAGGTTTGCTCCGAATCAGCAAAAACGATTTCTTAAGCTATGTCTTTACAATCGCAGCCATCGCTGCTCCGACTTCAATCCCGCAGGCTTTGCCGAGATTGTGCATCGTATCCACATAAGTCACCTTGACTCCATGTTGATCACATAGAGCGATAATCTTCGATGTAAGGCGTGGATCTGCATCTTCAGCCACGTATACTTCTTCGGCCCGATTGAGCTCGATCATTCGCATCGTTTGCTTCGTGCCGATTTTGACATGAGCGTCCTGTAGTCCTCGATCGTTAGACATCATAAAGTCCTCCAATACACAGAGAATTACCGTACTCACGCACTTTGATATAGTAGCACTTTGGTATAGACGATGTCAAGCTATTTATGAAGAACAATATTTCGTCCTTTTTTTTTAAAAAAAGAGCGGTGCGTCCGATAAGAAAGGAATACCTCTCGGCGCACCGTCCATATTACTTATTTATTCAACAGAGACCGGCTGCTCGAGACTTTCCTCGCTCAATCCTGCGTTTTCCGGCTCTTCAAACTGTACGCTGCGGTAACGGTTCATGCCTGTACCGGCAGGAATCAATTTACCGATTATGACGTTCTCTTTCAGGCCGAGCAGTTTGTCAACTTTGCCCTTGATCGCCGCATCGGTAAGCACCCGGGTCGTTTCCTGGAAGGAAGCGGCCGACAGGAAAGAATCCGTTTCAAGCGACGCTTTCGTAATTCCGAGCAGGACAGGCTTGGCAACTGCCGGCTCTTTGCCGGACAAGATGGCATCCTTATTCGCCATTTCATATTCATAAAGATCGACGAAGGCTCCTGGCAGAAGCGGTGTATCACCTGCATCCACAATCCGGATTTTGCGAAGCATCTGCTTAATCATAACCTCGATGTGCTTGTCGTTGATTTCAACGCCCTGGTTACGATATACGCGCTGAACTTCCTGCAAAATATAGTTCTGCACGCCGCGAATCCCTTTAATGCGTAAAATTTCTTTCGGGTCGATGGAACCATCCGTCAGTTCGTCGCCCGCTTCAATTTCCTGGCCTTCGCTGATGCGCAGGCGGGATCCGTAGGTTACAGAGTAGACTTTCGTTTCGGCTTCGCCTTGGACCTCGATTTCGCGGCGGTCTTTGGCTTCGCGGATTTCCTTGATTACGCCGTCGATTTCACTGATCGTGGCTTGCCCTTTCGGGTTACGCGCCTCGAACAGCTCCTGAATACGCGGCAAACCTTGGGTAATATCGTCACCCGCAACGCCCCCAGTGTGGAACGTACGCATCGTAAGCTGGGTCCCCGGCTCACCGATCGATTGCGCAGCGATGATGCCGACCGCTTCACCGATCTCTACGTGCTTGCCTGTTGCCAGGTTGCGGCCGTAGCACTTCTTACATACGCCATGGCGCGCGCGGCAGCTCAGCACGGAGCGGATTTGCAGTTTCCCAATACCGGCGTTCACGACTTCATGCGCTTTATCAGAATCGATCAGCTCATTGCGGTGAACGATAACCTCGCCCGTCTGAGGATGCTTGATCGTCTCGAAGGAATAACGTCCTTCAATACGGTCGTACAGATCCTCGATGACCTCTTTGCCGTCCTGAATGACGCCGACGGTGAAGCCTTTGTCCGTACCGCAGTCTTCCTCGCGGACGATAACGTCTTGCGCTACGTCAACGAGACGACGGGTCAAGTAACCGGAGTCCGCGGTCCGCAGCGCGGTATCCGCCAGACCTTTACGGGCACCGTGCGTCGACAGGAAGTACTCGAGAACGGTGAGGCCCTCGCGGAAGTTGGACTTAATCGGAAGCTCGATGATCCGTCCAGACGGGTTGGCCATCAGCCCCCGCATACCGCCAAGCTGCGTGATCTGCGATTTGTTACCCCGGGCCTTGGAATCTACCATGAGCATGATCGAGTTGAAGCGGTCCATCGATTTCATGAGCACGTCGGTAATTTGATCCTTCGATTTGGACCAAATATCGATAACGCGGTCATAACGCTCTTCGTTCGTAATCAGACCGCGGCGGTACTGATTCGTGACGACGCGAACCTTCTCCTCCGACTCGCGCAAAATTTCCTGCTTTGCATCCGGAACGACAACGTCGGATACGGCGATGCTGACGCCTGCACGAGTAGAATAGGTGAAGCCCGTTTGTTTGATTTTATCCAGAATAACCGACGTTTCCGTCGTATGATAAATTTCGAAACAGCGGCCGATAATTTCCCCGAGGTACTCTTTACCGATTCCTCCGGTATGCGGCACTTCCAAAATGTGCTTAGTAACGTCAACGCCCTTATCATAAATAAAGTAATGATCCGGCGTTCCTTGGAACAGGTTCTTGCGCGAAGGCTCGTTAATGTACGGAAAGCTGGCTGGGAAAATTTCGTTAAAAATAATCCGGCCGATCGTCGTTACGAGCAGTGCGTTTTGCTGTTCCTCGGTAAATCCTTCCTTGCCGAGGGCCTTAGCAGGGATAGCTACGCGAGCATGCAGCGATACCGAGCCCCGCTGATATGCGGACACCGCTTCATGAGTGGTGCCAAGAATCATCCCCGTTCCCTTGGCTTCCTTATCGTCCATCGTCAGATAGTAGGAGCCGAGAACCATATCCTGTGATGGCGTAACAACCGGTTTACCGTCTTTCGGGTTCAGGATGTTCCCGGAAGCAAGCATCAGAATCCGGGCTTCCGCTTGAGCTTCTGCGCTCAGCGGTACGTGCACCGCCATTTGGTCACCGTCAAAGTCCGCATTATAAGCGGTACATACGAGCGGATGCAAACGAATTGCGCGGCCTTCGACCAAAATCGGTTCGAACGCCTGAATTCCCAAACGGTGAAGCGTAGGCGCACGGTTAAGCAGAACCGGATGCTCTCTAATTACTTCTTCAAGCACATCCCATACTTCCGGACTGACGCGCTCAACTTTACGTTTGGCGCTCTTGATGTTATGAGCCAGGCCTTTATTGACCAGTTCCTTCATCACGAACGGCTTGAACAGCTCCAGTGCCATTTCCTTCGGCAGGCCGCATTGGTACATTTTCAAGTAAGGACCTACGACAATAACGGAACGACCGGAATAGTCAACCCGTTTACCGAGCAGGTTCTGACGGAAGCGTCCTTGCTTCCCTTTCAGCATATGGCTGAGGGATTTCAGCGGACGGTTACCAGGTCCTGTGACCGGACGGCCGCGACGGCCGTTGTCAATCAAAGCATCTACTGCTTCTTGCAGCATCCGCTTCTCGTTCTGTACGATGATATCCGGGGCGCCAAGGTCAAGCAGACGCTTCAGACGGTTGTTGCGGTTAATTACGCGACGGTACAGATCATTCAGGTCGGATGTCGCAAAACGGCCGCCATCGAGCTGTACCATCGGACGAAGTTCCGGCGGAATAACCGGCAGCACATCGAGAATCATCCACTCCGGCTCATTGCCGGAATTGCGGAATGCCTCGATGACTTCCAGACGCTTAATCGCCCGGTTACGGCGCTGCCCTTGAGCAGTGCGCAGCTCTTCTTTCAAGAAGTCCAGCTCTTTATCGATGTCGAGATCCTGCAGCAGCTTCTTAACCGCCTCGGCGCCCATGCCGGCTTGGAATCCATAGCCGTACTTCTCACGATAGCTGCGGTATTCCTTCTCGGACAGAAGCTGTTTCTTCTCCAGCGGAGTTTCGCCCGGATCGGTAACGACATAAGATGCAAAGTAAATAATCTCTTCCAACGAACGCGGCGACATATCGAGCGCCAGACCCATACGGCTCGGAATCCCTTTGAAATACCAAATATGGGATACCGGAGCAGCCAGTTCAATGTGCCCCATACGCTCACGGCGAACTTTGGCTCTCGTCACCTCAACGCCACAGCGATCGCAGACGACGCCTTTATAACGGACACGCTTATACTTACCGCAATGACATTCCCAGTCCTTCGTCGGGCCGAAGATTTTTTCACAGAACAGCCCTTCTTTTTCCGGTTTCAGCGTACGGTAGTTAATCGTTTCCGGTTTCTTCACTTCTCCGCGGGACCAAGAACGAATTTTATCTGGGGAAGCAAGCCCAATTTTCATAAACTCGAAGTTGTTGACGTCCAACAAGGAGCATCCCTCCTTAACCAAGTCCTGATTTTAGCATTCTACATAGATCAAATGCAGGGTAACGGATTGCCCCTTTGATCTATCTGTCTAGGGAAATATCGGCCTCCCAAAGGTAGGCCGATCATCCAGGCAGGCAGCTTCCGCTGCGGTTATCATTATCACCCGGCGGTTCTCCGCCAGTGTTATTCTACGCCGACTTCCGCGCCTTCCAGGTTCAGGCTCAGTTTATCTCCAGCCGCGTCCTCTTCATCGTCGATTTCCTTCATCTCGATCTCTTCTTCGTTCTCGGTGAGGATTTTGACGTCCATACCTAAACTTTGAAGCTCTTTGATCAAGACCTTGAACGACTCTGGTACGCCAGGCTCCGGTACGTTCTCACCTTTGACGATCGATTCATAGGTTTTCACCCGACCGACGACGTCATCGGATTTGACGGTGAGGATTTCCTGAAGCGTGTATGCTGCGCCATAAGCTTCAAGCGCCCACACTTCCATCTCCCCGAACCGCTGACCACCGAACTGGGCTTTACCGCCGAGTGGCTGCTGTGTAACAAGTGAGTAAGGACCCGTAGAACGAGCATGAATTTTATCGTCAACCATGTGCGCCAGCTTGATCATATGCATGACGCCGACGGTTACTTCACGTTCAAATCTTTCTCCGGTCCGGCCATCATAGAGCACGGTCTTACCGTTGCGCTGCATGCCGGCTTCTTCCATCGTATCGAACACGTCGTATTCATTCGCGCCGTCAAATACAGGAGTAGCAACGTGAATGCCGAGGTGCAGTGCAGCCATGCCAAGATGGATTTCCAGCACCTGACCGATGTTCATCCGCGAAGGAACGCCCAGCGGGTTCAAAACGACTTGAACCGGTGTGCCATCCGGCATGAACGGCATATCTTCTTCAGGCAAAATACGGGCTACGACACCTTTGTTACCGTGGCGTCCGGCCATTTTATCGCCTTCGGAGATTTTACGTTTCTGGGCGATGTAAACGCGAACGAGCTGATTTACACCCGGCGGCAATTCGTCACCGTTCTCACGGGTAAACACTTTCACGTCCACGACGATTCCGTCGGTTCCGTGAGGAACGCGCAAGGAGGTATCGCGAACTTCGCGCGCCTTCTCACCGAAGATCGCATGCAGCAAGCGTTCCTCCGCCGTCAGCTCCGTAACGCCCTTCGGCGTCACTTTACCGACCAGGATGTCGCCAGCGCTAATTTCTGCACCTACGCGGATAATTCCGCGCTCATCCAGATTGCGCAATGCTTCTTCCCCTACGTTCGGAATATCGCGGGTGATTTCCTCAGGTCCCAGCTTCGTGTCGCGGGCTTCGGACTCGTATTCTTCAATGTGAATGGATGTGTACACATCTTCCTTCACCAGTTTCTCGCTAAGCAAGATTGCATCCTCGTAGTTGTAGCCTTCCCAAGTCATGAAGGCAACGACGACGTTGCGGCCCAGCGCCAATTCGCCCATCTCTGTCGATGGCCCGTCAGCCAGAATATCACCCTTCTTGATGACATCCCCGCGCTTAACGATCGGACGCTGATTGATGCAAGTTCCTTGGTTCGAACGCATAAATTTGTGTAATTTATATTTAACAAGGTCGCCGCGAACTTCCTTGCCGTCCACTTCCTCGACACGGCGCAGCCAAATTTCATTCGCTGCGGAACGTTCGATAATTCCGTCGTATTTGGACACAATACATACACCGGAATCTTTGGCAGCCTTATGCTCCATACCCGTTCCTACTAGAGGAGCTTTAGGGATTAGAAGCGGAACAGCCTGCCGCTGCATGTTTGAGCCCATCAGCGCACGGTTGGAGTCATCGTTCTCCAGGAACGGAATCAGTGCAGTCGCTACGGATACAACCTGCTTCGGCGATACGTCCATGTAGTCCACACGGTCGCTCGGCATCGTCAGGATGTTATCTGACTGCTTATTGTAACGAACAATGACGTTCTCATCCTGGAACGTATTATCTTCGTTCAGAATCGCGTTCGCTTGCGCAATGATATAGTTATCTTCCTCGTCCGCCGTCAAGTAAGCAATTTGATCGGTTACTTTACTGGACTTCGGATCGACCCAGCGATACGGTGCTTCGATGAAGCCATACTCGTTAATGCGGGCGAACGTTGACAAGGAGTTGATAAGACCGATGTTCGGTCCTTCCGGCGTCTCAATCGGACACATCCGGCCGTAGTGACTGTGGTGAACGTCACGAACTTCGAAGCCTGCGCGCTCACGCGTCAAACCACCAGGTCCAAGCGCAGACAGACGGCGTTTGTGCGTCAACTCTGCGAGCGGGTTCGTCTGGTCCATAAACTGGGACAGCTGGGAGCTTCCGAAGAACTCTTTAATCGATGCGATTACCGGACGAATATTAATAAGCGCCTGCGGCGTAATGACATTCGCATCTTGAATCGACATTCTTTCACGGACGACGCGTTCCATGCGGGACAATCCGATGCGGAACTGGTTCTGCAGAAGCTCGCCGACCGAACGGAGACGACGGTTGCCGAGGTGGTCGATATCATCCGTGCTGCCGATGCCGTGCAGCAGGTTCAGGAAGTAGCTGATCGACGAAATGATGTCAGCAGGTGTAATATGCTTGACCGATTTGTCGATATTGCGATTGGCGATAACTTTAACGACTTTGCCGTCTTCGATCGGTGAGAAAATATCAACCGTCTGAAGAGGTACATCGTTCGCATCAAGCACGCCGTTGGCTACGTGGTAGTTTTTGAAGCCTACGCTCTCCTCCAGGTACGGAAGGATCTCGTCCAAAAGACGGCGGTCAACCATTTGACCGGCTTCAGCGATAATTTCACCCGTATTCGTGTCGATCAGACTCTCCGCGAGACGCTGATTGAACAAACGGTTCTTGATATGAAGCTTCTTATTGATTTTATAACGGCCGACATTGGCCAGGTCATAGCGTTTCGGGTCAAAGAACCGAGCGACCAGCAAGCTCTTGGCATTGTCGAGCGTTGGCGGTTCACCCGGACGCAGGCGCTCATAGATTTCTATCAGAGCCTTCTCCGTGGAATCGGTGTTGTCTTTGTCCAAGGTGTTGCGGATATATTCGTCATTACCCAGCAGATCCAAAATCTCAGCATCTGTGCCGAAGCCAAGTGCGCGAAGCAAGACGGTTACTGGAATTTTCCGAGTACGGTCGATCCGGACATAGATAATATCCTTCGCATCCATCTCAAGCTCCAGCCATGCACCGCGGTTTGGAATAACTGTAGCGGTATAAGTTTTCTTGCCGTTCTTATCGATTTTTGTACTGAAATAGACGCTAGGAGAGCGAACCAACTGGCTGACAATAACCCGTTCCGCACCATTAATAATAAAGGTGCCGGTTTCCGTCATCAGCGGGAAATCTCCCATAAACACTTCCTGCTCTTTGACTTCGCCGGTTTCTTTGTTAATCAGCCGGACTTTGACCCGAAGCGGAGCCGCATACGTCACGTCACGTTCTTTCGCATCGTCAACGGTGTACTTCGGTTCACCAAGGCTGTAATCGATAAATTCCAACACCAAGTTCCCAGTAAAATCCTGAATCGGCGAAATGTCCTGGAACATCTCCCGAAGACCTTCTTCCAAGAACCAATCGTAGGATTTCTGTTGGATTTCGATCAGGTTCGGAACTTCGAGTACCTCGTTAATTCGTGCATAACTTCGCCGAGTGCGTCGACCATATTGAACAAGATGTCCTGCCAACTTATACTCACCCCTCATGTCTACTCACTTTAAAAAAAATACATTGCGAACCCGTGTTTGCACCTATATAATAGGTTCAAGACGGATTAACTCGTGCTGCACAAATAAAGAAAAGCCCTTATCGAATGCTTTCGAAAAAAGAGCACCATTATCCGTGTCGTTTCTGCCTGATGTCCCCGTATTCAGTAGATTTGCCTAAAATGTACACATTATACGTTAAACAGCGTGATTTTATTCATTGGCACGTAAAACTCTTGACATTTCAGCAAACTAAAGTCACAGAGGGCATCCTAATACTGACATTTTATAATAATATCACAACCACTTTTCCAAGTCAACCTTTTAATTTTAGTTGAGGCTGCGATCGTTGTAAAACGTTGTCTATTTCGTCGCTTTATATATGCGGTAACCTTTATCCTTCGTCACTTCCTCCACAAGCGGGAACAAAGATTCCAGCTTCTGCCTGGCTGACGGCGCCCCTTGTTTTTTCTGAATGACAACCCATAATGTACCGCCATCGACAAGTCTTGTATAAGCCCCTTCAAAAATAGCGTGCACCGTCTCCTTGCCGGCCCGAATAGGAGGATTGGTCAAAATCACATCAAATTGCTGTTCTCCTACAGCCGCAAACAAATCACTTTCCAGTATAGTGACATTGGGCACTTTATTGTGATTAGCATTCTCCTGTGCCAATTGTACGGCGCGCCGATTTACATCAATCATCGTCACATGCCCGTTTTTTGCAAGTTTGGCCGCGGTAAGTCCAATCGGGCCATAGCCGCACCCTACATCCAGCACTTGCGCATCGTCTGGGATATCCATCGCATCGATTAATACCCGGCTGCCATAGTCAACTCCGCCCTTCGCAAACACCCCTGCGTCGCTGATGAAGCGAAAAGTTAGTCCACGCAAAGTTGCCTCCCATTCCTTTCGATCATGGGCTGCAGCAGGCTCGCTAGTGTAGTAGTGATTTGACATCTCCGCTCACCTCCAAATGCGCTGCCGTTTTGCTGGCTCGCCTAAGTTCAGGCAAACTCAGCCCAAGCAACGACGTATAGATTGCCCTTTTCAAATCCATATAAATAATAAACGAATTTATACATTCATTCTTCCTCAATTAGCTGACCGCAATACACATTCAGACACCGCCGCAGCGGTGTCTTATTTGCCGCCCATCGCTTAAAAGCTCGATCCTTGCAAGTATGAATGCATGTTTACATTGATATAGAAGCTGCTAAAACCCGGAGTTTCTGAAAACAACCCCCTTGAACCAAGTTCAAGGGGGTTGTCACAGAAGATAGGCGAATTATTTCAATTCTACAGCTGCGCCTGCTTCTTCCAATTTTGCTTTTACTGCTTCTGCTTCTTCTTTGCCTACTTTTTCTTTGATTGGTTTTGGAGCGTTGTCTACGAGTTCTTTGGCTTCTTTCAGGCCAAGACCTGTGATCTCGCGAACAACTTTGATAACGTTGATTTTGGATGCGCCAGCGCTAGTCAAAACAACGTCAAATTCGGATTGCTCAGCCGCTTCAGCAGCACCGCCGCCACCGCCAGCAACAACAACAGGAGCTGCTGCAGTTACACCAAACTCTTCTTCGATTGCTTTAACCAAGTCGTTAAGCTCAAGAACAGACATACCTTTAATCGCTTCTAAAATTGTTTCTTTACTCATGGTAGAACCTCCATTTTATAATTGATAAGAGTTAAATTCATTGATTAACTACTGCATGAAAAGCAAACTTACGCGCTTGCGTTGCCTTCTTCTTTCTCTGCAACGGCTTTGACTGCCAGCGCGAAGTTGCGGACTGGAGCTTGAAGCACGCTGAGAAGCATAGAAAGGAGACCTTCGCGGGATGGCAGATCTGCGAGCTCTTTGATTTGGTCGACGCCGACTACACGGCCTTCAACCACGCCACCTTTTACTTTAAGCGCTTCGTTCTTCTTTGCGAAATCGCTGATGATTTTAGCCGGAGCTACTGCATCGTCAGCACTGAACGCGATTGCTGTAGGACCAGTCAATACTTCGTCCAGTTCACTAAGTTCCGCAGCCGCAGTTGCGCGGCGAACGAGCGTATTTTTCAGTACTTGGAATTCTACGCCAGCTTCACGAAGCTGTTTACGCAGTTCCGTAACTTGAGTAACGTTAAGTCCGCGGTAGTCAGCAACAACAGTCGTTGCGCTTTCGCGAAGCTTAGCTGTCACCACGTCAACGGCTTCCTGCTTTGCTTGAATCACTTTTGCATTTGCCAAACTGTACACCTCCTGATAGATATGCTGGAACGAGCCAGTCAACTTTCGACCTTACGTCCCCCTCTGAAGCGAAACCTCGCCTAGAAAGACTTTTAAAGAACGCACAGTCAGAGTGTCACCCCAACCGCAATCTGTTCATTAAAAAAGCCTCCGTAGATTTACGAAGGCCAGATGAATCATCAGCTACAGTATGCCTGCAGCATGTTGACGTTCTATCATAACACCTCGGTAGGAAATTAAGCCTTACGGGGCACCTACTGTCTACGGTAAGCATATTCAAATTTAGTTCATTACTCAGAAACAACTTGTTCAGTATACCAAGGGGCTGAGCATATGTCAAACCCTTTTCCGCTAAATGCGAAAGGTATTATTTGAATGAAGTTGCATCTACGCGAGCACTTGGTCCCATCGTCGAGGATACGGCGACGTTCTTCAAGTAAACACCTTTGGCTGAAGCCGGTTTAGCACGGTTCAACGCTTCAATGAGAGCCTGAAGGTTCTCGTTCAATTGCTCGGCGCTGAAGGATACTTTGCCGATCGGCGCATGAATTTGACCCGCTCTATCCAAACGGTATTCGATTTTACCCGCTTTAATCTCTTGAACCGCTTTAGCTACGTCAAACGTAACTGTGCCGGCTTTAGGGTTAGGCATAAGGCCTTTACCACCGAGCAAGCGTCCCAATTTACCAACTTCACTCATCATGTCTGGTGTCGCTACGCAAACGTCGAAGTCGAACCATCCTTGTTGAATTTTGTTGATCATGTCTTGATCGCCAACGAAGTCCGCTCCAGCCGCTTCCGCTTCTTTCGCTTTCTCACCTTTGGCGAATACCAATACACGCTGCGTTTTACCCGTGCCGTGAGGCAGGACAACAATACCGCGAACGGCTTGGTCTTGTTTACGAGGGTCTACACCCAAACGAACTGCTACTTCAACAGTTTCGTCAAATTTAGCACTTGCAGCCTTTTTCACCAGTTCAACGGCTTCTGCAGGCTCATAGGTTGCTTCGCTGTCAATCAGCTTAGCGGCTTCAAGGTATTTTTTACCGTGTTTAGCCATGAAAATCGTCCTCCTTTGTGGTGTTAGCGGAAATTCCTCCCACTGAAGATGAAATTTTAGATATGCATAAGCATTATAAAACTCCATCCAGATGATGAAAATGTATACTTGCAGTTCGCAATATACTTTCATCCGCGAAATCGAAAACTATAGACAAGATAGGCCAGACAGGCCGATCGCCTCTTTAGTCCGATTCACATAACTTCAGCTGCTCCGTCAAGTTTTCTCATAGGTGTCATGCAGCCCATTGCTCATACGCCCAAGAATTAGTCCTGGATAGCAATCCCCATACTGCGGGCAGTACCTTCGACCATACGCATAGCCGCTTCAACAGTAGCTGCGTTCAGGTCTTGCATTTTTTGCTCCGCGATTTGACGAACTGCGTCGCGTTTCACGGTAGCTACTTTTTTCTTATTCGGTTCGCCGGAACCTTTCTCAACTTTCGCAGCAACGCGAAGCAGAACGGCAGCTGGCGGAGTCTTGGTGATGAAAGTGAAAGAACGGTCTTCGAACACCGAGATCTCAACTGGAATAATCAAACCTGCTTGATCGGCAGTACGTGCGTTAAATTCTTTACAGAATGCCATGATGTTGACACCTGCTTGACCTAGCGCCGGACCAACCGGAGGTGCAGGGTTCGCTTTACCTGCAGGAATTTGCAGTTTTACCATTTTGATAACCTTTTTTGCCATGTAAGACACCTCCTTGCCCTAATAGTGGTCGACGGGAATTTCTCCCCTCCCACATAAAACCCTAAGAAACCTATATCTTCTCCACTTGAGTATAATCCAGTTCAAGCGGGGTTTCTCGTCCAAACATGTTAACGTGAACCTTGAGCTTGCTTTTGTCGACGAGAATTTCTTCAATCGATCCGACAAAGTTCGCAAATGGACCAACTTTGATACGAACGGATTCTTTGACCTCGAACTCAATTACCGGCTTCGGCTCTTCCATACCCATATGCCGCAAAATCTGTTCCACTTCTTCAGGGAGCAGCGCAGTTGGTTTGGAGCCGGAACCTGTTGAGCCGACAAAACCCGTCACCCCTGGCGTGTTGCGAACAACATACCAAGAATCGTCAGTCTGGATCATTTCCACCAAAACATAGCCGGGGTAAACTTTACGCATAACGGTCTTCTTCTTACCGTCCTTGTTTACCACTTCTTCTTCCATAGGAACAAGAACACGGAATATCTTGTCTTCCATGCCCATCGACTCGACGCGTTTCTCCAAATTGGCTTTGACCTTGTTCTCATACCCAGAATAGGTATGTACTACATACCATCTTTTCTCCATATCAAGCCACCTAAGGACCCTTCTTAAATTATCGCTTCGATCACAGCGGAGATGCCGATATCAAGTACCCAAAAATAAATCGCGACTACTACAATTGTACCGAGGACAATCATCGTATAATTGGTCAGCTCTTTACGATTAGGCCAGCGAACTTTTTTAAGCTCAGCCCAGCTTTCAGAGAAATAAGAGAACAACGATTTGAAACTTCGTTTCATACGCGATTACACCTCCAAAGACTATCTGGTTTCGCGATGAGGAACTTGCTCGTTACAAAACTTGCAAAATTTCTTCATCTCCATGCGGTCGGGGTGGTTACGCTTGTTTTTGGTCGTTGTGTAGTTTCTTTGTTTGCAATTCGTACAAGCTAACGTAATAATTACCCGCATGATGTGCACCTCCCGAAGACCTTCATCAAATTTGAGAAGTCTCTTATTGAACCTAAAGATCCGAAAAACGCAAATTTAGGCCTACCTAAAACACTTTATCATAAGGCCATATCCATGTCAACGAGACTTAGAGCTTCTCAAGTATTTGATTATTACCAGTATAACACAACGTTTTCCAAGATAAACCCTTATTGGCACTTCTCATCCTTTATCGCCCTGGGCCGCCGCCAAATTTGTCTCAACTGTTTAATAGATGCATACCGGTTTACTGGCTCCACCTTACTCAAGCGCACTCGTTTCGGCCCGCTTTATTTGCCGGTGCACGGACTTGCATGCGTTGCGCGGGTGCTAATGCTGCGTGATTTTGCTAGCCGGCTATAGCTGCTAAATACTGTGTGGTTTTGCTAGCGCGGCTAGGGCTGCTAATGCTGTGTGGTTTTGCTAGCGTAGCGGGTACTCGCTAATCCTAGGTAAATTCCAGATGAAAGCAGCCGTACAGTATGTGAAAATGATGGCGGTTCCCCTCAAAACGCCTGGAAGGACGGAAGCAGTTCCTTTTTCACAAGCTTTCCATTCCAAAAAGAAAAACCCTGCGTCTAATGAAGACGCGGGTTTCTCAATAATCTGATAACTATATATTAGTTATCTTCGCACTTACTTCTCAATTTAGCAAAGCAGCCTAAATATCGGGCTAACCTCTCTGACGCAACAGTTACATTGCCCCGTCACGAACTTCGAGATATCGTTCCAATTTGCGCTTTACCCGCTGCAGGGCGTTATCAATCGACTTAACATGACGATCCAAGTCTACTGCAATTTCCTGATATGAACGTCCATCCAAATACAGCATTAATACTTTGCGTTCCAAATCGCTAAGTATTTCCGACATTTTATCTTCCAAACCAACAAATTCTTCCTGGTTAATGATCAATTCTTCCGGATCACACACCTGGGAACCACAAATGACATCCAACAACGTCCGATCCGAATCTTCATCATAGATCGGCTTGTCCAAAGAAACATACGAATTCAGCGGAATATGCTTCTGCCGCGTTGCCGTCTTGATCGCTGTAATAATCTGCCGCGTGATGCATAACTCGGCGAATGCCTTAAACGATGCAAGCTTATCCCCCCGAAAGTCCCGGATCGCCTTATATAGGCCTATCATCCCTTCCTGGATAATATCCTCCCGGTCAGCACCAATCAGAAAATAGGATCTGGCCTTCGCGCGCACAAAGCTTCGGTACTTGTTAATCAAGTACTCCAGCGCTTCACTGTCGCCTTCGCGGACCGCTTCGACAATGTCTTCGTCACTTTGGATCTCATAGTCAAACCTAACCCACGTCTCGAGATTGACACTCACCACAAATCCCTCCGGCTGCAACGCACGGTGCCCCGTCACTCAGTCAAGTAATACGATCAGTATATATGATGGCGCATATGAGCGTCAACCACAAAAGTACCAAAAGATGTAAAGTCGAACTTTGTCAAGGGCATTTGGAAGGAGAACGAAATAATATCCGTTCATTCCCTGCGCCATCGTTCAAACATCATACGCACTTCAGGGCTTAGCTTTGCATCGATACTATTTCGACTCGATTTGGAGCTGCGTTCGGCAATTTTCGATTGAATCTCCCTCTCATTCTCCTCAACCTGATTCAGCAACTCACGCGCAGATACACGCAGTGCGCCCTGCCCAAATATAACATGCTGCTCCACCGTATCGCTGGTAGCGACATATATTTTCCTGCGGCGGTGCGTCAGCTCACGCACCAGGCGCTCGATGCATTCATCGGCCGTTTCCTTCTCTTTTGTAAAATGAACCTCAACCTTGCTCTGATTAAAAGATTTTCCCAGACCGGGCACGCGATAGGCATCAAACACCACGATCACTTTCCTTCCGGAAAACGCTTGATAATTGGCGAGCCTTTCCAGTAAACGGTCGCGGGCTTCCTGCATTCCCAGTTTAGCCAATGCAGAAAGCTCAGGCCATCCGCCAATCATATTGTAGCCGTCAACCAGCAGGACATCGCGCATTTCGCGCATGCCGACTAACCTTCGGCGCGGCGTCTACGCAGCACTTCGTACATAATAACCCCCGCCGCGACCGAAGCGTTTAAGGAGTTGAGTTTTCCCGCCATGGGCAGCTTCAGCAAAACATCGCATTTCTCCCGCACGAGCCGTCCCATTCCTTTGTTCTCGTTGCCGATCACTATGGCCAGCGCACCGCTAAGCACTTCACCAGCCTCATACATCTCCTGTTTCGCAGAGACATCTGTGCCAGCGATCCACACTCCGGCTTCCTTCAACTGCTCCATCGTCTGGGCCAAATTGGTCACCCGGGCTACCGGCACGTATTCCACGGCGCCTGCCGACGTCTTCGACACCGTTGCAGTAATGGCAGCAGAGCGGCGCTTCGGAATAATCACACCGTGTACGCCAGTGCATTCTGCGGTACGCAGAATCGAACCGAGATTATGCGGGTCCTCAATCTCGTCCAAAATGAGCAGAAAAGGCGGTTCTCCCCGCTCCTTCGCCCTGTGCAGAAGATCTTCCACTTCGGCATAAGCATAGGGGGCAACCTGCGCGACAACCCCTTGATGCTGCAAGCCTGGCGCCATCTGATCCAGCTTGCGCTTATCGACAAACTGCACGATGATGCCGTTTTTTTTGGCCTCTGCCACAATCGGTTGAGTCAGATGCTTTTGGGCGCCTTCTGCGACCCATATTTTATTAATTGTTCGTCCGGCCCGCATCGCTTCCAACAGCGAATGCTTCCCGCCGATCCATTCTTGATCATCCATACGATAGCCTCCCGGGGATTTTAAGTGATACGTCCTCTTTCCCTTGTTGTAATATACTTACCGTGAAGCGGGCGCCCTGCTTATGAGCTTTTATTTTTATGCTTTATACTTTGAGCTCTAATCTTTGTTAAATTTTGATCTCGATCCCTGATCTTGACCACTAGTTTTGACCACCGATTTAGCTCTTTGGTTTAGCTCTTTGATCTAGCTGCTCTTGATCTTGAACTTTGATCTTGATCACTGATTTTGATCCCGATTCTTTATCTATCTGTCATTTGTATTCGTTTCATTATCCCGCTCCAGCAGTTCAAACCCCTGTAGTATGAGCCCCCGGAGGCGATCGTGCGCCCCTGCATAATACAGATAACCGATCAGACACTCAAAAGCCGTCGCATGGCGGTAATCGAGCACATTCGCATTTTTCGGCACCGTTCCAGATTTCGCGTTGCGCCCCTGCCGCACGATATCCAGTTCACTCTGCGTAAGCTGCGGCTCGATGAGCGCAAGCATTCTGGCCTGCGCCTTCGCCGAGACAAATTTCGTCGACTGGATATGAAGGTGATGCGGACGAAGGTTGGGGCGGGCTATAACATGCTGCCTCACCGCAATTTCAAAGACGGCGTCGCCGATATAAGCCAACGCCAGCGGCGGCAGCAGCCTTGCCGGCTTGGATGGCTTATCCGGGAACCAGAGGGGCGCTTCTGCCCCTTCCTCGTCGACACCGGAATAGCCTTCGTTTGCTAGCGGTGATTGACCGCTTTTTTCTGACGGCTGCTCACTCATTCGCGACGGCTGGCTGCTCGTTTCTGACGACTGTTTACTTCTTTCTGACGGCTCGCTGCTCAATGGTGCCGCAGCTTGAAATTCGACATTTTCCGCATCCGGCCCGCTCATTTCCGCCGCCATCTCATACCTTGCGGTGTATCTTCCAGCAAGATTCCTTGCGCATCGAGCAAATCGCGGATTGCGTCGGCACGAGCCCAATTTTTCATTTTGCGCGCTTCAACCCGCTCGGCGATAAGCGCTTCTATGTCATTATCCAGCAGCTCTGCTTCCTCTTCTTTGGCGATGCGCAAGATGCTGTTCATTTCATCGAAAAGCTTCTGCGCCGCTTCGAGATCTGCGCGGTATACGATCGGCTGCTGCAGCAAAGAGTTGACCTCATTTACCCATTCAAACATCGCTGTAATCGCGTCCGGGGTATTGAAGTCGTCCTGCATTTTCGCATGGAAAACGGCTCGGATGTCGCGCAGCTTAGCCCCCCATTCCGGAGTTACTTCCCCGCTCCCGTCGGTTGCAGCCTTCAACCGGTGGCGCAGATTGCCTGCGGCGTTCGCAATGCGCTCGACGCTCCGCTCGGCCTGGGCCATAATTTCAGTAGAGAAATTAAGCGGATTGCGATAATGAGTGGACAGCATGAAATATCGAATGGCCTCGCACTTATATTCGGTACGGAGATCTTTGACAAGAATGCCGTTGCCGAGCGATTTCGACATTTTCTCGCCATCGATATTAATATATCCATTGTGCATCCAATACTTAGCAAGCGGTTTGCCTGTTGCAGCCTCGGATTGGGCGATTTCGCATTCGTGATGCGGGAATTGAAGATCCTGGCCCCCTCCGTGGATATCCAGCGTATCGCCAAGCAGCTCGCGAGACATCGCGGAGCATTCAATATGCCAGCCCGGTCTGCCTTCGCCCCATGGGCTCGACCAGTGGATTTCTCCCGGCTTCGCCGCTTTCCAGAGCACGAAATCCTCGGGATTCTCCTTGCGCTCATCAACGTCAATACGGATGCCGAACTGCAGCTCCGAAAGATTCTGACCGGATAGCTTACCGTAATCGGGAAATTTCTTTGTCCGGAAGAAGACGTCCCCGCCGCTGGCGTATGCGTACCCCTTGCTCTCCAGATCTTTGATGAAGTCAATGATCGTCTCCATGCTGTCCGTCACGCGCGGATTAGCGGTCGCCCGCGGTATGTTGAGTCCGTCCAAATCTTCGTAATACGCCTGAATGAACATTTCTGCAACTTCCGGCACCGTAGTGCCCATCTCCTCGGCTTTCCGGATTAGCTTGTCATCTACATCAGTGAAATTGACTACATAGTTGACTTCATAATTCTGATTCTCCAAATAGCTTCTGACCACGTCAAACACGATCATCGGACGCGCGTTGCCAATATGAATATACCCATAAACAGTAGGACCGCACACATAAACATTTGCCTTGCCCGGTATTTGGCTGACGAAAGCTTCCTTCATACGAGTTAACGTGTTGTATATTTGCAATCCCATACCCACATTCCTTTCAGCACTTTTATATGGTTTACTCTGATGTCACATGCTCTTGGCGCAGCTGCCCCTTCCCCTTCAGATCGGCAATTTCGGACTGCAGTTCTTCGATCTGGTGCTGCAGCGCCTTCATTGAATCGATGACCGGGTCCGGAAGCTGGTGGCTAAGCCGGTCGAGCGGCTTCCCGCGAAGTCGTACCACTTTGCCGGGAATTCCGACCACCGTGCTCTCGGACGGTACCTCCTTCAGGACGACGGAATTAGCCCCGATGTTCGATTGGTCCCCGATTTTAAAGGAACCGAGAATTTTGGCACCCGATCCGATGACAACGTTATTGCCGATGGTCGGGTGGCGCTTACCCTTCTCCTTACCGCTCCCGCCCAGCGTAACTCCTTGATAGATAACCACATCATCCCCGATTTCGCAAGTTTCCCCAATGACTACGCCCATGCCGTGGTCAATGAATAGCCGATTGCCGATCCGCGCTCCCGGGTGAATCTCAATCCCCGTAAAAAAGCGGCTGGTTTGCGAAATGATCCGGGCGATCGTGAACAACCGGCGGCGATAGAAAGCATGCGCCATCCGATGGCTCCAAATGGCATGCAGCCCGGAATAGGTGAAGATAACCTCGAACCAGCTTCTTGCAGCCGGGTCGTTATCGAAAACGGCTTGAATATCGGATTTCATCCTTTTGAACATCATGCTTCCCCTCTTTTCTCTTCCGGTCTCTCGTCTGCTCTTTATCTGTGTATGAGGAGACGAACACTCCCGTGCCTATCTCTGTATATGCTGCATACGTGTCTGCATATGGGCTTGCATGTGTATCTGTCTACACAAGTGCCTGCATTGTACGTACATATATGTCTGCAAATATGTCTGCAAAAAAAAGCGCCCCTGCAGCTTTCGCTGCAGAGACGCTTGACGCGCGGTTCCACTCTGCTTCGGACGGAAGCTGAACTCATCGCCTGCCCGCAGGCAGAACGGTCTTCAGGTTCTCCATCCCTCTTGGCGTCCTTAACGGGGACGACGCGGCAAAGTCTACCCGAGCCAGGCGTTCGCATACGGTCACCGCCGTCATGCCAAGCCAAAAGCACGCTCAACTTCACTGCTCCCGGGTGCATTTCCGAAGCATGTATTGAGATAACTTCCACCCCGGTGCCGCTTGTCGGCTCCTCGGTTATCCTCTCTGGACAATACAATGGTCTGTCGTACTTCTCCCGATCTATGCATTTGCAAGCTATACATTAATTCAAAAAGACACCTTTTGATCACGATGTAGTCCTAGAAGTAATTCGACATCGAATCTTCATTTCATTCATCATGTCTATATATTACCCGAAACGCTCCAAAAATGACAACATTTGATTTGTCGTTATGCCCCGCGGATTTGCGCCTTCAGCCGATCGATCGTCCGGTCTTGGCCGAGCAAATAGATCGTCTGGTTCAAGTCGCGGCCGTGCATCTGACCGGTCAGGGCTACACGGATCGGCATGAACAGGTTTTTGCCTTTGTGCCCAGTCTCTTTCTGCACCTCTTTGATAAGCACGGCGATGTTCTCGGCCGTGTAATCAGAGAGGGCCTCGACCTTGGCAAGAAATGCGCTCAGCACTTCCGGCACCTGCTCTCCGGACAGAACGGCTGCCGCCTCCGCATCAAGCTCTAAATGCGTGCGGAAGAACAAATCCGACAGCCCGACGATGTCCGAGGCTGCGGTCATCTGCTCCTGGTACAGGGCGACCAGCGCCTTGGCCCAGGCCTCCTGCTCAGGAGCAAGCTCAACAGGCAGCCGCGAAGCCTTCTGCAGGTGCGGAATTGCCAGCGCAGCAATGCGGTCAGGGTCGGCATTCTTGATGTAGTGGTTGTTCAAGTGGGCCAGCTTGTTCGTATCGAACACAGCAGGACTGCGGGACAGCCGCTTCGCATCGAATATCGAGATCAGCTCTTCCTTCGAGAAAATCTCCTCCTCGCCTTCCGGCGACCAGCCGAGCAGCGTGATGAAATTGAACATCGCTTCCGGCAAATACCCCAAATCATCGTACTGCTCGATAAACTGGATGACCGATTCGTCTCGTTTGCTCAGCTTCTTGTGGTTCTCGCCCACGATGAGCGTCATATGGCCGAACACTGGCGGTTCCCAGCCGAACGCTTCATAGATCATTAACTGGCGTGGCGTATTGGATACGTGGTCTTCGCCGCGAAGCACGTGCGAAATGTTCATCAGGTGATCGTCAAGCACGACCGCGAAGTTATAGGTCGGAATGCCATCCTTCTTGACGATGACGAAATCACCGCTCGTCTCGGATTGGAATGTGATCTGGCCTTTGACCAAATCGTCAAACGTATACGTGCGTCCCTCCGGCACGCGGAAGCGGATGCTCGCCTGACGTCCCTCGGCTTCGTAAGCGGCGCACTGCTCCGGCGTCAAATCCCGGTGCTTGCCGGAATAGCGCGGCGTCTCTCCGCGGGCCATCTGCTCCTCGCGCTCCTGCTCCAGCTCCTCTTCCGTGCAATAGCAGCGGTAAGCGAGCCCTTTGTCGAGAAGCTCCTCCCAATATTTGCGGTAAATATCCAGCCGCTCCGTCTGGCGGTACGGGCCGTAGTCTCCGCCGATGTCGACGCTCTCGTCCCATTCGATACCGAGCCACTTCAAATAAGTCAGCTGGTTCTCTTCCCCGCCGGCAACATTGCGCTTCACGTCGGTATCCTCAATGCGGATGACCAGCTTGCCTCCGTGATGTTTTGCAAACAGATAATTGAACAGCGCCGTTCTCGCATTGCCGATATGTAAATGCCCCGTCGGACTTGGAGCATAACGTACGCGAACCTCCGTCATAATAATCCCCTCCTGGAATGAATAACGATTACAGAAACTTCAAAAATGTTTTTAAGATGATAGCATATCTTTCGTCAGGCACACAACACACAAAGTGGTAATGCCTTCCCCCCGCCCGTTGAAGCCGAGCTGCTCCGTCGTGCTCGCCTTTACGTTCACGAGCCCCGGCTCCGCCTGCAGCGTGCCAGCGATAACCTCGACCATTTGCGGGATGTACGGTGCCATCTTCGGACGCTGGGCGATGATCGTCGCGTCCAGATTTCCAAGGCGGTAGCCGCGCTCTACGGCCATAGCCCATACCCGCTCCAGCAGCTTCAAGCTGTCCGCATCCTTGTAGGCCGGATCCGTATCGGGGAAATGCCTGCCGATATCCCCGAGCCCGAGCGCTCCAAGCACCGCATCCGTGATGGCGTGCAGCAGCACATCAGCGTCGGAATGGCCGAGAAGCCCCTTCTCGAAAGGAATCGTTACCCCGCCGATAACGCAAGGCCGGCCCTCCACGAGCTGATGCACGTCAAATCCTTGTCCAATTCTAATCATCCGTTACCTCTCCCTCTAGCTTCCTTCTGCGCGCGAACGAACTCGGCGTAGTCCAAATCGTCTGGCGTCGTAATTTTAATGTTGCTGTATGCGCCTTCCACGACGCAAACCGATAGGCCGGCCCGCTCGACGAGCATCGAATCGTCCGTACCGACGAACCCGTCCCGCGCGGCCTGCTCATGAGCCTGTAAGAGATCACAGCGGCGGAAAGCCTGCGGCGTCTGAATGGCCCACAGGCTGCGCCTGTCGGGTGTCGCGGTCACCCAGCCCTGCTCATCGACCTGCTTGACCGTATCCTTCACTGGAACCGCCAGCACGCACGCTCCATGCGCCCGTGCTGCTTCATAGCAGGCGGTCACCTGCTCTTCCGTGACAAAAGGGCGGACGCCATCATGCACCAGTACCCAAGCTGAGCTCATTTGAAGCAGCCCTTGGTATACGGAGTGCTGACGCTCGGCGCCGCCCGGAATAACTTTGATTGGAGTTGTAATGCCATATTCATCGATCCACGCCAGGACCCGCTCCACATCCTGCTCTCCTGTCACCAGGACGATCTCGGTGATCAGAGGATGGCGGTCAAACACCTCTAGCGTATGTACGACGATCGGCTTGTTCTGCAGCATGAGGTACTGCTTGCTTTCCTTCGTACCCATGCGTGTACCGCGCCCGGCCGCTACGATAATCGCTCCAGCTCCGGCGCTGTTCGCTTGTGCCACCATGCTTCCCTGCCTCATCCGTTGGAATTGCGCCAGCAATCTGGCCTGGTCACTCCGCTTAAGGAGACCCGCCAGCGCTGCGCAGATATTCCCATCATACCGTTTTTACTGGGCTTTTTCCAACAGTTTCGGTTTAGCGAAAATCATCCGGCCCGCTGAAGTCTGAAGCACGCTCGTGACGAGCACCTCGGTAATGGTACCGATATAATCCCGGCCCCCTTCGACGACGATCATCGTTCCGTCATCCAAATAGGCCACGCCTTGCCCATGCTCCTTGCCGTCCTTGATGACCTGGACCATAATTTCCTCGCCAGGCAGCACGACCGGTTTAACAGCATTGGCCAAATCGTTGATATTCAGCACAGAGACCCCTTGCAGTTCGCACACCTTGTTCAAATTGAAATCGTTCGTCACCACTTTGCCCTCCAGCACTTTGGCCAGTTTGACCAGTTTGCTGTCTACTTCCGATATTTCCTCAAAATCCCCTTCATAGATCATCACCTTGATATCCAGCTCTTTCTGAATTTTATTCAGAATATCGAGTCCCCTGCGGCCCCGGTTGCGCTTGAGCAAGTCCGAGGAATCCGCAATATGCTGCAGCTCCTCCAGCACGAATTCGGGAATGACGATCGTGCCCTCGATAAAGCCCGTTTTGCAAATATCGGCAATCCGTCCGTCAATGATGACGCTCGTATCGAGAATTTTATGCTCCTCCAGCTTACGTTCGGCCCCTGTTCCGCTATTCCCCCACTTGCCCGATTTCCAGAACGAGGACAGTTCCTCCTTCTTAGCAAGTCCAACGCGCAGCCCCATATAGCCTAAAAGTGCCGAAATCCCGAACTGCGCGAAGTGCTCCATCGAGCCAAGCAAGGCCAAAACAGGGTTGACCATTAAAGAAAGAAGTAGTCCTGCAGTTAACCCGGTCGCCCCGGCCATCATTTCATTCATCGGTATATCCGTAATCGTTTCAATCCACCGCCTGATTGCTGCAGATGCGATATCCGCAACAAGGGAGAATATGAATACGCATAAAATAGCCCCGACTGCCGCCAATAGCAAATGCGACATCAGAGGGCTCATCCCGCTAAACCAGGCGCGCAGCGGCTCCGGCAACAAACCGGTCAGCTCATCCATCGTATAGCCGAGCCACGCTCCGCTCAATGCGGACACGACCGTTAGCCATCTTTTGACCATGTCCCTCTTCACCTCCAAATAAAGTACGTTCTTTATCCAGTATGATCCAATTTATGGAGGCGTAATCTTCGGATGAGGAACTTTTTTCATATTATTTTTCATAATTAAAAGTCAATGATTCCATAATTCAAATCGCCATGCTATTCTGTCATATAACTTATTCAACTGTTTGATACATAAAGAATCTCTATCCGTTGTTCAGCACATATCCATCGAAAATAATCATTGCACAGAAGGAGACGTAGCCTATGAGATTCCCCCGATTCAGATCGCTGCGAACGACGATTTTGTGGCTGTTTGTCCCGACGATTTCCGCATTCATTTTGCTATCCGGGCTCATATCCTATCAATTGGCTGCAGCCCAGCTGAAAGAAAATGCCTATTCAAGCATCAGCGATACGCTTTCCCAAACGAGTCATTTTGTCAACGAGCGTTTGACAGCCCTGTTTACCGAACTCAATATTTTATCCAAAGATTATGATTTAAATATGCTCATCAAAAAGCTTCAGAACGCGGACTATACACTAACTCCTGAGGACTATCTTACGATTAATACGAAGCTGAACAAAATTTATTCAGATTATTACTCCATCGTCGATACGATATACGTCTCTCTCAACTATGGGCAAACTATTTTTCAGAAAAAATATGACTATTACAGCACCTACGACTACGACTATATTCCTTACAGCGATTATGATTCAAACTCGGTTATCGTGCAGTGGAAAGGATTTCAGCAGCCGGACACGAGCCGGGAAGACACGGATCCTGAACAGGTCACGTTCATCAGCATGTACAAATTCCTCGAAAATCGGGAGCTTACCCCTGACGGGTTCATTTTGTTTGAACTGAGGGAACAGTTTTTCAATGATTATTTAGCCAGTCCGCAAATTAGTGAAAGCGGTTACTTGATGCTGATCAGTCCGGATAGCGATATTTACTTCAAGCCTGTTGACAGCAGATATTCACTCCAGCCCGACATGATCAGCAAAATCCAGCTGTCCTCCGAGCCGGCCGGCGTGGAGGAGATGTTAAGCGCAGATGGAGTCAAATTAATCGTCCTCTACGATACGATTGAAATTAACAAATGGCGGATCGCCGCGGTGTTTCCCAAAAACGAGCTCCTGCTAAAAATCGAATCGATCAAGTACGTCACCCTCATATCTATGGGCATCATGATGATTTGCGCGATGATCTTCTCGATCATATTGGCCAGGCTTCTAACTCAGCCGTTAATTAAACTGACGCGCATCGTCAACAAAATCGGGAATGGCAATTTGAAGCTTCAATTCGATAAAGAACTGCCAAATGAGATCGGGGTGCTAAGCCGGGGAGTTCAAAACTTGATTCTACGGATCGAAGATTTGCTAGTCGAAGTGGAAAATAAACAAATTCAAGTCAAAAACGCCGAATTCAAGGTGCTGCAAGCGCAAATTCAACCCCATTTCCTGTACAACACCTTATATTCCATCCGGCAGCTGTGCGACATGGGATTAGCCCGGGATGCGAGCAAGATGGTGCAGGCGATGTCCAACTATTACCGCACCAGCATCAGCCGGGGCATCGAGATCATTACGATCAAGGAAGAGCTGGAGCATATCGAAAATTATTTATTCATTCAGCATATGCGGTACGGAGACGATTTCGACTATCGAATCGCTGTCGATCCTGCACTGTATCCTTATAAAATTCTCAAGCTGACACTCCAGCCACTGCTGGAGAACGCCCTTTATCACGGAGTGAAGCAGCAGCGCAGCAAAGGGGAAATCCGCGTTACAGGCGCTTTCCACTGCGGCCAAATCCGCTTCCAGGTGATCGATAATGGGGCAGGGATGTCTGCTGAGCGTCTCGCCGAAATTACGGCCAGCCTGGAGGACCCAGAATCAGAGCATTCCCAGGTCGGATACGGCGTTCGCAACGTTCAGATGCGGCTGCGCATGCAATACGGCCCAAGCTGCGGCTTGACCTATGAAAGTGAGCCGGGCAAAGGGACCTGTGTGACAGTCATAATCTGCCAACAGGAGTAGTTCAACATAAATATTTAAGGAGTGTGCGCTATGTTAAAGCTGGTCATTATTGATGATGACGGATTAATTCGCAGAGGTCTTAGTCAAACCATTTGCTGGGAAGCGCTGGACATTGTCCTGGCAGGCACGGCCGGAGACGGCGAGCGGGGGCTGGAACTGATTGAAGCAACGGAGCCTCATATCATTATCGCCGACATTCGTATGCCTATTATGGACGGACTGACGCTGACAAGCATCGTGAAATCCAAATATCCGGAAATGAAAATCATTCTGATGACAGGATATGACGAGCTGGAATTCGCCAAAGAAGCGTTAAAAATGAAAGTTTTCGACTACTTGTTAAAGCCGGTCGATAACGGTAATTTACTTGATACCGTGCAGCGTGCCGCTGCGGAATGGAACTATGATCATCAGTTGAAGCTAAAGCTGCTGGAAGGCATCCCTTTGCTGAAGCAGCGATTTTTCGAGCGTTTAATCCGCGGCAAGCTGTCCGCTGAGGCCTTAGCCTTTCAGGCCGGCATCCTTGACTTAAACTTCGATTACGATTTCTACATGACGGTCATTTTGAAAGCAGATGATTACACCGCCGATAATTATCATCACCGGTTCGGCAAGGAAATGCTCAAGTACTGCATCGAGAACGTCGCCGAAGAAATTATCGCCCGGGAGCAGGCCGGGTTTGTATTCGAATCGATCGATGATGAAATCATCGTCCTTCTTGCCTTGAAGGGTACGGAAGAAACCCTGCAATCCTGCTGCTTCTCCATCACCGAGGAGATCCGCGAAAGCGTAGAGCGCTATTTGAAAACGACGGTGACGGCGGGCATGGGCTTTCTATATCAGCACCTTGCCCAGGTGACAAAATCGTATTCAGATGCCAAGTCCGCCTTAGAAATCCGGCATATTATCGGCAAAAATCAGGTGATTTCCATTCAGGATACGGGTCTGCCCCATCTGCCCCAGTCGATTGATATTTTGGATCTGGAGAAGATGCTGACGCTCAAGGTCAAGCTGGGTCTGGAGAAAGACGCGGGACTGCTGCTGGACCAAATCGAAGCCAAGCTGCTGAGCGCCCGTTCAATTACGCTGCATCAAGTCAAGCTGAAGGCGCTAGAGACGGTCATTCTCATTTACGCCGACTCCGATTTGCGAGAGCTTGTGCACGATGATGATTTCAACCGGTTAACCGAGCTCATTCAACATACGCAAACGATTAAAGAGGTTTTCGCGGAAATTCGGCAGATGGCCGCCCGCTTGGCGAACGCTGTCAATACCAGCAGAGAAAATCAGCAGAAGGAGATCGTCAAGCAAGCGATGGAATATATCGAGAAAAACTACATGCGAGAGCGTCTCTCTTTGCAGGACGTAGCGGACGAGGTTCATATTAGCCCGACCTATCTGAGTTATATTTTCAAAAAGGAACAGAACGTCAACTTCAGTGATTATTTGCTGGAAACCCGAATGACGGCAGCCATGGAGCTGCTGCGCCTGAAGGATTTGAAATCGTACGAAGTGGCCGAACTGGTTGGATACGGCAATGCCCAATATTTCAGCACCTGCTTCAAAAAATATACCGGTTTCTCACCTTCCGCCTTTAAAGGTTCATCCTAAAATATGAAACATTCGTGATAAGATATTGCATTCCGTGAGCTCGCCATCCAATTTTATAATGAGTTTGTACGAATTCGCTTGCAAGCCGGCTAGCAAACTTGTTCAAAAGGGAGATGGTGATAAAGTTCATGAGTGTATTCATCAACAAGAAATGGCGGCCATACCTGTTCATAGCACCGTCGGTCATCCTGCTGGTTGGATTTCTGTTCTACCCCATCGCAAACGTGTTTGTTCTAAGCTTACAAAATTACAACCCTGCGAAGCCTTATGCAAATGGCTTTACCGGGTTCGATAATTTCGTGCAAATATTTACGAACGACAAAATTTTCTATTCGACATTGTCTATCTCTTTAAAATGGGTATTGTCCGAGGTTGTCCTGCAATTGATCCTAGGCCTGATTCTGGCACTGCTGCTTAATCAGACGTTCCGGTTTCGCGGATTAGCCCGGGCTGCCGCTTTCCTTCCTTGGGCTATCTCCGGCGTCATTACGGCAACTATGTGGTCCATTATGTTTAATGAGCATTTTGGCGTAATCAACGATCTGTTGAAAAAGATCGGGATCATATCACAAAATATCGCCTGGACCGCCAGTCCGGATACTGCCTTCGGTTCCATCGTAACGGCCGAGCTGTGGCGGGGCATTCCATTCTTCGCGATTACACTATTGGCCGCGATGCAAAATATTCCGGGCGAGCTGTATGAGTCCTGCAAAGTGGATGGCGGCGGCAGATGGCGTTCTTTTTTCAGCATTACACTGCCTTATCTTAAAGATACGATCGTCCTGACCACCCTGCTGCGGGCGGTATGGGAGTTTAACAACGTCGACCTCATCTTTACGATGACGGGCGGCGGCCCGGCTAACATGACGATGACGCTGCCAATGTATATCGCCAATCAGGCGATCAAGTCGAACAACTATGGTTATGGATCGGCCCTGACTGTCATTGGCGTTATTCTGCTGACTCTGTTCGCAGCACTTTATTTGAAATTCAGCGGCTTCGGAAAGGAGGAGTAACAGATGAACCACAAGCTGGAAAGGCTCTACAGTCATTTCATCTATCGCTACCTGCCTTTGACCGTTCTGCTCTTGTTCATCATGATCCCGTTCTACTGGACGATCAATACTTCCCTTAAACACGAAGCGAATATTACGAAGATGCCGATTCAATATTTACCGACGCCGGCTACCTTGGAAAATTTTATCCTGTCGTGGAACAATGTCGGTTTCTCCATTTTTTTCAGGAACAGTATGTTCATCGCTTTAGCTACCGTACTCATCGTACTGATCCTTTCCATCCTGGCGGGATATGCGATTTCCAGGTTTCAGTTCAAAGGCAAGAACGCTTTTATGCTCTTGCTGCTCTGCACGCAATTTGTACCAGGGGCCATGCTTCTCATTCCGCTGTTTATGCAGTTTAAAGCGATGAGCCTTACAGGTACGCACTTGGGACTAATTATTACTTATTCCGCTTTCCAGCTTCCCTTCAATGCCATTCTGATGAGCGGATTTATCCGCGGCATTCCAGAAGCGCTGGAGGAGGCGGCGGAGGTCGATGGCTGCAACCGCTTACAAGCGATCTACCATGTTATCCTCCCCATTCTGGTCCCGGGTCTTGTGGCTACATCAGTCTTTACGTTTATCGGAGCATGGAACGAATTCCTGTTTGCGCTCATGTTCATTACCAAGAAGCCCTTGTTCACCCTGCCCGTTGGTCTTAGCTATATGCAGGGGGAATTCGACATCAATTATGGTGCGCTTGCGGCCGGAAGCGTCATCGCCCTCGTACCCGTCGTCATCCTGTTCTCCTATGTGCAAAAATATTTGGTTCAAGGCCTTGGTGCAGGTGCGGTGAAAGGTTAGCGCTTTGACTTAGCTTTGACTCAGCTTGGTTTTGGCTTACTGGTTTGCTTGGATTGCTTAGATTGCTTGGTTTGCTTGATCTGCTTGATCTGCTTAGTCTACTTAGTCTACTTAGTCTACTTAGTTTTCTTAGATGGCTTAGATTGCTTAGATGGCTCAGCCTACTTGGTTACTTTATTACTTAATTTTGCTTGATTTACTGCTTGCTTTTTTATCTGCTCACTTACTTCACTTGCCTCACTTGCTTTCTGTTTCTCGGGCTTTTGCTTTACTTTTGCCTAGCTTTGCGTACCGTATCCTAATTTTTAGCTACTATAAGGGGGAGTCTCGCATGATGAAAATGAGAAGATATGCGGCTGCAGCAATAGCCATTATTTTAATTCTTTCCGCAGCTTTAACCGGCTGCGGCTCTAACAAATCGGTGAATGGCGGCAATGGCAGCGTCAGTTTGAGCAGTTCCGACAACTCTGGAGGTTCTGAAGGCTCTGGGGGCTCTGGTAATTCCAGCAGTTCCGGTGAACAGGTGTCGATTACGTTTTGGGACGAAAACTCCGGTCCCCAGCGTACTCCATATTACGAGGAGCTGATCAACCGCTTTGAAGCTGCCAACCCGGATATCAAGGTTGATTATGTAGGCTTGCCCGCTTCAAGCGCCAAGCAAAAGTATGATGTCGCCATCGCCTCTAATGAAATGCCTGATATCGGAGGCCTCAATCAATTCTGGATTTCAGATTTCGTTGCCAAAGGAGTGCTGCTTGACCTGGAGGATTACTTCAGCAATTGGAGCGAAAAGGATAAAATCGCCCCATCCGCCATTGACGGCAGCCGAAGCTCCGCGCCGGACGGGAAGCTTTATCAAATTCCGAATACGAGTAACTACAGCACTCTGTGGTATCGCGCAGACTGGTTCGAGGACGCGGGCATAAGCGTGCCGCAAACCTTTGATGAATTTTTCGCTACGGCGGGTAAGCTGACCGATTCCGCAAAGGGGCGCTATGGCTATACGATTCGCGGCGGTGCAGGCAGTTCCAAGCAGCTTACAGAAATTTTATATGCCTATTCCGGAATTACCGAGTACTTTGATCAAGACGGGAAAGCAACGATCAACGATCCGGCTCACGTCGAATTTTTAGAGAAATATGTGCAGCTGTATGGAAAAAATACGCCAACCAGTGATGTAACAAACGGTTATAAAGAAATGGTCGCTGTATTTGATACGGGAATAGCCGCCATGGTCCAGCATAATTTAGGCTCCTTCGGCGAGCACACGAAGGCATTTGGAGAAAATGCTACGGAATTCAAGGCTGCTCCATTGCCGAAATCCACACAAGGGTACCGGGTAGTTACCGGCGGCGACAATGTAGGCCTGGCCATTTTTAAATCGTCCAAAAACCCGGAAGCCGCCTGGAAATTCCTTACGTTCCTAGCAAGCGAGGAAAGCCAAAACTATTGGAATCAAAACATCGGTCAAATGCCAACTCGTGTCGATTCCTTGAACAGTGAGTGGGTAAAGAACAGCCAGCATATACTTGCGCTGTCCGAAGCCATCGCCGATCCCACGACGAAGGTGCTGATCCCTCCAATTTATTTACCGGATTACTCTTCAATTCAGCTCAATGTGCTGGAGCCCGGCTTTCAATCCGTTCTTCTAGGAAAAGAGAGCCCAGAGGAATTCCTGGATGAATGGGCGCAAGCAATGGAAGCAGCATTAGCCGAGTACCAAAAAAGCTTCAAATAAACTCCAGCAAAACTTGCCTGGCATGGACTCCCGGGATTTTGGCAACCCGGCTCATGCCAGGCCTCGCTATGTAAGTATCCTGATTTTCACCGCGTGCTCTCATTTTCACCGCAACCCCTCATTCGCTGCCGATATTTGCCCAACCGGCTGTAAAATCCGGACCTCTTCCGCATTAAAATGGGCACAAACCCTATCATTATGGGAATTCCAGCTTGATATCAAGGGAAATTGTGGCATATAATGAACTCAATTCATAATAATTTGAGGTGGATGGAAAAATGAGCGCTCCAAGCCTGCAATCTTTTCAAGAACAAGTTTCCGATTTGTTACTCCGTCACCGAAGTTTACTAGATGTCCTGTCCAAGTTAGGACAAACCAATGCGGCCGTCGTCCGCTCTGTCACGAAATCAGTAACTGAATGCGGTTGCATCGAGCTTCATGCCACAAAGCAGCAATTCGAGCCCGGCATGGATTTGCAGCACGCAAAGGAAACGATCCGCAAGCATGTTCATGGCGAACTGTGCGAGAACTGCCGAGACGCCATCACTAATGAATTAGGGCGTAATCTTTTCTATATGTCCGCACTATGTAATTCGCTTGATATCGACATGGATGAAGTCGTTAAACGCGAATCACAGAAATGCTCCACGTTGGGATTGTTTAATTTATCATAGTTTCTTTCGTACCCACCCAAACCCTCCCTGCCTAGGGAGGGCCCCAAGGGCTTTGCCCTCTGGACTCCCACAATGAAAGTAACGTGGGAGGGGAAGAGACGCTCCTGCTCGCTGTCCCCTAACGGGGATGCGCTTAACGTTGTGCGTGGAACGCTTTTCCCCCTTCGGGTACGTCTTACTCTTGGCTCACCCGGGCTGCCTGGAAACATGCTGCTCGTAATTCTTCTTTCGGAGCGCCTGGGCAGCAGTGTGCTGGGATCCGCTTGTCACCCTGCGGGTACGCTCAACTTCTGAGCTCCTGCAGGTGGGAGGCGGTCGTATTGAGCATTTTGTTGTCACTATGTGCTTGTGCTCGCTGTCCCCTACGGGGATGCGCTTAATGTTGTATATTGCGCGCTTGGTACCTGCGGGTACCGCTCAACCATTGAGCTCCTGCTGGCGGGGGGACGACGTTTGGGCTTTTTGTTGTCATTATGTGCTAGTGTTCGCTGTCCCCTGCGGGGATGCGCTTAATGTTGTTGCAAAGAACAAAAAAAGCATGGATGCCAATGCAGGCATTCATGCTTTTTTGAATTCATCGTTCAGACTGTCCATATTCGGACATTGGTCCTGTCATCGCTTGGTGTTGTAGGCTTCCTCCGCCTCTTCCTCTTCCGCTTGCTTGCTGCGGCGAAGCAATTTGTCGAAAGTCTGCTTAATCCCATAAGCAGCATAAAGAACAAGCGGTATGAATATCAATTTCGATAATTCCTCTGGAAATACCACCGCAATGGTGACCGCAAAAATAACGACCAGCGGAGCCAGCATCACTCCCTTTTTGGGAAGACCGATCTTTTTGAAGTTCGGATATTTGACGGAGCTGACCATCAAGTATGAAACGAGTATAATTCCAAAGATAAAATATGGAGCCGTAATATTTTTATGAAATAAGGACAACGTTGCTATAACCCCGCCTGCGGCAGGGATCGGCAGTCCGATAAAATAACCAGGCACGCCCTTCCGAACATTGAAGCGAGCCAGCCTCAGCGCGCCGCACATCGGGAAGATCGCGGTGATCGCCCAGGCGAGTCCGGGTTGGATGCTGCTGAAAGCGATCGTGTACATCAAAATCGCAGGCGCAACGCCAAAGGATATAACATCGGATAAGGAGTCCAGTTCTTTGCCAAATTCGCTCTGCGCATTCAAGGCACGCGCTACTCGTCCATCCAATCCATCGAGCAGCATAGCTACGATGACCATAATCGCGGCCATGCTGTATTTCCCCTCAAATGCGAAAATAATGGATAACATCCCGAGAAACAGGTTGCCAAGGGTACACACATTTGGAAGTGATTTCGTAAACATCTCTTCACCTCGGATAAATTTCCAATAATAATAATTATAATTATATCGGATAATGGGGTGTTTTTAATTAAATTTGTCTGTCAATGAACGCTTGTTCCTGCAGTCTCTTCAGACCTTCTTTAATCGTTCTTGCTCTTACTTCCCCAATACCATCCACTTCATCCAGCTCATCGATTGTCGCCATCAGCACGCCAGGAAGCTCCTTAAAACGTTCAACAAGATTATGGATAATAACGTTTGGCAATCGTGGAATCTTGTTGAGTACGCGGTATCCCCGAGGAGATATCAAATCTTCGGACATGGCGGCAGAGGCTGGGTAACCAAGCAATCGCGAAATATGGCTTATTTCCAGCAGTTCATCGTCACTGGAACGCTTCAAACCAAGAATAATTTCGCGAATGGCCTCATCATGATCGTCCTTAGCATAGTCTTTGTATAATAGCCAGGCTTCTTCCTCCATATTGCTAACCAGTTCCTCCATTTGCATACTGATTAGGCGGCCTTCGGAACCAAGCTCGTTAATGAAGCGCTTGATCTCCATTTTTATTCGGATGACCATCTCGACCCGCTGGATAACATTAATTACCTCCGGCACGGAAACAAGCTCTTCAAACTCCGAAGCCGTTAAATTCGTTAGTGCCTGATTGAGTACAGCTCTATATTTCTCAAGCGTCTGAATCGCCTGGTTCGCTTTCGTAAGTATGACTCCGATTTCCTTGAGTGAATACCGTAGCCCGCCCTGATACAGCGTTATAATGTTCCGTCGTTGCGAAATCGAGACGACAAGCTTACCCGTCTGCTTCGCCACACGCTCTGCGGTCCGGTGGCGAATTCCCGTCTCTGATGATGAGATAGAGGAATCTGGAATGAGCTGGGTGTTCGCATACAGAATTCTTTTCAAATCCTCGCTCATAATGATTGCCCCGTCCATCTTAGCCAGTTCGTATAAGTAGTTCGGGGAGAAGTCACAGTTAATGGAGAACCCCCCTTCAACCACTTCCATTACCTCTGGGCTGTATCCCACTACGATCAGTCCGCCTGTCTTAGCCCGGAGCACATTCTCCAGTCCGTCGCGAAAAGCGGTGCCTGGTGCAACGAGCCGAAGTAAGTCGTTCATTTTCTCCGCATGGGTAGTTTCTTTCATGAGTTCTAATGCCCCCTAATCTAACGCAACAGTTAGCGCATCTGCAACGGTATTGACACCAATCAATTGAATGCCTGACGGGCTTTGCCACCCCTTCATGCTCTTCTCGGGAAGAATAACCCGTTTGAAGCCGAGCTTGGCTGCTTCTCTTACTCTTTGTTCCGCTCTGGAGACGGCCCGAACTTCCCCTGTCAAGCCGACTTCCCCAAAGATGACATCATCCGGCTTGGTCGGCAAATCCCGGAAGCTTGAGGCAATGCTGACAGCGATCGCCAGGTCGACTGCTGGTTCATCCAGCTTCACTCCGCCAGCCAAGTTAACATAGGCGTCCTGATTTTGCAGGAACATGCCCATTCGCTTCTCCAGTACGGCGATAATAAGCCCCATCCGGTGATGATCGACCCCGGTGGCCATCCGCCGCGGGGATGGAAAATGCGTCGCAGCAATTAAAGCCTGCAGTTCCACCAGCATCGGACGCGTCCCTTCCATGCTGGCTACAACAGTGGAACCGGACACGCCAAGCGGGCGTTCGGAGAGAAACAATTCCGAGGGATTGATAACCTCTGTTAAGCCGGATTCGTTCATTTCGAAAATCCCGATTTCGTTTGTGGAACCGAAACGGTTTTTGACCGCTCGCAAAAGCCGGTAAGAATGGTGCCGTTCTCCCTCGAAATAGAGGACGCAGTCCACCATATGCTCCAGCAGCCGCGGCCCGGCGATTGCCCCTTCCTTGGTCACATGTCCGACCAGCACAGTGGCAATTCCTTGCCCTTTGGCAATGCGCATGAAGCGCGCTGTACATTCCCGTACTTGGGAGACGCTGCCCGGCGCACTGGTCACCTCCGGCAAGTATACGGTTTGGATTGAGTCGATGACGAGAAAGTCCGGCTTCAAATCATCGATCGACGCTTCGATGGATTCCATGTCGCTCTCACAGAGTACATAGAGCTCCGGTGACAAGGCGCCCAGCCTTTCCGCTCTCAGCTTCGTCTGGCGGATCGACTCCTCTCCGGAAATATACAGGACCCTTAGTCCCTCCTTGGCCATCTCGTGCGACGTCTGTAGCAGCAGTGTTGATTTGCCGATCCCGGGATCGCCGCCTACAAGAACTAATGACCCCGGAACAACTCCACCTCCCAGCACGCGGTTCAGTTCCCCGATTCCGGTAACAATTCGCGGCTCTTTGTCACTTTCTATATTTATGATGGGAAGCGGCTTTTCTTTCGTATGAAATAAACCCGAGGACATCCCTTGCGTCTTTACAACCTTCTCCGTTTCTTCGACCATGGAATTCCATGAACCGCAGCCTGGGCATTTTCCATACCATTTTGGCGATTCGTATCCGCATTCAGTACAAAAAAACTTCGTCTTTACTTTAACCATTTCTCTCTCCTTATTATATCTGCAAAATTTGACAAACCTTGCAGCTCGAACCACTAAGGGTAACACTCAAAGTTTACCATTGTTTCAGATTTAACGTAAAGGTTTTTCGCTGGGTTTGTGTAAATATGGGAATCGCCCGGCTGACGCCGATCCAAATTCACGATTATTTTTCCTGGATTCGCAAAAAAGGTAACAGCATTGGAGCAAAGAAAAGACAGCTTTAGGGAGCACTTGCTTCCTAAAGCTGTCTTTTTTCTATCGCTTTGAGTGTTGCTTTCTTGCTTGTTGATCTTACTTATCACTTCTTACTTAGTGATTATTCATACTTGCTGCATCTTACTTGCTGCTTTCTTGCTCCTTAATTCTTACTTATCGCTTGTTACTTGTCGCTTTTTACGAAGGCTCCTGTCTTTTTGACGGATAGGCCGCCATCTTCCACGTCAATGGTCAGGGCATCGCCCTTCTGCACATTGCCGGTCAGCAGCTCTTCAGACAGGCGATCCTCGATATGCTTCTGAATCGCCCGGCGAAGCGGACGTGCGCCATATGCCGGATCGAAGCCTTCTTTAGCGAGGAATTCCTTCGCTTGATCGGTCAAGACGAAATCTACATCGTATTCGTGCAGCCGTTTACGCAACTCCTCTGCCATGAGCGATACAATTTCGCCGATGTGCGATTGGTCGAGGGAATGGAACACGATAATCTCGTCGATCCGGTTCAAAAACTCCGGACGGAAGCTCTTCTTGAGCTCTTCCATTACTTTCCCCTTCATATTGTCGTAATCGGCCCCCGAATCCTCCACTGCGGTGAAGCCGAGCCGCGTATTGCGTCTGATCGCTTCCGCCCCGACGTTCGAGGTCAGGATGATCAGCGTATTGCGGAAATCAACAACACGGCCCTTGGAATCGGTCAAACGGCCATCTTCCAGCACCTGAAGCAGAATGTTGAATACTTCGGGGTGAGCTTTCTCGATTTCATCCAGCAGCACAACGGAATATGGCTTGCGGCGCACCTTCTCCGTCAGTTGTCCGCCTTCCTCATAACCGACGTATCCCGGAGGAGCACCGACCAGACGGGCTGTCGAATGTTTCTCCATATACTCGGACATGTCGATCCGGATTACCGCATTCTCGTCGCCAAACATCGCTTCTGCGAGGGCGCGGGCCAACTCGGTCTTCCCGACTCCCGTAGGACCAAGGAAAATAAAGGATCCCATCGGCCGCTTTGGATCTTTCAATCCGGCGCGGGCCCGGCGAATCGCCCGGCTGACCGCTTTAACCGCTTCTGCCTGGCCGATCACCCGCTCATGCAGGATTTGCTCCATATTAAGCAGACGCTCTGTCTCCTCTTCCTTCAGCTTGTTTACCGGAATACCGGTCCAACTGGCTACCACCTGAGCGATATCCTCCGGCGTAACCTCGGAATCGGTACGGCCCTGCTTCTCTTTCCACTGGTTTTTCGTGACGTCCAGCTCTTCGCGGATTTTCTGTTCCGTGTCACGCAGTGCCGCAGCCTTCTCAAACTCCTGGCTTTGCACGGCAGCGTCCTTCTCTTTGCGGATATCTTCCAGACGGCTTTCGAGCTGCTTCAGGTTAGGCGGAACCGTGTAAGAGTTGAGCCTTACTTTAGAGCCTGCCTCATCGATCAGGTCAATCGCTTTATCCGGCAGGAAACGGTCCTGGATATACCGGTCAGACAGCTTCACCGCCTGTTCAATGGCCTCGTCGGTAATTTTAACCCGGTGGTGCGCCTCATAACGGTCACGCAGTCCATGTAAAATTTGAATCGCTTCGTCTACCGAAGGCTGATCAACCGTAATCGGCTGGAAGCGGCGCTCGAGAGCGGCGTCCTTCTCGATATATTTGCGGTATTCATCCAGCGTCGTTGCACCGATGCATTGCAGCTCGCCGCGCGCCAGTGCCGGCTTCAGAATGTTGGAGGCGTCGATCGCTCCCTCTGCTCCGCCTGCGCCGATTAATGTATGCAGTTCGTCGATAAACAAAATGATGTTCCCGGCTTGGCGGATTTCATCCATAATTTTTTTCAGCCGATCTTCAAATTCGCCCCGATATTTCGTGCCGGCTACAACTGAACCCATATCGAGCGTCATTACTCTTTTATCGCGGAGGGTTTCCGGAATTTCGTTGTTGATGATTTTCTGGGCCAGGCCTTCGGCAATCGCCGTCTTCCCTACACCCGGCTCACCGATCAGCACTGGATTGTTCTTCGTCCGGCGGCTCAAAACTTGAATGACGCGTTCGATTTCTTTGCTTCTGCCGATGACCGGGTCGAGATTGCTCTCTTTGGCCGACACCGTCAAGTCACGCGCCAAGCTGTCGAGGGTTGGCGTATTTACATTAGGCTGGGTGCCGTGATGACTGGAAACCGCCTCGCTGCTTCCAAGCAGCTGCAGCACTTGCTGGCGCGCCTTGTTCAGGCTGATGCCGAGGTTGTTCAGCACGCGCGCAGCCACACCCTCGCCTTCCCGGATCAGGCCGAGCAATATATGCTCAGTGCCTACATACGTATGACCCAGCTTACGGGCCTCATCCATGGACAACTCGATAACTTTCTTCGCTCTCGGTGTATAGGCAATATTCGTCGGCTGCTCTTGTCCGCGGCCGATTAGCGTCTCAACTTCATCCTGAATTTTCTCCAGTCCGAGTCCAAGACCGATCAGCGCCTTGGCGGCAATCCCTTCGCCTTCACGGATTAATCCAAGTAAAATATGCTCTGTACCAATATTGTTATGTCCAAGCCGTACGGCTTCTTCTTGGGCGAGTGCCAATACCTTCTGGGCACGCTCTGTAAATCTTCCAAACATCATACTCCTACACCTCCATGAATGTTATCTTTGCGTAGTTTCTTTTTACGTTATTTCCTTTACATTGTTTCTTTTATTTACCCAATTGCTCACGAATGAGCTTGGCGCGATACATATCGCGTTCGCCCGGAGACATGCTTACCTGAAATTTCTTCTGCAAAAATCCAGGCTGAGTCAACACATTCAATTCATTTAATACCTGCACGGACAAATTATCGATCAAGCCGAGGTCTACGCCTAATCTGACATCGGACAATCGCTGGGCCGCTTCCTTGGAATCGATAACCGCCGCATAGGACAATATCCCATAGGAACGCATCACCCGGTCCGTCATCCGCAGGCGGGATTCTGACATTAATCTCTCCCTGGATGACTTCTCATGCTCAATGATTTGCATTACGACACTGTACAAATTTTCTATAATTTCAGATTCGCTTTGTCCCAGTGTAATCTGATTTGAGATTTGAAACAAGTTCCCAGTCGCTTCGCTTCCTTCACCATAAATACCGCGTACGGTCAGACCGACCTGAGAGACGGCTGAAAGGATGCGGTTGATTTGCTGGGTCAACACGAGTGCAGGCAAGTGCATCATGACAGAAGCCCTAAGTCCGGTTCCTACGTTGGTAGGACAACTGGTCAAAAAGCCGCGATTATCATCAAAAGCATAATCGACATGCGCTTCAAAAATATCGTCCACCGAGGTGGCCTTTTCCCAGGCTTCTTCGATCTGTAATCCAGGATACAGGCATTGGATCCGCAAATGATCCTCTTCATTCACCATGATGCTCAAGCTTTCGTCGTCACTAATGAACACCGCGCCGCTTCTGGATTCGCCAGCCAAATTCGGGCTGATCAAATGCTTCTCTACCAGCACCTTCTTATCAAGCTCATCCAGCTCTGCGAGAAGGATCGGAGACAATTGGCCGAATTGCTCCATTTGCTCATCCTCCAGTACGCTCTGCAGCTGATTTAGCACCTCCTCAGACTGCTGGTTGGTAGCCAGCATGGGGAAGGGCTGATTCTGCAAATTTCGCGCAATTCGGACACGGCTGCTAATGACGATTTCGGACTCCTTGCCTCCGCTTCTCATCCATTCGCTCAGCGGTTGTTCTGTAAACCGAAGTTTTGTCATCGCTCATTCCTCCTACTCTGCGGAAATGTTCTTCTCAAGCTCGCGGATTTGATCCCGCAGAGCCGCCGCTTCTTCAAACTCTTCCTGATGGATTCGGTACTGCAGCTCCTTACGAAGCTCGTCGAGCTTGCGCTTGACTTGAATGTGGCTTCCTACTCTTTTAGGCACTTTGCCCACATGCATCGTGTTGCCGTGTACCCGTTTGAACAGCGGATCCAGCCGGTCATTGAAGTATTTATAGCAGGAGCTGCACCCGAAGCGCCCGATTTTGCTAAACTGGGAATAGGTCAGACCGCATTCCTCGCAGCGAAGATGTTCAGGTGATTTATTCCCCTGAGCTTGACCTCCTGGTCCGAAATCCAGCAAACCGGATAACAGGTTGTGGATGGAAAATCCTCCGGATGTTCCGGGAATAAGCTCGCCCTTCTCGCGGGCGCAGGCTTCGCAAATATGAAACTCCGTCTTTTCACCGTTTACAATTTTAGTAAAATGCAGTGTTGCGGGTCGTTTTCCGCATTCTTGACAAAGCATAGGACGTCCCTCCCTTACCTTGGATAGACTCAGATAGACTCAAATAGACTCATTTAGCCTAGCAGCGAAATCAGCATAGCCTTCATAATTCTAGCCCGGATTCGATCCCGCTCCGGCAGCTTAATCATTAACACTTCTCTGGATATGGCTGCCCGCATGAGTGCCGCTTCGCGGCTGCTGAGGAAACGGGCTTCCTCCAATTGATATATTAGCCCCTCTGCTGCCGTTTGACCCATTTCATTCCCGATCGTCTGATGCAAATGTGTGTGCAGGCTGATCGGTCCGGGCAGCTCAATGCGCCGAATCCGGACATAACCGCCGCCGCCCCGCTTGCTCTCCACCAGGTACCCTTTCTCTAAAGTAAACCGGGTACTGATGACATAGTTAATTTGCGAAGGTACGCAGGAAAATTGGTCAGCCAGTTCATTGCGCTGAATTTCAACGGTTCCTTCAGGACTTTCATGCAAAATACCCTTTAGATATTTTTCGATAATATCGGAGATATTACGCAATCAAACATCCCTCCCATGCTCAAACGTAAAGCCGACACGAAATGCCGCCTCGTCCGGCAAGTTACCCGTGTAATTCGTGTAGTACATGTAATACATGTGGCTCATACATGTGGCTCATACATGTTACTCATGCCCGTGGCACATGCTTGTAATTCACGCGGCCCATAATTTATGCTCGTGACACATGCTTGTGACTCACGCGGCTCATAATTTATGCTCGTGACACATACTTGTGACTCACGCGGCTCATAATTTGTGCTCGTGACACATGCCTTGTAATTCACGCGGCTCATAATTTATGCTCGTGACACATGCTTGTGACTCATGTTCATGCTTGTAACACATACTTTGTGACTCATTTAACTCTTGTGATCATGTGGCGCAAGTGACTCATGCTTGGTGACTCAGTGGCCCAATGATTCAGTGTTGGCTAACGTTTGTTGACTTTGACTTTCTTTGACTTTGGATTTATTATATCACATTTTTATTGTTTGCCAAGAGGTGTACTCTATATATTTCAGTGTAACCTCGGAAGGATAAGTTATTCAAACAGACATTTGCCATTAAACGCAGCTCGCGACGATACGATGTGAGAGACCGGCAAGGCGAAGATAACTCCGGTGACAAGGAAGGTTAAATAAAGAAATGAAAAATAAAACAAAGCACTGCTGGCAATCCGCCGACAGTACTTGTTAGGTTTACTTTTGCAGAAAAAAACAGTTAGAACCTAGTGCCCATTGCTTGAAGGTAAGGAGATAAATAGCTCGGAGGAATTTTGTTTTGGCAATAAAGTCGGCGCTACGATGCGGCAACTGCCGGTCTCAGTAATTCGTCTCCATAGCAGGTAAAGCTCTCGGTACGGTCTCAGCGTCAACCTCAGCATTGGACTTCCGTACTGTTCCGCTTGGATTGGCAGCTATGGAAGAGTGGTTCTGTACGATATTTCATACACAATCCCTACATCTGGCTACTACGGGAGTAATTCTATATGATTTTTCATACACAATCCCTACATCTGGCTGCTACGGGAGTAATTCTATACGATATTTCATATATAATCCCACATCTGACTGCTACGTGAGTGATTCTATATGATTTTTCATATATAATCCCTACATCTGGCTGCTACGTGAGTGATTCTATACGATATTTCATATATAATCCCAACATCTGACTGTTACGTTAGTGATTCTATATGATTGAGTGATTCTATACGATATTTCATATATAATCTCTGCATCTGGCTGCTACGTGAGTGATTCTATATGATTTTTCATATACAATCCCAAATCTGACTGTTACGTTAGTGATTCTATATTATTTTTCATACACAATCCCTACATCTGGCTGCTACGTGAGTGATTCTATATGATTTTTCATACACAATCCCTACATCTG
>NZ_KB907246.1:0-306966 GCF_000381905.1 Paenibacillus fonticola DSM 21315 | reverse complement strand
AGTGATTCTATATGATTTTTCATACACAACTCTGTATCTGACTGCTACGTGAGTGATTCTATACGATATTTCATACACAACTCTGCATCTGACCGCTACGTGAGTGATTCTATATGATATTTCATACACAATCTCTGCATCTGACTGCTGGGCGGGAGTTATAATCTCCTGATTACTTCAACTATTTGGACTGGACTGCTCCATCTTATTTCGGTATGCTATTCCCCCTCCTTCTCCTTCTCCTTCTCCCCCTCCTTCTCCTTCTCCTTCTCCTTCTCCTTCTCCCTCTCCTTCTCCTTCTCCTTCTCCCTCTCCTTCTCCTTCTCCCTCTCCTTCTCCTTCTCCCCCTCCTTCTCCCTCTCCTTCTCCTTCCGGAGTTCCTCCTCTTTGGCCGCTTGGTCCCAAATCGCCTGTCCTTCGGTCTCAATCGTCAGAAGCGCCTCATCCAAAGTCTTCTTCTTCTCCCGGACGAATGTCACTTCGCTATCGAATAATTCCCAGAAGCGTTCATTGAATCCAGGGGGCACATTTTCCATCATGACACTGCTGCCGAGCAGCGGCTTCAGCTTATAAAATGCCTCCAAATTATACCCCTGAGCATCCATGGAATCGTTCATCCGCGACAGAAGATTGTGATTCAACGTTCTGGATTTAATCCGCGCATAGTCCTCGCCGTGAACAAATTTCATGAATTCCCAGGCTTCATCGGTATTCGGCGAGCCGGCATGCAGGGAAAAAATACCGCCGAGCCAAATGTCCCGGGTCTGATCCGGTACGGCCGGATCGACCGGGCCAGCTGCCATCCCCACTTTAAATGGTTTGATACCTTCCACTGTATCCTGCACAACCTTCATATCCGACAGTAAAGCCGGGTCCCCCGACGTCATCGCTACCCGTCCCATCAAAAATAGCTGGCGCTGGTAGTAATCTCCCGACAGATCACTTGAAAGCTTGGTGTTAACATCGTTATATACAACACCGGACTCCCAGCCGTCGAGCGCCAGTTGGAGGACCGTTCTCCATCCGGCGGTGTTAATCGTGAGCTTCTGCGTTGCACTATTTTGCATAGTCAAACCGTAAGTCGGACTAATGGTATATACCCAATCCATCCAAGATAATGGCCGGGCTGCTCCATATCCGTATATCCGCGTTTCTCCATCCTCATCCACAGGAAAACGGCGGGCCGTATCGATAATATCCTGCCAGGTCATCCCGTCGTGCGGCAGCTCAACGCCATACTTTGCAAATAAATCCTCGTTATAATAAATAACGCTGCTTTGAAATGTGGGAGTCAGTCCATAAAGCTTCCCCTGCCCTTTTTCCTTCAACAGCTCAATTAAATTTGGAAAAAAAGTTTCCATGCTATACCGGTCACGCTTGATCAACGGCTCAAGCTCTGTCAACTTGCCATCTGCCGCTAATTGTTCAAACCGCGAAGTGTTCAGCAGCAGCACATCTGGCTGTTCCTGCTCCAAAAAGGCCGCCCATTCCTCAGCTGATGCATCGTACTGCTGCAAAAGCCGGCTGCTCACGACCTGAATGTCGATATCGGGATGCTTCATGGCAAAGAGATTTCCATATTGATAAAAAAAAGATTCCTCATCATGGTACATAACTTTGATTGTTACTTTTTGACTCATTGTTTTATTTCCTGGATTCCTTGTACAACCGGCCACGATCAGCAAGCAGCCCAGCATCAGCAAGAGCGCTTTGATGGTGATTTTCCTGTTCATATGTAACCTCTCTAACACGGTCTATTATGTTCTTCAATTAAAAAAGGGGAGCCTCGGCCCTATCCCTCATTACGAGGAATTAACACGCTGCTCCCTTGGCCAAACATACTGGATACAAACTACAACGCATCCCGCCAGCAAGATACCTAATGCCGCTATTCTCAGCGCCTTATCATAATGAGCCGTCAACGCCCCGACTCCGGATGAACCTGCTACAACCCCAAGAGAAAATAAGGCGTAAAATAGCCCGAATGCTCTTCCTTTGGCTTCCCCGCTAACATTGCTCAGCAGCAACGCATTTAAAGACGGAAATAACAAGGAGAATCCAAAGCCATAAAGGCCCATAGCCGCAAACATCGCAATCTGATGATTAAATAAAGACAGCAATAGCAGCGACAGCATGATGACTGCTCCACCGGAATACATTAGCACCAGCGGCGATACACGGTCAAACAACCGGTTGCTCGGAAGAATAAATACAATGATCGCCACTACGCCGAAGGTGCTCAGCATTAATCCGGAAATCTGCGCCGCAAATCCCAGCTCATCAACCTTTAGCGGTAACGCATAAGTTAATGCCCCCATGGCGAACATCAGTGAAAAAGCGCCGATATAGGATTGTACAGCCGTTCTCTTCCGGAGAACGGCTGCAAAGTCTACTGTAGAATGCGCAGATCCAGACTGCTGCTTACGGCTGCTTTGACTTGCCGGGGATTTCGGAACAGTAACGAAAACCAATAGTCCCCCCAAACCAAGTAAAACAGAGGTAGCGATAAATAAGGGATCCAGGCCGAGCCTTGCTTTCATAATGCCCGCCACAGCCGGACCGATTATAGCTGCAGCGCCAACCGCTGCCCCGGACAGAGCCATTGCTCTCCCCGGACGCTGTGCGGGTGCGAAGCGCGAAATTAAAGTAAAGGCGCTCGGAACTAACAAGCCCCCTGTCAGCCCATGTATCGTACGTACAATAATGAGGTGCGAGGGCGCGCTGACGAGGGGATAGAGCAGCATTACAGCTGCTGTCAGCATAAATCCCCAGAGTAAAATAGTTCTAGCACCATAACGATCAATCCAGAGGCCCGCGGCAATATTCCCGAACATATTCGTAAAAGAGTATAAGCCCACGGCCAGACCGATACCGAATGATCCGGCTCCAAGACTTTTGGCGAAGGGTCCCATCACGGGAAGCTGTATAAATAAGTCCAAAAAACAAATCATAACGATGCCATATAAAAATCGTTTCATTTATACATCCTTCCAATTTATTATCCCCAGCCGCAGCCTGAGCCGTATCATTCAACAAACAGTCCGGTCATTCAACAAAGCAGGCCGATCAATCAAACAGTCCCATCTTTCATGATCCTTAGGGTTCACATGATTAAATTAATTTTTTAGGATTCATATGATTAATTTTATTCTTAGGACTTACATGATTAATTTTCTGCTGTTTCCTCGGTGCTGGGCTCAGTTTCAGCCCCTTGTTCTGTGCCTTTTTTCGCTTCTTCTTCCTTCTTCTTGGCTTCCTGTTCCTTCACCGCCTCGTCCAGAGCTACCTGACCCTCGGCCTCAACTTTTGCGAGCGCTTCGTCCAGCGACTTCTTCTTCTCTTCTACCTGCTTCATCTCGGATTCTAGGATCGGCTGAAACTTCATGTAAAACTCGTTCGGAATTTTCTGCATTCCCGTATAGTCATTTGGCGCCGGCTTCAGCTTATAAAATGCTTGAAGATCATGCCCATTATATTCCGTTGAATAACCCATACGGGACAGCAGTCCGTTATTCAAACTCCGCGATTTAATTTTAGCAAATTGCTCGCCATTCACAAACTTGATGAATTCCCAGGCCGCATCGGTATTTGGCGAGTTGGCCGAAATAGCAAACACTTCGCTCAAATTAATGCTGCGCGACTTCTCCGGATCGGCCGAATCCGCAGGCCCAGCCACAATCCCAAGTTCAAATGGCTTGTAATCTTTTATGGACTCCGATGCTTGCTTTAATTCCTGAAGAACATAGGAATTGGCAACGGTCATCGCTACCCGCCCCATCATGAACGGTTGCTGCTGATAATATTCTTCCATCGTACCGCCTCTAAAACCATCTTCACTAGGTTTATAGATCGTCTTGGAATCGATCGCATCGATCGCGGCTTGATATATTTTCTTCCAGGAGTCTGTGTTCATCGTGACTTTCATTGAATTCGTATCAATGGATTCGACTCCTTCTGAAGAGGCAATCATCGAAGCGAGTTGATCGAAGGTAAAGCCCCCATAATTGGCAGCAAACCCGTAGATTCTCGATTTCTCGTCTCCCTCAACCGGGAATTGCTTCGCTAATTCCAGCATTTCATACCAGCTCATCCCGTCACGCGGCAGTTCAACGCCATATTTGGCGAACAAATCAGCATTGTACATAATGGCACTGCCATAGAAATTCGGCGTCAGGCCATACAGCTTGTTATCGCCCCGCTCCTTTAACAGCTCAATCAAAGCCGGGTAGATGGTCTCAATATCATACTTGTCCCGCTCGATCAGCGTATCCAGCTCACGTACTTTCCCATCGGAAATATACTTTTCCAGCTGTTCTACCCCAAGCATGACAATATCCGGCTGTTCCTTCTCTATAAAATCATCAAAAGCTTTGACGTAATCATCTTCAGGCCCAAGGTTGCTATAAATGCTTTGCGTACTAACGACTTCAATTTCGATATTAGGGTGCTGCATCGTAAATAAATCACCATATTGCTGGAAAAAATAATTTTCATCCCAGTACATTACTCGCAAACTCTGTTGTTCAGCTTCTTTGGCGCTTGGTTTACTAGTACACCCCGCTAACAGTACGAGACACATGATGAATAACAGCGCGCTTCTCATTCCTTTAATCGACATCTTGACCTCCAAAATTTGTATTTTCTCTATGTATAACGTATTTGATATGGAGATGGTTACATTTTCAAGCCGATTTGTTCAAAAAATCTGCCCGCGGACTAACTAGATACAACAATACCCCTCAGAGGGACCAGTGTCAGATGGGCCAGCGTCTGAGGGGTATCAGGTTTATTCATTCAATAATCGAATCAACTCGTTCTCATCCTCGATGACTGGGATGCCGAGCTCCTTAGCCTTCGCCAGTTTGCTGCCCGCCTTTTCCCCAGCGATGACAAGATCGGTCTTCTTGGACACGCTTCCCGTCACTTTGGCCCCAAGCGCCGCAAGCCTTTCGCTTGCTTCATCCCGGGTAAGCTGATGCAGCGTTCCGGTGAGTACAACCGTCTTGCCGGTAAAGAAGGAGTCGGTCACGGGCGCCCGTTCCTCCGGTGCTTTAGCTTCAACGCCCAATTCCAGCATCTTCTGGATCCCCGCCTGCATGAATGGATCAGCGAAAAACGTAACGATGCTCTCCGCGACAATGCCGCCGATATCCGGCAGGCTCGTAAGCTCGTCTTCCGTCGCTGCCATCACCGCGCCCAGATCGCGGAAATGATCAGCCAGCACTTTCGTTGTTGATTTCCCCGTATTGGGAATGCCTAAGGCATATAAAAATGCAGCCAGGTCCCGCCCTTTGCTTTTTTTGATCGCTTCAAGCAGGTTATTCGCCTTCTTCTCTCCGAAGCGCTCCAATGTAACGAGCTGATCGAACTTGATCGTATATAGATCCGCTGGCTCGTGAACATCCAGTTCCTCGAACAGCTGCTCCGCCGTCTTGTCGCTCAATGTCTCAATATCCATGGCATCACGCGAAGCAAAGTGCGTGATCCGGGTAACGATTTGCGGCTTGCAGTCAAAGCGGTTGTTACAAAATAAATGGGCGCCGCGCTGCTCCAACGGGAAGCTGCAGGCCGGACATTGATCCGGAACAACAATTTCGCCGCCATCCTGCTCGTCGGTCACTTTTCCGAGTATTTCCGGGATTACATCGTTGGAACGGCGTATAAACACGCGGGTACCGAGAGCGAACTTCAAGTTTTTGCGCTCGATATCCCCGGCATTGTTGAGCGTGCAGTTCTGCACGGTCACGCCGGCAAGCTCAACCGGCTCCACTTTGGCGAGCGGCGTGATTTTGCCGGTTCGCCCGACGTTCCACGTTACGGACTCCAAAATCGTCGTCGTCTCCTCGGCTTCGAATTTATAGGCGATCGCCCATCGCGGGAACTTATCCGTGTATCCAAGCACCTCGCGGGTTCTCATATCCGTCACCTTAACGACCGCTCCATCGATCAGGTAGTCCAGGGAATCACGGCGCTCCTGAATTTGCTCTAACGCCTCCATCACTAAGGCGAAATCGTCAAAGTACTCGATATACGAGTTCACTTTAAAGCGATTATCCTGCAGGAAGCTCATCATTTCGCGATGATCCGCGAACTGGATATTGTCGGAGTAGCCTACGTTGTAGAAGTAAGCGCTGAGCTTCCGCTCCGCCGTCGTGCGCGGATTCAGGTTGCGCAGCGCTCCTGCTGCGGCATTGCGCGCATTTTTCAACGGCTCTATAGCTGTTTCATTATATTTGGCCAAGACGGATAAATTCATGATCCCTTCGCCTTGAACCTCAATCGTCCCCTCGCGGTACGGAATCGTCAGCGGGACCGACTTAATCGTCTTGACCTGAGCGAGAATCCCTTCACCGACTACGCCATTCCCCCGCGTCGATGCCTGAACAAGTTTACCGTCCGTATAGGTCAGATTAAGCGTCAATCCGTCAAATTTCAGCTCAACGACATAGGTGGGGTCCGGAAGCGGAGTGTCTGGATTTTTGCTGTTATAGTCCCCGATTAAACGGAGCACCCGGCTGTTCCAGTTGACAAGATGCTCCTCGGTTTGCGCTTTGTCCAGGCTCCACAGCGGAGCTAAATGCCGGTGGGGCTCAAAGCCTTTAATCAGCTCACCGCCCACACGCCCGGTTGGCGAATCGGGAAGCACGATGCCCGTCTCAGCTTCAAGCGCCGTCAATTGATCGTACAGGGCGTCGTATTCTTTATCGCTCACCAACGGCTGATCCAATGTGTAGTAGTGATAGTTGTATTGATTCAATTGTTCAACGAGCTGTTCCATCTTTTGCATCGCATCCATATGCGGACACCCCTCCTAAGTCGCTATTGCAGCTTCATTAGCTTAGCTTTATAGTCCAATTTATATGATCCGTCCCTGCTAGCTTTCCTCGACTTTCGTAATAGGAGCAAATTCAGCGAGCAAACGCTTGACACCTACCGGCGCAGGAAAAGCGATCTGCAGTTCCATATTATTCCCAGTACCTTTAACTGATACTACCGTCCCTACGCCCCACTTGCCGTGCGACACTTTGTCGCCGGCGCTGAAGCCGGCGGAGCCGGAAGGCTTCGCGGCTGCGGCCCCAAGGGCGCCCGTTGTTACCGTCACGCGTCCAGACCCCGGGGCTCCTGCTCCGCCGGTCGTCATCGTGACGCGCCCGGGAGCAGAGGCTGAAGCCGGTCCGCCGCTGCGGTCCGCCGAGCGGTGACCGAAGTTGCCGCCTCTGCCGCCGCCAAAGCCGCGGCCGCTATAAGCGCCGCCGATGTCCGCTCCGCGGCGGTAGCGATCGCGGGCGATTTCGGTATCCTCCTTCAATTCGTCGGGGATTTCCTCCAAGAAGCGGGACGGAGCATTCGCCGCCGTCCGGCCAAAGAGCGTCCGCATTTGTGCGCACGTCAGGAACAGCCGTTCCTCCGCCCGCGTAATTCCGACGTAAGCGAGGCGCCGCTCTTCCTCCAGTTCCTCATTATCGAGGAACGCACGGCTGTGCGGAAAGACCCCTTCCTCCATGCCGATGATGAAGACGACCGGGAACTCCAAGCCTTTGGCACTGTGCATCGTCATCAGGACGATCGCATCTCCGGGCTGGTCTTCTTCCTCGTCGTTCATCGTATCGATATCGGAAATGAGCGCTAGGTCAGTCAGAAACGCAACGAGCGTCTTTTCTTCGCTATTGTTTTCAAATTCCATCGTTACAGAGAGGAACTCGTCGATGTTTTCCAGCCGGGAGCGCGACTCGAGCGTATTTTCATTTTGCAGCTCCAGCCGGTAATGCGTCATTTCCAGCAGCTTCTCCGTCAATTCCGTAACGGACAAAAATTCGACCATTTGATGCAGTGCGGCAATCATGTCGTAAAACTCGACAAGCGCATTTCGCGTCCGCCCGGAAAATCCGAGATCATCCACAGTATATAGCAGGCGATAAATCGATATTCCCCGTTCAGCGGCGGCTGCCGTCAGCTTGGCTACGGTGGTGTCGCCGATGCCTCTTTTGGGCACATTGATGATCCGCGTCAGGCTGATATCGTCGTCCGGGTTGGACAGCAGGCGCAAATACGCAAGCAGGTCCTTGATTTCTTTACGGTCGTAGAACTTGATGCCGCCGACGATTTGATAGGGGATGTCCGATTTAATCAGCGTTTCCTCAATGACCCGGGACTGCGCGTTCGTCCGGTACAGAATGGCGTGATCGCTGTATCTCCGGCCTTTTTTGACACTATTATGAATTTCCGACGTAACAAAAAAGCCTTCATCATGCTCTGAGCCTGCACGGTACACTTTGATTTTGTCCCCGTCGCCCTTGTCGGTCCACAGGTTTTTGGGCTTGCGGCCCGTATTTCGGCCGATGACGGCATTCGCCGCGTTCAGGATGTTCGAGGTAGAACGATAGTTCTGCTCCAGGAGAATCGTCGTTGCTTCCGGGTAGTCCTCCTCGAAGTTGAGAATGTTCGTAATGTCCGCTCCCCGCCAGCGGTAGATCGACTGATCGCTGTCCCCGACGACACAAATGCGGTGGTGCTTGTTCGCCAGCAGCTTGCAGAGCATGTACTGGGCGCGGTTCGTATCCTGGTACTCATCGACATGAAGGTACGAAAATTTCTTCTGGTAAAAATCGAGTACATCGGGAACTTCCTTGAACAGCTCGATCGTCTTCATGATAAGATCGTCGAAATCGAGGGAGTTGTTCTGGCGAAGCCGCTTCTGGTACATCGCATAGACTTTCGCGACGATTCCCTCGAAATAATCCCCTACCTTTTGCTCATACTGCTGGACGGTGATCAATTCGTTCTTGGCCGTGCTGATCATCGCCTGAACCGCCTTCGGTTCGAATTTTTTCGTATCGATATTGAGATCCTTCATGCAATTGCGAATAACGGATAACTGGTCCGTCGAATCGAGAATCGAGAAGCTTGAGGAAAAGCCAATCCGCTCGATATCCCGCCGTAAAATCCGCACGCACATCGAGTGGAAGGTCGACACCCAAATGTCTCTTCCTTCATGTCCTACCAGCTGCGATACGCGCTCCTGCATTTCCCGGGCCGCTTTGTTGGTAAATGTAATCGCGAGAATCGCCCAGGGCGGTGCTTTCCGGGTGGCGATCAAGTACGCGATGCGATGGGTGAGCACCCGCGTCTTGCCACTGCCCGCGCCCGCCATAATGAGCAGCGGGCCCTCCGTCGTCTCCACCGCCCGGCGCTGCTCGGGGTTGAGTCTGGCGACGGCTTCATGTATGTTAACAGGTTGCATAAAGATACTCCTTTCCTACTCCTTCTGTTCAGAACGCCTGACAGCCGGCCGCTGTTTAAACGTGCCTTTGCTTGACCGCAGCTACCGTCGACAATGCCTGCTCCAGATCGCTGTAAAGCGCGTTGCCGACAACAATCGTGTCGCAAGCGGCGGCAGCCATTCTGGCTGTACCGGCGTCTGTAATGCCGCCGCCGTAAAACAGCTGCGCATTTTCGAGCGAGCGGTGCACGGTCGACACCAGTTCCAGATCGCCGAGCACGCCGCTATACTCCAAGTAGACGATCGGCAGACGCAGCAGCCTGTCGGCAACCTGCGCATATGCGGCCGCCTCCGATGCTGTGAGGGAGGCATTGGCTTCCGATATTAGCGCGGCAGTGCATCCGGCGTTCAATATAATGTAGCCCTCGGGAACGACATCGTCCCACGGGATCAAATAGCTGTATTGTTCCACGGCGCGCGCATGATGGCCGATAATCCAGTCCGGATGCCTGGAGTTAAGCACCGTTGGAATCAGGTATAAATCAAACCCGGGAACGGCAGCCTCCAGTTCGGACACTTCCAATACACATGGAACTTCATATTGGCGGACACGGGACAACAGCTCTACCGTGTTGTCATAGGTAACGCCGCTCGAGCCCCCTACCAGGACGGCATCCGTACCGGACAGGCAAATCGCTTCGAGCGCCGCCGCATCCAGAGTTCGGTCAGGATCTAATTTAAATACATGCCGCCAGGAAGGGATCGATCGCTTCAACTTCATACCTCCAAACTTTACAGGCAGATCCGGCGCGCTATTTCCGCATGACCGGCACAAAAAGCGGGGCCCTGCCACATCGCCCCGCCTGCTGTTATTTCATCATCAAGGATGCTTTTTTTGTTGTATTTCATCGCTTCATTTCTAGTCTAAGTGACGAAGGATACCCTGTCAATGTTCGCATTGGAGGGGAACAGTTTTTCCAGTCCCGGCTCTGTGCTTCAACTAGGGTTATCCGCAGCGTTCCCGGCCAAAAAGTCGCTGTAGAACCCGTAAACGCCCATTTGTTTATACTTGGACATGACCTCTTCGTCGTTAATCGTATGAACATAAACGGGTATTCCCGTGCGTTTCAAAGAGGCGATCAGCTTCTTGCTGGCCCGGCCTTCCGACATCGTCACCGCAGCGATCCCGTTGTCCCGGGCAAAATTAATGACCTGGCGGTCGCTGTCCTGCGATTGATAGAGTGTATATATAATAGAATCGAACGCATAATATTGCCGGATTTGCTCCAGCATCGGCTGGTTATAAATTTGCGGCACGATCCGCTCAAGCAGTTGGGGGTCTTGCTGTTTGGCCCCCTCCACAATTTTTGCAAATATGCGGTCAATTTCTTCGGGCTTGATCTGTTTCGTATCTGTCACGATATATATATCGGGATATTTCACCATCAATTTTACAATGTCATCCCATAGCAAGGGTTCGTATCGTCCATCCACCTTAGCCTGCTTGAATTCGGCCGCTGTCCAGACCGCTCCATGCCGCTCCGCGGGGAGCTCCTCCTGCTGGCGGAGTAAGTTCGTAAAGAACTCTCCCCACTCATGGCGGGCGATCAGCACGTCATCCTGGCTGAGCAGGAAATCCACTTCAAATACGCGGGTTCCCTTCTCATAATTGGCTTCAAAAGCTTCCAGCGAGTTCGTGTAGGTCATTTCCTCAATTCCGCCCATCGCATGGGCAATCATCCGGTAAGCTTTAAAGCCCGTCAGCTCAAACGGTTCCGGCTTACTGAGGAAAATAAGCAGCAGCACGATTGCGAGCCCGCCTGCCGCCATCAGACTATATAACAGTTTGTTTCTCATGATCCAGCAACATCCTTTAGTGCTCTTTCGTTCAGCATGTTTTAAAAAATGCCCAAGCAGGTTTTTATTGGAACAATTCTAGGAAAACTCTAGGAACAGGGAGACCCCTGGAAACAATTGCAAGAACAATTGTGAAAACATTTTTGAAAACATTTCTGCCTCTAATAGGCATTTTTATTGACGAAGCCATGGAGGATCGTGCGGATAATAATTTTTATATCCAGCAGCATCGACCAATTTTCGATATAAAAAATGTCGTGCTGTATCCGTTCCTCGATCGACGTGTCCCCGCGAAGACCGTGCGTCTGCGCCCATCCGGTAATCCCCGGACGGACATGGTGCTTCACCATATATTTCGGCACTTCCTCCCGGAACTGATCCACAAAGTAAGGACGTTCCGGCCGGGGGCCCACAACGCTCATATGTCCAGCGAGCACATTGAAAAATTGCGGAAGCTCATCGATGCTCGTCTTGCGGATAAACGCCCCGAACTTCGTCCGCCGCGGATCGTTCTCGGTCGTCCATCCCGTATCAGCCATCCCTTCAGGCAGCACTTTCATAGAGCGGAATTTGTACATTTGGAACGTGCGGCGGTTCAACCCCATACGCTCCTGCTTAAAAATAACCGGACCCGGCGAGGTAAGCTTCACCCCGATCACGACGAACAGCATAACCGGGGAAGTAATGATAATGGCAAACAGGGAAAAAACAATATCAAAGGCACGCTTCACCAACCGGTTTGCCGCCATATCGAGCGGAATATCGCGCACATTGATCATCGGCATCCCTGCAAAATTATCGAAATACGGCCTGGCCGGCAAATAATCGAAAAAGTCGGGGATGATCAGCGTCCGGACACCAGCCTTCTCGCAGCAGGAGATAATTTTGGCGTACCGGGAATGCGCATCCAGCGGCAAAGCCAGCACCACTTCATCAACCAGCTTGCTTTCCAATATCTCTTCCAGTTGGTCAACTGTCCCTAGAATCGGGCTGTATTTCATGCTCTCACTGTCGTCCCATTGCTGATAATCGTCCAGAAAACCGATGATGTCATACCCCAGCTCCGGATATTGCCTTAAGTTGTCGTGAAATTTGCGGCCGAGCGAGCCGGCGCCTATGATCAGGACAAACTGCTTGTTATAGCCCTTCTTGCGCAGCTGCTTCAGCGAGCTTTTTACAAAATAACGGTAAAGCATAATAAACAATAAGTTGAACGCCATATAAATGGCCAGGTAGTACCGCGAAATATCGACCTGTTTCACAAAGAACATGAAGCTTAGCAAAACGACGAGACTCGTAAAATGCACCTGCATAATTTTGAGCACTTCGTCTGCGAACCGTTTCTTTCGTTTGGGTGAATAGAAGGAAATCAGTATGCCGATAAAAATTGCGACCGCTCCGTATATCAGGCTCCAGAAAGCATAGATTTCTATAGGAAGCGGCTGCTCGTATTCGATCAGGCCGCTCTCAAACTTGACCCACCAGGCCAGCAGGAAAGCGAGCTGAATAATTAAAAAGTCCGCTAAAATATATAGCTGGGTCAAGAAGCGTTGATTTTTGCGGATCATCGTCTCACCTCCATTTTACCGTTGGTGCCTTGCTGTGCTTGCGCCGCTGCTGCAGCCGATGCGGGCACCGTTCGCTCTGCCGGCTTGCCCGGCTTAAGTTTGTTGCTGACCAGGGATAACATGAATTTCACGGCGATGCCCAAGCAGACCGCTCCGTTCGTCAGCCACGAATACCGGCGCTTATAATGCTTGCGGTGAAATACCCACATCGCCCGGTGGAATTCGTAAATAATTTTGAAGGGCTTACGGCGGCTGCTCGCCCCTTTATAGTGAACAATGTATGTAGCCGGCTCGTAGTGAATGCCCCAGCCCGCTTCCTTGATGCGATAGCACCAGTCGACATCCTCTCCATACATAAAGAATGTCTCGTCCAGACCGCCGATTTGCTCGATCGTCTCGCGCCGCACCAGCATGAAGGCTCCCATCAGGCAGTCGACCGGATAAGCCTCGTCCGGATCGAGGTAGCCAAGCTGGTACTGGTTGAATTTCGGATTGTCCGGAAACAGCCGGGAGATGCCGAAGGCATAGTAAAAAGACGCCGAAGGCGTAGGAAAGCCGCGCCGGCAGGCTTTATCCAGCGAGCCGTCGGGCAGGATGATTTTACAGCCTGAAGCGCCGAGATCAGGACGATTGTCCATCAGGGACACCATCGTCTCTAGCGTGTTCGGCTGGACGATGGTGTCCGAGTTGAGCAGCAGGATGTAGCGCCCCTTGGCCGCTTCCATCGCCTGATTGTTTGCTTTTGCAAAGCCGGTATTCTCCTGGTTGGCCATGAGAACCACCTGGGGGAATTCATGCGAAATCGCCTCGACGGAATCGTCCGCAGAAGCATTGTCGACCACTAAAACCTCGTATTGATAGGCCGTCTCGGAATCGAACACCGACTGCAGGCAGTCCAGCGTTAAACGGCAGGTATTGTAATTTACAATGATGATGCTTAAGTCCATTAGAAAACGCGCCCCTGACAAAAATAGTAATCTATCGACATTATAACATAGGTAGGAGCGCTGACGACTGTTATTATAAGTTTGGGCTGTATATAGGAGCATTTCGAGCATTCTATCATTTTTTATCAAAAGGCCGACTGCTTTGGCGCCAAGGCAAAATAAAAGAGCCTGCCGAAGATCGCAGACTCGTGGTATAGTTTGGCTTGTACAACTGAACTTGGGTGGAATAGTATTGCCTCCGGATGGGGGTGATGCTTATGCAATTTTCGTTTTCAGAAGTGCTCATGCTTGGAATGTTTATCCTCGCATTGCTCACATACCTGAATAAACGAAAATAACCCGCCCAGGTTAGCGCCGAGGGAACGGGTTATTTCAAGCTTATTCTTGGAGGTATTCCACCCAAGTGTTGTACCGGGGAGGCTGTGGCGCAGCCTCCTTGTTCTATTGTTATCTTAGCATATTACAGTCTATACCTCAACATTGCATGAAATGGGCCGAAATTGCGTTCACGGAGAAACCCTTCCTATTTTTTGAAAAAAATAGACGTGATCATATTGTGGGATTTTTACGTGGGCTCGCCGTTCAAGATAAGCTCATTCATCCGCTTCTGCCACTGCGCATCCTGCCAAAACGGATGGTGCGGAGCACAGTTCGAGCACAGCACCATTCCCCAAAATCCGAGCTGCAGCGCTTTACGGATCGCGTACTCGGCGATAAATTTGCCGACCGGCCCTTCTTCAAAGTTTGTATAAAGCGGTGTATAGCCCACGTATCCTTCACCGATCACCACCGGGATGTCCTTCCGCTCAGCCCAGCTGCCGATTTCTTCATAACGCTGGTCCGTTTTCTCAAGCATGGCCACTTTATGAGCGTGATAGCGGTCGTACAGGAACAAGTCCCATTTGTCCGGGTCGGACCAATCGTGCAGGTAAAAGAGCCGGAGCCCTACAGGGTTGCCTTGGAGCCGCCACTCTTCTCCTTCCGGCAAACAATAGTCCGCGAAGTCGGGGGCGTCATCCCGCAGCAGCGCGGAAGCGGCCGCATTGGGAAACGTCCCCCCTTCACTGCGAATTCCTGTTGCATCCATCAACTCCTGCAATACGCCGTTTAGGTAAAGATGAAAGTGCGCGACTTGTACATTTGGGGCCACGTCGTCCTTGCTGTAGTTGCTTGCCAGCGTATAGCAGGCCGTGATCAGAATATCCCGGTGCGCATTGCGAAGATACTCGATCCCTTCCTCCACATAAGGACGCATCGATGCAATGAGGGCGGGGCCGTCATCGGACAAAATTCCCTGCTCCACGCCGACCTGCGCCAATGCGCCGAACTCCACTTCATTGTGCAGCTCCGCATAGGCAATTTGTTCCCGGTACCCGTTTTCCTTCAAAAAATCAATCAGCCGGCTCATCGCTTTTGCCAATGCCATGAAGCGGTTCTGCGGCTTAATTTGCTGGAGCTGCCGCGCAAGCTCCGAGGTCTCCAGAAAAGTCGCGCTCTGCTGATATTCCCACGAGGACAAGATCACGTAACAGCCGTGCGCCTTAGCCTGCCGGAACAGCTCCAGCAGATGCGCATGTCCATCGAGGACAGCACCGCCCTGACAATTATACCAGCGGGTGCGGCGGCCGATTTCCCCCAGGCTGCCGAAGCGAAGGGTCCCTGGCCTCTGTTGGCCGTGCTCATCGAACAGAAATAAGGGCATCGCGCAAATTCGAATCGTGTTGTAGCCGCGCTCTACCAGTTCCTTGAATCTGGCTGCCAAGTCGCTGTATGGCTCCCCCGGCTGCGTCATTGTATACCAGGAAAAGTCCCACAGCGAGATGGTCAGTCTGCGGGGAAGGTACTCCGGAATATTCATTTCGTCGCTATCTCCTCTCTTAGACAAGTTCATATAACGGTTGTAGATTATCCTTTAACGGCCCCGGCAGTAATGCCTTTAATAAAGGTTCGGCTGCCCAGCAGGAAAATAAGCAGCAGAGGGATCGTAGCCAGGCCAAGCGCAGCCATTCGTGCTCCGTAATCGGTGCGGTGAACGATGCCCAGCGTCGAGACAAACAGCGGAAGCGTAAACCATTTCGAGTTGTTGATCGTCACGAGCGGGAGTAAATAGTTATTCCAAGACCATAGGAAGACCAGCATGGACAGCGTCGAAAGTCCCGGCTTAATCAGCGGCATTACGATTTTGAACAAGATCCCCGGCTCGGAGGCGCCGTCGATCCGCGCACATTCCAAAATTTCGTTTGGCACCGTATCGCGTACAAATTGAATCATGAAGAAGGCGCCGAACGGCCAGGCGCTCCAGGTCAATATGACCGGCAGCAGCGTGTTACCGAAGCCGAGATTCCGCATTTCGATAATGTAGCCGATCAGCCCGACCTGCGCCGGAACCATCATCGTAATGATGATGAAATAATTGAGAAATTTCCGCATTTTAAATTGAAATTTCGCTACAGCATAGCCGATGAACGTACTCGTCGATACCCCCAGCAGGACGGCGGAAATGGAAACGATCATACTGTTGGCGTAAACGCGGAAAAAGTCCGTTTGCAGCACCGTCTGCAGATTGCTGAGAAAATAATTGGAAGGCAGCAGCGGAATCCCTTTAAAAATATCCTCCGAGTAATAGGTGGACATCATAATCATAACGTAAAACGGGAACAGCGAGATGACTGTAATGAGACTTAGAAAGCCCCATTTCAAGATTTTCATGCCTTCTCCTCCTTTCCTGCGCTCAGGCGGTAGCTGATGATCGAGAACAGCACGATGATCAGGAACAAGGTGTAGGCAATAGCCGAGCCGTAGCCGAATCGGGTTCCCGTAATAAATGAATCGTTGACGAACTTCCAGATCACGGTTAGGGCGGCGTTGTCCGGGCCGCCGGACGTGCTGGCCGTCCATCCGCCATACAGCAGCTTCGGCTCATCGAACAGCTGCAGCCCCCCGATGATCGAGGTGACGATCAAAAAGACGGTTATATTTCTCAGCAGCGGCAGTGTAATTGTTCTAAAGGTATGGGGCCCTGTCGAACCGTCCATCCGCGCCGCTTCATAGATATCCTGAGGAATCGCGGTCATGCCCGCCAAATAAATCGCCATAAAATAACCGAGGTTGCGCCAAATAATCATCATGGCAATGATCACGCGCGACCACCATGGATCCATCAGCCAATAATTTCCTTCCTGCAGCCAGCCAAGTTTGAGGAACAGCATATTGACGATTCCCGTTTGCCAGTCGAACATAAACGAGAAAATGAAGCCGATGGCGACAGGCGTAGTAATGTAGGGCAAAAAGTTAGCTGTTTGCATCAACATCCGGCCCTTCGTCAGGTTAAAGACCAAATAGGCCAGCACCATGCCGAGCAAAATCATCATCGGCACGGACATCACCATGATCACCAGGGTATTGAACAAAGATTTGTAAAAGAGCGGATCCTTCGTCAGCAGTGTAACGTAGTTTTGCAGACCGACATAGGCTTTGCTGCCGATGCCATTCCAGTCGTGCAAGCTTAAAAATAACGAATAGATCAAGGGATAACATTGAAACGCAATGTAAAACCCGACGAATGGCAGGGCAAAAATATACGGCCAGACCGTAAGATGTTTCCTTCTCTTGTGCAGCCCGACGCCCGGCGGCGTTTCCGCAGCAGTGTTCGTCTCCACGCGTGTTCACTTCCTTCCTCATACAGGAAAAACGACTGTCGGCCGGAAAAACAGTCTATTGGCCGACAAGCCAAACTGTTTACCTAGCGTAATTTACCTAGCGTAAATCAGTTCACTGTTGCTTCAGGCGCCATATTTTGTACTTCGCTTTTCAGCTTGGCCAGCGCCTCGTCCAAACCGATCGTCTTATCCTTCATCCACAGCGGATACAACGAGTTATAGGCGTTTTGCACGATGGAATGATATTTGGTTTGCGGTTCCGCTTTCACGGTAGGTACGATTTTTTCATAAAACGTTTTGTTCAGGTTCTGTCCGGCGAAAAATTTGTCGTACTCCGTACCGGCGTCAATCCAGTCCATATGCTTCTCAAAAAAAGCTTTTGTGCCGGCCATATTGCCCAATTCTTTGTAGCTGACCGCCATTCCTTCGTCTGACATATAGGCAAACTGGATGTAGGCCCAGGCGGCTTCTTTATTTTTACTGTCTTTATACACTCCGATGGCCGTGCCTCCATACGTATAACTGCCTTCAGGAGCCGGAATTAATCCCCATCTTCCTTCGCCATCCTGGTCATTGGCGGCAATGTTCCATTTGGCCCCCCAAGGCGCCATCGGATAGAAAATGTTGTCGCCTTTGGCGAACGAGGCATTCCAGCCAGGCGTATAGGCTTCGTATTTGCCAAGAATGCCGGCATCCCTCATTTGAAATACAGTACCGAGCGGCTGCTGCAGCCGTTGCGTCAAATTAATCGTATTGCCTTCTACGTACGGGTTTGCCGTTTGCTCGCGCAGGATGCGGTACGCATCGTCGAAGCTGGCGAACATGGTCACCTCGCCGCCGCTCTTGTCCAGCACTTCCTGGCCCTTCTCGATGAAGGCGTTCCAGTCCGGGAACAGCGCAGCAACCGCATCCGGATCGTCCACGCCGAGGTATTCCTTGGCCAAGTCTCTCCGGTAAGCGAGACCGGCAGGTGTAATCGACTGGTCTACGCCTACGAGCTCGCCTTTGGAATTGAACATAATCGGCGGCAGGTAATCTAGCAGCTCGTTACGCGCAAAGTTATACGGAGCAGCTTCTAGGTTGTCGAGAATGTCGAGGTCGAACAGTTGGCCCCGATAGTTCATTTCGCCAAGAATAACGTCGGGAACGTCGGAGCCGGAGGCGATCCCGCTCTGGATTTTCTGCATATAGTCATTGTTGTTGACCACGGTATATTCAACTTTAATGTTCGGGTACGCTTTGTTGAATTCCGGAACCATCTTTTTCAGAAATGCTTCGTCCCAGTCCCATACCTTAATCGTCCCACTCAGTTCGCCAGATGAAGCTGAAGCATTCCCCCCGTTTGCGGGAGCACTTGATGCGGTTCCGTTTCCTTTCCCGCTTCCTTTTCCATCTCCACCGCCGTTAGCGCCTCCGCTCCCCGCACAGCCCGCAATCAGCATTATGAATGCCAGCAGCAGTACAGTTACGGCGAGAGGCAGTCTTTTGATTTGGTTCATTGCCGAACCCCTCCTTAGTTTTGGAATCGCTTACATTTAAATGATAGCGCTTCTATCCTTTTGAAAAAACAAAACGATTCGGCGATTTTACTCATCATCCGGTGGTTTTTACAGAAGTCGCGGCTTGTTCTGGCATGTAGGGCAGACGAATGGCAACTGCGGTTCCTGATCCGGCCTTGCTGTCGATCTCCATGCCGTAGCCCTCGCCGAAATGATAAACGATGCGTTCCGCAATGTTGGAGAGGCCAATGCCCTTCTTCTTGGGGCCGGCAGCTTTTTGCCGGTTGCGTATTTCATACCATACAGCGGGGTCCATCCCGATTCCGTTATCTTTGACCCGGATAAACAGCTCTCCCCGCTCGCTGGCTGCGGCGCTTATCTCAATGATTCCATCTTCATCAATGCCATGAAACAGCGCATTTTCCACCAGCGGCTGAATCATCATCCGCAGGACGGTGCAGCTGCGCAGCTCTTCGGGAATATCCCATTCCAGCCGAAACCTTCCAGGATACCGGTACTGCTGAATCAGCGCGTATTTGCTGACCAGGTCGATTTCCTCCTGCAGCGTACAGAAGTAGGCCTCTTCCCCCGTTGCAATCGCATCCTGTAAAATATCAATAAAGGCTTTGGTAATGACAATCGTATCCTGGGTCCGCCCGGCATGGGACAAATAGATGACGGTATTTAGCGTATTGTATATGAAGTGCGGGTTAATTTCGGACAGCAGCAAATTCATTTGCACTTTCCGCTTCATCTCTTGCTCATGCAGCGACGACTTCATCCATAAATCAAGGTCCTTCACCATCTGGTTGAACCCTGCTCCGAGCTCCTCCATCTCGTCGCCGGTACGGAAGGAGACGCGCGCGTTCAGTTCCCCGGCTGAAACCCGGCGCATGGCGCGCGCCAGTTGAGAGATCGGCCTCGTAAATTTGGCGCTGACCGGGGGAATGACCGCCAGTGCAAACAGCAAACTGGCCAGCACAATGAGCAGATAGAAGAGCAGAATCGGACGTATTTTTTCGTACAGCCTGCTTTTGGAAAGTGTCGCCTCAAGCTTCCAGTCTCCGTCCGCAGCGGCGTACTCCAAAGGGATAACCTCGCTGTGCTCCTCTGCGGTCGGCGTTATCCCGCCAGAAGCTCCGTTATCGCTGTCATAGAGGATAATGCCCTCCTTATTCGTGAGAACGACGCGCTTAAAATCTTCCCGGATATCCTCAAACACTTTCTCCAGCTCGGAAAGCTTTAGATCAAAGACGAGAATATAAGGGGTATCCGCGCTGGGATCCTCCCAATTTTTGTAGGCCATGATGTAGCTGATGACTTGCTGTTTTCCGTTAATGTAACTGAACTCATGAGGTGCCGAAAAGCGGCTTTGGCTGCGTCCTGCCAAGAAAGGCTGAATCCACTCCTCCCGCAGGTAATTGTCGTAATAGCTTTCGTAGCCGCTATAGTTGGAAAACACCTCCCGGTCCGGCCGGATAATCATAATATTGAGCAGGCTTGAATCGAGAGCAGCGAACCGCTGCAGCTGCTGCTGGACTGCGACTTTTTTGTAATAGCTATCCTGAAGGCTGTCCCCTTCGCGGTGAACGATTTGGCGGTTGATCTCTTGGGAGACGATGACGGTGTCCGCCGCTCTCGCAAGCCGGTCCTTCATCCGCGTGATCGAAGAGGACGTTTGCGCCAATTTGGTTCCGTTGTCGCGGACGGCTTGGTCACGGACGATTTTTGTTACGTAAGTAAACGTAATGTAACTGCTGACAATTAATGAGACGGCGACGATCAGCACCGTGCTGGCGATCATTTTGCCGCGAAAATTCAGTTTCAGCTTCAGCTTCATTCGGCTTTCTCCCTGTTCTCAGCGTAATCGAGCGGATGCATCCCGGTCGTCTTAAGAAAAATTTTGCTGAAATAATGGCCACTGCGGTATCCCACCCGGTCTGCAACCTCATATAGCTTGTAGCGCCCTGTGCTCAAAAGCTGTTTGGCTTTTTCCATCCGGTAAGCCGTAACATATTCAAGCAGTGTTTGTCCGGTTTCTTCCTTGAACAGGTGCCGCAAATGGTCGCCGCTGATGCCGATATACCGGGCTATCGATTCCGTATTCAAATCGGTTTGGTAAGCAGCGGCGACATACTGGGCCGCCTCCCGCACCTTCCTGGAATACCGGGAAGCCGGCTGGGCCTGGAGTGATTGTCTGATCAACCGGAGCAAACCTTCCTTGGCACCGGCAGCGCCCCTCCACTGCCCAATTGCAATTTCGCCATGCTCCAAAAGCGTTTGCAGCGGCTCCATATGGTTCTCCTTACGCAAGCGCTCAAGAAGCGCAGCGCTCTCTGCGCACACCGCAAGCAGTGCTTCGGCGTCTTTTTCCCGCTCCGCACGTTCAAAAGCCTCCGCGATGATCCGCAGCATGCCGTCCTCGTCGCCTGCGCCGTTTGGTACGTTTGCTCCGTTTGCTTCGTTTACTCCGTTTACTCCGTTTGTTTCATCTACTTTGTTCACTCCGTCTACGCGCTTTACTTCTTCCTTCCCTCTGTTTGCGCCATTTCCTCTGTCTGTTCCGTTGGCTCCAATGACTTTATTTACCCCGTTGACTCCCTTTACTCCATTGATTTCCTTTACTCCGTTGAATCTCTTTTCTACATATGCGCCGTCTACCTTTCGTGCCGCTTCCAACTGGTATGCCCCGCCGTTTTTCGGCGAAGCGGATGACCCGCTCCCAGCCAAATCCGGCGCGATTAGCGGCCCAATGCCCGTAAACCAGCGAAGCTGGAGCCGCTGCAACGTTTGAGCATGAATGGACGGCAGCTCCCGCAGATCGGTAAATGAAGGGGAATAGGAAATAAACACCGTTTCATTTGAATGGGCAGCCTGGTACGCTTGCCTAAGCTCAGCCAACGCTTCGTATTGTGCTTCCGCAGCCTTTAGCCTACTATTTGGCGCCCGCTGCATCAGCAAAACGCCTTCCTTTCCCTCTTTACGATAGATGGCCCCCGCCCAGGCAACCGTTTCTTTAGAAAAACTTAAATCAGCCAGCGGCTGAAGGGCTGTCCCTTCCTCCTCCTGCGCAAAGACCGGAACTGTATTGCCCGCAGCGAGCACAGCGTAGGTGAAGCTGCATCCCTTCAGGCGCATTTGCTCCATCCATCCATTAAGCTGCGCCTCCCCAGGCGGCAATCCATCTATCGTCTCTTTAAGCGATTGCCGCAGCTGCTGCGCTACCCTTGTCTTATCCCGCCAAACTTGCTGTTTGACCGCCAGAAGCTCCCGCATTAAGTTTTCCGGTTCAAGCTCATGCTTGACCAGGTAGCCAGCAGCCCCGAATTTCAGCGCCTCCTTTACGTAATCGAATTCTTTATAGGAGGTCAGCAGCAAAATCCGGCAAGGAAGCTCCGCGGCGACGATCCGCTTACTGAGTTCAATACCGTCCATCATCGGCATTTTAATGTCCGAAATAATCAGATCCGGCTTTAATTCGGCAATTAACGATAGCGCTCTTGCCGGTCTTGTCGACTCCCCGGCAATTTCAAAGCCTGCGGCCCGCCAGTCGATCATGTTTTTTAAATGCTGAATCGCCAAAATTTCGTCGTCGACGATAACCGTTTTGAGCAAATCCTCTTTGCACAGCCAATCCATTTGGAGACCTCCTTCTCTGTTCTCTGCAACTGATGAAAATGAGCCTATCATCCCTTCATAGAAGATAGGGTGTAGAGTGAAAACAAGGAACCCGGAAAATCACGGGTTCCTTTATTATTCGGCGTCTTATGTTTGGATACCTACGGAGCTGGGAACAGAGAGGAAACAGCGGTAATGCGGCACTGCGCGAATGTTATTGATGTGCGCGATTTCTTCCCCTTCGAACCGCTCCACCAAGGCTTGGTTCACAAAAGTGACGGCCTCTCCTTTGCGCAGCGGCGTGATAGCAAGATGAAGCTCCGCATCCTCCAGCGCAATCCGGAACTCCCTTAAGCCAATCGTCCACGATTCGCCATAATGGATATGGTCCGTAATCATCCGGCCATTCAAATAGGCACCGGCGACATCACCCTCATAGTCGATTTCCAAAAACACGTCCGCCACCTGGTCAGGCCAGTCGGGATCGATCCGTATCAAGGCATGCTTGGACAGAGAGGGAGATGAAGGGTTGGATGAAAAGTTGGACGAAAGGTCAGATGAAAAGTTAGATAATGGGCTAAACGAAGCCTTGAATGATGAAGTGGATGAAGGCTTGGCCTGCTCCGGTGCATACTGAAGCTTCGGTTCATATTGCGGCACCTCTACCTCAAAAGTTTGAAACAGCCCCGTCCTTTCTTGTTCATGTTCAAGTATACGTTTCTTTTCGTCTGTCTCATCATATTCCTTCACAGAACCGGTACTGGCCTGTACTTGCTCCGATAACGGCGGACAGATTGCCACCTTCCAGCGATTCCGTCCCGGGGAGGTGCACACCAGGCCCCCGTTATGCACATATAAGTGGCTTTCACTGATGATTAGCCGCTGTTCGCCCCATAAGGGCAGAAGGTAGGACTGCAGTGCTTCCTGGCGGGACAAAACGACGATGGACACACATCGTCCGTCCGCCGATGTCACGCTTACGGAATACTCCATTCCGACAGCTGGGCGAATGACCGTCACCGCCGCCCCCTGCTCCATTGTCCCTCCTTGCAGACGAATGTGCTGTACAGAATCGTTGTCGAGGACGATTTCCGGCTCCAGTCCGTCCGGGGCGAAAAAGACGAGCAACGTCGCTTCGTTTAATTTCAGCCTGGTAAGCGGCTGAACGGTGGCGGAACGGATCATGAGGCCATCTACCGCAACCCTGAACGGGAGGATGCAGCTTAGTCCGCTTTTTACAGTCATCACGCCTTCCTGCGGAAAAGAGATGGGGCCGTGTGCCGTACGCAGTTCAATCCTTACATTTTCATGATCCGGCATCTCGATATGATCTTGAAAATTGTTAATAAACATAAAACCCGCTTCTCCCTGCTGCCGAACGCACCAGCGTAAAGCTGCCGTATTTCCCGGTTCCAGCCCGTCCTGCCCTTCCGGCAGCACGGTAGCCATCGGCGCCAGTTCCTCTCCGAACGCTTCCAAAAATGCGGCAACGAGCCGGATACGATCATACGACTCACCGACCCGTCCGAACTCACCGAGGGGCGCCTGATAGTCATATGTCATCTTCGGAAGTCCTTGCTCATTTAAATAAGTGTATTTCCCTATAGGGTTTGTCCCGCCATGATACATATAATAGCCAAGCAGATTGCTGCCGCTAGCGAGTTTAACACACGTCATCGCCTCGATGCTTTCCGGGCTGACGAGCGGCCTCGCTTTATAGCTGACCTGCATCCCGCCCGCCATCTCGCAATAGGCTACGGGATACTCGATGCTGTCGTAAGCGACTTCCTCCATCGGCGAAACGTGCAAATCGCGGAAAATATATTCGCCGCTCGGCGGCTGGTTAGGAATCCAGGGAGTATACGCATAGCCTGCCAGCATCGGCAGCGTGTCCGTATCCGGGACGGCGGCCCCTCCCCAGGCCGTAGCAGTATAGAACAGCGGGCGCATGCCCGCCTCTTCCGCCAGCCGCCGCAGCTCTGCCAAATGAGCATTGCCGCCTGTGCCGCTGGACATAAATACGCCCGGCTTGTAGCCCCATGCGTCCAGTGGAGCACCGCAATGCATAAATTCATTTTCCAGTTGTATGCCGATGATCGGCCCGCCCTCACTAAAGAAAGCGTCTTCAACTTGACGGGAAATCTCCCGGTAAAGCCGCCGCACGTACTGCAAATACAAGGCATCGTTGGAGCGGATTTCGAGCGGCTTAGTGAACACCCAATCCGGAATGCCGCCGTTGCGCAATTCACCGTGGCAAAAAGGCCCGATCCGTAAAATCAGCGGCAGCTCAAGCTTCGCGCACAAGTCTACAAAATGCCGCAGACTGCGGCTCCCACCCCAATCGAACCGCCCCTCCTCCTCTTCGTGAAAAATCCAAAACACATATGTGGCCACGATTCCGATTCCGCCCGCCTTCATTTTGAGCAATTCTTCCTCCCACTGCAAGTAAGAAAAACGGGCATAATGGAATTCACCGACAACCGGAATGTACGGCCTCCCATTTCGAGTCATATAAAAATTCGTAAAACCCAATTGCTCGCCTTGCGGGCCAACGCCGCCATTCTCCCCCAGCTTTCCCGGGCCAATCATTTTGTCGCCGCCATTCAGCTCAATCCATTTTAACAAATCAAGAGATTCGTGTCGCATGCCCTATTTCCTCCTTTGGACTTACCGTGATGAACGGATGCCTTCTTCCCCGAGTACCACTAAAACTAGGGATTCAGGGAGGCAGGGCCGCTCTGTTAAGGTAAAGATACAAGAACCGAGAAAGGGGGACAATTGACGATGTGCTGATCATGATGGACGATATTCTTATATTGGGAAAATGAGGAATGAAAGGCGACGGCGAAAATAGCGGATGGTTTGCAGCGGAAAGCGGTTTTTATTTCCGTCGGAAAAGATGAGTAGGAAGCTTTTGTGATCATTCCGACGGGGATTTTCTCGGCTTTGAATAGATGAATTCCGGGAGCTTTAGAGCTGGTCTTTATGGCCGAGCTTGTTCTGAATCGCTTGCCGCTTTAGCCGGAGGGCAGGCTTTTGCTGCCAGAAGCCCTTCCAAGCGCCTAACACCTGAGGCTCTCTTAGCAGAATATATCCATGAGTCAGCAGCTCGTAGGCCAAGAGCTTGGGTAATTGGCTCAACCAGCCAAATCCGCGCAGGTTTTTATAAATCATTTTATAACGGTTGATGTAGGACATTCTGCGAATAAAGAGGGGCTGCTGCCTGCGACTTCCTTTTTTCCAGCCACGTTCATGGGTACCGACCGCCTCTGCGCAATAATAAGCCTTCCACCCTAGCTGCCGGGCCCGCCACGCGACATCGACATCTTCTTTATAAGCGAAAAAATCAGCGTCAAAAAACTCCCCCTGAATGCTGATATCCTCGATCATCTTCCGCGCATATAACGCCGCCGCCCCTGATACTCCAAACACTTCGCCAGACCTGCGCCATTCTTGAACTGACTCTCCAGCCCCACGATCAAACGCGCGCCAGATCCCGTTCATGACGATTCCGGTGCTGTCGACGATGTCGGAACCAGATTTCAGTAGAAGCAGGCCGGTGGCACTGCCAAAGTTCGGGTGCTGCTGCATATAAGCTATGAGACGTTCGACATAATCAGACTGAAGCTGCACATCCGGATTAAGCACCAGGACATAGTCTGTATCCGTAAGCTCAATAGCCTGGTTATGTGCCGGGGCAAATCCACTGTTGTCCTGATTGGGTATAAGTGTTATTTCACAGTGGAGACCATCACTCCCGCTGGATTTCTCCATAAAAGACTGGACCCGTTCCAGAGTGTCATCCGTAGAAGCATTATCAATAATGACCACCTGCTGAATCCGATAGGTTTGCTGCATGACAGCATTCAGACATTCCCCGATGTCGTCTGCGCTATTATAAGTTACGATATGTACGCTAACGGTAGGTTTCATAGGCTAAATCCTTATCTTCATAATATAGTTCATGCAAAAAAAGTAATGCTGCCGAGCAGCCATTCGAGTGCTCCGCAGTTCGATCCTCTCGGGATTAAAGCTAATCCGCCCTTTCAGCATCGCCAAATTTAATGCAGCATGCCGTACTTTGTTCATTATATCAAACCAAAAAGAAAATAGGGGACTGTAATCCCCTATTCCCAGATTGCTAATTGGTTGTCCGGATATGAGACAGCGCGTACATGCTGTCATTCAGTTCTTCGAAGGTTAGAATTACAAGGAGTTCTTTTTCGCTGCCGTCTATCTGGGTCTTATAACTGAAGGTCGCTTCGACTGCTCCATCCTGCGTCATCCCCAATGTGGCATTTATTTTACTTTTGGCATTAATGGATTTCAGTTCTTTACTTAGCTTGGCTAAAGCAGCTTCAGAGGCATTGTCCAAGGAACCTGCGTGTCTTTGCACATAATCTTTCTTGGATTGCTCTCTATCGAATCCAGCAGCTGTAGGGATGGACTTGTCCACGTATCTGTTGAAGTTCTCGATATTTTTATCCTGATTACTGGTAAAATATCCCCCATAAATGTTAAATATTTCGATAGCTGGCTTGTACAGCTCACTTAGAGCCACTTCACCTTTATAGTTCTTTTTTAACTTAAGTACTGAACCGTTGGATTGGTATGTAACATACTGCGGTTTGACTTCTTTCTTAGCTGATTTGGCAGCGGAAGCCGCATAGGTATGTCCTCCTAACAGACCAAAAATTAACACTGCTGCAAAAACAACCGAAAACGATTTTAAAATCTTACTCACTTTAACATCTCTCCTTTTAAAAGTATGATCGATTTAACAAATCTCCTAATCTCCCAATTTATGGCCCCCCCCCCTAAGCTATTATATATGAAATTTCCTATTTTGTTTAACTTCCCCTACACGAGCGTATAAATAAGCTGCTTCAACTAGAATAAAAGAGCACCGCTGAATCTCGGTGCCCTTCACATATTAATGTCCAGCTATGGCTGGATATGTTCTTCCAATTTCTCAATCCGGCGGAAAATTTGATTTAAGTCCGCTTCCATTCCGGTCATATACCTACGTTGCGAATATAAGTCGTCACGGTATTCTTCTAAGCGACCCGACATTTTATCCAGCTTGTGTTCAATCGTGTCGATTTTTATTGTCTGCTGCTCTACTTGGCCCAATCGTTGGTCCACGGAGTCCAATTTTTGGTCCACGGAGTCCAGTCGTTGATCCATGGAGTCCAATCGCTGGTCCATTTTCGTCATCTTTTGATTATTTTCTGCCACCATCTGAATAAGTTGCGCAAGCAATTCTTGCTGTTGTTGAAGTACTTTCTCGATTTCCATCTCAACAACCTCACTTCTAACCATGATATCCCCCATTATAGCAAACAGAACTATCGGGTGCTATATTATTATTCCGTGTTGTCTTCCTTACTTCTCGCCAAGATTGCAAAAAAACTGAAGCCCTTCCGCCATAGGCAAAAATCCCGCAAACCATTCGTACGAATGGCCAGGTGCTCTATGACCGAGCCGGGCCAAAAAAAGAAGTGATCCTCTTATGGCCCGTGTATGGGTACCATTTATATGAGGGTCACTTCTTTTAAAAAACAAATGTGCTATTAATCCATAAGCTTACTATAGATTAGCTAGAGCATGAAGGAGAGACTGCAGGGCTGCAAGTTTAACCCCTAGGTCAATGCCAGCTCCAATGGCATCTTGAGCAGCCTGAATTTCATCAGCGAGCTCCGGTCTAGCCAAAGCTTCCGCAGCAGACTTTACTTCATAAAGGAAAACATCGAATGTTGGCAACTCGATAGTTGTCCGCTGGGTAACTGTGAAGCTTCCTCTGGACAGCTCAATCTCGACATCGTAGTATATCGTATCGCCGGAGTTGTTATATTGGTTGAAAATGATCTCACTCTGATCCAAGCTCTCTTCCAGATAAACAACATCCGTTACGGATCTAGGGGTCAGATTTCGGATTTTAACACGAGTCTCTTCCAATAAGGACTCGCCCGGCTTAGTTAACGATAATGCACTGCCAAGCTGCGCTTCATACGTTACTGTTGTAACAGAAGCGATTTTGTCCTTCTCCTCGAGCAAAACTGCAAACTCAGGGCTAGGTTCGGATGTGGCGCCTGTAGGCGCAACGTTAGTTAAGAGGTTTTGGTTGATAAACTGGATGTCATTTCCTTCAACTTTCATATCAAAAACATGCCAGTACAACTCACCACCCGCTCCGACGGGAATATGATAAGTGGACAACGCTGTGCCGCTTGCATCGTAAACCTCTACTTTGGCTGAAGATTTACGCAAGGTTTCCGTGCCATCGTAACCATTTCGGGAGTAGTTGTGTACGTAGAACGTGTACAAGCCATCTACTCGTTTACGAATGGTCGTTGTCTCCGGGCCATAGGAATCTACATCGTCATGATCGAGATCGGCATACACTTCGTCGTTGAAGTAATGTACTTTATCTGCATACCATGTGTGGAAATTGCCGCCCGCAGGAGTAGGACCTATAAGATGGGAGTCCTCGTCCCGAGGCTTCTCGCCCCACGTCAGCACAATGCGCAGTTCCCCGGATTCTGGCACCTTAATTGCTGTCGCGTCTTCATTAGTGTTAAATAGCTCACTAGCCGACACCGCAACTACATAGCCTGTGATAAAACCTGCTTTGTTCAGTTCACCAGTGTAAATACCTGCCGGCAGACTTACCGAATAACGGCCGTTCTGATCCGTAACTACCGTTGCCGCAACAGCACCGGCTGTATTCGAAAGGCCGCGGCGGAATTGAATCGTCATGCCCGCCACCGGCTGATCGTCTACGTCCACAATCGTACCAGCAAACCCTTCAAGACGTACGCTTCCGCTCAATGTCCCGCTAAATTTGGTAACGCCTGCTTTAGGAGCTATCTGTACAAGCAATTGCTTGCCGTAATGCTCATCCAAGGATACTGGATCAAAGGACAACTCGTTGGACGAACTGTCGAAAGCGATGTTCTCCAGACTGACAACATCTCCCTCAATCGTCGCCGAAACGTCCAAATCTGTTAGTTCAAGACCTGAAACCACATTAACGAACTTCAAGCTTACTTTACCGTTCGTCGCAACAAGGTGATTTTGCTGCGGCTGAGTGGATCCGCCATTATTACCGCTATCGCTGCCGCTTGAACTGGATCCGCCAGCACTACCTGTGCTGCTTCCCCCTGTGGATGGCTGGTCGTTAATGTTGGCAGAGCTATTGTTGTTGTAACTCACGCTGCCCGGACGCTGCGCCAATGTGGAACCTGAAGCATTGATTTCGGCATGTCCGATCGAACCTTGTCCGCCTACATTGGCCGCTGCATTCAAGATAAGAGATGAAATAAGCGCAGAGGCACTAATTTGGATATTGTTGTCCGCAGCTTGATTGCTAATGGCCAGTTCACCAATAGACCCCGAGAGCAGATTGATGTTAAGTGAAGTAGCTACCACATCAACCGTTTCAAATTTACCGGCCAAAGATACTTCTGCCCCTGCAGGAATTTGCTCAGAAAGGATCAAATCCTGAAATCCTAATCCGCTCAGTCCCGCTTCCTCCAAAATAGCACCGGATTGCAGTGTGACCTGCGATACCACACTGTTGCCTTCTGCTACGATACGGACACTTCCGTCTTTCTTGTTCACAATCACCGTGAGCAGCACCGAGTCGACGACATGAATACTATTCTTGCCGCCACCCTCGACGACTGTAGTGCCTTTAACGGTAACATTGTTCAGGGTAACGTCCCCTTCCCCAATGCCTTCGCCTAACTGCAGATCCCCTTCAATTACCAAGTTATTCAGGGTAACGTCCGCAGTCGTAATATGTACTGAACCCTTGATGGTTTCTGTACCCGAGCTCGGCCCGTATACTCCTGCCTGATCGTAGGTTACGGTTGCTTGATCAGACAACTGCTTCAATGCCCGGTCCAACACGCTAACGACTTCTGCGCGAGTTGCTGGCGCCAGGGGATTAAATTTCCCATCATTCCCCTTCATCAGCCCACTGTCCGCTACCGCGCCGATCGCCCCTTTACTCCAAGCCGGACTGTTCGCCGTATCCTTGAAAGCATTGGAGGCATCCGAAGGCTTAAGCCCAAGCAATGACGTTAAAACAACCGCCAGTTCTTGACGACTAACGTTGGCACTTGGTTTGAAAGTTCCGTTCTCATAGCCTTTCATATAACCTTTGGCAGTTGCCTTAGCAACATCTTTGTAATACCAAGCTTCTGCCTTAACATCGCTGTAGGAGACTTCCTTCGACTCTTCCACCTGAAAAGAACGGTTAATCAAAGCCGCCAGCTCAGCTCTAGTCACTTTGGCATCCGGCTGAAGATTGCCCTGTTCGTCCCCTTTTATGTAGCCTTTGTTTTGCCAGTCTTGCAGAACTACTCCCGCCCAATGCTGTTGAATACTACTCCTCTTTGCATTGGATTCGGCATTTGCCTGTCCCGGTGCTGTCAACGTTCCTACTACTGGTGAGACCAGCAATGAGAGTCCAAGTATCAGGCTCAGGAATTTGTTGCTCTTTCTTCTAAGCTGTTTCAATCTTTCTTCCTCCTCTGTAAATAGATAAGCAAAAGCGCACCTATCGAAATAGATAACATTTTCATTATACATACTTTAGTCACATATAAATAGAAAAATTTAACCAAATTGGGGGTCTAATTTACTAATTTAGTAGTTATTTTTGTTAGATAGAATTCATGGGATAAAAAAAGAACCCTTGCAATAAATGCAGTTCCAATTGCTATATTATATCTAGCGTCTCGGAGACTCCATTTAAAGGGTTCTATATTATTATTTCGTGTTGTCCTCGTTACTCTCGCCAAGCTCCCGCAAAAAAGCCTGCAGCCCTTCCCGCCATGGGCGAAGATCCCGCAAACCATTTGTGCGAATGGCCAGGTGCTCCATCACCGAGTTGCGGGGCCGCGGAGCCGGACGAGGAAATTCCTCTGTAGTGCAAGGCTCCACTCGTACAGGGTAGTCTTCTCTAAAAATACTCTTCGCCTCAGCAAAAATCGCCTCGGCGAATTCAAACCAAGTGCATTCCCCTGTATTGGAAGCATGATAAATCCCGTACTTCTCCGTCTGGGCAAGCCCGAGCAAAAACTGCGCCAAATCAACGGTATAGGTCGGGGATCCCTTCTGATCATTAACCACCTTAAGTTCAGGCTTCTCCGCACCTAATTTCAGCATGGTTTTCACAAAATTATTTCCATGCAGCCCGTATACCCAAGAGGTTCGCACGATAAAAAAAGCGGATGATAAGCTCTGTACCAATACCTCACCGGCCCGCTTCGATTTGCCGTAAATACTCTGCGGGTTCGTGTTGTCATATTCATGATAAGGAGCCTTCGCGGTCCCGTCAAACACATAATCCGTACTGATATAGCAGAACTTCGCGCCTACGCTTTGAGCTGCCAACACCATATTTCTAGTGCCAGAGGCATTAACAGCATACGCTGTATCCACATCGCTCTCCGCTTGATCCACGGCAGTATAGGCTGCACAATGAATGACAACATCCGGTTTGAAGTCCTGTGTACGCTCAAGGCAATTTTGATAGTCGGTTATGTCCAGCGTCTCTCGATCACAGGGCAGAACGATATCATTCGCTTGTTCAAATACGCGAACAACATCCTGCCCTAGCTGCCCGCTAGCTCCGGTTACAAGAACTCTCATGCACGTTCACCGAGACGTTCGCCATACTGCTTGGCATAATACTCCTGATAGGCCCCGGATTGGATTCGAGTCCACCACTCTTTATTTTGCAAGTACCACTCAATCGTTTCCTTGATGCCTGTCTCGAAGTTATGTTTTGGTTTCCAGCCCAGCTCGCTCATGATCTTTGTTGGGTCAATGCCATAACGACGGTCATGGCCAGGGCGATCCTCAACGAATTTGATCAGAGACTCCGGCTTACCGAGCTGCTCCAAAATGGTCTGAACAATCTGCATGTTCGTCCGTTCATTGTTTCCGCCTATATTATATACCTCACCGTTTCGTCCCTTATGGATAACCAGATCAATTGCACTGCAATGATCCTCGACATATAGCCAATCCCGTACGTTCAGTCCATCTCCATAGATCGGCAGCTGTTCGTCAGCCAAAGCTCTGGAAATCATGAGTGGAATCAGCTTCTCAGGGAATTGATACGGACCATAGTTGTTGGAGCAGCGTGTAATATTAACAGGAAGGCCAAACGTCTCGTGATAAGCACGGACAAGTAAATCTCCTCCGGCTTTACTTGAGGAATATGGACTGTTAGGTTCAAGCGGCGTCGTCTCCGTGAAAAATCCCGTCTCTCCAAGCGTTCCATATACCTCATCCGTAGAAATTTGCACAAACTTAGTTATCTCATATTTTCGTGCAATATCTAGTAAAACTTGCGTACCCAGTACATTTGTCTTCACGAATACATCCGGCTCCAGGATGCTCCGATCCACGTGGGATTCCGCCGCAAAATTCACGATGACATCAACACCTTGACTTACAAGGTTATCCATCGCTTTTGGATCCGTAATATCGGCTTTAACAAACGTATGCTTCGGGTTATTCTCCACCGATTTTAAATTTTCCAAATTACCTGCGTACGTCAGAGAGTCCACATTTATAATTTCATACTCCGGGTACTGCTGCAGCATATATAGCACAAAATTGCTGCCGATAAATCCGGCACCACCTGTAACCAGCAATTTCATGAATTGAGACCTCCTAGTCAAAGTTCATTTCTGCATCCGAAAATGTCGGGTGATTCCGATCTTTATCGGATAGCAATGGTTCGCTAACCGGCCAGTCAATGTTCAAAGCCGGATCATTCCATAGTATGCCGCGGTCATGTTCCGGGGAATAATATTCGTCCACTTTATAAAAGACTTGCGTATTCGGCACCAAGGTACAGAATCCGTGGGCGAAGCCTCTTGGAACAAGAAGCTGCCGCTTGTTGTGCTCACTAAGGATGACGCCGATCCATTGCCCAAAAGTAGGGGAGTTGCGGCGTATGTCAAGGATTACATCATATATCGCTCCCGTGAGCACCCGGATCAGCTTGGTTTGTGCTTTAGGGTTCAACTGGTAATGCAGCCCGCGCAAGACACCAGGCTCTGCAGAAAGCGATTGGTTGTCTTGGATGAAATTATAATTCACTCCGAGCTGCTTCATCACCTGTTCATTGAAGCTCTCCATAAAAAAACCCCGGTGATCGCCATGTACCACCGGTTCTAAAAGAAAAGCATCCGCTAATTTTAAAGGAGTCGATTTCATAATTAGCTCCTCCTTGTTTTTTATCTATAATTTTAATTTACCGAACGATTCATCGAACTCCAACTCCCGTGAAAGTTCGTTAGCACGAGCTAGGGAAGCATGGGTGCCTGCATCCGTCCACCAGCCCTGCAGTACATCGAAAGTAAGCTCTCCTCGTTTAATATATGCATTGTTTACGTCCGTGATTTCCAATTCGCCTCGAGCTGAAGGCTTAAGTGACTTAATTATATCAAAGACTTCATGATCGAACATATATATTCCTGTAACCGCGTAGTTTGATTTAGGTTGTTGTGGCTTCTCTTCGATTGAGACGATCCGATCCCCCTCCAACTCTGGAACACCAAACCTTGAGGGATCAGATACCTCCTGAATGAGAATCTTTGCCCCTACCTGCTGATTACGAAAGTTGGCCACAAAAGGAGTAATATCATCAGCAAAAACATTATCACCTAAGACAACAACCATCTGATCGTTCCCAACAAATTGCTCCGCCAAGCTTAGAGCTTGGGCAATTCCTCCTGCTTCATCCTGAACTTTGTAAGTGAAGGTTACTCCCATTTCTCGGCCGCTTCCAAGGAGGTTTACTACGTCCCCCATATGATCTTTGCCTGTTACGATAAGGATATCGGTAAGTCCCGCTTGTTTGAGTTTATATACAGGGTGAAAGATCATTGGATATTTGCCAACAGGAAGGAGGTGCTTATTAGTGACTTTGGTTAAAGGATAAAGGCGGGAGCCTGTCCCGCCTGCTAGAATAATGGCTTTCAAGGATTTAGATCCTTTCTTCTATTTTTTTAGATTATATTCACTCTTCGTTATATATGATTTATTTTTTAATAATTCGGAATGGCATAATTTCTAATGTGCTCTACTTAAATTAGTATACCGTTAGTGTTAGATAGATTACAAACACTTTCACTCAGACATCAATTGCATAATTTATTCTTCAAAAGTATTTACTTACCGTATTTGAGAGTGAAAAAGGACACTTAATAAGTGTCCTCTCGTTATTACTCTAATTACCTTCAGATTCTGTAAAATTAATCCTTTCCTTTTCAACAACTAAAGGCCTTTTAAGCACTTGGGTATGTATTGAGCCAATATACTCACCAATAATCCCAATAAAGAATAGTTGCACTGAAGAAAATAAGAAAAGCCCAATTATTAAAGGAGCTGTTCCCATAGAAAATGAATCCCAGAAAATCAATTTTGCAATAAAATACCCCATTGCAACTAAAAGACTCAAAGCTGACATAAGAAAACCTATCATGGCTGCTAATCTTAACGGAACTTTTGAATGATTTGTTATCCCCAACATTGCTATATCATAAAGAGTATAAAAGTTATTTTTAGTGATCCCTCTTTTTCTTGCTGGTTGTACATATTTAATTTTATAACTTTCAAATCCGATATCAGAAATCAACCCCCTAAAGTATGGGTACGGATCATCGATTTCTCTAAGTATTTCAATAATTTTTTTATCATATAGCCCAAATCCCGTATTGTTCTTTGTGAGCTCAATTTCAGATACACGATTAATAAAATTATAATACATTTTACGTATAGCAAACATTGCCGGACTTTCCTGACTTTTATCTTTTACACCTAAAATAACTTTATAACCTTCCTCCCATTTTTCAATAAAATCTTTAATCATTTCCGGAGGATCCTGTAAATCGGCAACTAGCAAAATAACCGCGTCACCTTTTGCTTGTAGTAACGCATGATACGGAGATCGGATATGTCCAAAATTCCTGGAATTCACAATGATTTTCACATTAATATCGTCTTTAGCCATCTTTTTTAAAATATCCACCGTACGATCCGTTGAATTATTATCAATGAATATATGTTCATAAGTATAGTGGTTTAAATATTGTCTAAATACATCTTTAACTTGCTTGTATAATTCTTCTACATTATCTTCTTCATTGTAACAGGGTGTAACAATACTAATTTTATGCATGAAACTTCCCCATTTTCATTAAATTAAACCCATATGAAACAGATTGTAGAGAGTCATATTGTGGGCTATATCCTATATCAATTGCACTTGTGTTTAACGTATAGTAATTACTTTTTAAGCCTGTGATTGAAACAGACTTCTCGATATTTTTTATCTCGACTTTTAATTCATGATTTTGTATAAAATAATCCAATAATTCAAATTTAGAAACAGGCTTAACGGAGAATACATCGTAAGCATAGTTAATAGAGCTTTTTTGAATACAAAGCTCTATTAAATTTATCAAATCTTCTGGGTGTACATAATCACGAACCATATCTTCAGAGGAAGTTTTCAGTACTTTTTTCTGTTCCAAGCAATTGAGTACATCTGTCAGAAAAAAGGTTGATTTTCTATCAATGAACCTACTGAAAAAACTGAAGATTCTTAGATCAACTATATTATAATCGGCTAGACTACGATGTTTAGCTTCCATATTCAATTTAGAGATACCATAATAATCTTTAATAGTTAAACTATTTATATCCAATATTAGTTTTTTGTTTAATGATGCTGATTCTGAATAGTCAGTACCATATATTGCACCACTACTAAGATTAATATACTTTGTATTGGGCGAAGTCTGAATATAACTAATAACTAAGTTATCAAACTCTTCTGTTACTTTAAATATATTATACGGATTTTGAGAAATTTCCTCAGAGCTTACAATCCCTATACAATTAATTACAACATCATAGGTGTTATTATTGAATTGGTTGAATTCTTTTACTACTACTTTATTACGCATATTATTCTCTGATAAAAATAAGGAAAGTTTATCTTGAGACCTCGCAAAAGCAAATATAAGATAGTCATTTTTCTCGCAGAGGCTTTTGGTAACGTTTTTCCCAATATGCCCTGTAGCTCCTAATATGGCTACCCTGATCAAGGAACTATTAACCATAAGTGTACAGCTTCCTTTACTTTGGAATCTCCATTTCTTCCGCCAAGTCAATCAACATAATTTCCTTTAGTTCTTCCCGATCCAAGAAGGGAAACATATCTTCAATAGGTCTATTTACTACTAATTTAGGATGTACTTCTGTCTTTTTTTCTAGTTTGATCTCTATAAAAGATGGGCCATCTACTGATAAAAAATCTTCCAATTTATCTATATCATTCATTGAATTCATTTGGAATGAAGGTATCCCATAAGCCCTTGCAATTTTAACAAATGAAGGATTTTTATTAACTGTAGACTGCTGCCTTCCCTCCATATAGAGATCCTGGAATTGTCTAACCATACCAAGTGAATTATTATTCATCACAACTGTCTTTATAGGTAGATTTAAACGTGTTATCGTATCAAACTCTTGAATATTCAATTGTATACCACCGTCCCCGGCAATCACCAAAACTTCTTTATTAGAAGCTAGCGCTGCACCAATGGCAGCTGGCAAAGCAAATCCCATAGCTCCCATTCCACCCGAATTTAACATCCTTTGTTCATTATTCAACCTATAAGATTGGGAAGCCCACATCTGGTGTTGACCTACATCAAGGCATACGGCAGCCATGTGCCCACACTTAGAGGATAAAAGTTCCATAAATCTGTTGGGTTCAATCTCATCAGCTGCCGGTTGGAAAGAATACGTTGGATACTTTTCTTTCAGTGAGCTTATTTTTGAATACCATTCACATATATCTGGTTTAATATAATAACTTGAAATCTCTTGATTTATTGCTGCTAAAAATCCACGTAGATCAGATTGGATAGGTACATCTACATTTACCTTACTATTGAGTTCTAATACATCCATATCCACATGAATTTTTTTAGCCCCCCTAGCAAATGTATCTGGCCGTGTCCCCGTTTGTCTACTATCTAACCTCGAGCCTAAGATTAGCAATAAATCACAATTCGCCAAAACTAAATTACTATAACGATTCCCATAGGAGCCAATCAATCCAACATTTTGAGGATTAGTGTGTGGAATTACATCCAAACCCATTAATGAACTTACTACAGGTATCCCAGTTTTGTCCAAAAACAACTCAAGCTCTGCACTAGCATTGCCTACTCTTACTCCTCCACCCGCTAGTACTAATGGCCTCTTTGCATTTCCTAACATATTAATGACCAATTCAAGAGTATCCTGATCGAGATTGCCTTCCTTCCTAGACTCAAAATATTCTGGACTGGTAAAATAACTCTCTAAATTGTCGGGATCAATATCTGCTCTTTGAATATTCATTGGGATATCTAAAAGAACCGGACCAGGCCTCCCATTTTGAGCCAAATAAATTGCCTTCTCTAGATGATATCTTATTTTTTTAGGATCGGTAACTAACTCAGCATATTTTGTTAATGATTTAGATACACTTACAATATCGGTCTCTTGAAATCCAACTTGCCGAATGGGTCTGTCAAATTTATATTCGTAAGTATTTACCTGCCCTGTAATAAATAAGCATGGCACAGAGTCAAAATAACAACTTCCTATACCTGTTAATAAATTCAAAGCCCCCGGGCCACTGGTAGCCATGGCGACGCCTAACTTACCATTTAATCGCGCATAGGCTTCCGCTGCAAACGCAGCCGCTTGTTCATGACGTACAGAAACACATTCTATATCATCTCTATATGAAATAGAATCAAGTAAATGCACAATAGCCCCACCAATAAACTCAAACACATGAGAGACGCCTTCTTTTTGTACAAAATCTACTACGTAGTCGGAAAGCTTCATAGAAGCTGATCTCTCCTCTCTATGTATTTTGATATTCCAAAATCTGTTTGAAGCAGATTTCTCTTAAATCTTCTTTACTTTGATACGCTAGGGTAAATTCTATTATTTTATCAATAGCAGTTTCTAAATTCCATCGAGGGAACCAGTTTAATTCAGAAATTGCTTTGGAACAGTCAAGTTTTAAATAATGTGCTTCATGGGGCTGTGGTGATGAATCAATCTCATAGGTTGCTCCCCTTCCCCATTTATCACAAATCTTCTTAACTATCCATTCTACAGGTTTAGCGTCTTCATCGTGTGGTCCAAAATTATATGCACTTGCATACTTCTCTCCATACTGAAAGAGGTTCTGAGCAAGTAATAAATAGCCACCTAGAGGTTCAAGAACATGCTGCCAAGGTCTAATAGAATGCGGGTTTCTGATCTTGATTGGCTGATTAGATAATAAAGCTTGAATTGAATCCGGTACCAATCGATCTTTGGCCCAATCCCCACCACCAATGACATTTCCTGCTCGAGCAGTAGCTACCGAAACAGCATGTATGCTGTTTTTATTTAGAAATGAACTTCGGTAAGCGCTAGTCACCAATTCAGAACACGCCTTGCTACTCGAGTATGGATCATACCCTCCTAGAGGCTCATTTTCTCTGTATCCCCATACCCATTCCTTGTTTTCATAACATTTATCCGTGGTTACATTAACAACAACAGATACACTGCTACACCTTCTAACTGCTTCTAGTAGATTAACGGTACCCATTACATTCGTAGCATAAGTCTCAACTGGATCTTTATAAGATTCTCTGACTAAAGGTTGAGCTGCCATATGAATAACTATCTCTGGCTGAAAATCCATTATGGCTTTGCTTAACGAATCTCCATCCTTAACATCTGCAATAATACTTCTATGAATCAATTGATCTATTTGGCAAAGCTCATATAAGTTAGGGTTTGAAGACGGCTCTAGTGAGTAACCTGTAACTTCAACCCCCATTGTTGACAACCATAAACAAAGCCAGGAGCCTTTAAATCCAGTATGTCCCGTTAAGAACACTTTCTTCCCCTTCCAAAAACTAAGATCGATCATTTCATATTCACCGACTTCATCTCCCAGGTTTTCCATGGGGCTCTTCCCGATTTCCACAACTCTTCCAGGTAATTTTTATCTCTAAGTGTATCCATTGGCTGCCAGAAACCTTCATGTTTGTATCCCATTAATTCTCCATCTCTTGCCAACTTCTCTAATGGCTCTTTCTCAAGGATGGTGGCATCTGATGAAATATAATTTAACACCTCGGGTTCCATTACGAAGAAACCAGCATTGATCCATGAACCGTCCCCTTTAGGCTTTTCCTGAAAACCTCTTACTTCATCAGTTGGAGTTAGATCTAATGCACCAAATCTCCCACTAGGCTGAACGGTTGTTACAGTCGCGAGTCGCCCGTGAAGCTTATGAAAGTTAAGCAATTCATTAATATTTACATCTGAGACTCCATCTCCATATGTCAACATAAAAGTCTCATTTCCGATGTAATCTTGAACCCTCTTTACCCTGCCGCCTGTCATAGTATCGATACCCGTATTTACTAAGGTTACTTTCCAAGGCTCTGCGGTATGTTGATGTGTGATCAGTTGATTGTCACTACGAAAGTCAAAAGTCACATCCGACTCATGGAGAAAATAATGAGCAAAATATTCTTTTATGAAGAAACCTTTGTAACCCAAACAAATAATAAAATCATTAAAGCCTTGCTGAGAGTACTGCTTCATTATATGCCATAAAATGGGTTTTTGGCCGATTTCAATCATAGGTTTTGGCCTGAGATGAGATTCTTCACTTATTCTTGTTCCGTAACCACCTGCAAGTATGACAACTTTCAATTCAAGGACCTCCTATTGGCTTATTTATAGTTAAGGACAAATTCTCGTATTTTTTCAATCACATAGTCAATCATTTCATGAGTCAATCCCGGATAAACCCCAACAAGGAAAGTATCATTCAAAATTTTATCGGTATTAGTTAGGTCTCCATGTATTCGATAATTTACATTTTGATAAGCAGGCTGACGAATTAAATTACCTGCAAACAACATTCTAGTCTGAATACGATTGGACTCCAAATAATTAACAATCTCATTTTTGGTGAAATTAACCCCATCCCGGACGGTCAAAATAAAACCAAACCAGCTAGGATCGGAGTTATCCGTAGCCCTTGGCAGAATAAAGAACTCTCCTAAATCCTTAAGGCCCTCATATAAACGTTTGAAATTTTCTTTTCTAGCTTGCGTAAAGTCGGGAACTTTTTTTAGTTGTTCAACCCCGACTGCAGCCTGCATATCAGTTACACGCAAGTTATAGCCTATATGTGAATACGTATATTTATGATCATATCCATATGGCAACGAACCAAGCTCCCATCCAAAACGTTTATTGCATGTATTATCGCAGCCTGATGGACACCAACAATCTCTTCCCCAATCACGGAAGGACTCAATTATACTCTTCAGTAGCGCATTATTAGTGTACACAGCTCCTCCCTCGCCCATTGTCATATGATGAGGAGGATAGAAGCTCGAGGTGCCTATATGTCCATGCGTCCCCGTTAGCTTTCCATTAAACGTGGAACCCAGAGCATCACAGTTATCTTCTACAACCCACAAATTATACTTACTAGCAATTTCCATAACTTTATCTAATTCAAAAGGATTACCCATCGTATGGGCAATCATAATTGCTTTTGTTTTTGATGTAATTGCTCCTTCTATCCGGTCAGCTATGATATTGTAAGTGCCTAATTCAACATCAATAAAAACAGGTATTGCTCCATTTTGAATAATAGGAGCCACTGTTGTCGGAAAACCAGCAGCAACTGTAATGACTTCATCTCCTGGCATAATTCGCTTTTCCTTTAACTTCGGAGAGGTAAGAGCCGAGAATGCCAACAAGTTTGCAGATGAGCCTGAATTGGTAAGCAACGCATACCGTACACCAAGAAATTCAGCATATTCCTTTTCGAATTTTTTGTTGTACCTTCCAGCAGTTAACCAAAAATCTAAAGATGAATCCACTAAACTTCTCATTTCTTTTTCATCGTATACACGTCCCCCATAGACGACGGGAGTTTTCTGCTTATCGAAGTTTTTATTCCGATCAGAATGGAACAGCTCGTAATAACTTTCTACCTTTGAGAGAATATCCTTTCTTATAATTTTTTCTAGTTGCTGCTCACTTAATTTGGATATTAATTCAATACTCTCAGTAGACAGCATTAATTTAGAACGAACATCTAAATAAAATGTCCCTTCTAAATTAGAATCAATGACTTCTGTTTGATATTTTTCAAGAAATGGTTCTGGATAATTAATAGAAATTTTATATCCTTGAATTGAGTTTTCTTCATGACTACAAACTACAGCATACTCTTGCTTATTTTTAATAAACACAATACTTCCTTGTTCTAGCATTCCTACACCTCTTGTGGTTTTCTTTTAGTTCTAAAACTCCAATATTTATGACCAAAAAAACTGATTACTGTAGTTAATAAAAGGGCTATGGCCTGAGCGATCAAGTTATTCATTTCCATTGTATCAACTAATAAGAACAATAGAAACAAGTTAACAGCAAATGTAGCAACATAAACCGCAAAAAACTTCACAGCGCTGTCCAAATTATAACCTTTTTGCTGAAAAGTCCATCTGTTATTCCAGAGAAAGCTATGAGTAACTCCAATAATATGAGAAAATATAAGAGCCAACAGATAATTATTGTTTAATAAGTGAATGAATAACGCATAGAATGCAAACCCAACAATCGTATTCAATACTCCTACGAAAATAAACCTAATAGATTGAGTCCCCATATCGCCACCTAATGTCCTTTTATTTGCTGTATTTCATTTAACATTCCATGAATATAGAGCCAATTTTGAGTAATCTCTTCTTGTTCCATATTTTTGTTAGTGATTCTTAAATCACGTAGAGCCCCATCAAAAGGTCTGTCCCCGTTTATCCAATTACCTATATAAAAAGGCATATCACTGTTTACAAAATCACTTGGCATTATAACTGTGCTAGCTAACAATCCATTTAAATAGATTGATACGTTTCTTTTATTAAATGAATATACTAAGTAATGATTTTTTTCAGGTGACAAACTCAATGAAAGTAAGTCATTAAAACCATTACCATCTCCATAGCTTAACATAAATTCATTGTTATTATTGTTATTCTGTTGCAACACAAATCCTTCGAAATTGTTGAATCCTGGGTGATTACCAAAAATATGGGCGTAAGACACTTGTTTTTTTCCTGGAGTAACTACCATTTCTATACTAAAGGATTGAGTTAATTTTACTGGTTCTAAAACAATCCCTTGATTAAATAGCTTATTTTCAAATCCAGTGTGTAAAACTACATCCTCATGGTCATTTTTTAGTAAAAACCCCTTGGCATTTTCTTTAACCAGGAGAGAACGTCCTAGGTTTCCAAATCCATTAACATCCAAGGACTTAACATCCATAATTTTATTATCATTGAAATAGGAATAAATCACTCCCTCTTCTGTATATTCTTTTACTATAAAGTCTTTTATAGTCAATCTAAAAGACTCATATTTATCTGGATTTTCCTTCTCTGCCCAATAACCATTAATATTTACGTCATCACGAAGGTTTTTATTAGGTATAAACAACCTGAACCCATTTCCAGTTATCCCCTTAACAGTTCCATTTATATTGTAAATCTCTTTTACATTACTAATAATTGCATAACCTTGTTTACGGGTAGCCTTATAGTCTAAATAAAATTTTGAATCAGCATCTGAAACATCAACATCATCATATTTTGATATTACCTTAACTTTACTAACATGTGCTGAAGAATATATATTGTAAAACGCTGACACATCCCATAGATAAGAATTGCCAACAAGTAATATTGAATCATTTGTTGGAGAATCCAAAAGGCCCGACTGGAGAGCATTTTGGATAACTTCCCTCGGATATAGGTAACTGCGATTGGCCTCAGTAGCAACAGCCATATTATTGATAAAATTTAGTATACCTAATCCAGCACTTAAAATAAAGAAAACACTAACCATAACTCCCCTATTATTGGCTGTTGTTCTTATAAAGATCATAGATATCAAGTATAGTAACAGTATTATTAAACCAAAATAAGAAATATAGACAGGTAAGTAACCATAGCCCCATACTATTTCATTCTGATACTTTGGTGATAAGGAAATAAGGAGAGAGGGCAAAATTAAAAATGCCACCCCTATTAATAATAAATGTTTACTTTTTTGATCAAGTACAGATTTCAAGCTATGATTTTTTAAAAAAATACTAAATAAAATCACATTTATACATATAATAAATAGAATTGGTATAATCAGAAGCTTTAAATCAACATCCTTTAAATTCGATAACATTGAAGAATTAAATGTAAGATGACTTAGAGGAAAAGCAGCATAAGTTTGTTTAATTAATGTATAAAAATATTTCCCAACTGAGAAATTAACATCATAAGTACCATTAACTAGTCCACTGTTTTTATTTAACCTTAAAGCAAAGGAAATCCCCCCCACTATAAGTATTACAACTACAAAAGGTATTATTTTTTTAATATACTGCTTAACTCCGCTCCTCCACTTTGGTGAATAATAAACAATAATTATCATATGCAATAAGATAAATGTGTATGTTATTTCATACATTAGTGTACTTATTAAAAAAGTAAATAAACTTAGCGATAAAAACAAATATTTGAATTTAGAAGCATTCAAAGAATAGTATAAAAATATTAAAGATGATATTGTCAATAAAAGTACTAATTCCAGTAGCCAATGAAAACCCAAAATTGGATCATGTGGTAATCTAAACTGAAATAAATAAGACGGCAATATAGTAGATAGCACAGCTAAAAAATTGGACTTTGTTAGCAATTTAACAAAATAACCAAATAGTATAATATTAAATAAAACCAATATTAAAATGGTTATTTTATAGAATATTAAACTTCTGATAATGGAAAACAAAAAATACATATAAAAGGCTAGTGGAAAAAACCTTCCCTCATTAATCCATATTGCATTAATTGATTTTGCAAATTCATAAATGTTCAAGTTCCGTTCTTTTGCTATTCCATAAGAATATGAATTAATAGCATCATCACTAATATATCCACTTAATAATAATGGAAATAATACGAGACAATTCAAAAGGATAATCAAAATCGCTACACTGCTGCCTGTCTTTCTATATTCTTCAGTTCCTACCATATTAAGTACCTCATGTCTTCTATTCTACAAAATACATTTTTTATACTAATACTCTAATACAAAATTATCTATCTTAAAATACATTTCTCTAGGGTCGCTTGGAGCCTCAACTCTTGGCGCATAACTATCAAAATTTAATTTATGAACACCGCTAGGTACATTTAATTCAATAATATGTTCTTTGGCTTCGTTATTAATCTCTAATAGCTTGGAATATAGTTCACTATAAATATTCAATTCAGATATCTCAGGAGTTATGGTTGATAAAGTCATTTTTAGCGTAACAATTCTTTCCTCATCAGATAGATTATGAATTGCTATATTACCTTTACTGTTGGCCCATCTCCAATTAAGTAATTCATCCCCTTCCTTCTCATAAACTCCATTCCATTCAATAAATACTGGATTTATAACATTTTCCTTCAATGTATTCAACTCTGCCTCAGAATACTCTTTTTTTATACTCTCTCTATACTCGGTTATATTATAAAATGCTAATCTTTGATTATTACTTTCGATGGGTTCTGTACCTAAGATTTTCTTTAATTCCGTTTCGAGTTCTACTCCATTATCCTTGTAGCCATTACGATCAATATAAATACCTGAAAAATCAGCCACTGTTATTTTTTTCACTACCTCTTCTAAACTATCATTCTGAAGGCTCCGTAACCATATGTCACCTTTTCTACCCTTCATAGCCCCATAACTCCACTTTAAATTCGATGAATGTGAATATGCCTTGAAATGCTCATAGTCACCCATTGCTTGAACCGGTGGATTTTCCGGGAAGGGGACATATGGAAGTTGAAAGATCATTGAACCGGCTGGCAATGCTTTCTCTATTTTCTTTATAAATTCCCTATCACTTGTAAACTCTGCTTTAGTCAACTCATATGGAGGACGAAAGGATTTATTGGTTTGATCCATGATACCAATCAATAAAAGAAAAACAGCAAGAGCTGTAAAAATCATTTTTTTATTTTTATTTGTGGAATTTGCCTTGAACTGTTCAAAAAAATAGAATAAAAAAACTATAGAAAAAAATGCAATAAATATACTTATTCTATTATAGGCTCTAATCTGCGGTGAAATAACTAATGCAATCAAAGATCCTAAACCGCCCATAGTTGCAAGAATAATAGCTAATAAATTTAATAAGCCCAAACTATAAAGAATACTATTTTTCGTGTTTTTATTCGTTCTAAATAACAGATAAAATATAGAAGTAACCAACCCTATACTACCAATAATACCTAAGGTGGATATATTATTCTCATTATTATGTGGGGTTTGGGAAATGTATAGTTGTTTCCCCTTAGATAATAAGGGGATACGATGATTGTCAACAGGTAAAAGAAGTTGGCTAATTTTCAAACCATATATTTCTGATTCCCCAACACTTCTATGTGCACTTTCTAGGTTTGAGCCATTCTTTAGAGTATTAATCAAACTCGGCGATAAATTTAATAGCAATCCAAAAATTATAGTTATTACCAATAATGATGGAGCAACTATACTGGATAACCTCTTGTGTTTTATTAATAAAACAATACTAGCTATAAGAATAAAAAAACACGAGAAAAAAGCATAATAAACACCAGATGAAGAAATCAACAAACACACAATAATACTAAAAAACATTTTACTTTTTATTATTCGCTTAATCCTATTGTCATGTGTTATTTCTTTTTCTATTAAAGAATCATTAAATATCCATACTAAAATTAAAAAAAACAGTGGGATTATATAATAAGAAGATAAAAATAAATGAGGTTCCCCTCTTAAAAAGTGATAAGGCATAAATGAAAACAACAATCCACAAACCAGAGCAGTAATTCTTGAAAACCCTATTTTTCGTAAAGAAAATATTGAAGTAACAGTTGTTAAACTAAAGCCTATTAAAAAATAAATATTAAAAACTAAAAAAGGATCTGAATTAACAAAAGAGATCAACTTCATGATAGAAAAATGTAGGCTATCCGCCATTGGAAAATCAAACATCTCAAGATTAAAGGGAGTCCCTAAAAAAGGGTTAACTAAATACCACCCGTTATCTAACATTCCTTTAATAAGAGTTGATGTTAAGAGGGCATCCCCCCCATATGAGAAAGGTATAAATAAATCAGCACTTTGTAAATCTAACAACCAATAAAGCAAGAGATAGGGAATAACCAGAGCTGCAAGATAAACAAGGATATCTTTAAATTTTTCTTTTTTTACTAAGTAGCAAAACAAATGCTTCACAAAAGAATCCTCCCATATATTATTAAGACTTTCGGTTACTAGATCTTATTAGCCCGAACCATATTTTGCGTATTTTTGAACAAAACACTCAAATAGAAGGTACTGAAAAATGCATTAATTCGTTATTTTCCAATATGGGTTATTTCCTAAAAACACGACTCACCGTGCCTATCGTTTTCTCAATTAGCATCTCTGAAACCATATAGTATTCTTTTTGACTGACTTCAGTTATAAATTTACTTAAATATGAGTTTAAGCCTAACATTATATTGCATTGTTGTAAGGTTAGTAGATTTAATGTAGAAATATATTTTTCAGCACAAACATTCATACTGTTAAATTGCATAACAAAATCTAAAATCTCTGAGGACAGTCCCTTCCTATCCATTCCAATTATTTTCAAGATAGCTTCGATAATTTCATTTACTTCCGAAGCACCAAATCCAACCTTAAATACTAAATTATCTGGAAACTCTTTAAATGATCCTATATTAGTTGTTATTACTGGTTTTCCATGCCCCATAATTTTTAGCAAACTGGCGGAATTTTCCCCCTGAGTAGGGTATCTTAAATTTATACAAATATCTGAGGCAGCAATATATTTATCAAATACTTTTAAATCTACATAACCAGTACAAACTACTTCATCAGTTACTTTATATTTCTTAATAAGTTCCTTAATTGGGTAATTAGGAGATATCTCTCCTACAATATAAAATTTTAAATTACTAATAGACCTTTTCGCTTTAATTAATGCAACTGCCTCAATAATTTTATCTATTCTTTTAGTAGGATTAGCGTATCCTAAGGCACTAATTACAAAATCATTTTGATCTATTCCAAGCTCGACTCTAGCATTTTCTTTTTCAATTTCTAAATCTTCAAACTTACTAATATAAGGGGCTGGAATTGGGACAACATTTATTGGCACATAACTTGCCTGCTTTTGAAGCAGATTCTTAGCAAAGTTTGAGTGTACGATTATTCCAGTCGAATGATCCAATATTCTTAAATTAAGAGGAAAACTTATAGAATCCCCCTCCCATATAGGAGGTATCTCGCCGCTTAGGAACCGATTCACTTCATTAAGCGCTTCTTGTCCATGACAATATAACATTTCGTCACGGTAAGCCTGCAAGTCTCCCTTTTCCAATGTTTTGGCAGCAAAAAAATGATGGAGGGAATAATCATGCAACACAACTATTCCCGGGTATTTTAAGATAAATTCATAGATCTTCTGATGAGCTGAATAGTTATTTCCCATATGGTAGAGTATTGCACTATATTGTTTCTCTGCAAATCTTCTTGAAAACTCAGCATAATTTCTAATTACACATTTTTCACTTAGTTGAGTATTTTGAGGTTGAAATCCATTTTCAACGTACACCTCTATCTCATAAGTTTTAGCTAGCTCCGGCAATAAATCTTCACTATAATCAGAAATTCCTGATCTAATTGGATTTAATGGTGAAAAGTACGCAATCTTTTTCAATTTTTATAACCCCTACCTTATTGTCTCTGTCAATCGGTCAATAACATTTTCCCAAGATATATGTTTTACCATGTCATATCCTACATTTCCAAACTCTTTGGCAACATGTTTATTTTGATACATATAATTGATTTTTACAGAAATCTCATCAGAATTTGTTAATACAAAACCATTGACACCTTCTTTCACAAATTCTAACACTCCTCCAGCATCAACAAGTGTAATAACTGGTTTTGAAGATAAAAAAGCCTCTAGTGTAACATATCCATAGTCTTCATCATAAGGTGCAAAGTAAACAGCTAAACAGTTAGCGTACAACTCAAGTAATTGTTTATCTTCTACAAAACCAAGAAATGTTACCCTATCAGTTAACCCTAATTTTGATGTTAGACGTTCCAACGTTTCCCTTTCAGGTCCTTCGCCAGCTATTAAACATTTAATGTTTGAATTCGTATACTGTAACGATTCTATTAAAAGATCCACTCTTTTTAATTTATCCAATCTTCCTACGGACAGTATATAATTATCAAAGTTATTACAATAGTAGAAACCAACATGCTTGGGAGGATGATATAACACCTCAGAATCAATACTATTGTACTTTTTCAATCGATCAGTTGTATTCTGGGCTATAGTAAAAATTTTTTTCGACTCAGAAAGACTATTGGTATCATATCGGTATATCAGCTCTTTAATTGATAAACTCTCTGGAGAGTAATCATATTGACTATACTGAGTCCCAAACAAGTCGTAAACCTGCCTAAATTGGTGTACTAACCAGGTGACTTTATTGTTGTGATTTATACCATAGGAGGGAAATTTAGTACCGATAACGAGATCAATTTTCTCTCCGTTACTCTCTGATAAATCTATAAATTTCCAATTCATCGCACTTTGAATAAGCTGATCGTTTGGATACCATTTAAAAGGAAGTGCAACAATTTCTGTGTTGTAATCCCTTTTTTTCAATTCTGTAATTAATGAACTAACAAGTAGCTCGGCTCCACCGTGGACAAATGGGACCTGAGAATGACAAACCACTACTTTTTTTTTCATGCTATCACCCGTCTTTTTCTAAAACAAACTATTCTTGAGAGTGGAAGTTCATCAGATACCCTTCCATTATTTAAATATTCGCCAACAGGGATTAAATCTAAAACCTCGAAACCAAAGTTATTAAGCTCACTAAACACCTCAAACTTATGCCAAAATACATCATAAACATTAAATGAGGACCACCCAAGAGAGGATCGCAACTGAGTTTCCGCTTGTGTATTAGGATAATCAGCAATAACTATTCCGTCATTATTTAACATTCCATAAATTTTCTTATACAAAACTCCTCTATCAATAATGTTGAAGTGTCTTATAAATCTAAAAACCGTAATTATATCGAACTTTTTGTCTGTCATATAGTCAAAAAAATCTTCTTTAACATAACAGGCATTACTAGATAACTTATTTACTGAAGTAGCAATCATAAACGAAGAGTTTTCAACGGCAGTAATATCCCCAGCCCCTACTAGTTCCCGGAGAATTCTCCCATCTCCAGAAGCAATATCTAATATATTATTTTCTCCCATAACTTTTGGTGAAAATTTTTTAATAAGTATATCTATTGCTTTTCTCTCAAGTTTATCGTATGTTCTCATCGGAAAGTCTGCAAATCTTGATTCGTCATAGTTTTCGGCGATAAAAGAATCATTATAGTAACTTCTCATTCCGATACGATCCATAACCAAAAACTTACCACTATCATCTAATTCTTTCTGCCACTGTCTTAATGTTGGGGAAGGCATCTGATGTAATAGTTCAAAATAAACTTTTAGATAGGTATTACCATCTGTATTATGAATGTCAAATAATTTTCCACCTTTATCAGATGTGTTTTTTTGGTAAAACTCATAGTTTTGTTCTAATTTTTCTAGTTTTTCTATCAAATCTGTACTATCATTTTTAGAAACAAGTCCAAATTGATAATCGACTATTATATCTTTTAAACCAACGTATTCTGTTACTAAAACAGGAATTCCAAAAAGAATAGATTCAACAATAGAAAGTGGGCATGAGTGATTATTTTCCGTTGTAGTATAAGGTGCTAACATTACATCAATATCACTATAAAACTCATTCATATCTAAATATCCATTATGAACTTCAATATTAGTAATTCCATTCTCTTTACATAACATTAATAGTTCTTGATATCCATCATATCTCCAAGCAATTTTAAATTTATAATTCTCTAATTGCTTCGCTACTGTTAATAATAAATAAATCCCCCTATCCTCCCACATTTCTTTAGACAACGGAGAGGATGCAAATCCAATTGTATGAAGCTTATTTTTAAGTCGCTTTTTATCTCTTTCAGTTGAATAACTTTTAATTCGAGGCAACATAAGATGAGTTTGTAAACCTATATTTTCAAACTTATTTTTAACAAATGTTGACTCAACAAACAAATACAAATTTCCTATGTCAATTGCGTGTCTCAAATGTATAAGGTAACCTTTATCGTAGTTATGAAACCCGACCATCCCTGTAACCGTATATAATGTAACAAATGACACATTAGAGTAACTTCTTTCAAATAGGTAATATCCATCTAAACTATCTGCAAAAATATGAATTAAGCTGGGCTTCTCCTTTTGGAGCAATTCCCCGAAATTCATTCCCCAGTAATAAATATCATATTGTTCATCATATTCCTCTACATTATCTTCCATATCCTCTTCCAGCGAGATAAACTTAAAATCAAAGTAATTTTCATTTCGTTTATATACTTGATAATAAGTTCTAACTTCTTTTTTTATCGCTTCAATATCTTTATCCTTCTTAAAAGAAAAACAGAAAAAGTAAATTTTGGGGTTGTTTAAAATCACTTTGTTATTTAACATTGATTTTAGCATCCGCCTTTATGTTCATATTTACTAATCCGATTGATTTAATATCAGTTAGTATTCTAATAAAAGTAATATCTATCATGCGATCTATAGTTACTGTTTCGTTTCCAGATTGGTCAGTTATTCCAAAAGTGAGGAAATATGTTCCTTCATTTAAATAAATGGGTAATTCTATTTCAGTTTCTAGGATAGTTCCACTACTGACTACATCTATTTGACTACCAAGAATTTTTGTATTTGTACCAAAAACTTCGATTCCATTAATTGTTTTGATAATAACTCCAAATACAGGCAAGAAAACCTCTTCAAAAAACTCTGTCTTAAGATAAATAATTATTCTTTCTCCACTTTTAAACACTGTGGTTTTATTTCCATTTTGATCACGTAATTCATATTCTTTAATTTTAGCTTTACCATTACCGTACCTGATTTCCTCTTTGTCAGTCTCGAGTTGACTAGAAACTTGGAGGTTCGCCGTTAAAGACATCTTCTGATAGAAGTTCACTACTTCATTAGAATTACCTTCAAAGATCAAACTGCCATCGTAAATGATTCCCACCCGATCACAAAGTGCCCTGACAGCATTTAAATCATGTGTTACCAATATTATAGTTTTTCCTAATGCCTTAAACTCTTCAAACTTGGAGTAACACTTTCTTTGAAATACTTCGTCTCCTACTGCCAGCGCTTCATCAATAATAAGCACATCCGGGTCAACATGAATAGCCAAAGAAAATGCTAGTCTGACATACATACCACTTGAATAGCTTTTTACAGGTTTATCAAAAAAATCGCCAATATCAGCAAATTCTTTGATGGCATCCATCTTCCCCTCTATTTCATAGCTTGGAATGCTATATAAGTAGCTGTTATAAATTACATTTTGTCTTCCTGTTAATTCAGGGTGGAATCCAGCCCCCAATTCTAAGAGTGCAGCAATCCTACCTTTAACTTGAAAAATCCCTTGGGAATGTTGTTTGGTTTGCGCAAGTATACTGAGAAGTGTACTTTTTCCGGAACCATTAAATCCAATGATGCCATAAGTCTCCCCTTTAGCTACCTCAAAAGAAAGATTTTTCAATGCCCAAAAATCCTGATGTTTTTTTATAAGCCCGCCTGTAATAAATTCAATTAATTTTGAACTATTTTTGGAGTACAATTTAAATTTTTTCGACAATCCTTTACAAACTATAGCTTTATTATCATTTAGAGTTTCACTAGTATTTGTTGATTCTTTCTCTAATATAATCTGAATGATCTTAGGACTTGATCCATACGATTCGAACCAAGAATCTCCTTCCCGAACCAAATCCCACTGTATATCGATCTCATCAAATTTTGTATACACAATATAATTACATTTGACCAATACACTTTCGCCAGGGGCAATATTATATGGTAATTTTGTACGCAACCCTTCAACTCTCTTACCTTTATCATTTTTATAATGGTAACCTACCAAAACAGGATAATCCTTGCTATAGGCGTACCATACTTCTTTACCTGTATTAGTAAGCACAAGTGAGATCGAACTCATTTTTCCGGGGACTGTAATTCTGCCTTGCACTTCATCGAAAGCAACTATTTTTGCGCTATATGGTGTCATTAGTATTCAACCTACTTTTATTCATACTCTCAAATGCTGCTATTACTTCATCCTCAAGATCTAGATTCTCTGGATTTTCTCTTAATGCCATTAGTAGTAAGTGATACTTACTTTCTTCAATATTACTATTCTTTTCAAACACAGCTAAGTCTCTAAAAAGACTACTCTTAATTTCTCCATATAATTGCTTTTTAATTGTACTTATCTGCTGACTGATCTGTTTACTTGTTTCTTCACTTATTTGCTTCGCTTCTTCACGTATCTGGTTTGCTTCTTCTTTTAACCAACCAGCCTGTTCTCGTATCTGTTCATTTATGCTAATTTGCAGTTCACTTTCATAATAATTACGAATACTCTCCACGTTAGAACAAACAACTTCCTGTATTGCAATCTTGCACTCATCAACTATATCATCTACCATACTCATAGATATGGACTTAAAAATTTCTTTATTTGCTAAATCCTTATCTATTAACTTTCGTTCAATGATGAAAAAATGATCAATTATTTTCTGATTAAAGTGAATTTGTTTCATGAAAATTTGGTGTAATATTTTTCTGAAGAGTTTCTTAGTGAAAATAATAAATTTCCCGAAAAATTTTCGATGTGAATAAAACTCCAAATCTAAAATATTATGGGATTCTATTAACGGTTTCAGCATCATATCTTCCTGATTTTCACTAGTCAAATCAGATGTATTAAAATGATTCTCCAATTTAAACAATATTCTGTCCTGAATACGTTTTTTTAGAATCTTCTCATCAAAATTTAATTTATCCATTTTTTACCTCCTCTTTAATCAAATTAAATCGGATATTTCATCTATCATTTTTTTATAAATAATCCATCCCAATAGGAAGGTAACTAGTGAAATTAGAAGCAGATTTATGATATTTACAAGTTCTCCTTGCAATATTAAACTTTGATACGATTCTATAAAATAATAAAGAGGATTGAATGACATTATCTTCTTCAATCCATCCGGTAGAATATCTAATACATATACGATTGGCGTGAGCCAAAACCAAACTTGAATTAAAATCGATGTAATTTGATTTAAGTCACGAAAATGTACATTGAGTATAGAAAGTACTAAACCAATGCCGGTACAAAACAATTGCTGAAAGATTATGATAATAAGTACAGCTATATAATTTATATGCAACCCATAACCTATTCCTAACAGCACAAAAAATAATAAAGAGTAATTTATGATTAACTCGATAATAGATGAAACGGTCAAGGAAAAAATCAAAATTGATTTCGGGAAATATATCTTTTTTACAATATTTGAATTTTCTATAAAAACGTTTTGGAATCTGGTAATCGTGGTATTGAAAACCGTCCAGGCTAAAATTCCTGAACTAAGATAAACACTATAATCAAATTTGCTATTCATCCCAGGTAACTTCGCGGCCATTAATTGCGAAAAAACTGTAGTATAAAGAATTATATAGGCAATTGGCAACAAAAGGCTCCAGAATAATCCAAGTGTAGAGCCTGCATATTTGTTCCGAAATTCCCTTTTTACCATATCCCAAACCATATAAAGGGTACCACTTTTCATAAGTTATCCTACCACTCTTCTCTTCTTATTTCCTCTAGTACATCTACCAAACTCTGAGTTAAATCAATATTTCTATCCCATGAGATTTGTTTTTTAACTTTATGATTACTTCCATAATAAACTGGAATGTCGACAGGCCTAAATTTGTCTGGATCAATTTTTATTGAAATTTGCTTTGAGGATAAAGAAATCATCATTTGCAGTATGGTCTTAATAGATGTTGCTTGGCCAGAACATAGATTGTATGTTTGTCCCTTCATCCCCTTTTCAGCAATCATTGCATATCCTCTTACTATATCCCTAACATCAGTAAAATCTCTTTTAGAAGAAAGGTTTCCTACATGAATAATAGAATCCTGAAGACCTCTTTCTATATTAACTATCTGATAAGCAAAATCAGGAACTACAAATCCCCTTTTCTGACCCGGACCAATATGATTAAACGGTCTAACATGAACAATGTCCAGATCAAATATTTCAAAAAATTGCTTAACAAGCAACGAAGTACTCATCTTTGATATCCCATACGGATTAGTAGGATTAAGAGGACTCTTCTCCGTAATGGGAAATTGCACTCCATCAAAATATCCATACTCTTCCGATGAACCTATATTTACAATACGAATGTCGTACGACACCTCTCGTACTGCTTCAAACAAATACATTGTTGTAACAGTATTCGTTAAAAAAGTGTTGCTCGGCTGCTCCCAAGCTAACTTTACATTGCTTTGAGCAGCCATATGAAAAATTACATCTGGTTTCGCTTTTTCAATAATCTGAATACATTTCTCTTTGCTGTCTAAATCTGAAATAATTAACTCATCAATTAAATTAGATGGTGGAATAATACTAGAGGATCTTGTTGTCCCGTATACCTTAATTTCTTGATCTTTTAAGAATCGAGCTAAATGACTTCCAGCGAATCCTGTTACTCCAGTAATTAAGGCAGTTTTCATAACACGCCTCCTATCACCGCTTAGAATGTTTCTTCAAATCACTATCAACCATCATTTTCACAAGCTCTTCAAATCCTACTTCTAACTTCCAACCAAGCTTCTTCTGAGCTTTCGAGCTATCCCCTAACAACAAATCTACCTCAGCTGGACGAACAAACTTCGGATCGATAACTACATAATCTCTCCAATTCAAACCAACGTGCCCAAAAGCAACCTCTACTAGCTCTTCAACCGTATGAGTTTCACCTGTCGCAATAACAAAATCTTCCGGTTGATCTTGTTGCAGCATCAACCACATTGCCTTAACATAGTCTCCCGCAAAACCCCAATCCCGTTTGGCATCTAAATTGCCCATTCGCAGTTCATTTTGTAGACCCAACTTAATTCGTGCCACTGTATCGGTAACCTTACGAGTAACAAACTCTATTCCGCGGCGTGGTGATTCATGGTTAAATAGAATACCGGAACATGCGAACATATCAAAGCTTTCTCGATAATTAACAGTAATCCAATGTCCATATACTTTCGCTACCCCATAAGGGCTTCTTGGATAAAACGGTGTCGTTTCTTTTTGAGGAGTTTCTACAACCTTACCAAACATCTCACTGCTCGACGCCTGATAAAATCTAGCGTCAGGCTTGGTAAGGCGAACAGCATCCAGCATATTTGTTACTCCAATAGCCGTAGCTTGCCCCGTCAATGCCGGCTGCTCCCAAGATGTAGCCACAAAAGATTGGGCGGCAAGATTATATACTTCATCAGGATTAGATTTTTTAATAGCACTTATTAGAGAACCTTGATCCAACAAGTCCCCTTCAATAAATTCAATTTCATTTTTAATATGCTCAATATTCTCCATCATTGGTGTACTTGTTCTCCGGCGAAGACCATATACTTTGTAACCCTTCTCTAGGAGAAGCTCTGCCAAATAAGAACCGTCTTGACCTGTTATTCCTGTTATCAATGCATTTTTAGTCATGTTATAAATCTCCCTTTATCCTTAATTTAGTTCTATTGTTATAAGTATTGTTCTAATTTCTGCATTCTTAATTCTTTAAGCAGTAATTTGACTTCCTGAGCCTTATCCTTACTACAGATTAGAGTTACATCCTCAGTATCAACAATAATTAAATCCTCAATTCCCAATGTCGCTATAAGCTTCCCATTGCTTTCAATGATACATCTTTTGGTATCCAAATTTAAAATATTACCTTTGATAACATTACCATTCTCATCTAAATCATTGATTCGTTCCAACGCTGTCCAACTACCAACGTCATCCCACCCGAAAATACACGGAATTACAAAGATATCTTCCACTTTTTCCATTATACCGTAATCAATTGATTGGTCAGGCATCTTTATGAATTCTGTCCGAATAATATCTTCGAGATTTGTCTGACCAAAAGCATCGCGGATCGTCTCAAGTATATCATGCATTTCTGGCATTAATTCCCTAATATATCGACGTATGACTTCATTTCTCCAAATGAAAATTCCGCTATTCCAATAATAGTTTCCTGCTTCCATGTAGGACTCGGCAGTTACAAAATCAGGCTTTTCAACAAACTTACTTACTTTGAATACTTCAAGCTCGTTTACCAGATCCCTATGTTCGGTACTTTCAATATAACCATATCCAGTTTCAGGATAAGTAGGCTGGATTCCCAAGGTCACTAAACTTTTATTATCCTGTGCTACTTCCACTGCAGTCTTCAAAATTTTTATAAAACCATCTTCATTTTCAATAATATGGTCAGATGGCAGTACAATCATTGTACTATCCGGAAATTTCTCCTCAATAAGTATAGATGCTAGCCCAATGCAAGGAGCAGTATTTCTCCCAACAGGCTCAATGATAATATTATTATGAGGTAAATGTGGTATTTGAGCTTTAATTAGCTCAGCATAAAGTTCATTCGTCACAATAAAAATCTGACTGATATCTATTAACTTTTCAAGGCGGGCAATGGACTGCTGAATCATTGACTTATTCCCTGAAATATTAAGGAATTGCTTCGGCAAGTTCGTTCTGCTTTTAGGCCAAAAGCGTTCTCCTTTTCCTCCAGCCATAATTACGCAAGTAATTGTCATGTTATCCTCCAAATTTCCATAAATAAATATAGTCGAGACGTTTCTGGATCAACCTCCCAACAGCTTCTGGTGAATATTGCTCCTGAATATATTTTTGTCCTGCTAAAGCTATGGATCGATAATAATCTTCATCATCTACCAGCCTCTTCATGAATTGTGCCGCATGGTGAATATTAGGGTCAGCCCAGTACTGATATCCTTTATAAGGACCGTAATCCTCGCCTAATGCTATAAGCGTATAGTCTACTAAACAAGAATTGCTATCATTCATAAAATCTATATTAGATGACCAATTTGTACCTATCACAGGTTTTCCTAAGTACATGGCCTCTGCCAAGCCAAGTCCAAACCCTTCACTACGATGTAGCGAAACAAAACAATCGGTTATGGATAATAACGAATTAACATCATTTCGATTGAGCGTTTCCTTAATTAAATATATGTTCTGATAATTTGCTATCAGGGAATCTAGCAATTCAAGGTCAGTTTGACCACTTTTATAGCAATTTACTTTTAGAACCAAACCAACATGCAAGTCATCGGGTGCAAACGCAGCTTTAAATGCCTCTATGGATGCACGCGGATTTTTTCGCTCTTGGTAACTTTTCACATCATACATAGATAGAAACAAAAATGCATCTTTAGGTAGGTGATAGTACTCTCTATTTCTAGGTTCCACTAAATCCACTTTAATCGAATGAGGGATCTTCACTACTGGCACTGGACTTTTCATGGCTACTGAATCAGCTACGAATGTAGAGGGGACCCATACCTCATCCACAAGATTAAAATTATCGATCCACTCGTCAGGGAAATCCAGTAATTCCCAATGCCAATATCCTATGTTATACCTTCCTTGGAACAGAGAATTACCGTAGTGAGCATAGACTTCCGTCATCTGCTCAGCATTAATATGAAATAGATTTACACTATGTAGTGGGGCTTCCATTTCTCTATGGCTCCAAGTAAAATCTTGCATTCTGGCACTATTAGTACCAATAAAATTAAGAATTCCAAACGGAATTTCTACAGCATCTAAATTTCTTGCCGCAATCCTACATGATTCTCCAATGCCCATCTCAGCTCTTGAATAACCTATCAGATTAATACCATTTGATAAGTTAGTTAAAGATTGATTCCCGGACTTTTTCTCAATCGGAAATGCCTTTTTGAGAAGCATTTTTTTTGCTTTTTGTCTTATTCTCTGAGGAAATAATGGCAGAATTACAGGTTTGAAAACAACTGCCATTTTATAAGCGATTCGATACAGAACATTTTTAATTGTTAACACCACCGAATTTGTATATCAACTCTATCAATGTATATTTGGCTCCAACTCTACCATTATGCTAAAATACTAACGTATCTACAAGCAAAGGAGATTGTAACCTTGTCGAATCAAGTATACGGGAAAAAAGCCGTAGCGTCGAGAAATGGCGAGAAATTATCTGCGACAAAGTGGCTGTTAATGTTTGGCATTGTGATTTTGATGATATGGGCTCCGTTCCAAGCAGGCTTGTTCAATGGCCTAATCTTAGTTTTTGAGAAGCCTATTTATTGGGCCGTCATGCTCGGCAGCTTCCTGCTGCTGATCTGGTTAGCCGCTTCCTACAAAAATATCAAACTCGAGGATCAGCGGGATTGGACAGCCGCCTATGTCGTGCTGCTGCCGCTTACGTACCTGCTCTCTCTTATATCTGCGGCATCGCATTATTTTGCAATGAATATGGTGCTTATCCAATGCCTTTACGCCATTATGTTCATTATATGCCTATACTTATTGCAAAATAAACAGGCCAATCGATTTGTTGAGAATACGACAATTACGGCCGCTTATATTATCGTGATATTTGGGCTGTTGAACTGGTTGGGCCAGGGAAAAACCGCTTCCGCTCTGGTTGGATGGTTCACGGCAACGGTATTAGATGATGGTCAATACAATCAGGCCATTTGGATTGACGCTAACGGCCCGCGGCTGGCCTCGGTGTTCCAGTATCCGAATACATACGCCGCATTTCTAATGGCTTTCTTCTTTGCCGCGGTGTTTGCCATTACGCGTTCCCGGAAATGGTATGCACAGGCAATTCATGCCTTCATGCTCGTACCGATGGCACTGTCCATCCTGCTCACTCTGTCTCGCGGCGGCCTGGTCTTCTTGCCAGTCGTATTTATAGTGCTGCTGTTGTTCCTGAAGCCGGCCAAGCAAATTCTCTGGATCCTATACTGCCTCATTGCCGGGATCGGCACCTTGCTGATCGCTAAGCCCGTAACGGATTTGGGCCAGCAGTTCCATCTGGGGACGATCAATGACCCAGCGAAGGGCTGGGGCTACATTCTAGTTGTATCCGTGCTTGTTGCGGCTTTGGCCTGGGCCATTCAGCGCTTCCTTGCACCGAAACTGGAGCAAGGGCTAGGCCGCTTGTCTGACCGGAAGCTTTCTAACCTGTGGCTGCCTATCGGCTCAGTTGTCGCTGTTGCTATACTAGTGGCTGTCTTTCTTGGCACCAATGCCAAGCATTTGCTGCCTGGCAATATCGGAGAACGCCTAGAGAACATTAACTTTCAGCAGCACAGTGTGCTCGAGCGCTTAACCTTCTATAAGGATTCAATGAAGGTCATGAAGGATTATCCTGTTATTGGTGCAGGGGGAGGGGCCTGGGCTGCCCTCTATGAAAAGTATCAGAATAACCCTTATTTAAGCCGCCAAGCTCACAGCTTCATCATGCAGTATTTAGTAGAAGTTGGCATTCTAGGTTTCGTGATATTTCTGTCCTTTATATTGTTTATTTTTTACAAATACATTCGTCGTTACGTGCGCTCCTCAGAGGATGAGCGTGAAGCGTATTTTATTTCCTTTATTTTGGTCTTCTCGTTGTTCGTCCACAGTTTGATGGACTTTAATATGAGCTATGTGTACATCGGGATAATTATGTTTATGGGGTTAGCCGGAATGGCAGTCGCTATGGACAATAAGCCTGTGAAACGGCTGGCCATCAAGCCATCGATTGCACGCGGAGTATACAGTGTCGTTGCGGTTGCTGGTTCACTCGTCCTTATCTTTACTTCAATTCGCTATATTCAAGCCACTGAAGATGCCAATAAGGGAATTGCTCTGCTTTCTAAGAGTACCAACTTTCAAGAAGTCAAGGCTCCGCTGGACCGGGCGCTGAAGAAGCGGGCAAACCAGCCGGATGCCGTGTTACATTTGCATGTATTACTTAAAGCCGTTTATGAGCAGACACAGGAACAATCTTACTATGATCAAAGCATGAATGTCCTGGTGAAGGCTCTGAAGAGCGAGCCGTTTAATAAAAGCATTTATAACCAATTAATCGTCCTCCACGAATTAAAAGGGGAAAACGAGCAAATATACACCATTCTCAGGGACAATGCAGATAAATATACCTGGGATATGAATTGGTATGACCAGTTGATTGCTCATTCTTTTGAACTCGGATACCAGGCGTTAGGCCAGGGAAATAACGCCGACAAAGAATCGTACTTCCAAACGGGATTGCAGGCCTACCAGCACGTTGCCGACGGAGTGGAGCACTTAAAGACGCTGCCGCCAGGACAATTCCAGGGGGGAGAATTCTATATTACACCGCAAATGTCCCTCAACGCTGGAAAAATGCAGTTCATGATGAATCAGCCGGATCAGGCCGCAGCCATTCTGAAAAACGGCCTGACTGAAGATCTGAATGACCCGACGATCCGGGAAATGGCTCGTTGGTATCTGGCAGCACTTCAGCACAGCGGTGGTAACGATCAGGAAGTATACGATCAGCTCATGCAAATAGATCCTGCCGAAAAGGATGCTATTGATCAAATCGCTCAGCTGCAATTTTAATCCAAACAAAAACGGCCTCTCTTTATCGAGAAGCCGTTTTTGTTTGTTCTTTTTTATCGACAATTCCCGCCATATACTCCAGCAGTTGAGCCCTCAATTCCTCACTCTGCAGTGCATAGTGGATCGTTGTTTGGATAAAGCCCAGCTTCTCGCCCACATCATGCCGGGTACCTTCAAAGTTATAAGCAATAATCTGCTCGTACTCCTTAAGCCTTGAAATGGCATCTGTCAGCTGAATTTCCCCGCCTACGCCGATCCGCTGTTCTTCCAAAATACTAAAAATACCCGGCGTTAAAATATATCTTCCCATAATAGCGAGATTTGACGGAGCTTTGTCCGCCCCTGGCTTCTCAACCAGCTGATTAGCCAAGTATACACGTTCACCAATTTCCGTTCCATCAACGATCCCATACCGGGAAACCTCAGTCCATGGCACAGGCTGCACACCGACGATCGAGGACTTCTGCTTATCGAACACCTCAATCATCTGCTGCAGGCACGGTTTGCCCGATTCTACGATATCATCGCCTAGCAGTACGGCAAAGGGCTCGTCCCCTATGAACTTTCTCGCGCACCAAATCGCGTGCCCAAGTCCTTTCGGCTCCTTCTGCCGGATATAGTGGATGTCCGCCATTTCCGAGGACTTACGAACCTCCTCCAGCAGCTTCCACTTGCCTTTTTCATTGAGGTTATATTCGAGTTCAAAAGAGTTATCAAAATGATCTTCGATTGCCCGTTTACCTTTTCCCGTAACGATAATGATATCCTCAATTCCTGAAGCAACTGCCTCCTCCACAATATATTGGATTGTCGGTTTATCCACAATTGGCAGCATTTCCTTAGGCATCGCCTTCGTTGCCGGTAAAAAGCGCGTTCCGAGTCCTGCCGCAGGGATAATTGCTTTACGGATTTTCATATTTCTTTTCCCTTTCTGAATAAAAGACCTGGAATAAATATATGCCTATTATACACAAAATATGGGCAATCAAGTAATTCCCCTTCCCAACAGGCTCAAAAAAAGACGGCCCCCATCTCCAATGGGAAAACCGTCCTGTCTAAAATAATATGACTCCCCCTCGTCTTACTGACTCCACAATTTACGAATCGTGAAGCGGCTAGACTGCTCCTGACTGGGGTGATGCCGGCCCGGCTCGGGTGTGTGAAGCAAGCGTTCCGTACCGTATTCCAGCTTGCGATATGCCCGTTCCCCGCTAATGTCCAGCTTCTCCTGAACACGGGTAACCACAGCTTGCATTTCCAAATGCCCTTCGAACATGAAATTCATCCTCCTTCAAATGAATGAACAACACGAACGTTGAATTTGGTTACGCTTACATTATAACATGAATGCACTATCCTCAGGAGGCAAAACTTTGACTTTTCTTAGCTTTTCAGAGACCGTATTCAACAGTATAAGATTACATGTTTAGTTCAGGTAAATACTTTTGTTCATGGTCTACTACTTTAAATAAAAGAACAATGTTCTCCTCATTTTAAACACCTCTTAGATTTCCTTTATATTACTAAGGCTCCAAAAGGATACATTAAAACAACCTGTTGAAGTATTAGTTCTTTGAGCTCTCATAAAGTATATAAAAACTCAAGTATTTTAATAATCAGGTTGTAAAACGCCTTCTATAAACACCTTTCTCTTATGAGAGGGAAAATTGTGGCTATGCCTAAGGATTCTCCTCTCTTATTCCTAAAAACATAACGAAAAGAGGTAATCGTGATGGAAGAGTATGCAAAAGTTCTGCGTTGGTCGACGGAAAAGGCCGTATATGGGCTAAAAACAACCATTCAGCTGCCCAAAGCCGCAACCTTCGAGAAAAATGTAGGGTTCATTAACTTTTATTTAGGAGTATATGGTGCGAATGTTCATTATGAATGTGGCCTATCCACTAAGCCTGCTGAAGCAGCTAACGATCACTGGCATTGGTTCTGGAATACCGGATTCTCCAATGACGGGGGACCTTGGATGATAAAAGGCGGAGCTACAGTTCCAATTGAGCTATCTCTGAATGGTGATCACCAGCTCGAATACAAGGTGGCCGGGGAAGTTGTAAAAACCTTCTTCGCTGAAACCGAGCCTTTTGGAGCTCTAAGCAACGCCCGGCTCGTCGTCGCGGCTTGCGATCAAAAATTCGAATCCATTCCCGAGCCTCTTCCCGAGTGGACGACGCGTCATAATACCGTCATATGCGATGGCTTTAGCTATCGAGACAGCTGCGGCACGTGGGTAATGTTGTCGGCGGCGAATTCTTCTCCGCCGGAAGCTACGATATTCTGGCCGACGGGTTATGAGCATACGGGCACGCCTGCTGATTATACGACGACAATATTTGCGGGTAAAATAATCGCTTCGCTTGTGGATTGAGTTTAGCAGTAATCACATTTTTATCTTTTATTCTGCTTAGCATTTATATTTTCTATCAGCTGATCGTAAGGTTAAGAAGTAATCAAACTTACCTCCTTCGAGCTCAACATACCTTTGTAAAAAAAATGAACCCCCTCCTTCCGTCAATCATGACGTTCGGAGGGGGTAAAATTACTTCACCAGTTGTCCGCGCGTTACGCCGAGCTGGTTCGTTGCTTTTAGCGTCTTCCAGACTTGCGTGCCGCTAATTTCACCGCGCAGTGCTTGGGTGTAGAGGCGAATGACCTCTTGGACCTTCTCCGGCGTTTCTTCCAGGAATTCGACGCGGTAGCTTCGCACGCCGAGATCGAGGAAGTTCCGCAAGTATTCCGCTCCAGACTGCTCAATCGCATTGTATACCGTGTTGCGGCAGCCTTCATCGACGCGCACCGGATGGGACATACCGATCCGATCCTGCAGCGACGCTCTGTGCTCTTCGCACGGACGGCCGCAGTTCGTATAGTCCGTACCTTCGCTCAGGAAGGTGCAGTAGACGCAGTGCTCCGTATGGAACATTGGCAGGTGCTGGTGAATGACAATTTCCATGTCCGCCGCCATGCCCTGGCTGTTGCCTAGCAAATCTACCATCTGCTGAATGTTGAGATCATAGGACGGCGTAACGATATCGCAGCCAGCCTCCAAGAACAGCTCCACGGTCTTGTGGTTCGCAATGTTCAGCGAGAAATCGCCGATCAACTGCGGATGCTTCGCGTCTGGATTCTCCTGCCGATGGCGCAGGTAATAGTACAGCGCCCCGGTGTTGCGCACCAGCACCGCGTCCGGCTGCAGACGCAGGATGTTGTTATGGTAGCCGTTCTCGCCCGGCATATGAATGCGCGGCGTCGCCAGCGCGATGCGCTTGCCGGCGGCCCGAACGGCTTCCACCGCTGCCGGGAACTGCTTGATGAATTCAAAATCGGCGTAGACCGTGCCTACGCCGGCCTCCAGCGCAGCCTGCACCTGCGGCAGGCTGCGGCACAGCGCGGTGAGCTCCGCTTCACCGCGCACAGAGCGGCGCGCGGCCAAGCCCGCGCCGCCGCCTCCAGGCGCACCCGCTGCGCGCGGTGCACCAGCGCCTCCCGCCGCGCCCAGCACAGCTGCAGCGGCGGTGGCGGCGTCCGCCCGTTTCACATAAACGGGCGGCTTGGGCCGTTCGCCGGCTAGCAGTTCCACTGCGCGCCGGCGGATGCTGTTCAGCTCTCGCATCGGCAGGATCACATCGCCATCCAGCGATGCGTCCAGCTGCTCGAGCTGAAACAGCGTGCCGCCGAGACGGCCGAACTGCTCTTCGAGCAGGGCGTCGTCCATCGGCCGCTTTTGCGCCGTCTCGAGCAGCAGCTCGGAGTCGACGCGCACCGTCGTTCCCTTCTGTACATCCGTCCAGAAAGTCACGAGCGGCTCACCTGCCTGCCCCGTGACGCGGACATGTACCGGAAACACCCGGTACGGCTTGTCCGTCTCGAACGTCTGGCGCAGTCTCTTATCCAGTGCCGGATCGCTCGTCTTCCAAATCCGGTCGCCGACGTGAACCTTCCGCAGATCGACATCACTGCGCCCCGGAACGATATCGACGATCCACTTCTCGTCCGCTTCGCCTTCCAGCTTCACGCCTTTGCGGCGCAAATCGTAGACGCGGCCGCCTTCTTCTTTTCTCGTCGGATCCCCGGCATCGAAGACAATCCCGTCTCCGCGCTTTACAGGAGCCTCCAGGCGGCAGACTACGCCATCGCGCAGCACCTGCTCCACCCGGCCCAAATACACGCCCCGGCTCTTCGGAAAAGTGCCTTCCACGAGCTTCTTGTTGTTCGTGCCTTCCAGGAAGCCGTGCGTAAAACCGCGCGAGAAGCTCTGCTGCAGTTCACGGACCTCTTCCCTCGACGGCCGGGCATCTTCCCCGTCAAAATAACGGTCAATCGCCTTGCGGTATTTGCTCACGACGTTAGCGACATATTCCGGGCTTTTCAAGCGGCCTTCGATTTTAAAAGACGTCACACCCGCCTCGATCAGCTCCGGCATTAAATCAATCGCCGCCAGGTCCTTCGGAGACAGCAAGTACGCCACATCCCCCATCGGCTTCTGCTCCCCGTCCACGATCAGGTCATACGGGAGACGGCAGGCCTGGGCGCATTCCCCCCGGTTTGCGGAGCGTCCGCCCCACATCTCCGAGGTAAGGCACTGACCCGAATACGAAACGCAAAGCGCCCCGTGCACAAAAACCTCCATCGGCAGCTTCGCCTGCTCCCCGATTTTCTGGATCTGCTTCAAATTGTTCTCTCGTCCCAGTACGACACGCTCCATGTTCCATGGCTTTGTGAACTCGACCGCCTCCGGCGAAGTAATCGTCATCTGGGTCGAACCGTGAATTGGAAAGTCCGGCGACATTTCGCGAATCATTTTGACTAGTCCCAAATCCTGCACGATCACCGCATCCACGCCCGCATCAATGCAGGCCTCGATCAGCTCCGCCGCATCCCGCAGTTCATCCTCGAACACGAGAATATTGAAGGTCAGAAACCCCTTAACCCCATAGCTGTGCAAAAAAGCCATAATTTCCGGCAGCTCGTCCATGCGAAAATTGTTGGCCCGGGCTCTGGCATTGAATTTTTCGACTCCAAAAAAAACCGCATCCGCCCCATTCGCCACCGCGGCTCGCATACAATCCCAATCGCCCGCCGGCGCCAAGAGCTCCACGTCTTGCCGCGTCAATGTTGTGCTGCTCATATATTCCTCCCCGAGCGGCCTACTGCCCCTCGTAAAATGATTTCCATAAAATTTGAAATGAAGCGTTGATAACTTATTTATTTTATCAGACATTTCCTGCAGACTCTAGCTTAAATCCCTTCCAATCATCTGTAGTTTAAAGCAAGTATAGGGAAGACAGCATCGTATGTATAGGTGAACAAGAGGGCTTTCGTCCAGGGGAGGGACAAGGATAGTGATATTAGGCCAATCCCGCCTGTGTATAAACACGGGTTGCCCATCTCCGCTAAATAAAACTTCTCTGCCTAAAAGAAGCCTTACAATTGACAATTCCAGAGCTCATGACAAACAAGGCTGCTGAGCAACCCGCAACAATACTTAGTCAATTTTTCGGTGTGTCTTCCTTTTCTTTGTTGTAGATCATCTGGAGATCACTGCTAATCTCCTCTCTGAAGTGCTTCGAACATTCTGCTAAATTAACTAAATTAAAAGAATAAATCCCTACAGCTTCGTCTAACTCTACAAAAAATATCGAAGGGACGTCAGAATCGGCCTCATAAGCCAGGTCTATATCTGAATTATAGCTGTAGTCCCCTCTCGCTCTCGATCCAAACAAAAAAAGCTTCCTAATGCCCGGATATTTCTTGACAGTAAAAATGATCCTCTCAAACGTTGCCGGACTTATACCGCCTACTGACATAAATGTTCACCCAAGCTTTTTAAAGTATTGAAATGTTTATCTTTCACAGCTTTAACGATACTTCGAGCCATTTCCTCATGATATACGTGACTGGTAAAATTCCTGTCTTTTATGAGAGCACACCAGTCCTCTACCCCCTCTATCCACCCCGCGGAAAATGCTTCTCGAAAAGCGTCCTTAGGGGTTCCTACGTTAATTACACCCGAGTCCTTCAGCCTTCCCTGCAGTACTTTCCATGCCAACTCATAGGTAAACTTAAACCGCTGGATCACGACCTCCAATTCAAACTCTTTGGGCACCCTGCCTGGTATCATAACCTCCTGCAACTTCTCTAAAGCACGCAAATACTCCTTCTCTCTTAGCTGCTGTCTTTTCGATTGAGAGCTAAAGAAGTTATCCAAGGCAATTACCTCCTCACATGCCGATTTCTCTTATTCTAGTTAAGAGTTATTATGTCTCATTCAATATGATGTAAGCTCCAACAACACTTGGTTTTCGGTCCGAACGCCCAGTTATTTCCAATTTAATTCCAACTAACCTCTTATAAATATGCTCTTCATGAAATATGCCTTAATTTTATCCTAATGATCTCTTCAATCGTTTAAAGCAGAGTATTATTTACTAATCCATACTTCATACTTACTTTGTCTGCACTACAAAAATAAAACTAATAAAAATTCATTATTTGCAACATCATGATAAAAGAATTGACCACCCATCAAATATTGTTTATATTTGTAATAAGTTAGCAATTAATGGTGTCGTTAACATGCTATCCCCATATAATTCTCTTAAACTCATTTAGTAACTAATATTTAAGTGCATTCCATGAAATATTTAAAGGATGATTTTATGAATCATACAGCACCAATTCTCTTACAACTAGACGAGTTTATGAAACATGAGAACATTAATTTAAGCACCCTGGCAAAGAGGGCCCAGGTTAATGTAGGCACACTAAGCGCTATCCTCAACGGGAATAAAATGTTAACAGTAGACCATTTGGATCGGCTTTCCTCGGTTATGGATCTCCCAGAGGGTTATTTTTACGAGCGGTATGTCCAGGAGTATTTAAGTCAATCCATCCCCAATTGGCGGAGATTCAGACCCTTCTTATATCGTTGTGCTGATTTAGACAAGCTGGAATGTATTAAACAGGCTACTAGCCTGTTAATGGAGAATCTGATGTATTCTCCCCTTTTATTTGAAGTTGCTGAAGACCTCTTTCAAAAAGATCAACGTGCGGCCGCGGCTTTATTATTTGAGAATGTAGCAAACAGCGAGAAGCAGCAGCATTCAGAACGGCTCGCCTTCTGCCATTACCGATTATTTTTAATTCGCTTGGGAACCGATCAGGAGAAAAACTATCAAGCAGCTATTCAATTCGAGCCTTATGTAGAACGGTTAGATGAACTGGACCAGTTGGATGCATTAAAGGACTTAGGAAACATATACCGCTCTTTGAACCAATGGAATAAAGTTGAAATGATAGCAAATAGACTGGAACATTTGGCCAAAACCCTATACTTCACAGTTCAGCCTAAAAAGAATGAAAAATCTCCTAAACCAAGCAGACCATTGTTCACCTACATCGCCTTGTCCCACTTATTCCATGCCGATGTTTGTGACTCGCAAGGAGACTACGAACAGGCATTGCAATTTACCTATGCCTATGCCGATTTAAGCTGGGTTAAGGAAGATGATGTTGACACTATGCATTGGAAAAAAGTTTTCCTGGAATGGGCGCAGGCCAACACTTATGTAAACAAATTATTATCTGGAGATGCCAGCATACTTCCAGAATACGTTGCATATATCGAAAAAGAAAAAAATGAATTTATTTCAGCTCTATCTAATATTATGGAAGCAGCTAACCGGTATCATTTCAATGTAGATGATATTCTTAAGCAATTCGAGCCAGAAATTTCAACTTATGTTAATGAGGAAGTGACTTTTGGCATCTATAAGAGACAGTTTAGTGCAAACCTATTTTCTTTATTATTGCATAATATTGCTTACTACTATTTGAAAAAAGATAATTACACTACTGGATTTATATTTTTGTTAGAAAGCCTTGAAAAGTCCTCTATTATAAATAATAAAAGGTGTATTATTAAATGCATGGGTCTGTTTGAACAATATAGAGATTTCGCATCTTCAGCAACCCTAATAAGTTATAAAACTTTAGTAAAAGGAGTATACACAAATGAAGAAAAGAATCTTGTTACTTTTTTTGGCAACTAGCTTTGTATTTGCACTGGCCGTTCCTATTCAACTCCCACTAAATACTAGGGTTTTCACTACTTTTACACAGCATGGAGGCTAGAACTAAATAATACTTCCTAAAACTTTGATCCATACTAAGCAAGCCTCCGTTAAGAGTACTCTATGCGGGGGTTTATTTGGGCTTTGTTCTATAACGCCCTATATTATTAACCCTCTCTATTATTTACCTTACTTCCCTAACCTCTAATTGCCCCATAATTCTATCTCAATATAATATTTTCTAACATTGATGCCATATTATTGAAATTACTTTTTTGAGAATTAATGCTTAATATCTAGCTATAGAGAATTAAATTATTACGAAGGATGAATCTTTATGCATAGTCCCACCCCCATTCTCAAACAACTGGATCTTTTCATGAAGCAAAATCATATCAATTTAACTACTTTGGCTAGGTTAACAGAGGTGAACGCAGGCACACTGAGCGCGATCCTCAACAAAAATAAAGTACTAACGGTTGATCAGTTGGATCGGCTTACTTCCATCATGCGGCTTCCGGAAGGCTACTTCTACGAGCAGTACATCCAGGAATATTTAAGTCAATCGCTCCCTCACTGGCGCAGATTCCGCCCCTTCTTGTACCGCTGTGCGGAGCTGGATAAGCTGGAGTATGTGACGAGGGTAATCAATCTGTTAATGGAGGATCTCATGTATGCGCCCCTGTTGTTCGACGCTGCCGAAGAGCTCTTTCACAAGAACAAACGTGCAGCGGCAGCCTTAATATTTGAGAGTGTGGCAAACAGCGAGAAGCATCAGCATTCAGAACGGCTTGCCTTCTGCCAATATCGATTGTTTTTAATCCGATTGGGAACCGATCAGGAAAAAAACTATCAAGCAGCTTTACATTTCGAGCCCTATATCGAGCGCCTAGATGAATTGGATCAACTAGATGCCTTGAAGGAATTGTTAAATGCTTATCGGTCGCTGCGCCGATGGGATAAAGTATATGACATCTCTAAGAAATTAAATGAATTGGCAAAAATTCAGTACTCCTTAGCGCACTCTCCGAAGAGAGAAAAGCAAAAATTTCGTAAGAAGACCGCCCGGCCGTTATTCTTTTATGTCGCCTTTAGCAACTTGCAAATAGGAAGCGTTCATTATGAGCAGGAAGAGTATGAGGCCGCCCTGCAAATAGCTTATCGCGCCGCCGACTTGTCATGGGTAAGAGAAACCGACGAGGAAGCTCTTTACTGGAAAAGCTTGTTTGAGGAGTGGACGCAAGCCAACATATATTTGACCCGGCTCATGGCTGGCGATTTAGAAATGCTGCCCGAATATGTGAATTTCATTGCTTCGAGAGAAAAGGAGCTTCCTACCGGCTTATGCAACATCATGATAGCTGCCAACCGTCACAATATTAATGTGGATCATCTCCTGGATAAATTCAAAGCAGAAATATCCGGCTTGCTGGAACAGGAAGGCAATGATCTGTACAGCCAACATTATACCGACAATCAGGTCGTCGGCCTGCTCTGCGAGTTGACTGATTATTATTTATCTAAGGGCGAGTATGACATTGCTTTTCACTACCTCTCCCAATGGATGAACAAATCAGAAGAAATCAAGGATGACCGGTCAATAGTGCACTATAAGAGGCTGTACGAACATTTACGAAAGCTGGCGGAAGCCAAAACGAAAATATAGATAATAACTTTATAATTCATGATGAATGCGGGCTGTTCTCCATTGCGAGGCGGGCTGCTTTTGTTTTTTTGAAGGCCACCTCTCAATATTGACGCTTTAATTGTTACATAGTCTAATAGTATAAACGGTTTTGCGCCTGTTCACGGATATGCCGGTCGGCCTGAATCGTTACTTCTACTTCAAAAGTTGATTACTTCATATGGGGGCAAACATGATCAAGCTTAGAAACAAAATGTTACTCTATTACTTCCTGCTGCTGGTCATTACAGTAACGATTACAGGGGTTGCTTACAAAGAAATCAATTCCCGCATACTTATTGACAAAGTGGTCCAGGTCAACCATCAATCGATTAATCTGGTACGGGAAAATGTGCTGCTGACTTTGGATACGGTGAACAATTACTCCAAGATGCTGCTGGCCAACGAGACGGTGCAAAGCAACTTGCGTTATCCGGATAACGTTACTTTGGCAGACATCCGCCGGACGGATTTGTATTTGCTGGAGTTTCTGGACAGCGCTCCGCTCCTGAACTCGATTTACGTGTACGATCTGAATGGCAACCGATATACGGGGGACAAGACCGGGGTGAAAAATCTGGTCTTCAGCGATTTGAAGAAAAACGGTTTTCTGGACCGGGCGCTGGCGCTGCGGGGGACCCCTTTTACCGAGCTGAATGCCGGCGGGCTGCTGAAGCCGGACGCTGGAAATATGGTCTCGCTCATCCGGGTTATTAATGATACGGATACTTTGAAGCCTATCGGCCTGGTCGTCATTAATGTCGACTCTGCAGATATTTTGCCATCCTTCGAACGGATGGGCGCTCCTACGCAAAGCTATATTGAACTCGTCAATGATTCCCGGCAGCAAATATCGATTTCAGGCGGGCATTTAAAGCCCCATCATTTCCCCGAAACACAATTGCCTGCCAAAGAAGGATATGTGATCGAAAAATACAGCGACATGAACTACTTGGTATCCTACACTCCGATTCAAGCCTTCGGCTGGTCTATTGTATCAGCGGTTCCTTTCTCGGATGTCTCCAAGGAAAACAAGCTGTTCCAGTTAACGACGGTCGGTTTACTGTTGTTTAACGGCGCCTTGCTTTTCATCGGTTCCCTGGTCATCTCCAGATTTGTCACCGTTCCGATCGGAGAGCTTGTAAGCTCTATGCGGAAGGTGCATAACGGGCATTTCACCGAATTGAAATTTAAAGCGACAAGCTATGAAATGACTGCCCTGCGGGACGGGTATAATGTCATGATCAAAGAGATTCAAGCTCTGATTAACCAGATCATCGATAAGCAGAAAAGATTACGGAACGCCGAGTTAAATGTAATTCAGGCGCAAATTAAGCCGCATTTTCTCTATAACGCTTTTGATGCCATCAGCTCCCTCTCCTTCGCAGGCAGAACGGAGCTTGTTTACGATATGGTCAAATCGCTGGGGACCTACTACTGCCACAGCCTCAACAGCGGGAATGAAATCATTACTTTAGGCAAGGAAATCGAAATTGTCAAAAGCTATATCAAAATTCAAAATATCCGCTACCGCGACCTAGTCCATTTAGAAATTGATATAGATGAGCGTTTCATCGGCCTCCCCATCCTGAAGCTGGTGCTGCAGCCGCTCGTAGAGAACGCCTTGTATCATGGAATTAAACCCAAAGGGAAAGCAGGCCAGATTACGATTACGGCCAAGAAGGCCGGAGACCGCTTGCGGCTCACCGTTGAAGATAACGGCATAGGCATGGATCTGGCTGAAAAGGCAGCTCATCGGTCTGCCTCGAGAGCGCAGAATGACGAAAGAGCAGGTTTTGGATTAAGCAGTACCATTGAACGATTAAGCTTATTTTACGATGCGGACAACATTGTTACTGTCGACAGCACACCGGGGCAAGGCACGCTAATTACGATATTGATTCCACTCACAGGGAGAGACAAAAATGACAGCATCGATGATTAACATCCTAATTGTTGACGATGAGTATTTGGTCAGAGATTTACTCAAATACTGTATCGACTGGGGGAAGCTCGGCTACCGGATTGCCGGCGAGGCAGAAAACGTAGAGGATGCTTTACATTTGATCGAAACGCATGAGCCGGAGGTTGTTATTACAGACATATGCATGCCGAGCCGCGATGGATTGGAACTGTCCGCGATCATTAAAGAGTCCTATCCCCACATTAAAATTGTTATCTTATCCGGGTATAGTGAATTTGAATACGCAAGAAGCGCGATCGAGCTAGGAGTGGATCATTATATTCTCAAGCCGATCAATGACGAGAAACTAACGGTTTTATTTCAAAATCTGCGGCAAAAAATCGAAAGCCAGCGGAAGGAAAATCTTACGATAAGCGAGCGGGTGACCGAAGAGCGGCTGCTCCAGCTAATCCGCGGTCAATTTACCGCCAATGAGTACAGGCAAATTGAAGCAGCGTTGTTCCCTCAGCACGACGGCATCGAGGTGATTGTCGCCGAGATGGAAGCCGGAACGGATGAGCACGCATTTTTGGAAAACTGCCGGGCGGCGGTCCGAAATGAGATGGCGGTATATTTTGCCGTCGATTTTGACCGGCGTCATGTTTTTATCAGCGGCAACTCTGCCTGGAAAATTACGGAGCAGCTTCCCTTCGCTTCTGCTATCAGCGTTGGCCGGGGTACGAGAAAAGAGAAGCTTAGTGAAGCTGAGCATTCCTACAGGGAAGCCTTGATTGCACTGCAATATAAAATCATTACCGGGCCGGGTGAATGTATCGATTATGCGAGCAGGCGGGAATGGCTGCCGCAGCCTCCAAAGCTGACGTATAGTCTCGATAACCTGCAATTTGCCCTATACGCTAAATTGCTGCCCAGAGTTCGGGAGCTCATCCAAGCTGCACTGCTGGAAGTTAATTTGGACTATGCTGACGCCCTGCAGGCGATGCGTTTGCGGGCACTACAGCTTGAAATGGTCATCTCCGGCGATGCCGAAGCCGTTCATAATCGTTCAGAAATATCAAAGCTGTCCCGGTTCACGGAGTTTACGGACTACTTAACCGAAATCGCCGCCCAAAAGGGCCAGACTGCCGGTGTAGATGAGCGCAAGCTCAGCGATACCATCCAGAGCGTCATGCAACATTTAGAGGACCATTTTCAAGATGAAGAGCTGTCCTTATCGGGAGTTGCTGCCCATTTTTATTTAAATCCGAGCTATTTGAGCCGAACGTTCAAAGCAGAGAGCGGCTACTCCTTTGTCGAATATTTAACGAGGCTGCGCATGGAGCGGGCAAAATATTTATTATCTCATACGCAATTGAAAGTGTACGAAGTGGCGGAAGAAATCGGCATTAAAAATCCCCACTATTTCGGAATCATGTTTAAAAAATATACGGGCGAGCCCGTTAATTTATACCGTAAAAAATTTAACCAATAAGGTAAAATTATTAAATTCTCCGGAATCGGCATCCATGAGAAGATGATTGTGTCATGACGAATATGAATTCAGGGGGAATCATCAATGAAACGCTTAGGCTTAATAGCCGCTGCCGTATTGCTGACGTTCACGCTTGCCGCTTGCGGAAGCGCAAACAAAGCCAGTGAGGGCTCAAATGAAGCCGCTGTCAAAAATTTAACGATCTGGACGACATGGGCTTCAGACGGGGATACTTTCAAAGCGCCGATTGACAAAATTGTAGCGGATTGGAATGCGAACAATCCAACGATTCAACTTAAAGTGGAAGCGACTGCGGGAGAATCTTATAAGACAAAAATTAAAACCGCAGCAGCAGCCAATGAGCTGCCGGATATCTTTTTCACATGGGGAGCGGGCTTTTCCAAGCCGTTTGCTGAGAGCGGAACACTGCTGCCTCTAAACGAATATTTAAACGATGGAACCAAAGATCGGGTACTCGCCGGCTCTCTGGAAAACTTCACGTATGATGATAACATTTACGGTCTGCCATTCACTTTGTATGTAGGAACGTTCTTCGTCAATGAAGAGCTGTTCGATGCGAATGGAATTGCTGTGCCTGCAAATTACGAAGAGCTGTTGACTGCGGTAAAGGCCTTTAGAGAAAAAGGCATCAATCCGATCGCTGTCGGCGGAAAAGACCTCTGGCCAAGCATGTTCTACTATGATGTCCTAGCCCTGCGTGAAGGCGGCGCGGATTTGAATCTGGATGCCCTCAAGGGCGGAACGTCCTTTGAAGACCCGGTATTTGTGGAAGCGGCTCGAAAGCTGCAGGAACTGGCAAATGCAGACGCATTCGCCGATGGATTTATGGGGCTGTCACGGGATGAATCCGAGGCTGTGTTTGCCTCAGGACAAATTCCGATGTACTACAACGGAAGCTGGGTAGCTACTGCGCTGGAAAGTGATTCCTCTGCCATTAAAGGCAAGGTTAAAGCGATGAACTTCCCGCTTGTCAGCGGAACAACCAGCAGCGGAGATGAATGGCTGGGCGGCGTGAATGATACGTTCATGGTCAGCTCGAACACCCCGCACAAGGACGAAGCGGTTCAAGTCTTGAAATACTTGACGGAAAATTTATCGAATGAAGGCTATCAGGTTGGAGCAGGCTTGCCGACTTGGAAAACGACAGAAGTAGACGAGTCGAAAATTAATCCTTTGCTTGCTGACTTGGTAAAACAGACCGAAAGCGCCACTGGCATTGTGCCTCCTTGGGACATTTATCTGGAAGGACAAGATGCCGAGAAGCATAAAAACCTGGTAGCGCAGCTGCTGACAAACAATATTACACCAGAGCAATTTGCCAAAGAGATGCAGGCGATTAATGAATAATAGCGCTGTTCTGTGAAGGGGAGCTTAAGCGCTCCTCTTCTTTTATGTAGTCAAGCGAAAGGTTGTGTAAAATATGGATCGTGTCATGCGGGACAAAAAGGCGATTATGATATTTGTGCTGCCTGCTTTTATCGTGTACTGCCTCATCGTATTACTGCCCATCCTGATCTCCACCTACTATAGTCTGCTGGACTGGAATGGGATATCCCAAGGGACGTTTATCGGAATCCAAAACTATATCAAGCTGTTTACGGGGGATCCTATCTTTATCAAATCGCTATGGAACTCCATATTGCTAGCGGTATTGTCCGTATTCATACAGCTCCCTATATCGCTCATTCTGGCTCTCGTTTTGGCCAGTAAAGTGAAGGGCAGCCGTTTTTACCGTACGGTATATTTTATTCCCGTTGTCATGTCTACGGTAGTCATCGGGCAGCTATGGATGAAAATTTATCATCCCAGCTTCGGTCTATTGAACGATGTGCTTGGCTCCCTGGGACTGGATGCTTGGAAAAGAGAGTGGCTTGGCAGCGAGTCCACGGCGCTGGGCGCCGCCTTTGTCCCGATCGTCTGGCAATATATCGGCTATCACATGCTGCTGATGTTCGCTTCCGCGAAATCGATTCCCGACGACATTTATGAAGCTGCGCGGATTGACGGGGCCACGGGCTTGAAGTCCGCACTGCACATCACCATTCCTTTAATTAAACCGATGCTGCAGGTGTCAGTCATCTTTGCCGTTATCGGCTCCTTAAAGACCTTCGACTTCATTTATGTTCTGACGAACGGCGGTCCTGTACACGCCAGTGAGGTGCCGAGCACATGGATGTTCAACAATATCTTTAATCAATATCTGTATGGATATGGCAGCGCCATGGCGATCATGATCATTCTGGAATGCCTGCTGTTTACTGTCATCATCCAAAAAATGTTCAAGACTGAACAAATTACGTATTGAATGCGGAGGGGTTAACCTATGAGATCGACTCCGGGCTCTGTATATAAAAAATCGCTCACACAGTTAGGATTGATCGCTGTCGCTGCAGTGCAGCTGTTTCCGATTGTGTGGCTGCTGTTGTTTTCATTAAAAGACAACTCGGAAATTTTCAGCGGGAACATTATCGGCCTGCCGAAGGTGTGGCGCTGGGAGAACTATTCGCAAGTGTTTGCCAACGGCAAGCTCGGCTTGTATTTATTCAACAGTATCGTCGTCACGTTTGTCACGATAGCCCTGACTTCCATTTTTGCCGCCATGGCCTCCTATGCGATTTCACGCATGAGATGGAAGCTGAGCAAGCTGATGCTGACGATCTTTTTGCTGGGACTTATGATTCCTATTCATGCCTCTTTGCTGCCTGTGTTTCTGATCTTAAAAAATTTGAGCTTGCTTAACACGCACTTGGCGCTTATTTTGCCGTATACCGCATTCGGCCTGTCGTTGGCTATATTCGTTCTGGCCAACTTCTTCGACACAGTACCGAAGGATCTGGAGGAATCCGCCTTTATCGACGGCAGCGGCATTTACCGCACGTTTCTGAAAATCATGCTGCCGCTCGTTCAGCCAGCTATCGCCACTGTGGCCATTTTCACTTATTTGAGCAGCTGGAATGAACTGATGTTTGCCATCACGTTCATTAACAAAGAAGAGATCAAAACGCTCACCGTTGGGATCATGTCCATGGTCGGGCAGTACTCCACAGCCTGGGGGCCAATCGGCGCGGGGTTGTTTATCGCCACGCTGCCAACCATTCTGATTTACGTCCTCCTGAACACTCAGGTGGAGAAAAGCCTGACTGCCGGTGCCGTCAAGGGCTAAGGACATGCCTGTCCTATGAAAAGTCAGCTTGACTATAAGTGATGATCTTGACCTATAAGATGTGAAACTTAACTAATTAGGGACGATCGATCTTGATCTATAAGAGATGAGCTTAATCCACTAGAGACGATCTTGACTCACGGGAAGAGGACTTAATCTATAAGTGATGATCTTAACCTATAAAAGACGAGCTCGTCCCATAAGTGACGACTTGGCCTATAAACACGAGCTCATCCGATAGGTGATGTTCTTGGCCTATAAACACGAACTCATCCGATAAGTGATGATCTTGACCCATAAAAAACGAGCTCGTCCCATAAGTGACGATCTTGGCCTTTATGTAAAGGAGGATTTCCGAATGAACTACGAAAACCCAGTTATACCAGGCTTTTACCCGGATCCAAGCGTATGCCGGGTAGGCGAGGATTATTATTTGGTGACGAGCACCTTTGCCTACTTTCCCGGCGTTCCGATTTTTTATAGCAAAGACTTGATTCATTGGCGGCAAATCGGACACTGCTTAACGACCGACCGTCAGCTTCCCTTGCACAACTCCCCCATATCGGGCGGAATCTATGCGCCAACGCTGCGTTATCACAACAACCGTTTCTATATGACAACGACGAATGTCGATCATGGCGGCCATTTCTATGTCTGGACGGAAGACCCGGCAGGCCCTTGGTCCGATCCTATCTACGTGGACCAGGCTGGCATTGATCCTTCGCTTTATTTTGATGATGACGGGAAAGTGTATTTCACAAGCACCGGCGCACTGCAAAGCAATGGCATCTACCAGTGTGAGATTGATATTGATACGGGTAAAAAGCTTACGGAGAGCAAGCTGATCTGGATGGGAACAGGCGGCAAATTCCCTGAAGCGCCGCATCTTTACCGCATCAAAGACACTTACTATTTACTGTGTGCGGAAGGCGGCACGGAATATGGCCATATGGTAACGATTTCCAGATCGGACAACCCTTATGGACCTTTTGAGTCATGTCCGCACAATCCGATTCTCAGCCACCGCAGTCTGAATCATCCCGTTCATGCCACAGGCCATGCCGATTTGATTGAAGCTCATGATGGCAGCTGGTGGGCGGTATTTCTAGGCATTCGCCCAGTAGACTACCCCTATCAGCATCATTTGGGCAGAGAGACATATCTTGCCCCTGTGCAATGGACAGACGATGGCTGGCCGATCATCGGCGACTCCGGCGTTGTAGATTTGCAGATCGAAACGGACACTTTGCCGCTTTGTCCATGGGAGGTACCGCCCGAAAGGGATGACTTTGACCTCCCACTGCTGGGCATGCCCTGGAATTTCATTCGCAATATCCGTCCCGAACAGTGGTCCCTGTCCGAGCGTCCGGGATGGCTGGTATTACATGGCGAAGCGGCGAGCATGAACGATGTCAGCTCCCCTACTTTCGTGGGCCGCCGGCAGGATAAGTTCAATTGCAGCGCCTCGGCCTGCCTGGACTTTGAACCTTTGGCGGATGGAGAGGAAGCGGGTTTGACCGTATTTATGGATGAGCTTCATCATTATGAAATCGGAGTAACCCTTAAGGCAGGCGACAAGACGGGGGACAAGGCGGTTTTCTTGCGCAAAAGAGTAGGCTCCTTGATCGTCGTCGATGCTGAAGTCCGCTGCGGAGAAGGGCAGCTCGTGCTAACAATTGAAGCTGCGCCTAAGCAGTATTCCTTCTATTGTACTTTCCCTGACGGAAATAAAGTGCTGTTAGGGACGGGAGAGTCCCGCTATTTGTCCACCGAAGTGGCTGGCGGCTTCACCGGGGTATATATCGGAATGTACGCGACGGGCAATGGTGCACGCAGCCTAGCTGCTGCGGCCTTCGACTGGTTTGAGTATAAGTAATTTGCTGGCCGTTGGCTTTCTCGGCTTTCAGTCTCATTTTTATGTAAAATGAGCTACACTCAAATTAACTTAGCATATGTAAAATGAACTACACTCAAGTAACTTAGCATTTGTTTGGCCAATATGTAGCATGGACTTTGCTAATAATGTACAACTAGCCTTCTCAATCTATCTAACAACTAGCCTTCCCGATGGGAAGGCTAGTTGTATTTGCATCAATTATCGGAGCACGCTCACTCTCAATTCCCCTCGATAAATTAACACTAGATTAAAATTTGTTCACTCAACTTTCGCAGCTTGGAAATCTACGAATAAGTAAATAAACAAATATACCTTAATATAACTGGGCAGTGCTCGGATACATTGCTAGAATTGACGATATGAGCATGCCGACCACTTATGATCTGCTCTTGCGCTCGCTGTGACGATTTCGTTCATCCGATCGGGAAGTAGCTGCTAAACAGTTGCTGCTTTGAAGCCGCCCAGTCCGGCATGGGGTGGGCGTAGGCGTAGGGGGATGTAATGCCGTACAATGAGTATTCGTGTAACGTCTGGATCAAGAGATTGTATTTGAAATATCATACACAATTCTCGTGTTGCGGCAGGATTCAGGGAATGTATTCGAATTATCATACACAACACTCGCGTTGCGGCCGAATCCAGGGATTGTATTCGAATTATCATACACAATTCTCGCGTTGCGGCCGAATCCAGGATTGTATTCGAATTATCATACACAATTCTCGCGTTGCGGCAGAATCCAGGGAATGTATTCGAATTATCATACACAACACTCACGTTGCGGCAGGATTCAGGCATTGTATTCGAATTATCATACACAACACTCGCGTTGCGGCAGGATTCAGGGATTATATTCGAATTATCATACACAATTCTCGCGTTGCGGCCGAATCCAGGGATTATATTTGAATTATCATACACAATTCTCGCGTTGCGGCAGAATCCAGGGAATGTATTCGAATTATCATACACAATTCTCGTGTTGCGGCAGAATCCAGGGATTGTATTCGAATTATCATACACAACACTCGAGTTGTAGCAGGATTCAGGCATTGTATTCGAATTATCATACACAATTCTCGCGTTGCGGCAGGATTCAGGCATTGTATTCGAATTATCATACACAATTCTCGCGTTACGGCCGAATCCATGGATTGTATTCGAATTATCATACACAATTCTCGCGTTGCGGCAGAATCCAGGGATTATATTCGAATTATCATACACAATCTACCGGAACCCCCTGATCTAAAGCGAAACAAAACTGAAATCCAATAGTCTGAGTCCGCCTGCATTAACGAATACGGCTTTATTGAAAAGCCCGTATCGCTGACCTCCTTTTAATCCTGTTATATCCTTTTAGCCTTTTTAGCTCTTTTGCTCTTTAGCTCTTTAGCTCTTCTAGCTTTGTAGCTTTCAACCTTTCACTGAACCCGAAGTCATTCCTTCCACGATGAAGCGCTGCAAGAAAATGAACAGCAAAATGACCGGCAGCACACTTAGGACAGAAGATGCCATCAGGCTGCCCCAATCGGTCTGATACAGACCCTTGAACAGACTGATTCCCGGGGTCAAGGTGCGGTGCGACTCATCGTTGATGAAGACGAAGCCAAACATGAATTCGTTCCACGCGTTGAGGAATGCAAACAAGGATGTCGAAACGAGACTTGGCAGCGAAACGGGCAGCAAGATTCGAAATATAATGCCAAGCTTGGAGCAGCCGTCTATTTCCGCCGCCTCCTCCATCTCAAACGGCACACCGTCAAAGAAACTCTTCATCATGAACGTGCACAACGGAACCGTGAAAGTCGTATACGCCAAAATTAGCGAAAGATATGTGTTAATCAAGCCCAGGTTGCTCATAATCAAATAAAGTGGGATCAGAAGCAGCACACCGGGAATCATTTGTGACAGCAGCATCGCCACACTGAACAATTTAATGCCGCGAAAGCGTAAAAAACGGCTTAAGGCATACCCAGCAAAGATAGAAATAACGATCGCGGTCACCGTAGAGGTGACTGCGATAAACATGCTATTTTTAAAAAAGGTCAAAAAGGCGGAATTGTTCAGTACATTATCAAAATGCATAAAAGTAGGCGCACTGGTCCAAAAGCTTGGTGTAACGGAGCGAATTTCCTTCATTGGTTTAATGGATGTCACAAACATCCACAAAAACGGAAACACGCAATACAATGAAAATCCGATCAAGACGATATACGTTACAGCCTGCAGAAAATTTTTCTTCTTTTTGCTCATAAGCATTGCTGTTCTCACTCCATCCTGTGGGCGATTAAGCCCGGCTCTTTCTTGCAGTGTAGAGGTAATATAGAATAAATCCGCTAAGCATAAATCCGAGCATCATCGAGGCTAGCGCGGAGGCATTTCCGAAATTGTATTCCTGCATCGCATAACGGTAGATCATAATCGGCAGCGTCTCCGAGGAATGCAGCGGCCCCCCTTGAGTCATGATCCAAATGAAGTCGAAATTGATCGCTGTCCAAATGATATGAATAAAAACAATGGTCAGGGAGACAGTCTTCAACTGCGGCATAACGATTTTGAAGAAACGCTGTCTTACTCCTGCTCCGTCTATGGCAGCCGCCTCAAGCACATCACGGGATACGGACTGCAGCCCTGCCAGCAAAGTAATGGTATAAAACGGAAAGCTGCGCCAAATATTCACAAACACAATTGTGAGCAGCGCTGTATCCATCTCGCCAAGCCAATATACCGGTTCCTTTATCAATCCCATGCTTGTTAGCCAATAATTGATGATGCCGTAGTCCGGCGACAACATCCAATCCCAGGTCAACCCAGCCACTACGATTGGTACGATCCATGGAATAATAACAAGCGCCCGAAAAAAAGTTCTGCCCCGCACGTTTTGGTTTAACGCCACCGCCGAGGTCAAACCCAAAATGTATTCCCCTGCCACAGATAATACGGTCCAAATGAACGTGTTGCGCAACGTGCCAAGAAAGTACTCGTTGGAAATCACCTCTTTATAGTTTTCCATACCAGCAAAACCGCTTACGGCCTTATTCAGCAAATTTTTAATTTGAAAGCTGTCCCACAATACGCTCAATAACGGATATGCGTTCAGCAGGAAAAAAAACAACAGCGCAGGCAGTACATATATGTACGCAATTCGCCGGAATTTTCTTTCTCGCAAACTCATTGCTGCTTTTTTCATGTTCTCACCACGTTTTGTAAGATAGAAAAACAAGCATAGCCTTCACTCCTGCGTTCATACCATGCTTGTTTTCTTTTGTTGTTTATTTACTCCTCTGCCTTACCTGCTCGACATGCTCGACATGCTCGACCTGCTCGACCTGCTTTGCCTACTCTGCACTAAGCTCCCCTGTTTTTTTCAGACTGTCATTAATCGCTTGGGATAACCATGCTGCGACATCTTCAGGCTGCTCATTTTTCAGCAAAACTTTGGCCAGCGAGTCCTGCATCACATTCGTAATCCCGCCTAACGAAACCGCTGGGAACACAACGCCTGTTTCTGCAAGTGCCATAAAGTCTCTTCCCCAAGGACTATCGCTAATAATGTCTGTACGAGGAGCCTCATTCAGGTTAACGGCGCTTTGGTACTCTGCCCCCAGCAAAAACTTAGCAAACTCCCAGGTAGCGTCCGCCTTTGCGGTTTTATAAATGAACAACGGTGCTATTTCCATAAAGGTGGCTGGTGTCGACTTGTACATCGGTGCGGCTATTTTCACATCCGCCATTTCTTCCGGCTGCGCCACTTCATACGTCTGCATCCATGAACCGTCTACCACCATCGCATATTGACCGAGGGCGAAGTTCTGATCTTCTTCTTCCCAGCCCCATGTCTTGGCGTCGGACTTGATCGTTTTGGTCGAGAGCAAATCTTGATAAAATTGGAATACCTCTGCCGCTCTAGCCAACTGATCGGGATTGTCCTGCCACGTATTTTTATACTTACCGTCGCTCATTTTTTCTGCAATAACTACATCATTTTGCGCCAAATACATAATTAATTCTTGCGGAGAACGAACTCCCGAACCAGCAATACCGAAGGCCTCCTTGCCTGTCTTTTCTTTAATTACAGGTCCCATCGCAAGCAGCTCGTCCCAGGTCGCCGGCGGTCCATTATACCCTGCTTCCTTCAAAATATCGTCGTGATAAAGGAGAGCCCGAATGCCCAGATAGTTCGGCAGCGCTTTCAATTTGCCATCTACGGTGTACGCTTCGATAACGTTGCTGTATATCTTATCCTTGTCCTCCCAGCTATTGAAATAGTCTGTTAAATCCATTAGCGCATCAAACTGATTGAATTCACCAAACCATTCACTCAGTCCCCAGCTGATATCCGGAGCATCCCCAGCGTTAATAGCGGCTACCAGCTTATCATGCATTACATCGTAGGATATAACTTGCAAATTAATGTTGATGTCCTCGCGACTGGAGTCGAATTGCTCCACCAGCTGCTTGATCGTGCGGCCTTCTTCGGAGCTTGGATCAAGCGCCGACCAAAAATTCAGCGTAACCGCCTCAGTTTTACCCGCATTTTCTTTAGCCGGACTATTTCCTGTGTCTGTGCTGGTGTTAGCAGTTTCATTTCTGCCTCCTCCACATCCGGCGAGAAGCCCAATTACGAGTACAAACGAAAAAATCAAGGACAGTTTGTTTTTCATATGAAAGATGATCCCCTCTCTTGATAAGTTTGTTGATCTACATTTATAGTAGGGGTTCTTCCTGCATAAAGGCATGAGACAGTATTCAGTTTTTTGTTGAAGATATTAAGCTTGTGCCCCGTAATGGCCTAAATGGTCTGATTTTTCCACTGCAGTTTTACGATAATCGGTCGGCTTCATTCCGGTATGCTTGCGAAATACTTGACTGAAATACCGTTGATCACTATACCCGACCAGTTCGGCAATTTCATAGGCCTTCAGCTCACTATTCTTTAACAAGAGCTTCGCCTCCTCCATTCGCACACTCGTCAAATATTCCAAATAGCTGTCTCCCGTCTCCTTTTTGAACAGTGAACAGAAATAATTTTTATTGATAAAAAATTTTTGCGATATTTCATCCAGTGTTACTGTCCGATAGTGGTCCAATGTATATTGGATAACCCCGTCCACAAGCTGTTTTCCGCTCATGGCTTTGATATCTGATACATAATGGCGCAGTACGTGCTCTATAAGGGTTCCGGTCTGCTGCCTGAGCAGATCATATCTAAGCTCATTCACGCTTGATTTCATGGTTTCAAGCAGTACAGACAGCGTGTTGTCTTCTGCAGGCATGGAATCAATGGAATCAAAGGCATTCAATATGTATCGGACTCCTTGCTTCAGCTCTATACCGCTTAGTTCCAGCAGCGTTTCCTCCTGCATCGCCTGCTCCATTTTGGCCGGCAGCGCATGCCGGTCCCTGAGCGAACCTGTTTTGATGAGCAGTTCCAGCATCTCCCCGAGCTCCTTCCAAGCCAGTAATGCAGGTACCGGGTTGGATGATATCTCCCCTATATTCTGCCTGTAGGTTGCAGCACGGTATTCTCCAAGCTTGAGCGACTCTATAGTCTGGACTCCCTCCAAATAGCCATTTCGTATATGCTCCAAGCGGGATTTGCGTTGACTGACACCAATCTGAATTTTAACCCTTACCGCATGCTGCAGGGAGCCAGGTAGGCTGCGCAGCATTTCATGGAGTTGGACTTCCCTTTCAGCGCCGGCTTGTGCAAGCACCAGAAATTCATTTGTTTTTTGCAAATTGCGAAAAACTTCCCCCTGCAGGTTCCATCCGTACAAACACTCCGTGAGCACATTTCGCACTGCATAGTAGAGAGCTGACCGATCCCGCTCATATCGGAGGTTCACATGCCTATCAAGGTCTGTAAGTCTAACAACCGCAACATAGTATCCCCGTTCTGGAAGCTGCAGCAAGATTTGCTCTGCCCGTACAATCATTTCGTTTTCCTCTTGCAAGGTGCCCTCAATGATTTCCGTCATCAATTGATCCTGCAATAGCACGATGCTAGTTTGCAGCACCGCTTTCTCATTAATTTCTTCCTCCATCGCCTTCGATTCCTCATTGAACTTCCCTACGACTTGGCCCAGTACTTTCAGAAGCTCTGCCTGTTGAATCGGCTTCAGCAAGTAATCGACAGCTCCTTGTAAAAAGGCCGGACGAATATATTCGAAGTCGCCATAACCGCTGAGCACAATTACTTTGGCCGGATTTTCCGAATTTTGCAGCCACTGCATATATTCCAATCCGTCGACAAGCGGCATTTTAATATCAGTAATAATAAGATGGGGCTTGGATTCTATCGTCATTTGCTTCGCTTCTTCGCCGTTTAAGGCATGACCTATGATTTGCCAGCCAAGTTCCTCCCAGGGAATAAGCTTCTCCAGCTGCTCATGTACAGAATGTTCGTCATCAATGATGAGCACCTTCACAAAATCACATCCTTCCAAAAATGTAACTGGCCATTATGGCAGCTGATTTACTGGTTTCACCCTGTCATGCAGAGGCAGGACGAGTGTAACACACGTTCCCGTGCTACTGTTACTGCTGTTTCTGCTTTTACTGCTGTTGCTGCCGTTACTGTCTTTACTGCCGTTACTGTCTTTACTGCCATTACTGCCATTACTGCCGTTACTGTCTTTACTGCCATTACTGCCATTACTGCCATTACTGCCATTACTGCCGTTACTGCCGTTACTGCCGTTACTGCCGTTACTGCCGCCTTTACTGCCGTTACTTCTATTACCGCCGTTACTGCCGTTACTGCCGCCTTTACTGCTCTGGCTGCTTTGGTTGCTTCCACTGCTTTCGCCGTTTTCACCGTTTTTACTGCTTTTGCCTTCTATGCCACTTTTACTTATTTTACCACCTTCGCCGTTTTCTCCACTTTTACTGCGTATCTGCAATCCGTAGCTCTCACCACAAATGAGCCGAATTCGAGTGTGGACATTAACTAGGCCAATGGAGTCGTCTCCCTTGTCAGCTTGCCCCATTCCCCCGTCAAGGGACTGCTGTACCTTTTGTAATTGTTCCTTACTTAGCCCAATTCCGTTATCCAGTACATAAATATGCAGCCTTCCCTGCTCTGCGTCAACCCTAGCGGATATTTTGAGTAATTTCTTGCCGTGCTGCAGCGGAATTAATCCATGCTCGACCGCGTTCTCTACAATTGGCTGTAAAATAAGCTTCGGTATAAAATAGCCGCGAATATCCGCGTCCATCTGGAAGCGAATCCGGATTCCCTCCGGATACCGTTTATTAATAATGACCATATAATTGCGGATGTGCATGATCTCTTCTTTTACCTCAACCCATTCATTGCGAATGTTCATATTGTAGCGGTACATATTGCTTAAGCTTTGACAGATCAGCTTCAAATCCGGTACGTCGTTCACTTGTGCGATGTTTGACATCGTCTGCAGCGTATTAAACAAAAAATGCGGCGAAATTTGCGCCTGCAAAGCCTTAATCTGACTCTCCTGATTCGTTAACTGCAGCTTCAGCTCATGGTCGATCAATTGCTGAATCGTTTCCGCCATTTTATTAAATTGACTGCCAAGAAATCCGATTTCATCATTTGTGCTTACATGCACCCTTGCTGCATAATCTCCACGCTGGATGTGGCCCATTTTTCGAAACAGCTTCACAATCGGCTTAGTCATGCTGTAGCTCAACGAATACGAAAAAATAAGCGCAAGTATGCCTGACAACACAATCGCCGCGATGATTCCATAGCGAAAAATCGACACACTCGGATCGGTATGAAACGTATAATATAACGTCCCGTCTCCTGTACCGAGGCTCGTCTTTATAATAAAGGGCTGCCCGGGAAGATCTGCCGGCTGGAACACTCCCTCTTCAACTGCACGATCCGTATGATAACGAATGCTGCCAGCAGAGTCGGTCAAAATAATAGTGCCTTGATAGAAGTCGTTATAACCTTCGACAAGCTCGCGGAAGTAAGCTTCACGCATATCTATAACCAGCAGCCCTGTCGGTATTCCGCGGGACTTTACCGGGTACAGGTACTGAATAATCGGTTCATTATATAGGCTATCATATGTGAATAACAGCACTGGCTGTCCCTCTGCCTGCCTGGATTGCGCCAAGAGTTGCTGAATATACGCATTACTCATCCGGGGGTACATGCTGGGAAAAAAGTTGCCCACCGGCTCCTCATCCGCATTAATGAGATACAGCCCAACAATATCTTTAACCCTCGAGTTGTTGTACACACTTAAAAAAAATTGCCGGATATCCCGTACCGTATCATATGTGTGGCTCTCATTAGGTAAATAGGCTGTATTATAAGTAAGACTTTCAATGAGGTCGGGATTGGAATAGATTTGGTAAGCGGTTTCATTTAACGCCTGAATGTACTGCTCAATGGCTCCTTTCATATCCTGTTCTGTACGTACCTTGGCAAATTGAAGATCTTCCTTAATATCGCTCGATATCTGGTACCATATAATAACTGAAGCAAAACTTAACGGCAGCAACGTAACTACAATCATGGATACAAATATTTTGGTACGAATTCCTTTAAACTTCAATTGCTCAACCTCCCACAACTCCCCCTGTCTCCGACAGGTACTTTAATCTATGTACTGCTGCGCACTGGCTGCCCCCTCCGACAGGTGCTATCGCAGGATGCGTTCCTGCACACAGCTTACCCCATCGTGCACTGCCCGCACAGATCTCCCACGACGCTATGCGCACCCGTATGAAAAAAGCCGGTCTCCCCTACGGGGCCGGCTTCTGCGATGAATCCTCAAGATTAGTATACTCGAAATAAACTCCCTGAAAGTGATTAACTTCGAGTTAGCGTGCTCAAAATGAGCTTCTAAAAATGATTTATGTTCGAGTTAGCATGCTTAAGATGAGCTTCTAATAATAATTTATCTTCGAGACAGTTGTTCAAATTGAATTTCTGGCAACTAATATTTTCAAACTAAATAAACTTCCATTTAATTGGCTTTGTATTAAAAAGACACTCTGTTCCTGTAACGAACAAAGTGTCTTTTAGCTTCAAATCGAATTTATTTGAACCAGCCGCTGATCATCACAGCATCCGATGCCAGGAAAACGAGCAAACTTACGATGCCGAAACCGATGGCAAACAAATTCTTCTTCGGACGGGCAACCATCAACCGCACCACGCCGATAAAAATAATTACTGTAAACAGCAGCATAAAAATATCGAAACCGTTGAAGTTTGATGTATTCCCTGCCGCCTCTGCGAGCAGTCGCATGCCGTAACCCCCTTCTATAAACTCACGTATATGCACATCTCCCTCTATGTTATCTTCCCTCTGGTACGGATGCAAGAGGAACAACTAACAAAACGCGAATTTGTCACAATTTAGACAAAATTTAATCAACAATCACGGTATTGAAGTAATGGTTCTCCTTGACTTTTGTCCTTTTTTTCACCCACTTAGACGGTATGATGGGTTGGTGTTTTTAGTGTTTTGGTGTTTTGGTGTTTTGGTGTTTTGTGTTCTGGTGTTTTGTGTTCTGGTGTTTGGTCTTTGGTGTTTGGTCTTTGGTGTTTAGCGTTCTGGTGTTCTGGTGTTTGGTGTTTGGTGCTTAGCGTTCTGGTGGTATCGTGTTCGTAGTTTGACGGCCTCGTGGCTTGGTCGTTTGGACTAGTCGCTGTCGGATTGGTTACTGGTCTAGATCTGACTCTAGCGCAAATCTTAGCTTTAGCTCTAACTTCGGTTCCAACACTGACCCCCACAAAGCTAATTTAACTGTAATCAGTGTATCTATTTTCATGCCTATGTCTGGGTTCGACGAAATTAATGGATTTGATGTATTTAAAACATTCCCATCTCCTTTTTTACTCGATAACTCTCTTTTTAATGACATTAATTCCAGTTAATTGTGCTTGTTACCCTAAAAGGTAGAATTTAAATACCTAAAATACATCTATTGTCCCTCGGCCCTCTATCCGCAACAGAAAGATCCCTGCAATAATGCAGGGATCAAGAACGATAAACCGGGGGATTTTGGCTTTTCCTTGATAAGTCTCGACTTTAAATTTCAGTTTAATTTTATACTCAGTGTCTCATATAGGCAGTGTTTCACTCAGCCTTGCAGCTGCAGTTCCTTAGTACGCTGTGTATCGCGTTCCAGCACTGGCTTCAAGTAACGTCCGGTATAGGATTGCTCGTTACCCGCTATGTCTTCCGGCGTGCCTGTGGCGATAATCGTTCCGCCTCCGCTGCCTCCCTCGGGGCCGAGGTCAACCAAATAGTCTGCCGTCTTAATGACGTCCAGATTGTGCTCGATGACAAGCACCGTTTCCCCCGAATCAACTAAGCGATGCAGCACTTTCAGCAAACGGTCGATATCGTCCACATGCAGCCCGGTCGTAGGCTCATCCAAAATGTAGATGGTCTTGCCGGTACTGCGCCGGTACAGCTCGGAGGCGAGCTTCACCCGCTGTGCTTCACCGCCGGACAACGTGGTGGCAGGCTGACCTAATTTAATGTAGCCCAATCCGACATCAAGCAAGGTTTGCAGCTTGCGGTGTACCTTCGGAATGTTCTGGAAAAATTCAGTTCCCACTTCTACTGTCATTTCCAGCACGTCCGCTATGCTCTTGTTCTTGTATTTCACCTCGAGCGTTTCCCGGTTGTATCTCTTTCCTTTACATACTTCACACGGCACGTAAACATCCGGCAGGAAGTGCATTTCAATCTTGATAATCCCGTCGCCCCGGCAGGCCTCGCAGCGCCCTCCTTTAATGTTGAAGCTAAAGCGGCCTTTCTTATAGCCGCGAACTTTCGCTTCCGAGGTCTGCGAGAAAAGATCGCGAATATCGTCAAATACGCCCGTATAAGTTGCCGGGTTCGAGCGCGGCGTCCGGCCGATCGGAGACTGGTCGATATCGACGACCTTCTCTACATGCTCCAGGCCTTTAATCTCGCGGTACTGCCCAGGACGCACCTTCGCCCGGTTCAGATCGCGGGCCAGTGTTTTATACAAAATTTCGTTTACTAGCGTTGATTTGCCGGAACCGGACACTCCAGTTACCGCGGTAAACACGCCAATCGGGAACTTCACATTGATGTTCTTCAGATTGTTCTCCTTGGCTCCCTTGATCTCCAGCCAGCGGCCGTTGGGCTTGCGCCGATCCGGGTTAACGGGGATGAACTTCTTGCCGCTTAAATATTGGCCGGTAAGCGAGTTCGGATCCGCCATAACTTGCTCCGGCGTTCCCTGCGCAACGACCATCCCGCCGTGCATCCCTGCTCCTGGGCCAATATCAATAATATAATCGGCGGCGATCATCGTATCCTCATCATGCTCCACGACGATCAGTGTGTTCCCCAGATCGCGCATATGCGCAAGAGTAGAGATCAGCCGGTCATTGTCCCTCTGATGCAGCCCGATGCTGGGCTCGTCCAAAATATAGAGGACCCCCATCAGACTAGAGCCGATCTGTGTAGCCAATCTGATGCGCTGCGCTTCACCGCCGGATAACGTTCCGGCTGCACGGCTCAGCGTCAAATAATCCAAGCCCACATTGACAAGAAAGCCGAGACGGCTGTTAATTTCCTTCAAGATCATATGGGCAATGGTCGTCTCTTTCTCACTTAAGCTTAGGCCGTCAAAGAAATTCCTTGCCTCACCGATCGATAGACTGGTCACGTAAGCCATATTCCGCTCGTTGATCGTCACGGCCAGGGTTTCTTTTTTCAGGCGATGCCCTTTGCAGGTTCCGCACGGCTTGGAGCCCATAAACTCTTCAATGAACTCACGAATACCCTCGGAAGCCGTATCTCTATAACGCCGCTCCAAATTGTGCACGATACCTTCAAACGTAACGTAAGCATCTTTGCTCATACCAAAATCATTCTGGTATCGAAAACGAATCTTCGTACTGCCCGTACCGTACAGCAGTGTATCCATATGCTCCTTCGTCAGTTCGCTGACGGGCACATCCTGCGGAATATGATAATGCTCGCATACCGATTTAAGGAACTGAGGATAGTAGTTGGACGTGCTGCCCGCCCAGGCTTCAAACGCGCCCTCTTCAATGCTCTTGTTCGGATTCGGAATGAGCAGCTCCGGATCGATGATCATCTTCGCGCCGAGTCCGTCACATTCCGGGCAAGCCCCGAAGGGACTGTTGAAGGAAAACATCCGCGGCGACAGCTCTTCGATGCTGAATCCGCAAATCGGGCAGGCGAAATTCGAGCTGAAGCGCAGCTCCTCCTGGCCGATAATGTCGACCAGCAGCTGGCCGCCTGACATTTTGAGCGCGGTTTCGATAGAGTCCGCCAGGCGGCTCCGCACCTCTTCCTTAATGACGATCCGGTCGACGATCACTTCGATAGAGTGCTTCTTGTTTTTCTCCAGCTCGATATTCTCGGAAAGATCGCGCTGCTCCCCGTCTACCCGGACACGGACAAAGCCCTGCTTGGAAATTTCGGCAAAAAGGCTCTTGTGCTCGCCCTTCTTCCCGGAAATTACCGGCGATAAAATTTGCAGTCTGGTCTTCTCCGGATACTGCATAATCCGGTCGACCATCTGCTCTACGGTCTGGGAAGTAATTTCGATGCCATGCTCGGGGCAGTGCGGATGCCCGATTCGGGCGAATAAGAGCCGCAAATAATCATAAATTTCCGTTACTGTCCCTACCGTTGAGCGCGGGTTGCGGCTCGTCGTCTTCTGATCGATCGAAATCGCCGGGGACAAGCCATCAATCGAGTCAACATCCGGCTTCTCCATCTGGCCCAAAAATTGACGGGCATACGCCGACAACGACTCCACGTAACGGCGCTGTCCTTCCGCATAAATCGTATCGAAGGCCAGCGAGGATTTTCCTGATCCGCTGAGCCCGGTCAATACTACGAACTTGTCGCGCGGAATCGTAATATCTATGTTTTTTAGGTTGTGCGCCCTGGCGCCTTTAATGACAATATTCTCACTGGCCAATAGATTTCATCTCCTTGGTACAACAAAAATGTTTACTTATATATTACTCGGCCTTGAGCTCGAGAATAGCATCCCGCAGCTCTGCGGCCCGTTCGAATTGCAGGTTCTTGGCCGCTTCCTTCATCTCGACCTCCAGACGGCCGATCATCGCCTGACGATCGCGCTTGGACATTTTACCCTTGCCGACATCAGCCAGGTATTCGCTCTTGCTCTCGGCAACGCGGGTTGCCTCGATAACGTCGCGCACCTTTTTGCGGATCGTCTGCGGAGTAATCCCATGCTGCTCGTTGTAAGCGATCTGAATCGCGCGGCGGCGCTCCGTCTCCTTAATCGCTTTGTCCATCGAGTCCGTAATCTTGTCGCCATACATAAGCACGCGTCCTTCAGAGTTCCGGGCAGCCCGGCCAATCGTCTGAATCAGCGAGCGTTCAGAACGAAGGAAGCCTTCCTTATCCGCATCCAGAATCGCTACGAGCGATACCTCTGGCAAATCAAGACCTTCCCGCAGCAAATTGATGCCGATGAGCACATGAAAGGTGCCCAGCCGCAGGTCGCGCAATATGCTCATCCGCTCCAGCGTTTTGATGTCAGAATGCAGATAACGCACCTTAATGCCAATTTCCTTCAAATAATCGGTCAGGTCCTCGGCCATCTTTTTCGTCAGCGTCGTAACCAGTACCCGTTCGTCCTTCTCCAGGCGATCCTGAATCTCTCCGATAAGATCATCGATTTGCCCTTTCGTCGGGCGCACTTCAATGATCGGATCGAGCAGGCCTGTCGGGCGGATAATTTGCTCTACCATTTTATCCGTATGCTCAATCTCGTAGGGGCCCGGCGTGGCGGATACGTATATCAGCTGGTTCGCCTTCTCCTCGAACTCCTCGAACCGCAGCGGACGGTTATCGAGCGCCGAAGGCAGCCGGAAACCGTGTTCGACAAGCACCGTTTTCCGCGCCTGGTCCCCGTTGTACATCGCCCGGATCTGCGGCAGCGTGACATGGGACTCATCCACAACAATCAGCAAATCGTCCGGAAAATAATCGAGCAACGTATACGGCGTCGCCCCCCGCTCCCGGAAAGTCAGCGGCCCGGAGTAGTTCTCGATCCCTGAGCAAAATCCAACTTCCTTCATCATTTCGATATCATAACGGGTACGCTGCTCCAGTCGCTGCGCTTCCAGCAGTTTGCCCTGTGAGCGGAACAGCTCAAGCTGTTCCTCTAGCTCTCTTTCAATATTCTTGATCGCAATGCGCATCGTCTCTTCCTGGGTAACGAAGTGAGAGGCCGGGAAAATAGCCACATGATCGCGTTCCCCCACCAACTCTCCCGTCAGCACGTCGATTTCCGTAATCCGCTCAATCTCATCGCCGAAAAACTCGATCCGCACCGCCTGCTCCCCTTTGGAAGCCGGAAAAACCTCCAATACATCACCGCGCACACGAAACGTACCCCGCACGAAGTTGATGTCGTTCCGCTGATACTGGATATCGACCAGCCGGCTCAAAATTTGATTGCGCGGCCGCTCCATGCCTATCCGTAAAGAGAGCACAAGATCACGGTACTCCATCGGGGAACCGAGACCGTATATGCACGACACGCTAGCCACAATAATGACATCCCGCCGTTCGAACAAGGAACTGGTCGCGGAGTGCCTCAGCTTGTCGATTTCTTCGTTAATACTTGAATCTTTCTCGATATACGTGTCGGAGGATGGAATATAAGCTTCCGGCTGATAGTAGTCATAATAGCTGACGAAGTAATCTACGGAGTTGTTAGGAAAGAATTCTTTGAATTCGCTCGCAAGCTGCGCGGCCAGCGTCTTATTATGAGCGATAACGAGCGTGGGACGACCTAGCCTGGCAATTGTCTGGGCGATCGTAAACGTCTTGCCCGTACCCGTCGCTCCAAGCAGAGTCTGATGTCTCTTACCTTGCCGAATCCCCTCGGCCAGCTCATCAATCGCCGAAGGCTGGTCGCCTTGAGGGGAAAATTCGGAAACAATTTCAAATTTATTGTTGCTAAAGACAATATCACTCATTGTCCAACATCACCCTTATCGTCTAAAATGAAATACTAGGGAATCAAAAAAGAGAAATATTTTTCCAAAAAGGAGGACTTTACCTCCTTATTATATTAACCTATATCTATAATCTTAAAATAAACTAATTAACCTACACAATGCTGCAGAGGGCCATATTCCACAATTACGCAAAATAGGAATAAGTGTTCCCATGCCATTATACCTTTTTCATCCCATGGATGCAATCGGTAAGTACAGGATAGGAGCTGTCACAAACTATGGATATCGTAACGATTATTGGCATTATTATCGGACTAGCTGCATTAGTTGGTGGATTTTTGTGGGAAGGCGGGCAGGTTGCCGGGCTTATGCAGTTAACGGCGGCGCTGATCGTATTTGGCGGCACTATCGCTGCGGTGATCATCAGCTTCCCGCGGCAAAGATTAAAGACGGTTCCCCGTGCGCTGAAGCTGGCCTTCACCACGGCGAACACGAACGTTAAACAATTAATAGAAGACCTTGTAAACATGTCTATGACCGCGAGACGGGAAGGCGTGCTTTCTCTGGAAAATAAACTCGCAGATCATACCGACCCTTATTTGCGCGAGGGAATTCAGCTGGTAGTGGATGGTACGGACCCTGAGATGGTCAAGCAAATTATGGAGTACGAGCTCGATGCGGTAGAACATAAATACGACAGCTATGCCAAAATATTCGAATCCGCAGGCGGTTATGCACCGACGATGGGGATTATCGGTACGGTAATGGGACTGATTCATGTCCTGGGCAGCCTGACGGAGCCTACGGCCCTTGGTCCTGCCATTGCCTTGGCTTTTACCGCAACGCTCTACGGGGTTGCCAGCGCCAACCTGATCTTTTTGCCGATTGCCTCCAAAATCAAAGCTCGCGGTGAGGACGATATCAGCCGGATGGAAATAATACTGGAAGGCGTCCTCTCGATTCAAAATGGCAATCATCCGACGCTTGTGCGCCGGAAGCTGGAATCCTTCATGACGGACATTCATTCTGAATTGCCCGCCTCCACTTCATCGTCTGCTCCATCGTCTGCTCCATCGTCTGCTTCCTCCTCTTCTTCTCCTTCATCTTCCTCACCGACTTCTTTTTTGGAGAATGACTTATGAGGCAGCGAAGCAGGCAACGCCGGAGAGAAGGCACGGAGACGAAGGATCGCTGGCTGATCACCTATGCCGATCTGATCACACTGCTGCTTATTTTCTTTGTCATTATGTTTGCCATGAGTCGGCTGGATATTGAAAAATACGAAGTGATAACCCAATCGCTGCAGCTCACCTTCAAAAGCGGAGACTCCCTTCTCGAGAAGGGGAGCGGGATCACGGGCTCCGCCGACCGCTTCACACACCGCAACCCGCCTTCTGCAGGAGACAACGGGGGCAAGCAGGCTGGCAACGGGGAGCAGGGCACGAATCTAGGGCCCGATCAGCAAAAAGAAAGCGATGCCCAGCAGGACCTAACTGCACAAGCACCGTTAACGGAGCGCGAGCTGTCCTTCCGCAAACAGGAAGAAGAGCTGCTTCAGCTAATGAATGTCATTGAAGCTTACATTAAAGATAATGAGCTGGAAGATCAAATAACCGTAGCCGACCTGCCAAAGGGCATCTCGATTACGTTAAGCGACCGCTTTCTGTTCGATGTGGGCAAAGCTGAATTGAAACAGGATTCCGCCAAAACGCTATCCAAGCTGGCCAGCCTGTTCAGCAAGCTCAATACGGCCATCAGCATCGAAGGCCATACCGACAGCCTGCCAATTGTCCGAGCCTCGGAGTATAAAGACAACTGGGAACTGTCGGGTGCTCGTGCCCTGTCTGTGCTGCGCTATTTCATCGACACGCAGAAGCTTGATCCCCATGGCTTCCAATATGCCGGATACGCGGATACGCGTCCCGAGGGAGACAATACGACGGAAGCAGGCCGCCAGAAGAATCGGCGCGTTGAAATTACCGTGCTCCGCCAACTGCAGCAATAACGCTGCTTCCACATATAAAGGGCAGTTAAGGATTTTCTCCTTAATCTGCCCTCTTTTTTACTTCGCCTTCTGCAGGTTTGTTCCCTACAGTATCTTTATACAGCTTCATTACCTGCAGCTTTGTTCCCTACAGTATCTTTATACAGTATGATTTTAATAGCCTTGTCTTCCCTTGATTTCGTTCCTAGAAGCTGCGTTACCTACAGGTTTTGTTACTGAAAGCTATGTTACCTGCAGTTTTTTACTGAAAGCTATGTTACTACAGTTTTTTACTCAAAACTATGTTTTGTTCCTAAAAAGCTAAAGCACCTACATTTCACTCCTAAAGCTTTGTCTCCGCTTGTATATCCTGCTGCTGGATTGGCTTCTTGTCTGCAGGACTAGCGTCAGCGGAACGTCGGTTTGACCTGCTGTCTATTCGTTCTCCCTCACGCCTTGGACGCAGCAGATGGATGAGCGAAATCGGCCGCATCCGCACAGCCACAGGCGCCTTATCATCCGGAGCCAAAATGGCGCCAAGCTGGTGGTGCTCTCCGGCATAGATGGCACGCTGCAGAAATTTGCTCTCGCCTGCGAGATTGCGCACCTCCAGCTTGCAGAAAGCCGGATTCATCCGTAATGCGGCGTGAAGCTCTTCCTTCGTAGCCACGGGAACCCCGTTAACTTTAACAATTGTCTCGCCTATTTGAATGCCAAGTTCCTCGGCCGGGCTTCCCGGAAGCACTGCCAACACCTTGACACCGTCCACCGGATTAACGAACAATGGGCTGCGATTTTGTTCCTCGAACCGGCTAAGCCAAATGAGCCCCTCATGTAATATAATGCCCAACAGCGCAGCTGCAAGCATAAACGGACTCCACCATGCCGATAAAAGCGCAAGAGCAAGCATCACGATCCCATAGCCGATCAGCCGGCCGGAAGATACCCGGGCCTTAGCTTTCGGCAGCAGTCCCACCGTCATTTCCGAAAATCCGATGACGATAGGCAGCGCAATGAGCTGAAACCCTCCCTGCCATGCCTCCCCGCCAAACAACGGAGTCCATGGCAGTACAGCCCCCGCCGTCTGTGCCGGAATGAGCAGGAACAGCGGAATCGGCCACAAGCTCTGCAACTGGTAGCCGCCTACGAGCTTGCCCCGCTTGCCTTCATAAAAAAGCGGGCCGGCAAAGGAAGCGCCCTGCCAGCGTACTAGCAACCCCTCCGCCACATGAAGCACAGCTACCAGACATAAGAGCGCAGGAATATTCAATTCCCGGACGATACGCACGACTTCCGCCACCCATCCGGCACCTTGAAAAGTCGGCATCATATTTAAAGTAAACTGAGCTATACCAAGCAGCCCGACAGAATAAGCTAAACATAAATACCGGACCCGGAATAATAACAGCAGGAGTGTGACCGCCCAAATACAGATAACACCTTCCATCGTTAAGGTCATTCCGAGAAATACCGAAAGGAGTGATATAGAGACCCCGGCAAGCAGTCCTCCAAGTACTGTGCGCCAAGTCTGGGCGCCCCAACTATGCAATTTGACATGGAACAGCTTGCGTTCCAGCAGCACCTGCCGTCTGTATATCAGCATAATCAGGATGATTGAAATATAATAGAACGGCTGCAGAAGAAGCTGCCACCCCGCCTCCGCCAGCATCCACAGAACTTCAAGCACAATATCCAAGAAGGGTTCACTCTCCTATCCTTTTAGAATAGTACAATCGGTGCCTATAGAAAGTATAATCCGTGCAATAAGCCTATAAAAAGAACAATCGGTACCAATAAGTCTATAAAAAGTACGATTGGTCCCACTATGCCTATAAAAGTACAACCGGTGCTTATAGGCCTTTAAAAAGTACAATCAGTGCCTATAATTAGAGCTAATTTTCGATTTAGTTGGATTACTTGTGTCTATTTTATCTTTTTACGCTGATTAGGAGAAATAGCTGTATTTCTTGTCTTTAAAGTAGAGTTTTTTGCCTAACTTACCTATAAGATTCATTTTAAGCACACAAATTCCAACTAATCATCCGTCGAACGTTAAAGTGCAGTTTTTAAATACAACCAATCCAGTTATTATATAAAAGGTTGCGCAACAAGCAACTTAACTGCCTCTCCAGCAAGAAGGATATCTGCTACGCCCGCAAGCAACATAACTGCCTCACTAGCAAGCAACATAACTGCTACGCCCGCAAGCATATAACTGCCTCACCAGCAAGCAGCATAGCGGTACTACCAACCATCCATAATACCGTCCCCACCAGTAATCCACCAACTCTAAACTTAAGAAAAAAAGAGGGCTCAAATGCCCTCTTATTTATTCGACGCCGCCGCAGTAATCTCCTTCCGGACTTCCTCCATAGCGCGGTTCAATTGCGCATCATTCTTTGGATCCCGGATGAGCTCGATCAAGCTGCTCTCCATCTTCTCGATCGTCTTGGCATCAAGCATGCCGCTTGCTTCAATACCATGACTGCTCTGGAATTTCTTTAGCGCACGCTCGGTATTTTTGTCAAAATAGCCATCTTCCCGCCCCGGATCAAAGCCAAGACCCTTCAGCATAAGCTGCGCGTTTTTCACATCTTCGCCAAGCATGTCATATTTAAAGTTCTTCTCTTTGTTGATCGGAGCTACCGAGAAATAAGCGGGCTGGGATACCGCAATATCGGGCTCGATCCCTTTCTTGTGAATCCACTCCCCATTCGGGGTCAGCCATTTGGCAATCGTAATTTTCAGCATGCTGCCGTCGCCCATTTCCTGCGAGTAGCTCGATTGCACGGTGCCTTTGCCATAGGTCGGTTCACCGACCAACTTCGCTCCTGCCGATTCCTGAAGCGCTCCTGCCAAAATTTCCGAAGCGCTGGCACTGCCCTTATTCGTTATGACGACGATTGGGTAAGGCTTACTCGAACCATCCGATAATGTCGCATCCCGGCGTCCATTTTTGTCTTCCACTTGAACGATCCCTTTGCCTTTTGGCACAAATTGCTCCGCCATTTCAATCACGATCGGCAGCACGCCTCCCGGATTGTTCCGCACATCGATGACGAGACCTTTCATGCCTTGTTTCTCCAGAGCCTCCAGCTCCTTCTTGAAACGATTTGCCGTGTTCATGGAAAACTCGGTAATTTCAATAATCCCTACGTGATCTTGCTCCATACGGGCATGAATCGTTTCTAAAGCAATGTCATCGCGCACAATCGTAAATTCCAGAGCTTCCACAGCCCCGTCACGCTTTACTTTTATTTTAGCCTCCGTCCCCTTAGGTCCGCGGATTTTGGATACCGCCTCGTTCAAGGTTAGGCCTTCAAACGATTCCCCATTGACGGACAACAAAATATCCTTCGGTTTAATCCCAGCCTTCTCCGCCGGCGAGCCCTTGATTGGAGATATAACGACTACGCTGCCGTTCTCCATAGATACCTCTGCCCCAATTCCCGTAAAGGAGCCTTCAATTTGCTCCGAAAATTGCTGGGCCGTCGCTCCGGCCATATATGAAGAGAAAGGGTCCTCCAGGGCGTTCATCATTCCGTTGATCGCGCCGTCGACGAGTTTGTTGCGATCTACTTTTTCCACATAATTTTTACTGACCAAATCCAGTGCCGTCTCAATCTTCTTAATATCGCTCTTCGATTGTCCGCCGATATCAGCGAATAAGCCGCTCGACAGTTGTCCCGATCCAGCTAGACTCCATTGGCCCGTCAAAGTCACGGTGAGTAAACTGCTGACCACCATAGCAACCAAAACGAGTAAAGTAACTGTGCGTCCTTTAAACATCTATAAATTTCACCGCCTCTGTATAATCCGGCCGACTCGAAGCCCACCTGGTATAACCATCATAGTATATGTTCAGCTTGTACGGAATATATACAACGAAAGAAGAGAGAAAAACGGATATTCATCCTTAAGGACGGTATCCGTTTCAACTAACGCATAACTCTATTTTATAAGTGCCTGATGAAAAAGTCCAACGAAATGGCCCGAAACTGCAACAATAAAAAATGTATTTCGATGTAAAGTATAACCGTATATCGATGAACCCACTTACTATTTTCAAAAAAATGTCCTTACAGGGCTGCTGCTATAAATAAGGTGAAGGGTCTACCGGGCTCCCGTTGATGCGCACTTCGAAATGCAAATGCGGTCCGGTCGAGTTCCCGGTGCTGCCCACCTCGGCAACTTTCTGTCCGCGCTTGACTTGCTCGCCCTTCTCTACTTTTATTCCACCGTTACGGATGTGGCCGTACAGCGTCCACAGATTGTCTCCATGATCAATAATTACTGTGTTCCCATAGCCGCTCCACCATTCCGCGACGATGACAACGCCGCCTTCCGCCGCCTTAATATCGGTTCCTTGCGGAGCTGCCAGGTCAACCCCTGTATGCTTCTTCACTTGGCCAGAGATCGGATGCACTCGCGTACCGTAACCGGAAGACAGACGTGCTCCGCTGACAGGCAGCGCCATTGCGCCGCCATTGCCTTTAAATCCGCCCGAGCCCGAGCTGGACGAGCTTCTCTTATAAGTGTACACCTGCGCGGCTTTTAACTTATTTTTCTCTTTCTCCAAGGCTGCCCGCTTCGTTGCCAGCTCAATCAGCAGCTGCTCCTGCTCTTCACTGATATCATCGGATTCCTCGATCTCCGCATGATATTGGGCGATCAGCTGCTGCTTCTCCACTTCCTTACGCTCAAGCTCGCTCTTGCGGGCCTCCGCATCGGCATACAGCTGTTTGACCTTCGCATAATCCTGCTCCAGCTGCGCCTTCTGCTCCTCGAACAACTGCTTATCCTGCTTGTGCTCATTGAGCAGCAGCTGATCCTGATTGGCAATCGCCTGTAAGGAATCTGCCCGCTCCAGAAAGTCAGTGAAGCTTGTCGACGACAGCAGCACATCCAAATAGGACACTGCCCCGTCGGTATACATTAAGCGCACCCGCGAGTCCAGCAAGCCGGAGCGCTCTTCGATCCGCGCCTCCGTCTCATTCAGCTTAACGGCCGTACTGCGCAGGTTCTCCTCAGTATCATGTATCTGTATGGAAATGTTAGCGAGTTCCCCGCTCACGACATCCATCTGCTTGAGCACTTCTTTTAAATAATTCGTATTTTTATTGACATAATGCTGGGCTTCCTGTTTTTGTTGAGCGGCTTTCTCCTGCTGCTGCTTCGCCTGCTTTGCCTGCTCCTGCAATTGCTTCAGCTCTTTATCGATCTGGCTGATTGTTTTACTCTTCGCGTATCCATTATCAGGTTGAAAGATAACTAAGGCTAAAGTGACCACGACAACAACAGAAATCCACCTTTTCAACTTCGCTTCCCCGTCCTTCTCTAATTGTTCTTGTCATCCTAATTACACTTTAAGAAATCTGCGTATTGAAACCGTACTTCCCCATATTCCAATCAGCAGACCCAGTCCCACTAGAAGAACTGTAATTTGCGGTCCAACTTCATTTAACGGAACGAGGTGAAAGGCCAGCGTAATATCCTCTTTAACGGAAAGTGCCAACTGGTTGTATCCGATGAACAGAATGCCAACCGTAATTACTGAGCCAATAAACCCGATCAAAGCGCCTTCTACGAAAAATGGCCAGCGAATGAACATGTTCGTGGCCCCCACCAGCTTCATGATGCCGATCTCCCGGCGGCGGGCCAAAATAGTTACGCGAATCGTATTCGAGATCAAAAACATCGCCATCAATGCAAGCCCCGCGACAAAAGCAAACCCAATGTTGCGCACCGCCCGGGTAATCTTAAACAGCTTCTCTGTCGTTCCTTGCCCATATCTCACTTTATATATCGGCTGATCCGGATATTTATTGTTGAGCTGCTCGATCTTGGACGCTACATAAGGCACGGTCGTCGGTTCAACGACCTCAACCTGCAGTGTATCCGGGATCGGATTCGTCGTCTCATCGTATCCTTCGAGCAGATCTTTACCTTCCTCGCCAAGCTGCTCCCGGAAATCTCTAAGGCCCTCAGCCTTGGAAATAAATGTAACCCGGCTGACCTCTTCCATCGCCGCGATCTCGTTATGCAGCTTCTCCCGCATGCTGTCCTCGACGTTGGAACTGAGGAACGTCTTGATTTGCACCATGCTGTCCGCATCGTCGGCGAACGAATTTACATTGAGTACAAGCAAAATAAATACGCCCAAGATGAATAAAGAAACAATAATAGAAGTAATGGAAGCGACGGACATCCAGCCATTGCGAAAAACATTTTTGAAACCTTCACGCAAATGTCTCAAGAGGGTGTTAAAAATCATAACCATAATCCCCTCTCAATTCATCTCGCACAATGTGGCCGTGTTCGATAGCGATAACCCGTTTGCGCATGCTGTTCACTATCTCTTTGTTGTGGGTGGCCATTACGATTGTCGTCCCCCTGAAATTGATCTCATCCAGCAGCTGCATAATGCCCCACGACGTCTCTGGATCAAGGTTCCCGGTAGGCTCGTCCGCAATGATGACCGACGGGTTGTTCACAATGGCCCGGGCGATCGCCACGCGCTGCTGTTCTCCTCCGGATAACTGAGAGGGATCGCGGTTCGCTTTATTTTTCAGTCCAACCAGATCCAGCACTTCCATTACACGCTTCTTGATCACTTTCTTAGGCGCCTCGATCACTTCGAGGGCGAAGGCCACATTCTCATAAGCCGTCAGCTTCGGAAGGAGCCTAAAGTCCTGAAAGATGACTCCGATGTTCCGGCGCACATAAGGAATTTTTCGCGGTTTCAGCTTGCCGATATTGAATCCATTAACTGAAATTTGTCCTTTAGTAGGTATTTCCTCACGATATATTAGCTTCATAAACGTCGATTTCCCTGCTCCTGAAGGCCCGACGAGGTAAACGAATTCGTTGCGGTCAATCTTGACCGATACGCCGCGTAGGGCGTGAGTTCCATTCGGATAGGTCTTCCATACATCTTGCATTTCTATCAATTCATCACGTCCTAAACCTTGATTCCTTACTCTATGGCTGACTGTATTCCATTTCGACACTATCTAGCCAATTCCTTTAAAAGATGAGCTATTTCATCAACTCGTTTTTTATTGTAACAAATATGTTACCTCTTGAGTACCCTGAACACCCGAAAGTTTCCTGATTTTCATCATATACATGTTTGTACGCCATCATTTCTCCCTCGGAAAGGGGTACGACATGAGACATTTACACCTAGCTGCGATTTTACTTTCTTCCGCTCTGCTGCTCGGATCTATTTTCTTTGGGGCCCTCTATCTGTATGCAAGCCGGGATACCGTACCGCCCAATGTCACAATAAGCGGACTGGATATAAGTAATATGGAATGGAGTGAAGCGATTGTTTTAATTGAAGAGCAGATTTTGGCCTTGGAGCAGGAAAAAGTTGTCGTCATGGTGCAGCATTCAAAGGTCGATTCGACATGGGGACAATTGGGCGTGCAGTACGATGCGGCCGATTTTCACGCTGCGCTTGTTCAGTTGTTCAAGGGAAACTTGTGGGAGCGGGCCCGGGCAAGATGGAATTTCCCCAGCACATGGGAGTTCAACATCACTTTTGATGAAAAAATATTACGCAAGCTGTTCCCCCCAGGTTGGGAGCATTCGCATTTTGGCAGTCCCATGGATGCCGTTCGCCTTATATCGCCTGAGGATACCATTTCTTACTCGCCAGGCCGCGAAGTGCTGCGTATTGATTGGATATCGTTCGCAGCCATCGTCCGTCAGCAAATACTCGAGGGAAGTCAGCCAAAGCCCTCTTCTCTCGAAGTGCCTCTGTACACCCTGCAGCAGCGCATAACGACACGAATATTGATGCAGGAAGGCATCAAGCGGAAAATTGCCCAGTTCACCACTGAGCTTTACGGCAGCGGCCCGGGGCGACTGCACAATGTCGAGGCGGCAGCGCGAACTGTGGATGGCATGGTGATCGCCCCTGGGGATATTTTTGATTATGAGAAGGTCATTGAGGAGGCAGAGCGCAAATACGGTTTCCGTGAAGCGCCCGTCATATTCGGCGGCAAGCTCGTTCCCGGCGTGGGCGGGGGCATTTGTCAGGTATCCAGCACGTTGTACAATGCCGTAATCCTTGCGGGGCTGGACATCGTAGAGCGGCGCAACCACACTCTCCCTGTCAGCTACGTTTCCATAGGACTGGATGCCACGTTTGCCAAAGGCTACATTAATTTTCGCTTCAAAAATACGACGGCTCACCACCTCCTCATTCAATCCGGGGTAAAGGACGGGCAATTAATAGTCAAGCTGTTCGGCGATGCCCCGGATAACGTGACATTCGACATCGAATCCTACACGACGGAGATCATCCCCGTCCCGCAGAAATATGTCGCTAATCCGGCTCTTCCCAAGGGAAGCCAGGAAGTCATTTTAGAAGGCAAGCCAGGATATATCGTCGAATCGTACCGGATCAAAAAAATCGCCGGCAAGCCTGTCGGCAAAACCCGGCTTTCCCGCGACACTTATCCGCCCCAGCCGACCGTTATCGCTGTGAACGAGGGGGATTCAGCTGGCGGCCATGGCGGCCGTTCATCTGATGCAACGCCGCCAATACTGGAAGATGGCGTGAAGGGGCCCAGTTTCTGAGGAAGGTGTGCTGATGAGGACACTTTTAATGAAGTTATTTTGCGGGTGTTGTCTTTTTCGATGGTGTTGTCTTCAATGAAGATTTTTTCAGTGAAGATGATTCTAATGACAAACGTCTGTTGAGGGGGTTCTGATGAAATGCTTCTGATGGTGACCCTATGACAGTAAATCTATGATAGTTGTATCTATGATAGTGCGGCGGTGATACCTCTGATACAAAACTTCAGTTAATTGCCTCCCCTGCTGGCCTTACCGAAGAGAACTTTTCTATACGGTCAGTATGTAAACTTAACTTGCTTCGCTTTGAAAGAGCCATGAGCCTATTTACTGCAAAAGGCACGCTTGGGTAAAATCATGAAACTATTTACTGTAGAAGGCACGCTTAGCAATATATCAAGATATTTCCCTGACTGGACTATTGCTTGTAAAAGTTTTCATATGTTAAAGTTAAGCCACTCTTTAAAGTACGGCAACATGAAACAGGAGGAATATCTGCAGCTATGAAAGAAATAAAAAATGCGCGGCCTCTCGGCGCAGCTACTCTATTAATCATTGCCATCCTGCTTACTGCGGCAACGCTGCGTTCTCCATTAACCGGGGTCGGATCGCTCATCGGCGAAATTCAAGGCGCGACAGGGCTGTCCCATACGGCAGCCGGCATGCTTACAACTTTGCCCCTTATCGCCTTTTCTATTTTTGCCCTTGTCGCTCCCAAGCTGGCTTGGCGCTTCGGCATGGAACAGACACTGCTGTACTGCATGATTATTATGACAGCTGGCATTATCCTGCGATCCTTACCGGCTATTTCGGCGTTATTTGCTGGCACTGCGCTAATCGGCAGCGCAATTGCCATCTGCAATGTTTTAGTGCCAGGCCTAATCAAACGCGATTTTCCGCACAAAATCGGTCTGATGACAGGCCTATACACCTCTTCTATGAATGGATGGGCAGCGATCGCCTCGGGAGTCAGCATCCCGCTTTCCCGCAGCGTATGGGGATGGCGCGGCGCTCTCGTCTATTGGGCCATTCTTTCGACCGTAACCGCCTTATCCTGGATCGTCCTGCTGCGCCGCATCGGTGGCGGCGGTAGGAGCAGTAGCGGTAGGAGCAGTAGTAGCGGAAGACAAAGAACGGACAATAACAGCAATAACGGTGGTGATCGCTCCAAAGCAGCCAGTACCTACCGCAAAACGGGAATCGTATGGAAATCCTCAATTGCCTGGCAGGTCACCATTTTTATGGGCTTTCAGTCCATCATGTTCTATGTCGGCATTTCCTGGCTGCCGGAAATTCTCAGTCAACAAGGTATGAGCCCTTCAAAAGCTGGCTGGATGCTATCCCTGATGCAGGTCGCCAGCATGGTTGGTTCATTCCTGATGCCGCTGATCGCCTCCCGGACACAGACCCAAAAAGGATTAGCAGCGGCCTCCTCCGCTTTGTTCCTAATCGGGTTTGGCGGGGTATGGCTCGGCTCTCCTGCTCTGGCACCGCTATTTATTATGGCCATCGGACTCGGCTGCGGGACAACCTTTAGCCTCGTCATCCTGTTCTTCGCCCTACGCTCACGTACTGCAGATCAGGCGGCAGAACTGTCGGGGATGGCCCAATCGATCGGCTACCTGTTAGCCGCTGTAGGCCCCGCCTTCTTCGGCTTTATCCACGATCGGAGCGGAAACTGGGCCGTTCCGTTGGCGGTGATCACCGGGCTGTCTATTTTGACGATTCTATTCGGCTATGCTGCCGGGCGCAAAGGATACATCGGCCCAGAGCAGGAGACAAATTAATCCCCAGAGCATGAGACGAGTTGATGACGATAGTATGACCGATATTATGGGACTGTTTATGCCCAAGGCATGAGAAAAGTGGATGCCCGGATCGTGAGAAAAATTGAGTCGGTTAACTTCGCTTTTAATTGTCTGTAGAAGTAGGACATGCCGTTACAAAGCCCTCGTCAGTAGACGGGGGCTTTTTGAATTAATGGACAAGGGGCGTGCCGGGTTCTTAGCCGTAAGGCTGGCCCGATTGCTGGCTGGAGTGATGACTATAGCGCTGGGTAGAGTGCTTGCCGGGGTGCTGGACGGAGTGCATGCTGGAGTACTAGCTGTAGGGCTGGCCGGGGTACTGGCTGGAGTGATGACTGGAGTGATGACTGGAGTGATAGCTGGAGTGCTAGCCGGAGTGCTAGCCGGAGTGCTAGCCGGAGTACTAGTCGGAGTACTAGCCGGAGTACTCACGGGGGTACTAGCCTGAGTGTGTCCTGGAGTAGCCCGGGTGCCGGCCGGGATACTAGCCCGAGTTCCCCCCCCCTGGTGCACTCGCAAGGGTAATCTCCGGGTACGGTCCCGAGTATGAGCCTTGGAGCCTTGGTGCCTTGGTGCCGTCCGTCTATGACCCTTGGTGTCGTCCTAAGTACGTTCCCTTGGTGCCTAATGCGGTTCGGGATAGCGGTTTGGAGGAGAATGGAATGGTATGATTACGCTCGAGCGGCCAAATTAAATGGATTTGTTGTATTTATTTTTGAGCCTATGAGCGGATTCAAAAAAACAAGTGGATTCTATGTAACTAAATATCTCTGGACAGTCGAATTCACTCGCAGGCTTCATTTTAAGGGCATGAAATCCAGTTAAATGCGCATTTTGGTGCAATTCGTCTATTTTAAATACCAAATATACAGTTAGTATCTATCGGTACTTATTAGCACATGTGAGCATCTATCAGTAACTATGAGGTCATGAGCATCTATCAACATCTATCAACATCTATCAACATTTATCAACATCTATCAGCATTTAACAACATCTATCAGCATTTATAAACATCTATCAGCATTTAACAACATCTATCAGCACCTATCAACGTCTATCAGTATCTATCAGCATCTATCAACGTCTAAGTCCATGAGTACTTTCCAGCATCTATGAGGTCTATGACCAACGAGCACATCAAGCGAATACATCATGCGAATACACCACACAGATACACACGCAGATACACCATACAGCCTAACAGGCATACCATACCGCCTGACGGCCACCATAGAGCCAAACGGACACACGGTCACACAGCCAAACGGACCACCATACAAATGCAGTACACGAATTAAAAATATACGAATACAGCCAAAACAACAGGCCCTGAATTCCAACCCAAGTTGAAATTCAAGGCCTTCTCGTTGCTACTAATTCTAGTAATTAGTAATTCTAGTATATAACTCTGTTCTGCTCATCCGGTATGCCGGATTTACGATAGAAATACGTGTTGATGACATCGCGCCAGTGCTTGGCGCTCTCGAGCTGCTCCAACAAGCGCTCCTTCACGTGCGCAAAACGCTGCGGGTCAACCTTGGACTCCAGTGCATCCCAGCGAACAAGCCACTGCTCCACCTGTTCTACTCCAGCAAAGTGGGTATCGTAGATGTGCTGAATGACCGTCTTTCCCGACTTTAATACATGTGTATAAGGAACATGGTGGAAGAAGAGCAGCAGCTCATCCGGGCAAGAGTCAAGGCTGTCATACAGCTCGGCATTGGCGCCTACATATTGATGAGAATACCCCGTCCCTGTCGCCTTTGTGCGATCTACGCCGATGCCGTCACGATCGGCAAAATGGTAAGTCCCCCATTTGGAGTATTCGTAGCCGTCCACGTCAGGGCCGTAGTGGTAATGCGGTACAACCATCCAGCCCACGCCGAGCGGAGCCGTATAGTTCTCATAGGTCGGCCAGGAATCCATCAGAATGCCTAGAATCGTATCTACCACATCCCGATCCAATCCAAAGGTCATCCCGGTCCATTCCTCGGCGATTGCCTCCGCGCTCAGCTCTGGATTCCACAGCAGCCGCCCATACCCATAAAGGTTGGATTGGGCAAGATAGTGTCCTGTCCAGTTGAAATCATCCCCGACACTGGATACGGCGGTAATTCCGCTATATTTATACGGATGTACCTGACCGGCCACGATATCCTTCACCTTGCTGCCCTTCCCATTACAAAGGGTATCGAATTCCAGTACCTCTTTCCATTGCGGAATCAGGTAGCATACATGCCTTTGCTGCCCGGTATACTCCTGGGTAATCTGGAACTCCAGCATCTGATTCGTCTGTTTCATCGCCCCAAACAGCGGCGATACCGGCTCTTTGACCTGAAAATCCATCGGCCCGTTCTTGATTTGCAGGATGACGTTCTCTTTGAATCTGCCGTCCAGCGGCTTGAAATGATCGTATGCGGCACGGGCCCGGTCAGTTTTGCGGTCACGCCAGTCCTGATGGCAATCATATACGAAGCATCTCCACAGCACGAGACCGCCGTAGGGCTCCAGCGCTTCGGCCAGCATGTTCGCCCCATCGGCATGATCGCGGCCGTAGGAGAACGGGCCAGGGCGGTTCTCGGAGTCGGCCTTAACCAGGAACCCGCCGAAATCGGCGATATGCCGGTAAACGTCAGCCGTCTTCTGCTTCCACCATTCCTGGACTGACGGATCGAGCGGATCTGCGGTTGATAGATCTCCCAACTCAATCGGTGCAGCATAGTTCACGCTTAAATAGAGGCGGACGCCGTATTCACGGAACACCTCTGCTACTCTGGCTACGTCAGGCAGCAATGCCGGAGTAATGAGCTTCGTCTCTACCTCGTGCACATTGACATTGTTGATGGCGATGCCGTTAATTCCGACCGAGGCCAGCAATCGGGCATACTCCCGTACGCGGCTCAGATCGGAGACGATTTTATTGTCCTGATAAAAAATCGAATGCCCTGCATATCCGCGCTCAATGCTCCCATCCATGTTATCCCACTGATTGACCATGCGAAGCTGGTATTTCGGCGCTTCCACCAGGTCCAGCTTCGCAGGCAATGAACCTGTTTGCAGTAAACGCAGGAAATGGAAAACGCCGTAAAGCAGCCCTTTTTCCGTTCCGCCGGCAATTAGAAGATAATCCTCATTCTCCCCGGTAATGGAGCGGATAATATAACCTTCCTCGCCTAACCCGGACACCTCATTCGCAGACAATAAGCGCTCAAGCTCTGGCATGCTCTCAAGCGTTCCCACTGCCAAACAGCGTCCCTTAGCCGCTTCATTGGCGATTGTCGGCTGCTGTCCCGTTAATGCAGCTATGCCCGTCTTCAATTCCTGAACCGCTGTACGGAACAGCCCAGAGGTAACTTCCCCTGCTGTTACAATATGGTGCAAATAAGCGGACAGGGGCTGAATGGCTGCCATTCGCTCCGCCGATAAGCTGCCAGACCTCAACCAGGCTAAATCATAATTGCTTGTCATTTTGCCACCTCTTCTTTTTATTTCACGATATCTGTCGGATTCATGCCCGTTATCTTTTTAAATAGTGTGCTGAAATACGGAACGTTTTTGTATCCGACCATTTCTGCCACTTCATAAACCAATGCTTTTTTCTCCATTAACAGTTCCCTGGCCTTCTCCATACGTACTCTCGTCAAATAATTATTAAACGTCTCCCCAGTCATGTTCTTGAAGATCATCGATAAATAATTGCGCGAGATGTATACTTTGTCCGCCAGACCGCTGAGTGTAATGTCCTCAGCATAGTGCTCATGGATATATTCCATCATAAAATCGACAGCCTGTCTATGCTTCCCATTCCCGCCCCACTGCCGGCTGCTAAACACAATTCCGATCTTTGCTACAAGCCATTCAGCCAGTTCGGAAGGACGATTCAGCTCAGCGATTTCACGGGTGATGCTGTCATTTGAAAAAATATCATCCAACACCGTTCCCATCTCATAAAAAGCAAAAGCGATAATGCCCCACAGCTCACCCGCCAGCATGCTGATGTATGCTTTGCTTATGCCTTCTTCCGTCTCCAGCCGGCCCATATAATCGAATATAATTTTGTGGGCCTGCTTCTCCTGCGACGTTCTGATCGCCCCGGCCAGCTCCAAATACAGCTTGACAGGCCGGACAGGCGTTTCTGCGTTTGCCCGCTGAAGCTCCACGGTATAGACATACAAATCGTAACCGGGGATCGCCGGCTGCGGATGCAAATCAATGACGCGGAATGCTTCCTCGGTTGAGCTGCCGATATCGCGAATGTGCTGCTTGCGCTCTCCGATCCCGATGCGGAGCTTTAACTTCAAATAGCTATGAACGCATTCGATCAGGCGAACGCCTAACTGCTCCAGCCGTTCGCGTAATTGCCCGGCTGGCTCCGAGCGGTCACTATGCACGATAAGAACGGAGCGGTTCGTCTGTAAATCCGTATAATCAAAGGAGGTAAATTTCTCCTGGGTTACTTCACAAATAATGTTGCTAACCGCAAATCGAAGCAGGCTCCAGTCAGACAAGTTTAGTTTGGCTCCCCGTTGATCGCGTATCAATTCGATGCCGAGAACGGTATGATCACAATCCGACCAAAAACGATATGGAACTGGGATTTCTGTTTGCAGACCGGTACTCTGCAGCGTGCCGGAGGCAGCCGACTTTACCCATTCTTTTTTGACGAAGGGCTCATACAGCCGCAGCTTCTGAAGCAGCTCGTCCTGCTTCATCCGCCGTTCCTCTTGCTTCTCCAAGTCGGCTATCGCCTGCCCAAGGACGGACTTTAAGGTAGGAACACTAACCGGCTTCGACAGGTAATCGCTCACATTGAGACGCAGAGCCTGTCGGGCATATTCAAAATCCGAGTATCCGCTTAAAATGATAACTTTTCCCGCATACCCGCTAAGCCGCAGCTGTTCGATCATGTCCAGGCCGTTCATAACAGGCATATATAAATCGGTAATGACGATATCCGGACACGCCGACTTAATCATTTCCAGCCCTTCTTCTCCGTTCAGTGCCTCCCCTGCCCACTCTGCATTCAATTCATCCCAAGGTATCGCTCTCCTGATTCCCTGCAGTACCCCGCGGTCGTCATCGATGATCCCGATCTTCCACATCTGTAGAGCCCCCTTCTCTTGCAACGGTGATGTTTGAGCACTCTGCTTCTTTTGCATGCTTGCCTGCGCATATCAGCTTGATTACATATAAATTACCCGTATATTAATTGTCTGCTGACATCTGATATCAGCTTGTCGTATATTGATTGTCTACTGACATCTGATATCAGCTTACTCATCTTACTCAGTAGCTTCGTTGATGTTTGCGCATTGTGCTACCCAGTGATGATAATACGTCATGCCTGATAAGCTGTGGAAGCCTCTCAGGCATGACGTCATTATTTTAAATAACAATATTATTGTTCATATTCCTGCGACGCTTTTTTCAATGATTCATAAGCTTTCTCCGGCGTTGTTCTGCCGAAGCTCAGCTCGTCGCGCACAAGCGGCCAGTCTTTATCGATAAAGTTTACCCAGCCTTCCGGTCCAGTAGTAAAGGTCTGACCATCCGGAGTTGTAGCATCGATCAGTTTCATACCCACTTTCTCGCCTTCTGGAAGGTTCGGAATAAGGCTTTCTGCAATTTTCGCGTTAGCAGGCACACCGCGTGCTGTTCCTAGAATTGCTCCCGCTTCCGGATCATTGACGAACCAGTCGATAAATTTCGCTGCTTCTTCTTTATGCTTGGAGTTCGGAGACAAGCTGAGGAACATCGACGGCTTCAGCCATCCGCCAGCTTCCTCTGCCCGCGGCATAGTGACAAGATCGTACGCGCCTTCTTTCATGCTGTCCCAAGTTGTATAGTTGTTAGAGAAGGAGTAACGGAACAATACTTTACCGTTAACCAGCAAGTCTGCTGTCGGATCCATCTCTTTGTCAGAAGCGTTCAAGTCAGCCGGAGGTACAAGACCTTCGTTGCGAAGCTGTTCAAATTTCTTCGTCCACTCCAGGAACGCAGCCTCGTCGATGTTGAATTTGCCGTCATCTGTAATCAGCACATCTTTGCCTTTGGCATAGTGGAACGCGCTGAACATGAAGTAGTTACCGGCATAGTCCAATGTAAAGTATTGATCTTTAGCCAGCTTAGGCTTTACTTCCTCCGCCAAGGCGAAGAAATCATCCCATGTCCAGCCATCTTGCGGCGGAGTTACACCCAGTTTCTCCAAAGCTGCTTTATCGTAGATCATACCGAAAGCAACAGAACCCAGCGGTACGGCAAACTGCTTGCCGTCTTTTTCACCAATTGGCAACAGGCTCGGCGTAATTTCGTCCAGTTTGATTTTTGATCCCAGTTCCTCCAATTGGTTGCGGGAGGTCCAGTCCGAAATCCAGCCCGGGTCCATTTGGAAAATATCCGGCTCGTTGTGGGCTGCTGCCTGAGTGGACAGTTTATCCAAGTATCCGTCCATTCCCGAGTATTCCGGCTCAAAAGTAACGTGCGGATTTTTCTCTGTGTACAATTCCAACGCTTTCAATGTAGCTTCATGACGAGGCTGCGAGCCCCACCACATCACGCGCAATTTCACCTTTTCTGAAGCTGAATTTGATGCGGATGAATTGTCGCTTGGCTTCGCCCCCGCGTTATCTCCCTTACCACCGCCGCAGGCCGCTAACAGCAGAGTAGCTACCAGCAAAACTGCAACGATCTGCAATCGCTTCCATTTCATCATGTTGACTTACCCCCTAAGGAAAATTATATTGTAGTCAATATTTATCCTACCAAGTGCTGATAGATTGGAGTATAAGAGAGATGCACAATTTATTATAAAATTATCAGATTATCATTCACTCTTCCCCGGAGCTGCCTCGAGACGTGGAAAAACAATCTCCACGATCGCCCCGCCCTGCTCCTGGTTGTCCAGCGTAATGCTGAAATCCTTGCCAAAATAAGCCGAATATCTTTCCTTTACATTCCGCAAGCCATATCCGCCCTTGCGCCGGTTGGGAGTCCCAGCGTTCTTCTCGGCCAGCCCGCTGCCGTTATCCATAATTGTAATGCGGATCTGGTCCCCAGCCTCTGCAGCCTGAATGACGATTGTACCGCTATTCCGCAGGTTGAATCCATGAATAATTGAATTTTCTACAAATGGCTGCAGCGTCATTTTCGGAATGTAGAGCTTTAGCAGGCTGGGAGGAACCTGAATTTCGTATTCCAGTCCTTCTTCCCATCTAAGCTGTTGAATTTCCAAATAGCATTCCATATGCTTAAGCTCTTCGCCGATCGTGATGAAGCTTTCGCCATGGGACAAACCAATGCGGAACATTTGCCCCATCAGCTCCAGGATGCGGCTCATCTTGTCCTGGCCTTCCGCAATCGCTATCCAGTTGAGCTGATCCAGCGTATTGTACAGAAAATGCGGGTTAATATTGGCCTGCAGCGCTTCAATTTCCGCCTTGCGCTGTTCCTCATAACGTCTGGCAAGCGACGCATACAAAGCCTCGATCCGCTCATTCAACTTGCGGTAACCGGCAAACAGAACGCCAAACTCATTCGAATAATCGCTTACAAGCTCTGTTTTCTGCTCGCCGACGGCATAAGTTTTCATCGCTTTGACAAGCTGGGCGATCGGCTTCATAAACTGCCGGCTTAACCAAAAGGTTAATAAAAAGGCCAACAGCAATGCTCCCAAGCCGATAGACACGATCGCTACAGCCAGCTTTAAACTGCCGGAGGTAATTTGCGCCCAAGGGGTGATCTCAACCAGCATCCAATTGGAATCGGCCAATTTGGAATACACGACGAGTGAATCGATCCCTTGCGGCTGTGTGTGCAGACGGAAAACTCCCGACTCGCCGACGAAGCGATCGACCTGTTCCGATAATCCGGCTTCGCTCATCGATTTCCCGACGCTTAGCAGCTCCCTGCCGTCCGAATCGAGCATAATCCGGTTCGAATCCGGGGAGTATCCCTCCAGCATGCTTCTGACCCAATCCGCTTTCACATGAATAACTAGGATGCCCATATACCGTGTATTGTAATAAATTTTACGCGAAAAACTCAGTACCGACGCTTCTCCTTGAATGGTTGAAATGCTGTGCTCCTCTGACCATGCGAAGTCATTTTTCTCCAGAGCCTTGTACCACGAATGATCCTCCGCCTCTTTCAAACTATGAAAATGGATATAGCTTTGGCTGTCCCCCCATTCCGGCCTGTCCATGTATAAATCTATGGCCTGAATTTGTGGAATGGAGTAGGTCAGATGGGCCAGAGCCTGCTGAATTCCCATCGATCTCCGATAACGGCTGAACGCATCCTCCTTGCCTGACATAAGCGTCAGTAAATCACTGTCCCGGGAAGTGGTCAGGGATACTTGTTCAATTGAAGTCATCCTCCCCGTAATTTCATTGTTCAATTCCTCGAGCAGACGCTTCTGGTAATAGGAAGTGTTCTCCGCCAATTCACGGGAAGAAATGACATAGCTGATCCATACCGTACTAGCCAGCACAATCGCAATCAGACCTGCAAAGCAAACAATGAACAGCAGATCGATGCGGTATTTTTTGAACGGATTGACCATCATGTGCCCTCTTTTCTAAAAGAGTTAAAAAAAAGCACCGCTCGGGTGCCATCTGCAAAATGTAGCGCAGATTCAGCCTATATTCGGCTAAATCCTTGCGTAAAGATCGCTTGTTTGCGATATAAGGATGCAGAGTCACCGGTGTTGAGGCTTCTTATATCTGAAAAAACATTGAAGCCACGGAGAACCGTTTCCTCAATGTTTTCTCATTTTAATATATTCCTTGCCTGATGGCTACCCTTTAATCCCTGTTGTAGCTACACCTTCAACAAAATACTTCTGAGCGGAGGAGAACAGCACGGTAGCTGGTAAGATCGATACGAGCGACATCGCCAGCAGCTGCCCCCATTCTGCCCCGCCTTGAGAGTCGTTAATCATGCGCAGAGCCAGGCCAACCGTGTATTTGTCTACAGAGTTAATGTAGAGCAAGTGCCCAAGGAAGTCGTCCCAGTTCCACAAGAAGCAGAAAATAACAACAGTGACAATGGAAGGCTTCATGAGCGGCATAATAATTCTCCAATAAATCCCGAACCAGCTGCAGCCGTCAATCTTGGCTGATTCATCCAACTCCCGGGGGATTCCCCGAATGAACTGGATAAGCAGGAAGACGAAAAATGTTCCGCCTGCTCCGCCCGCCAAGGCATGGGGCACAATAAACGGCAAATACGTATTTACCCAACCGAACTGATGGAACATCGCATATTGCGGGATAATCAAAACTTGTCCGGGCAGCATCAGCGTCAGCATCAGCAGCGAGAACCAGAAGCCCCGCAGCGGAAAATCCAGTCTGGCAAATCCAAATGCCACAAGCGTGCTTGAAATCAACGTAACGATAATAACCGCGATAATCAGATAAAAGGTGTTAATGTAAAAATCGGTAAACGTAAACCCCGGAACCGAATTCCAGCCGTTCACATAGTTGGACCATTTCGGAACGGACGGAAACAGCGAAGGAGAGCTCAGCTCCTGATTGCTTTTCAAGGAGGCGCCGACCCACCATATGACCGGATAGACCATAATCAAGCTAAAAACGGTGAGGAACGCATGGCGTGTAAAAGACTTCCATTTTGATCTGGTCATTATTTTTTGCCTCCTTTCTGATCCGATTCATAGAACACCCAGTATTTGGATGTCAGATTAATAGCTACAGCCGCAGCGACGATAAGCAGCAGCATGATCCAGGCCAGGGAAGAGGAATATCCCAGCTGGTAACGGCTGAACGCCCGCTCGTACAAATAAAGCGCATACACATAAGTGGAGTTCATCGGGCCGCCGCCGGTAATCACATAAGCAGGCGTGAACACCTGGAAGGAGTTGATTACGCCCATAATCAAGTTAAAATACAACGTTGGTGACAGCATCGGCAGCGTTATTTTGAAAAATTGTCTTATTTTTCCTGCACCATCGACCGACGATGCTTCGTAAAGATCATTTGGAATCTGCTTCAGCCCCGCCAGGAAAATAACCATCGAAGAGCCGAACTGCCATGTGGAAAGTACAATCAGTGACCAAAGCGCCGTATCCGGGTTCGTCACCCAGCCTGTGCCGGGGATGCCGAAAAAGCCAATCACTTTGTTAAAGAAGCCGTCAACGCCAAAAATGTTTTTCCACAGCAGTGAAACTGCAATACTCGCTCCGATTAACGAAGGGAAGTAAATGGCTGTCCGATAGACAGATATGCCCCGAACCGCTTTATTAAGCAGCATAGCGACAAGCAGCGCGGCTATCAGCTTAAGCGGCACGGATGCCAGGACGTAGTAAAACGTAATTTTGAGCGATTGAGCAAACTTCTCATCCGACGTAAAAATACGACTGTAGTTCTCCATTCCGATCCACTCGATCGGTTTCATCAAAGTATAGTTTGTGAATGAATAATATAGGGACAACAGCATCGGATAGGCCGTTAGCGCCATAAATCCGATCAGCCAAGGGGAAATAAACAAATAACCGGCAATGGGAGAGTCCCAACGCTTTAGAAATGCTTTTCGCACGGGCTTCCCCGGGGCTCTAGGTGTTGTTTGTTCCATGAGTTCACTCTCCTTTTCTTACTTTTAGTATAGATGGAGAGCCTATAGGAGCTACAGGAGACAATTGCTCAAAATCCTTCAATATTTTCAGAATATCTAATTTTACAAAAAGAAAAGCGCACCCCAGAATTCATCGGATAAACCAGAAAGGTTCCCGATGTCTATTCTAATGAGTGCGCGCTGTCGCTCCCGGATTTCTTGCATTCGAGAGATCATCCCTATAATACGAGGGACCTAAAGTACGATGGTATTGGAATTCATGGATTCATGGAATTCATGGAATTGATGTATCTAATTATGCTCTAGCCGGGTGTTTACAAGGATTAGCTGGATTTTAAGCACCTAAATCAAGCATCCAGCCCATCATTAGCAGTTTCCCTTCTTTCAACGACATGAAATCCAATTAAATCCACTTTCCCTTCCTTACAGCAGAAATTAACTACTAATAATCCATTTATTAAAATCCGTTTATTGCAAGCCAAACAATTAAACATTAAACTGACTGGATGCCGGACAAGTACATAAAATGTTCCTGTTCCTACGGTCGCTGTTACAACTCCCAGATCATTGGCATCCCATACTTTAGTCCAACATATATAGATTTAGTTCTTTTAAACAGGTAACACCGACTGCTATCACTCGCTAAACCGCGGGTCTGAGGCTTTATAGGCTTCTTCTAATAATTTTTTTTCATTAACACCGTTAATATTTTGATACGAATGTACAACCTTTACCTCGGTATATTTTTTATCTCCTGAATAGTCGATAGTCGATTCAGTTTCTGTTATAAGTTCGACAGGCAATAAGGTCTTCTTATTAATCGTGTAAGTAAGTTTCGATGTGCGGTCGATCGTTCGGGTATTTTGTTTCTTATCAGAATCGAAATCATCTTTATCAGAACTCTCCTCGTGCCGGGTCCCTGTGACGGTAAGAATATAATTTTTGCCTTTCTGATCTACTTGCATATCTTGAATGGTCAAGATTTTTAGATCGTGGTAAGGATCAACGCTTTTTTTATTGTCCGCTATCCTAGCTGCCGTAAACTCTTCAAAATCAGGGCCCACTACCCACTGACCGTTTCTAAATGTTGAAATCCCATATTTCTCGGTGATGTATTCTTTGAACGGTGTCTCAGGATCTGACAATTCCGTATACATGGCGAACGGCTCTTTAACATAATCTACTTTGATGGTTTCTGTATGACTGTTTTCAGCAGATTCTTTTACACTCAGATTTCTATATGTACTTTTGAACACCACGGAGAAACTTTCCAAATTTTCGATTTGTTCTGAGGACTTTTCGATTAATTCCTCCGCATAAGGAAGTCCTTGTTCATCCTTAGTAAGATGAATTTCTGTTCCACAACCGTTAAGTATCACCAGCAGAATGCCGGCTAAAAAAAACATTATGTATTTGCGCATACCTTTTCTCCTCATATCAAATTTAAAAATGATCATTTACCAGTACCACATTTCCACCGACAATCGTTCATCCAGCAACTTAATGTTATTAACAACATCCTGTTTGTCTACCATGATCCATATTTCATAAATCCCCTCCATTTCCTCATCTGACTTTTTGCTTTTGATGGCTTGAAGCCCTAGCGGGTTGTTATTAAATTGATAAAAACTGTATAACATTCCATTCGGCGTGGCAGGATGCATATATCGGCTGCCGTATCGTTCCTCGGCTTCTTCCTTCGTCGAACCTACGTGAATCCCCCTTGGTGTCTGAAACCAGAATTCCTCGGTTAACTGGATGCCAACAATTTTATCATTACGATAATAAATCGTTGCAGCATCATAGCGCTGCTCAATATCATCCCCTTCGCCTGGCCCCAAAATGCTTTCCACTTCTGTTCGACTCATACCAAAACAAATATTCGTTCCCCGCTCGTGAATCGACTCAATACACATATCTCTGTCCAAAAAAGCATCCGGCTTCAGTTTAGCAGCTTGGCCACATCCGCTGATGAGAACTACAACCATCAAAACAACCAGGATTCTCTTCTTCATTTCCATCCCCCCCTCTCACCTTGTTTTAGTTGACATTCTATCTTTATCGGCTGGATTTAAGGGAATTTAATACAAAATTAATACAGTTAATCTACTTATCCTAAAAAACTCTTTTCTTTCTATATTCTCCTCTTTCGCAAGCTTCGTTGAGCCTTCAGCCTCTAATCTCATAAAAAATGCCCCCTAGAACTCATCGGTTAAACCGTGATGGTTTATCCGATAAAGTTCTAAAGGGTGCATTTTAGTTACCCAGACGCTGCTCTATTCAATGTATACTTTGAAATGCCCGATCCTCTTATACCTTGAAATGCTCGATCTTCGTTTGCATGTCTGCGGCCATGCGGGCGAGTCCTTCGGAGGCCGACGAAATCTCCTCCATGGAGGCCAACTGCTCCTCAGTTGCAGCGGTGACACTCTGGAAGGAATCCAGGCTTTGCTTCGAAGTTTCCGAAATGTGCTTAACAGAATTGGCAATTTCCTCAGCACTCGCTGACATTTGCTGCGTAATCGCTGATACATCGTGAATCTGCTCGGAAATATGCCGGGTGGATTTCTCAATTTGCTCGAAAGCACTTTGCGTTTCTGCGGCGACCGTAATGCCGCGTTCGACGCTGGCGGTTACCTCCTGGTTCATTACCGCGTAGGCCTTCTCTGTCAAACTGGTCATCTGAACGATGTCCTCCCCGATTAGCTCTGCGGTCTCTCTGGATTGCTCGGCCAGCTTCCGTACTTCACCGGCAACGACAGAGAAGCCCCGGCCGTCCTCCCCAGCGCGAGCGGCCTCGATAGCTGCATTCAGAGCCAGCAAATTCGTTTGGACCGCGATATCCGATATCGCAGTGCTCATGCCGGCGATATGGGCGCTAAGTTCATTCATACGGTGCATCAACTCGGCCGACTCCCGCGTGGACCGCCGGATTTCATCCATCTGCAGCCCAACCAGCTCTACCTTTTCATTACCGTAACGAACATCCTTCACCGTTTGAGACGACGAGTCGACAATTTCTCCTGACGCTTCAGCAATTTTATAGATGCCCTGCGTCATCTCTTCCATTGTCTTGGCACTTTCTATCGACACTGCCGCTTGTCTCTCCGCCCCTTCGGACGAATCCTGCACCAATTCAACAACGTGCTCCACGGATTTAGCATTTTGCTCTGTGCCCGCCGTCAATTCTTCACTGGAAGTGGCAAGCTGACTTGATATTTCCGCAATGTCCATGACCATGCCGCGAATAGAGGCGACCATCTCATTGTAGTTCCCGGCCAACTGGCCAACCTCATCCTTACGATTAATTTGAACTTCCTCGTTCAGATAACCTTCTCCGACACGTTTAGCCGAACGGTTCAACGCTTCAATCGGACGAGTTACGCTCCGGATGATGAAAAACAGTAAAATTCCCGATACAATCAAGGCTGCACCAAGCACAATAATGGAGGTCCACATAATCGGCGCTGTCGCCTCGGCGAACTCGTTTACTTCTAGTACACCGATTATTTTTAGACCCGTCAGTTCATTTGTGACAACATAGCCCCGCTGAGGATGGCCGGTCAGTTCATTTTTGTAATCGATAAAACCCGATTCCATCGCCTGGATCTCCGCTATGTATTCCGCTGTAGCTTCTGCTCCTGGTTCATAGTTCGGATGATAAGTATATTTGCTGCCGCGATCAAGAATATATACATATCCTTTGCTGCCGATCTCCACGTTTTTAGTGAACTCATTGATTTTTGCCATATTAAAAGATACTGTAACAGCGCCTTGGCCATCCGGAAGCGCCCGGCTGATATACAGATTATGATTTCCCGTAGTACTCGATTTGAATGGATCGATAAGGACGGTATTTTTCGGGTCTGCAAGAGCGGCCTTATACCAGTCTCTTTCTGTCGGATCATACTCGTGCGGCCCTGGATCCGGCGCCTTAATAAAAGCCTTGTTATTGTTGCCTACGGTAAGCAGCTCAAGTCCAGGGTGCTTCGCCATGAACAGCTCCATCAGTTCCTTCACTTCAGGCGACTGCTCATCAATCTGGCGGGAGCTGATTTGCTCTACTAGCTGCTCAACATTTTCAACCTGTGCCCCCACGGACAAATTAAGCGTCTCATTCATTAATTCAACGCTCGTTCTGGCAGCATTCTCGATCTTGGACTCCAATTCATTTCTGGCGCTTGATATACCTGTGATGACGATTAGCAGGTTAGGTATAATCAGCATTAGAGTAAAAATAACTAACAAGCGATTGCGGAGCGAGTTAAACTCGACAAATTTCTTCAACCCCGACCAAAACTTACGCAAATCCTTCTCCCCCTTAACTTCCGTGAACAGGAAGCCACTCGTTGATTTACTGTACGATTTACATTAGCTGCAAAATTTTAATTGCCGCTGGATCGTACAAGATGACTAAATAGATTAAACTGCATTAATATATCAATTATGGTGCATGGTGTGCATTGTGTCCGTGCATGGCGCACTAATTCGTCCGTCTCCAAAAATAGGGTTCTTCACTCCACCATCACTCCGCATGAAGCTCTTCGCTTCGTCCCCCTTTCAGCCTGCTCACTGCTAATTACAGATCTCTTACTCCTATCCAAGTAGCTTTTCTCTTTTTTTTATAGTTATGTTTTTGTCATGATGTCTGATTTTTTGGCTCCAAATGACTAGCCAGATTGCTAAAAATCACTTTAGTCAATGATTCTATATATCTATCTTCGACAAAAATCTACTGATTTTTTATAGTTTTATGAAAATATTCTGAAAATAATGTTAATTTGCTGTATTTTCATTTCCTTTCTTAGTTGACTATACATGTTTTTTAGGAGATAGGAGGTAATACTAGACAGATGGTTCTAGCACGAATTTTACTTCCCGACAACTAAAAAAAGCAGATTCTGCCCCTAAGGACAAAACCTGCTTTACGTATACTTGCTTTTGGTACATTTGCTTTAAGCACGCTATACTCCAGTCTGCTGTATACTATCCTCTATTTGCTTTTCTCCAAATACTCCTGAACCCATTGCTCCGTGGCCTGCAATTTCTCTTCCGCCCGGCCGATAGCTGCTGTAACCTGAGCGGTTGCCGTGCCCCCGTATACATTCCGGGCATTAACGACCGTCTCCGGCTGCAGTACTTCATAGATGCTGTCGTCGAATAATGGCGAAAATTGCTTGAATTCGTCCAGAGACAGGTCCAGCAAGTATTTGTCGTGCTGAATGCAATACAGCACCGTCTTGCCGATCACCTCATGTGCCTGGCGGAACGGCAAGCCCTTATTGGCCAGAAAGTCGGCGATGTCGGTCGCATTGGAGAAGTCTTTATTGACCGCCTCGCGCATTTGCTCCTTGTTCACCTTCATCGTGGCGATCATCGGAGCAAACAATTGCAGCGCCCCCTGCAGTGTAGCCACCGTATCGAACATGCCTTCCTTATCCTCCTGCATGTCCTTGTTGTAAGCCAGCGGCAGGGATTTCAGCACCGTCAGCAAGCCCATCAAATTACCGTAGACACGGCCAGTCTTGCCGCGAACCAGCTCGGGTACATCAGGGTTTTTCTTCTGCGGCATAATGCTGCTGCCCGTACAGAAGGCGTCATCCAGCTCGATAAAGCGGAATTCTGTGCTGCTCCACATGACGAGCTCTTCACTCAGGCGGGATAAGTGCATCATAAGAATCGACGCATCGGCCAGAAATTCCAGAATAAAGTCGCGGTCGCTTACCGCATCCAGGCTGTTCTCATAAACGCTGTCAAAATGAAGCTGCTCGGCCACAAAATGGCGATCGATCGGGAAGGTCGTTCCCGCCAAAGCCCCCGCTCCCAGCGGCAGGACGTTAATCCGCTTGTAGCTGTCCTGCAGGCGTTCCGCATCCCTCTGGAACATCGATACATAAGCCAGTAAATGGTGAGCGAACAGGATCGGCTGGGCGCGCTGCAAATGGGTATAACCCGGTACAATCGTATCCAGGTTCGCTTTGGCTTGTCCGATCAGCGCTTCCTGCAAATCATGGAGCAATCCGACGAACTCGACGACCCGCTTGCGCAAGTACAAGTGCATATCCGTCGCTACCTGATCATTGCGGCTGCGGCCCGTATGGAGCTTGCCTCCAACCGGTCCCACCTCTTCAATCAGGTGTTTCTCGATATTCATGTGAATATCTTCGTCCGAGACCGAGTACTCCAGCTCTCCGCGGCGGATTTTTTGCAGAACGGCCAGCAATCCTTCCTTGATTTTCTCGGCTTCTTCTTCAGGGACGATTCCACACTTGGCCAGCATAGTGACATGCGCCAGGCTTCCCTGCACATCCTCTTCCGCCAGCGCTTTGTCAAAGCCGATAGATGCGGTATATTGTTCAACTAACTTATTGGTTTGCTTCGTAAAGCGGCCTCCCCACAGCTTGCTCACCTGATCCACTCCTTGTCTGTTTCAAACCTCAAGCCGTTTCCCCGTGCATACTTCTTGATTATGAAGTAATTCATCAGGTCAACGGCCACAGGTTCAGTATAAAAAAACACCATCATGCCAGCCAAGCCGGCTGTGTCGTCTATTTGCCGCTTTGCTCTACACCGGAACTTACTTTCAGGCGCAGCGCATTTAGGCGGATAAATCCGGTTGCATCCCCTTGGTCGTATGCTTCGGTCGGGTCAGCTTCCATCGTGGCGATGTCCGGGTTGTACAAGCTGACCGGGCTTTTGACCCCAGCGGCGATAACGTTGCCTTTATACAGCTTAACGCGCACGGTACCCGTTACATTCTTCTGGCTCTCTGTCACGAGCGCCTGCATCGCCAGCCGTTCCGGAGCGAACCAGAAACCATTGTACACGAGCGTGCTGTACCGGGTGATCAGGCTGTCGCGCAGGTTCATCACTTCGCGGTCCATCGTGAGGGATTCCATTTTGCGATGCGCGCTAAAAAGAATCGTTCCCCCCGGCGTCTCATAAACACCGCGGCTCTTCATGCCGACAAAACGGTTCTCAACCATGTCCACGCGGCCGATGCCGTGTTTGCCGCCAAGCTCATTCAGCTTCTCCATCACGGCCAGTGGCTCAAGACGCTGCCCGTTCAAGCCGATGCAATCGCCCTTCTCGAATTCCAGCTCCAAGTATTCCGGCTGGTCCGGCGCATCTTCAGGAGAAACGCTAAGCAAATACATATCTTTGCTCTCCTCGGCGCTGGCATCAAACCAAGGATCTTCAAGCACGCCGCTCTCATAGCTGATATGCAGCAGGTTGCGGTCCATGGAGTAGGATTTGGCCGCCGATGCGGTTACCGGTATGCCGTTTGCTTCCGCATAAGCGATCATCTCGGCGCGCCCCGGGAAGCGGTCCCGGAATTCGCTGAGACGCCATGGGGCGATTACATTGATTTCCGGCGCCAGTGCCGCAGCCGCGAGCTCAAATCTCACCTGGTCATTCCCCTTGCCTGTAGCACCGTGAGCGATAGCCGTCGCGCCCTCCGCACGGGCAATGTCGACCATGCGCTTCGCGATCAACGGACGGGCAATGCTCGTGCCGAGCAAATATTGTCCCTCATACATGGCGCCAGCCTGGAACATCGGATAAATAAAGTCTTTTGCAAATTCCTCGCGCAGATCGTCAATATAGACTTTGGAAGCACCTGTGGCCAGCGCTTTGTCTTCCAGTCCGTCCAGCTCTTCTTTCTGGCCGATATCTGCCGTGAAGGCGATTATTTCGGCATCATAGGTTTCCTTAAGCCATTTGAGAATGATTGATGTATCCAAGCCGCCAGAGTAGGCAAGCACGATTTTATTTTTTGCCATAATGAATGATCCTCCTGTTACTTTTTGTCGCCATTAAAAATGCTGTTGTTTGGTCCTTGTTGGTCTTGTTGCCCTTGGTTGCCCCGTTCGACCCTTGTTCGGCTCTTGCCGCCCTCGGTTGCCCGTTCGACCCTTGTTAGCTCTTGTTGCCCTTGGTTGCCCTGTCCGGCTGTTGTACAGTCCTTTGTCTTAGTTCGTTACTCGGGAACATACGCTGCAGTGCGTTCTAGGATCCGATCAGCGCTGCCATAAGCGCCTTCTGCGCATGAAGGCGGTTCTCAGCCTGGTCAAAAATAATCGAGTTCTTGCCGTCGATAACCCCTTCACTCACTTCCTCGCCGCGGTGGGCCGGCAAACAGTGCATGAACAAGTAGTCAGGCTTGGCATGCTTCGCCAGCTCTTCATTGACCTGAAAGTCAGCAAAAGCAGCCTCACGCGCCTTCTGCTCTTCCTCAAAGCCCATGCTGGCCCATACGTCTGTATAAATGACGTCAGCCTGCTCTACAGCCGCTTTCGGGTCACGGACAATCTCAATGACCGCTCCGGTCTCCTTGGCGATTTGCTGGGCTTCAGCTGTCACCTTTTCATCGGGCTCATAGCCCTCCGGGCTGGCTACGGATACGTGAACCCCCAGCTTCGCGCCGCCGATCATCAGAGAATGCGCCATATTGTTGCCATCGCCGATGTAAGCCAGCTTCAGGCCTTTCAGAGCTCCCTTGTACTCATATATCGTCTGGAAGTCGGCGAGCACCTGACAAGGGTGGGCCTGATCGCTAAGACCGTTGATTACAGGTACGGAAGAATAACGGGCCAAATCAACGACGTTCTCGTGGCCGAAAGTCCGGATCATAATACCGTCCAAATATCTCGACATCACCGCCGCCGTATCAGCGATTGTCTCACCCCGGCCGAGCTGAATATCATTTTTGCTCAGGAATAAGGCATGGCCCCCAAGCTGGTATGTGCCCACTTCGAAAGATACCCGCGTCCGTGTAGAAGACTTCTCGAAAATGAGTCCTACGGTTTTCCCCTTCAGCGGCTCGTAAGCTTCCCCGTTCTTCTGCTTTTTCTTGATTTCGATCGCCAAATCGATCAAATATTGAATTTCTTCAGTCGTATAATCATTGAGCTCGATAAAATCCCGGCCGCTCAAATTAAATGTAGTCTGCTTCGTTCCTTCGGTTTGACTCATGTTACACTTCCTCCTTGGATGTATGGGCAGAAATAATCGCCACGAGTGTATCCACCGCTTGATCAATTTCCTCCCGGCTCACGTTCAGGTTCGGCAGCAAGCGGATGACATTAGGTCCGGCTGTAACGAACAGCAGCTTTTTCTTCTGCCCCTCAGCAACCAGTTCCGCCACCGGTTCGGCACATTCGATACCGATCAGCAAGCCTATGCCGCGAATCTCCTTCACGAACGGCTCATCCTGGAACGCCGCTTGCAGACGCTCGCGCAAATAGTTGCCCAGTTCCTCGGCACGCTGCGGAATACCGTCCTCCAGCATCGTTTCCATCGTAGCGATGACTGCGGCTACAGCGACTGGATTGCCTCCGAACGTTGTCGCATGGCTGCCCGGGGTGAACGCCTCGCGCAAATATTCCTTAGCCAGCATCGCACCAACAGGAAGTCCGCTCGCGATACCTTTCGCCGAGGTGAAAATGTCAGGCTCGATCCCGTAATGCTCGTGGGCAAACCATTTGCCCGTCCGGCCCATCCCTGTCTGCACCTCATCCACAATCAACAGGAGGCCCTCCTTCTTACAAAGCGCGGCCAGTTCGTTAACGAATCCGGAATCCACCGGATATACGCCGCCCTCGGCCTGAATCATCTCCAGCATAATTGCCGCCGTATGCGGCCCAATCGCCGCCTTAACGGCCTCCAGGTCATGCATAGGCACTGTTTTAAAGCCCTCTGGCAGCGGCAGGAATCCGTCCTTCACCTTCTGCTGCCCGGTCGCTGTCAGCGTAGCCAGCGTGCGGCCGTGGAACGATTGCTCGAAAGTGATAACCTCGTAGCGATCCGTTCCCTTCACCTTCTGGTGATAACGGCGCGCCAGCTTGATCGCCGCTTCATTCGCCTCCGCCCCGCTGTTGCAAAAAAACACGACATCCGCACAACTAACCTGCGTCAACAGCTGCGCAGCCTTCTCCTGCTGGGGAATATGGAACAGGTTCGATACGTGCCACAGCTCATCGAGCTGAGCTTTAACCTTAGCCGTTACCTTCTCCGGGGCATGCCCCAAATTCGTAACCGCAAGACCGCTCATAAAGTCGAGATACCGGTTCCCCTGATCATCCCAAAGCCAACTGCCATGTCCTTTGACGAGACTGATTGGATAGCGGGCATAGCTTGGAAACAATGCGCTCTTTGTGTTTGCTGCACTGTTAGTGCTGCTTAAACTGTCCGCACTGCTAGTGCTATGAGTGCTTTTTGCGCTATTGTTATTAGCCGTGAATCCCTTTGCCTCTTTAAGCTCACTTTGTGCCATGCTTTTCAACTCCTATCGTTTGGATGAAAATAAAACTATCTTTATATCATTCTCTTTTTTTCGCTCTTTTTACTATAACGCAGACCGGAATGACAGGCTACTGCATCCGGACGATTTTAGTGCCGATTTCCTCCCCGGAGAGCACACGGCTCAAAATGCCCGGAACGCTACCGTCCACGATGACGACCTCCTGCACTTTGCCATGAATACAGGCGATCGCGGCCCGGACTTTCGGTATCATCCCGCCGTAGATTTCGCCGGTTTGGATCATATCTTCGATTTCCTGCACGGTTACGGTGGGGAGCACTCTTTTTTCACCGTTGACGGTTTTTAAAATGCCTGGAACATCCGTCACGACGATCATCCGCTCCACTCCGAGCTCAGACGCTACCGCACCGGCCGCCGTATCCGCATTAATGTTGTAGCGCTGCCCCTGCGCATCCACGCCAATCGGAGCAATGACAGGCATGTACCCTAGCTTTGCCACGCCTTCGACTAACGCCGTATTGACCGAGGTTACGTCGCCGACAAGCCCCACCTCAGCGCTGGCGGCCACAGGCTGAGCCGTAATTAACTGCCCGTCGCTTCCGGACAGGCCGAGCGCCTTGCCGCCGGATTGCCCGATGCGCCGCACGATGCTTTTGTTGATGCTTCCAGCAAGCACCATTTCTACGACGTCCAAAACATCTTCCGACGTGTACCGCAGTCCGTTTACAAATTTCGTTTCAATGCCGAGCTTGCCGAGGTTGTCGGAAATAGCCGGTCCGCCGCCATGAACGATAATCGGCTGTACTCCACCCTGCTGCAGCTTCGCCAGATCCTCGAAAAAGGAGTCAGGAAGCTCTGCAAGCGTGCTGCCTCCGCACTTCATGACGAACGTTCCATTTGCCGCATGCTGGCCGTCTATGTTCTGGTTGTGATCAAGCGCTGTTCTCATCGCTCCAAATCCCCTCTCCGAATCTCATTAAAACTTATTTTTTCAGTCGAACACTCTTTTCACTCGAATACTCATTGTTAACATAGTTAAGTGCGGTAAGCCGCATTAATTCGTACATAGTCATACGTCAAATCACAGCCCCAAGCTGTCGCCTGGCCGTCGCCGTGATGCAGGTGAACCTGAATGACTACCGTGTCGCCCTGCAAGTAGGCAAGTGCTTCATCTTCATCAAAAGGAATCGGCCGGGATCCTGTCAGCACATTAATGCTGCCGAGTGAAATATCCACCGTTTCCGGGTTCACCGGCTCACCGGCGCGGCCCACTGCCGCAATAATGCGGCCCCAGTTCGCATCAGCGCCGAACACGGCTGACTTCACCAGGCTGGAGCCGATGACCGTCTTGGCAATGGCGCGGGCCGACAAGTCGCTAATTGCCCCTTGGACATTCACTTCAACAAGCCGGGATGCTCCTTCGCCATCGCGGGCGATCGCTTTAGCGAGATATTCGCACACGTAGCGGAAAGCCGCCGCGAAAGGGTCCCAATCAGGATGCTCCGGCGTTAACCTTTCATTGCCGGCAAGTCCGCTGGACATCGCCAGGAGCATATCGTTGGTGCTCGTATCGCCGTCCACTGTAATCATATTGAAGGTGACATCCGTCGTCGCGCCCAGCAGACCCTGCAGCGCGGCAGGATCAACAACCGCATCGGTCGTCACAAAGCCGAGCATCGTCGCCATGTTCGGATGGATCATCCCCGAGCCTTTTGCCGCTCCGGCGATGCTCACTTTGCGGCCATCCACGTTTAGTGTCACGCAAACTTCTTTTTTGACGAGGTCGGTCGTCAGGATCGCCTGGCAAAATTCATCCGCTCCATCAGCCGCCGCCGACAGCGCAGCCGGAAGCTTCTGAATTCCCGCATTTACCCGCTCCATCGGCAGCAGCTCGCCGATGACGCCGGTCGACGCCACGGCGACCTCCTCCGGCTGCAGTCCAAAGGCTTCGGCCGCCGCCGCGCGCATCGCGTAGGCGTCCTCCTCGCCCTGCTTGCCCGTGCAGGCGTTAGCGTTGCCGCTGTTCACGACGACCGCCCGCAGAAGTTGGCCGTCGCCCGATGCGAGGCTCTGGCGCGTCACCTTGAGCGGTGCGGCCTGGACCAAGTTCAGTGTATATACAGCCGCAGCCACGGCAGGAACCTCACAAACGATGGCGCCCAAATCGTTGCGCGATGTTTTTTTCAGACCACAATGCAGTCCGCCTGCCTTAAACCCTTGCGGCGTCGTAATCGTACCTTCTGTTACAACCGTAAACTTACTAGCTTCTCCCATGACGCTCTCCTCTCGATATTACGGATAAACGGGACTTAGCTTCAGCCCTGTCGTCTCATCCCAGCCCATCATTAGATTCATATTTTGAATAGCCTGACCTGCGGCCCCCTTAACGACGTTATCGATGACGGACACGATCGTTAATCTTCCGGTCCGATGGTCGACGGCAAAGCCGATATCACAATAGTTAGAACCGAATACTTCCTTCGTCGCTGGCCATTTGCCCGCTTCCCGAATGCGTACGAAAGGTCTTCCTTCATAATACTGGCGATACAGCTCGGTTAAATCCTCATCGGTGTAAGGCCCTTTTAACTGAGCGTACATTGTGCACATAATCCCCCGTGTCATCGGGACCAAATGCGTGGTGAAGGTTATCGTGACCGGTTCGCCCGCAATGAGCGTCAAGCTCTGCTCAATTTCCGGTATATGCTGGTGCTTGTTGATTTTATACGCTTTAAAATTTTCATTCATTTCTGCGTAATGCGATGTCAGGCTGGTTCCTCTGCCCGCTCCGGAAACACCGGATTTGGCGTCGATAATAATCGTCGCCGGGTCGATCCACCCGGCGCTTAATGCCGGGATCAGCCCCAGCAATGCCGCCGTCGGATAACAGCCTGGGTTCGAAATGAACTCGGTTCCCGCGACATCGTCCCCGTTAATTTCGCACAGTCCGTACACTGCCTGCTCAAGAAAGCGGTCAGCCGGGGCCTCATGTTTGTACCAGGCTTCATAAACCGAGCCGTCCTTAATGCGAAAATCGCCCGATAAATCGATCACTTTCACATCGGTCTCCAGCAGTTGAGGCACTAATTTGCTGCTGACACCGGAAGGTGTCGCCGTAAAAACAATATCCGCTTTTTTGGCGATTTCAGCAGGGTTTACCCCGTCCAAATCCTTAACCACAATTTCAGACAAGTGCGGAAATCCTTCCGAAATTGGCACTCCAGCACTTGAAGCCGAAATGACGGATACGATCTCCGCTTGCGGATGACCCAATAAAAAACGAATCAGCTCCACACCCCCATATCCTGTGGAACCGACAATAGCGACCTTTACTTTGTTTGCGTTCACTTTGTTCTCCTCACTTTCCATGCTTACTGCTGTTCTCTTCTTGTTCTCTCTCCCTACAATTCGGTATTACCGCCTGCGTTCCCTGCTCTCTTGCTATCCGAAAGTAAAATATGTATTATTATACGATTATACTTATATAAATACAACCGGGTTGCATAATTATTTATTGTAACAATTTTACTTTTTTTGTGGCTGACTATTTCGGATGGCTATTGCGACTGCTATTTCGACTGGCTATTTAGTATATGAAGGAGAAGTTTAGGCGTTTAATGCTGAAATTGGATTTGGACAAAGCAGGTGGAATAGGTCGAGGTTACAGGGTGAGTTGGAGGAGCAGACAAGTGTTATAGAGGGTACAGGTGCGGTAGTTGGGGAGATAGTAGGCAGTTTGTGGAGCAAATGGCGGGGGAAGTGGTAAGGTAGGTGGTGAGGTAGTTGAGGTAGTTTGTAAGGCTAATAGTGGACAAGTGAGGTTAGGGGCGAGGTAAGTGATGAGGTAGCTTGTGGAGCAAGTGGTGAGGTAAGTAGTAAGGTAGTTGGTGGAGCAACTGACGAGGTAAGTGATGAGGTAGTTTGTGAGAGGTTAGTGGGCAAGTGAGGCGAAGTGAGGTGTAATGTAGTGTAGTGTAGTAAGGCGTAATGCGAGGATAGTGGTAAAAAGCAGCTATTGATCGTGGTGAGAGGTTGTAACTAAGTGACTTATTGTAAAGTAGTAACTTTTGGCGCACTGTCGAGCGAGTAGCAATTGTTGTGTAGGTGAAGTAGATGGATTTCATGCCTCTATTTCATGCTCATTGGGGCCGTTCCGCGAATTAATTGGATTCCGCGTACTTAAAACTTGCCTTTTCCACTTACCCGCCTTATAAGTTCATTTTAAGGACAAGAAATCCAACTAATTCGGTATCCGGCGATAAATTGCAAAATTAAATACAACAAATACAGTTAGTAATGCACCCGCGAGTCGGTTGTATAAACAAAGAGAATCTCTGCCGAGATACCTGGGCCTTTAGCTCTTGTGCTCTTATGGCTCTGGAGTTTCTTGAGTTCTTGTGCTTTGAAGTTACTTGGGCTCCTGTGCTCTCGGGCTCTGGAGCTCTGGAGCTCTGAAGCTCTTCGGCTCTTGAGTTCCTGGGCCCTTCAACTTTTGAGCTTTGAGTTCCTGGGCTCTTCAACTTTTGAGCTTTGAGTTACTTCGGCTCTTCAACTTCTGTGCTCTTGAGCCCTTGAGTCTTCGGCTCTTTAATTTTGTGCTCTTGAGCTCTTGAGTCTTCGTTCAGCTCCTGAGCTCCTGAGTTACTTCGGCTCCTCAGCTCTAGCTCTTCCTACCTTCAGCCCCTGACCTACCGGCCCCGGCCCTTTTTACAACCTTCCTTCCGCCGCCCTCGCCTCATAAACCAAAAAGACCCGGAATAACGTCCGGATCCCCCACCCCTGCACAATCCCCACAAAATGCAAATAAATGTAACGTCACTTCCCGATCCTTGCACGCGAAAACCCCTCGCCCAGCACCTCATGGGCATTAGTGATGATAACAAACGCCGTGGGCTCCAAGGTCTGAACGAGCGTCTTGAGGCGCGTCACCTCGCTTTGGCCGACAACGACCATCAGAACGGTTCGGTTATCCCCCGTATAGCCGCCTTGGGCGGACAGCTTAGTCAATCCCCGATCCAGATGATGCAGTATCGCATCGGAAATTTCATCCGGTTTACTCGCGATAATGTAAGCTACCTTCGTAAAATTGAAGCCCAGCTCGATCATATCGATGAATTTCCCTGTAATGTAAAGGCCGATCAAAGCGTACAGCGCTTTTTCAGGGGATAACACGATTCCCGCCAGAGCAATGACCGCACCATCCATCAGCACGACGCAGAGCGAAAGGCTTAGCCCGCTGTATTTTTGAATAATTTGCGCCAAAATAGACAGCCCTCCCGTGGACCCTCGTCCCCGGAATACAAGCCCCAGCCCGAGCCCAACGCCAATCCCGCCGTAAAGGGAAGCCAGCAGCAGATCCGTTGTGGGGGCAAGCCAGTCTTTCGTCAAAAATACAAACAGTGGAAGCACGATCGTTCCCAATAATGAGCGGAGGGCATAATACCGCCCTAACATCATATATCCAGCCACGAATAACGGTATATTCAAAGCCCACTGGGTGTAGGCCGGCTCGAGATTAAACAGCGATTTGGCAATGATGGATAGACCAGACACGCCGCCTGAAGCAATATCACTCGGGACGAGGAACAGATTGAAAGCAATCGCCGTAATAAACGATCCCAAAAGGATCATCAGCGTATCTATCGCATGCCTACCCGGGCCGTTCAAGGGGATATAATCCCCCAGCCTGCGTTTATGTGACTTCGATGACACAATATTCCTCCTTCGCTTATACTCGAAAAAAATTCCTACACGCATACCACAGTGTAGGAATTCATTCATAAATTGGTGAATCAATTATTCGGATTCGGTTCGAATTTGACTACGCAGGTATCCATCGATAAATGGATCCAATTCCCCATCCATAACAGCTCCGACATTCCCGGTCTCCACGGAAGTGCGATGATCCTTTACCATACTGTATGGATGAAAAACGTACGACCGGATTTGACTGCCCCAGGCGATATCGGACTGCTCCCCACGGATTTCATCCAGCTCCTTCTGCTGCTCCTCAATCTTGCGCTCGTACAGCTTGGAACGGAGCATCGTCATCGCCCGCTCCCGGTTCTTGATCTGGGAGCGTTCGTTCTGACAGGTTACCACAATCCCTGTAGGCAAGTGGGTAATGCGGACGGCAGAATCCGTCGTATTAATGTGCTGGCCGCCAGCTCCGCTGGCCCGGTACGTATCGATTTTCAAATCTTCTGTACGAACCTCAATATCCACGTCATCCGTAATTTCTGGAACAACATCACAGGACACGAACGAAGTATGCCTTCTTCCCGAAGAGTCAAAAGGAGATATCCGCACCAGACGGTGCACCCCTTTCTCTGCCTTCAGGTAACCATAAGCATTGTACCCTTTAATGAGCAGTGTCACGCTCTTGATTCCCGCTTCATCTCCGGGAAGGTAATCCAGCGTTTCCACCTTGAAGCCGTGCTTCTCCGCCCAGCGGGTATACATGCGAAGCAGCATTTGGCCCCAGTCCTGCGACTCGGTCCCTCCGGCTCCCGGATGCAGCTCGAGAATGGCATTCATTTTATCGTAAGGTGCACTAAGCAGCAGTTGAAGCTCAAAATCCTCCAGCTTCTTCAGCAATGTTTCGATGGAATGGCCGATATCGGCAACCAGCTCTTCGTCGCCCTCTTCATCTGCTAGTTCGGCCATCATGACCAAGTCTTCATGCTCCTGCTGCAGCACCTCGTATTGATCTACCGAGGACTTGATAGCATTCAGCTCCGCAATGATTCCCTGCGCCTTGTCATTATCGTCCCAAAAATCGGGAGCCGCCATCTTATCCTCGAAGTTTGCAATCATTTCGTGCTTGAGATCTAAGTCAAAGAGACCCCCTAAGATTGGATAGTTTCTTCGCGATTTCACGCATATCCTGCTTAATGCTCGGGTCGATCATCGTTGTTCATTCACCTTCCCAATTGTACTTAAGGTATGCTCCGTGCCTCTAAAATGCAAAGTGCTGCAAAGTGCTCCAGCCTTAGTAATCGGCTGCTTTCCCGCGGACCAACGCCACGCGAAATCATCGGCCAACCATCTTATGCATTCTGCCCATGGCAGTGCTTATACTTCTTGCCGCTTCCGCACGGGCACGGATCGTTGCGTCCGATTTGCTCGCCGCGCTGTACCGGACGTTTCTCTGCCGGCTCGCCGCTTGTAGAGATTTTATCCTCATCTACAACCGCCTGGCGCTCCTGGTTGCTCTCGACATGAGCCTTCATAATGTAAGTGGAAACCTCTTCCTGAATGCTGGCTACCATTTGATTGAACATTTCATAGCCTTCGAATTGATATTCGCGAAGCGGATCCGTTCCGCCGTAGGCACGGAGATGTATCCCCTGACGCAGCTGATCCATCGCATCAATGTGATCCATCCACTTGCTGTCCACTGCACGCAGGGCGATAACTTTCTCGAATTCACGAACCATTTCCGGTCCAAGTGCTTCCTCGCGGACATCGTATTTAGTCATGACTTTGGAGAAAATGTGCTCGACCATCTCGCTCGGCTCTTTCCCCCACAGCTCATCCTTAGTAATGGAGCCATCATCCAGCAATTTAGCGTTCATGTAGTCCGCTACATCCTGCAGCTCCCAGTTTTCCGGAATATCATCGGCGGTATGAGCTTCAACCACCCGCTCGATAACCGGTTTGATCATATCGACAATAATTTGCTTAATGTTGTCGGATTCAAGCAGCTCGCGGCGCTGCTTATAAATAATTTCCCGCTGCTGATTCATAACGTCGTCGTATTGCAAAACGACTTTACGAACGTCGAAGTTGTTGCCTTCCACCCGCTTCTGCGCTGATTCAATCGCCCGGGTGATCATTTTGCTCTCGATCGGCTGATCCTCTTCAAATCCGAGGCGCTCCATCATATTGAGCACGTTATCGGCGCCAAACCGCTTCATCAGTTCATCGCCAAGCGATAAATAAAATTGCGTGGAGCCCGGGTCGCCCTGGCGTCCAGCCCGTCCGCGCAGCTGGTTATCGATCCGGCGCGACTCATGGCGCTCGGTTCCGATAATGTGCAGGCCCCCGACTTCGGACACACCTTCGCCAAGCAAAATATCCGTACCGCGGCCAGCCATGTTCGTAGCGATCGTCACCGAATTCGGCTCACCTGCACGCGAAATAATCTCAGCTTCCTCCGCATGATATTTCGCGTTTAACACTTTATGCTGTATTCCTTTACGCTTCAGCATCGCAGAGAGCAGCTCGGAGTTCTCGATCGATACCGTACCTACCAGGATCGGCTGCTTCTCCTTGTGCCGCTTCACGATTTCCTCTACAACTGCCCGGAATTTGCCTTCCTCGCTCTTATAGACGACATCCGGCATATCTACGCGCATATTCGGACGGTTTGTTGGTACCTGCAGCACTTCAAGACCGTAGATTTTCTTGAATTCCTCTTCCTCGGTCTTGGCCGTACCGGTCATGCCCGCGAGCTTGCGATACATACGGAAGTAGTTCTGGAACGTAATCGTCGCCAGCGTCATGCTCTCGTTCTGTACTTCAATGCCTTCCTTCGCTTCGATCGCCTGATGCAGACCTTCACTGTAACGGCGTCCTGCCATCAAACGTCCTGTAAACTCATCGACGATAACGACCTCGTCTTCCGTCACAACATAGTCTACGTCGCGTCTCATAATAACGTTCGCCTTAAGCGCCTGGACGACATGGTGGTTCAGTGTTACGTGCGAATGGTCGTACAGGTTATCGATTCCGAACAACTTCTCGGCTTTGGCTGCTCCCTTGTCCGTCAGGGATACGGATTTAACCTTAATGTCTACCGTATAATCCTCTTCTGGCACCAGCTTCTTCACAAAGCGATCGGCAGTATAATAGAGCTCTGTCGACTTCTGAGCCTGTCCTGAAATAATGAGCGGAGTACGCGCTTCGTCAATGAGGATCGAGTCCACTTCGTCAATGATACAAAAATAGAGCGGACGCTGAACCATCTGTTCTTTGTAAAGCACCATATTGTCCCGCAAATAGTCGAAGCCGAATTCATTATTCGTCCCGTAAGTAATATCGCAGGAATAGGCCTCCTGCTTTTCAGCATGCTCCATGCCGCTGAGGTTTACCCCCACCGTCATGTCAAGAAAATTATAAATTTCGCCCATTTGCTCGCTGTCGCGCTGAGCCAAATAATCGTTCACCGTAACGACGTGCACGCCTTTGCCGAGGAGCGCATTCAAATAAACCGGCAAGGTACCTACCAATGTTTTCCCTTCACCGGTTTTCATCTCTGCGATACGGCCTTCATGGAGCGCCATGCCTCCGATTAGTTGTACATCAAAATGACGCATCCCCAGTGTTCTGCGCGAAGCTTCCCTTACTGTAGCAAATGCCTCAGGAAGCAGTTCTTCAAGAGTTTCCCCTTTCTCGATCCGTTCGCGGAACTCGGCTGTTTTGCCTCGCAGCTGCTCGTCCGATAACGCCTCAAATTGCGGTTCCAATGTATTGATAAAGTCCACCGTCTTCATAAGACGTTTGACATCACGTTCATTCGTGTCGCCAAATATCTTCTTTACTATTCCTAGCATAGTTAACCCCTTTCACGGCAAAACAAATGATTTACCTAAATTGTAACAGTTTGTATGGCATGCCGCAACACACTCCAGTACGTTCCTAGCGCCAGCCTGCCGCACCAATTTATGAATAAAGAGCCTTATCCGCGGGCGGATAAGGCTCGTGTCCTTAAGTTCAATTGCAAGAATTACCACTCTCATTCATACAATCGTCACGATTGGATACGTTGTACTAATCCTGTTCGATCAAACCATACTTCCCATCATTGCGTTTGTAAACAACGTTTAATTCCTTAGTATCGATATTAGAGAATACAAAGAAACTATGGCCAACCATATTCATTTGCAAGATTGCTTCTTCCACATCCATGGGCTTCATCGTAAAGCGCTTCGTACGAACGACTTCCAAGTCATCGCTGTCCGTTTCATCTACGGCCACAGCCCCTGCTGCACTGCCGTTCTCCACGAACAGGCTCTTCAGACTGCCCTCCTGGCGGAATTTACGGTTGATCTTTGTTTTATGCTTGCGTATTTGGCGTTCGAGCTTGTCCACGACGGCATCTATCGATGCGTACATGTCATCACTGCGATCCTCAGCGCGAAGCATTACGCCGGTTAGAGGAATTGTAACCTCCACCGTATGCAAGCCGCGTACGACACTTAAAGTGACGTAGCCTTCTGAGGCAGGGGGTGCTTCAAAGTACTTGTCAAGTCGACTGAGCTTCTTGTCCACATAATCTCGCAATGCCTCAGTCACTTCAATTTGCTGTCCACGAATACTAAAATTCATAGGGCACTCCTCCTTTGCTTTGCACCCTAATTATACCACAGGTATTAAGGCAATGTAAAAAGTGTTAACGCAATGTTTAATTCAAATTCCATACAGCTGTTAAAGACAAAAAGAGGAGCACCCTAGCTGCCAATTGGCCGTTTTCCAGTAATGGCATCCATAGCCTTGTTAGAAAAATAAAAAATAAAGACCCCGGGTTCCCCCAGGGCCTATGCTAGCGAATCTTCAATTGTTAACCATCGTACCGTTATATGTAGGTCGGCTCTGCCGGATGATTATAATTTGATTACGTTAGCCGCTTGCGGTCCGCGAGCGCCTTCAACGATCTCGAACTCTACAGATTGTCCTTCTTCCAGCGTCTTGAAACCATCTGTTTGAATAGCTGAGAAGTGTACAAACACGTCTGCGCCGTCTTCAGTTTCAATGAATCCATAACCCTTCTCTGCGTTAAACCATTTCACTTTACCTTGCATGCACTAACATTCCCTTCATTATCAAATAAGAGTGTGAAGCAAGCTCACATTTCTGACTATACCACTCCAGCTTAATCAGTGTCAATTGGAAAAGAAAAGGTTTTACTGTTAATTTATTGTAAAATCTTGTCACAAAAAGCGGAATGACCCAATTAGCTAGCATAGGCAGAATTGTGCCTGTACTTTATTAACCTTGAAGGGGAGGGGTGAAACAGGTAATTACCTTATTTATGAATTATCGTTTGCAGAGTTTAGAAATATTTTTTTCGATTCTAGGGTCAAACTTATACATCTATATAAGAAAACCATTGAAATGGATGTTATAGGTAAGTACGTAAAATGTTCCTACGACCACTGTTGTTTCCGGAATTCTTGATTTAACAAAATCAAATGGAGTGAAATTACGGAAACAAGGGCGGCCACTCCGTTTCTTCAGAATCGCTTTATTCCCTCGCGTTCTTTAGTTCATTTTATATAGCAATAGATAATATTACACTAATTAACCCAGAGAAAATTTCAGCTGAAGCAATACGCATCAAAAAGCTCCTATCCTCTCCATCATTACATATTATGATTAATACATTTTCCACTGTGACAAAATCCCCACATCTCTACAAACAGCTCTCTACAAATAAATACATATTATTTATTTTATCTCTTAAGATATGACGAATAACAACAAAAATCCATGTCCACTGAATTATACGCGAACATGGAATGATTTGTTATTATTTTCTGCGATCCATTAGAATACTGTCTTGAGAATACGCGGACTCGTAGGCGCTCCGTTGGACTTTAGCCTGATCTCTCTGCCGCAGCCAATCCGAAGCTTCCTGTTTTAATAGCTCCATTCGGCCACGGATCAGCTCATCATCTTGAAGGAGCTTCTGGATTCGTTGTTTCTGAGCCGAAGTGAGAGTACTTCTCAGCATAAGCACTGTCATCTCATCCAAAACGGACTGGCGGCGGTCTACGAATTCGATCAATTCCTCGTATTCGGTTTCCTCTAACCGGCAAACTACCGTCTCATTCAGTTCCTCCAATTGCCCAATTAACTTATCCATTGCTGCTCTCTGGAACTCCGCCTCCAGCTAGCTTTGCCGCCTGAGCCCATGTGTCCCGCAGATCTAGCAGATAGCCGAGCGCTTCTTCAGCAGGAGGTGCAGTTTTCTTAATATTCGCATCGATTAACAGATGGTTGATATATTCGTATAAGGACGCCAAACCTTTTGAGACTTCATAGCTGTAATCCAAGGTTACAGTCAGTTCAGTGACAATGGACTGGGCTTTATTTAACAGAGTATTAACTTTATCGTAATCCCCTTCCTTGATCCCCTCTATTCCGCCCCGTACAAAGCGGATCGCCCCGTCATACAGCATAAGCAGTAGTTGGGAAGGCGTAGAAGTCTGAACTGATGATTGTCTGTATTTGTCATAGGGAGATGTAATCATAATGCTGCACTCACTCCTAATAAGCGTTCTTATTGCGTTAGAAAATTAGCCAAGCTCGCCGACTGTGAATTTAACTTATCAAGCGCCTTTTCCATGGCTGTAAATTGACTATAGTACTTTTGTTCCATCGTCGTCAATCTTCTTTGCAGAGTAGCGATACGATCGTTCATACTTTTCAGTTCTTTACCCATTATACTTTCGGTATTATAGGCGTCCGTCAGGCTGGTAGAATATTTAGAGGTACCTGCCCGCTCGGAAATGGCCTCCAAAGGTCCCATTAAATTTTCGTAAAGGTTATTGAAAAAACCGCCGTTCCCATCCGCTCCGATAAATAACTCTAATACCTCGTCCGGATTTTCTTCAATCGCTCTCTTAAGCTTTTCTTCGCCCATCTCATCGAGAACTAATTTGCCATTCTCATAATACTGCCCAGTGGTAATGCCAATCGAACTCAAATTAATCGAAGTTCCTTTCACACCTGCGCTAATGACGGCTTCACGCATATTCCAAACCGCTTTGCTTAAAATTTCGTCACCGCGCAGCAAACCGCTTTGCGCCCTTTCCGTCCACCTTTTAATATCGTCTTCCTTCATATCAGCTTTCTGTTCATCTGTGAGCGGTGGGAAATTACGGTAACGCTCTTCATTAAGTTTACCATTAATCGTTTCTAGCAGCGAATTATAATCACTGATAAAAGATTTAATAGTCTCCATAATTTTTGTAGAATCCACCTTAGAGACGATGTTTGCCGGTTTACCAGCCTCCGTCTCGGCCAGCAAAGTAATCTCTACCCCGTTGACTGTAAACGTGTTGCTATTATACTCCAGTGGTTGGCCATTAATGTTAACCTCTGCCTTGTCCCCGCCTTCGTAAGCACCAGTTAACTTAAATACATCAGTTAAATTTCCGGAGAACTCAACATCTGTGTTCCCATATTCTTTAGATTTTAGAGTAATCTTACCGGTAGCTTCATCTAATGAAGCCGTCACATTAGCTTTCGAGTCACCATTAATTTTACGAATAACAGAATCGATGCTCTCGCCTTTGGAGAACTTCAGCTCCACCGGGTCACTTCCAGGGCGTGAAACAGTAAGAACAAGCTCATTGGGAGCTCCTGCATCCAACCTGCCTAATGTAGAATGTTTCGTGACACCAGGTCCCAAACTATCCACACTTGTCTTCGACCGCTGCGTAGCCAGTTGTTCCACTTCCACGGTCATATTGACCTGATTAGCCCCTGTAGTCGCTTTAACACTAATAGCGTCTTTATCTCCAGTTACCTCCGACTTATACGGATTCAACTGTGCGCCCTTCATGTAATTCCATAATTTATTATTACGAAAGTCTACCATTTGACTGTTAATCTGCCGGTAGAAATCCCGCTTCCATTCAAGCGTCTGTTTCTGTTGGGACAGCTTATCCAATGGAACTCTCTTGGCTGCCATCATTTGTTTAACAATACTATCGATATCCATACCTGAAGCTAAACCTGTTACTCTCAATCCGATAACCTCCTTAAATGCATTCTAAATACGTTCATCAATGAGTATTCCGGCAATTTCCATCATCTTCGCAACCAGATCCAGTGTCTTCTCCGGCGGAATTTCACGAATTAATTCCCCCGTTTCCTTATTTAAAACCTTGACCATAATGGAATTTGTCTGCTGATGAACACTCACTTCAAATGAAGTGTTTGGCCCTTCAAGCGCCTTTACTGCCCGATCAATTGCCTTAATGAGTTGTTCTTCACCAAGCGAGATATACTCACCCTGGCGTTCAAGGCGAATGACATGACCCTCATTTGTAATACGTTGAACAGATTCTATGGCTTCCTTCCTAGTGGGGGAGTAGTTATGAGTGCCATTTACCAACGGTGTTCTCCCGGATAGTGCTACCTCTGGTTTCATTAATCAACCCTCCGGTTCAATATTAGATTAGTATATATATCGGTTAAAAAACATCAGAGCTTAATACTATTGCCAAAAAGTAAAGAGGGTTCTCCAAAATAAATAAGCCACTCATTCGAAATGAGAAGCTTATCTAAAGTTTACAATCAGAATTTAGTTGTTTTTAATTAAAATCGCCATATATGCCATCGAATTATACTCATTTTTACGCAGCAGTTCTCTCACTGTTTTTAAAAACCCTGAATTATGTTCAACCGTCTTGGCAAAGGATTGGATCAGCTTGATGACGTGGTCTAAACTAAAGCTCTCTTTATGATATCCGACCATTCCGATCAAATGCATTTTGATCATTGCATAGTGGATAACCAGCATAATATATTCTTCAAACACCTCATTTCCATTACCTAAAGGAAAGAGATGGATATACACGTAATTAACAAGATAGTTTTCCAGAACGTATTCATGCTGATTCATGAAAGGCAGATAATATGTCTCGTAAGCAGCTTGATAACGCTTCGAAATCTCTTGAGCCGAATCGTCTTTCGTGTACTGGATGCCATACATAAACTCTCTAAAACAATCCATATAGCGCTGACTTCGGACCCCCCCGATTATCCGTGTATCAACTAAATTCTTAAGCAGTTCCATCTGGATGGTTGACAAAACCGGAATGTCAGCTAAAAAATCAGTCAAGCTGCTTCCATTAACAATACCGGAATAGGAAGCTATCAACCGGGGTATTTCCTCAATTTGTTCAGCCTGCACATATTGTTCTACCTTCTGATAGAACATGCCGAGCAAAATAAGTCTTTCCTGCAAGCTGTGATTACGATTCTGCAATACTTGAATAGAGAAAATCCGCAATTCCCAGAAATATTGACGCAGTTGAGCTTGCTCTCCTATTCGTGCAGTATCTATTTTCTTTTTAATGGCATTTCGGATATCTATAGCCTCCTCCGTCTCATTAAACTCTATGCCATCGGGATTAAACAGGGCCAGGCGAGCAGCCTCAGGACAAGACATCGTGGCCGCTTTCTCGAGAATCCCGTTTACAACATTAGATACTCTCGGATATGTAGCGCAAGTGTTAGATAGGTATGACTCACCTAGTGTTAACTGTACGCTGCAAAGTTTTTCTTCATTCAACAGCGGACATGAAAGGCTTGAATTCATATCTATTTTTGCATAATCCTCGTTATCTTTGCTGGAGCGATTTCGTTTAATATGCTTATCCAATGCCGGCTTGATTTTTGATCGAATTTTATTGTATTTTTTATAGGTGTCCCGATCGATCGATACCTGCCAGCCAACACAACACGTATCCTCACAGGAGGAGCCAATGCAAGAAAATTGCTGCATATAGGCAGGAACCAACATAGCTCTCGTTTTTGTCATCCTAGTTGTCTCCTTTAGTTTAAAAGCTCTTTTTTAGAATTATCGGCATTGTTGTCGAGTTAATGAAGGAGATTCCTCATGACAATATATAATTTTTGAAAACATAGGCCAATTCATTATTCCAGGATTGAAAGAATGGCAACAATCTATGATTTATCTCATTAGAAGCTAAATACAAATTATTAGATTCGTAAGCCGATACAATATCATCCAACGACTTCTCTATACTATTTGTAATTACCGAAAAATGATCATCTATAATACATGAATCTAAAAGCTGAGTAGAATTAACAATTTGACAAAAACCATACACAATATCTTCAAGCAAATACAAAGTTTCTTCCATCATACCTTCATCCAGCCGAATACTGACATACTGAAGTCCTTCAATGCATGTCTCCGATAACTCAACTGTCCTTCTCATGACTTCTACGTACGCTTCCATGTCATCACCTGTAATCCTGTTGATAGAAAAAAAGAGACCTTAGAAATTCTAAGATCTCTTTCACTTCTGTAAATCTTAACGAAGCAATTGCAGAACGCCTTGCGGCTGTTGGTTAGCTTGCGCCAACATAGCTTGAGCAGCTTGAGTAAGAATGTTATTCTTCGTGAACTCAACCATTTCTTTTGCCATGTCCACATCACGGATACGGGACTCAGCAGCAGACAGGTTCTCGGAAGAAGCACCCAAGTTGTTAACTGTATGCTCCAGACGGTTTTGGTAAGCACCGAGTTTGGAACGCTCTGTGGATACAGTTTCCAAAGCGTTATTTATAGTAGTGATTGCTTTGCTAGCTGCAGAAGAAGAAGAAATATCTGTACCGCCAACAGAAATATTAATCGACTTACCAGTAGCAACTGCAGTATTTAATTCAAGAACTGTGTCACCAGCAGCATTTTCATACCCTTTGCCAGTCCCATCCACAGTAGCATAAACATTACCGTTTTTATCTGTTATTTGCGTCTCAGTTACAATGTAATCTCCTGCCTGCAACTGCTCATTTTTAAACTCTGCAGTACCAGAAGCTTTACCGTCAGCAATTTTCACTGTTCCAGAAGTTACTTTTTCAGTAAATGTAAATGTTGCACCTGTATCAGTACCTGCAGTCGTTCCATCTGGAGCAGCAAAAGTTTCTCCTCCATCAGTCGAAGATGCTACTACGTTTCCATCTGCATCCTTCAAATCATAATCATTAGCAGTAGCACCCTTTACAACGGAGTACGTGCCATCAGCAATTTTACTTCCATCTCCTGCAGCTGCTGTTACATTCACTGTTTGCTCATTTTTAATTGCTCCAGCTACACCCAAGTTTAGACCACGTAGGTCTCCGATGTTCAACGAAATATTTTGTCCTTCGTTAGCACCGATATGGAACGTTCCACTAAAAGAGCCGTCCAACAATTTCTTCGTATTGAACTCAGTATCTTTACCGATACGAGTCAATTCTTGGGACAGTTGGTCAACTTCTCTTTGCAGGTTAGCACGGTCGCTATCTGTATTCGTGTCAGTTGCAGATTGAACTGCCAGTTCACGCATACGTTGCAGGATGCTGTGAGTTTCAGTCAAAGCACCTTCCGCAGTTTGAATCAGGGAGATACCGTCTTGAGCGTTCTTCGCAGCCATGTCCAGACCGCGGATTTGGCCGCGCATTTTCTCGGAAATCGCCAAGCCTGCAGCGTCATCGCCAGCACGGTTGATACGAAGACCGGAAGACAATTTCTCCAGGTTTTTGGAAGATGCGCCTGTGTTGGCACCCAATTGACGGTGCGTGTTCAATGCAGCAATATTGTGGTTAATTCTCATTTTAGTATTTCCTCCTTGAAATGGTTTGTTCCCACATCCTTGTGGTTTCGCTTGCTTTCGTTAAGGTCGGCCGCCCCTCCGAAATAGCGTCTAATATATTTATCGTCAGACCCTATTCACTATTTTAGACCTTTTAGCATATTTACAAAAAATTATTTTGGATTTTTAAAATGCTGCAGCAAATTGTGAATCCCTGCCTCCGATTGAGCGGCTGATTCCCGGTTCGCCTCCTGGATCGACAAATAGATTTCTTTGCGAAAAATATCGACATTTTTCGGCGCTGAGATTCCTATCCTTACCGTATCTCCTTCCACACCAAGCACGGTAATCTCAATCTCATCCTGAATTATTACTGACTCTCCCTTCTTACGTGACAGTACTAGCATTTTATTCACCCGCCTTATTATCTGGAGAAGATTCGCTCTCCCCAGACCATAGAAGATGACGTGATTGGTACTCAGATGAGTGAAGAATCACTTGCCTTGCCGTATGATTCTCCAGGTTGAACACGATGGGAGCCAGTAAATTAATCGTGGACTGGGATACATCCTGCTTTAATGTAACGATACACCGAATCAGAAACGATGAGCCTAGGTTCAGTTCTTCCACGACACGTTCCGACAAGTCAAATTCATAATTCGGGAAAAAAATAAAAGGATCGGTAATCAACAAAGAGATTTGACTCTCTTTTACCGACTGCAAATAAGCGAAAGGAGCATCCGGCAAGTCCATCATTATAAATTCGGTGTGCTCCTCAAAACCCGGTATACCTTTAGAAAAGTAATATATCTGCTCGTCCTTCGTCTCTTCTTTTCCAAACTGAGCTGTCTCAGATTTCATTCTGCTCGCTCCTTAAAAAAATAATATAGCTGTAAATTATCGTAAATAACAAAATCAAGCTATAGAGGATTACACACACCACTATAGCTTGTTGTCAGACTATTACATTGTTATATCCACATTTGGCGGAATGAATTGAATTGAAGCATACTGCTTCACATAGACATTTAAAAACCCTGGGCTGTACTCAATCTCTGGATAGTTGGCCTTAGCGGTAATTTTCGGCCTAATCGGCTGGACATTTATCTCTGGCTTACGCTGCCTAACATAGATGTCCACATTGTCATAGGAAGCCGGAGCCCGATATTCCACAAAGGGGTCACGCTGCCAATCGCCGCCATAAATTTCCGCGATAGAATTGCCGGGTAAATGAAATTGAGCCATCCGGTTCCCCTGCTCTACCCGCTTAGCGAGGCCTTCCAGAAACAAAGCAGGGAGTTCAGAATAAATCTGGTTATTCATCTCCAGTGCAGTTCCACCGTTGTAAGCTCTCCAGGCCTGATGCTGGTCAATTTCCATCTCTGGTCTCGGCTGGCTAATTTCCATCTTGGCCCGGGACGTTTCGATTTGAAAGTCGGCCCGCGGCTGCTTAATAAGCAGCTTCGCTCGGCCAGATTCCACTCCCAGACGGGATGGCTGCTGAATAATTTGAAGTTGAGAACTCACAGCCAATCACCGCCTATCTAAGAAAATCAACGAGGGAGTTCGAAATAATTTTGGCTCCAGCTGATAATGAGGCATTATAGATGCTCTCCTGGATTTTGGACTGAATGATCAGCTTTTCGTAATCCGCATCCTCGGTTTTTGACTGCAGGTCTGTCAGGTTAATTCCGAGATCCTCGAGCCTACCGCCCATGAGTTCGACACGATTGGTCTTGGCCCCAATTTCAGCCCGTGCCGTCATGACTTTATCCAGCCGTGTATCTAATTTATCCAACTCCCCAGCAATAGCCTCAAAATCACTTGTACTAAGCGCCGAGATCAGACGATCCATCATCGTAAATAGATGATCGTCATCCTTCTCCTCCGGGCTCCCGAATATAGAGTTGCCAGTCACGTTTATAGATAACTGGACGCTCTCGCCGACGATAAAAGTAATGTTCCCTGCATCCGTCAGCAAATCTCCGACATCACTTGTATCGGACAGATTGTTCGCATCCTTCACGAAATCATAGGGTTTCTGGTCATAAGTTTGACCGTTAAATATATATTTTCCGTTTAGCTTACTGTTGCCAATATCGATCAATTGCTCTTTAAGCTGCTCAATTTCCGTCTGGATGCTTGTTAAGGCAGATTGCGGATTGGTTGAGTTGGATGCCTGGACCGTTAATTCCTTCACTCGTTGAATGATGCTGCCCACCTGCCCCAGCGCCGTATCGTTAAAATCAAGCCAGGACAAAGCGCTATCTACATTGGCCTGATACTGCTCGTTAGAGGACAGCTCCCCGCGGTAACGCATGGAATAAGTAATGCCAACCGGATCATCGGAAGGTTTATTAATTTTGCGTCCCGTAGACATCTGGTTCTGTAAATCATTCATCCGCACACCATTGCGGTTCAAATTCAACAACAATTGTGAATTCAGCATATTCGTAGTCACTCGGATCATTACGCTTTATCCCCCTTATCTACCCACAATGCCTGTAGAGTTAATTAGCTTGTCGAGCAACTGATCAAACGTCGTCATAAATCTCGCCGCTGCGCTGTAAGCATGCTGGAATTTAATCATATTGGACATTTCCTCGTCTAGCGAGACCCCGCTTACGGATTGTCTTTGCGTGTCCACCTGCGTGATGAGGATCGAGGAATTTTCAGCCTGGCGGTTTGCTTCCTGCGCCTGAATCCCTAATTGACCTACCATTGCGCTATATTGAGAATTCAAGGTGGATTGGCTTCCATCCTGGGCCGTAAACTTAAACTCATTCAGTGAAGAGAAGACCAACGCCAAAGTATTGTTACCTTTCACCACGACTTGTCCTGTTCCTGACGCCTCTGTTCTCAAAGAAGTCGCAATTAATTTAGGATCGTTAGCTATGAGTGTATTCAGCCTGATGTTCCCCGCATTTGTTCCTTCAAAAAAAGGCAGCCCACGGTCTGTCGTTCCATTTAATGTGAAACCCAGTTGGTGGAGACCGTTAAAGCCAGCTACATCGATCTCTGTCGCTGTTCTTAAGACGGCATTAGCAGGCAACGGTGAACCTGCAGCAACGACTTGATCCGTCCCGTTTACAGTGACGGTCGTATCTATCTTTACAATCGTCCCTTCCGGCAGCATCGAGCCCGCAGGAATAGGAAGATTAGCAATCGTACCATTCAACATCGTATTCGTCAGGTTATCCAGCTTGGCCTTATAGTCAGTGACATACTGATTGCGCGAGACAAGCATGCCATGAACTTCTCCGCCGCTCAAGCTTCCGGCAGCGAATGACTGGACGAGGAAGGATGTAGCCGGGTCCCCTCCCGTTGATGGTTGAACCTGAACAGCCCTCCCTTGAAGCAAGGGTGTATTGCCCATCGTAATATTGTATCCCTGTTCGTTCTCAGTCACTGTGATATTAACAATCTGGGACAGCTTATCGGTAAGCAAATCCCGCTGATCCCGCAAATCATTTGCGTTATCCCCTAAATTTTCCAGTTTAATAATGGACTCGTTCAAGTCATTAATTGAGGACAAGTAGCCAATAATTTCGGTTTCTTTGATAAGAACGTTGTCTAATAAATCCTGACTTAAATTGTCCAACTGCTGGCTCATGTAATTCAGAGCATCCGTCATCGCTTGCGCTCTCTCGATCACAATCTTCCGGGCGGTGATGCTCTCGGGATCTTTACTTAAATCTGACCATGCTTTCCAGAAGTTATCCATGACGACTCTAAGTCCCGTATCCGAAGGCTCGTTCATAATTCCTTCCAATTTAGACAAAGTCTCTGCCTGGGCTTTCCAGGTTCCGTAAGCTTCCGCTTCTCCGCGATACTCTCTGTCAAGGAAAGTGTTCCTGATGCGAGTGATGGAAGAAAACTCTACCCCTGTCCCTAATTGTCCCGGCGCGGTAGTACGATTCAGCCCCAGCGCTTCAATCGGAGATGAAGCTTGCATATTCACGACCTGCCGGGAGAAGCCAGGCGTATTCGCGTTCGATATATTATGTCCTGTCGTATTTAAAGCGGCTGTTTGGGTGAACAAACTGCGCTTAGCTGTTTCGATGGAGTGAAATGTAGATGCCATGTTAACCTCCTATATTTTTAAGCTCGGGTATCAAATAAGCCTGATCTCTGCACCCCGCCTGATTTATCCGTCGGGTGATGATAAGTTGCCTCCTGCTCGTTTCCTCCGCCCAACAATTCAAGGGAATAGTCGATGAACGACAGCGATTGTTCGATTAGCTTCTGGTTCAATACATTAAGCTCCTTCAATTGCTCCAAGGTGCTTGATAAACGTGCCTGCGCTTCCAGCAGCAAAGTCTTCTCCTCTGGATCAAATACGAGCCTGACCAATTCGGTTACGGTGAGATTCAGCATCGACTTAATACCTTTTTCCTGCAAAAAGGCATAACACGCCGAGAGACGCTCTTCCTCTAGTTGGGCAATTTTTTTCATTACCCTGGATTCCTGATTCATTACTTTAATCAAAATATCTACTTCATTCTTCATGACAGCGTCCTTCTTAAGCTGTCCCCACTTCAGCATATCCTGATGTGCTTCATCCAATTGGTCAAGAGAGTTAATTAATAGCTGTATTGACATAGCCGCCCCCTACTTCTCGGTTAAAGACTTAAAATACGGGACGAGCTTCTCCGCCAGCTTGCCGGCATCGACGTGATACGTTCCCGCGGACACCTGGGCTTTGAGCTCCTCAATCCGTTTCAAACGTCCGGGATCTTGTGCGCTTTCCTGCGCCTGCAACAGCTCCATCGCCTCCGTTGAGATGGACACCTCGTCCTTGCGACGTGCTTTGCGATCTGATTCCTGACGCTGTGATTCAATGTGACGCTGATAATTATTTATAGCTCCGACCCGTCCAGTTTCGTTGATCTTCATGGGCTCCACCTTTCTTTCTAAATTAAAAAAGCCGATAATCTTTACTAAGTTTATCGGCGTAGGTTGAAACATAGTTAATAGCGAACTATAGGTTTATTTATAATATTACAGCATTATTCGGCTTTCTTTGGCGTTACTGATTGCGGAATTTGTCGACAGCGCTATAAGCTCCGCTGCCTTTCCGGTCGGCTGATCCGCCTTGCTCCATTCCGAAATCCTCCTTCGCCGCAGCGGAAAGATCACGCGTCAAGCGAGTGCGGCACGAATCACACATGTTGTTCTCGCGAATAAGTACTCCGCATACCTCGCAAGGATACATCATATTCGGGTTATTAGCTACAGTGATTCGTCCTTCTTTAATAAACTTTGTAATCTGTTTGACGGAGACACCTGTCGCATCATGAACCTCCTGGATTGTAGCCAGCTTCTCTTGACGTAAGTATTCGAGACATTTTTCGTACTCGTGCTCAATATCTTTAATACAGGCTGGACAGATGTCCCTGAAATTATTGGCGAACAGTTTGCCGCAGCGCGGGCAATTTCCTAAATTCATAACCATTCCCCCTACTACTCCATTCGTAAAGCTATTTATAATAGATTACCTTATTTTAGGGGGGGACGTCCATATTATCGTATAAAAATACTTAAATTTGCTATTTTCAAGACCTGGCCCAGGTCAAACTGTAAATTTCGCCCGGCATCCCAAGCTGCCTGCAAATGTGCTGCAGCACAGCAGCACAGGCATTCAATGTACTCCCTGTCGTATACACATCATCCACAAGCAGCAGACGTATTGTATTCCGCCGATGAGAAGGAGAGTGACGCCGAAAATAAGTCTGTGCTGGCGAGATGGCCTGTGCTAACTGCTCAACTGCCTCTGGCAGCGCCTGAAACACCCCCTGCATATTGTGCAGCCGTTCGTGCCGGCTTTTGAAGCTTTGCTTGTCCGTATGCCGGGATCGCCTCAGCAGGCCCACCACCGGCAGGCGCCCACCTAATCGTTTTCCAGCCAATACAGCCCCCTTGGCCAGCACTTCCGCCTGGTTAAAGCCCCGCTCTCTCCATCTTTCCTCGCTTAACGGCACATATGTAACTGCATCAAAGAAAGGATGGACGGCTTTATGTTCGTTCAGTTCGTTCAGTTCGTGCAGTTCGTGTAGTTCTTGCATCATCCTCCCTATGGCCCGTCCAATCATACGGGCAAGAATCGCGCCATAGGCTTCATGTCCCCGATACTTGTACTGTGCTAGCCAATTACGCATCGACGCACTGTAGGCCACGCTGCTGCGATTCATTATAAAACAGCGCTCAACTCCCCCGCTCCGGCTGCAATCAGGACACCCGACAAGACGGCCGCATACCCTACAGCGAGGTCGTGTAATCCAAGGAATCGCTGAAAAACATAACAAACATAGTTCAGGGTACCCGGGAACCCGCTCCTTAATCGTCTTTCCGCACACTAAACAAGCGCTTCCTGCCGGAGCAAGCAGCCGATGAATCGGCGTTAATAAATTGCTCCATATCCGATCCAATTGTCCCTCCATTTGCCAATAGCTGTTTTTGTTTTCGTTTCCGTCCCTACTCATCTCAGCTCCCATTCCCATTTCATCTCCTTTCACAAGTTTCATTCGTACTGAGCCCAATTTTTAATGAGCTTTAAATCGAGCATTAATCGTTAGTACAAAAACAATGCGTACTTTAAGCTGAATCACTAATCGCACCTTAAAAAACTCTGTCTATAAACCTCTAAATAATTGCCGTTTTAAAAAGCCATTTTTGTACGCGATCGCATTCATGGACTTGATCTGCTTCACGGCCCCCCGCTGTGATCGGGTCCATTCGGGCGAAGCGAATATAACCACGCCTGCCGGATCATCCTTGGAGCGCCCGGCTCGTCCAGCCATTTGCACTAGAGAGGCCTCATCAAAAAGCGAGCTGTCGGCATCGAGTATGTATACATCGCTTTTCGGTACCGTGACGCCTCGTTCCAATATGGTCGTTGTTACCAGAATGCGGATTTCACCGGAACGGAATTGAAGCACTTTGTCCGTGCGCTCCCCGTCCTGGGAAGAGGTACCCCCCACAGGTATAGCAGGATACTTTCGCTGCAGCAGGCCAACAATGGGATCGATATGCCGGATTCGCGATACAAATATAAAAATCTGTGCCCCGCGCTGGATCGATTCGCTTAAGGAGTGTAACAAAGAGCCTGGCAGCCTTTGGCGCTGCACCGCCTCTTTGACTGGGTACATGGCAACCCTGCGCGGGACGGGCAGCGGATGACCGTGAAATCGGGAGGGAACCTTGGCATGCGGCAGTTTGCCTCGGCTGATCTCGCGCTGCAAATTCAGCGGAGGCGTAGCGGACAAGTATACAAAGCACCCGTCTCGTTTGCAGGATGCCTCGGCAGCATAAGCCAGCATCGGGTCGTTGTGGTATGGAAAAGCATCGAGCTCGTCTATAATGACGAGGTCAAAAACCTGATAAAACCGCATCAATTGATGAGTCGTCGCCAAGTACAGCCGAGCGTTCTCCCAGCGCTGGGGACTGCCGCCGTAGAGAACAGCCGCAGGTTCGTCGGGAAAAGCTGTGGCAATCCGCGGTGCAAGCTCCAGCACTACGTCCCTTCGCGGCGTGGCAACCAGCACTTTCCCTCCGCGGTGAAGAACATACTGGATGAGAGGAAAGATCATCTCCGTCTTTCCCGCCCCCGTCACGGCCCACAGCAAAAAACGTGGAATTCCCGGCAAGGTGTGGGTAGCGGCAGTAGCATTGGTAGCATTGGTAGCATTGGTAGCATTTGCAGCGGTGGCAGCGGCGGCGGCAGCGCCCGCACCGCAGCGCGCAAGCACGCGCTGCCACAGCCCCGCGGCCCGCCCGCCGCCGCGGGCCATCGCTTCCTGCGGCTGCGCCAGGAAGCGCAGCGCCTCCCCCGCAGCTGCGCGCTGCGCGGGGCTAAGCCCCCACCGGTCCAGCAAGGACCCGGTGGGGGGCGCCCCTGCCGTGCCCCCGGCCAAAGGCCGCGGCACGGCACCCGCACCCACGCTGCCGCGAAGCAGCAGCGTGCAAGAGCGGCTGCGCCCCAGAGCGAGGCAGGCCTCGCAATAGGCGCAGCTGCTCTGGCCGCACGACCCGCAGGGTGTGCGGCGAAGGGCCTCGCTGCCGCAGCGGCGGCAGCGGGGGTGCCGTGCCCGGCCGCGCAGCGGGGCACGGTTTGCGCGGGCGGTGGCTGGGGCCACGCCCGCAGTGAGCTGTACGCGCCCCTGCAGGTGCGCGTACTGGGCGGCGGAGCGCCAGGCCGGAGCGACCTCCGGCAGGCGTTCCGCCAGCAGCTGTTGCAGCTCTGCAGCAAGCAGCGCGCGACCGGCCAGGGCGTCCCCTAAGCGTGACGCCGCAAGGCGGATCGTTTCCTTATCCCGCCCGCCCAAGCTTCCTGAACCTGCATTTAAACTTGTATTTGTAATTGCTTTTAACCTTGCATTCTCACCTACACTTGCGCTTGAACCTAGGCCTAAGCCCGCACCTAAACCTGCAGTTAAGCCTTGACCTTCTCTTGAACTTGCCCTTGCACTAGAACCTACACCTGCGCTTGTCCCTTCCTCTCCCCCTATCCCAGCCTTACACCAAACCAGACGGACTGACAGCGCACTTGAGCGGAGCTGGATATCGTTCCTGCGGCGACCGTAACCATCCCGATTCCCGCCTGCATGCTGCAGTTGCTGCCTGGTCAGCTGCTCCTCCAGCTGCCGCTTCAGATAGTTCCCCCATTCCTTTGCAGACCATCCGTCCATTTCCGGTACATGAGCAAATTGATCCCGCAATCCGATTGCCAGCCCCAGCGGCAGTTCATCTGTCAGAAGCAAAATAACTTCCGCCCGGTCATCCTGCTGTTCCGCTTCTTCCGTCCACCACATGAAATCAACCACGAAGTCCAGGCTCACTCTAAATTGCCATCCTTCCGCCCGCCTTACGACATACGAACAAACCTGCATTCGTTTCCCCTCCTTTTCTGCTATTCCCAAAAACAACCCCTTATGAATTCAAACACGTTGTCCAAAAACACAAAAAAGCACACTCCCTGGCCATTCAGCCCAAGAGTGTGCTTCACATCTTACGGTCCAACTTTATATATAAGTGTAAGTGCCTGAAACTATACCTGAACATAAGGTATCTTTGCCGCTTCCTGCGGTATACGAAGATCAATATACGTTAACAGTTCTCCTTCATCAGGAGCTCCATGCAGCAGAACTTCATTTGCATCCTGAAGCTTTGTGATCGGGATCACGGTCAAATTCATTTCATTAGCATGCTTCATCCGCTCCACAATCGCCAGCGTATCATCCTTCGAATCTTCGTCCAGTACGGTAATTCTGAGTGTCTGCGCCCTTAAGCAGCTATACCAGATCAACGCCCGCAAATACCACTCCATTTGATTCTCATGATTATGAGCGACCAAAATATAGTGAACCCGCTTGCGAGGATCCGGTTTGTACCGTAAATACCTGCTGTGGGACAAATGCACAAACACCACGGCAATTCCATAAGTGAACAAAATCCAAGCCATGTAAGGAACCATGCGACTCCCCTCCTTATACGACAATATATGCCGATCAAAGGAGGACGGTTACTGGGCTCCATTTCATTCGCGTAATAGACGTATACTTTGGTTTGTCGCAGTAGACCCATGCTGCAAAGCTGTATGTACAGGCTAAAGTGCTGCATCCGTTTCCCTGTCAAGAAACAGGGGTTGCGACCTCACATTTCAATTTAAAGAAAATTTTGGAATTCATAGCGCATTTAAAGTGCCCTCATCGTTACTTTTAACCATAAATAGCTATGACTTATACCTCATTTTATAATGTTACCCAGCCAAATTTGATCGCATTGATGACCGCTTGGGTACGATCGTCCACATCCATTTTTTGCAAAATGCTGCTGACATGGTTTTTGACCGTCTTTTCACTTATAAATAAGTGCTCACCGATCATTTTATTGCTGCGTCCTTCTGCCATGAGACGAAGCACTTCTGCTTCCCGTCTAGTCAGCGGGTTATCATCTCCAGCCACGAACTTCACGCCAGCCTCACGAATGGTATTGTCTTCTGCAATAGCCCCGGTCTCACTCAAATACTCCATCCGGCGCAGCTGCTGGATCAATTTCCCCGTCACTTTAGGATGAATGAACGCGTTGCCTTCGGCTACGGTACGAATTGCATTGACGAGCGATTCCGCCTCCATATCTTTGAGCAAATAACCGGTGGCTCCTTTGCGGAGCGTCTCAAATACATAGCTCTCATCATCGTGGATCGACAGAATAATAACTTTCACCTCTGGAAGCGCCTCGCGAAGCTCCGCTGTGGCGTCCACCCCGTTTAGCTGTGGCATGTTAATGTCCATAAGAACAATTTCAGGGAAAAACTGCTGACAGCATTCCAGAACCTGAGACCCGTCGCCACACTCACCGACTACTTCGATGTCTTCCTCCATGTTTAAAATCCGTTTAAGACCCTCGCGAAAAAGTTGGTGATCATCAGCCAAGAGAACTTTGATTGTTTGTCTAGTGTTAGAAATGAGATTATCCATCCTGTTACTCCTTCCTCTTCTCTGCGTTAGTCGGGATATGGATGACGATTTTGGTACCCAAATTCGCCGTCGATTCGATTTCCATTCTTCCTTCCAGCAATTCTACTCTTTCCCTCATGCCGATTAACCCAAAGTGGGTATGCTCTTTCGTCTTTAGCTCCAGTTGATCGACCTTGAATCCCAGGCCATTATCCTGGACCATAATTTTGACCATCTGAGCCTGGTACGTGATTTCAACACCGACATAAGTGGGAAAAGCATGTTTTGCAGCATTAGTGAGTGCTTCCTGGATCAACCTGAATACCGCCGCCTCCATGGGAGAGGTCAAACGGAATTCCTTGCCTCTCGTCTCGAAGGTCGTCCGAATTTTTGTCTTCTCTTCATAGTCATGCACATATTTGCGCAAAGTCGGAATGAGCCCCAGGTCGTCCAGAGCCATCGGCCTTAAATTGAAGATCACTTTTCGCATTTCTTCCAAGCTGGCGCGGACTTGTCCCTTTAAGTCTATTATTTCGTCCTGCACCATCTTAAATTCCTGCTTGGCTAGCATTCTTTCTACAATTTCCGTCCTAAGCACTAGATTTGCCAGCAATTGGGCGGGGCCATCATGGATTTCCCGGGAGATTCTCTTGCGTTCCTCTTCCTGGGCGAGAATAATTTTCAAGCCGATAATTTGGCGGTTTTTAGCGGTCTCCAGTATGCGAGAAACTTGTCCAAGCTCCCCTGACAAGTATTCTAACACAACTCCCATCTGCGTGCCGATCGTCTCGGCACGTTCGACGGATTGGTCCACATTGCGGGCTCGCTTCTGCAATTCGTCCCGTCTGGCCTTCAGATACATTTCCTTCTCACGATAAATAAGCAGGTCGAGTTGCAGCTGCGTCGCCAACTCATATGCCTGCTTAATATCCTCTTCTTTATACCGCACGAAATCCCGGCTGACTTCCGTCAGCCGGATGCGGGAACGCCTGTAATTCACCTCGAGCTGGTCTACTTTTTCCACGGTCTCCGCCGTTTCCTTCATAACCAGCTGAAGCTCATTGTTCAGCGTCTTGAGCTCATTTCGTGCCGATTCTAATATTTCCAGCATTTGCAGTTTACTGTTTTCCATTACACCTATGGTGTTTTTAATAACACGATCTATTGCATCCGCTTGAAAATCCAATTATACCTTCTCCATTTCCTTGTATCCATATATGCCATGTTTAATCATATCATGATTCAAGAGTGATGGATTTGGTTTTCTTTTCCCATTTTACATCGATACCAAGTGCTTCTGACACTAATCTCAGCGGGACTAAAGTCCTACCGTCGACGATAATAGGCGATACGACCGATTGTTTTTTCGAACCGTTCATGGTGAATTCTTTCTTTCCTACCGTTAATTCCAAAACTGTACTACCGGACAAAACGGTAATTTTCTTCGCTGTACCATTCCATTCCGACTGTCCGCCAAACGAATCCAGCACGTACCTTATTGGCACATACGTCGTGTCATCTTTTAGCAGCGGGGCCACATCGATACTCTGCTTTTTGCCGTTCACAGTCATCGATTTCTGCCCGATCGCCATGACAGCTTTGGCACTTGCCAGTCCTGTATCTCCCTCCAGTACGGGAGACGTGAATTTAATATTGTCAAAAGACACGCTTCCGGTTAAAGCACGCTCGTCCTGTCCTTCCTCCAGGTTAACAAGGTATAGGCGCTTCAGCTTCGCTTTCTGCTGCAGACCTGCTGCGCTCAGATCGACCGTCAGCGTCTTCCAGCCCGAGAAGTTAAGCGGCTTGGCCAGATCCACGTACACGGCCTTGCCATCTGGATTCTCAAATTCGGCGCGCAGCCAGTTTAAGCTGGAATCCCCCAAGACATCTACCGACATTGCGGTAGAACCTTCAGGAATCACCCGGCCTGTTGTTCCATTCAGCTCAGCATAAGCGAATTTGTTGCCCGTTCCCTGGGTTAGATCATAGTCAAGCTTAAGCACTTTAGAATTTTGACGCTCTCCCGTTCCTTGCACGATCGCAGCCGTTCCCGCTGCTTCAGCTGGAAGTCCCTTGAAGGAAACCGGATAAGACGTGCTCTCAAAGTTTTCCCAAATTTGCTCGGCCGAGGTGGATAATACAATCGGTGTTGCACTAAACCCGTCATATTTTGCCGTAGCATACGCCACTTTGGCTCCGTTGTTAACCGACTCTACGGTCAGGACACCATCCGACACCGAAGCCTTCATTCCTTTGAATTCCCAGGTCAAGGATTCTGCAGGCACTTCTACCGTCCGGCCGTCTTTCAGCTTGGCTGTCATTGGCACGGATACGCTGGTACCGGCCGCCAGCGGCGCATAGGTCGTCGTTGAAGAGAGACTGTCCAAGTCGCTGCCGCCCAGGACGGTCACTTTCATGCTAGTCTTCGCATCGCCGCTAACCGCTGTAATTTGCGATGTGCCGGCCTTCACGCCCTTAAAGCCCGCTCCCGTCCAGCTTACATTGCCGTTATCCGCCTTCCAGGTGGCCTGAATCCCCGAAGCGTCCACCGGGTTATAGTAGGTGTCGTACCCTTTCAGCGAATATGCCGCTGTCTGTCCGATCAGAAGCGAGGCTGTTCCGCTGACCTTAAGCCCCTTCAGCGCTCCTTGGGGCGCCGTAGTATATATGCCAAGCCCGTTCGCCACCGCACGCTGCGATCCGTCTCCATTGGACGTCGTAAAGGTCAGGGTCGCTTCATTCTCAGCCAGCGGACGATCGACCATCGTCGTGGAGCCGCCGCCGTCTAGATTCATCCCCTTCCATATGCCGATCGCAGCCATGAACTTCTGCAATTCGGCCAGAGTCATGCCGGAGCTGCTATTGTTCTTCTCCGCAGCGATCAGATAGGCGTATTTGCCGTCCTGGGAATAGCCGACCGCTGTGCGGGCCACCGCACTGCTGCCGCTAATGCTCGTAGTGGAGCGGGTGAACGAAGATGGCTTTCCTTGATCGACAAGCAGTGTATGGCCGCCGATCATCATTTTCACTTCGGCTGGATTCAGCTCTTGACCGCTGCTAAGCGAACGTAGCCGATAGGTTGTATCCAGCCGCTGCCCCACGTACAGATTGGCGGCCACGAAATCGGCTGCCGTGCCGTGAGCCCGTAATATGTAACCATCCGTAGGCACCGTGCCCGATATAGGCGCTTTAATCGAGATTTGCTGTACTATGCCGCCTTGGACTAGCACCTCTGTAGGTGTCGTAGAACTGTCTTTGGGACGATCTTCTGACTTCCAGGCGCTTGTATATATATACATCTTATTAGCGTGACTATAAGACTTGTCCGGCTCTGTGATGTACGCTTCCTGATTTAAGCCGGACAGAGGAAAGGTCGTGCCATTCTCTGTCATGACGCTTCCTTGGAACTCGAATCGATCGATCAACGGGGTCCCGTCATTCCGTACGGCAAAGGCATACATCCCCGTCAGTTGCGATGGACTCGTTACGAGCGTTCCTTGGGATACCGCGCCGCCGAGCGCAACACCTTGCCCTGTCGTCGAGAAGAAATCGCCGTTAATGCCTGCGACTGCGCCAGTCTCCCTAGCCATTCCCTGGACGGACTGCCTAGTGGTTACTTGCCCTTCCTTCCCTGTCATGACATCAAGATGGACGTAAGGATTCGTCAAATCTACTTGAATGACATCGGCGAGCACCTTCACCGACTTGCCGGATCTCGTTGTCGTGTATTGATATTTTAATAGCTTGGCGCCAGACGTAATATAATCTTCACTTAACTTTACAGCCTGCTCCGAAGCCGCATGAGCCGATGAGGCAGGCCCAAACCATCCTATCCCAATATCTACCACAGGTTGAACCCATATCATACCGGCCAGCGTAACAAGAATGAGCTTCTTCCCGTTTCTGACAGCAAACCGAACCAATTTTGTGTCTTTGCGAACTACCATTGTAATTTATTACTCTCCCATCTGTATGCTTTATGTCAAAAATCGATCCCTATTCTTCCTATTCTTCCAATCCGGGAATCTAGTACATAAATAATAGACTACTTTTAGACGGAAAAGTTACGCAAAAGTAACAAGATTGATAAAATCGGAAGGGGATTTGGAACGATTTAGGAGAGTTGGTGTGTGTTGTTATGGTTGACGGTTAACGGTTAACGGTTAACCGTTAACTGATGATGATGATGGTGGTGGTTGACGGTTGTTGGTTGATGGTGATGGTGGTGGGTGAGGGTTGTTGGTTGATGGTGATGGTTAATAAGTTGGCGGTGATGAGTGAGGGTTATGTGTGATGTGTGATGTGTGATGGGTGATGGGTGACTCGACGGTGCGTCGACGATGGGTAGATGATTCGTTCGCTGGTGGCGGGTGTTTGCGGTTATATTGAGGTTGAAAGGTAGGTTATAGATTTAATGATGGGATTGAGGAGGCCTGGAATGTAGCGGAATTGAGCCAGTGGAAATGAATTGGATTATCGTCACATGGTGGATGAACGGGTATGAATGAACAGGTATAAGAGATCTGGAACTTACCATAGATTGATAACAAGTGGATTTATTGTATCTATTTAAAAGAAAACACTCTATTAAAATACATTAATTGGATTCATGGTATCTAAACTCATCGCAACAGTAACTTTTACATTTTCAAGCCATTTTAAATACTCCAAATCCAGCTAAAGTTAGCCTAACATGAAATTTAGTAGAATTAATTACAAGAAATCCATTTACATTACGTCTATACTGTTTACCGCTGGCTAAATGCGATACATATTCGTATAATGGTGATATACATGACGAAGAACGTCCTGTCCAATTTTAATGGGCAGGGCGTTTTTGTATGTTTCTGTGTGTTCTGTATGCTTTATTCTACATTTTAAGTATCTATCCAAATCTACGGGAGGCAGGTAACCATGGAATTCGAAAAAGCCCACAGGCAGTTTATTAACAGTCACATTCTGCGTCGTAAAGGAGAACGTAGAGCTCGTCTTGAGAGAGGTCACGGGCACGGAGAGACTTTTTCTGAAAAATGTCTGGTGGCCCCTGTATAGAAACCTCGATCATCTTCATCCTGAGTACGAGGTGCCAGATTGGCGCGGACGCTCCTATTTCGGTGATTTCGCCTTCCTACCAGGGCATTTAAGATTCATACTTGAAATTAAAGGTTATGGCCCACATGTCACCGAGATGGATCGAACCAAATACAGTAATGAATTGAATCGCGAGCTCTACTTGCAAACACTTGGCTACCGAGTAATATCACTAGCATACGATGACATTGCCAGCAGGCCCGAAATATGCCGAAATTTGCTGCAATTGCTTTTCAACCGTTACCTGACGCAACAGCATCCCCTTGAGCCAGGCGCTTTGGAAGAAGCAGAAGTTATTCGCTTGTGCTTAAGCTCCATGCAGCCCATCCGCCCCAAACAAGTAGCAACTCATCTTTGTATGGATCATCGCACGGCCATTCGAATATTACATTCACTTACTCAAAAAGGCTGGCTTCGTCCCATTTACTCCGGCGCAGGCTTGCGTGTACATCAGTATGAACTCATTAGAAACACTTGGGACTTAATAAACTAACTTTATGTTCACCTGATCTAAGATACCAGCTTGCGGCACATGTAACCTACTATTATAAACCGACTCTTATGACTTGCTGACCTGCCCCTTACGACTTACTAATTCTGATGATTCACTTAGTCTTGTGATTCACTTAGTCTTATGATTCACTTAGTCTTGTGATTCACTTTGTCTTATGATTCACTTAGTCTTGTGACTTATTGACCTACAACTTCCTGCCCTTTATAACTTACTAAGCCTTATGAAAAACGTCGTTCAAACCAACTGGGCTTACTTCCGCAATCGAGATTTTAAATTTAGATGGATTTCTCGTACCTATTTTTAGCTTTATTGTATGATTAGAAAAAATAGCTGGATTTCGTGTATCTGCAACATTGTTTTTTTGGACTTACTTCCCAATCCAGTTCAATTAACTACATGAATTCCAGCTAATCACACACTTCGCCTTAAAGTGCAACTTTTACATACAGAAAATCCAGCTAATTTGTGTAATAGGTACGTTCCTGTTAATTTTGTAATAGATGCGATCTGTTAACTTGTATAATAGGTGCGTTCCAGTTAACTTGCATAATAGGTACATTCCTGTTAATTTGTGTAATAGGTGCGCTCCAGGTAATTTATGTAATTTGCGCAATCCAGCTATTGGGCGAGCCCTCCTCTCATCCGGCGGCGTACAGTAGTTTGTGTACCAAAGACTTGTATTCTAGGAAGACACTAATTTAGTCGTTGACAACAGCGGCTCGTGGAGCGGCCTGCGGGACTGCCGACAACAACGGCTATTAGAGCGGCTTGCAGAGCGGCTTGCAGAGCGGCCTGCGGAGCGGCCTGCGGAGCGGCCGGCAACAGCAGTCTGCAGAGCGGTCGCCAATAACGGTTAGCGGATAGGCCGACTACAGCGGTTTGCAAATTCGTTTATAACAGCGGCTTGCGGAGCACTTGCGAGTCGACTGAAAATCACGAAAAAACGTTCTCCCATCTTATAAAATGGAAGAACATTTTTCATGGCCGGCCGGGTCCGTCATGTGCCCCTACCACATAGATCCCTACATAATGAACCCTTCCTCAAGCGCCTCTACGGAGCGCTCTACTACGTAAAGTTGAATTCGAACCAACTCCTTCGCCAGCTCCTGCTGCGTCAAAATGAAGGTTGACTTGTCATAATCATGACGAGAGACTAATCCATTGTCGTAGCGCTTTGTCATGTGAATATTATCTTGCTTCGCGTTATTATAATCGTTTTCTGCATTTTCGTAAGCCTTGTAAGCCAAATCAGCATTACTATAAAGTTCATCGATTTTTTTGTTAAGCTCGATCCGCGTTTTTTCGGCCTGCTGCTCCGCAATACGTACATTCAACTCCAGCAAGTCTTTCTGATCGTCATTGGATGCATTGGTAGCACGGGTGTGACTCTCTTGATGTTTTGCCAAAATGATAGAGTTCCATTGCCGCTTCATTTCAAATGATTTTTCCAATATACGCTCCCGATTCAAGCGGCTGATTGGCTGCGGGGTGAAGTCCGGCAGGTCTGCCAGCTCGATATTGGGGTCATAGGAGATGCCAAGGTCAAAGCAAAGCTGGACTAATGCCAATTCATACTTGCTTTTTAGCCCTTCCAGCTGCTGCTCCTGCTTTTGAATCTCCCTTTGCGCTTCGGTAACCTTGACCGCCGAAGTCATACCCATCTCCTGCATCAGTTCGGCTTTCTTCAAATCGGCTTTTAAGACCTCTAAGTACTTCTCGGCCACAGTCCGTTGTTTGTCGAGCGAGAGCAGTTCCGCATACTGCGAAGTCACTTGCAGCTTAATTCCTATGCGAGCTTCCTCCAAATCAAGAACTGTATTGGACTGTTCCATCTCAACCTGCTTTAAGGCAGCAATCAATTGGTCTCGTTGCCCTTGTATTTGCTTGTTCATGGCATCGGCAATATCGCCAACACCATTCAATAACTGATTCACAACCATGTTGGTTTCTAGCGTCGGGTACAAGGATGGCAGCATCTCCTCCGGAATCTCGCCATATTTCTCCTGCATCTCCTCAATAGATTCCGGTAATCTATACGAGCTGCCCGCCCCTCCACTGGCACTATTGAGCTCTTTTTGCTGTTCTCTAAGGCTTCCTTCATTTAATTTTACAGCCGTCAGCTTATAAGTTAATAGTCTGTAATTCAGTGAATGATCCAACGATAACTTCAGCACCGTATCCAGATCCAGGCGCTTAATGTTTATCAGGGTGCCCGAATCAATAAAGGAATCCTTTAACACCTCTTTGAGAGTCGCTTCCTTCCCGGTACGAATCGTGTTGTCTTCGTCCGCACTGGCGGCATGGACTGCTACCGGCCCCGCTGATAAAAGACTCAAACATAGCAGTGACGATATCATTGCCGATAGACTTCTTTTCATAGAAAATTTACCTCTCTCTCCCAAATCAGACTAGTCATATCGCTCCCATAATATCACCGGAAAATTAAGAAATCAACTTTCATGCCCTCGCTTGACAAGCGCGCCACGACTGGGTTACTTTAAAGTTAAAAAATTTACTATGGGATAAATTCAGGAGGAGAGGAACTGGATGAAAGGACGTTGGCCGGCTCTAATTTTAGCCATATCAATGATGATGATAACAGCAGCATGCGGTTCAGCTGATAACGGGACGGCATCAGGAGAAGCAGCAACCGCCGTACAGGTCATTACAATTAAGAAAGAACCCTTGAATGCGGAGTACAATTTCTCAGGAACGCTGAAGCCGGAGCAGGAAGCAGGCATCTCCTTTCAAGTTGCGGGACAGATTCAACAGACGCTAGTGGAAGCGGGCGATCATGTTAAAGCAGGGGATGTACTTGCTGTTATTGATGATGAGAATGCGCAGTTGCAACTGAAGCAAGCGCAGAACGGGGTAGCTCAAGCCGCTGGTCAACTCAGCGCCGCCAAAGCGGGGGTAGAAGCAGCAAAGGCCCAAGCCCAGGCGGCCAAAGCACAGCTGGATACGGCTGAGGCAAGCTTTACTGCCGTAGAGAAAGGAGCATCCGCCCAAAAACTTGCTCAGACTCAAAATATGGTCGCTATGGCGCAGAGTGCCTATGACAAATTCCTGGCAGATGAAGAGCGATATTCGAATCTTTATTCCGCTGGTCTAATATCGTTGGATGAGTACGAAAAATTCCAACTGCAGCTTAAAGATGCCGAAACTTCACTAGAGAACGCCGAGCAATCGCTATCTGAGCTGACCGAAGGTGCTACTGCTGAGCAGCGCAAGTCGGCACAGGCCGGAGTTGAACAGGCTAAAGCCGGCAAAAGCGCAGCCGAGGCAGCCGTAGAGCAAGCCAAAGGCGGGCAAATGCAAGTGCAAGCGGCATACGACCAGGCGACAATCCAACTGGAACAAGCCCAGTTGGCATTAAGCAAAACAAAACTGACCGCGCCGATCGACGGCGTTATTTTGAGTAAAAGGGCTGTCGTTGGCCAATTGGCCCCCGCTGGAGTAGAAGCCTTTGTCATCGGCACGATCGATACACTGATGGTTCCGATCGCCGTTCCAAGCGAGCAAGCAGACCAGTGGAAACCGGGACAAGTGGTCGCGCTTGAACAGAACGGAAACAAACGGCAAGGTACTGTCGTCAGAGTCTCTCCTGCAACCAATCAAGGAACAGGAACATTAACTGTAGAAGTGAGTGTCCCTAATCCTGAGCAGGATTGGATCCCTGGTCAAGTGGTTCGTGTAGGCCTATCCTCCATCGGACAGGAAGGCATCTTTGTTCCCGCCGGGGCGGTCATTAGTAATGGTCAGGAGCCGTATGTCTTCAAACATGTCAACGGCAAAGCCGTTAAAACGGTGGTCGAATTAGGTGCTCGTATCAGCGAGGATAACCGCTTGAGCATCGCCTCAGGCCTCCATGAAGGCGATGTCGTTGTCAGCATCGGGGCAGACAGCTTGTTTGACGGAGACACGATCACGATCGTGGAGGATAATGCAAAATGATCGAATATTCCATACGCAAAAGAAAAATTACGATCTTATTATTTATCATTTTGATTATATTCGGTATCTTTAGCGCGACTACGCTCCCTCGTCAGGATATGCCTGACGTCGTATTGAAGCAGGCTGCAGTCATAACTGTTTTCCCGGGAGCTACGCCAGAGCGGGTGGAACAGTCGGTCACTAAAATTTTGGAACAGACGATTAAGCAGGTTGAAACGATCGAAACGATTGAATCGACCAGTTCAAGCGGCGTTTCGTCCATTATGGTATATGCTTATCCGGACGCAGACGCTGCTGCAACCTGGGATCAATTGCGAAAAAAGGTGGAGGATGCCACCGCCGATTTGCCCAATGGCGTTCATAAACCTATTGTTAACGACGACCTAATCTCCTCCTTCATTGGTTCCTATGTGATCTCTGCCGATAATCCAGATACATTGTACGGTCTCAGCGATCTCATGATCGAATGGCGGGATAAAATACGTCAGGTGAGCGGTGTTGCCGATGTAAAGATCGAAGGTATTCCTGACAAAGAAGTAAGCATTAAGGTCGACCTGCAAAAACTAGAGCAATACGGCATTGTCTGGGAGCAGGTTGTGCAGGCAGTAACCAACATGAACAACCGCACACCGCTTGGCTCGCTGGATTATGACTCTCGCAGTTATGATTTGGTCGTCACTGATATTGCCGATGCCAAAGAATTGAATGAAATACTCATTAGTAAAACGCAGACCGGATCTCCGCTATATTTAAAAGATGTCGGTCAGGTTCAATTGGTGGATAAAAAACCATCCTATCTTGCTTATTATAACGGGCAGCCTGCCATCTCCATAAATGTGTCCGCTCAAACCGGCTCGGATGTGCTGACCATGGATAAATTAATTTCTCAGAAGCTGGATGAGCTTAAGGGTAGCTTGCCCAGCAACGCACATTTTGCTCCGGCCTTTGGTCAGAAAGAAGTCGTCAGTACCATGTTCAGCGAGCTGCTGCAGGAAATGCTGATCGCCATCACTGCCGTCATTTTGGTCTGTACATTAGGACTTAATCTAATGACGTCGCTGATTGTGGCGGCTGCCATACCAATTTCCATAGCGATAGGCATGATCGTGATGCCCTTCACGGGAATTACGATCAATGAAATTTCTATCGTAGCTTTGATTATTGTACTAGGGATACTGGTCGACGATGCCGTTGTGGTCAACGACAATATCGAGCGCAGACTAAGCGTACTGGGGGAAAGTCCCGAAGTCGCCTCAATCAAGGGAGCGAAGGAAGTATCCATATCTATCCTGACTGCCACCCTATCGACCATTTTTGCTTTTGCGCCATTGCTATTTTTAACCGGGGATATCGGTTCCTTTATCAAGCCGCTTCCTATTGTCATTTCCTGCTCCATGTTTGCTTCCATGATTATGTCGCTGACCATCATTCCGATCTTCCGTCAGTGGCATGAGAACCGGCGCAGACAACGAGCAGCCATTAGCAAAACCGTTGATAAAACCGTTAATGAAGAAGTCACCGACGAGCAGAATACGCCTTCTTCAGTGGAGGCAAAGCCTGCTGGCTTGCTCGGCAAACAAATTCAGGCCTTAATTACATGGTACTCCGGTACTCTGATCCCGAAGGTGCTTAAAAAACCTAAATTGTACGCAGGCATAGGCCTGCTGATCGGAACAGCCTCCTTCAGTTTAGCTTTGATTACGCCGATTGATTTGTTCCCTGAGTCCGAGGATCCTTATGTTAGCATCAATGTGGAAATGCCTGTAGGCACGTCCTTCCAGGAAACTCATCGCATGGTGAACAATATATCCAAATGGGTGGAGAAGCAGCCTGAGACCGAGCTTGTCAGCGTAGGCGTGGGCGGCAGGGCTCCCCAATTATATTCTGACATTACAAATGCTGTTGCTTCTTCAACTTCTGTCGGACAGATTTCTGTTATTGGCAAACCGGGTTTATTTAAATTAGATTCAACCGTCTCCGCTTGGGAAGCGGAGCTGAAGCAGCAATTCCCGGGCGCAACGATATCGACTCACGTCCCTCGACTCGGAATTCCCGTAGGTTCTGCGGTATCCGTCCGGATTGCCGGTGAAGATCTGGGCACGCTGCAAAAGCTGTCTCAGCAGTTAAAAGAGAGAATTTCCAAGCTAGACGGCGCAACCGGAATCAAAGACAATTTCGGAAATCAGAGTTATACGCTAGAATTTGAAGTTAACAACCGGGCTATGGACGAATATATGATCGATTACAGTACACTGACGCAAACGCTGCGGCTGATGGGCGATGGACTCGACATTGGCGACTTTGATACAGGCAAGCAAATCGTCGATATCAACTTCCAAGCTTCGAGCCAAGGAGCAAGTCCCAATGAATTGTTCCAGCAAATTTTTATTACCAATAAACAAGGGGCCCAAATTCCTTTAGCCCAACTAGCTGAAATGAAGTCGTCATTTACAACGCAAAAAATTCAGCGTTATAACCTTGAACGTATGATCACGGTGGAAGCCAATGCGGTTGGAAAGACAGCATCTGAGCTAAATGCCGAGGTGCGCGCTATTTTGAATGACATGGTTATTCCAAATGGATATTCGATTGAGTTTGGCGGCGAAACTTCAGACCAAGCGGATATTTTCGGGGATTTGGCTATGCTTTTCGTTGTCGTCATTTTCTTAATCTTTATTATGATCACGATCCAGTTCTATTCCCTGTCGGCACCGATTATTATTATGACCACGGTATATCTGGCTGCCGCTGGCGGAATCATTGGGATCTTTGTCTCTGGATCTTCCATTGGCTTCATGAGTATAATGGGTATAATTTCACTAGCGGGTATTGTCGTGCGCAACGGGATTGTCTTCCTTGAATTTATTGAGGATGCGCGGCGGGAAGGAATCGGTTTGTACGAAGCAGTCATCTCAGCAGCAAGCGCTCGTTTCCGTCCTATCGTGCTCACTTCGTTTACGGCCATGATCGGAATGCTGCCATTGGCTATTGCAGGAAGCATCTTGTTCAGACCTATGGCTTACACTATTATTTTTGGATTGATGTTCTCAACCGTTCTAACGCTGGTCGTCGTGCCTTCCATCTACATGGTAGTCGCGAATTGGAAGGAAAACCGGCATAATCGCAAACGTACTCCAGATCCATCTATCTCTACAGCTACAGATACCGTTTCGATGTAACCGGCGGCCTCGCTTGCAGATTCGCATCTTTGCAGATTTGCAGGTGAGGTCACCGCTATTTACAACAATGAAAGGAACCCTTAAATGAATAAGGACAAAAAGGAAATTATTTTACAAAATGCACTGCGGCTTTTTGGCGAAAAGGGATTTGCCCTGACCACAGTTGATGAAATCGCCAAAGAAAGCGGGATGACCAAGCCTTCTTTGTATAAGTATTTTGACAGCAAAGAGACACTGCTGTTAGATAGCATTTCAAATTTGAGCAAATCATTAGATAGAGAGGTTACCAAGCTGTATCGTAACTTAGAGCTTACTCCCAGCGAACGTCTTGTTGAGCTTATGGCAACCTACTTGAAGGTGGTTCTGAATCATAACTTTCAAACATTGATGTTCAACATGTTCAACATGCCTGCGCTAAAAAATTCAAGCGACGAGAAAATTCGAAAAGCATGGACGGATTTAGAGGAGCAATTCTATCTTTGGTTTGAAGATTGCATCACGGATACGTATGGAAAAGATATTGAGAAGCATGCTATGGACATCATCTTTATCGCCGGCAGCATTTTATTGGAATATTTCCGGCTTATAGGTTCCGATATCCCTGATCGACAATGCCGGAGCCTTGCTATATATGTCGGTCAGGTTATCCACATTCTAGTGGAAGGGTTTAATACTCCTGAAATGCGCAATGTTTCTCTGTTCGATTTTTCTCCATTAGAAAAAAAAGAGAACTGCAAAGTCAAGAACGCTATTTGGGAAACCCGCCGGTTACATGAGGTGTTCGAGGAGTTAGACAGCCGTATTAGTAATAACCAAATACTAACTGACTCAGAGAAAGCGAGCTATAGCGAAGCTCTGAGGAAAATACGGCAGGAATCTTTTGAGTCATCACAGAACAGTGTGGTTTTAGATGCCTTAGTGCTATACTTAGAACAAGTAGAATCATTAAGGGAAGCATGTACGGAGCTGCGAGCTTTGATGAAGTAGCTGTTGATCGGACCACGGTTACCCTAAGATTATTTTGGAGGGTAATCATAATGAGCCTAAGGCGTTTGCCTTAGGCTCATTTCTTGTTAGGGTGACATCAGGGTAGTAAGTGTATAGAAAATTAAAAGTTAGCTTTATCCAGCCAACACCTAAATATAATTGAGCTTCTCCAGTACCCGCTTCAGCATGACAGCTGCCTGGGCGCGGGTAGCGTTGCCTTGGGGCTGGAAGGTATCGAGGCTAACTCCTTGAATGATCCCTTCTTTTACCGCCTTGGCGACATTGTCTTTGGAATAGATTTTGTTATTGTCCTTGAAGCGGTTCAGTGTCGCGGCGGACGAGCCATTCAGGGAAATCTCGTACCCTGCATAGTTCATAGCCCGGACCATCATCAGCGCCATTTGCTCACGGGTAATGTAGCTGTTCGGTTTAAAAGTACCGTCCGTGTTGCCGGCAATAATACCTGCTTTGGCGGCCGCTCCAATATAATCCCCCGTCGTACCTCTCGGCACATCCGGGAAGCGATTAACATTTCCTTCATCGGCGGTCAGGCCTAGTCCTTTAGCGATGAACACGGCAAACTCCGCCCGGGTAATATTACTGTTCGGTTCGAACCTGCCGTTTTGCCGGCCGTCGATAATGAGCCTGCTTGCCAAATTGACTATAGAATCATTCGCCCAATGGCTGCCCGTGTCAGTGAAGTAACTGTAGCCGCGAGCCGGTCCGACGACTTCTTTTCCGCTGATTTTCCCATTGAAGATCACATAATTTCCGCTTTGCTTCACACTTGCGGGAACAAATGAAGATGTTCGTGAAGAAAAATCATGTTTGATAAGAGCTCTGTAATTATTAGCTCCCTGGCTCATAATCCCTTGAGGCACCGCTCCTTGATTTATGACCCGAAAATGAATGCGCCCCTCGTGATCCACATCTACGACGTTTTGCACAGCGTTACTGTTATAAGCCGCTACATTGACTTGAACCGGATCACGCAGCGGCGTAGTCGTTACCCCGTTATTGTTGATTGGGGGCGGCATCTGCGTCGAAGCCATTGGATCGATTTGAACTGTAATGTACGCTGAATTTAAATTGTTAGCGAACAAGGAACGTGAAATTTGCGAAAAAGGTATTTTCTCGATCGGAAGCTCATATATCACATCCTGATGCCATATCGCTATGGAGCCCGTTTTCCCCTGTCCGTATGCGCTCAATAATGGACCTATCGGCAAAGCGACCTCGGCCATTTTTTCCGTGCTCGGCACCTGGAACACAAGCTTCCGGTCAGCCGTATTGCTGTTCATAATAAATTGATATGCCTCCTGCAGCTTTGCAGAATCAACTTCATATCTTTTAATATATCGCTGCTTACTCGCAGATACGACCTCCTGAGCCTTTGCTGTATTTGCATTAAGCAAATAGCCTCTCAAGTCAAATTCTGAAGAAGGAAACACCGTCAAAAAGGATGGCAGACTGCTGACTCCTGTTCCTGTTCCGTTGCTTGTCCCACCGCCCGTAAGATTTTGTACAGAAATCCGGCTGTAGGCTTTCATCGCATTGCCAAGATGATCATAGAGCGGAGCAGATCCCGGCGTATAGGACAGTTCCACCACCTGACTGGCTGAGACGGATGTCCCCAGCTTCAAAGTAATCGTATCTCCGCTTAAGCTTGCGGATTGGACCGTCGTATATCCTTGATCCACATTCACACTGAATTGATTAGCGGATATAGATCCTGACGATCTTAAGGTGCCCGTATGCGTGATCGTGATCGTATCCCCCCGGACAACTGCGGAGCGAACTCCATCCGCAACCATGTTGTAGGTGACCGGCTCCAGATTAATATAACCAGCCAGGTTCCCGTTCAAATCGGCAATGCCTCCAACACCCGATACATAAGATAGCGTCACATACTGTTCCTTCGTGAAGGACGATGCCAATGTCAGGGTGACCTGGTTTGTCGAAACCTCAATGTTCGTGACGTATACAGGTGAATTGTTGACTAGAACCGAGTACTGGCTTTTCATCGGAATACTGGTGCTTCTTAACGCTTCGTTGTAGGTAATGACGATTTTGTTGCTGGATCCTTCAACCTTCGTAAACTCTGGCGCTCTCGAATCATTGTAATTTCGCACGAAGTAATCGCTAAAAGCAGCGATGTTCTGCCCGCGATAATCCTGCAGCGGGTAAGATCCTGGTGTATAGGATACTTTAACTATGTCGCCATTCGATACAGAACTGTTCAAATAAAGGTAAACATATGAGCCGCTTTTATTAATTCTATCGATGCTTTTCGTTTGTCCATCCGCTGTAACTGTGAACTGCTGATAAGCATAGCTGGATATATCCTTCAAGCTCTCGCTAAAGCGCAACGTCAATGTACTGCCTGAAATATATCCTTCCTGCGGCTTTGGCATGACAGAGTCAATGCCGTTGGTAACTTCCTTGCTGGTAAAACTAGCCGCCTTATTCCCGTTAGTATCTTGAATTAGCCGACCGGTGCCTGAATAGCTGATACGAATATTTTGACCAACCGCGACGCCAGTCTCCAAATAAACATAAACATTCTCACCCGATGCATACGCACTGCTAATACGGCGGTTCTCTCCATTTACATTGACCGTGAAGCTGGAAGTCGACAAGTTGTAGGATGAATCCAACGTTTTGTTATATACAAGCCGGATTGCCGTGTTAGAATGCATCGTCGCGCTTTGAAGTACAGGAGCCGTCTTATCTACAGTGCCTGTATGAAACGTCCAGCTCGTTCCCGTATAATTGGCCCCTGTCTCCGCGTCAACGATGGCGCCGGATGCGATTTCGACAATATAAGTTGTCCCTTCCTGGAGACTGCTGGAAGGAGTAACCGTAAGCTCGCGGGTTGAAGTCTGTCTGGCCTCCGCGTTAATGAGCGTGGTAGTCCCTTGTTTTTTCAACGTAACTTTGCTGCGATCTACCAAAGTATAGTTTTTGCTGAAGGTAGCTGCGATTTTTGTCGTAACAGCGTTGTTCGAGCTATTACTTGTCGGCGTAAGACTGGCAATCGACAATGAAGTAGAATTAGCCGTTCCCGTTGTAAAATTCCAGAAACGCTCGATTGTCTCATTTCCGTCCGAATCTCTGAATGCGCCTTGCGGAACAGTTACCGTATAGACTGAGTTATATGTTAAAGCAGGAGGTGTTATCGTAATTTGGGTCGTTCCTCCTCCCTTTACATCACTGGAGGTTACAGGAATAGTCACAGGTGTCCCTGAGCTTCTATGCTGTAAAATAATGTTGCCCGTATTGGGGTATACCGCACGGGAAAAGTTCAGTTGAATGCTGCTGTTAATGCTTACGTTACTAGCATTGCTTGCCGGCACGAAAGGCGTCGTTGCATTCCATGCCACGGCAGATCCCCGTACGTTAAAGCGCCATCTGTCTCCGTCCTGAATTCCGGCAAAAGGCTGATGATCGCTATCCACGAAAGCCCCCTGATCTATCTCGACATAGTAGCTTTCTCCAGAAAGGAGCTTGTCTACTTGCCAGCTGGCGGCATTTCCATTTACACTCACTGCAGAATCTTGTACCGCTGCACTAAACACGACTTCGTTGTTAGAAACTCGCTTTACCCGTATATTACCACTGCCTTTTGCAATCGTCTTATCAAATTCGATCTGAAGCAGCTGCGTCAGCTCTGTAATTGTTGCTTTCTCTGCTGGGGTCACCCTGCTAATTACAGGCGGCCTGCTCTCCGCCGAGCTCAAGGTAGTGAATGACAAATCGAAGGCTTCGGATGTTATCGCGGGATTATTCGCATCAACAAACGTTCCTGCGCTGCCTTTGACATGATAGACCCTGTTGTAATCCAATCTTGGCAGTCTGATCTCATATTGCATGCTGACAAAGCCTTGGGGCGTAATTGTTTCGCTGAATGTTGGAGCTGTTTCTCCATCGGCAATGACCTCTATCGTTCCCTGTCCGGGTCTGACTCCTCTATCAAAAGTCAACAGAATGGATTTGGGGTCAATTGAAACTCCTTTCGAACCGTTTGCCGGCTGCATTGTTGATATGACAAACGGCGCTTCAGCCGCCTTAGCCCCTCCCATTCCCATCAGCAGATTTAACACCATGACAAGCACTAAACTATAGGAAAGCTTCCTTCTCATTCTCTATCTGACTCCTCTCACCGTATTCTCTATGTATCAGCCGTAGTTGGCCATTAAGACATACCTATATTTATTAACGGCAAATATGGGACTCAAGTTTAGGGGAACCGGCAAATCCCTCCTAGACAATTTAGCAAGCAATTGAAATAACCCTCTGGCCATTTAAGATCAGCCTAGAGGGTTACTTTGTCTTCCTCTTATAAAAATTTTCCATATTCCTCATCCTGTAAAATTTATTTTATGCGCTTCAGTTCCCGAATAATCGTTTCCTGCTCTAGCGAATGCAAAGCTAAAGATTCCAAGATCCGATCCTGACGGCTTTGACCCTCTTTTAACTCTAAAAGCTCCTCTTGTATGACCGTCACTTTCTCATTCGTAGACTTTACCACACTAATCAGCTGTGTTATCAGCCCTTCATGGCTGTCCAATCGTTGATCTATGCCATTGAATCGATGGTCTATACCATCTAATCGTTGATCTATACCATCCAATCTTCCATTAATATTTCCAAGCTCTTTTAGTATCAAATCAAGCTTTTGCTCACTCACTTTCGTCCCTCCCTTCTTTCAACAAACTACAGTGTTTATCCCGCTCTCATATGTAGCCTTCTGCATTCAGTATATCACATATTTCGCAGCGCCTCTTCCCACTTATGCAGTTCCTTAATGGTAAAGTTTAATTGCTCGCCATACTGCCGATTTATAATTAAACTTCGTTTGTTTCTTGAAAAATATGATTTCTCAAAAGAAAAATGTCCCCAGCTCAGGTCGACTATTGTCGCACTCCCTATTTGTTCTCTCCTCTTATATCCGGGGTATGCTTGGATGGCTGTCGACATTTCAATGAAAATATATCCAGCTGCCTGAGTGAAACTGATTCAATTATTATCCAATCGCTCCGAGGATACGGAAAGGGGGCTGAAAGCAAACTGCTTCGGGAGCTAAGCTTGTAGTCGCCTTTATGATCGAGTTTCTACCTTATGAACCTTTATCATTCAGGAAGTCTGGGAGCAACAGCGGTCGTAGGAGCATTTTACGTATTGCCGCCCATCCACTTTCACTAGTTCAACTTATATAAATGGATTTATAGTAGTTAGTTTCTGCGGCAAAGGGGGGTATGTAAATTTAAATGTATCTAGTGTCGTTAGAAGCAGGGAAATATCTATCATGGGCTAGATCCTTGATTTTAGGAGCATAGAATCCATCTAAACCCTTGAAACATTCGTTTAGAGCATAATTAGATACACGAATTCCATTTAGTGTGCGACAGCTTGGTCTACTCATCTTAGGGTATGGCAGCTTATAGTGCAACTGCTTGGTCTTTCGTATCTTAGGGTACGACAGCTTAGCGTGCGATAGCTTAGCGTGCGACAGCTTAGCGTGCGATAGCTTGGTGTACTATCTTAGGGCACGGTTGCTTAGGGTGCTACAGCTTGGTCTACGTATCTAGGGTACGGTAGCTTAGCGTGCGACAGCTTGGTCTACGCATCTAGGTATGGCAGCTTAATATGCCCCAGCCGGGTGAGCAACAACGATCATTTGAACATTTTTCGCACTTCCCCACATCCATTTCCATCTACTAGTTTAATTTATATAGAACTCAAAAAAACGGATACCCACTGCTGAACGCATTGGATATCCGTTTTCTATTTTATAACAGGGTGTATAGAAGGAATAAATTTAAGCTTAAATACCCGCTTGCGATTTAAGCACTTCTACTTTGTCCAGACGCTCCCATGGCAGGTCCAGGTCTGTACGGCCAAAATGACCGTATGCCGCGGTTTGGCGGTAAATTGGACGGCGCAAATCCAGCATGCGGATGATGCCCGCTGGACGAAGATCAAAGTTGTTCCGGATGAGCTCAACGAGCTTCTCTTCTGAAACTTTGCCTGTGCCATACGTGTCCACGTTAATGGAGACAGGAGTCGCTACGCCAATCGCATACGCCAGCTGAATTTCCAGCTTGTCCGCCAGGCCAGCCGCAACGAGGTTCTTCGCGACGTAACGAGCCGCGTAAGCTGCGGAACGATCCACCTTAGTAGGATCTTTACCGGAGAAAGCGCCCCCGCCATGACGGGCATAACCGCCGTACGTATCGACGATAATTTTACGTCCGGTCAGACCGGCATCCCCTTGTGGTCCGCCAATAACAAAACGGCCGGTAGGGTTAATGAAATACTTCGTTTGCTCGTCCAGCAATTCCGCCGGGACAACTGGAAGAATCACATGCTCTTTAATATCCTTCTGGATCTGCTCCAGCGTAATTTCCTCGGCATGCTGTGTCGAAACGACGATCGTATCGACGCGAACCACATTGCCATCCTCATACTCAATCGTTACCTGAGTCTTGCCATCCGGACGAAGATAGTTCAGCGTTCCATCCTTACGCACTTCCGCCAGGCGGCGGGCAATCCGATGGGATAGAGCAATCGGCAGCGGCATGAACTCAGGCGTTTCGTTCGTGGCAAAGCCAAACATTAAGCCCTGATCCCCTGCCCCAATATTCTCGGTCTCTTTATCCACTTGCGCTGGATCACGATGCTCGAGAGCGGCGTTAACGCCTTGAGCGATGTCTGCTGACTGCTCGTTTAACGACGTCAGTACAGCGCACGTATTAGAGTCAAAGCCGTATTTTGCCCGAGTGTAGCCAATTTCTCTAATGGTCTTCCGCACCAGTGCGGGAATATCCACATATTCCGACTTGGTACTAATTTCACCGATAACGAGTACAAGGCCGGTAGCTACAGACACTTCACACGCAACCCGCGCATTTGGATCTTCCTTCAAAAAAGCGTCAAGCACCGCATCAGAAATCTGGTCGCAAATCTTATCCGGATGCCCCTCGGTCACGGATTCAGAAGTAAATAAATGGCGTCCTTTGATGGACATAACAATCAACCTCCCCATGTGAATCGTATGGCAAGTGCCTAAATATCCAATACTAAATACTAATCATCAGCTATCAGCTTATCAGCTTATCAGCAAAAAATGAACCTTTTCCGCAGCGGAAAAGGTTGAATTGACAATCCTTAAAAGTCATATTAACGTATTTGCCAAGTCATGTCAAAATAAAAAACACAATTTAATAAAAAATTAATGCATTAAATTTCGCTGGGCGTGCGCGATTAATCTTTTTGTGATTTCTCCGCCTACAGAGCCGTTCTCTCGGGATGTCAGATGGCCCCAATTACTCGTATATCCTGAATTAGCTCCAGATGTACCAAGTTCACCTGCAAATTCGGTGTCGGCAGAGCCAGAGGCCCCTCCGGTATGTGCGACTGCTAATCCAAACTCCGCGGCGATTTCATATTTCCATTGGTGCAGCACTTGATGGCTTTCCGGGACGATTTTGCGATTGCTTCTAGCCATACTTGAAACACCTCCTCCAAAAAATAATGCTTCAAGAATAGTATGCATCAATCGCGATCATCTAGCCGTCTCAATGTTTGTTACTGCTGGTATTATTCTTCCATGGAAGCAACATCCACTGCCTTGGATTTATTTGATGGAATAGCCGCCACGCACCATGACAGTCAGTGGATGTGTCTGGCCCTCTTGATGCTGAATACCCCGGCCCGCCCTTGGGAAAGATAACAAATGATTGTTCGTGACTGCACCGCCATTTGTTATATCCTTGCCATCTGTTAAGTCGGCCACACCGTTTTGGTCCTCGCTATAGATTGCTGCTTTGCCTGCCCGGACGATGAATTCCGCGCCGGCTGCGGCAATCAGCTTCTTGCCAGGCTTTAGTTCGACGATTTCAACTTGATTGGCAGCAGCCGAATTATTGCCTCCAGCAGGTGTTCCAGCTGATGTACCGGGTGTTCCTATTGATCCCCCTGTTGATGTACTAGGCGTTGTTGCTTGAGGTGTACTACCGCCCCCGCCTTTTAACGCTTGTTGAATTTGCTGATCCACATAGCTTTTTGTCACAACAGGGTCTTCTGCCGTGCCTGGCTGGTTGGCTACCGCTGCTCCAACGTTCTCATTTAGCAAGGAACCAGCCCATATTCCACCACCAACTAGTACTGCTGCTGCTGCGACTTTCCACGTTGCTTTCATTATGTACCTCCTATTATGAATAACATATCCATTTCTATGAATCCCTTTTCATTAATGATAGTAGTTTTAAGAGACTGAAACAAGCAAAAATCCCTGCGGGAGGGATTTTTGCTTGCTTTAAACCTATTAATTATACAAATCTGTATTTACATAGTATGCCGCCTGCGTTGCGATTTTCGTCTTCTCACCTTGATAGGAATCGTAAATGGAGAATTGGAAGGCTCCAGATCTGGAAGTCGCAAAGATCAGGTCATTAATAACGTAAGAGAAGCTCAGGTTTCCGCCCACGATCATATCTTTTTCCAACTCGATTTCTTTCTCGAATCTGGCACCGCTGGAATCTGTCACCTCGAGAATGAACTTATGCTGGAATTCGCCCATATCATATGTCAAGTCACGCTTCAGATCATATTTCATCTTCACTTCTAAGCCAGATGAGTTCGTACGTCCTTCGATTTCCTTAACAGTCAGCGTGTAAGGGAATAACTGAACATCCTTCAGATTGCTCTGAATGTTTCTGCTGTCCAAATTAAGCTCCATAGCCGAAGCATTGACAAAGCCCGTTGGTTTGCCCTCCAGCTCAGTGAACTTATTCTCCGTAACGCTCTCCCCAACAACCAGATGCCAATTTGAAACTATTGTCCCCTTCGGCACCTTCGCTGAGAAAGAGACCAGGCTTGACGATTGAGGTCCTACCGCATGCTTCACTTGATTCACATCTGCTTTGTAGTATTGACCATCATCTGTCTGGAAATATCCAGTTAACTGAGATAGATTCGCTTGACTGTTTTCCAGATTTTTCATAACTAGTTCTGTGTAGATGATATCGCTCGTACTGCCCTTATACAAATAAGTTTTACGAGTCTTCAGATCGGACTTTTTACCTGCCGTATCCAAATTGAAGTATGTTCCTTCTGCTATCTGTTTTATGGCACTGGTGCTGCCATAGTTCGAGAACATAACCCAATTGGCCGTTTTATCCGCGCCAAGCTTCTGGAGCAACTGCACCTGCAATTGAGAGAATTTCAAGCTAGATGGTACATTTGCAACCACATAGACGCTAGATTTCTCTCCTGGCCCCAAAATTTGCGTCGTATTACTATTAACAAGATTCACCGTACTGCTTAGCGTTGTCAGATCCATCTTGTAAGCACCTTCGAACTCTGGAAGTTTCGCTGCTTTGGTTCCTTTATTAACGATTGTAATTTTAGTAGCCAACAAGTTTCCGTCATTCCACGGAAGCTTCTGAACCGCATCCAGTGTAACTCCAAATTCACCATCATTATTTTTAACTATACGCTCTTGTCCTAGAGCATGCTGCATTTCCGTATAATCTGGCAAACTATAAATAGCTACCGGATAGCTGCTGGAAGCCGCTGGTGCTGCAGGTTGTTCAGGTGAAACCTGAGAGCTCCCAGTTGGCGTCTTCAACACCAAGTCCATCTCATTCGCATTCGTAATAATCGGCAGAGTTCCATCCACCGAAATAATTTGCTCCTCATTCGGCTCTATAACCATTCCATCCAAACTACTCGATACAAGAGGATACGATTTGGATCCAGCTTGAATCTCAAAAGAATAATTCGGAAGTGTGATTGCTTTATCTCCCTTATTGGCAATAGCAAATTGAATCGACAGATCGCTCTTTCCAAAGCTTTGGTTCCTGGAAATACTTTCAATTCGGGTCGTTATGTTCGTATTATCAATTTTCAGTAATCTTTCCTTGTTCGCAGCAGTTTTGGAGCTCGTACCTTGCTTCGTTCCTAGTCCCATGGATGCTACGGGAATATCACTCTTAGAAGCTTCATCACTTTGTACTAATAAGAGCTGCAAATTGTTCAAATTTACGTTTTTAGGAATTTTGGCGATCAAATTAAGCGTCTTGTTCTCTTGCGGTAAAATCTTATAATTCGAACTAGCTGAATCCGGAGTTACAGCAAAGGCTGTTCCGCTAGCCGTTTGAACCACATATTTTAGGTTTGGATTTTCAATGGTGCTGGAGCCAGTGTTTTGCAAATACAAAGCGATATTTACATAATTAGAATCGCCTAACCCCAGAACATTAACCGACATAACTTTAGCATTTGCTGAAAAATCATTTAAGATTAGCTTTCCTGTCGTATTCACTGGAGTAGCTACAGCATATGTAGATGGAATATTAATACTTCCCAATACTTCTTCATATCCTGCAACATTAAAATTCCATTTCACGATTTGAAAGTTCAGGTCACTATATTTTAGATGCTTGGCAATTTTTGTAGTATAGGTCACACTAACTGAAGAACCGGGAACAACTTTCTTCTTCTCCTTATCTGCCCCTACTACACTTACGCTATATGCCGTACCTGATTTGGTTTTGACTTTCGTCCAATAATCGATTAAGGACAGAGTCTTACTATCATTGTTGTGATAAGTCAGTGTATACGTCAATACATTGCCATCACCCTGAGCCAAAATATTAACATTACTCAGCTTTACCGTACTCTTACCAGCTAGCTTAATTCCATTTAAGTTCCCCAGTGTCTTAACCGCTTGCGCTGCTGCTGTATTCGTTTGCGACTTCGTTGCTGCCGCGCCTGCAATTCCAGTAGCACACTGTGCCATTAAGGCAGCTACAGCCAATGAAGCTACAACCATCTTCGTTCTATTCAACTTTAAACCTCCTAATTTAAATTGTCGTATATAGTATATACGCATTAAATTAAAAAAAGTTTAACAAAAGATTATGAACTGAGAATGAACTGAAGAAATTTATATTTTTAATATGGGATTTAAGTAAAAGTATCTTCCAGTCACTGATTTACTTCGCTATTTTACCGACTAACCATTTAGGGTGGATCCTCCATAGCTAAAACCATTAATAACAAAAAAACGGGCACAAGGCCCGTTTTTTTGTAAATATTTAGTTATTAGTTGAGTGTTCCAATGTTGCTGAAATAATTGGATACAGAACCAGCTTTAAGCGGATTTTTATTTCCAGTCTTATCAACAATAAGTTTAGACTGTTCGTTGCTGTCTTTAATCTTCACATGCAATGTAGTATTAGCTGAATTTCCAAGATCGGCAACATCATTACCATTGAGTTCAAATTCGACTGTAAGAACAATGCCAGTAAGGTTGTTGTAAACGGCATCAGCTGGAACATATTTGATACCTGTTACAGTTCCTTTATAGGTAATATTTTGACCTTGCTTAGCCTCAATTTCAAAAAGGTTATAAACCTGTTGAGGAGAAGATCCTGCCCAGTCCGGATTGAATTCAACAGCTTCTGTCAGTGCCAGACCGATTTCATACGTTGCAGTTGTAGCAGAAGGATTCACACGTGCAACTTTCAAACCGTCTTTCAAGAGTTCAGGTTTGATTTCGTCCTTAATACCTACTTCAACTTCTTTAATCTTGACTCCGTACTCATTGGATGTGCCAATCGCTGTTTGTGCAACAGTTTTAAAGGTCGCCCCTCCAACAGTAGCAGGCAATTTGTGGTCATCATCCAAAGTAAACGTCAATTTCTTACCATCCGAGCTAAGAGATACTCTTTGAGGTCTAGCATCGTTAATATAGAAGTCAGAGTCACTAACGTTACTAATTCTCGAATTAAATTCTACTTCGACTTCTGTACGGCTAGTAGCTTTAACAGAACCTGATTTAATAGTGATATACTTGTCGTCTGCAAAATCCTGAATCAACTCGTAACTACCATTTTGTTGCAAGAATTTACCTTCTGCGTTGGCAACATAGCTTGCTTTAACGGCGTATGTGTAATTAGCATCTTCAAATGTTGTGTGCTTAGTTTTGATTCGAACAGATTTAGATGTCAGCAAATCAATATCATCATTATTTTCAGTCAGTTGACCAACAGTAACGTAACCGCCAGTTCCATTTTTTGCTTTCTTCAGCAAAGTATATTTAGCAGCGGATTTAGGGTTACCGTCACCACTTGTAGCTAATTCTTTGTTGAATTCAACATAAACGTATTTATGGCCGCTATCCGCATCTCCGTACCATACACGATCGATTGCGCCATTTTGTGCTTTGGAAACATCCAAATCAATGGTTGTTGGTGCAAGAACATTCCCAACATACGCCGTGTCTTTAACACCAGTAATTGTAAGTGTGTATTTTTCCGATTTCAGGCTAGTGCCCAGATCGACCAAAACAACTCTGTTACTGCTGTTTTCAAATTCTGGTTTCAGTTGTGGATGACCATCTTTGTCAATACCTGCAAGATCCGGGATTTTACCGTCAGCATTTTTCAGAACATAGTTATCCGTGTCCTTAGCGGATTTTGGATCAAGTTCTTTGCTAAATCTGATCTTAGCAATATAATGCCCGTTAGAATTCAATTTCAGTTCAGATTCAGAAACTACAGGACGAACTGTATCCAGAGTAGGAGTTACCTTCACGTCTCTGTCAGCTTTATTATCGCTGTAGTCACTAACACCTCTCAATGTAACAGTGTTTTCACTGTAGTTAAGCGGTGAGTTGAAGAACAATCTAACTTTTGTATCTTCGATTACGATTCTCGTAGCTTTATTGCTTGTGGTATTAGCATAAGCTTCAGAGACAGCTTTAATCGACTCATTGAACTCAACGATAACTTCCTTCAAATCTTTTGTTTTAACAGATGCAACTTCAGGAGCCGCTGTGTCTTCAGTTACCGTAAATTGGTTGTCCACCGGCGCCACTTTCAAGCCAGAGAAATCAGCTACGCCACTTACAGTAACAGTGTGTTCACCAACTGGCAAGCTAGTTTGAACAATCACAGTGTCAGGGAAACCAAATTTAACGAAAGCACCAATTGCTTTTCCATCTACTTTATAAGAGCTGGAAGTCAAAGCAGTGGCAGGATCAATCGGCTCGCTAAATTTAATTTTGAAAGCTTTAGTTCCCAAACCAGTAACCTCTTGAACCGTAGGAGCAGTCACATCAGATGGTGTAAACTTAACAGTTTGGTTAAAGGTTTTAGTTCCATCCTCGTTTCTAACACCCTTGATTTCCAATTCAATTTCTTTTTGGTTCGTCATGTAGTTGCCAGCTGCTTCATTGTCAAGAAGCAACGTCACGGATGATTTATCTTCGGACAATGTTGCACTGTGGAAGGATCTATCCTTGACTACATAGTTATCTTCGTTTCCTGCAGTTTCAGGATCCAAAGTACCGTCAAAAGTAACTACGATTTGTTTCAGGTTCTCAGCTTTAACACTTTGAACTGTTTGAGCCACAGTAGTAACATAAGTTACTTTATGTGTGTACTCGTTACCGTTGTGAGTGAATTTCACTTCAGTTTCTTTGTTAGGCGCAAGTGCTTCTTCCAAAGTTACTTTCACAACATCGTCGTTGGAGAGTTTGAACTCAACAACTTTACCAGCTTCGGATACTTCGTAGGAAGCTACAGTAGGAATTTGGTTAGATTCCCAGATTGCGTAAGCTGCTACAATTGCTTGAGAACGAGTAGCATTAGCTTGGTAGTTGATACCGGACTCGATCAGGCCTTCGTTGATTGCAGCTTGAACGTAACCTTTAGCCCACTCAGTAGCTGTGTTGTTAGTTTCAGCTGGAACTTCCAGTTTCAACGCTTTAACCAAAACTACTGCCAATTCTTGAACTGTCAGATTGTCGTTTGGTCCAAACAGTTGTTTAACTGCGTCTTTGCCTGTCAGGATACCAGCTTGTGTAGCTGCTTCGATGTATTTAGCAGCCCAATGGCCTGCAGTGTAGTTCGGGTCTTTGTAAGTAGCTACGCCAACAACTGGGTCAAGGTCGATCGCCTTAACGATGATTGTTGCCAATTCAGCGCGCGTAATAGTTCTTTCAAGTCCTGATGATTGGTCTGGGTAACCATTTACAACCCCAGCAGTTTTCAATGCATCAAATTGTTGCTGTGGTGTCAATTTCTCGGCACTGAATGCTACGGAAGCAAACATGGAGAATGCCATTGCTGTAGACAAAGCTACGGATAAAATTTTCTTCATAACCTTTTTTTCTCCTCCTTGAAATTCCTTCATATGAGAGTTTTCTTTAAATGAATAGCTCGTGTTACTCATTAGCCATTGCACCTCCTTTCCAGAGCCTGAGCGAGTTCCTATAAATTAGGTCTGCGGTTTCCCGCAGAAACTTGTAAATAAAACAAGCAAATAGACGCAGAACTAGACTAGTTACCTAATCCTACCTAGACATTATACAATGTATACCAAGAACCGTAAAGCTAAATTTTCTAATAGATAGACAAGTTTCCCCACATGACATATTCTCCCTGTCTAATTTAGTCATACTGTTTTGGTCATCTTTGTAAATGCTCTACATCTTAAACGCATCAGGATTCAAAAAGTTGCGCACTTTTTAAAAATATTTGCAAGTTTGTTACTTTTCTAAGCTTATCCTTAGCTGCAACTTATTTCATCCCTTGCCTTCTGACGGAAATTAGTATAACATACCGATTTATCCCAGTCATTAAGCAACATCTTCCAATCCCCAATATCATTATTCTATGTTGGTCCAGCACAAATAAGACGTCCCATTGGACGTCTTATTTCATCTAAAACAAAAAATTATTCTATTAAATATAACATTCGAAAAGCAGCGCTGTTTTCCTTATCTGACCTTCATCGCCAACTGAATGATCCGGGCACGCATTTGAGGATCTGTTTCCAGCTTCGCGTACATATCATCAATCGGCTTCTTATTGTCTTTATAGGTCTTCTCATGCTTCATCGTCATATGCGACCAATCGATGAGCTCATTTTCCGCAGTGCGCAGTGCGTTGAACGCTTCATGGAATCCGGTTTCCACAACAAGAGATTCCATTACCTCTTGAGTTACCTCCTGAGCTTTAGCCGTTTCTTCGATTTTTTTCTCCAAAACTTTCGATTTATCCTCGAATTTGTGTTTTGCTTTCATATAGCCTAGCTGAGCCTTCGATAGGATCGGTTTCATCTGTCCTTATTCACCCTTTTGCTAAAATGTCTAATACTCCTCTGCTATTGTAACGTAATCTCCAACAAATTACAAAATGATGTAACTGGAAAAAAAGAGCCCTTGCCCCGCATATCGCGCCGGGGAAGGGCTGCTCCAGTGCTAGCTTAAGTTTTTAGGGAACATTTTCGTGCTCTTCTTAAGAAGCTCGACTGCAATTTTACCTGCTTCAGCCCGGGTCATCGGACTTTTCGGGTTAAAGTTAAGCGAGCTTTTCTTCTGTCCTGGTACCGTGACCGGCGTACCAGACATAATCTTCGCCTTATAAACCGCTTGAACGGCTGGACGGGCATAATAATCGATTCTGCCCGAATCCAGGAACGTCTTCGACAGCGATGCCTCCAGCTTGGTGTCATTCGCATCAAGCTTCAGCTCCAATGCTCTGGCGATCATGATAGCTGCCTGCTCTCTCGTCAAATCATTGCCGACACCGAAGTAACTATCGCCTACACCGGAAATGATTCCTGCTCGTGCCGCTGTTTCTATATGGGCGTACGTCCACGTATTCGTTCCGGTATCCGGCGAGACATCAAAGAATGTCTGGTTGTCATCATAATTCAGAGGCAGATTAAGCCCTTTGACCAGCAGTGTTGCAAACTCACCACGCGAAATCCGGTCATCTGTTCCAAAAGCGTCGGAACGGTAGCCGTTTTCACGCATAACTCCTTTGGAATACAAGGCATTCAACACTTCACGCGCCCAGCCATGATTCGTAATATCTTTATAGCTGCTTCTCAGCTTCATTACTTTATAATATCCAAATTCGTCGAATGGAACGGTGATCGTCCCCTTCTTCGTGTCCACCTCTCCGCCGATATTTTCCCATACTCCGGTATGCGTCAAGCGGAAAACAGTGATCGAAGTCCCGGCTGCATCCACTACGTTAGGATCGAAGGCAATCGTCAACTGACCGCGCTGCGACGGCTTCAATCTGCGGGTCGGATCGACCGTCATGAAGCTTATTGGCTCATGGCTGTTTAGGGACGGGTAGGAATACCAGGACGAATACGGAGGCAGTCCGTTTGTCGCTGGGGAATTATCAAGCTCTCCAAGCCCGCCGCTGATCCAGTAAACATCCGAGACTCTCGAGAAGTTGAAGGAATTGGTTTGGAACATACTCACTTCAAAGACCGGCCGCTCGATTTTCCGATATCCGTCGTCTTCCCCGCTCGTAGGATCAAAAATAATGCCGCCATAATCATTTCTTCTTTCCACTACCCCGTCATCTGGGTCGGCAATGCCGAATAAGAGTTTAGTTTCCGGGTAAAATTTTACAACGGTATTTCTAGGCACAACCGCATTTTGCAGTACTGTGCCTTTCGGGAAGGACAGTTCCAGCTTTTTGTTGAACACGCTGTATTTATTACTGACCTTCTCGGCCATAAACTGCGAATCTATTGCTACGGCAGAAGCGTAATAAACTTTAATGTCGCTATTATACTTCACACCGTTGCGATCTACTTCAATTTTGATCGTCGTCCAGCCGTCTTTCTTCAATCCGACATAGTCCAATACAAATCGGGCATTCTCCCCAGCCGGAAGATCCGTACGTTTAACCGCTTGCTCCTTGCCGATTTTTACGCTCGTCGCTCCTTCGGCTTCGATATCAAAGCGCACAAAGTTGCGGTTCACGATAATTTCCCCACCGACCGTAGGCTGAGGCGCCAATATGCGGAACCCGCTCACTTCACGTTTGACTTCCAGCTTCTGAGTCGTGCGTGAACCCGTCCTATTAATCAGTTCCAAATTATAGATATGCGCACCTGAAATATTTCTATCGAACTTCAGGTCACGGATCCGTAATATAAATTCCTCCGCTGTTCCGGAGAAATCATAGACCAGATCTCCGTAACTCGCACCGTTCTGATAAGTATCCGTCGGTATGGCCAGAATGAGCTTCGATCCTTCATAAAGCTCGATTTTCTCTGCCCCGCCACCGTGCAGCACCAAATCATAGGTCATTCTGCCTGTAGTAAAACCTTCATCAGTCGGAACAAAATCTGTAGACTGTTCAAAAATTTTGTTTAAATCATTCATACCAAAGTTATCGTAGATTACAGTCCGCTCATGGCCGACAGTCGGAGCAGCTACGGGAATAAACTTCTCGATTACCGATACGTTCTCATCGACAATAAAGATGCGAATCGTCTCAGTGATTTCCGTCTGTGTCTTGCCCGTAGGGTCATTGCCCGTTATTTTACCTTTCAATATGATCGTATTTTGACCATAATAAAACGGTCCGCTATCGCTTACGGGAAACTCCAGTCCGCTGATGACACCATTGTTGCCTAGCCAGGATGGATCATCCTTGCGCTGTTCCACTCCGTTAATGAAAACCTGGTTATGGAAATTATGTGTACCAGACCCGCTGTTCCCAAACCCGACATATTCCCCTTCAATCCGGATCTCCTGCGGATTACTGGAATTAATCGTGAGTGTTTGCCCATCTAACAGGTTTCTGATATGAATTCTACTCTTGGATACATAAGTAATATTGGCGTTATAAAAAGCATCCGGAGAGTTTTCAAAGTAGAAGCGAACCTGCTGAGTTCCATTCGCAAACCCAGTCACCTCATATACTGCCTGCTTTGGCGTTGGCGAAGCCACATGCCTCAAGTTCACATCCCTAACGCTTAATGGTAAATATTTACCAACCAGCTTGGTAGGGTCACTAATGTCATCGTCACTCTCCACTAAAATATAAAACACGGAGGTAGTCACTTGCGAATTGTTAAGCGCCTTTTTATTAGCCAGGCTCGGATTTGTTTCATAGCCTTCCAGCAGATACATGTTCTTAATCACTTGTTGTCCCGGCGCGTACTTAAAAGTAGCTCTCTTGGTTGCTCTATATTGATCATTTGGTCTCGATGAATCGCCATATTTGATCGTCACATCAATAGTTTGATTACTCACTGTAGTATCGAAATCAAATTCCCCTGTAGTCGTGAAAGTGATCAGACGATACGCCGGTGTGACACCGTCTGGACCTGGTATCGTTACTTCTTCTGAGGAAGTAGCTACAAAGTCTTGAGCCGCCCCTCTATTCACTACCACACTGATTTCATTATTTCCATTAAATCCTTCCGTTTTATAAGGCAGCAGTACTTGGCCGGTTATGGCAGCATTTGCCGGTGCTTTGGAAACCGTCGGCGCCGCACCTAATAAATCATGCTCGGTTCCGTTATGCAGCAAAGCCAAATCTACAAAAGGCTGATTTTGGTCGAAGAAATACACTTCCCGCTTGAAAGTTATTTTACTCGTCTCATTCCCTACTTCAATTGTCAACGTATTCAGGCCTGGAACAAGGTCGATATAACTAGTGAAGAACTCCTTCGTTTGTTCAATCAATGTCGCTAACTGTTCACCGCTGCTGCTGTTGCTGTCGTTAGTGATTCGAATTCGCGTGGCATTATCGTATATGCCGCGAACCATGATTCTGCTGTTTGACGCTACCGCTCTAGCATCTTCATTTAAGTTAATCGCGGTTGAGCCGCCCCCAGGATAAATGATATTCGCATTTACAAGTGTCGGGGTCCGATCGTACAATACATAGAAAGTATCGGATCGTTTACTATTCCCTTGGCTCCCTGTAAATGTAACTTTATTGTAGCCTGGAAACAGACGAAGATTTACCGAAAAACGGTTATTTCCGTTATCCGTAAGCTGCTCTGTAATAATACGCGTACTGTCTGCTTCCCACTGCGTAGGAGTTCTGGATTGCAGTTGTTGTACGGTTACCGCCAAATCAGTACTGACCTGGCTGTAAGTTCCTTCTACAGGATAAGTTTCAGAGGATGATACTTTCACCTTATCACTGTTTAAATCAGCCAAATCCATCGAACTCGTCTTCAATAAATCTGGATCATCCGGCATAAAATAAGCCGGGGGATTCGCCGCCTCAACAGTTTGTGTCAGGCCAAGGGGAACGAGTCCAACAATTAATGATACCAAAGCCAGCCACACCAGTGGTTTCTTCAAGCGCTGCATGCACTAATCTCTCCTTTATTTCTTAATTTACGATTGTCATGGTGCCAAGATCGCCCCTAATCATCACATAATTTAATTATCGGTACCTAATAGATAAATATTTAGGAATAAAGGGAAAAGTATTTGAGATATTTAATCGATATCTATATAGAAGCGCTCACAATATATTGAACGCCATACACCGAAGCAAGCCTGAAGCTCACCTTGGGCCACCTTGGATTTGGAATGGGAGTTGCCTTCACTTCTTCACATAAACGATAGCTGTACAAAAAAAGACCCGCTGCCCACAAGGGTACAGCAAGGGTCGCTTTTACTGAACAATTAAGCCATGCTAGCAAACAAAAATTCACTTCGCCCGCCACAGCGCTGAAATATCTGTTTCCTGCTCAATGGAGCGCAAGGATAGCTTCTCCAATATTTTCTCATACCGTTCTTGTCCTTCTTTAAGCCGTACAAAATCCCCACGCAGTTGGTGAACGTCCATGCTAAGGGCATCCAACTTCGCATCGGTCTCTTCTTGCCGGTCACGGATCGCTCGAACGATCGTATTTGTCTCATCTAACTGCGATTGCATCAGGCCTTGCGTTTCTTTGATCGCCTGGATTTCGGATTTCATCGCTTGCATATCCGACCTCATCGACTGCATCTCGGGTTTCATCGACAACATCTCGGATTTCATCGACTGCTGGTCGGACTCTATGTTGCTTACCTTGTGTAATATCTCTCGAAGCAGTTGTTCACTCATCGGAATAACTCCCTCTCATAGAATGAATTCGACAATTTACTGCCTATTATTTATTATACTAACCGTCCATTTCTGAATGCAATATGACATTCATTCCGTTTGATCAACTTTATTCTTTCTAATATTAAAAAAAACAACCCTCGCTATACATTTACAAGCAAGGGTTGTCCGATAATAGTGCACAAGTACAAATGCAAGTCCAAGTCATCATTGCAATTTCCTGATCAGTTCCTGAAAAATGGTGTTACTTTCAAACCTCAAACAACATTACTTTCGAGAAACAACGTTACTTCGAGCCGCGTTCCGTATTTACCTTCATACGCAGCCGGGCAAAGAAATCAAGCAGCGGCCGTTTTGTCTTGCCGATCAGGCCGATCACTTCAGCGCCGATTTGCAGGAAGAAGACCATTATGCAAATGACGACGAAAGTTACCCAGTTCGCATTGTACATCGCTGCTGAAGACTGAATAATCGCCAGCACTCCGAAAAAGGCAGCGATCCCGTAAATAATGAGCACCGTCTGGCGATGAGAAAATCCTAGCTCACGCAGGCAATGATGCAAATGACCTTTATCCGGTGAGAAAATCGGCTTCTTCTGTACCCAGCGGCGTACGATAGCGAACAGCGTGTCCGAAAGGGGGACGCCAATCAATATGAGCGGTGTCAAGAAAGAGACGATCGCAATTTGCTTAAAGCCCAAAAGCGACAGAAGCGCCAAACTGAATCCGAGGAACAGCGCCCCTGAGTCCCCCATGAAGATTTTGGCCGGATGAAAGTTAAAGAATAAAAATCCAATAATGCTGCCAAGAAGCAGTAGACACAGCAGTGCTACGACAACATTCCCCATCAAAAAGGCCATAACGGCGATCGTACCGATAGCAATAGCGGAAACTCCCGCAGCCAGCCCATCCAGTCCGTCAATCAAGTTGATGGCGTTCGTCACGCCCACAATCCATAAAATAGTAAACGGAATGGCGATCCAGCTCTCGACGGAGGCATACGAATGAAACGGAATGTTGGCAAATTCCAGTTTAATATCAAAACCGAATACGACGATGCAAGCCGTAGCGATCTGAATGAGAAACTTCAATTTGGCCGATAGATCAAAGCGGTCGTCCAGTGCGCCGAGCAGCAAAATCATCGTGCCGCCAACGAGAAACGCTTTAACGAAGTTCACTTCGCGTACGGAGAATGATTCCGGAATAAACGGAAGCAGCAGAAAAAAAGCAATAAGAAACGCTAAATATATTCCTAGCCCACCCAATCTTGGCATTAGCCTGGTGTGAACCTTTCTCGCATTAGGCACGTCCACGGCGCCGACTTTAAATGCAAATTTCTTCACGAGCGGCGTCAGTCCCAGCGCAAGGCCGAGCGAGACGATAAAACCGATAATATATATATACCACATGTAAAATTCAACCCCCAATTGTTCTGCCCGGAATGAATTATACTCTGTTTAAAAGTAAATCACCAAGTCCGTAATTCAGCAATTTCACGCCGTTTCCCTTCAAAACCAACTTATTTAACGTGATTTCGTAAGGTTTCCTCTTTCCCGCAGCACGCGGACTGCGAATCTCGGCAGCGCAAGCATTCTACGGAACCGGGTAGGTTCCTTTATTAAGCGATATAACCATTCAAGCCGAAGCTTCTGGAACAACTTCGGGGCCCGTTTCGTTTTGCCTGAAATGACATCAAAGCTGCCGCCAACCCCCATTACAACGGGGACGCCCAGCCTTTGCTTATATTTGGCGATCCACGGCTCCTGCGTATCCGCTCCACGGGCAACAAACAACAGGTCTGGGCTAGTCTTCCGTATTTCATCCACGACCTCTTCGTCCTGTTCTGCGGTAAAATAACCATCCCGATAACCGACGATCTCCGTTCCGGGGTATAGCTCCTTTAGCCTGCTGGCCGTTTTCTCCACAACTTCGGGGCTCGCTCCAAGCAAGTATACTTTCCAGCGATGCAGCTCCCCCTGCTTCATTAATTCATGAAGAAGGTCATAGCCTGCCACCCGCTCCGTAACCGGGTCGCCGCCGATCCGCGAAGCCCAGACAACGCCTGTTCCATCGGGCACGATAAGCTCTGCTTGCTGCATCATCTTTTTATAGGAAGGATCCTCCAGCGCCGCCATCACCATAACCGGATTTGCCGTGATGACTTGATGCGGCTTGCGAGCAGACACAGCAGCCGTTAAATAGCGGACCGTTTCCTGCATCCCCCATTTTGAAAAAGGAATGCCAAGAATGGTAACTATCCTTCGCTCTATTCCAGCAGTGCTTATACTCTGCTCTTCCGCTTCATTGTTAGAATGATTCAAGCTATTCACGCGAAGCTCACCCTTTGCTCTGTAAATATTCCACTATGCGCTTTGCCGGATGCTGGGCTTCCCGCCGCAATTGTTCGAGCTGCGCTGCATGAGAAGCGCGCCAGCCCTCCCGGTCATGAAGCAGCCGCTCACTTTCCGCGGCGACGATACGATGATCCAAATCAGCACTCGTTCCTGCCGGGACGCTGCCAAGGCGGCCCAGGAAGTGATCGATTTTAGGATCATAGGAGATGCCCAGCATCGGCACGTTTTGAGATGCCGCATAGATTAAGCTGTGCAGGCGCATGCCGATCAGCAAATCACAGGATTTCACTTCACTCAGCATTTCCAACGGCGTCTCACTCTGGGGAGCGATACTAACTTGACTTCCATGATCTTCTAAATGACTTAACCTATCCATTACAAAGCGTGAAGCCTCGTCATCACCCGGAATATGAAAAGGTAAAAACCGAATGTGCAGTCGCATTCTGCTCATCAAAGCATCAAGCCCCTCGGCTAGCTTCTTAAGCTCACTCCGTTGCGGATTCCAATAACGAACAGAAACGCCGACGAGCGGGATCCCTTCCTCCTTCGAGACCCGGTTCCCACCCAGAACAAGGCTCTCAGCATCCGCTTCCGGCAATGACAGCCCCATAACCGGGTCGGGAACGACTTCAATCATGTCCTTGGGCACACCGATATCCCGCAGTAAAGCGGACGATTCCACATCCCGTACAGAGACATATTCGCAGCGGCGAAACACAGAAGCGATCAGCGGGCGGAATATCGCGCGGTTCACTGGGCCGATCCCCTGGGCGTAAACAAAGGTCGGCTTGCGCAGCCATTGCGCCAGCTTAATGACGCCCAAATAGTAGGGGATCGTTTTTACCCCCGTCGCGTCCTGCAGCAAACTGCCACCGCCGCTTATGAGTCCGCTGCTATTTTTGATAGCGTTCCTTACTTCGCCGAATTTCATCCGGTGGACAGCCTTAACTCCGTAGGTCCGGGATGTCCATTCCGGATCGATCGACAGAACGACGGGCTCAATCTTCATTCCCGCTGCCTCGCTCTCTTCCTTAAGCGCAGCCAGAATCGATTGCAGCACCGCTTCGTCCCCAATGTTACGAAAACCATAGTAACCGGAAATAACTAATGTTTGAGAAGACGTGGCGACCATTTCTTCCAACACCTTTCAAGGATATACCAGACTAAGACGGCCAACAATCCAACGATTAAGCCGAGACCTAATCCAAGTACGCCGCGAATGAGCGAAAGTACAGCTGGAGTATGAATATGAGCGAAAGTGTCCACCATCGACAGTTGGCCAATCACCGCGATAATCAGAGCGTATAACGCCCAGCGATAACGGAAAGCAGCGAAAACTCCGACGATAAACAGCGGATGAGCAAATAAGAACTCCTTATTCCGTGGTCTGACGCCAACCGTATTCTCGAGTACTGAACGGAACACGGCCTCTCCCGGCAGGAGAGTTCCGGCATTGCCGGTACGGGATAAATAATAGAACGCAGCCGCGCCGAAAACGACGGCTCCTACAACCATTACGAGCGTAATTGGCATACGCATCCAGGCGCGCAATTCCTCCACCAAGCTAGTACCCTTATACAGCATAATATAAACAGCTACCAAGAAAACCGGAGCCAAATGGAGCAGACTGACCCCTCGGAACTGACTGAGCACTAAACTATACGTAATATTGTTAAGAAGCGCAATGACAAACGGTACTGCCAGCAGTGACAACACGGATGTTTTTAAATACAGCACAAGCGCATGCGTCAATCTGCGGCCCGCCGACATATCCGGCACAGCCTTGCTGAGGTCCCTTATTTTCCGGAACGCATAAATCGTCGCAATCGTTGGCGCACTAATTGCCACACCTAAGGCGAGAGCCTGCTCCAGCAGCGTAGGTCTAAGCACGTATAACCCTGCCGAGCCCACTAGTCCCAGCAAAAACGAACCTAGCGTCAGCGTCGGTGCAAATATGGAAATCAGGAGAGCAATAAACGCCACGCCCCCAACTACTACAACAGCCTTCAAATATTTCTGCCAGGAAGCATCGACGACCTGAAATGCCTCGGCCTGACCTAGTTCAAATCCGTTGTTTTGCACCCGCTCAACCGCATTTCCCGGCTCCAGAAGCGTATGCACAATGTTGTCAAGAGGATTCGTAACCGCGCCCTTTTGCAAGTCTTTGCTCGGAGCAGCATTGAAATAAATCATGCGGATGTTGCGATCCTTGGTCGCCAATGCAATCTTGTCGGCCACGACCATTCTATCCAGATTCACATCGGTGTCGGATAACGAAAATAGGCGAACTGCATTGTAATCGGTCAAATAAGCTATTTTATGAAAGCCTTTGGGCTGAACCCTATTGTTCTCGATCACGACGATCCCCAGCTCATGTTTATTCAGCAAATCAGCCATCCTCTGGATGCTGCCCTTCTCCTCATCCTCCTGGTAGCCTTTGACCCCTTCGCCATCGAGCGTAATGCGCGTGACCCCATTTTCTTTATAAAAAGACAGCAGCCTGTCTACATCTTCTTCGTTAAACGGGACATTATCACTTAAGCGAGGCACAATATTAAAGCCTTTATCCCTCAGCATCTTAAAGGCAATCGGATCGGTCTCAAGAAGCTGCTTCAGTACGGCATCCTCCGGTCCGGCTGCAATTCTTAAGCCGCCATGCCCTTCATATTCCCAAGGAGAAACGGCGATATCAAAATTGCGCATCCCCTGTTCAATAATCGGTCTAAGCTGACGTTCATTCTCTTCCGTCGTAAAAGCGACATACGTATCATTTTCGTTCTCCGAAATGACTGCATTGTTCATCTTGGCTACATCCGCCGCCGTAAACAGCATCACCCGGCGCGCCTTAATCAGTTCGTCAAGCGTAGTCTCAAACATCGCCATCGATCCGATGCCCGCTTTTTTAAGGCGATCGAGCTGCTCGTCCAAAAATACGGATGGATCCGCCTGATAGGATGCGACCTCCAGCAAACCGCGATAATTAAACACAAATTCGACCTTTTTGGAAGACGATTCGGTCTGAACACGTTGATAAATTACAGGAATAGAAGCGATAATTCCGACAACTACTAATATCCACAACAATTTGCGGGACGCATTATTCCATCGTTGCCAACCTTGGATCACAAAGGTACCTCCTCAATATGAATCCCGCCCCTTCCGGCACGCATCCAGTTGAACTGAATCCTTGCCGGAAAGGGGCAAAATTAAAAAATCCATCGTTACAGTACGATCAAGCACCAGCGTGCTTCAGCACTTCTATCTGAAGCTGCTCGAGCCGTGCCGCCGCATCCGCGCCCGATGAGCCACGGACCGCGAAGTAAAACTTAATTTTCGGCTCCGTGCCGGAAGGACGCAGACAGAACCAGGAACCGTCTTCAAGCAGAAACTTCAATACGTTCTCTTTAGGCAATCCATACAGGCCTGCAGAATAATCCTCTACTTGGGATACCGGTATATTTCCAATGTTCTGAGGCGGCTGGTTCCGGAACTGATCCATCAGGGCAACGATTTGTGCCAGGCCGTCTTTGCCTTTCAGCGTGCGTGACACTAGCGACTCCCGATAGTACCCGAATTTGGCATACAACTCTTCGAGAACATCAATCAGCGACTTCCCTTGCCGTTTATAGAATGCGGCTGCTTCGCATATGAGTGTAGCGGCGACGACCGCATCCTTGTCCCGGGCATAATTTCCTGCCAAATATCCGTAGCTTTCCTCATACCCAAACAAATATGTGTATTCTCCGGATTGCTCGAACTGGTTCATCTTTTCGCCGATATATTTAAATCCGGTCAGCGTATTAAAAACTTCAGCTCCATAATGACGAGCAATTTCAGCACCGAATTCACTCGTTACGATCGTCTTGACAACCGCGCCATTGGCAGGCAGCTTCCCTGCCTCCTTCATCTGGCTCAAAATATAGTGCACGAGAATCGCTCCGGATTGATTACCGGTCAAAACTTCATATTCGCCGGATGCATTTTTTACTACGGCTCCCATACGGTCGGCATCGGGATCTGTACCGATCAATATGTCTGCACCAACCTGCTCTCCCAATTCAATCGCGAGCTTGAATGCTTCCCGCTCTTCGGGATTGGGCGATTTAACGGTGGAAAATTGAGCGTCAGGCTGCTCCTGCTCCTTCACGATATGCACCTGCGTGAAGCCCAGCTTATCGAGCACACGGCGCACAGGTATATTCCCCGTACCATGCAGTGGCGTAAAAACAACGACCACATCTTCCCCGGCCCCTTGAGACAATAGATCCGGGTTCAAGCTGGCGCTGGCCACTATATCAACAAAAGCTTCATCCTCCGCTTCACCCAGCCACACTAGCAGTCCTGCAGCTTCCGCCTCTTCCTGTGTCAAACGTCTAACCTGATCGAAGGAGTTCAGCTCTTTAATGTTCCGAATCACCTGCTCCGCCTCATGCGGAACAAGCTGGCCACCGCTGGCATTATACACTTTATAACCGTTATATTCCGGAGGATTATGGCTCGCGGTAATGACAATGCCGCCGGTCGCCCGTAAATGACGCACCGAAAAAGACAGCTGCGGTGTAGGGCGGAGTGATGGGAACAGCTTCGCAACGATCCCGTTGCCCGCCAGCACGAGCGCTGCTTCAAGTGCAAATTCCGGCGAGTAATGCCGGCTGTCATACGCGATTACGACGGATGCTGATTCCTCCTTGGCTCCATGAGCTTCCAGTATATACTGGGCCAGACCTTGCGTAGCACGTCCGACCGTGTAACGGTTCATCCGGTTGCTTCCGGCCCCGATTACGCCCCGAAGCCCACCCGTGCCGAATTCCAAATCGCGGTAAAAGCGGTCCTCCAGCTCGGCCGGATTCCCCGCCAGCGATCTCAGTTCCTCTTTTGTCGCCTCGTCAATGGAAGGATCCTGAAGCCAACTGTTTACTTTCTCTTCAATGGTATGACTTAAATCAGCCATGGTTACACGCTCCTCCTTAAGCTTATCTCTGTAGGGTAAAGCCTCTTGATGGTGTAAACACTATTTAGGAATGCTGGAGTGGCTAGGATAAAGCGAACATGATCTCGCCTTCTGCCACAACCTTGCCTTCAACGGAAGCAACAGCCCGGCCTTTGCCGAAGGTGCCTTTAAGCCGGATAATCTCCACCTCAAGGCGCAAGGTATCCCCGGGAACGACCTGTCCACGGAAGCGGAAACCGTCGAGGGAGGCAAGAAAACCGATTTTCCCCCGGTTGCTCTCCACGCTAAGAATTGCTGTGGCTCCGACCTGAGCTAGTGCCTCGGTAATCAGCACTCCCGGCATAACCGGATAGTCAGGAAAATGGCCCGCAAAAAACGGCTCATTCACAGTGACGTTTTTAATGCCGACGGCCCGTTTGCCCTCCTCCATCTCCACAATGCGATCCACCAGCAAAAACGGAGGGCGATGCGGAATAATTTCCTGGATTTGTTTCGAGTCTAACATATGTAATGCTCCCTTCACTATTCTATTTTTAAATCGCTCGATCGTATAAAAACGATCCAAAGCGGCCAAACTGTAATTATCCTTCGCGTCTGCAGAAGCGAGGGTTAAGATAAGGGGCTGATCCACAGATGGCACACAGCCGTCTATGGATCAAGCCCTTTTGAATTTTCTTTTCGTACACAGCACCCCCATCATTATACATTTTCCTCGTTTAAAAAGAAAACTCCCGATTTCCGGGAGTCTAACATGAATATGACATTAATATGACCAGTTCTTTCATTATATCGCCCTGTTACGGGGCAAATACGAGGTCGAACACATGCCGCCATGTGCTCCATTCCAGAATATCGTGAATATCCTGCTTGCCGAGTACGACATAACCTACAACTGCTCCTCCAACCAATGCTAAAGCAAGGAACAGAACGATAAGAAACATCCGCAGGATCACAATCCAGCCGGAACGCTTCTTCACCGGTTTCTTGTCTTGCCTCATGAAACCCTCCACCTATCCGCGCAAGTTATTGGCTAAATTCATCATCGTATCACTGGATGTCAGCGCGCGTGCCGCAAGCTGATAAGCCCGCTGTACCTGCATCATCTCAGCCATTTCATTTGCCAGATCGACGTTGGAGCTCTCAAGCGCTCCTTGCCGGATGCTTGCCTGTTCATTTTGCGGAAGCTCCGAAGTAGCCGTAAGGACTTCTTCTATAACAGCGCCCGGCGCCAATACGAACAAGTTGCCATCCTTCTGCTCAAGCGCCTCTGGGCGAAGCGGAGTCACCAGCCCAATACGACCAGCCGCTGTCTCTGTCGTGCCGACAACAGCCGTTATATTCCCTTCCCCGTCAATGCTCAGCGTAGAGCCGGCAGGCACTTCAATCGGAGCCCCCTCCGAATTTAACAGGAGATGTCCTTGGTTATTAACGATAAAGGCCGTTTCGCCATCAACAGGATTCGGCTGAATGTGAAAGTCACCAGCTCTAGTGTATGCTCTTACCCCGTCAGGAGTCAATATTTCGAACAGCGCATTCCCTTGTATAGCCAGATCCATCATATTCCCGGTCTCCTGAAGCGAGCCCTGGGTGAAATTTAACGTTACCTCTCCCATACGGGAACCGAATCCCATATTAAAACCAAGCGGAGTAGCCCGGCCGGGCAGCTGGAAATCGGAGGACTGCTGCATAACGCTAGTCAATGTATCCTCGAAGGAAGCTTCCTTGCGTTTATATCCTACCGTATTGATATTCGCAATATTATCTGCGATCAAATCCAGCCGCTGCTGAATTCCACTCATGGATACCATGGCAGTGATCATCGAGTTATTCATGTGGCCCCCCTATTTATACACGGCCGATTTCATTAACCGCTTTTTCTAAACTTTTATCATAATATTGGATCATTTTCTGATTTGATTCATAGGCCCGCTGTGCAGCCATCAGATCCACCATCGCCTGAGCCGTGTCCACGTTAGACACTTCGAGATAACCCTGGCGCACTTCAGCTCCCTCATCTGCTTCCAAAGCACGAATGCCGGCATCTTCCTCATTCTGTACGCGGAATACGCCATTCCCTTCCCGAACGAGTTCCTGTGGACGATTTACAACGGAAACGCCCAGCCGAATATCGATGGGATCGCCGCTGCTATACAGGTTACCCAATCCATCCGCTTGGAGTGAATCGATCGGCTCCGCGAGCACGATAGCATTTCCCTCCGCATCAAGCACCTGGTATCCGAGCTTCGTTCTCAGCTCTCCTGCAGCATTCACGAAAAAGCTGCCATCCCGAGTATATCGGACATTCCCTTCATCATCCTGCACCGAAAAAAAAGTTTGCGGACGATAAATGACTTCCCCGTCCTCATTGACGTATTTGCCCGATGCGTCAAACGGAATGAGTTCCCCTGTAGCAGGATCTTCCACGCCAATGCTGGAAATAAGCGCAAAGTCGGAGCCCTTCCCTGTCTCCCTGAGGTCTCCCTGCATAAAGAAAGGCAAACTCTCTTCCGCAAACACCCCGGTGTTCAGTTTTCCGATTCGCCGGGCACCTGCCATGCTGCTGTCACCTATAAGCGAAACGAGCATCTCCGGAAAAGAATGAGCCACGCTGTTCGTCTGCTTATAGCCCGGTGTGTTGATGTTTGCTATATTCTGAGTCACCGTATCATGGCGTCTTTGCTCCGTGATCATGCCGGCGGCTGCGGTATAGAGTCCTCTTAACATAGATTGACCTCCAAACTGATTACTAATCTTTCATCTATATATCGGACGTTACTGATCTTTCATCTATATATCGGACGATCAGAACTTTTTCTTAATAACCTTGTCCAAATTGTCGAGCATCATGCCCGTGCCTTTTACGACGCAGTGCATCGGGTCCTCTGCAATGAGCACCGGAACCCGCAGCTCTTCCGCCAGCAGCTCGTCCAATCCGTTCAGAAGCGCGCCTCCCCCCGTGAGAATAACCCCCCGGTCTATAATGTCAGCAGACAGCTCTGGCGGAGTACGCTCTAATACCGATTTGGCCGCCGCCACAATCGAGAATACAGGATCCGACAAAGCCTCCTGCACCTCTTTGGATGATATTGTCACCGTTAGAGGCAGCCCAGAAACCATATCTCTACCGCGGATATCAAGCTCTCCTACAGCCCCCGTCGGGTAAACCGTGCCGATTGCAATTTTAATATCCTCTGCCGTCCGCTCGCCGATGAGCAGCTTGTACTTTGTTTTAATATATCTAATGATCGCGGTGTCGAATGTGTCGCCGGCAACTTTAATGGACGAAGCCGTAACGATGTCCCCCATGGAGAGCACCGCCACGTCTGTCGTCCCGCCGCCGATATCAACGACCATGTTTCCGCTAGGCTCATAAATGTCCATCCCTGCGCCGATTGCTGCCGCTTTCGGCTCCTCTTCCAGAAATACGTCCTTGGCTCCGCTATGCTCCGCAGCTTCCCGAATCGATTTCTGCTCTACAGACGTAATGTTCGTTGGCGCGCAAATAAGAACACGGGGATGACTGTACCAGCTTTTAGCGCCTACGCGATTAATAAAATGCTTGAGCATCGTCTCCGTAATTTCAAAATCAGCAATAACCCCGTCTCTAAGCGGGCGGATCGCTACGATATTGCCCGGCGTCCGGCCAACCATGCGTCTTGCATCCTCGCCGACGGCAAGCACCCGCTTCGTATCGCTTTCAATCGCCACGACAGACGGTTCATCGAGAACTACCCCTCTTCCTTTCACATGAATCAATACATTAGCCGTACCTAAATCAATACCGATATCCTTGCTAATCATCCCGATGCTCCCCCAAAGCGTATTTTATAAATCACGGAAAACGCTGTCTATGTAAGCCCTGTCTTCCAATGTGCTGAACAAGCTCCATTAGGTTCTCCCTACTCCAGAGGGAGAAACGAAGCTCCGCACCTTATGGTAAAAGTTTCCCTTTATATACTTTGTTGTTATTCGACAAAAAACCGCGATAATCCTTTATATTTCGGGATTTATGGATAAAAATCCACTTTCTCGTACCATATTTAAAAATACCATACTTTGGGGGATGTATTCAATAATTATCCTACCGCACGGGAGTTTGCCGCTCATCGCCTGCAGCTCGTCATTTCGCCGAGCCGATGGCCTCTCGTTTCGTCTGTCCTTTTTTCTTATACTTGATCTTAGTCGCCTCTCCGCCACGAAGATGTCTGATCGACTTATGGTATTCGAGAATGTGCTTCACCTGATCCGCCAATTCCGGATTAATTTCCGGAAGACGCTCGGTCAAATCTTTATGCACTGTGCTCTTAGACACACCAAACTCCTTGGCAATCGTCCGAACCGTGTGCCGAGTTTCCACGATGCAGCGACCTATTTTAATCGTCCGTTCCTTGATGTAATCGTGCACGCTCCCGCCTCCCTACTCGAGATAGTTTGGTACATTATATGAGGGGCGTGCCCATATATTCACTGTTTCGGAGGCCTGACAAGCCCGGACAAGATCATTTATTTTTACAAATCGGGGGGGAGGGAGCATTAAGGCCTTGCGGAGCCTGTAGGTACTTAGCCCTCGCTTTTTGTATAAATTTATAAAAATGACTAATTCGTGTTTCAAAACATGTCTTTCGCGGTTTGGAACATGCTCCTGCCGAAATCATACTTTCTCTTGCGCAAATCTCAGCTAGCCTGCGAAGCCGAACAATATGCCTATTTCGCTAATCTCAGCCGGCCTGTGAAGCCGTACAATATGCCCCTTGCGCTAGTCTCCCTGGCCTGTAAAGCCACAATATGCCTATTGTGCTAGTCCTTGATGCCCTTCGGAAAGGCGTTCACGCAAAAAAAGCTGTCCCCAGCAGATTTGTCTGCTTGTAGGACAGCTTCTCACCGCTTGCAAATTAATTGCTTGGCAGCACTGTGACCGGGTTGACTAGCTCGCCGTTTTCGTAGATCACAAAATGCAAGTGGTTGCCCAGATCCTTCTCTATTTCGTTCCGGCCTGCGGTGGCAAGATGATCCCCTTGCTTCACTTCGGCTCCCTGTTTCACCTTCACATCGTTCAAGCTTTCATAGACGGTCTTCAAGTTGTTCGCATGGGTAATTTCCACCACATAGCCAAGCAGCGGGTTTTCTTCCACACGGGTAACTTTGCCGGCGAGTGCCGCTTTCACTTCAAACGGCTGATCATCCTCTCGTGCTAAATCGATCCCGGTATTCGGTGTAAAGGTGTCCTTGTACTGGACCATCGCCGCCTGATGTTCTTCGGCTGATCCTTCTTTTTCATAGAACGGCTTCACTACCACGATCTCGGCTCTATTTGCGACCGGCCAGATTAAATCTTCCATCTTTGCCATCTTGGGGTCGGCAGTCTTATCCACGACTTCTCCTTGTGTAACTTCGTCCACTGGGGGCTGCACCGAATCCGTTACGCTGGCGGGGGTCGATTCCATCGGCTTACGGCCTGCATCCTGATAGACCCACACTAAGGTTAGTATAATTGCCGCTGCCGCCACGTACGCTGCCGGATAAACCCATCTTTTGGACAATACTTTTTTCCATGCGGACGCTGGCACTTCCGGCTCACCCATTATATTTTTGGGAGCTTCCTCATGGGACTGGTTTTTTGGTTTCTGTTCATTCATTTGGTATCACCTCAATAACCAGTGTTACCGGGGAGGACTCTTTTATACTTCCATTAGTTTAATATTTTTAAAAAATTAGTTTTGCAATAGGCTGGAGGCTTGGGCAAAGGTTACGCCGGTATAATAGTGTTTAAGAATCTGGGTTGTCGTATAGCCCTGCTTCGCCATGCCGTTCGCTCCCCACTGACTCATGCCGACGCCGTGCCCGTTGCCATACGTAGTAATTTTTACGTCGTCTCCCTCCAAAGTCATGCTGAACTGAGCTGAACGCAGCCCAAGCTTCTCGCGCAGTTCACGTCCGGTAAAAGTATGCTCACCGATCGCCATCGTCTTTACGCTATGCCCTGTCGTATATGACTTGACCTGAAACAGCTCCGAGGCGAAAGCTGCCTGAGCTTTGCCGTCAGCTGAGGCCCCAATGGATGGAATGGACGGGTTGGACAGGTTGGACGAAGTGGCTAAAGCCGGGCTTTTCATCCCTAGTCTATCAAACAGTTCCTGTATGGGAATCTTGATCGTTTCTTTGAAGGAGGGATTGATCGTTTTTTCCCAAGGACTTGGCACGCTGCGCAAATAAGGAAGCTTTAGGGACCAGTATTCCTCGGAGTTCTCGGTGTAACCCCCGCTGGCTGAAAAAAAAGTCGCCGTGATCGGTTTGCCCTGATAGGTCATGACGATACCTTGCGTATCCTGAACAGCCTTGCGAAGTTTGGCCAGTTGCTCGCTTTTTCCGTTCTTCGTCCATTTGTCCAGTTCTGCGCGGTTCAGGTAAGCCTGATGATCGACCGTGTCGAGGACATCCGCCCCCTCTGCCGAAATACCGCTGCGGTCACCATCGGCGAGCCGGCGCACAATGAAGGTCCGGGCCGCTATCGCCTGCGCTTTGAGCGCCTCCAGCTCGAATTCCGCCGGCATTTCGGCGGCGAGGACGCCGGTCACGTACTGCTCGAGCGGCAGTGTCTCGATGCCCCCGGTGTGCGTCAGGTAGACGCTTACCGAGGGCAGCTCGCCCGCAGCCGGTGCCGCTGGCAGCTCGACAGCGGGCGGCACGGCCACGGCCGCGTCTGAGGCGGCGCCGTGCGATGCCGGCTGCGCTGCGCCGCGCGACTGCCCCGCCGTCAGGCCGGGGACGCCAGCGCCGGGGCCGCCGCCCGTGCCGCTGCGGCTGCCGACGAGCGCAGCCAGCAGCACGGCCGCGGCGGCCAGCGAGGCGAGCCCTGCGCCGAGCTTGGCACCGTTCCTTCCGCGATGGCGGAAGGAACGGTGCGCGCGCGTGCCGGCGGGGACGCGCACGCGTACGGCGCGCAGCGCGCGCGGCGCCGGCTGCGCAGCTTGGCGCGCGGGCTGCGGCGCTACTGGCTGCGCAGCGCTTAGCTGGCCCTGCAGGGCCGGCTTCGGCGCCTCTTGCAGCCACCCTTGCTTTGCTGCCTCTTGCCGCGGCTCCCCTTGCTGCGCCAGCTTTTGCTGCGGTGGCGCTTCTCGCACTGCCTGCACCCGCTCGCGCTGCGGTAGAGCTTCTCGCACTGCCTGCACCCGCTCTCGCTGTGGCACCGACAGTTGGTGCGCGTTGAGCAAGGCATCGCGCGATGCTTTCTGCGATACCTGTAGCGAGCCGTTCGGTGATGCATAGGATGCTCCGGGCAGTGATGCGTGTGAGGAGTCGTATAACGGCGTGTAAGATGATGCGTACGGTGCTCCATGTAATGATGATGTTTGTGACGATGATTTCTCCCCTCCCAGTAAAATTGCAGGCTGCGTTTGCGAAAATAAAAGGGAGGACTCTCCATCCTTCAAAACTGATTGTGATTCCGGGCAAAGCTGCGCTTGAAACTGCACATTGCTAGAGTCTGATTTAGATTGCTCATTATGAATTTGTGTCTCAGACTGCTCGTATCTCTTAGCAGAGTTGTACTCCAGCACTTGTCCCAACGAAGCTAGCGACGCGATTGGAGTCGTTTTACTCTTTGGCTTAAAACTATTCAAACTGTCCCGCCTCTGCCCGACTGGCCCTTCCGACCGGTGTTCGTCCTCACGTGACATCCCGCTTTCGTAAGAAAGAAAATTGAGATTTGCAGCAGATTCTGGAAGCCGTAATGCTTCCTGCTGTGCAGCCCCCTTTCTTTTTACGGAGTCTGGGAGCAATTCCCTCCCTATTGAGGTAAAAATCTGTTCTCTTTTATTTTTACGGGCCGCTAGATTAATAATTAACAAACCTTCCTTCGCCTTCATTTCCAAACCAAGTCTACCCCCATCCCGATTCATGCTGCAGTCGTACAGTTCTCCTCCTAAAAGAACCATACAACCCTAGCGTTTGAATTCGTTATACTTTTTGTTCGCTATACTTATAGATATGAGTTTCTTTTATCTACTAGAACCAAAAATGGGGTACAAGATAACCTCGCTCACTTCGATTACTTCGATTACTTCGATCACTTGATCACTTGATCACATTGGTCACATTGGTCACATTGATCACGTTGTTCACTCCGATTCACTTCAACGACTTTGTACCAAAGTTTAGATGGATTTGTTGATATTATTTTCCCTAATGAGGTCTTGGGTGGCGAATTAACTGGATTTCATGTCATTAGAATCGGCTTTAACGATAAAATCAGAAGAAAGTCTGTTTTTAGAGGCATGAAATCCAGTTGTTGTATATCCAGTACTGAATTTGCTACATTTAAGTACCAAAAATACAGTTACATCAAGTTCAATTATCACGTCCGAAACTTAGCATGCAGCATTGCAGCTCTGGACTCGCCGTGATTATCCCATTTCAGCAAATAAAGGATTCAGGGTCCGTTTCAGTACAACAGGAATTTACAATAACGATACAGGGCCTACCAGAGACTTAAGGAACTGTACAGAGATTATAGAGAGACTATACAGGTATTCAGATACTTGAGGCACTTGAGACGCTTAAGGTACTTGAGGTACTTGAGGACTTGAAGCACTTGAGGTACTTGAGGACTTGAAGCACTTGAGGCACTTGAGGCACTTGAAGCACTTGAGGCACTTGAGGCACTTGAGGCACTTGAGGCACTTGAGGCACTTGAGGCACTTGAGGCACTTGAGGCACTTGAGGCACTTCAGGCACTTAAGGCACTTAAGGCACTTAAGGCACTTGAGGCACTTAAGGCACTTAAGGCACTTGAGACGCTTAAGGCACTTGAGGCACTTGAGGCACTTGAGGCACTTGAGGCACTTGAAGCACTTGAAGCACTTGAAATACTTGAAAGAACTATAAAGGAACTACCCAAAAAGCTACTCTGGAACTATCGTCATTCCTGCATCATATCCAAGTCATTGCAAAAAAGACCATGTTACAAACACGGTCTTCCTTATTACAATATAAAGTAACTTTTATTATTTACAACACTCACGATTTAATTCATTCGCGTTCGCGATAAAATTCATAAAATTATTTCGTGTTTATGCCCAGGTAGGCTGGATGTTGAGCAGGGGCAGTTCATCCTGCAAACTCACCGAAGAGCGCTCGCTTTGTGCTGCGGACTCCTTCTCATCGACAGTGACCCGCCAAATGTCCGCTCCGAGACCGGACAGCTTCTCAGCCAAATTGACGTAGCCGCGGTCAATATGATGCGTACCGCTCACTTCCGTCGTCCCGTCTGCTACGAGGCCGGCAATGATTAGTGCTGCCCCGGCGCGCAAATCGGTAGCACATACTTTAGCACCGCTCAGTTTAGCCCCGCCAGTAATAATAGAGCTGCGGCCTTCCACCTTAATCTCCGCATTCATGAGCGCAAATTGCTCTACATGCATAAAACGATTCTCAAACACGGTTTCCGTTACGACGCTCGTACCTTCGGACACAAGTAATAGCGCCATCATTTGTGACTGCATGTCGGTCGGGAAGCCCGGATAAGGCAGCGTTTTGACATCAACGGCCTTAAGCGGTTTTTCCGCTATTACCCGCACACCATTCTCATGTACTTCAACCATTGCGCCCATTTCCTCAAGCTTGGCAATGACCGGGCCTAAATGATCAGCGATCGCTCCCTCAACAAAAACATTTCCACCCGTCGTAGCCGCAGCAATCATAAACGTGCCTGCTTCAATACGATCAGGAATTACGGTATGTTCAACACCGCGCAGCTTCTCGACACCCTCGATCCGGATAACGCCCGTTCCTGCACCGCGGACGATTGCGCCCATTCCGTTCAAGTAATTAGCGAGGTCAACGATTTCCGGCTCCTTCGCCGCATTTTCGATAACTGTCGTTCCTTCTGCCAGAGTAGCCGCCATCATAATATTCTCCGTTGCACCGACGCTGGCTACGTCCAAATATATTTTCGTACCGCGCAAACGCCCATTTGATTTCGCTTCGATGAAGCCCTGTCCCAGGTTGATCTCGGCTCCCATCGCTTCAAAGCCTTTCAAATGCTGATCAATCGGTCTTGTACCGATCGCGCAGCCTCCAGGAAGAGAAATTCGCGTGTAACCCGTGCGAGTCAGCAAAGGACCCATGACAAGAAACGATGCCCGCATTTTCCGTACCCATTCGTACGGGGCCTCACAATTCGCGATCTTCTGCGCATTGACCGTAATAACCTCACGATCATATGTAACGGTCGCTCCAAGCGATTCCAATACTTTATTAATGGTCATCACATCATCTAGCGGCGGGGCATCGCGAATTACGCTTACGCCTTCCTCCCCTAATAACGATGCTGCGATGATCGGCAGCACTGAATTTTTAGCTCCGCTAACTTTAACGTTCCCGGACAAAATATTGCCACCGCGGACGATAAATTTACTCATCTTGTTTCCCTCCGCGCGTTCATTTTCACCCTTATTTTCGATGCAAAATAAAGGCAACCCCGCTCATTCCCTAAATGTCATCATATCACCGGCAGCTTGCGGCGCACAAGGTTCTAAACATGTAGAAATAACACGAATTGTGAAGATTTTCGTCTTATTTATTAGCAATCATTAGATCTCCTTGGCATAACCCTTATTCACCATTGTTGACACAATGTTTTGATGTTATTCGACAAACTTCACGGTGTCAACCATAAGCATACAAAAAGTCTCTAAGACCATTTTTTGCACGCCCCCAATAGTCTAACACACTTATAACCAAAGACTTAGGAATTAAAACATATAGCCCAGCATCTGCGTATAGCCGATGTATTCCAAAATAAAACCAGCTACAAACCGTCCCAGCACGATAGCTAAAAGCACTTGAAGCAGTCTGCCTTGAGGCCCCTTCGGGTGACGTATGATCAAGTCGAGCCTAAGATTTTGCAGCGCCCACCAAGACATGACAATGCACGCCAGTGATACTAAGATGGACACCAAACCGTTTACACCGACTGAAGCCGGTACGGAGTCCAATGGATTCATATCAGCTTCCCCCCGCCTCGTTCTATAATTATGCAATCGTCCTTAAAAGGGTTAACACACTATAAAAATATATCGGTCTACATAATGCAAAACTATAAACCTTATATATCATACTTGCCCGAGACATAATAATCCAGCATTTCTTTTCACTTGCAATAACGTAAGCTATAATCAGATGATCGAAATGTATAGAAAGGAGTTGTCTGATGTGTTAGTTGAAGTTATTGCTTACACGTTAGGAGACGCGATACTGGCCGCTCAGCGCGGAGCCCATCGGCTGGAAATTATTACTGCCCCCCAAGAGGGCGGGCTGACACCAAGTTATGGGCTTGTCCAACAAATACTCGAGCATGTTAATGTCGACGTAAGAGTGATGATCCGCCCCCATAGTCGCCATTTTGTATACGATAAAGAAGACATCGCTACTATGTTACAGGATATTGCTCATTTTTGCCACCTGGGTGTCTCAGGATTTGTTATGGGTGCCTTGACTACGGATGGTGCTGTGGATGTAAATGCCCTTGATCGGCTGCTTGATGCTGCAGACGGTCTTCCAGTTACCTTTCACCGGGCATTTGATGAAATCAGCCGCTTCGCAGATGCAATTGATATTTTGAGCCGATATGACCAAATTACACATATCCTTACTTCAGGGGGACGTTCGTCAGCGCTGGACGCTGAGGACGATATCCTTGAACTGATCACTTTAGCCCGGCCGCAAAATATTACGATCATGCCCGGCGGAGGCCTTCACCCGGATGCTCTTGAAGCGTTTCTGAAACGAACCGGCGCAACAGAGTTTCATATGGGCTCTGGCGTTAGACAGGGTTACAATCTCCTCAATCCGATCGATCCGGATTTACTATACAAAGTTCTTCACATCACCGATCGGTTTTGATTAAAAAAAATCACAGACAAGAGCACATTAAACCATAAGTCTTATATAAAAGGTTCTTAAGAAATAACTTTTCGTCCGCCATTCGCTGCTATATCTAACAAATACTTCTAAAATTATGCCTGATTTTAATAAAATTTATCCGCTTGTACAACATGGATATAAAACAAAAGCCGAACACCTTGGTGTTCAGCTTTGTTTTATATCCGTTCTATCAGCTATGCTTTTTGATCTTCGCATTACCGGATACATCGATCCGTGTAATTGCTCGTTGCAGAGCTAGCTCAGCACGGCGATGGTCGATGCGGTCCTGATTTTTGCCCGCAGACAGTCTGCGCTCAGCGCGCTCTCTAGCAGCAACAGCCCGATCAACATCAATCGCTTCCGGAAGCTCGGCGCTTTCGGCAAGAACGATAACTTTGTCCTTTTGGACTTCAACAAAGCCGCCATGTACCGCAATTGTGGTTTCAGTACCACCGGATTTCGCCACAATTGGAGCAACCTGAAGCGGTGTTACCAACGGAATATGATGCGGCAAAATACCAAGCTCACCTTCTACTCCGCGAACGGTCAGGCTATCTATCTGCTCGGAGAACACCACATGGTCCGGGGTAACAATTTCCAATAAAAAGGTGCTCACTTGTCATCCCTCCTGTTCGTGGGACAGTTCATTTCTGAAGCATCCGAATGAACGGTGCATTAATTACAATGATTTTGCTTTTTCGACAGCTTCTTCAATCGTACCTACGAAGAGGAATGCCGCTTCCGGAAGCGAGTCATGCTTACCTTCCAGGATTTCCTTAAAGCTGCGGACCGTCTCAGCAATCGGCACGTATTTACCAGAAATACCCGTAAATTGCTCAGCAACGTGGAACGGCTGCGACAAGAAACGTTCAATCTTCCGTGCACGGGATACGATCAGCTTGTCATCCTCGGACAACTCATCCATACCGAGAATTGCGATGATATCCTGTAACTCTTTATAGCGAGCCAAGAGTTGTTTAACGCCTTGAGCTACGTTATAGTGCTCTTCGCCAACGATTTCAGGCGTCAAAATCCGCGAGCTGGATGCAAGCGGGTCAACCGCTGGGAAGATCCCCATCTCGGAAATTCTACGCTCCAGGTTTGTCGTTGCATCCAAGTGAGCAAACGTCGTCGCTGGCGCCGGATCCGTATAGTCATCCGCAGGAACATAAATCGCCTGAATGGAAGTAACGGAACCTTTTTTGGTCGAGGTAATCCGCTCCTGAAGCTGCCCCATCTCCGTAGCCAATGTCGGCTGATAACCAACCGCGGAAGGCATGCGTCCCAGGAGGGCGGATACTTCAGAACCTGCTTGAGTAAAGCGGAAAATATTGTCGATAAACAGAAGAACGTCTCGTCCCTCTTGATCACGGAAATATTCGGCCATCGTAAGCCCAGTCAAGGCTACACGCAGACGGGCTCCCGGCGGCTCGTTCATTTGACCGAACACCATTGCTGTTTTATTAATAACGCCTGAATCTGTCATCTCGTGATACAGGTCATTACCTTCACGAGTACGCTCGCCTACACCAGCGAATACAGAAATACCGCCATGTTCTTGAGCGATGTTATTAATCAATTCCTGAATCGTAACGGTTTTACCTACACCCGCACCACCGAAAAGGCCGATTTTACCACCCTTGGCATAAGGTGCCAGCAAATCGATAACTTTGATCCCTGTTTCCAGTATTTCGGATTGCGTCGACAGTTCTTCAAAAGTAGGAGGATCCCGGTGAATTGGATTTCTAACTTCCGTTGCTACCGCGCCTTTATTATCGATCGTCTCTCCAAGCACGTTAAATACGCGGCTGAGAGTGGCTTCGCCTACCGGAACAGAAATTGGAGCGCCTAAATCCACTGCTTCCATACCGCGTACTAGACCGTCTGTTGAGGACATGGCAATACAGCGGACAAGGTTGTCGCCCAAGTGATTGGATGCTTCCAGGATCAGGTCGTGACCGTCTCCCTGCGCGTCCTGTTTCACAATTTTAATAGCGTTGAATAATTCCGGAAGTTGCCCACGTCCAAACTCAACGTCAACAACCGGACCCATTACGCTAATAACGCGTCCTTTGTTCATTTTTGTGTTTTCCCTCCTTAAAGTTTTGCGGAGCTATGCTTCTACAGCAATTCTACGCAGCAAAACTGCCTCGAAAGCATATACCTAAGTTTTGCGGAGCTATGCTTCTACAGCAATACTACGCAGCAAAACTACTTCGAAAGCATATACCTAAGTTTTGCGGAGCTATCTTCTTCAGTGCATTACTACGCAGCAAAACTGCCTCGAAAGCATATACCTAGTTTCTAGGTTTCTCGAGCCACGCTCATCATCGCAATACTACGCAGTAAAACGGCTTTGAAAACCAACGCCCTGTTTGGCGTACTACGGCTTTCGCCTGAATTTTCAATATGCGGGCTGTTTTGACATATGTGTCGAAGCTGTTCCGTACTGTCTGAATTCCAGCATATCCGCAAACTATCCACGAAAAGAAAGTGTTAGCTCTGCGCGTTAGCGCCAGCCACAATTTCCGTAATTTCCTGGGTAATAGCCGCTTGACGAGCACGGTTATACGTCAGAGTTAACTCGTTGATCATTTTCGAAGCATTTTTCGTAGCGCTGCCCATTGCCGTCATTTTCGCGCCAAGCTCACTCGCTTTTCCTTCCAATAAAGCTCCAAAAATAAGCGTTTCGGCATATTTAGGAAGCAGAACCTCAAGTACGGCTTCAGGAGAAGGCTCATACTCATATTCCGCTGCTGGTCCGCCTGTTTCGACACTGTCGAATGGAAGCAAACGGTCAACTGTCGGCAGCTGGGTCATCGCATTAATAAACTTGTTATAGCAAATATAGACTTCATCAAACTGTTCTTCTTCAAAGCTCTGAACAGCCGCAAAAGCTAACGACTTAATATCGGCAAACTTGGGGATGTCGGACAGTTCAACGATATCCTTCACAACGGGAAGCTCCCGGCGATTGAAATAATCCCGGCCTTTACGCCCTATGACAAACAAACCGTACTCCGATTTGGAGGCGTGCTTCTCATTGATTACTTCCATCACTTTACGAATAATATTGGTGTTATATCCGCCAACCAAGCCACCATCAGCTGTGATCACAATATAAGCCGTACGCTTCACCGGACGAGTCACGAGCATAGGATGAGTAACGCCTTCCGTTCCGGCTGCGATGCTGGTCACGACTTCTTTCAACTTTTCCGCGTATGGACGGGAGGATTGCGCTCTTTCCTGCGCTTTTCTCAGTTTGGCTGAAGCGACCATTTCCATCGCTTTCGTAATCTGGCGAGTATTCTGAATACTTTTGATTTGACGCTTTATTTCGCGAATCCCTTTTGCCATGATTTCACCACCTTCAAACTTTGGCTAGGAGCCAAAGTTACTTCGAAAGCATACACTTAGTTTTGGCTAAGCCAAAACTCGCATCGTAAGCATAATCTTAACTTTGGCTAGGAGCCAAAGTTACTTCGAAAGCATACACTTAGTTTTGGCCAAGCCAAAACTCGTATCGTAAGCATTACCTTAACTTTAACTAGAAGCGAGAGTTTACTTTGAAACATACGCATAGTTCTGGCAACAGCCCTAAACTAGTACCTGCAGCTTATTCTCAAACTTTGGCTCATAGCCAAAGCCAGCTTGGCAAGCAGCCACTTATGGTAGGCACGGTCAAAACCGAATTACAATTAAGACCGAAGTCTGCCATAAGCAAGCAATTCAAGCTTTGGATGAGCCAAAACGAGCATTCTATGCTATAAGCATTCTATATATACGACCATCACGAATCAGCATCTGTGCAGCTGAGCTTCAGCCGTACTGAGCCTCAAGCGAACTGAGCTTAAAGTAAGCCGGGCTTACAGCCAAGCTTCAAGCCGATTCATGAAGCTTGTTACTTCGAAGCAGCAAAGCCTCTTTTAAACTTCTCAATTACCTCTTTAAGTTTCGTTTCGTTGTCCGCTGTCAAATCTTTCGTCTCACGGATCGATTGCAGCACTTCATCGTGCTGGCTATCCACGAAGGAGAGGAATTCAGCTTCAAAACGGCGCACATCGCCGAGTGGAATATCGTCGAGGTATCCTTTGACTGCTGTATACAAACTAATAACCTGCTTCTCAACAGAGAGCGGCTGGTTTACACCCTGCTTCAGGATTTCCATCATACGGGAACCCCGCGTCAGACGTGCCTGCGTCGATTTATCCAGGTCTGAACCGAACTGGGAGAACGCCTGCAGCTCACGATACTGGGCCAAGTCAAGGCGAAGTGTACCCGCTACCTTCTTCATCGCTTTGATTTGAGCGGAACCCCCTACACGGGATACCGAGATACCGACGTTAATCGCCGGCCGCTGACCGGAGTAGAACAAATCGGACTCCAGGAAAATCTGCCCATCCGTAATCGAAATGACGTTCGTCGGAATATACGCCGACACGTCGGATGCTTGCGTTTCAATAAACGGAAGTGCGGTAATCGAGCCGCCGCCCATTTCATCGCTCAATTTCGCGGCGCGCTCCAGCAAACGGGAGTGCAAGTAGAAAACGTCGCCAGGGAATGCCTCACGGCCCGGCGGACGGCGAAGCAAGAGAGACAGCTCACGATAAGCAGCCGCTTGCTTGGACAAGTCATCATAAATAATAAGTACGTGCTCGCCTTTGTACATAAAGTACTCAGCCATCGCTACACCGGCATAAGGCGCGATGTAAAGAAGCGGTGACGGCTCAGAAGCGGACGCGGTAACTACGATCGTGTAGTCGAGCGCTCCATGGCGGCGAAGCGTTTCAACAACGTTGACGACAGTAGATTGCTTCTGTCCGATAGCAACGTATACGCATTTTACGCCATTGCCCTTCTGGTTAATAATCGTATCGATCGCGATCGCGGTTTTACCTGTTTGACGGTCACCGATAATCAGCTCGCGCTGACCGCGGCCGATCGGAACCATGGAGTCGATCGCTTTGATCCCGGTTTGCATCGGCTCATGAACGGATTTCCGCTCAATAACACCCGGTGCATTGTTTTCTACGGGACGGAACTCTGTCGTATCAATAGATCCTTTACCATCAACCGGCTGTCCAAGCGGGTTGACGACGCGGCCAAGCAGTGCATCCCCAACGGGAACCTGCATAATTTGTCCGGTGCGTTTAACTTGATTACCTTCGCGAATTTCGCTATATGGCCCGAGAATAACAACCCCAACGTTGCTCTCCTCCAGGTTCAATGCAAGACCAAAAACGCCGTTCTCAAACTCGAGCAATTCGTTTGCCATGGCGTTTTCAAGCCCGTGGACGCGAGCGATACCGTCACCAACTTGAATAACGGTGCCGACTTCGGCCACTTCAATTTCTGATTTATATTGTTCGATCTGACTTTTAATCAGCGTGCTGATTTCTTCAGGTCTGATACTCAAGTTTTTCACCCCTATCTACAGTGCTTGTCTTCGAAAAGACTTCTCAAGCCGTTCAAGCTTCCCGGCCAAACTTCCGTCATACAGTGTATCACCGATACGGACTTTCATTCCGCCGAGCAGGTCTTTGTCAATCTCGTTCAGAACACGGATCTTTTTGTTGACTAATGCGCCAAATTCATCCGCGATTGCTGCCTTTTCCTCTTCATTCAAAGGGTACGTCGTATAGACAGTCGCTGTAGCGAGCCCAAAGGCATCCCCTGTAATTTTGATATAGCGGCTTAGCAATTCCGGAAAAATACCTGTCCTTCCCCGTTCCACAAGGAGCTTCACCAATGAAACAACAGGTTTGGAAAGTTTCCCTTCCAGCGCGCGCTCAAGCGCTCCCCATTTCACATCCTCCGAAATATTCGGGGCCGAAATGAACCTCTGTATATCTTTATCTTCATGAAAAGCATGCACGAGAGCTCTGATTTCCTGTTCAACTTCCAGCGTACGCCCTTCCTGCGCTGCAATTTCGTACAGGGCTTTGGCGTATCTGCCCGCTACAACAGCTTCGCGGCTCATGATTTACTACCTACCTCTTTAAGATATTGGTTCACAAGCTTCTCTTGTTCTTCCGGATTATTCTCGACCTCACGCTCAATCAGCTTGGAGGCAATGTTGACGGAGAAAGCACCAATCTCGCCGCGCAGCGCTTCGACGGCCTTGTTTCTCTCGGTCTCGATATCGCGGACCGCCTCGTCCTTCAGACGTACAGCATCCTGCTTCGCCTGTTCCAGCAAATCCCGAGCCTGTTTGCTGCTGCTTTGCTTCGATTGCTCAATAATTTCATAAGCTTCCTGACGTGCCTGGCTAAGAGCCTCTTTCTGCTCCTCGACATACGCGTTTGCTTGCTCTCTAGTTTGCTTAGCTTCTTCTAATTGTCCAAGTACCAGCTCGCGACGTTTCTCCATTACTGCAAACAGCTTGCCAAATGCAAACTTGTTCAGCAGCCAATAAAGAATCGCAAAGGCAAGCATGGTGATGATAATGTTCTCCCAAAGGACCTCCACGGATGTCACTCCTTTCCGTTAATAATAGTTTCTTATGCGATTTCTTGTGCTTAAAACGAAGGCGTGGATGGCATAGGCCCTCCCCGCCAAACCGAAACTATTATTAAGAAGAGAACATAATCAAGAACGCGATAACTGTTGCTGCGAGCGGAACAACCTCAACGATACCAACACCGATGAACATCGTTGTTTGCAGCTTGTTCGCTGCTTCCGGCTGACGAGCGATAGACTCAACTGTACTTTTTACGATCATCCCGTTACCGATACCTGCACCAAGTGCACCCATACCTACTGCAATAGCTGCTGCCAAATAAGTCAATCCCATCTTAAATATCCTCCTTTAATATGTTGCTTATTTAATAATTAGTAGTATTAGATCTCTGGCAGGAAGATGCCATGCGGCCTTTTCCCTAGAGTTTACTAATGCTCTTCCTCGTGAATCGTGTACTGTGAAATATAAACCATCGTCAAAATGGTGAAAATGTAAGCTTGCAGTGCGCCAACGAATATACTGAAGCCCTGCCAAATGCCCATAAATGGAATACCGAGGTAACCCATCTTGATGATAACCGCGATCAGAACCTCACCCGCGAAGATGTTCGCAAATAGACGAATAGCCAACGCGATCGGCTTGGACAAGTTCTCGATGATGTTCAGCGGCAAAAAAATGGGAAACGGCTCAAGGTAATGCTTGAAGTAATGCTTCCTATTGTTTTTGATCCCTAGGAAGTTCATTAAAATAAATACAACCAGTGCCAGTCCAGCCGTCACGGCAATATCAGCGGTCGGAGATTTCCACCACAGAATGTGGGCATGTTCCCCGGCTTGCAAAGTAGCCGTAGCTTCAATGACTTTCCCAAAAACCTTCTCCGGGCCATGCGCCTCAGTGATCACGCCTAGCGGCAACCCTAGTAGATTGGATACGAAGATGAATAAAATCAAGGTCAATCCCAAAGATATATAAGGCTTGCCCTTCTTCAAACTCATGGTACTTCCAACAATCCCTTGAACGAACTCAACGACCCATTCCATGAAGTTCTGCATCTTGGACGGATTCTCGACCGACAAATTCGCTACAGCTAATCGACATATGACGAATACGATGAGCATGCTTACCATTAGCATCATAACGGCGGATATATCCAGGTGAAATCCTCCAAGCATAATAATCGGTGCGTCATGCATTTATATGTATTCACCCCTTTCCCCGTATAAGATGTTCAAGCCTTGTTGCGGATTCCGATGAAGATGCTCACCGGGATCGTCAGCAGCTGCGGGATAAACAGGCCGAGAAGAACCGTCATTAATGACACCTGCTCGAACTTGACCGCAACCATGACAGCAAGAAAAACTAGACAAATTCTAGTAACAAAACCGAAATTAAACCTGCGTTGTTCCTGACTGACCACGAGTTGAACCAATTGCCGTACTTTCAAAGACAGATAACGGACGTAGAGCAAACCGACAGCCAGTCCCAAAATAAATCCGGCGAAGATCGGCCTGTACTCTGGAAGAATGGCCCATCCGAAAAATAAAGCGGACAATAACAGGAACGTGATCCGGAATACGGCTTTTACAATGGAACCTAAATCATCCATTCTGCGCCCCCAAAAACTTTTTGATTAGTACAAATACGTTGACGATTCCGAGCACGAGACCCGTGATAGCCCCAATAGCAATCCAGTAATTCGGCCCGTCGAAACGCTCCGCCAGCCATTTTGCACTCAAAAAGCCGACAACAATATAGGTAGCCAGCAAAAAACCCGCCCCGCTAATGTAAGCGGCAGCAATCCAAGGATTGCCATTATTATCAGGAATTTTCATTCGGAACAATCCCAACTTATTTTACTGAATGTGTCTACTTTTTGTCAACGAAAGCGTTAAAACCGTACAGTAATACTGTATGCTATCTCGTTCAGAAACACAATTATTGATCATTCGAATTTGTGAACTTTCTGTGAAAATTCTCCGGTCGTTGATCAATTGCACCAAAATGGTGATATATCGCATTGACAATCCTTTCGGACGCCTTCCCATCCCCATAAGGATTTGCCGCACGGCTCATAGATTCATACAAAGCGCTATCCGTCAGCAGAGTCTTGATCCGTTCATAAACCATCTCCTCTTCCGTACCGACCAGTTCAAGCGTTCCCGCCTCAATTCCTTCGGGACGCTCCGTTGTATCGCGCAGTACGAGAACCGGCACACCAAACGAAGGCGCCTCTTCCTGCATCCCGCCCGAATCCGTAACGATCAAATGGGTATGCGGATAGATGTTGTGAAAATCAATCACATCCAGCGGCTCGATCAGCTTGATGCGAGGGTGCCCGCCCAATGTGGCATGCGCTGGCTCTTTGACCGGAGGACTAGGGTGAACCGGGTATACGATCGCCACGTCCTCGAACTCGTCAGCAATGCGCTTCACGGCGCGGAATATGTTCATGTGCGGCTCCCCTTGCGATTCCCGGCGGTGGGCCGTCATGAGAATAAGCCGCTTTCCGGCGGCAAAGTCCAGCACTGAGTTCCAATAATTAGGCTGTACTGTATATTGAAACACATCAGTTATCGTGTTGCCTGTGATATATATACTTGACTCCGGCTTATTTTCCTTGCGCAAATTGTTAGCCGACCACTCGGTCGGAGCAAAATGCAGGTCGGCCAGCACTCCTGTCAACTGGCGGTTCATCTCCTCCGGGTACGGTGACCACTTGTTCCAGGTACGTAGCCCCGCCTCGACATGCCCGATCTTAATCCCTTGCAGAAAAGCAGCGTAGCTGGCCAGAAAAGTCGTCAGCGTATCGCCGTGGACAAGCACAATATCCGGCTTCGCATCACACAGAACCTGCTCTAGCCCACCGAGTACCCGAATGGTAATTTCATTCAGGGTCTGATTTGGCTTCATGACATCCAGATCATAATCAGGCACGATCTTAAATACATCCAGCACCTGATCAAGCATTTCACGATGCTGGGCCGTTACGGCGACGACCGAATCGATATGTTCCTTATGCTTTTGCAGCTCGAGAATCAGCGGAGCCATCTTAATCGCTTCTGGCCTGACACCAAAAATTGTCATTACTTTAATTTTAGGCATGATAATTCCTTTCCTTAATTATTGTCCTTTAAATCCTTCAAATCCTTCAAATCCCCGTTAGTACCTTTGATATCCTCTGATCTCATCTAATACCTTCTGAGTATTATCGAGAGCAACATCTTCCGGTATGCTCTGATACCCTCTGAAACCTTCAAAACAACCTCTTCATTAAATATCGTCATTTTACATAAACTATTTGGTACCGTATAACCGGTCACCGGCATCTCCCAATCCAGGAACGATATAACCGTGTTCATCCAGCCGCTCATCCAATGCCGCCACGTAAATATCTACATCCGGGTGGGCCTCCTGCACAGCTTGTACGCCTTCAGGCGCCGCGATCAAATTCATCATTTTAATTTGCGTGCATCCGCGCTTCTTCAACACATCAATCGCCGCGATCGCTGAACCGCCTGTCGCCAGCATTGGGTCAATAACGATAAGCTCGCGTTCCTGCACATCTGTAGGCAGCTTGACGTAGTATTCTACCGGCTGAAGCGTCTGCGGGTCCCGAAACAAACCTACATGCCCTACTTTCGCAGCAGGAAGCAGTTTAAGAACACCGTCGAGCATCCCAAGGCCGGCCCGTAAAATCGGAATCAGCCCAAGCATCCGGCCCGAGATGACCCGTGCTTCAGCTTCACAGACCGGGGTCTGCACCTTGATCGATTCCAAAGGTACTTCTCTTGTAATTTCATATGCCATGAGAGTGGCGACTTCATCTACCAATTCACGGAAGTCCTTCGTATTCGTCTGCATGTCTCGAATAAAAGTCAGTTTGTGTTGAATCAAAGGGTGATCACATACCACCAGTTTTCCCATATTTGTCCCTCCGGTTTAAGCTGAATCTTGCTTCAGGTGACGATCCCTACATCAAATGATGCACAAATCCTGTTTATTATATCACTTGGCGAACTCGTTTTCATCTAGTGCTGTCAGCTTTTCGGGAAAACGGTCTTTAGTCGCCCCAGCGCCGCCCAAGGTCTCATCATGAAGGAATCCAGATGGAAGACCTTGCCACCCGGGCTCCATTTCTTTTAATGAACAAGCCCTTTCAGTATGCGGGGTGCGCGTCCCAGCCGCGGTCATCATATCTTTTGGAATCGCACCGGTTTGCTGATCATAGGAGAACATGCTCAGTACAGAATTATCAACAGTGCCACTTCTTTCGGGTTTTAGAAGACGGAAATTAGCCCGCCTGCTCCACTAGGAGCGGGCGGGCTAACTGCCTGCTAGTCCAGTTGCGGAAACAACCGGGATTTAAGCGGCCCTATCTTAGTATTTCATTTCCGGATAAAGCGGGAAGCGGTCGGTCAGCGCAGTAACGCGCGCTTTGGCGTTCTCCAGCGCTGCTGCGTCCTTCGGTGCTTTCAGCACGGCCGCAATGATCCGGCCGATTTCAACCATAGCTTCTTCGTCCATGCCGCGGGATGTAGCCGCAGGCGTACCAATGCGGATACCGCTTGTGACAAACGGGCTCGTCGGATCAAACGGAATCGCGTTTTTGTTAACAGTAATGCCGATGGAATCGAGCACATGCTCCGCATCTTTACCGGTGATGTTCAGGCTGCGGGTATCGATCAGCATCAAGTGGTTATCCGTACCGCCGGAAACCAGGTTGAGCCCTTCGGAAACAAGCGCTTCAGCCAGCACCTTGGCATTTTTTACAACGTTCTCCGCGTAGGTTTTGAACGAAGGCTGCAAAGCCTCTCCCAAGGCAACCGCTTTGGAAGCAATAACATGCATCAGCGGACCGCCTTGCGTGCCCGGGAATACCGCTTTATCAATCGCTGCAGCCCAAGGCTTGCGGCATAGAATCATACCGCCGCGCGGACCGCGAAGCGTCTTGTGCGTCGTCGTCGTAACAAAATGCGCATGTGGAACCGGATTTGGATGCAGGCCAGCAGCAACCAGACCAGCGATATGGGCCATGTCTACCATAAAGAGCGCGCCTACATCATTGGCGATGGAAGCCATTTTTTCAAAATCAATGATACGCGGATATGCGCTGGCTCCAGCCACAATCAGGCGAGGGCGGTGCTTGAAAGCTGCCTTGCGCACTTCATCATAATCGATCAGGAATGTATCTTCCTGCACGCCGTAAGCGACGAAGTTATAAAGCAGGCCGGAGGCGTTGACCGGGCTTCCGTGCGTCAAGTGTCCTCCATGTGCCAGATTCATGCCCAATACCGTATCACCTGGATTCAGCACAGTCAAATAAACGGCCAGGTTCGCTTGAGCGCCGGAGTGCGGCTGAACGTTGGCATGCTCCGCTCCGAACAATTCCTTAGCACGGTCGCGCGCGATATCCTCTACGATATCCACGTGTTCACAGCCGCCGTAAAAACGTTTGCCCGGGTATCCTTCTGCATATTTGTTCGTGAGCACGGAGCCCATCGCTTCCATAACCGCTTCGCTAACAATGTTCTCGGAAGCAATCAGCTCAATGTTGTTCCGCTGGCGCTTCAGCTCCAGATTCATCGCTTCCAGTACTGCAGGGTCTTGTTTTCTCAAATGATCCATCGTCCAAAAGTCCTCCCTATATTTAAAATTATAATGTAATAACATCCTAAACTAATCGCAAAGCTGTGTGTCTTGTACTTCCGGCAGCTTATAAACCGCCCGTTCCCCGCCGATCAGCTTCGGCCGGGTCGATGCTGCCGTCACCCTGGCCTGGCCTATATAACGCCGCGCCGGGCGATAAGGAACAGCCACATCCTTCAGGTGCATCCCGATCATCGTCTCCCCGATATCGATCCCGGCATGTGCGGCTACCTTCTCCGCAAGGCAGGGCTCCTTCATGCGGCGATACGCCATTGCTGCCATAGAGCCGCCAGCTTTTGGCACAGGCACTGCTGCGACTTCAGTCAAGCCGAGCCGCTCCAGTACGGCACGTTCTACAACGAGTGCACGATTCAAATGCTCGCAGCACTGGAAGGCTAAAGCAAAGCCGTATTTGCTTTGAATGCCGGCCAAGCCTTCGTACAGCTCAGCGGCAATACTCTCCGCACCCGCCGTGCCGATGCGCTGGCCCGCCACTTCACTCGTGCTTACACCGATTACTACCAGATGATTCGAACCGAGAGGGACCGCAGCCGCCAGCTCTTCCAACACTTCCGCCGCTTCCTCGCGAATAGATCTTTCTTGCTCTTCTCCATTCATCGACGTATCCATCCTTCCAAATAAGTCTGTCTCTATTATACCTAATATAACCTGGGGATCGTTGCGACAAACTTCGTTAGAATTTCCGGGACAGAAGAAGCAAAAGAAGAAAGCTGTGTTAGAGCACGTTGTGTTGAAGCGCCAGAGATAAAGCATGCCGTGTTACAGCCCACTCTGTTGAAGCAAGCTGTGTTAAAGCAAGCCGGAAATACTGCAGCTCCTCGAAAATGACGAAAAAGAGCATGACGCAACATCTGCGTCGTGCTCTTTGCCCAGGCGACCGGCCGTATATTCCGATGCTCCATTGTGGTTTGCTCCACTATCGTCGCCAGTTACATCGGATCCTCATTTCCATGCCTTAAGAATAAAACATGTGTCCAACAATTGCAACCTTGTTTTTGTACCGCTTTTATTGAAAGCGTTCTTTTTCCAGCTTAGCGATTAGCTTCTCCAATGCCGCCCGAATTTCCTGCGCAGTAAGCTCATACTCCATGCGGCTGCCTCCAAACGGATCGGAAATATCGTAATGCGGCATGCGCTGCAGCAGTTCGCGAATTCGCCGCTCCTTATATTCGTCCATTCCTTGGCCAAGCGCCCGGTTAAGCTCGAGCTCGGCGATCAGCCGGCTAAGCTCTGCCTGATCGGCCAATACGGTTTCATCTTCCTCTACGTATTCTTTAAGGGTGAATATTTTATCTGCCTTTGCAGGAAAAGCCGCAATAGCTTGGCGCTTATGCCCTTCAGTCAGCGTAAGAACGAGGTCCGACCATTCGATCAGCTCCGCATGAAGCGGAGTCGACGTGATCCGGTCCTCAATTCCCAATTCTTTGAGCACATCTCCGGCATGGCGGGAAATCGGCATGCCCTCCACCGCCGCGACACCAGCTGACGACACCTCTACATCCAATCCCCGCTCCTGCGCGAGCTTGCGGAATATCCCTTCTGCCATGGGACTGCGGCATGTGTTTCCAGTACATACAAACAATATTCGCAAGCTTGTTCACCTCCAGCCTAACTCCGATTTGATACAGGTTTGATACAGATTTGAGCAGGTTTAATACCGACAGGATTCGGACTTAATTCCGTTATGATTCGATTTGATTCCTAGTTTATTCCTGACCCTGATTCATGTACATATGTGTTAGTCATTGTATCAGAAGATGAAAATTAGTCCAAATGCCAGCAATATAGCGCCCCCTGCCGCTTCCCCGTATTCACCAAGCCGCTCGCCTACGCCGTGGCCAAGCCGTAGTCCAAGCACGGACATCAGCCCGCCGAACAATCCGAAAGCAATTACGGTAAACAGCAAATCACTATGAAACATGCCCAGCGATACGCCTACGGAGAACGAATCTATACTGACACTTAAAGAAAACAGAAACAAACCGAAAAAAGAGCGATAATCCGCAACCTGTTCACCATTGCCAAGCAAAGAGCTCCATATCATATGACCTCCGAGCAGTACGAGCAGACCGCCGGATACGTATTTTGCCAAACTTCCCAGCAGTTCGCCCGCAAATTGGCCGGCCACAATTCCAAACAGCGGCATCAGCAGGTGAAACAGTGCAACCATAACGCCGATACGGACCATTTCCAGCCGCAGGACCCCTCGCATGCCAATGCCGAGTCCCAGGGACAAGGCGTCCATTCCTAAAGCGACCGCCATCAAAACGATCGTAAGCAGTTCACCAAGCCGCTCGTATATTTCCGCCATAACGCCCCACTCCCCATGTCCGAGGTTGTTTTTGTACAACCATATGCGGACAAGAAGCGGTTCATGACTATGTGTTACATCCTCACTATGTGTATTTTCCCTTTATAACCCTATTATAAAAGATTGAAGTGATTGATAAAAAATCCAGAACAGAATATAATATCAATCCTGTTCCCCGCCAAACAGATCAAGCTGCGAGGGAGGAAGCTCCGGAAGATCCATTCCTAAAAGCAACATCATTTCTCGAGCATTCGCGGCGGCATCCCCGCCGGAGTTGTTATTGAAAATCATACAGATTTCACCGGCGCCTTTCGCCTGTAATTCCCGCAGTTTGTCACGCCATTCCGTCAACTCTTCCCGATTATAACGGTATAAATACCGCACTTCTCTCCAATTGGGCGCTCCGCTCTGCGTCCAGCCCGCGGCATTCCTTCCATGAAGCCGGACGATGGTGAGCTTCCCTCCAGCAGGCTCGAGCACGGTCGGAACGGAGCCCTGTCCAACCTGCGGCTCATCGCATACAATGTGAATCCAGCCTTCCTCACGCATAAACTCCAGCGTCCGTTCCCGCATGTCCGGTGTAAACCAGCTCTGATGGCGAAATTCCAAAGCGAGCGGCAGCTCCCCCATCCATTTGCGGACGGCGCGAAGCTGGCGGACATGGTCCGGATTGCAATCAAACCAGGGCGGAAATTGGAACATAACTGCACGCAGCCTTCCGGATTGTACGACAGGGTCGATCGAATCCAAGTACGCCTGGAACATTGCACCTGGCCCTTCGAAAGGCACTTTTCCCCGGGCATGCCCCGTCATGCCTTGGTATGCCTTGAGAATAAAAGTGAACGAGGGCGGCGTCATTTCCAGCCAGCGGGAATAAGTATCCCTGCTCAGTACGGCGTAGAAGGAACTGTCCACCTCTACTACCGGAAAATGCCGGGCATAGATTTCAAGCTTCTGCCTGGCTGGCGTTCCCGGCGGGTACAGCTCGTTATGATCCCCCCACCCGGTCAATCCGATAGAGATCATCTTCCTCCCCCTTTTTGAATTGATGATTCATATATCAAGGAAGCACACCAAGAACCTTCTTATACATCTATTACGTCATGGCCCGCCGCTTTGAGCAGGCGGTTCATGACGGCGGCCCCGAGTCCGTCCTCAGGACAGGACTCGGCCAGAATGTAAGTGACGCCGCGCTCATCGAAGCGGCGGAGCGCCCCGTAGAGCCGATGCGCCGCCGTCTCAAGCGCAGCGATGCTGCCGAGCGAGAGCACGCAGTCGGCGCGGTAGTGCGGGAGGTGCTCGTCAAAGGCGAGCACCCCCGTCACTTCCCCGCGCCGGGAGGCCGCGTCCAGCTCGGCCCCGATCCGGGCCGCCACCTTCCGGACGGCGGCCCCGCGCACGATGCGCAGCGTTCCACGCGGCGCATAGTGCGTGTACTTCATTCCCGGCGACTTCGGTGCCGGGAGCAGCTGGGCCCCGGCCGCCTCCAGCAGGGCGGGGTCCAGCTTCACGCCGCCCGCCGCCACGCGGGCGAGCTGCTCGGCCGTGATCCCGCCAGGGCGGAGCACGGTGACGGTGCCGTCCGGGCCGGCTTCCACCACCGTCGACTCCACTCCCACCCCCGTGGGCCCGCCGTCGACGATACCGTCGATCACGCCGGCCAAATCCTCGCCCACGTGCTGCGCAAGCGTGGGGCTCGGGCGGCCCGACCGGTTGGCGCTCGGCGCCGCCACCGGGCACCCCGCTGCGGCGATGAGCCGCAGCGCCACCTCGTGGGCCGGCATCCGCACGGCCACGGTGGACAGGCCCGCCGTCACGCGAGGCGAGACGGCGCTGGGCACCGCTGGCAGCACAAGCGTCAGCGGCCCCGGCCAAAAAGCTTCCATGAGCCGCCGCGCCGTCTCGTTTACTTCGGTAACGAGCCCGTCCAACTGCCTCATGTCCGCGATGTGCACGATCAGCGGGTTGTCGGATGGCCGCCCTTTGGCGGCAAAAATCGCCTCCACCGCTGGCGTGCTCCGGGCGTCCGCGCCGAGCCCATACACGGTCTCGGTCGGAAAGGCGACCGTGCCGCCGGACGCCAGAACGGCCGCCGCTTCCTGGATCGCCTCGTCAATCGCCTCGTCAGCAGACAGCTGCCGCCCCTCGCGCGTGCCGGCATGCTCCTGTACATCCTCACTGAAAAAAGCCTGTTCTCCAGCTAATCCATTAACTGGCCCTTTGGCCTGCCCAGCTTGGCGAACTCCTTGCTGGCTAGCTTCAAAACTAACCTCAAGACAAGCTTGTCCTCCGGCTTCTTTTCCAGCTTGTCCTACAGATTGCTCCTCATACACTTCCCTGACATTCCACCAGCGGGTCTTGCGCCCTCCAGAAGTTTGATCGGTATTTTTTTTGCCTTGATCGGTCATTATCCATCAACTCAAACTTTCATCTATATTCCATAACCATCTATATTCCATAACCATCTATACTCCATAACCATCTATACTCCATAAATATTTATACTCCACAACCACCTATATTCCATAGCTATCTATGCTCCAAAACGAACTATGTCCATAACGATCTTTGCTCCATTACAAACTATGTTCCATAGTTCAGGTGACTGCTCATTTGCCTTTTATTATAACCCAACCCTGGAACGCAAAAAACTTGCCCCACCTACTATAACCCTTACCCGGTTACGAGACTGGCACGACAAGCCTTCGCATGTTATTTAAATAAACTCATGATCCAATCCCACAAGCCGGTGAGCAAATCCCACAGGAAAAAACGAACTTCAGCCTTCCCCTGTTCAGCCTGGACATGCACCTGCCCCTGAAGTGCCTCTCCATCGCTGCCCGCAACTGAAACAGTTGCTGTATTTTTCACGCCCGCTCCATCCTTTGCCAGCGCCTCTCCGCTCCCGGCATCCACGAAGCACAGCGGCGGGAAAAGGACGCACCACCAGTTTTTTCCCTCGCCTGCGCCCAAGGTAATACGCAGCGCTTCATAGTCGCCAGCCGGGTAAACAGCACCGCCATACATTTTCGTAGGAAAAGGCACCGTCCCAAGCTCTACATGGTAGCTATAGCTCTTGCCATTTCTTTTAAGCGTACGAGCTACTGTTTCCTCAATCAAACCCAGGTTGCCCCGGATCAAATCACGGGCTTCCTCCAGACTAAGCGGGTCTGCCAATTGCTCCACCCAGCCGTTCATCTGTTCGACAACGGCGTCGCGGACAATCCGCTTGGTCACTTGATCGCCGGCGCGGTCCGAATGGGCTAAAATGCGTAAACGGATCGATTCCTGGGGGATCTCCCCGCCGAGTGCTGCCGCATCACTCTTCTGCCCTTCCCATGACATAAGCAATACAATGAAAATACAACAAATAAGTGCTATATTACGGCCTTGCTGTTTCATTGCCGTTCCTCCTCTACAAAACTACTGATGTCTATCAGTATGTCCGTTTAAGAGAAACGTAAACCTATCATTCTAGCATTCTAGTTTCGTTCTTTTACGATTTCATAGAGGCGTAGCGGGATGAAGGAAGCACTTGCTCCTCTTCGGGCTCCTTTCCATGAATAAGAATACTCATTGCCACCCCGATACTCGCCATGTTGATCATGAGAGACGTTCCGCCATAACTGATAAATGGCAGCGTAATGCCGGTCAGCGGCATAAGCCCGATAAACATCCCGATATTTTCAAATATTTGATACAGCAGCATCGCGACGATCCCAACGATAAGCAGAGGACCAGCCCGATCCCGGCATTCCAATGAAATTAGAATCAGCCTGTGAATGAGTACAAAATAGAGCAGCAGCAGCACCGAGCAGCCGATAAAGCCGAATTCCTCGGCAATCACCACAAAGATCGAGTCAGAATACGTGAGCGGCACCAGATCCGCCTGCACATTGCCGCCCTGCATAAAGCCTTCTCCCGTCATTCCGCCGGTGGCGATAGCCAGCTTGGCGTTTCGCGTATGATAGATTGCCCGGTCCGTGGCCATTTCAGGCATAAGCCAAGGATCGATCCGCTCGATCCAGTGCTCGCGCCCGATTTCCGCGAAGAAGGCGTATACCTGCTCATAATATATTTTATAAGCGCTGATCCCGCCGATTAACAAGCTGGAAAAAATAACGGCAGCAATCAAAGCATGCGTATACTTAATATTTCCAATCCAGAGCATACCTACCAAAATGATAAGATAACTAAGCGCGTTGCCAAGATCGTTCTGAGCCATAACTACGGCAAACGGAATAAAAGTGAACAGGCATACCGGTATGACATCCCGCCAAAACAGCAGTCCCGTTTTTCGTTTGCGGACAAGCAGAAATCCAAGAAAAATAACGAGGATCAGCTTAAAAAACTCCGCGGGCTGAAAACTGGTTCCCCCCGGCAGCGTCATCCAACCCGTCGCGTTGTGGTAGGTATTCCCGACAAATAATACAACGACGAGCAGACCTAGCCCGAACAAATAAATATAAATTGCATATTTGATCAAAAGACGAAAATCGAGCAAAGACACAAGAAAAAATACGATAAAACCTAGAATGTAATATTTCAACATTTGAAGATGATATCCATCGTATTTCGTGCCGGAAGTTGCGCTATAGAGAACCGCAATACTGATGCCCATGAGAACCAGCAAAATAAACACAATCGTGAAGTCAATTTTTTTAAGCTTGCCCAGCATTTGCTGTCCTCCCGCTCCAAATGATGAATACAAAAGCTCCTTATTATTGTAAGTAAAAGTCAGGGCAAAGTCTATCCGCAACGCAAGAAACCGTTAACTAATCAGCCTATAGATCCTTATATGTGATCCATTGGTCTTACATGTATTCCACTGTAATCCAACTGTATTCCACTATTATCCACTGCCCTCTTCTGTAACATTGCAATAAAACATCTGCAAGAAGGGCCCTTCGCAGACAAAATAATGCCTGGCAAAGCGCCCCTCTTCCGTTTAGTTCCTTGTTTAAGAATTGTTGAACTTAAAGAAAATAATTGGTGATCGACTGGCCTTGAGCCAGAACGGCCTCGCTGTCCAGTTTCTTTTTTAAGTAAGCCTTGTCTGAAGAAATGAATACGCTCATGATCAAATCTACGACAAACAAAAATGTAATATGATTTGACATAAAAGCGCTGTTATCTACGGATATTTTATCCGGTGCAATAATATCGACATCCGCATTTTCTGTAATGGGCGAAGAGGCGTAGCAGGTTACGGCGATTGTCTTCACCTGGTTCACCTGGGCGATAGCCACCGCGTCCACGATTTCTGTGGTTGAACCCGAGCGCGAGAAGGCGATGACGACATCCTCGGAGGTGCACTGCGACGCTGCAATTCTCATCGCTCTGCTGTCACTGATCGCTTCGGACATGATCCCGATAATAGATAGCCGGTTCTTCAGTGCAATTGCCGCCAAGTAAGAATCGAACATCCCAAACAAAAAAATCCTGCGTGCGTTCTTCAGAATATCCACCACATTGTGGAGCTGCTCCTCTGTAATTAACGCAGATGTATTCACGATCAATTCATTATAATCGAGCGCAAGCGCATCTATAGCATTGATCTCCCGCCGCTCTTTTTTCTTGGCCTGCATTTCCCGGTAAAAAGCGTCCTGGGCAAAGGCAATTTTAAAATCATTAAAGCCTTTAAAACCGACCTTCTTGCAAAAACGGTTAATACTCGTCTCCGACACGCCAATCTCGTTGGCTATGGCCGTGATCGTATTGCGAGTAATAAACTCCGGATTATGAATTACGAAATTGGCGATCTGATTTTCGCCGAATGTCAATTTTTGCGTCTGCGATACGATCTTTGCAATGACTGCCGGAACTTGTGAAGACATGCTACCTCCTCCTGATCTAACGATGGAAAATGCTATCCGGTATCCCCGCTAGCACCCCTTCATTATACCACACTGATGGAGGCAAGGAGAGCATCCAACGCAGTCTATAACATTTTATTCCAGTTTTTCACACATTGTTGAAATTGCTCCGCTGACATCGATCCGCTCTTGACCAGGTATACATAATCCAGTAAATTCGGCAAATAAGGAAGCCCCATCACTTCCTTGCAAAAAGCGTGCGCCGCGATCTCACTGCACTTCATCACACCGGACCATCTCGTATAGAACCCTAGCTGCAGCACGGCGATCGGCTCCAGCAGCTCATTGGTAAAGCTGCCTGTTTGATACTCCAGGTAGTGATAGAACTCATGGGCCAGATGAATATCAATGAGCCGGTCCATATCGGGACTCTCTTCATGTCCCAGAACGGCCTCCAATGCCTGATGCATTTCGGACAATGAAGAGGAGTACACGATAATTTCCGGCACCTTCTTCGCAAAGTTGATCTGTGCGCGGAAGGAAACATGATGGAACTTGGCTGTTTTGCCCGAAATTTCATATTTCAGCCCTGCCCGCTCACATAAGGCTCTCGCCGAAATACCGATGTAATCAGCCGCCATTTGGCGTCCTTTGTCCAGCGAGGCTTTTACATAGTATGGAATTTTATCCTTTGGTATTTTATAAAATAAAGGATCCTGCGTCAGTTCCGCGCAAGCGAGCACCTCATCGGAAAGGGCTGCTGTCGTTTCCTGCAGCAACACGGCCCGCATCTCCTTCCCCTTCTATATGATGGTCAGTTCCTTCCCTGCTATTGATAGGCAATGACAATGAGTTCATCTTCCGCTGTGAGTATTTCGGTCTCAATCTCCAAAATGGACATCAACTGTTCCTTCGTTTGCATGCCCGTTAAATCCAGCATTTTCTCTTTATAGAACACAAATACTTTAGGCAGAGTCGCATTTGCATCGGAATAGATCGTGTTGTCATCCAAAAAGTGGCTAAGCTGACCAGCAAACTGGGATTTAGTAATTTTCTCAAAATGAATGTTGCCTTTCTTAAAACGGACAACCCCTTCGCGATCCAGTACGCTGCCATATACCGTCTTCTTCTTTAGCAAGCCAAAAAAGGATTTCTTGACGTTCTCGCTGCTGAAGAGCTTCCATCTTCCAGTCTGTGCGGCCAGTCTCGTCGTTTCAAGCGGCTGGTCAACCGATTTAGCGGCAATGACGCGCATGTCCTCTTCGCTAATCGCTTGTTGTCCCAGATCCTTGGAACGAAGCTCCGTCGAGCCTGTGGCGATAGCCCGCAAAATATTTTTCTGACTGTCGATTTCGATCGTTACCTCAACTGTTTCCTCACTCGCCCCGGATTGCACGATCCGCTCGACAATTTCAGTCCGAATGCGCTTAATGTCCTCCTCAGTCGGGTTGACAACGGTCCGCTCAAGCTGCTCCTTCACCATCGCCAGAGCCACGCCGATCGTAGAAATATACGGAGCATTATTGGCAATCTTGCATTTCATCTGCTCCCGTTCCGCCATTGCCGGTACGAGCACCGTCCCGCTTCCGCCCCCGCCAACGAGAGTGGTAAAGGAACGATCCAGCTCGTAATCTTCTATCATTTCATTCACAGTCTTCATCGTCTTGTCGATCGCAATATTTATCACCTGTCTGGCCGCTTCTTCAACTGTTAATCCTACATGGGCGGCTAGCGCCTGCCACGCTTTGACCGCCGCTTCGGTGTTCCCCCGGGCGTAGTCTCCATCGGGAATGTAGCCAAGGATGTTCGCGGCCCCCGCTAGCGTATAGGAATATTCCTTCCCATTTCCGCTTGCGCAAATGATATATTCCTGCGGGTCCCCGTCTCTCGGGCTAATAAATTTAACTTGCGGATCGATGATTTGATCACTGCTCGCAAACGTTTCGTATTCCTTGCCGGCGATATGGGCACTGCGCGGCCCGACATCTATAATCCGGCCGTCGGCTACTTTAATCATACTTCCTCCGGCAATTCCGAGCGTGCGCACATCGAGAGACTGCAAGTACGTGCGGTGCCCGCCCACCTGGGCGTTCTTGATCATGACCTTCCCATTTTTGATCACTGAAATATCGACGCTTGTCCCGCCGACTTCAAAGAAAATTCCATCCGAAATTTTCTCGTACATCAGCGCTCCGGCAACGCCGGCAGCAAGCCCCGACAGCATGGTCAAAATCGGGCGCTTACGCACCTCGTCAATACTCATCACGCCGCCATCGCAGCGCATAATCATCAGTTGGGACTGGATATCCGCGTTTTTGACTGATTTCTCGGTCATGTTGGCCGTTTCCATCATTTTAGGAATAAGCGAGGCATTGACCACAGCCGTTCTAGTCCGCGTTTTCAATCCGTACAGCTGGGAAATTTCATGACTGCCCGTAGCGTAAATTCCTTTCCCGTTCGCAATTTCGACGACGCGGAGCTCATTCGTCGGGTCATCCACGCTATATGCCTCGGCGGCGACAATGACTTCGGCGCCTTGCTGCACCAGCCCATCGATCGCTGCGGCAATTTGCTCCTCCTTCAGATCCTTGGAGTCCAGGTACGTATGATAAGTCTGCAAATATTTTCCCGGAGCGAGCTCAATGTTACCCGGATTAGATTCCGAGCGGGCGCTCAGTCCATCCAGTCCGGAGCCCATGCCGATAATGCCAACCCTGGCCACGTCGCCCTCAAGCAGCGCATTCGTCGCCTGGGTCGTACCGTGGGCAATAAAAGTGACGTCCTCCGGCAAAATGCCCCGGCTCTCCAAAATTTGGTGCAAAATTTGAACGATCCCTTTCGCCACGCCATCCTCGTCGTGGTGAGTGGTCGGAATTTTCATTTTCTCAATAACTTCATACGTCTCATTATCTATAACAGCGGCATCGGTAAAAGTGCCTCCAACATCTATCCCTACTCTAACCTTTCTTCTCTCCATGTTCTCCTCCTGAAATGACGGGCGGAGCAAGCGTCGAGGCTCCCCGCCCGGGCTAAACTTGTGCAACTAGAAGACCATAAACGACCCGAAGATCATAGATATGAGTACGGCAACCATCATCCAAGGCAGTGTCTTTTTTAAAATTTCATTAATATCGCTCTTCGTAAAATCAGCTACCCAAACGTTGTGCGAGTTCGTCGGATCGGATACCGCCTGCACGTTGCTCACTACGCGGAGAGCCAGCATCGCTGCTACCGGTGTCATGCCTGCAGTTACGAAAAGCGCGGCAATCCCGCTGCCGAGTCCCCATACATTAAGAGGTCCGCGATAGATCGCGAGCGGCGACAGCAGAGTGAAAAATAGAATGAACATTAACGGACTGCTTGGCAGCACACTTTCGATCAATGGGGATATGAGCGATGCCACCTGCGGCGACATAACGGAATTAAGCAAAATACCGATACCGATCATAAGAGCCATAGCCCCGGCAATATCCTGAATCCCTTCTATCATGGCGCTAGACAGCACATGGATCGGACGCTTCGGCAAAGTCAGAAGAATCGTCACGAGCGCGCCGATAATAACTGCGGGTACAATATCAATTTTAAATGCAAAGACGAGAATGACGGGAACGAGCGGACTGATCAGCGCCACAGCAGGCACTTTCTTGCCTTCCCCTCCTGTCGCTGTTGGCATTGCCCAAGCTTTTCGGCCCTTGCCGTCTTTTTTGATGTAGAAAACAATCATAGCTAAAGAAACGACAATTAAAGGCAAGGCGGCTACGAGCGTGTAATCCGCAATAGTCTGGACAGAAAGCCCCAACACGTCTACATATACGGCCCAGTTAGATACGTTGAACAAAGCGCCTACGCCAACGGCGGAAATGACGACGATCGAGGCGACGAACTGCGATATCCCCGCAGTCAGCATAATCGGAATGACAATGGTTCCGACCAAAATGACCATTCCAAGGCCACCCGCCGCAGAAAAAATAATCGAAGCGGTAACAAAGAACAGGATAGCAATCATGAGCGGCTTGTCGCCGGCAAGCTCAGCCGCTTTGCGGATAATCGACTTTGTAATTCCCACTTTATTGAGAATTTGCCCGAACCAGGCACCGAACACGAGGCCGGCGATCGCTCCCGACAGCCGCATAGAGCCCGCAGCCAGAATGGTCTTAGCGATTGTAGTGACCTCTGGATCGTTCGATATCCACGGTACCCCCGCAATAAGTGCAAAAAGAATCGCCATAGCAGGCAAAGCCAAAATCGTTGGAAGCTTTCTTGTCATCATTAGCCCTACAAATACCAGGAAGACGACTAAAATTCCAATAGCCTGAAACCACATTAAGGTTGACACTGTAATTTCCCCTCTCGGATTAGTTGGCAGCTGCGACTGCCGAATTATGCAGCGGCTGCGCCTGTCATACTGAGTAGCAGCTAGTGCCTGTCAAATCGAGCAGTAGCTGGCGACTGTCGAAATTGAGCGACTGCACCTGCCGAAATAAATGCCGCTGTATTTTATGGCACCTTTTAAACTTCCAAATACGCCCCCTGCTGCTTCAGCACCGTCTGTACTTCCTTGATATCCACATTCTGAACCGCCAATCCGTGCTTCACCGCCAGCGCTGCGGCAACTCCTCCCGCATGGCCGATAGCCCCGGTTGTCGGCGTCGTTCTCATTGCGGACTGGGCTTCGAAAGTCGCCGAAATACAGCGGCCGATAACGATGAGATTCTTCAATGACTCCGTAATCATGCAGGAGTACGGGATGCTGTACATGCCGCCCCATTCCAGCTTCTGGTGCTTCGTTCCTTCTCCGTCCGGGCTGTGAATGTCAATCGGGTATCCCGAATGGGCGATCGTATCTTCGAATTTCCGCTGTTCGAGAAGGTCCTCCGCCGTCAGCGTATAAACACCTTTAATTTGTCTTGAGCCTCTTACCCCGATGGACGGCCCTGTTGATTCCACTACGGCGTTCTCAAAGCCGGGAATATATTTATGTACGAACAATTCCAGTTCACGGCATTGCTTACGCCCTTCGATTTCCGCCTCACTCAAGCTGAAGGCATCCGTCCCGTCATGGCCCAAAATCCGAGTCGTATTCAAAATCACCTCGCCAGGGTTGTTGGTCTCAAAAAATAAAATGTTCTCACGCGGAATCGATATTTCTCCTTTGGCCTTCGCCTCTTTAAACAAGCTGTCAAATCCGCCTACAGATAAGCGTGGTGATTTCTCGATAATCGAGGTGTCGCCGTTATAAAGCGGGAAATCCTCCGGGTGCTCGTGGATATATTGCTTCACCCGCGGGATATCCACGTTGTACATCTTCATCTTTAGCGTCATCGGCTGGGTCGCTCCGTCGGATTCCCTGCCGATCGTATAAGGCGCCCCCGCTCTGGCAGATAAGTCGCCGTCTCCCGTAGCGTCAATAAATACAGCGGCCCGGACTTCGCTTAATCCCGACTTGTTGCATACCGTAATTCCGGTAATTTTTCCGTCTTCCGTTTTCACATCTGCCAGCATCGTATGGTACAAAATTTCGCCGCCATTCTCGGCCACCATCAGCTCCAGCTCATGCTTCATAGCCTCTGCATCAAATGGGGTTACCGAGTACGTAAAACCAACCGTATCAAAAATATGGCCTGGCGATTTTCCCAGTTTCACGAGACGCTCAATAAGCTGATTCGTAAATCCCTGGATTGCCAGCTTCTCCCCTGCATGAAAGGTCATCATCGGTCCTACGCCATTCGCGGTGAGCGTTCCTCCCAGGAAACCGTGGGATTCGATAATCAATGTCCTTGCCCCCGTACTGGAAGCAGCCATAGCTGCCATTGCCCCTGAAATGCCTCCACCTATGACGACCACATCATATTCCAGCTTGTTATTCAATTTCATACTCCTCTCTTTAAGTGTTTTTGGTTCACTTGCTAATCCTAGGCTAACAAAATCCCCGACACTTGTAAATGCTTTCAGGAAAATAATTTTCTATATATCCGAATATATAGAAAATTATTTTCCAACAAAAAAACCCCGAATAATTGACGGCGTTCTGCAACCGCCATGCTATCCGAGGTTTCTTATAGTTTTGTATGCGTATAGTTTTCTTTGCTTAAATCACTTTGCTACCTATTTCGCTTCGTTACTATATCTCTCTAGGGCCAAATTATCTCAGCCTATATCTCATTTATGCTTATATTTATCTCTTTTATGACAATCCTTTATCCAGTATTAAATATTAACCAGCGGGGTTAGCCGTCCCTCCAACTTGACCCGCGATACCCAGCACATGGCGGTCGATTCCAGCTAAATCCGGAACAGTCACAATTTCCTGCCAATGCCCGGCAGCGCGCAGCATGTCGGCTACGTCACTGGCCTGCCCCATGCCCAGCTCAAAGCCGATTAGGCGGGGCGGCTGCGGAAGCAGGGCCAGCTGCGCCATCATCTCGCGGTATGGCGCCAGGCCGTCCGGGCCTCCGTCGAGTGCGGTGCGCGGCTCGTAGTCGCGCACCTCCGGCTGGAGGCCCGCGATCACATCCGCCGGAATGTATGGCGGATTGGACACCACGATGTCCAGCGGCTCGCCCGCAAACGGCTCAAGCAGGTTCCCCTGCTTGAACGCCACGTCCAGGCCGAGCCGCCGGACATTGCCCTGCGCCACCGCCAGCGCGTCCGGCGAGATATCGCTCGCCGCCACGCGCCAGTTCGGGCGCAGGTGCTTCAAGGCAGCGGCAATTGCGCCGCTGCCGGTGCCGATGTCGGCGGCGTACAGCGCGCCGCCGGCCGGCAAGCGATCGGCATGCTGCACGATCGCCTCCACGAGCAGCTCCGTCTCGGGGCGGGGAATCAGCACAGCTGGCGTGACCTGAAGGGTCAAGCCGTAGAACTCCTGCTCCCCGATAATGTACTGCGCTGGCTCGCCCGCCGCTTTGCGGCGGATCACTTCCTCCCACGCTTCCTTCCTCTCGCGTGGGAAAAGATCGCGCAGTGCCGCCAAATAAGCGGCACCCTCCAAGCCGAGCACATGCCGAATCAGCAGCTCGGCGTTAGAATCCGGCTCCTGCACGCCCGCCGCCGCTAAAAAAGAAGAAGCCTCTCTGCGGGCTTCCGAAATATTGTGCTTGTCAGATAGGGTGTAGCTTACGCCGTCTCTGTTCAAAGCGTTATTCTCCTTTATCCATCAATTCAGCCTGCTCGGCCAGAGTGAGCGCAGATACGAGATCTCCAATTTCGCCGTTCATCACTTGATCAAGCTTATGAACGGTCAGATTGATCCGGTGATCAGTAACCCGGCTCTGCGGGAAGTTGTACGTCCGAATCCGCTCACTGCGGTCTCCCGTACCTACTTTGCTTTTCCGCTCGCCGGCATATTTCGCCTCTTCCTCTTGGCGCATCATATCGGAAATCCGGGCCCGAAGCACCTGCAGCGCCTTCTCCTTATTGGAGTTCTGCGATTTGCCGTCCTGGCACGTCGCCACGATCCCCGTCGGAATATGCGTTACCCGCACCGCGGATTTAGTCGTGTTAACAGACTGTCCGCCAGCACCACTGGAACAGAACGTATCGACGCGGATATCCTTGTCGAGAATCTCGACGTCCACTTCCTCTGCTTCCGGCATGACCGCCACCGTCGAGGTCGAAGTGTGGATCCGTCCACCCGACTCCGTCGCAGGAATGCGCTGCACGCGATGCGCGCCGCTCTCATATTTCATTTTGCTGTAAGCACCGCGTCCGTTAATCATGAAAATAATTTCCTTGAAGCCGCCAAGATCGCTCTCGTTGACGTCCATGATATCTACTTTCCAGCCTTGGTTATCGGCAAAGCGGGTGTACATACGGTAAAGGTCGGCCGCAAACAAAGCCGCCTCATCCCCGCCGGCCGCGCCGCGGATTTCCACGATAACGTTCTTGTCATCGTTCGGATCTTTAGGCAAGAGCAAAATGCGGATCTGTTCCTCCAGCTCCTGCTGGCGGGCAGACAGCTCCTCGATTTCCATCTTGACCATTTCGCGCATTTCATCGTCCAGCTTCTCGGCCTGCATAGCTTTCGCCGCCTCCAGCTCCTCGATGACCTTCTTATATTCGGTATAAGCCTCATAAGCAGGCTGCAAGTCCGATTGTTCCTTGGAATAATCCCTTAATTTCTTCGTATCATTCGCTACATCCGGATCGCAGAGCAATTCGCTCAATTTGTCATAGCGATCAGCCAGGGATTGAAGTCGATCTAACAAGGGAAGCCACCTCTCTTTACATAGAAGTTTCCTGAAAATAGCCGTCCCTCAACGTTCAGCACATTAAGAGCAAACGACTGTTTATTATACCATAACTTCTGTCTTCTGAATAGTCCTGGCCCACAGCCGCCGCGTCCTTGGCTGCTGTTCCCTTTAAAACCCGATCGATCTTCATTTTGTTCATTTCGGCTGCCGCTTGCATTTACCTAACATCTATCGCCCGAATGACCGGCCGTCTTCGAACTAATGAAAGTTAACCGCCGACTAACATCATGCAGCTCGTAACAGCTTAATGCGACGCAATGTGATGCGATACGATGCAATGACTAGGTTGTATTGTTTTATACTTACTTGTATTGTTTTACACTTACTGTTTTCGCTGTATTGCGTATTGCTGTACTCTTGCGTATTGCTGTACTCTGCAGTGATATACAATAAATTTCAGGGCGATGAAATCTCCTCCGGCCATCACGGGAGCAGACCTACCATGCGGAGTCCGCGAGCAATGCCGTGCCGATCTACATCCGACGTCACATACCTTGCGGCTTGCTTTACACAGTCCGGCGCATTCCCCATCGCAATGCCGTGCCCTACATACTGCAGCATTTCCAGATCATTCAAATTGTCGCCGAAAGCGTAGACCTCCTCCGGCTCGAACCCCATCCTATGAATAAGCTGAGCGATGCCGTGAGCCTTCGAGCCTCCGCCGGGCAGCACATCCAGCGAGTAGGGGTGCCAGCGTACAAAGCGGAGTCCCGCAAACCGCTCCCGGTACTGCCGTTCTTCCGCCGCCGTGCAGAACAGCATCGTCTGATAGATGGGACGCCCCTGAAAGTATTCAGGGTCATGCTCGGGATGAGCATATTCCAATGACGCAATACACTGCTCAACATAGGGGTGATGCATCATACTGCAGCGCATCGAATTTTCATCCAAATAAACCAGCGGATGGCCGCTGGCTGCAGCAAATCGGGACAGCTTGCCCAGCTCTTCTTCCCGGAACGGATTCGTACAGATTCGTTCTCCTCTCACCACTACATACTGGCCGTTAAAGCCGACATATGAGTCGATCCGCAGCTCTTCGGCTATGCGCTGCAGCATAAAGGGAGACCGGCCCGTCGCGAGCGCCACCTCGTGACCAAGTTTTTGCAAGGCCTGAATGGCTTCTTTAGCAGAATTAGGAAGCCGTTTGCAATGATCAAGCAATGTCCCGTCAATATCGAAAAAAACGATCGCCCGGCAATTGACGCGAGGCTGACTTACCACCGACACACTCATGGCCGACATATGCTCACCATCCTGATGTTGTTTGCGGCATGACAATCCCTGAAGGTTCACCTGAAGTGTCATTTGAGACTCCGTTTGAGGCTCCTGCCGGTACCACTGCTGGAGCCACTGATGTTGTTGTTATTGCTGGTGCTGCTGGTGAAGCCGCTGATGTTGTTGCTGGTGCTGCTGGTGATGTTGCTGGCTGCGCTGTTTGTAGCACAGCTGGTGACGATGCTGATGATGCTGTTTTTGTCGCTGTTAATGGCGTTTCTGGTACCACTGCTGATGACGGTGTTTGTGACATTGTTGCTGGTGTTACTGAAGACGCTTCGCCAGCCACGCTGGGAATATGCAGGGATACCTGATCATGAAGCTTGAACGTCGCCGGGGAAATCACTTCCCAATGCTGGCCCGCTGCACGGATGTCATAATTGAATTCTTTCCCCTGGAACTGAACGTTCACGATCTCTCCATACAGCCCGCCGGCGCTGGCTGGTTCAAGCTGGAATTGATCGGGCCGCACCGGGTACAGTCCCTGCGATTTGAAGCAGTCCGCGACAGCGTCCCCTGGCCAAAACGTTGAAGGATCAGCGCCGAGAGGCGTAAATCGGTTATCACTCCAGCTTCCTTGAATTAAATTCGCCTTGGATACGAAACGGGCCACGAATTCAGTTTCCGGGCGCAAATAAATTTCCTGCGGCGTGCCAACCTGCTCGATTTGCCCATCCTTCATGACGACGATCCGGTCAGCCATAGACAAGGCTTCTCCCTGGTCATGCGTCACGTAAACGATCGCAGAGCCCGTCTCGCGGTGCACCGACTGGATTTCCCGCCGCATGTCCATCCGCAGCATCGCGTCCAGACTGCTTAGCGGTTCGTCCATCAGCAGCAGCGTCGGCTCGGGAGCAATCGCCCGGGCAATGGCCACACGCTGTTTCTGGCCGCCGGACAACTCATGCGGCATCCGCTTTGCCAGCTCCGCGAGGCCCACAAGCCGGAGCACCTCGTTAATCCGCTCGGCCTCCCGCTCGCGGATCGCCCGCGGTGTCTCTTTATGCGTGCGAATCGGAAAGCGGACATGCTCATAAATATTCATATGCGGCCACAAGGCAAAGTTTTGAAACACCATGCCGATCCGCCTTTTTTCCGGGGGAAGACTGGATCGGGACGTGGCTACAACGCTGCCACCGATGGCAATCTCTCCGGACGTCGGTTGTTCAAAGCCCGCCAGCATGCGCAGCAAGGTGGTTTTGCCGCAGCCAGAGGGGCCCAGGATGGCTACGAATTCGCCGTCGGCTATGCTTAAATCGATGGATTTCAGCGCCTGAAAGCTTCCGAACGTCTTGCTCACCTTTTTTAGTTGAATGGTCATGACTGCACCCCTTTTCGTAAAGTAAATTTCTGAAGAAGCCCCAGCAGCCCCGCGCCCGCGAAAATCAGGAATACAATGAGACTGGATAAAGCTGTGGAGTAGAGCGTGTTTCCGGCCTGTTCAAATCCAAAAATCGCCACTCCGATCGTCTGTGAACCGGAAGAGTACAGCAGCGCCGAAACCGTCAATTCGGTCAACGCCGTCAAAAATACGAGCAGTGCTCCGCTAAGCAGCCCTGGCAGCAGCATCGGCAGCAGTATTTTTCGCCAACGCCGCCAAGCTCCGGCTCCCGAGATGCGGGCAGCTTCTTCCATGGAGGCATCGACCTGTGCAAAGGCGGTCACCCCCGCCCGAATTTGCAAAATGAGAAACCGGCAGACATAGGCGATAAATAAAATCGTCGTCGTCCCGTATATGCCCGGATTCCAGCCGGGGATCGGCTCCATCCATACGAGAATCATGGACAAAGCAAAGACGATGCCCGGCAGCGTATAAGGGACGGAGATAGCCAGTTCTGCCAGCCGATTCATTTTCGAAGGCCTGCGTACCCGAAAGTAGGCAAACAAGGTGCCGATGATCAGACAAACGACCAGCGTTGTGATGGAAAGAAGCAGGCTGTTCTGAATCGACTTCCAGGTGGACGGATTGTCCAGCAGAATGTACCGGTAATTGTGCAAGGTTAAATTGCTAAGTCCCTTGCCTCCATAGGATTTTTTGAGCGAAAGGGAAATCATCGCAAATAGCGGAATAATCGTGATAAAAATAAGACCGCCCCACAGAAGCGGATTGACCCAAAAGCGATGTTTGCCAAGCATATAGCGCGGCTCCTCATCAACCCGAAGGGCTTCCGCCTGCTTGCTTTTGCGGACGGACAGCCACTGCAGCAGCGTACCTGCAACTGCAATCAAACCTAAGATGACGGACAAGGAAGCGCCCCGTCCAAAGGCGGAAGGGCCGAAGCCGATAATTTCCTCATAAATAAGCGTGCTTAGTACGCTGATGTTAACCGGCGTCCCGAGAAAAGCGGGAATGCCGAAATTATCCAAGGAGGCGAGGAACACGAGCAGTCCGCCCGCCGTAACACCAGGCAATGCTAGAGGCATGGTGATCCGAAAGAAGGTCTTCCATCTCCCGGCCCCGCCGGTGTTCGCGGCCCACTCCAGGTCCTTGGGGATTTTTTTTAGCACATTGACTGTAAATAAATACACGAGCGGAAAATGATGAATGCCCATGACAAAAATAATGCCCCCTACGCTGTACATGCTCCAAGGCCTGGCTCCAGGATGGAACCATTGCAGCACAGCAGCAATCCAGCCCTGCGGGCCCATAAAGGACGACCAGGAAAGAGTGAGGACGTAGGAGGGCAGCACGAAGCAAAGCAGCATCAGCAGATGCAGCAATTTTTTATGCGATAAATCGGTGTATGCCATCAGCCAGGCCGCGGTCACGCCAAGGACGACGGACAGCAAGGTTGAACCGGCAACGATCACAAACGTATGTTTCATCGTTCTCCAGAAGCGCTCCTGCTGCAGCAGCTCCACATAATAATTGAGGGAGAGGCCCTGCTCCCCCTGCACGCTAAGCAGTACAAGTTTGACGATCGGTAAAACGAAGAAAAATAATGTCGCGATGATTCCTAAAACAACGCCGATGTTGCGCCCTGCCGAGGAAGCGCGGAGAAGGGAAAGGGGGAAGCCCCCGCTCCCTTTCCTGGCCCTCAGCTCCACTCCGGGAGTATGGATATCGGTCATAAGCTGCATGCCACCTTTTTAGTTACCGAATAGTTCCGTAAATTTCTTCTTGTCGTCTTCGCGTTCCTGGGTCAGTGTGTTCAGGTCTCCGGATAAAATCTTAATATCGGCAATTCCCTTCAGCCCCTCCGGTGGAGCGACGCCCTCGCGAATCGGTGTATATCCGATCTCCACGGACAGCTTCTGGCCTTCCTCGGACAGAACGAAGTCTACAAAGGCTTGCGCCGCTTTCTCATTATCCGTGCCCTTCATAATCCCAATCGGCTCCGTAATGATCGGAACACCTTCAGACGGATAGCTTAAGTCGATCGGGGAACCCTTTGCTTTCTCCCGCACAACCATATAGTCTACAACCATGCCGTAGGATTTCTCTCCGCTAGCGACCGCCTTTAATACAGCGCCATTCCCTTTGATGACCGACATGTTATTGTCCTTCAACACCTGCAGGTAATCCCAGCCAAAACCATCCGTCCGTGAAAATACGCCAATATTGTAGGCTGCGGCACCGGAATAGAGCGGGCTCGGCATGATCGCGCCATCTTTGCTCTCCGCGGAAGCAAGCGCCTGCCAGGATGTCGGCAGGTTAGTCACCTTGTCAGTATTGGCAGCCAATACCGTAGCAATGACCTTCGTTCCGGTATACATGCCTTCCGGATCTACGAGTTCAGCAGCAATATGTTCCGCCTCCGGAGACTTGTAAGGCAGCAGCAAATCCTGCTGCTTCAAGCCTTCAAAGGTAACGGCATCCGCCAGAAGCAAAACGTCTGCCTGCACGCTGCCCGCTTGCTTCTCTGCCTGGATTTTAGCGGTAACTTCCTCCGTTCCCGAGCGGAAGGTCTCCACTTTAACATCCGGATATTTCTCGTTGAACGCTTGGACTAACTGTGCGGCATCTTCCTCCGGCTGCGACGTATAGAACGTGAGCTGCCCCGCCACATCGGAAGGCGCTGATCCGGCAGATTGGGATTGCTCCGCCCCTGCCGCCGGACTGCCTGTATTGCCGCTTGCGTCCGGCTTGGCCGGGGCTGGCGAACCGCAGGCGCTGAACATCATCATGGCTGCTGTCATGATAGCGATGACTGAAGTCTTTTTAAATGTGAACCATCTCTCTTGGTTAATAAGCATTGTAGGTTTCTCCCCTTATCCTAAAGCAGAAATTTTTGTATAACTTGTGCTACTCCGTCTTCCCCATTGCTGCTTGTTACTACTTTTGCCAACTGCTTGATATGCGGCCGCGCATTGCCCATCGCAACCCCCAGCCCGGCCCATGACAGCATGTCAGTATCATTGTCATAGTCGCCGACCGCCGCTACCTCTGAGCCGGAGATATGAAGATCGCGGCAAAGCGCCTCCAATGCCGTGCGCTTGCTTACCCCATACGCATTCACATCGAAGCGGTGTCTGCCCGTCCGGGTCAGTGTGAAGGCTTGCGCGCTCTGAGCCTGCAAACTATGAGCTCCACCCGGATCTTGCTCACTTTGAGCCTGATCGTTCTGTGCTTGCCCGTTCTGGACTTGCACGTTTTGAGTTATTACCTGTCCTGACGATTTTTGCAGCGCCGGGCTCACCTCCACCTCCTCCAGTTGTTTCATCCATTCCGAAATGTAATCTGGAGACGGACCAATGATCGTCGCTTTATAGATTGGCGGCGCCGCTAAAGGATCAGACACGAATCGCTGCAGATCGCCGACCGCCACAACCTCGATCATGCCCAGCTGCTGTGCATAATTTTGCTCGTTCAACTCCTTGTCCGGGGAGACGACGACATTCGCCAGCGGCCAGCGGGCATTCATCTCGTTAAGCTCGCAGACGTAGAGCTTGTTGTATCCGTACAACTGGATGTAGGCTCCACGTTCGTCTGCAAACCGGATCAGTTTACGGACATGCTCCAGTGGCAGCGGAGTTCCCGTTTTCAGCCCACCGGTCGCATCGTCCAAAATTACCGCCCCGTTTAGCGCAATTAAAGGCGCATTCATCTTAGCCGCTTTGGCATGCAGCCAGACCGAAGCTGGAAATCGGCCGGAGGCGATCGTAACTTGGCCCCCGCTGTGCATGTATGCTCTGACCGCCTCATGGACGGCGGGTGTGATTACCTTGGCAGGATTAAGCAGCGTGCCATCCATATCTAGTGCCAGCAGCCGATACAATCCCTGCCCCCGGGCTATACCCGGATTTTGTCTGCTCGATGCCATCTGCAATGTTTGATCCCTGCTCTCTTTTGTATTCAAGTATTTCTTGGCGGGCATTCCTTCTCTAGTCGCTCTTGCCTCTTCAATAAACCTTCAAACGCTATAAAGGACTGAAGTGTCCGGAAGCTCGACGGGACCGCCGAAAGCTTCGCTAGCCGATTGGCGCATGAACTCCAAGTCGCCGTCCCCCGGTAAATGAACCAGCACCAGCCGCTTGACATTCGCCTGATCCGCGATCATGCCCGCCTGGCTTGCATTCATATGCCCCGCCCCGGTCGTATGTACGCTTCCTTCGCAAATCGTTGCCTCACACAGGAAGATATCCGCCCCTCTCGCCAGCTCTACCAAGGCATCACAGTAGGACGTATCACCTGAGTAGACCATCACTTTTTCTCGATAAGTCACCTTCACCGCATAGCATGGAACCGTATGGGACACGGGTACGAACTCGATGTCCGCCCCGGCAAGCCGGATTACGCGGTTCGGATCAATTCTGTGAATCTCCGAATGCTCTCCATGCAGCGTATTTAAAATATTAGCAGGCTCATCCGGAGCGAACAGGACCAGCTTCTTCTTCATTCTGCCGTTGCGGATCGCGTTAACCGCCGCATACTGCAAAATACCGATATCCGCCATATGATCATAATGAAGGTGAGACAGAATGACTCCGTCCAGCTTGTCTACGCTCGTATACTGCACCAGCCGGCTCATCACCCCGCTTCCACAATCAAGCAGGATTTGGCCTTCCCCCGTGTCGATCAAATACCCGGCCGTCGCCCCGCCAGCCGAAGGATAACCTCCCCAGTAACCTAAAATTTTAATGTCCATTGCATTCACTCACCTCAAGCTCTTCTTATGCAGAAACCATCTGTGCCTAGTTTTTCGCTCCAAGCTTTACATTTGTTCCGTCACAATACAATTGTAAATCGACATTGTTTTTGTTACGTTAAAGCTATATCATCCGATTGTAAAATTTGCCTCAAACGAATCTGCCTCGCTTTTTTGCACCAAATAATCGTGTATACTATGTTGTGATCCTACGTTAGAGAAGATTTTTCAATATAAAGGTGGCTTTGCATGTGAATGACGACAACATCAAATTGATGACGAAAATTTGCAAACTCTACTACTATGAATCTTGGACACAGGAGAAAATCGCCGAGAAATTCGGCATATCACGCCCGATCATTTCCAAAATGATTCAGAAAGCCCGGGAGATCGGCATTGTGGAAATCATCGTGCATGATGATCCGCAGCAAACGACAGAACTGGAAAAAGAGCTGGAAATGACCTATCGGCTGCAGCAGGTGCTCGTTGTGCCTACGCGGGATTTGAACAAAGAGCTCGTTACCAGCGCCGTAGGTAAAGCTGCAGCCCAATTCGTACAGAAACTGATCAAGAACGGGGACAGGGTTGGGGTGTCTTGGGGAAATTCGTTGTATCATATGGTCAGGGAGTTCCCGCTCGACAAAAAGGATGACGTTAAAATCATTCCGCTCATTGGAGGAACCGGCAACGAACGGACCGAGGTGCATTCGAATCACATCGCCTACGAGCTGTCCAAAAGGCTCGGGGGGAAATGCGAATCACTGTACGCGCCGTCGATTGTCGAGACGGAAGAACTGCACGGGCAAATCGTCAGGTTGCCGAATATAGCATCCGTCCTGCGGGAGGGAGAAAAGATAGATTTAGCGATAGTGGGGATTGGCAACCCCTACTCTATGTCCACCATGGAACGGTATGGCTATTTAAACGAAACAGTGCTTCGCGAGCTGAAGGAGCTGGATACCGTAGCCGACATCAACTCGAGATTCATTAACAGGAACGGAGAAGTCGTCGATCATCCGATCAGCAACAAAGTCATCGGCATTGGACTGGAGCAATTGAAGCGGGTCGATAACGTGGTCGGCCTGGCTTTCGGACTGCACAAGATCGAAAGCATCAAAGCAGCTTTAACAGGCGGTTACATCAAGATGCTCGTTACTGATGAAGCCACCGCCTACAAAATTATGGGGGATTAGACCGGGAGATTGGATCGGAAGATTGGATGGACGATGAGGATGGGACGACGATGAGGATGGGATTAGAGAGCGAGGACTAGAACGAGGGTTAGAGTGAGGCTAGTTCGATCAGCTAGCCCGATGGAATAGATAGAGCAATAGAGCAATATGCGCACATTAGTTCGGCTGCCATTACGCGCCGCTCCGAGGAAAGTGTGGATTGTGATTACATGATATGGTATAAGCCAGTTGGGCCAACGGACAGGAGGTCCGCTATTGCACGGCATTAAGACCATTTCGATAACCTAACGGACCGTGGTTCCGCTATTCGGTACAAATCAGCCTATTTCCCCTCGAAATTGGCCAAATAAGGGCTGCTGTGTCCGTTAGCTACAGTTTCTCAGCACTTTTGGCTAAATAGCGGATCTGAGGTCCGTTAGAGCCCGCCCGGCGAACATGCCTGTACCTGCCCATGCTGCATTCTGCCTGCACTGGCACTACTGCATTCGGCCTGCACTGGCACTACTACATTCGGCCCGCATTGGCACTACCGCATTCTGCCTGCACTGGCACTACTACATTCGGCCCGCATTGGCACTACCGCATTCTGCCTGCATACCCAAGGCTGCACCCAAAAAATAAATCAGCCACAGCTGCGCTGTGCCGGACAACTAAAGAAAGCTTGCCAGTACAGGCAAGCTTTCTCCTTTAATATTCGATTACCTCGTACCTACACATTGAACCGGAAATGCATAATGTCTCCGTCCTGAACAACGTACTCCTTACCTTCAAGACGCAGTTGGCCGCGTTCCTTGACTACGTTCATGGAACCCGCCGCCAGCAGGTCGTCGTAGGATACGACCTCGGCGCGAATGAATCCTCGCTCGAAGTCCGTGTGAATAACTCCAGCCGCACCCGGAGCTTTCGTTCCTTTGCGGATTGTCCAGGCCCGAACTTCCTGTACCCCGGCCGTAAAATAAGTGTAAAGACCAAGCAGGCGATAAGCCGCGTTGATCAAGCGATCCAGCCCCGACGCCTCCAGGCCCAGCTCCTCCAGGAACATCGCTTTGTCATCGCCTTCCAGCTCGGCGATTTCCGCTTCTACTTTGGCGCTGATCGGTACCACTTCGGCATTTTCCGCCGCAGCGAACTCCTTCACCTGCTGCACGAACGGGTTGCTGTCTGCATCAGCCACGCCATCCTCGCTTACGTTCGCCGCATACAGCACCGGTTTTAGCGTCAGCAGATGCAGATCGCGAACGATCAGCTTCTCATCATCGGACAGCTCCACACTGCGTGCCGGCATGTCGTTGTACAGCGCTTCTTTCACACGCTCCAGCACTTCAACTTCCTGCGCGTACTGCTTGTTGCCGCTCTTCATGTTTTTGCGGGAACGCTCGATCCGCTTCTCCACACTGTCCAGGTCGGCCAGAATGAGCTCCAGATTAATCGTCTGGATGTCGCTGATCGGATTGATTTTTCCGTCTACGTGAGTAATGTTCTCGTCCTCAAAGCAGCGAACGACATGCACGATCGCATCGACTTCGCGGATATGGGCCAGAAACTTGTTGCCGAGTCCCTCCCCTTTGCTAGCACCGCGCACGAGACCTGCGATATCGACGAATTCAAAAGCAGTCGGCACCGTACGGTTCGGAACAACCAGCTCTGTTAATTTATCGAGACGCTCGTCCGGAACCTCAACCACCCCGACGTTTGGATCAATCGTACAGAACGGATAGTTGGCGGATTCCGCACCCGCTTGTGTTATTGCATTAAACAGTGTGGATTTACCAACGTTCGGCAGACCCACGATCCCTGCTTTTAAAGCCATATTAATGACAACTCCTCATTATAGTAATTACTCAGCTTCTTGTCTTCTTCAATCATAGTACATATACGCCGTCCATATTTCAAGGACAACTGCTATCTGTCAACATATAAGCTGACATCATTCCGGGTGCGTTTCGCATAAGCCCATACGGCTGGAATGCCAAGAATGAAAAAGACAGCTATATTGCCGCATCCTGCGAGTGCCGCTTGGACGACCACTATATCGCCAGGCTCTCCCACAATATATATGTCAAATAAATACGAGAAGGCCAGCGCTGCAAATATCCCGATAATTCCATATATGGTGAACTGTAAAATATGAATCTTTCTGATTTCACCGCCCTGCGGATTGAAGCCTTTTGCCAAATAAATAAGTCCCATAAAACCAGCGGCAATGCCCGAACCCAGCGCCCATCCCCACCAGACCGTGCCGTTCGTAATCAAGTCATTGATCACATGGCCGATAAAGCCAGCGAGAAAGCCCACGACCGGCCCGAATAGAGCTCCGAAAATCGCCAGCAGCGCTACCGCCGGCCGCAGTTGCGTGTCCTCCATCCCGATCGGAATTCCGATCCAGCTCGTTATCCCATAAAGAGCGGCTCCGCTTCCAATCGCTAAGACCGTGCGTGTGCTCCATTTCCAAATGGATGGTTTCATCATATTCCCCCTCGATAAATCATCAGCACTGCTCATGAGCAGGCCTGATGATGAAGTGGTTGTAAATGTCCATTTGCTGTGCCAGGTCCGATTTCGCTGCCGTCCCGGAAAGTTGGCTTCTTCTTTCAATATAAAGGGGAATATCAGCAGATGCAATATAACCTTCCGTCCATAAATTAAACGGATTTATAGGGTTTATTAGGTTTCTTTGTTCCCGGTACACCAGCTTATTCCCCACGCATCATTCATTATCCTCGGCGCACCAGCATTATTCCCGACGCACCAGCCGCGTCGTGCCTCTCAGCGCCGGGATGCTTCCCGCGCCGATCCCGAACATGGCGGTGCGCAGCTCCAGCTCGACACGCTCCAGCAGCGAGTCGAGCGCCTCTGCAGAGTGCACCGCCGGTTCCAGCAGCGCACGGCCGAACCCGGCCAAATCCGCCCCAAGCGCCAGCGCCTTGGCGGCGTCCACACCGGTGTTCAGGCCTCCGCTGCCGATAAGGGCGGCGTCCGGCACCGCCGCCCGCACTTCGCGGATGCATTCGGCGGTCGGGATGCCCCAATCCGCGAATGCTTCCGCTGCGATGCGCCGTACCGGGTCGGCGCTGCGGAACTTCTCGACCTGGCTCCAGGACGTCCCGCCTGCACCGGCCACATCGATGAAGGCTGTGCCCGCTTCCCGGAGGCGCTTCGCGGTGATGCCGTCGATCCCCCAGCCGACCTCTTTTACGCCGACCGGTATGGACAGCTTTCGGCACAGTTCCTCGATGCGAACGAGCAATCCACGAAAAGCGGTATTGCCTTCCGGCTGAAATATTTCCTGCAGTCCGTTCAAATGCAGCACAAGCATGTCCGCTCCGGCAATGTCTACAGCACGCATGCATTCCTCTGCCCCGAAGCCGTAATTCAGCTGCACTGCGCCCAAATTGGCGATAATGGGAATCGTCGGCGCTTTACTGCGCACCGCAAATGTAGCGGCCAATTCCTCGCGCTCCACCGCGGCCCGGACAGAGCCTACGCCGAGCGCCCAGCCGCGATGCTCCGCTACCTCTGCGAGCCGGTCATTAATCACTCCGGCCAGCTCGCTTCCGCCGGTCATGGAGCTGACCAAGAATGGCGTCCGCACGGATGCGCCCAGAAAAGTCGTTTTCAGACTAATTTCATCAAAATTCAGCTCAGGCAGCGCATTATGGCGGAAAATGTATTTTTGAAACCCGGTTAAAATGCCTTCCGCGCCCACCTGCTCCTCCAGACATATGCGGATATGCTCACTTTTGCGTCCGGACGTATTTCCCATATTGCCCCTCCTTATATTGCTCTTGATTAAATTAGAATGAACACTCATGCCGCTAAAGCAACGGCGAGAACAGCCGGGCAGCGGATTCCATCAATCGTACAAACAGCCTCTTGTCCATGAACGACTTCGGATCAATCTGCTTCGTAAACAACAAATCACGTTCAAAATCTTTGACGATTTTGGCCACACTGTCGTTCTGCACAAGCAAGGCGTTTACCTCAAAATTCAAATGAAAACTGCGCATATCCATATTCGCTGTGCCTACAGTGGCCACTTCGCCGTCCACAATAAGCAGCTTGGAGTGAAGAAAGCCCTTCTCATACTCAAATATTTTGACCCCGGCCTCCAGCAATTCTGGAAAATATGAATGCGAGGCCAGAAACGGCAGCCATTTATCCGGCTTCGCCGGAAATAGAATCCGCACGTCGAGTCCCGACAATCCAGCCACTTTCAGCGCCGTAAAAATATCATCATCCGGTATAAAATACGGCGTGGCAAGCCAAATGGACTTCTTGGCCGAGGACATCATTGAGAAAAAAATGTTTTTAAGTGTCCGACTTTCGTTGTCTGGACCGCTAGGCACGATTTGCACCGCTCCGCTGCAGCCTTCCTCCAACTCAGGCGACAAATATTCCAAATCCATGATCGTTTCCCCGGTGACGTATTTCCAGTCCTGCAAAAAAATAATTTGCAAAGACCGTACCGCTTCCCCTCTTACCAGCATGTGGGTGTCACGCCAAAAACCATAGGTGGTGCTGCGGCTCAAATACTCGTCCCCAACATTCAGCCCGCCGATGAAGCCGGTCGTTCCGTCAATGACGACAATTTTCCGGTGATTCCGATAATTGACCCGGCTGGACAACGCCAAAAAACGCACCTTTCCGTAAATACCGACCTTTACGCCCGCTTCTTCCAGCTCGCGGATAAAAGACTTGGGCAGGCCAATGCTGCCGACAGCATCAAACATAAAGCGGACTTCTACCCCGGCTTTCGCCTTCTCGATCAGCGTCCTCTGGATTTCCCGCCCGATATCATCAGCACGGTAAATATAATACTCCATATGTATGTGATGTTCAGCCTTTTTCAATTCCCGAAGTATTGAAGAAAAAGTCTCTTCCCCATTCGTCAGCACCTTCGTCCTCGTCGCCATGGAAAAGGGTGTGCGGGCCAGGCGCTGGGACAATTGCAGCAAACGCTGCTCTTCAGGCGTAAATTGCGACAAATCGCGAGGGAGCATATTCGCTTTATTATCAATTCGTTCGTAGCTTCTGCGGTCTTCCTCCGCTTTTTTATCGAAATTACGACGTTTGAAGTAGTTTTGGCCAAATAAGAAGTAAAAAACTAAACCGATAACCGGGAGCAGCGCAAGCACTAAAATCCAGGCAACAGTACTCGATGGATTGCGATTTTCCATAAATATGGCGAAGCCAATTGTAATGACCGTCAAGGTCTGGAAAATACTCACAAGGGTACCCCCAAATTTCCCAAAGACGCCGAAACCAAAATAATAAAACGCTATAAGTATGGCGGCGATTAAAATAATTTGCAATCCACGTCTCATGGTTGTACTCCTTTTCACGTTATGCTGCGATACTGTAGTGACTCTATTTTACATGATTGATAACTTTCTTCCTAATCATTATGTCCGAGAGCCCTATAAAACCGTATATAAGGCCTTTTTGCCCCGTATAGCCCCTCTCTATTATAACGTATCCCAAAATATTAAACTCGATAGACGAACAAATTTGTACCATTGAAAAACTGCTGACTTTGCCCCTATTCCTGTTATCTTTGTCTTTGTTATTCTCCGGTCTAGCTATCACGGCACCGAAGCCTGCCATTATGGCAACGGCCGTTTCGTAGAAACAGGCACACTGCCGGCTACCGTAACCTACGGATTCGTAAATGAACCATCCAGCAATTGGAAAACGGCTAATATGCATAAGTTGAACGATATTATTCAAGATATCCCAAGTGAATCGGCAGCATCTCAGAACGCCTCATAACAACGAAAAAAGGCTAGCCAGAACATTCTGGCTAGCCTAATAATACGAAGACAGTCTGCACGAGTTGCCTGCGGTGCGGACTGTCTTTATTAATTTTTGAATCAGCTTAAACTAGCCCTCCATCTGCGAAGCTGTTCCAGGTCGTAGATCAGAAATTCCCGGAGCAATTCAGCAAGACCGGTATATAATGGACTCGTTGTCGCCCTGATCAGTTCCTCTGCAAAACGAGGCGCCCATTGAAGCAAATGAGTCTCCAGAAAACGTATTTGCGTGTCGGTAAGCTCCAGACAGCTATGGCGCAAGTCCAACCTGCTCTGCATGACTTCCGACAGCACAGCCATGAACTCCAACTCCATTGCGATGTGGTCGTCACTTTCCCCATACAATTTATTGAACACTACCCCGCTCTCCGCATACATCGCCCGGATATGAGCAGTACAAGCATAAGCATCAGCGCCATCCCGCTTCGCCCGAAACGCTCCTTCGCACGGAATCAGCGGTACCTTATGATCCATAAAAAGACGTCTATATTCCTCCGCCTCCTGCTGGCAAACGCTGCGGAACTGCTCCCCGGGTATAGCCTCCAAGTAGCTTCTCAAACGTCTGCCGCCTCTGCTGTTTGGAATCGAATGGCTCGTCTCGGCCCGTCTGCGCCAGTGTGCAATTAATGACATACGCGGAGGACGGCTCAGAAAATCCATCAGCAACTCATATACCCAGCCCCGGCGTCCCAGCCAGGCGGCTTGCTCCGGCGGTGTTGTAACAGGTTCCTTGAACAACATGGTCATATTGATCATCTCCCTGCGAGAAATATAAGACAAGTATAGATCTGTATGTTAAAAATTATGTCTGACTTGTTAGAAAAAAAGATGACTTCCTTAAATGGCTCGGAAATCATCCAAGTGGCATATACCGACACATGATTAAGGGGGTCATGTATCGTTCAATTTCATTATACAACAGAAATGAAAGCGCTTTATGTGATATTTTTTACATTTTGGTTAACTCTGTGAGCCTGCAAATCGACTCCTCTAAGGTAACTATAAAATTTGCGCCACTTCCATGAAAGGAGACGATCGCCTCCCTCGCTTCGATGGGGCTGCGCAAAATAACAATTACGGGCGGAGAGCCGCTCGTTCACCTCTTTTTCAACTTTATTTATTTAAAATGTTCATAATAAATAATGTTCATAATAAAGTTTGGCGGCTTCATAATCCTCCGGCCGATTCATATTGAAGGCAGCCACCTCAGCAGGAAGACCCGAAGCGCTGCTTAACTCTTCTCCTGAAATATATTTTACCGCAAGTTCAGAGCTCCAGCCGTTCACTCTCAAGCTCCCCTGTTCCAGGGCCTGCTCCAATCCGGGCAGCACACTGCGCCGGTACATCGCTAACAACGGATGCTCCCGGCAGTTCACGCGGGGAATAATCGCTTCAATCCGTTTTTGTTTCCCTCTCCCTTCTTCTTTCAAGTCGTCTTCTCCTTTTACTTCTGCTTCTACTATTACTTCTACTTCCTTTTCCTTTCCTTTTTGATCCCAAAAGCGTTGCTCGAACCGTGACTGCTGCATATGGGATTGCTCTATTCGAGATTGCTCTGCGCTAAATGCCTGGCACGCCAAATATTGCATTAAAGGGGCGTTCACAAAGGGCATGTCACAGCTGACCACAAGATTCCAGTCTGTAGACGATGCCTTCAGCCCAGCATGCAATCCGGCCAGCGGCCCGCGCCCCGGATAAATGTCCTGCAGCACAGGAAGGCCCAAATAAGCATAGGCCGTTGATTGACCGCCGGACAAAACAATATGCCCCGTAACCTTCTTCATCTCAGCCACTATCCGCTCTATGACAGGCGAACCTGCCAATGGAAGAACCGCTTTGTTCGTTCCCATCCTGCTTGATTGTCCTCCAGCCAAAATTATCGCTGTCCACTCCATATCAATGTCTCCTTGTGTTAAAGAAAGGCTGTAATTAGTATTAATTTCTGCAAAAACGGAAAAAGATGGTTTGTATCCTTTTTCATCCCTGTGTTACATTGAGAACGTAACCATTAATTATTTTAGTGATTGATCGGACAGAAAGGAATGGCGCATTTGCGGAAAAATGCTGAAAATCCGTCAAATACTTTACTGCCCTTAGGGCTGCTTAATTTTTTCATATATGGAACTATGGTTATCTTCGCAGCCTTCTTCCAATTATATTTGCTGGACGTAGGCATGGACAAGTTTGAGATCGGCAGCCTGATGGCTATCGCTCCCCTAGTTTCTTTGTTGGCCCACCCGTTCTGGAGGCACTTAAGTGATCGAACTCACAATGTTCGCTTTATTCTGCTCATTATGCTGACAGGCCTGCTGGTCGCAGGTCACATGGTTTTTAAAGTGAATACCTACACAGCGCTCTATGTTACGATGGTATTGCTGTATTTTTTTCAAAGTCCTCTGTTGTCACAAAGCAACAGTCTTATTCTCGGCTATATTGAGGGAACCGGCTTGAAATTCAGCACTTATCGGATTTGGGGTTCTTTAGGCTGGGCTTTCATCGCATTGGCTTCTGGGCTGGTCATTGATCAAGCCGGTCATAACGGCATTTCCCTTCTGTTCAGCTTGACCTTAATGCTGGCGATCGGCACTACATTGGTCCTTCCCTCCATCCGGAAAACGACGGATACGCCTTGGATGAAGTCCTCGGAATTGGCCCGGGTCCTACACAGCAAGTATTTTATCGCTTTTATCGTGTTTGGTTTGATGGTCTCAATTCCTAATGCCATTAACAGTATTTTTTTCCCTTTATTCATGAATGATCTTGGCAGCTCCCGGCTGCAAGTTGGAGGAGCGGTGTTCCTTTCCACGATATTTGAGGCTGGAGCGTTCACGCTGCTGCATCGTTTTCTTAAACGAAAAATGACTTATTTACTGGCTTGCATTACGATTGTCAGCTTTCTGTTCGCCTTGCGCTGGCAGCTGATGTCCGAAGCCTTTACGCCACTCCAGATCATTATGATCCAAGTGCTGCATTCCGTAACCTTCGGCGGATTTTTTTATGTAGGCACCCGGCTCACTGCACTGCTGCTGCCCCGGCCTTTCCGCTCATCAGGGCAAGCCGTATATACCTTTGCGCTGAGCGGTCTCGCCTTCCTCTTGGCCGGCTTTCTTGGGGGATGGCTGTTTCAGAGCTTTGGAGCGGTCATCATGTACCGGTTCGGCGTTACTCTAACGTTATTTGGGGCAGCAGGCTTTGCTGCAATGTGGTACCGTATTTATAAGGTTGGGTATTCCCCCCTGCCCCGCTCTGAAGAGCCTTAATTATTCGCATGTCCTCCGGTACGCCTATAGGTGCCGGATTTTTTTACAAATAGAAAAAAGAAAACAACCTTCTTGCTTCGTTACGCCCATCTGGTCACGCCAAAGCAGAAGTGTTGTTTCCCAGTACATTTTCATTTTAAACTATGAAATGCATTTCAGATCAAATTTTTTGCAAGAAGGAGAGCTGCCCGCCATGCCAAATATTAAACAGCTGGCCGAAGCTGCCGGTGTGTCGGTAAGCACGGTATCCCGGGTGCTGAACGGGCATCCGTATGTACGGGAAGACAAACGCCAGGCCGTATACAAAGCGATTGAGCGCCTGCAGTACACAAGGAACATGAATGCCGTCCATCTTGTGAAAGGAGCGACGCAAACGATAGGCGTTATTCTTCCCCAGATCAATAATGCCTACTTTGGCAAAGTCGTGGAAGGGATCGGGCAGCAGGCGCTTCAGGTGAACTACCAGTTAATGTTATGCCAGACGGGCTATCGTACACATGAGGAACGGAAGGCACTGCATATGCTGAGGGATAAGATTGTTGATGGGCTTATCATCATCTCGCGTTCGCTTTCCTTGAATCAGATCGAGAAGTATGCCGCATATGGCCCCATTACGCTTTGCGAGGAAGTGCGCGGACGCCCCTTGTCCTGCGTATATTTCGATCATTACGCCTCCTTCCAAAAAGCACTCATCTATTTGTGGAGTAAGGGGCATCGCCGCATCGGCTACACAGTGAACCGCAGAAATAGCGCCAGCAGCGCCACCCGCCATAAGGCTTACCTGGAAACGCTGGCTTCCCTTGGAGGCGAGGGCCGCGAAGCCTGGATCTTCGACAACTGTCTTCACCTTGAGGATGGCGCTGTGCTACTGAATAAGATCATATCCATGGATGATCCGCCGACCGCACTCCTCGTCACCGGAGATCAGGTTGCCGCCGGGTTAACGATTGCCGCGCAAAAACAAGGCGTACAGATTCCAGACGATCTTGCCTTGATCGGCCTCGATAACCAGCCGATTTCCAAACTTCTCGGCATTACCACAATCGATAACCGGCTAAACGAAATCGGTGCGGAGGCCTTCCGCATCATCTACAGGCATATTAGCGAGCAAACTGACAGCACGACCATCCAAGAGCTCGGTTTTAAGCTTATTGAGCGTTCCAGCGTTTAGTTTTTGGATCAAATACGTCACCGTATTTTAGGTTAGTTACGTTACTGTATAGTTTTGGATTAGTTGCGTTGTATAGTTTGAATTAATTGCGTTACCTTTGGATAGATGCGTTAGAGACAACTTATCTGACATCTCCGATTGTCTATGGGCTAAGTATGGCTTGGCTTTGACTGGTTTAGCATTGATTAGTGTAGTATTGAATTGATTCAGCATTGGCTTAGCATTGGCTCAGTATCAGCTCAGAAATTGGCTTAGCAATTTTTCAAAAGAAAGAAGCTGCCCTGGCAGAGATCATCCTTTGATGAATCTGGGGCAGCTTTCTTTTGTGCAGACATGGTTCAAGTTTTGCCAAGAAGTGAATAGGTTCCGGGTAGGCATTACTCGTATTAACGAGTCGCCCTATTATTATCCACGGCCGTGCCACCGAAAAATTTAATGCAGTACAGAGCGCAAATTCCCACGATCGCATAAATAATCCGGGCCCCTGAACTCGTTTGACCGCCAAAGATCGAGGCTACCAGGTCATACTGGAACAATCCAACCAGCAACCAGTTAATGCCGCCAATAATAAGCAGTGTAAGAGCAATCGTATCTAATGTTTTCACGTTAAATCCTCCTATCGGGAAATCTAATTTAAATTATATCTTGTTACGTTATACTATTTCCTAAAATGGCAGCTTTTAAAAACAATTTTTGAAAAAATTTGCAAGTTCAGTAAATCCATTTAAGAGGTCTCGCTATTAGCTATTCCCTCCTTATTGTTGTTTCTGATGAGCTAACGGACACAGATTCCGCTAATTCATCGTAAATCCAACGCACATATATACTGCTGCTTAACGCAAAGACCCGCTTTGAGCGAGGCTTAAAGCGGGTCTCTTATGCGGGTGGTTATTTTTTACAAATCCTGGGTCCGGGTTACTTCTTATCCGGCAGCTGGAAAGAACTCTTCAAGGAGACAATCAGATTAAATACCGGATGTCCAGGTTTGGAATATTTGGAGTCCACGTTAAAATAGCCGTGGCGGAAAAATTGGAATTTATCCTGCGGTTGAACGTCCTTCATTCCAGGCTCCACAAAACCATGGACGATTTTCAAGGAATCGGGATTCAGAAAATCCATAAAGGTCTTCTCTTCTACTCCTTCTTTCCCCTCCTCTTCAATCTCACTCTCAAGTTCGGCAGGATCTTCCGGCCCTTGCTCGCGAATGAGCGGTTCATACAGCCTGAACTCAGCAGGGACAGCTTGTGAGGCGTCCACCCAATGGATAGTGCCCTTTACCTTCCGGCCGGTGAAGCCGCTGCCGCTCTTCGTTTCCGGGTCATAAGTACAATGAATTTCGAGCACGTTGCCTTCCGAATCTTTGATTACGTCATGGCATTTAATAAAGTAAGCGTGCTTTAGCCGAACTTCGTTCCCCGGGAACAACCGGAAATATTTACTCGGCGGGTTCTCCATAAAGTCTTCACGTTCAATATAAATTTCACGCGAGAAAGGAATTTGACGATTTCCCATCTCCATATTCTCAATGTTGTTCTCGGCCTCCAGCAGCTCGCTTTGTCCCTCAGGATAGTTCGTGATCACGACTTTAAGCGGATCAAGGACGGCCATCGTCCTAGGCGCCTTTAGCTTCAAATCCTCGCGGATGAAATGATCGAGCATCTTCAGATCGATTTCCCCGTACGCCTTGGATATGCCCGCTTCGAACACGAAAGCCTTGATCGCTTCCGGCGTTACGCCGCGACGGCGCAGACCGGATATCGTCGGCATTCTCGGGTCGTCCCAGCCGTCTACGATGCCTTCGTCGACCAGCAGCTTCAGCTTGCGCTTGCTCGTTACCGTCTGGGTCAGATTCAAGCGTCCAAATTCATACTGGCGCGGAACGCTTGGCATTTCCGTCTCTTCGATGACCCAGTCGTAGAACGGGCGTTGATCTTCAAACTCCGTCGTGCAGAGCGAGTGGGTGATACCCTCGACCGCGTCCTCCAGCGGATGCGCGTAGGTATACATCGGATAGATGCACCACTTGTCTCCCGTGTTGTGATGAGAAGCATGGAGAATACGGTAAATGACTGGATCCCGCAGATTGATGTTCGGGGAGGCCATGTCGATTTTGGCGCGCAGCACCTTCTCGCCGTCCTTGAATTCTCCCGCACGCATCCGGGCGAATAGATCGAGGTTCTCCTCCACGGAACGGTCGCGGTAGGGGCTGTTTTGCCCCGGCTCGGTCAGCGTTCCGCGGGTCGCGCGAATCTCCTCCGGGCTTTGGTCGTCGACATAGGCTTTGCCTTTCTTGATCAGTACGATCGCCCGCTCATACATCTCTTCGAAATAATCCGAAGCAAAATGCAGCTCTTCCCAATCGAAGCCAAGCCATTTCACGTCTTCCTTGATCGAGTTGACGTACTCTACGTCCTCCTTGACGGGGTTCGTATCGTCAAAGCGCAGATGCGTGCGGCCGCCGAATTCATCGGCGATCGTGAAGTTAATCCAGATCGCCTTGGCATGCCCGATATGCAAGTAACCGTTAGGCTCCGGCGGAAAGCGCGTGACGATCTCTTTCACTTTACCGTTTTGCAAATCCTCGGTAATAATATTTTTGATAAAGTTTGGAGGGGTACTGTTCCTGTTGTTAACTTCCACGCATATCAACCTTTCCTTTGTCATAATACTTCTACATTAATGCCCTAGAGAGGGCTTGTTGAGCCGGATGTTTTCCCGATTTTTCTTCTTATAAATATACCGATAACTTCGTAATAGTTCAATGGCAGAAGTACTACGTCTGACCAGCCGGAGACAGCTAAAATAATTACAGACATGGTGTTATCGGGTACCACATCAAAATATCATCCACATACTGCCCATCGATATAGTACTCCGCAACCAGCCTGCCCTGCGGCTTAAAGCCGCAGCTTTCATAGAATGCGATGGCCCGAGGGTTCGTGCTGAGCACCCGCAGGGACAGTTTCCTGATTCCTTGTTCGGCTGCCAGCTGTTTCATCGCTTCCATCAGCTCGCGTCCGAGCCCCTGGCCCTGGTAGGCAGGATGGACCGCTATATGGATATCATATACATGCTGGTGGCACGACATGGCGGTCGGCGAGGCAAAGCCCAAATACCCGCACAGCTCATCCTCTACCCCGGCAACAAGTTGTCGGCCCGGCGGGCAATGCTGTAAAAACTTCTCCCGGGAAGTCCACGACATGGAAGAAGGACTTGTTCTGCTATCCCACACCAGCGCATCAAGCTCCATCAGCCTGCTTGCATCCCTCAGGTCCGACAGCCTTACCCATATCGCTCGTTCATGAAGCCTGTTTGATCCGTCAGGGTTATTTGGTTCATTAGGATTGATTAACCCAGCAGGATTTAATCCATCAGGATTGACTCGTTCATTAGGACGGTTTGATTCATTAGGATAGTTTGATTCATTAGGGTTGTCCAACCCTTCAGGGTGGATTGGCTCATCAGCGATGATTGGTTCATCAGGGCTGATTGGTACATCAGCGATGATTGATTCATCAGGGGTGATTAATCCATCGGCGTTGATCGATCCATGAGGGTTGTATCGTTCATACGACATTTTTGCCGCCATCCCTTCACTCGTCCCAGTAATAATTTGCTGGTTCTATCTGGTTCTATTTGGTTCTATTATACCATTACAGTGGACGCACCATATAACATGGTTAGATCGTCTCCTTTACCCGAGTCTGCATCCGGTTCATCCGGGAGTGGACGAAGAAGAAGCTGATAGACAGCACCGCAGTCCCGGCAGCCAACCATGCAACCGGTGGAAGACCGCCGCCATCATACATCGATCCCATAATATACGGGCCGATCACCCTCCCTGCAGCACCCAATCCGCCTACAAGCCCGATATAGAACGGAGCCTCCTTACCGCACCGCTCGGCGATAAACGAAGGGATCGCGGGGGATATCAGCATTTCTCCAAGTGTGGCCAGCACCATCGCCAGCACCATGCCCGGATAATTGTTCATGATGACGATGACGGCGTATGCCGACAGGTAGAACATGGCGCTAATCGTCATCTGGACATTTTCCGTGCGGGCAAACAACCGCTTGATCGCTGACGTCAACGGTTGAGCGACGAAGATCAATATGCCGTTCAACGTCCATAAATAGCCGTAAGCGGTTTTGGACATCCCTTCGGAAATAATGTACGGGGACACCCCGGTGTTCCATATCGAGTTGCCGAACCAGAGAAACAACGAGCCCAGTCCCATATAGAGATAAATGCGCGTATTCCCAAGCAGCAGCCCCATCCCCTTGCCTTCGGGTGGAGCTCCCTTCTTCAACCTCACTGCGGCCTCAGAACCGACGCCGTCAACTCGTGACAAATACGCGAAGAAGAACAGTGCGAAGCCTGCTGAGGTTACCCCGTTCAGTATAAAGCTCAAATGATACGAAAATTCAGCCAAAAATCCGCTCATCGCCGTACCTGCGGCCACTCCAATATTGTTGGCTACATAAATGACATTGAACAGCTCTCCGCGCCGATCAGCAAACCGAAAGCCGATAAACGCCTGGATTGCCGGAAGCGACACGGCATTGCAGAAACCGATGAAGCCCATCATTGCCACGAACAACAGCCAGTAGCTGCTGATGAAAGACAGTGTAAACAATCCGAGCGCATTCAGGATCAGGGAGCCGACGATCAACTTTTTGACGCCGATTTTGTGATACAGCCCGCCTCCGAGAAGCTGTCCGGCGATGCCCCCGACCGATTGGATCAAAATGACGAAACCGGCGTCCGCCATGCTGCGGCCCAGCTCATCAAACACATACATGGACACGAGCGGCCACATAAGCGACCCGCCCGCGGAATTGACAAGACTCGCGATTAAAAAACCTTTTACTTCTTTAGGGTACTGCTCCAAAAACTTCATTCGTTATCGCCCACCATCTGCATGAAGAGGAAAAAGCCCTCACGGGCTTTTCCTATACACAAAAATAATTATCTATACAAGAAATAAGTAACTATAGGAGAAATAAGTAACTATATAAGAAATGAGTAACTATTCAAGAAGCATGTATCTATACAAGAAGCAAGTAGCTATTCAAGGAGTAAGTATTTATGCAAGAAATAAGCGATTTACAAAAAAGTAAGTAACTATACAAAAAAAAATAAAATCTATGCAAGATAAACTAAAGAAGCTATGTCATCCAAGAAATCCGGGAGCAACAGCGGCCGTAGGATCATTTTACGTACATGCCCTACATCCATATGTAATAGTTTTCAACCTATATAAATGGATTTATAGTAGTTAATTTCTGCCGCAAAGAAGGGAAAGTAGATTTAAATGGATTTCGTGTCGTTAGAAGAACGGGAATTACCAATCCTGGGCTGAATACTTGATTTTAAGTACATAAAATCCATCTAATCCCCGGATACATTCGTTTGGTGCATAATTAGATACATGAATTCCATTTAGTGTACAACCCAGCTTGGTGTAAGAAAGCCACATTGGGGACATAAGCTTGTGCTCGTCCTTCTGATCGTCCTGTAGTCTTCCTTTTGCTCGTTCTAATGACCGTCCTGTGGTCACCCCCATGCTCGTCCTATGCTTGTCCTGTGGTCACCCTTGTGCTCGTCCTATGTTCACCCTTGTGCTCGTCCTATGTTCACCCTTGTGGCCATCCTTATGATCGTCCTTGTAGTCGACTTTGTAGTCGACTTTGTGGTCGCCTTTGTGCTAGATCCCTCCCAGAACCTTTACCTCTAAGAAAATATGATTACGAACCTATATCATTCAAGAAATCTTGAAGCAACAGCGATCAGAGAAACACTTTAATACTTGAACCAGCAAACGCTAAAATGGACGAACGTGGCCCCGGAATTGAATTCACTTATCAATAGCTCATTTCAATAGTCATTTTTTAGTATCGCGGAATACTACTGATTCGGCAAGCACTTCCGTTGACGCTTTACCTCGACAATAGTCGAGAAAAAGGTCGCTCCGCTCCCCATATCGGCAAGGCGCTCCGGTGTAAGTGCGTTCGCACGCTGGCGCTTGCCTTCCTGTTCCCACCACAGCCCCTGGCTGACAACGGTGCCTGGCAGCATTTTATCCGTCACCGCCGCCGTTACTTCGAACTGCCCGCGATCGTTCCACACGAGGACCTGGTCCCCGTCCGCTATTCCCCGCGCCATCGCATCCTCCGGATGAATTTGCAGCGTCGGCTGCTTCTCCAGCACTGCCAGCTTCTCCACATTGGCGAAGGTGGAGTTGAGGAAACTGTGGTTCGGCGGCGAAATGAACATGAGCGGATAGCGGGAGCCTTTACCTGGCCGCCGTTTGCCGTCGTAGCCTTCCACAAGCGGAACGTAAGTCGGCAGCGGCGGAAGTCCGGCCTCGGCCATGCGCTGCGAATACAGCTCGATTTTGCCGGAAGGGGTAGTAAGCGTCTCGAGATAACGGCCCTGATGCTCCATGTTCAGCTTGAGGAAGCGATGCTCCTTCAAACCTTCCAGCGTAACATGCTCAATATACGGATTTGCCGGGTGATCTAGCGCCTGACGAATCATATCCTCTTCTGAATCTTGGAAAGCCTCCTCCGTGAACCCCATCGCCTGCGCAAGCAGCTTGAAGACCTCCATGTTGCTCTTGCTCTCGCCCTGCGGGGAAATGACCGGCTCCTGAAGCTGGACGTAGTGATGCCAGTAAGACCGGTACACGTCCATATTCTCAAAGGTTGATGTGGCCGGCAGGATAATATCTGCATATCGAGCCGTATCAGTCATGAACAGATCGTGCACAACCGTGAACAAATTCTCGCGCCGCAAGCCTCGTTCCACCTTGTCCGTATCCGGGGCTACCACGGCCGGATTGGCGCAGTAGACGAACATGCCCCGGATCGGCGGATCGAGGGACAGCAGCGTCTCTCCAAGCTGATTCATGCTGACGATGCGGGCATTCGGATTCTGCCGGAGGTCGGGACGCGCCAAGGCGGCTCCATTGAATTTGGAATAATCGCCATTCGATTTAATGGCGCCGCCTCCCTCGACAAGCCACTGGCCCGTCAAGGCCGGAAGACAGACGATTGCCCGGATGTTCATGCCGCCGTTATCGTGATGCTGCAGCCCGTTGCCGATTTGTATGAACGCCGGGGATGTCTCCCCGTACATCACGGCCAGCTTGACGATATCCTCCACCGGCACCCCAGTAATAGCTGCCACCTTGTCCGGTGTATACTGCTTCACATGCTCGCGCAGTTCGTTATGGCCCACGGTATATTTCTCTATAAACTCCTCATTCACCAGGCCGCGGTCGAACAGGACATGCATCAAGCCAAGCGCCAGAGCCGAGTCCGTTCCTGGATGGAGCGGAATGAACCAGTCCGCCCGGTCGCCGGTCCGATTCCGGTGCACATCAATAACGACCAGCTTCGCCCCTTGCTTGCGCGCCTTCTCCATAATGGACCAGGCGTGCATATTCGTGCTGATCGTGTTCTGTCCCCATACGATGAACAGCTTGGCTTTGGCGGTCTCTTCCGGGCTTGTTCCGCCCATGAATCCCATCGTATACTTCCAGCCTGCGTTGCCAGCGGCATTGCAGATGCCCTGGTCCAGCCGGGTTGAGCCAAGCCGGTGAAAGAAACGGCGGTCCATGCCATCTACGCTTAGCGCTCCCATATTGCCGTAGAAGCTGTAGGGCATAATGCTTTCGGAGCCGAAATCGCGAATCAATTCCGTAAATTTCCCGGCAATTTCGCCAATGGCCTCATCCCAAGTAATCCGTTCGAAATTCCCCTCACCCTTGGCTCCCGTCCGCCGCAGCGGGTAAAGAATGCGCTCGGGATGGTATACCCGCTCCGTCATGTTGCGAACTTTATTGCAAATCGCGCCTTTCGTGATCGGATGCTCGGGGTTCCCCGTCACCTTTACGATCTTTCCGTCTTCTTTATGCAGTAACAGGCCGCAAGTGTCCGGACAATCCAATGGACATACAGCCGGAAATATTCCGTTCTCCTCTCGGACCATGTAAACATCCCCTATCCTCATGTCTTCCTAATGTCATAATCTTAGGAAAAAGACGGACCGGTGTCTACTGAAACCTTAAATCAATCTGTTTGGCGACAGGACATTCTACTGAAACCTTAAATCAACCGGCTTGGCGACACGCCATAATACTTTTTGAACAGCTTAACGAAATAGCTCCTATTATCATAGCCGAGCGCCAGCGCCACTTCTTCCACGGTTGCACTCGTGTTCGCCCTCCCTATATATGCTCTGGATCTTATTTAATCACTTCAGGATTTCAGCTCATAGCAACAGATTTGACTGATCATGAAATAATTTGACTACAACGATTTCCAGTTTGAATACATGAAAAAATCAGCCTGTTGAGTAATCAACAGGCTGATTCGTTTTTCAGTTATTAATTATGCGTACTTGTTATGCGTGCTTGCTTACGGGAACGGATGCACGCTCTGCGGACTGCTGCACAGCTTTCGGATTTCTGTCCTTCAAATAAGCCATCCAGTATGCGCCTGCGACAAACAGGGCGCCACCGGTCAAATTGCCGAGCCAGACGGGCACAAAATTTCGGATATAGTCTCCCCAAGAGAAATAACCCTCGAATATTGCTGCAGGTATGAGGAACATATTGGCGACAACGTGCTGAAAGCCGATGGCGACAAAGGCCATCGTCGGGAACCAGATGCCGAGGATTTTGCCGCTCATATTATCGGCGCCGTAGGAGAGCCATACGGCAAGCGCAACGAGCCAGTTACAGCCGATCCCGGATACGAACGCCTGCAGGAAGCTGTCATCCAGCTTATGTCCGGCCATCGCGATCAATTTATCGAGATAAGGACCGCTGGCCGTCAGCCCGACGATATGCCCGAAAAAATAAGCTACAAAGACAGCACCTAGAAAGTTGGCGATCGTAATCAGTACGATATTTTTCAGCATTTCCAGCGTCGTGATACGCTTGGCCATCCGTGCGAGCGGCACGGCCATCATGTTGCCCGTCAACAGCTCGCCGCCAGCAAGCAGGACGAGAATCAGACCGATCGGGAAAACGGCGGCACCGATGAAATTAACGATGCTCCCCCATTCCTGCGGCGCGTTGCTGATCACCCGTATATCGAGCAGAAATCCAAGCGCGATAAAAGCCCCGCCGAGAAATCCTAATATCATTACAGTCAGCAGCGGATTGCGCGCCTTCTGGACTCCCGTATCCACGGTTATTTCCGCAATTTGCGGCGGTTTGTAATAAGCCATGGTTATCATCTCCTCTTGATGCAATAATCTTTCTCTATTTTATCCTCATTGTATCGTGCCTTGGCTTGCCGGCAATGTAACATTAGTCACTATAGATACGAAGAAGCCACCGCACAGGGAAGCTGCTTCCCCGGCAGTGGCCATATCACCATAATTAGCGGCAGCATCCGCGATACTTGATAATTATAGAGTCCACGTCTTGTCTCTTTCGTCCGTCCTGTATCCTGTTTGCGTCTTGTCTCTTGCAGCAATTAAACGTGGACGATTTCCTCTGCCCGCACTTCAGGCAGGGCCTGCAATCCGGCACTGTTCAAGAAATTCCATGGCTTGTTAAAATGCGGCTGGAAAAAGAAATCGACGAATGCAAGCTCCTCCATTTTCATATCGTTCTGGATGCAGACGGAGATCGTATTGATCGCTTGCGTCAAATCCACCTTGGACATGATTTGCGCGCCGAGAATGCGTCTTGTTCCTTGCTCATATACGAGCTTCAGCGTAACCTTCTCATGGGTCGGCATGAATTCCGGCCGATAGCTGTCTGTCACCAGTACCGAGTCTGCTTCAAGCCCGGCCTCTATAGCTGCAGACTCTGTCAGCCCGGTTGCCGCAATGTTATCCTCGTAAATCTTGATACCCGAGGTCCCTTGAGTGCCGAGGTATTTCACCGTCGGCGATACCAGGTTGCGCGCGGCTAACGTCCCCATGCGTACGGCATTGGTGGCAAGCGGAATATAGGCATGGTTTTTAAGCGGATTATAATATACCGCGCAGCTGTCGCCTGCTGCGAATACGTCTCGTTTGCTCGTTTGCATATACTCGTCAACGATAATCGCCCCGTTATCCAGCATATCGACCTGGCCTTTCAGCAGCTCCGTATTCGGCTTAAAGCCGATGCAGAGAATGACGACGTCCGCGGCATACCGGCCATGATCGGTTATAACGGTATTCACCCTGCCCGCCCTTCCTTCAAAGCTCACGACCTTCTCGCCAAGCGCCAGGACTATTCCGCGCTCGCGCAGCGTATCCTCGATGACATCGGTGTACTCCGCATCGAGATATTTGCTTAAGACCCGTTCTTCCGCGTCAATCAGCGTCACATTTTTGCCGTTCATTTGGAAGGCTTCGACGAGCTCAATGCCGATGTAGCCTGCGCCGACAACGACGATATTTTGCGCTTCCTTCCCTTTCTCAATGATCATATTGGAATGATTGAAGTTTTTGGACAAAATAATGTTATCCAACTCAATTCCTGGGAATCGGGGCACGACAGGCCACGATCCCGTCGTTACGATCAGCTTGTCGAAATGGTCCGTAAATTCTTCTCCAGTCTGCAGATTTCGTGCTGTTAACTGCTTCCGGTCCGTGTCCACGGCGGTCACTTCATGAAGCATTTTCGTCTTTACGCCAAGCTCTGCCAGCTGACCGGGCGATGAATAGAACAATCCCTGAGGATCCTTTACCACGCCGCCGACATATAAAGCGATCCCACACGACAGGAAGGAAATATTGTCATTGCGCTCATATACGGTAATCTCCGCCTTAGGGTATAGTTTTGCTGTATTTACAATAGCCGCCGTCCCCGCATGTGTACATCCAATAACTGCTACTCTCATGATTTCTTCCTCCTTATAATGGCCCGATGTTATATATTGTTCAAAAATCGGGGTGTTTATTGTGAAATATATCACTTATAAAAATAAAATGTTGTGAAAACATTCACCTTGTGACTCTTATTATAGTGTGATCTTTTTCACATTGCAAGGGGTTATGAAAATTTTTGTTAGGGTAATGATAATTATCCCTACAAATTAAGGATATTACTAACATCATCTAGCACCGGAGGGCTGCCCATGTATACTGTTTTTGTAGCGGGAGCGCACGGAAGAACAGGCCGTCATATTATTAGAAAGCTCCAGAGAGAAAATTATGAAGTCAGGGGGCTGGTACGCAATGAATTGCAGCGGGATAACTTGCAGGAATCGGGGGCAAAGCCATACATCGGTGATTTGAGGACGGTGTTCTCGGAAGGGATCGATGGGGCGGACGCCGTTATTTGCGCGGTCGGCGCGGGAGATAAGGGCGATCCGGAAGAAATTGACCACCTCGGAACCGTTCGTTTGATCGAGCAATCCGCCTTGCTCGGCGTTAAGCGCTTCATTCTGATCAGCTCGATGGGAACGCTGGAGCCGGAACGCATGCCGAAAATTTTGAAGCCGTATTTATTAGCTAAGCGCCGGGCTGAAAAAGTGCTGGAAGACAGTATTTTATGCCATACGATTATACGTCCGGGGGGTCTGACCGATGATTTGCCTTTAGGCAAAGTATCGATCCGCGAGGGGTTCACCTATTCGGGATTCATTTCCCGAAACGATGTGGCCGAAGCGGCGGTTCTTGCCTTAAAACTACCTGAGACGGAGCATACCGCCTTTAACTTGATGACGGGGGAAACCCCGCTCGTCCAGGCTTTGCAGTCGCTAAAGTAATCGGCTAATCTTCAACAAAAAGCCGCCTGTTAAAGCGACCTAAAAAGGTCAATTCGGGCGGCTTATTTGTTGCTGGATTCCAATTGCCTTTGCATTAGCTCTATCCGCTTCTCTTCCCTCTGCTGCTTCGTCAGCTTAGGGCAGGCGTAGCAGTAGCCTATATCGGTCTTAGTGCGATACGCAAGACAGCAGGTTGGCTTCAAGGGCGTCTTCTCGCCAGGCGAATAAGGATTATCCACCAGAATTTCCTTAATCGTAAACGGATTGCGCTTGACGCCAAACCATTCAGCAGACATTTCCTTGACGGATTCATGATCCGCCCATAACCGTTCCCGCTGCTCTGCTGTGTCCAGCCTATTCGCCAGTTGCTTGATATAATAAGCAATTCCGAGAGGCAGCTGCCCCCAGAGCTGCGTCACCGGCAGCTTGGACACACCGGCTACCGATTCCATCACCGGCTGCAAGGTCTCCTTATAGAAGCTCCCTAATTGCTGCTCCTGCCAGCCATCGGCCTCGCCAGCTTCACCAGACTCGCCAGCTTCAACGGCCTTATCAGCTACTGCCGGCCACGCGGACTCCGAATCGTCCCGCAGCACGAAGAAGACCATCGGAAATTGATGCACCGGAACGATCTGCAGTGTCAGATTGTCCAATTGGAAATTTAACCGGGTGAGCGTCAATGACGCCATATAATGCAGCGCCGTGCAAAGAACACGCCAACTGGCCACGAAATAAGTCGCTGCGACCTGAATATCGAGCCCTTTGATCTCGGATTGATACCGAACCAAAAACTGCTCGGTCCGCAGCCGATCGAGCAGTTCCTCTCCCTCGATTGTATATATTGCCTGTTCTCTGCGTTCACGAACTATATAACATTGCTCTTCTAGGAATTGATAGTCGATGGCCAATCGCTGCATATGATCCTCCTGCTTTCACTCTGTGCCTCAGCTTCACTCCATGCTTCTGCTTCCCACCGTGTCTCCTAACGCTTCTGCGACTATCTTAGGGCGGCCACCTTATCAACGGCACCTGTCAGTACGCTGTTGTTCGGAAGCTGTCCCCTACTCTCCGCTACACGGTAAAGCTCATATGGAAGACAAAGAGGCACTCCGCTTCGCGGATCCGTTACGATATCCGCCTCAATGCCGAATACTTCGCGCAGGACGGAAGAAGTGACCACTTCGGCCGGCGCTCCTTCCGCGATAGCCTGCCCTTTCTTGATGGCGATCATATGATGAGCATACCTTGCGGCATGGTTCAAGTCATGCACAACCATGACGATGGTCCGACTGGATTCCGCATTCAACTGCTCCAGCAGCTGCAGCACCTCCAACTGATGCGCCATATCCAGGAAGGTCGTCGGCTCATCCAGAAATAGAATGTCCGTCTCCTGAGCCAACGCCATGGCGATCCAGGCCCGCTGCCGCTGTCCTCCAGACAACTGCTCGAGCGCCCGGTCCGCGAACTCATTCATTGCGGTGGCATCTATTGCCCAATCCACGATTTTCCGGTCCTCGGACTTCAGGCTTCCGAATCCTTTCTGGTGCGGAAAACGGCCGTACGACACAAGCTCGTAAACCGTAAGCCCGTCGGGTGCGGTCGGGTTCTGGGGCAGAATGGCCAGCTGCTTAGCCACTTCTCGGGTGGATTGCTTATGAATGGATTTCCCGTTCAACAGCACCGCTCCGTCCTTCGGCTGAAGAATACGGGCCATCGTTTTCAGAACCGTCGATTTCCCGGAGCCATTCGCGCCGACAAGAGCGGTGATTTTCCCTTTAGGAATGCTGATATTCAAATCTTCTACAATGAGACGGTCTCCATAAGCAATATTCAAATGAGATGTATTTAGTGCGACCATAACAATCTCCCTTTCCGCAAACGACTTATTAAATATTTATATGAACACAATGCGACCATTATCTAACAAAAACCTTCTGTTTTAAAGATACTGATAATCATTATCATTTGTCAATAGAAAAAGGTGATTTCCCTAAGGAAACCACCTTCAGCAAACATCAATCGATCTTATTGCGTCGTTTTAGCAAGCCTTACCAGGATATGGGCCAAAGCATGGCGATGCTCCTGCTCCCCGGCATTCCACAGCTCTTTCAGCAGCTTCTCTTCCCGGTTACGCGGCTCCTCGTTAGCTGCAAGGTAATCGCCGATCTTCTCCGCTGTCTTCGCTAACGTCTCTTCGCTAAGCCCTATACCTTGAGCCAGCTCGATCCGCTCGCCCAAATAACGTTTAAAGGCATTGAAATTTTCGAGGATATCTTCCTTCCGCTCCCCGTCCATACGCTTAAGCACATCATCCACCTTATTCAGCGCCAGCTCGCCTTCTTTGTTGACTACATGGTTATGCTCGGACATGTCCATACGCCTCCTTAAAGTTTAGTTGGAGTTCGTTACTACATAACCCGTCCGGCAGCGGGATGAATCATAAATCCGGTCGTCAAAAGCTTAACTTTTAGGAGTTCCGGATACCGGGACAGCATCGTAATATTCCTCCAAGGTAATGTCCCGTTCAAAAATATCCGCGGCGATTTCCTTTCCGACATAGCGCAGATGCCAAGGCTCATACTTGTAGCCTGTGATCGCTTCTTTTCCTTCGGGATAACGAATGATAAAACCGTATTCCGCGGAATGCTGGGCAAGCCACTCCGCCTCCTTCGTCCCTCCGAAGCAATCCTCTGCGGCGCACTTTCCATCGCTTCCTGAGACGTCGATCGCAAGCCCGGTCTCATGCTCGCTATGCCCCGGAACCGCACTGTACGTCTTCGCTTTCTCTTCTCCGTCCCTCTCTACATAGCGGTTGAACAAAGATCTTTGCGTACTGTGGGACCGATAGGCTGATACGCCAGCCAAATAAATGCCGTCCTGCTCGGCTCCAGCGAACATCTCCTCCAGCGCCTCGGCAGCTTCGCTGCGCATCATCCGCTTCTCGATCTTCTCCTTAAATGTAAACCGGACATCCGGATAGACCAGATCGGAAGGCTTATAATCTTCGGGCAGAGCCAGCTCTTTATTGACAAGCACGGCAATACTGTGAGGGTCGGCGGCAGCAGCCTTGTCTGCCACTGAGGAGCCTTCCTGCGGATCTTTAGCCGCAGGCGCCTGCTCCGCATCCGGTCCGGTGTTCTGACTCGTATTTTCCCCTGCTGGATCACCTTGTTCCTCGTTCCCGCTATTCGACGGGTTAGCTCCCGGCTCGGACACTGCAGCCGAATTATCCGGCTGCGATGAATTATCCGGCTGCGGTGAATTCTCCTTGCCGCAAGCCGTCATGGCGACAGCCAACAATATGCAAATCAACACAACCGCCGATAGCTTAAACGGATGCTTTCGCCCAGCACAACTCCCGCGCAGTATTTCTATCGATATGTTTCGATCATTCACCTTACTCTCTCCCCCTGACCCTCTTCTCCTAAAGGATGAAACATGATTTCTAATCTTTAAAACGTATTTTAACCGCATTATGTTGCGTTTAACTTCAATCCGGCTGCATCCGGCTAACGTCCCCGGCGCCCTCCGCGTTCTGTTCCGCTGCGACGGCCGCCGCCTTCGCTGCGGGAGGCATGTCCGCTTCTTGCGTTGGACGGCTTGCCGCCTCTGCCCCGGCCGAACGGGGAGGTATGACGTTCACGATTGCCCTTCCCGCTGCCTTGGCCGCGGCGCCCTTCGCCTGTTTCTCCGCGCGCTCTTCCACCTGCTCTTCCAGACGCTTCTCTGCCTACTCTTCCGCCCACTTCTCCGCCTGCCTGTTTTCTGCCCTCAGGCCTTCTCCCTTTCCCGGCGGAATCCCTGGATTCCCGTTTGCCTGCTGTATCCCGGCTCATAGAGGCTGCTGTCTCGCTTTTCTCCTGGCGGTGCCGCTCTAGCTTCATCGAAATGCCCCGCTCGATATGACGGAGCGCATCGATATCCCTTGGAGAAGCAAAAGTTATCGCAACCCCTTTCCCGCCGGCCCGGCCCGTACGGCCGATCCGGTGAATGTAGCTGTCCACGTCCTGGGGAATATCATAGTTAAACACATGGGTTACGCCTTCAACATCGATCCCTCTGGCCGCTACATCAGTGGCGACGAGCAGTTCCAGCTTCGCCTCGCGGAACGCGCGCATCACCTGCTCCCGTTTAGATTGGGATAAATCACCGTGCAGTTCGTCAGAGGCAAAGCCGGCCTCCTGCAAAGCTTCGTTCAGCTTGCTGGCCCGCCGCTTCGTTCGGCAGAAAATAACCGCCAAATAAGGTCGATGGGTGCGAATAAGCTCGATCAATGCCCCCTGCTTGCCCCGATCGGTGCATTCCACTAAAATTTGCCGGATGCTATCCAGTGTGACGCGGGAGGTTTCCGCGATCCGGATATCCTGCGGCCGCACCATATATGACCGGGCAAGCCGCTTTACGTTATCCGGCATCGTCGCAGAGAACAGCATCGTCTGGCGGCTCTTCGGAACCATGCGAATAATCGACTCTACCTCGGCCAGGAAGCCCATGTGCAGCATCTGGTCCGCTTCGTCGAGCACAAGCATGCGCACAGCGCCCAGCACCAGCGAGCCCCGGCGCAAGTGATCGAGCAAGCGTCCCGGCGTACCGATGACCAGCTGCGCGCCATTGTGCAATTTACGAAGCTGCCGCTCCACATCTTGCCCTCCATAGGCAGCGAGAACCGATATCCCCTCGCGGGCAGCAGCCAGTTTGCGTGCCTCCGCCGTAATTTGGATGGCTAATTCCCGGGTCGGCGTAATGATCAGCGCCTGCGCATCAGGGCGGTCCGCTCTCAGCTTGTCCATGATCGGCAGCAAGAAAGCCAGCGTCTTGCCCGTTCCCGTCTGCGCTTGGACGATCGCATCCTCCCCTGTAAGCAGCACGGGTATGGCCTCTTCCTGTACCGGCGTCGGAGTGCTGATGCCATAACTTTGTAATGTCCGAACAAGCTCAGGCGCAATGCCCCATTGATCGAAAGTCGTCAAATATATCCACCTCGTCCTTTAATAGTCCTGCCTTAAGACGTACTCTCTAAGTAGACAGACCGCCTTTAACATTAAACATTTAACCTCTTGCCTTTAGCCTTGAACCGCTAGCCTTTAGCGCTAGGTTCCTCTCGCTTATATTACAGTTGCTTGCTTAAAAAAGACCGGACCCGCCATCCAGTCAGCGTTCCGGCCATTTGCAGCAGCTTGTTGCGGTCCCAGTCATGACGCTTTTGCAGCTTTTGCAGCTTTTGCAGCTTTTGCAGCTTTTGCAGCTTTTGCAGCTTCTTTTAGTTCTTTTAGTTCTTTTAGTTCTTTTAGTTCTTTTAGTTCTTTTAGTTCTTTTAGCTCTTTTAGTTCTTTTAGCTCTTTCAGCTCTTACTTTCTTACAGCTCTCACAGTTCTCACAGCTAGAGACCTCCCTGCCTCAAAGCCTAAAGCTGAAGCATGAAACCTGAAGGCCTAAACCCGCTTAACCCGGCGACCTTGCCGCCCACTTCGCAGCCTGCAGCACAAGTTTGCGATATTCCGGGTGCTGGAACACGGCCTGATCACGTCCCGGAAGCAGATAGACTACACGGCCGAGCCCATAGCTATGCGCCCATGCCGCCGGGTGCCACTCCCCATCCATTTCGTATTCGAGCAAAATCGTCGTTTCGCAAAACGGATCGAACTCGAATCGATACGGCTCGTCCTCAATTTCAAAGGGCGAAATGTGAAGCATGATGTCATGATCCGGCGCTGTCACACGCATTTGCAATGTTTGCAAGGAAGGGTGCGATACGTTTCTGGCACCAATGAGCTGCGCGATCTCGTATTTTTTTTGCAGCACAATGCCGTTATGAAGAACTAACAGTCCGCGTCCGCCGCTGATGCAGGACAGAAGACCTGACGTCTGCTTGGAAGACAGCTTCTCTCTCCAGCTATCATGATAGGAAATGCAAAGATCAAACGACTGTAAGTTGCTCTCCTCAAGCATATGGTTGTTCTCTGTACATTGCACCGAAAAGCTGTCATTCAAAATATGGGTGATTTCCCGGTCAACCCCTTGCAGGGGATAAAATTTAGGATGAGTATAATCTCCGATCAGCAGTGCTCTCTTCTTATTCATGAACTGCTCCTCCTGTCCGTAAAGTTCCCATCCCCAGCAGGTCAGGGCTTATTTGCTAGCCAGCAGGGGATCGCTCTCGCCGGCAAAATAACGCGCCAGTTCGACAATCATGCTACCCATTCGTTCTTCCTTTGGAGCGACCACGCGGGGAATTCCCGCTTCATACAATCCTTGGGCGGTCACTTTGCCCACCGCAACGGCGATGACCGGCCCCCGCAGCGCAGAGATCAGCTCGTCAAAGCGGCCTTGCTTCTCCGCATATTCAAGCAGGAACCTTACCTGCGGACTGCTTGTAAAGGATACGGCATGGACGTGCCCCTCCACAATGTCCAGCAATAAGCGGCTCAAGTCTTCCTCCGGCGGCGCAATATGACGATAGGGCAATATTTCCGTGCAAACTGCCCCCTGCTGCTCCAGCCAGGCCACCAGCTTTGGCGCTGGATCACCGTATAATTGCAGCAATACCGTAGCTTCCTTCAAATTATATGCTGCCAATTCACGGATCAGTCCATCCGTACTGCCGTCGTCGTCGCGGGCATGTGGCGCAAGCTCGTGCTTCTTCAGAACGTTTACCGTTTTGTATCCCCGTGCGGCAATATGCGATTTAGACAAGTTGTCCAGCAATGGAGCCAGCAGCCCCATCTCCCCGGCCATCTCGAACAGGGCGTTAAGCCCGATACCCGTCGTAAAAATTGACCAGTCAGGCGGTTGATTTACCCACGTCTGAATCCCCTGGCGAAGTTTCTCGTCATCCAGAAACACAGTTCCCTGCGCTGGGCGGTACAGCGGAATTCCACCCATATTTTCGATCAGCTTCCCCAGTTCCTCCGCGCGGCGAGGCCCGGTCAACGCAATTCGCTTACCTTCTAATCTTCTAGCCACTTCTCTACCCCCGTATTCGCTATCTTCAACAGAAGCTTCGTTTACCATAAGCTTAAACGACACCGGGGGTTAAGTAAATCGTTCTATTGCATCTTTCTCGTTAGAATGAATTCCAGATGAAGCATTTATGCATCCAACTTAAGAATCAGTCACATCAGGTCAAAATGTTCTCTGGACACAAAAAACGCTGCCGCGCTGTCATTTGAACGACTGCGAGGCAGCATTCCATAGCCATAGCCATGGTCATACTCTATTGCATCTAGGATTTCCGCAATTTAAATTTGCCCACCATTTCCTCCAGCCGTCCGGCAACCGAGGACAGTTGGGACGTGGAGGACGCAATTTCCTGGATCGAGGCAAGCTGCTCCTCGGCGGCCGCGGAAATCGTCCCGACATTGTCTGCACCTTCTTCAGTAATGTTGCGGATTTCGGATATCGTCTCCGATACTTTCCCCGCACCAATCGTCAATTCCCGTGCTGCGCTGGATACCTCTTCGATTTTGTCTGCCGACCCCCGGACGGCTCTGCGGATCCGAGAGAAGCTCCGGCCGGATAAGTCGACGGCAACGATCCCTTCCTCTACGCGCGTCTTCGCGTTCTCCATCGACTCCAGCGCCCGCTGCACTTCCGACTGAATGCCTTCAATAAGTTCTTCAATCTGATGGGCATAGGTCTCTGAGCCTTCGGCAAGCTTCCGGACCTCGGAAGCGACGACGGCAAATCCCCGGCCTTCCTCCCCAGCTCTGGCTGCTTCAATCGATGCGTTCAACGCAAGCAAATTCGTCTGCTGAGCGATGCCTGTAATGACGCCAACAATTCCACCGATATTCTCGGTATGCTCGCTTAAGGTTTGAATGACCGCGCCGAGTTCATCAACCGTTTGGTGGATGTGCTCTATTTTCTCTACGACGCTGATTACGGACGTATTTCCTTCCTCGGCCACAGCTGTCGTCTGCTCCATCGTCTCGGCCACATCTTGAATATGGCTGGAAATTGCCTCAGCCTGTCTTGAAATATCCTCGATACCTTCTACGCCGTGGCTCATATTATGCGTTTGCCGCTCGCTTCCCGAAGCTACTTCTTGAATCGCCAAAGTCACATGCTCGATCGCTTTGGTCGTCTGGTCGGCACTGGCCGACAACTGATTCGCCGATAAGTTGACCTGGTTGGACGCCTGCCGCATCTCTGTCAGCGTGACATTCCAGCTATCGACCGCCTCCTGCAGCCGTTTCGCCACCATGCCAATTTCATCGTTACGATCAGCTCCGCCGACTCTCTTCGACAAGTCGCCTCGGCTAATGCTTTGAATAGATTCGCTTAACCGCTGAAGAGGCCCTGTTACGCTGCGAACGAGAAGCATAGCGACCAGCAGGGCAAAGACAATAGATATTACTATCGCGATCCATTTTAATGAATCCCCCATCAACAGCAGCAATACGACAGGTACAACGGCAATCAAGGCACTAGCCATAAACAATGAGAACGTTACCCGCTTTTTCATTAATCCAGTTCCTTTCCCTCATAGAATTAATCCATTTGACCCACTTTATATGTAACTTTTATCTTGTTATATTCGACATAAATCACATATTTCCCTCTAAATAATAACGCAAAAAAACCGCTCAACTGATACAGCGAACGGTTTAGTTTGTTTTTTTACAATAGTATCAGTGCGTTTTTAAACAGGCTTTCTAGTCGGCCAAACGATACCCTACCCCTCGGACAGTCGCGATATAAGTCGGATTCGCCGCCCGGTCGCCGAGCTTCTTCCGCAAGCTCTTGATATGCACGTCCACCACATTGCTCCCCCCCATAAAAGAGGTCTCCCACACATCTGCCAGCAGCTCTTCCCTTGACAGGACGCTACCTTCATGGTCCAGCAATTTGATCAACAGCTCATATTCGGTCTTGGTCAAGTCGATCGCCGTCCCGGCACGGTACACCTGCATCTTTTTGCGGTCGATCCAAAGATCTTTATAGGCAGCAGCCGTATCCGCTGCAGACAAAGCGCCGGAAGCGGCCGGCCGGTGATTGCTTGTGCGAATAATCCGCTGAACATGATACAGTATCTCGTGGGGCGAGGATGGCCAGACGAGGAGCTCTAGGTGCATTAAGCTCTGATCCATTTGCGGCAGCATAGCTTTATTCACCAGCAGGAGTGAAGGCACGTTTTCGAGGTCTCGAAGCATCAGATTAGTGATCATTCCAGCCTCTTCACTGCCGCGATAAGCCGTCAGGTCAAATATAACCAGATCAGCAGACGGAGCATTGCGGATGCCCTGCTCTAAATGATGGAATACAAGGACATCGAAGCAGCCTACCGACAAATCTCTTACCAGCTCATATATTTCACTCGGAAAAGGGCTAACGAGTATGACGCGCTGCGTAACAGAACATGCCTGAGGCTGAAGCTGAGTATTGCCGAACGGCTCATCATTGTATGCAAGCTCTTGTCCGGGACGCCTGAAAAGGGTCACCGATCCGCCCTGCACTCTTCCTTTTATTTCTTCTGCCTGCATGATTGGCACACCCCCCCAAATACGACATGTGCATGATGCACGTCATATCCGGTCTCCTTGGCTACCTCAGCGGTCCATTCCTCTGGAACCTTCGACATGACTTCATCCACCCTTCCGCACACCTCGCACAAAATATGCTGGTGATCATCAAGCTTGGCGTCATAGCGGCTTGCGGCCTCGCCCAGCTTCAATTCGCGAATCAGTTCCTTATCGGTTAAGTACCTGAGCGAATTGTAAACTGTGCCGTATGCGAAATTATATCCCTGTTCCACAAGGCGATTCATTACTTCCGCTGCAGTCGGATGGTCATTCGCACTGCGGACGACATCATAAACCGCTTTACGCTGCGTCGTTAAATTTAGCGATTTCATATATAGAATCATTCCTTATGATTTGATTTTAGAATTAGTATAAGTCTTATTTCATTATCCGTCAAGCTAGGCCGCCATGCTCCCGGCTCAATGTTCCTGACAAAATTCAAAATCTGCATGGGAATACCGCGTCCTTTCACATAATAAGACTATAATTTTTATCAAAAGGATGGGATGGGTTGCCTATGTTAATAAAAAAGTATGTAATCACCATTTTGTTCACCCTGTTATGCGCCGCATTTAGCATGTGGGTCGATGTCCGAGCAGGCTTGCCATGGAACACTCTATTTATCAACATGAGCCATTTCTTCTTTACAGGCGCAGAACAATGGGCGGCCAGAATACTGCTCCTGTTCCTCGTTGTTCCCGACCTGTTCCGTGCTTTATTTACGCAAAAGAAAAGATCAGCCGGCAGTTCAACTTCCACCACCGCCGATGCCTCCACCGCTTCCCGGGCCGCCTCCGGGAATTTCACATCCGGGTCCGGAACTGCCTTCAGCTCCGGTATAGGTTCCAGCGGTACCAGTTCCAGCCCCGCCCATTCCCCCGTCCCCGGTTCCTGTCCCGAATCCCCCGCCGGTTCCGGGTCCGGATCTTGAGCGGAAAACAAGCTTTCGAATCATGGCCGCTATCAAAAGGATGAACGGAAGCACAATAAAAAATATAGGATCGACCAGATACAGCATCTTTCCCCCTTTCAATAAAAACTCGCTATAAGAACGGCCTATCCCAGCCGTCAAAGTCAAAATGATGAGTGTAAGCGGGTACACCACCTTTTGGTACGGAATATTGAAAATATTCGATATCCCTATTACCGCCGCAAAAAAGTAAATGCAAATTTTAAAATAGATTCCGATAATAAACGTCATGACGATAAAAATATCCGGCCGCTGAATGAAGTCGGAGATTGAAGCCTTTCCGACCGTTATCAGCATCGGAAAATACGATCGCTCGGCAATGTCAACCCCAAGCACGGCTATCGTCGTCGCAACGCCAAAGCTAAGTATTAAGCCGGAGAATAGAAGGGCTAAATATCCGGCTTTAATTCCTTTTTTTGAATGATTCAGGTATGGAAGCAGCATTGTAAACGCAACGACTTCTGCGAACGGAAACTGATAATTTGTTCGGGACACCGATTGCAGCACCGGCCCTATCCCATCGCCAAGAACGGGCAGCAGGCGGTTAATGTCGACAATATGTGCGAAAGCAATGAGAAGCAGGCTCAGTACGCCAACTACCATCATAAACGCAAAGAAGATCAATGATGTTCGGGCCAGCACCTCCAATCCTTTATGCAGCGTATAAGCGACGGTAAGCATCATAAGCATATTGACAATAAAAACGGGGGTTTCCCGCAGCGTAGTGGCAATGACCAGCAGCCCGCCGTCCATTAAGTCCCTTGATGCTTTGTACATGAAAAACACCATATAACCGATCCCCAGCAAAGTCCCCAAGTATTTACCCAGCAACAGTTTATAATACGCCGTAGGCAGCATATCCGGAAACCATAGATATAACATCGTATAGCCGGCATATAGCAAGAGCCCAATAATCATTCCAAGCAGAACGGCCAGCCATTCATCCTTATGGGCTTCCATCCCCAAATTGACGACAAGCCCCGTACCCAACTCAAACAAGAGTATTAACGAAAATATTTGCATAGGAGTGATTCTGATCTTTTCCACGTCGTTATTCCTCCTTAGGAGCGCTGGTTAAATTTATAGGAGCGGTCGCGCAGCTGCGTATTGCGTATGACGGAATTGACTTTATACTCAACCTCGAGCTGTGGAAACAGATCCCCCCACTGATGCTGTATCTTTTTCCAAGCCGCAGGACTTTGACGCTGAACGACTTCCCCAAACCCGAAAATATCGCTGTTCACGGATTGGGCTTTTTGGACAGCGGCCCGCAGATCCTTGGCAATCGCCTCATTCGCTTTAGCTTCAATTTTGTGAAGCATATCGGGATTCTTCAAATCAATGGCAGTGTTGACCTCTCTTATGGACAACTGCACGTTGACGCTGACTTGGATAACCGGATGAAGCGGATCGTTCAGCTTTGCTTGCAATCCGGTTTTGGATCGAATAACGTCGATGCCTATATCGCCTTTTTCCTGATCTGGCTCTAAGACTATCGAGGTTTTTTTCATTTTATTCTTTATCCATACCATCCCGCGGCTCTCATTCGGGGCTAGCCAGTCCACCAGCTTATCGCCTTTGAAGATAGCAGGATCCTCGAGTACCACCAACGGGCTTTTCGTTTTTTCTAAACTGCTTTTTTTGCCTGTCTCATTCACATCGCCGACCACTCCCACGCCGTTGATAACAGCCCCCCCACCCGGAGTCAGTAAATCTCGAATAATGTCGTCTATTTCCATGGTATAATTTTCTCCATGCTCCTTAGAGGCAAATTCGGCCTTTTGCGAAAGGGAATATGCCGTGATTTTGCCGATGGGCGTTAGCGAAGCCGTCACCGCTTCGGCTGAGATTTCTTGTTTGACAATGACAACATCGGAAGTCAACCGGATATCGGAGTCCCTGTCCAAGAAGTCCATCACTTCCGTAATCCCTTTTCGGGCAACACTCTCGGATATGGCAATGAACCGGGCATGTGCTGTCGAAGTCAGCCGCGGTACTTGGCGGGAAGCGTTGCGGATCGCTTCGCTAATCGTGTACCCTGTGCCACTGTAAGTCGAAGTGGGAGTAGCTCCTCTGCCTGTTTTCCCTGTAATTTCGTCGGCAATGATAACCTGAAAAGTAACCAGCAGCTTTCTCTCGTCTTCCGGTGCTTGATCGATGCCAATCCCAGATACAATCGCTCTCCGGTTCAATTCGATAGCGTCCCAGCAGCCGGTCATCAGTACCATGCAGCAAAAAGCCAAAACGATGGCTATTGTTCTCTTTATCATGGAACGCTCCTCCTGCTCGAAACAGATTAAGGTGTAAAATACATATCGCCTGGCTTTATTCATACAGCGGACTATCTCCTTAAACGCCGTGATCAGAGCCCCCTTGCTGGCCCTGTTGGCCTTGCTGCCACTGCTGGCCTGGCTGGCCCTGCTGGCTCTGCTGGCTCTGGTGGCCCTGCTGGCCTGGCTGGCCCTGCTGCCACTGCTGGCCTTGCTGGCCTTGCTGGCCCTGCTGCCACTGCTGGCTCTGCTGGCTCTGCTGGCCCTGCTGGCCCTGCTGGCTCTGCTGGCCCTGCTGCCACTGCTGGCCCTGTTGGCCTTGCTGCCACTGCTGGCCTGGCTGGCCCTGCTGGCTCTGTTGGCCTGGCTGGCCCTGCTGGCCCTGCTGGCCCTGCTGGCTCTGCTGGCCTTGCTGGCCTTGCTGGCCCTGCTGGCCCTGCTGGCCCTGCTGGCTCTGCTGGCTCTGCTGGCCCTGCTGGCCCTGCTGGCTCTGCTGGCCCTGCTGGCCCTGCTGGCTCTGCTGGCCCTGCTGCCACTGCTGGCTCTGCTGCCACTGCTGGCCTGCCTGGCCTGCCTGGCCTTGCTGCTGATTGGGCCCTATCGAATTTTTATTCCGGCCCTCTCGAATAAGCTGCTGCTCTCTAACCTTGTTTGGCGGAGTTCTTAAGATCCAAGCCGGCATACGGAAGAACGTGTCCTTCTGGTCCTTCGGAACGAACGGGGTAATTGGAGCTAGATACGGAACTCCAAAAGACCGAAGACTGTTCATGTGGATGAGCAGCATCAGAATTCCCAAGGTAATGCCGTACAGTCCGAACATGCCAGCCAGAACCATAAATAGAAACCGTATCAACCGCCCAGCAACGGCGATGTTGTAGGCAGTAGGCGCAAAGCTCGCAATTCCCGTCAAGGCAACGACGATAACCATTCCCGGAGTAATCAGTCCCGCTTCAACCACGGCTGTTCCCAGAATAAGCGCACCCACAATCGATATCGTATTTCCGACAGCCCTCGGCATACGGAGCCCCGCTTCACGGAGCAGCTCAAAGGTAACCTCCATCAGCAAAGCTTCGACAAATGCCGGAAAAGGAACCCCTTCCCGCTGTGCAAGCAGACTAACCAGCAGCAGCGAAGGAAGCATCTCATAGTGAAACGTTGTTAGCGCTATGTATATAGCCGGTCCAAGAAGCAGTATGATAAAGCTAAGATAGCGAATCGAACGCATCAGAATGACGATATCGAAACGCTGCGAATAATCCTCCGGCGATTGAAAGAAATGGCCGAATACGGTTGGTAAAATTAAGACGAACGGTGTCCCGTCAACAAGGATGATTACCCGCCCCTCCAGCAAATGTCCTGTTGCCGTGTCAGGCCTCTCTGTGTTGTATACGGTAGGGAACGGAGTAAAAGTCTTATCCTGAATAAACTCTTCGATATAACCGGATTCCAGTACTCCGTTAAGCTGAATGTTCTCCAGACGCTGCCTGACTTCCCGGACAAGCTTGGGATCAGCCAGACTCTGAATATACATCATCGCTACATTTGTATGAGTAACGGTTCCGACTTTCATGGTCTCCAGCCATAAATCCGTATTCCTGATTCTGCGCCTAATAAGTGATATATTGGTTGCAATCGACTCAACAAAACTGTCTTTCGGACCCCGAACGACCAGCTCCGTGGTAGATTCCGTAATGGATCTCCATTCCCCGCCACGGGTTCCAGCTATTATGGCTCTAGTGCTTCCCTCCAAAAATATAGCCGTATCCCCGGACAAAATATCAAATACGACATCGTTCCACTCCGACACTACTTTAGATTCTCCCAGGGACAGCAAGCTGTATTGCAATTGATCCAATAATGCTTCTGAATCCTTCGCTTCTACCTCTCCTAGGCCGGATAGGGTTTCCATAACGAAAGTGTTGATTATCATTTGATCGCTTAAGCCATTTAAATAAATGACAGCTACCGAAGTAGGCTTCTCCCCGCCTAAACTCATTTTTCGCACGACGATATCGGGGCTGTCTCCGGTTTCTTTCTGAATACGCTGAACAGTCTGCTGCAAATCTCCTGAAATGGCCTTATTACCGGCTCCCTGTGTATTCTTCGCGCTGGCTTGGGAATGAGTACCGCCCTGAGAAATTGCGCTGCTCTGATATATTGAACTGCTTTGCGAATTACCGCCTCCCTGGGAACCAGCACTGCCCTCGGATCCGGAAATTTCTTGCGATCCTGAACCGCCCTGTGCAGAACCCGTCTGGGAGGAGGTGCTATTCCATGAACCGCCATTACCTTGCAAATTTGCACTACTCTGCGAGCTAAAGCCACTTCGGGAGCTGCCGTAGTGCTGAGAACCCGCGTCCCCCTGATACGTACTATTTCTCTGAGACCCTGTACCATTCCGTGAACTATTGCCGTTCTGTGAACTATCACCATTCTGTCGCCCAGCTTGACTTTGATCCCCAATGCCGCTGCTGTGAGACCCTGTATCACCCTGGTACCTGCCACTATCACTCTGAGGCCCCACTTTATCCTGGTCCCCACTGCCGCCACTTTGTGACCCTGCATCACCCTGGTGAGTTCTAGCACTGCTTTGAGAGCCCGTCTGAATCTGCTGAGAATTAGCGTCTGCTCGGGAATCGGTCTCGGTCTCGTCCTTACCTCGGCTCATCCCGTGGCTGGCGCCGAGATTGCTCTCGCTTTTCTTCTGCTCGTAGTTTCCTTGCAATTGGCGTCTGCTTCTACCGATAAATTGATTGCGTTTCATGCCTGGCAGCTCCTGTCCCTTAACATATCCCCATTATTTGCTAACTGCCTCAATTTCATGCGGGCGGCAATACAAACGATCGAAAAAAGCACTCCCGTCAAGAAGCAGAGCTGACCATGCTTTAATTAACAAACAACGTGGTAATAATGAAGAACGACTACGAATATAAGGAGATTACCAATGACTAAACAAGCATACGACTCCGGCGCTTTGCCCCGCTTTCCTCAGTCGATGTGGAGGCATACGACTGACTTGCCCTCTTTTCCCCAGCTAAAAGAAAATATCGAGACCGATATCGCCATCATCGGCGCTGGCATTACGGGTATTACTACCGCCTATCTGCTGTGCCAAGCAGGCTTTAAGGTTACCGTAGTGGACGCAGCAGTAATTCTTGATGGGACTACCGGGTTTACGACGGCAAAAATCACTTCGCAGCACGGGTTAATTTACGACAAGCTGAGGAAACATTTTGGGGATAAGGAAGCCAGACTGTATTACGAAGCGAATGAGGAAGCTCTCTCCTTCATTCGATCTACGGTGGAAGAGCATCAAATTGACTGTCAATTGCAACAGCAGGACGCCTATTTGTATGCCGACTCTGAGGAACAGGCAAAGCAGCTTCGCACGGAATGGGAGGCATACGAACACCTGGAGCTGCCGGGCGAATGGTGCGACACCTTGCCGATTCCCATCCAAGTCCATGGAGCGATCCGAATGAAAAATCAGGCCCAGTTCCACCCGCTGCAGTACCTGGGCACCCTCGTCGAATATGTAACATCACATGGCGGAACGCTGTACGAAAATACAACCCTGGAGGATGCGGCCGTCAACACCGGGAATGGGCGGCGGCAGCTCACTACCGAGAACGGTTATAAGATTACTTGCAAATATGCAATCTCTGCCTCGCACTTCCCGTTCTATGACGGAAGCGGGTTCTACTTTACGAGATTGTATGCGGAACGTTCTTACGTAGTTGCCATAGAACCGGAAATTCCGTTGGAGCAGGGCATGTACATTAATTGCGGCAGCCCTAAGCGCTCACTGAGATCGGCTCTGCTAAACGGCGAGCAGGTCATTCTGGTCGGCGGAGAATCGCATAAGACGGGCAAAGGAGAATGCACGTTCAAGCACTATGAAGAATTGGAGAAATTCGGCGGCAAGCTGTTCGGAGCCAAACGCATTCCTTATCGCTGGTCGACTCAAGATCTCATTACGCTGGACGAAGTCCCTTACATCGGAACCATCACTGCGGACGAGGATCATGTTATGGTGGCCACGGGCTTTGCTAAATGGGGAATGACGAACGGGACCGTAGCCGCCCTGATGTTCCGTGATCTCATTATGGGCCACGGCAACAAGTATACAGACCTGTACAAGCCTTCCCGCTTCAAAGCAAATCCGGGGATTAAAAACTTTGCCGTACAAAACGCAGATGTAGCCAAGGAATGGGTATCCGGCAAGGTAGAAATGATCCAACGCAGAGCAGAACAATTAAAGGCTGATGAAGGCGGGGTCGTGCGGCATCTTGGCAAGCGGGCCGGCGGCTATAAGGATGCGGAAGGCAGACTATATATCGTCGACACGACATGCACACATCTCGGCTGTGAGGTGGAATGGAACGATGCTGAGCGCTCCTGGGACTGCCCGTGTCACGGGTCAAGGTTCAACTACAAAGGAGAAGTGCTGGAAGGACCGGCTACGGAAAATCTGCCGCTGCTCAGTCAGCAGCCCTAACAGCAGCAGTGAGGACATGCGAACAATAAGACACACGTTATAAGAAAGCACCGGCAGGTGCCTTTCTTTTGATCAGCTACATTGCTTTGTTCAGTACTGGGTGATATTATGTAGAGTGAAGACAGCTGATAAACACTGATAAAATTATGGGAAAAAGAGGCGATGCCACTTGGATATCAGTATCCAATTCAAAAAAGGCGCCTTGGAAATTTGCGTGCTCGTACTCATCCATGAGAAGGATCGCTATGGCTATGAGTTGGCCCAATCCGTCTCAGAGCATATCGAAGTGGCGGAAGGCGCTCTGTACCCCCTGCTCCGCAGGCTCGTGAACGAAGGACACTGCACGACATATTTACAGGAATCGAGCGAGGGTCCTCCCCGTAAATATTATAAATTGACCCCCCAAGGGGAAATTCACATGAAAAAGCTGGTGATTGAATGGAAACGATTCGTCAGCAACGTATCCAATTTAATCGAGAGAGGAAACCATCTATGAACAAGAGTGAATTCATCTCGCTGCTTAGCAACCATTTATCGGCACTCCCGCCTGAGGAGCGCAATGAACTGATGGAGGACTATGAAGCACATTTTGCTTTCGGTCTTCAGAATGGCAAGACCGAGGAGGAGATCGTCCGCGAACTGGGCGATCCGGCCGAATTGGCCCAGGAAGCCCTCGGCAACCGGTCAGTTCCTCTGAACCCCTTATATTGGTTTGGAGAACAACCGCAGGGACAGACGAGCACAGCCCCTCCTGAAACTAGCGACATCCCTTACCGGAAAGCTGCTTCCGCCATTTATGCCGGATTGTTCTTCCTCAACCTGGTTATGCTTCCTCTGCTAGCTGTAATATGGGCATTTGGCCTAGCTCTTGTACTAGCAGCCGTCAGCGGCATGATCAGCCCTGTCTTCCTTGTGCTTGAATATGTATTTAACGGGCCCTTTCTACCGGCAAAAGCGTTTGCCGCCCTCACGATGGTCGGCATCGGTATCTTTCTGGCCATGGGCTCGCGTCGCGCCTTTTCCGGCATCATTAAATTAAGCGCGTCTTATTGGGCATGGAATGTCCGAGTCGCCAAAGGAGTTAAAATCAATGAATAAAAAAGGATGGACCCTACTGGCGACCATTTGCGTCATCCTGGGTATCAGCGGAATGATCTATCAAGGTTTCAACTTCGAAGAAAAAAAGCCCGCCTATACACAGAAATGGACTTTTAACGATAATGAACTGCAACTTCTCTCCATCAACAGCGAATATGACGTCGAATTTGAATTCATCACCAGCCCTGACGGGACGAACTACGTGGAAGCCAGCGGGAATATGCCGCAGAAATCCATCGATAAACTGACGGATACGAAAATCGCCGACCAAAGCCTTGCCCTGCAATTCATGGAGGAGCGTATCGTTCGTTTCCTCGACCTCGACTTTCAATCCTCAACCCAGTATGTGACGGTGGCATTGACCGACCCGGAGCAGATGTTAAATCGAATCGACGTCGATCTGCTCGCCAACAATGGAAACTTTAAGGCTTTACGCGCCAAAGAAATGTCACTGAAGACGAATTCAGGCAACCTGGCAGTCCAGGATTTGGCTGCCGATCGCTTGCAGATAAAAAACTTCTCCGGTAAAGTATCACTTGAGCAAGTTGCGGCTGACACCGAGCTTAACGTAACCTCTGGCAATGTGAAGCTCGACCATTTCACAGGAAATTTAACTTCCAAAATGACTTCTGGTGATTTCTCGGCCCGAAACCTACAAGGCGATATCCATGCTACGATGACTTCTGGCAATATTAATATCAACGACTGGACTGGAAACGGAACATTTAAATCCACCTCCGGTAACATAGCAATTAGGGAGCAGCGCTCGGACTCATTGGATATTTCGATCCACTCCGGAAACGTAAGCCTTTCCGCCGATCCTGAATTTCAAGGCACATACGACCTGAAGGCCACATCAGGCCGAATCGAATCACCCGTCTCGCCTGGCGTAACCGATGACCTCATCAAGGTGCGCTCCACTTCAGGAAACATTACGATTAAATAAACTGATCCTTTTGGGATTATCCGAAAATAGCCCCCGGTTTTTAGACACTGGGGGCTATTTGACATATGGCATGCTAAATGGTATTCCGCTAGTTCCATTGTAACTCGGCCGCGGAACCACTACGATTCCATTGCAGCTACGTAACTATTTCGCTGGGTAATTCTGCTGTGATTTTCGATTGTGATCCCGCCGTGATTACGATAGGCGGTTCGTTTGCGATCACTAGGCGATCTCACCCGCGATAGCATCGCGGTAAGACTTCAGCGAGCAATAAATAACCGTCTGCATGATGCTTTGATCTTCCTCGGGAATGAGCGTTTTGGCATAATCCCAGGCATTCTCTTCGATGCGAAGAGCGATTCTGTTGCGCTCCATTTCATAGCCGCTAGCATCTAGAAGATCTGACAGCACCTTCAGACTGGCATCCTCTGCATGCCCAAGCTCATGAGCAAATACAATACGAAACACTTGCGGAAAAGCATCTAGTGAGCCAAATAGACTTAAACATTGCTTTTTGATCTCTTCCAAATACATCGTAACCTTATGATGGGCCATACTGTATTTGCCGCCTACGTTCCGACCGCCGGGAAACCGCAAGCGCACGTCGACCGAAACCTTACTGCCGGACTGCGTCAGCAATTCGTCAATAATACATTTTGCTGTTCTTTCCAATTAGACTCCCCTTGCTTCTTTTAGATTGACACTTCGTATCTGATTGTGTAATCAGAACGTTTTTGCCTTACTCATTATAATGCAACGGATTCCAGAAATGAATAACAGAGCAACCATTATTTTATTTGGTGTAAAAGCCACCAAGCCGCTTCTCCGTATAACTTTGTAAAGCGGAAAGGATTGTGCTGAACATCAAATAAATCAGGGCAGTCTCGCTATATACAATCAGCGGTTCGTAAGTCGCTGAAGTGATTTCCTGCGCTTTTCGAAACATTTCCGCATAAGTAACCGTAAAGGCAAGCGATGTATCTTTAACAAGGCTAATAAAAGAGTTGCCAAGCGGCGGAACAGACACCCGTGCTGCTTGGGGCAATACAACATGCCGAAGCGCCTGAACACGGGACATTCCCAGAGAATAAGCAGCCTCCCATTGCCCTTCTAACCCCGATTTCGTCAATCCCTTTTTTATGTCAGCCAGGGGGCTGTTGAAAATAAATGCCAAAACGGATACAATTTAAATAATTATATTTAGAAGGAGGTGGGTAGAGTGGACCGCAAGTACGCATGGAATCGAATCAGCCAATTGCCTATGGCATTATTTGGCATTGTTCATGGCGCAGCTGACAACGGGAGAAGTCTGTCCATTTTTAGCTGTTCGATATCCAAATTACACTTGCGAAATGCCGCTCCTACCTTAACCTAACGGAACGTTACGTGAAGAAGGCTGCAGAATTTCTGCAGCCTTTTTTCGTCTCCAAGGTAGCTTTGCTTCGGTGAAAGCGGCATGAGCCAAAGGAGATTATATAGAATGATTATCCAATGCATAAATGTCCAAAAATATTACGGTGCCGAGCTGGTGCTCAGTGATGTTACCTTTGAAATCAAATCCGGGGAGAAGGTAGGCTTGATCGGCCGCAACGGAAGCGGCAAGACGACGCTGATCCGCCTCTTATCCGGCAGTGAAACGCCCGATCATGGCTCTATCGCCATCCGCAAAGATACTACGTTTGGCGTTCTCGCCCAGATTCCTGATTATGCCAACCGTATGACAGTATACGATGTGCTGCAATCCGCCTTTGAACCTTTGCTCGCGGTCCATGCGCAAATGAGGCAGCTGGAAGCGGAAATGTCCGCGCTATCCTCATCAGGCATGAACAGCTCTAACATGGATCGCCTGCTCCAGCAGTATGGAAGCTTACAGGAGGCCTTTGAGCATAACGGCGGCTTTGAAATGGAGGCGTCCATCGAGCGGGTGACTCAAGGGCTCGGTATCTCTGCCAGTACCTACAAGCAGGCCTTCAGCTCCTTATCCGGCGGAGAGAAGACGAAGATCGGTCTAGCCGTCATCTTGCTGCAGCAGCCGGATGTTCTTCTGCTTGATGAGCCGACCAATCATTTGGATATGGCTGCCGTCCATTGGCTAGAGGAATTTCTGCGTGCTTTTAAAGGTACCGTTGCCGTGATCTCCCATGACCGCTACTTTCTCGACAGGGTGGCCGGTAAAATCATCGAAATCGAGGACGGTGAAGCATTTACCTACCCCTGCAGCTACAGCGAATACAAAAAAGAGAAGGAGCGCAGGCTGCTCCAGCAATTTGCCGACTACCAGGAACAGCAGAAGAAAATCAAGAAAATGCAGGAGGCCATCAAGCAGCTGATCGAATGGGGAAACCGCTCCAACCCGCCGAACGCGGGATTCCACCGCAGAGCAGCCTCTATGCAAAAGGCGCTGGACCGCATGATCAAGCTGAAGAAACCCGTACTCGAACGAAAACGCATCGATCTGCAGCTGACGCAGTCTGACCGTTCTGGCAAAGATGTTATCGTCCTGCGTGAAGCAGGGAAAAGCATAGGAGAACGCACGCTGTACCGCGGCATAAATCATACGCTTCGCTACGGAGAGAATGCTGCCTTAATCGGCGGAAACGGCGCTGGAAAAACGACGCTCATGAAGTGCATATTAGGTAAAGAATCCGTCCAGGAGGGAGAGATTTTGCTCGGCTCGCGGGTAGAAACCGGCTATCTTGCACAAGGATCGGCACCCAAGGACGATCCCTGCACGGTGTTGGAGTATTTCCGGAATGAGCTCGGCATGGAAGCCGGGGAAGCCCGTAATCAACTTGCACGCTTCCTCTTTTACGGAAGTGATGTATTTAAGAAGGTTCACAGTCTTTCAGGCGGTGAGTGGACCAGGCTGAGACTGGCTATGCTGATGTACCGAAAACCGAATTTGCTGCTCCTGGATGAACCGACCAACCATCTGGACATCGACTCCCGGGAAGCCCTGGAAGACGCACTCGAGGATTATGCCGGCTCCGTGCTCGTCATCTCCCATGACCGATATTTCATCAACAAGATCGCAGACCAGATATGGGAGCTTGCTGGGGGCAAAATGTTCATCACCGAAGGCAGCTATGAAGACTATCAGGCTGAGCTGAAGAAGCGGCAGTTGGCTGCACTTGGACAGCCCACGCAGGGTGAGATGCCTAGACAATCTAAGCCCTCTGGGCAAAATGGAGAACCCACGCAGGCATACGAATTCAACTCGGCGAGAAATTCCGCTCGCCCCAAATTGCCGGTTTCGGAAGCTGCCTCTAATGGTAAAGTGCGAAACAAAGCAGGACAGACCATGGGACAAGAGCACGGCAATGCAGCCTCTTCCGCCGCTAACCCTGCCACACTTCGCAAAATGGAACAGGAAATATCCTCCATGGAGGAGAGGATTGCACAGATCGCTAAAGCTATGCTTGATCCAGGCATCGGGAGCAACGCAGAGAAACTATCCGTTCTGCTGGAGGAGCGTAATCAAGTTCAGCGGAATCTCGACCCGCTCATTGATAAATATATCTCTCTTCTAGAGAAGTGATGGGATCGTTATTTCAGCAAATAAGGAGTGAATGTCCAATGAACCCGATTTCCTTCCATCTTCAGATGGATGACCCTCGTATTGCTGCCTTGTCTGAGGCCGATGCCCGCATGGGAGCCTTGATCACACTAATCGGCGAGATCAAGGCGGCGCCGCAAGGCCCGCATTTCGCTGCCCTTGCCCGCTCGATCATCAGCCAGCAAATTTCCGTCAAGGCTGCGGCTACGATCCGTGGCAGGGTGCTGGGATTGGCCGGCGAGCTCTCCCCGGACGCCTTATCGGCGGTAAATGACGAAGCCTTGCGGGGTGCGGGACTGTCCGCTTCCAAGGTAGCATATCTCCGCGACCTATCCAGTAAAGTACAGTCGGGCGAAGTCGTGCTAGAGCGCCTGCACGAAAAGAGCGACGATGCAGTTATCCAGGCGCTGACTTCAATTAAAGGCATCGGCAAGTGGACGGCCGAGATGTTCCTGATCTTCGGGCTCGGCCGCGAGGATGTCGTATCTGTGGGGGATGCCGGGCTGCAGCGCGCCGCCAGGTGGCTTTATGGTCTGGAGGAGCGGGCGGATCGCAAGTATCTGCAACAGGTCATGGGCTTATGGAGCCCGTACGGTTCGGTCGCCTCCCTCTATTTATGGGAAGCAATCAATATCGGACATGTAGACTCCGGCCAAACGCTCGATCAACTCCTCTCTAATTAGGAAAAACGTCTATCGAGCACTTAAAAGGCAGCCTGCGATCATAGAAACCATTTTATAAGGGATGACACCGTAAAATAAATTTCGACCCTAGGACACTTCATATTTATGGGGTAATTCCCCATACTAGGTATAATAGGTAACATACGTAAACCTACAATGATTGGAGTAGCGATGAGCGGTTATACCTGAAGCCAATGGCGCATGCCAGTGGTGCATGCCAGTGGTGCATGCCAGTGGTGCATGCCAGTGGTGCATGCCAGTGGTGCATGCCAGTGGTGCATGCCAGTGATGCATGCCAGTGGTGCATGCCAGTGGTGCATGCCAGTGGTGCATGCCAGTGGTGCATGCCAGTGGTTGATGACTGAAAGGAGCGGCCATTGAATATGGTTCAAGTTAACTTATTATGGCTATTTTGATGATCCTAGCGGACATACGATCCGCTATTTCGCCGATTTCCGTGATATTCGCAGCTTTACGGACACAGAAGCTGCTATCTGGCCCTAATTGCCCCAAATCGGCTAGTTTTCTGCGCAATAGCGGAACCAGGGTCCGTTAGTGCAATCATTTTCGCATTATTGGCCAAATAGCGGATCTACGGTCCGCTAGCTCTACTTAGCATTTTTCGGTCAGGGATTAACCAGTAATTAGTTGGCGGTTTGGCGGAAGTTAATAGCACTTGGTAACATTTAGTGATATTTGGTAACATTTGGTGACATTTGGTGGTATTTGGTGCTATTTGGTGACAAATTGAGTGTGAGTGGAATTCGAGTAATAATATTAGTATTAGCAAAAAAAATCTACACACGCGACGTACAAACACATATCATGCATACCCATAGATACATCGTACAAGTCACACATGCCTACACGCACCACATACTGCACATATACACTACACACGCACTACATACGCACCACACATACACACTACATATACACTACATACTACACATGCCACACATTATACATACTGCATATTTAAAACGCCGGAACTTGTTTATATATATATTTGAACATTTTCTAGTAGAGTGGAGTTGAAGCTTTTGTTCAGAATTGGAGGAGTGAGCCGCGGAGCCAAGCTGTATTTAGCCGGCTTAATGGCTTTCGTCGGCATTGTTTCTTGTATCGTGGTTTTGGCCTATAATGATTATTTTTTTCTTGGTGATCCGCTTAAGCCTAATAATGATGACGTCAAATACATTCAGACCTCCCGCCTTCTGCTGAATGAAGGAGTTCTTGCCTATAATACGGGAGACAAGCCATCGGCCTTCATCATGCCTGGGCTGCCGTTTATACTGGCAGGGTTCATGGCCCTGTTTGGCCAGGATGACGGCGGTGTCATCGCTTACCGTCTGTATCAATGCGTCCTGCAAGTGCTGTCGATTTATCTGGTCTTCTGGTTAGGCAAGCGCATTTTCAATACTCGCGTCGGCTTGATTGCCTGCACGATCAGCGCGCTTTATTTGCCGGACTTTTTCTCCTCCGGCGTCATCCTGTCCGAGACGACCTTCAGAACACTTCTCCTGCTCCTGCTATGCGTCACGATCATTGCGCTGGAACAAAATAAGGCGCGCTATTACATCTTGCTCGGTGTACTGACAGCCGCAGCTGCTTATTTCAAACCCCACGCCTCCCTGTACCCGGCTGTTTTCGTTGTCCTCTGGTGGAGGCATCGGGTCCCGTGGCGCCATGTGTTGAAATATGCCCTGCTCATAGCCGGAACTTATATTGTTCTGCTTACACCCTGGTGGGTACGTAACTGGCTCACATTCCACAAGTTCATTTTGTTTACCAACTCCGGGGGCAGCCCTTTCCTGCTCGGAACCCGAATCCATGGAGAGCTGCCGCCGGCCAGTTTCTTCGAAGCGCACCCGCAGTACGATCCAACAACGCTGTTTCAAGGCTCTGACCGCTTTGCAGTCCAAAAAGGCCTCGACATTATCAAATACGGGTTCAAGCACGAGCCGCTCAAGTATTTGTACTGGTTTACAGTAGGCCGCTGGATGGAGCTATATTTTCACCCGTTCTATTCCCGGCCCATTTGGCCCGTCACAAGACCGATTATGAACGTCATCCAAGTGATACTGATGATCATCAATATGCTCGGCATCGGCCTGGCCCTGCTGAAGCACCGCTGGGACAGGCTGCTGCCGCTCGTGCTGGCCCTCGGTTATTTCACCATCATCTATATTCCATTCGTCGCCTTTAACCGGTATGGCTATCCAAACATGATTCTGTTAATACTATTCGGGTCCTATTTCATAGAACAGCTTCTCAGGTACATCAGCCAGCTTTCCAATAACGGTTCAATAAAAAAAGGAGGAGGACGATGACGCCATGAAGACAATGAAAACCATGAAAACTCTCATCATCATCCCAGCCTATAACGAGGAAGGCAGCATAGCCGCCGTGATCGCTGATATCCGCGGGCATGTGCCGGAAGCAGATATCGTCGTCATCAACGACGGCTCCACGGACCGGACGGAGGAAATCGCCAAGGCTAGCGGCGCCAACGTCTTGACCATGCCTTACAACGTAGGGATTGGCGGCGGCATGCAAACGGGATATATATATGCCAGGAGGCAGGGCTATGATGTGGCGGTGCAAATGGATGCGGACGGCCAGCATCCGGCGAAAGAGCTGCCTAAATTGATCGAACAAGCGTCCAGATACGATCTCGTAATCGGCTCCAGGTACGTGGAATCCACGTCATACCGCTCGCCGTATATGCGCCGCATCGGCATGATCTTTTTCTCCCAGTTGGTTACGCTTCTTACGAGACAGCAATTCACGGATACGACCAGCGGCTTCCGCGCTGCCGGACGCAAAGTCATCGACTTGTATGCGAGCTATTATCCAATCGATTACCCGGAGGTGGAGTCCCTCGTCTATCTTAAACGGCATGGCTGCAAAATTACGGAGGTATCCACGGAAATGCACCGGCGAAAAGCAGGCCGATCCTCGATCACTCCGGCCAGGTCCGTCTATTATATGATCAAAGTAACCTTCTCTGTAATTATGAGCGCAATGCGCTATAATAGAACGGCGGTGATCAAATAGATGTTCATTAACGTTCTATCGGTATCGATAGCCATCACATTTCTCGTCGTCGTGCTGGAGCTTGTGCGTAGACAGAGACTGCGGGAACAATACTCCTTGCTATGGATCTTGTTCAGTATCGTGCTGCTCACCGTTTCGTTAAATGTATCCCTGATGGAATGGATTGCAGACCAGCTCGGCGTAAAATACGCCCCAGCCGTTCTTTTCCTCTTCGGCCTGCTGTTCTGCTTTTCACTCATACTTCATCTTACGATCGTCATTACCAAGCTGACGAGCCAGGTGCTCCGTCTGACCCAGGAGGTGGCGATCCTCAAGGCGCGGGAGGCTCTTTATGGAAAAAACAATTAGTTATGTGATGCTACTCGGCAACATATTGCTGCTGGTCACGGGGCAGGTTCTTTTCAAGATCGGACTGACCCGATCAGGCGGGCTCGTATGGGGCAAGCTGCTTCTGTCGCCGATGATTCTCGGCGGAATCGGGCTTTATGGACTTGCTACCGTGCTGTGGTTCGCCGTCCTGACCCGCTTGCCGCTGAGTGTAGCTTATCCGATGCAAGCCTTCGCCTATGTTCTCGCTCTCCTTCCTGCATACTTCTTATTTGGCGAATCCATCTCAGCGAGTAAGCTAGCCGGCGTTGCCGTCATTTTATTCGGCGTGTACTTGCTAGCCCGTTAAACGCATATCCGTGAAAAAGACGCCAGTTTGGTTAGCGACCCAATCCGGCGTCTTTTTACGTTTCTCTTAATTATCAGTATCAGCTGCTAAACATGAGCACGGTCTGCCTTAATTTGCAGCATTCTTCAGTTGGCATTTTCCTTATGCCTCGGAGAGAGCTTTAATTTTCCTGCGAAGTTCAGCGATCATCGTCATCAGTTTCTCCCGCTCCTCAAGCGTTGGCGGCTCCTCACGCCCCATCAGGAAAGCCAGCTCCAGTTCGAGACGCTCCCGCTCATTCTCTGCCCATTGACCAGCCGGGTCCAGCCGGTTCGTCCGATCCCTGGCCTCGTATTCTTCTACTGTGCCCGGAAACCATTCTGGCTCCTTCCGTCCGTCCAGCATCAGCAGCCGATTGCATACCTTGCGGGCCAAATACCTGTCATGCGTTACGATCATGAGCGCTCCCGGATACACACATAGCGCTTCCTCAACGACTTCCCGCGTATCGATGTCCAAATAATTCGTCGGTTCATCAAGGATGAGCAAATTGGACTGGCCAAAAAACAGTTTCAAAAACGCTACCCGGCACTTTTCGCCCATGCTCAAATCTTCTATTTTTTTATACACCTCATCGCGGGAAAATAAAAAGCAGCCCAATATCGTCCTAGCATGCGATTCAGTCATATCCGGCAGCACCAGCAAGCTGTCCAGAATGCTCTTGCTCTCGTCCAGGTTGTGAAGCTCTTGGGCAAAATAGCCGATCGAGGCCTGCGGATGCAGCGTAATCGTGCCTGAAGAAGGAGCGAGCTGGCCCGTAACCAGCTTCAATAATGTGGACTTGCCCGTTCCGTTCGGCCCCAGTACACCAATTCGATCCCCCCGTTCTACCTGGAGGTTGAAGTGGCGGAACAGCAAGTTCTGGCCGGAGCCGGAGCCGGAATCGGGATCGTGATCGTTACCGTGGTCGTTGCCATCACCGTTGTCATGGCCCTGCCCGAGGGCGTGGCTATGACAACGATCGCATCCGCAACCAGGGTCGTGACCATTGCCATTGTCGTTGTCGTTCCCGGGATCATATCCGTTGCCATTACCGTTACCGTGGGCATAGCCGTTACCGTTGCCGTTACCGGGGTCATTGCCGTCCCTGTGGTCATAGCCGTAGCCGAATCCCACATCGCTCAGACGCAGCAAGGTCGACGCCGCAAATGCCCCTTCCTGCAGGTTCATCCGCAGCGTCTTGGTCTCGCGGGGCTTCTCCACCCGATTCTGCTCCAGCCGCTCCAGCTCCTTCTGCTTCGCATGATAGCGGGAAATATTTTTCTTTGCCTTCGCCTTGTAGAAGCTGGCCGTGATGGCCACATCCAAATTGTCGGCGCGAGCGGCCCGATGGGCCTGGTGAAACCACTCCTGATATCGCCGAATCGATTGCTCCAGAGCTTGCCGCTCCAGCTCCTGCTTTTTGTACAGCGTCATTTGGGTGCGCCGCTCCACCTCCTTCTGCTGGCGGTAATCGCTGTAGCCGCCGGCATAGCGCCGGCATCCATCCGCCTGCAGCTCCAGGATGGACGTGGCCGTCCGGTCCATGAACGTCCGATCATGCGACACATACAAAATCGTCCCTTCATAGCCCCGCACCCACTCCTCAAGGTCGTTCAGAGATGCTGTATCCAAATGGTTCGTCGGCTCATCCAGCAGAATGAACTTCGGCTCCCGAACCATGAGGGCGGTGAGCTGCGCTCTCGTCTTTTGCCCGCCGCTCAATTGCCCGAACGGCAAGTTCCACAGCTCTGCTGGTAAATTCATTTGCCCCAGGCGTTTCTCTACTTTGACCTCCCAGTCATAGCCGCCCAGCTGCATATATTGCTCATAAAACAAGCCGTACCGCTCCACGATTGCCTCCGAAGCCTGGCCGGATCCCATTTCACTCTGCAATCGTTCCAGTTCCTTCTTCACCCTATAGATTTCCCCGGATCTGGACTGGACGTATTCCAGCAGCGTAAGCCGTGAGCCGGGATCAGCCTGCTGCTCCATCCAGCCCCACTCTTCCAGCGGCAATATCCGATGCACGCGGCCGGAGTCGAATGCGATCTTCCCAAGTAAGCCCTGCAGCAGCGTCGTTTTCCCGGAGCCGTTGCGGCCAAATAGCGCCAGCCGCTCTCCCCGGCCTACTTCAAACGAAACGTCCGCAAACAAAGACGCTCCGTTCCATTCCTTTTTTACTTCTCTCACATTTAAAACCATCGTCATACCACATCATCCCCCGTTTAGCCAGTTTATGGCGAAAATGCAAATAACCGTGGCCAGCGGCACACGGTCGGGTACGTGGAAATGGAAATAGGGGTACGATCACCAAATGTCCAGGATCTGGTAACTGATAACGGAAATAGAGCTTACACGCCAAAAATAGGCATCCATTCAGTTTTCCTCATGATCGTATTACTCTTTATAAGTACAAAAAAAGAAGACCCTAAGTCGACACACGTATCCCTGACCCGCTCTCAATGCCTCGAGAGCGCCGCTTGCCTGCTGACAAGTTGTCTTGTGGGAACGTGTTCTTACTCCATCGTCTAAGGGTCCTCCTGAATTTTTAAAATTATGGGTTTTGTATTACTCCTCTATTTTTACCATGAATCTCATTTTAGAGCAAGTCGCCATTTCAGGAATTATCCAACTTCCAGTTCAAAGCCGCCCTTGGAAAATTGGCTGTTATACAGATCGGCATAAAATCCGTCCTGCGCCAGCAGTTCGTCATGGGTCCCCTGCTCGATGACAGACCCGTGATTCATCACCAAAATGATGTCCGCGTCCTTAATCGTCGATAAACGGTGCGCAATAACAAAGCTAGTACGCCCCTTCATGAGCTCGTTCATCGCCTTCTGAATATAAATTTCAGTCCGTGTATCGACGCTGCTCGTCGCTTCATCCAGAATAAGAATAGCCGGATCGGCGAGAACGGCCCGTGCGATCGTCAAGAGCTGCTTCTGGCCTTGCGAAATGTTGGACGCTTCCTCGTTCAAAATCGTATCATAGCCATCCGGCAGCGTGCGGATGAAGTGGTCGGCATGCGCCGTCCTCGCCGCCTGGATAATTTCCTCCTCCGTCGCTCCTTCCCGTCCGTAGCCGATATTGTCGCGAATCGTGCCGTTGAACAGCCATGTATCCTGCAGTACCATTCCGAACAGACTGCGCAGGTCGCCGCGGTTCATGTCCGCAATATTGACACCGTCGATCGTAATCGAGCCGCCGTTCACTTCATAGAAACGCATGAGCAGATTGATCAGCGTCGTCTTCCCGGCGCCGGTAGGACCAACGATCGCAATTGTCTGGCCTTTTGCGGCATGAATGTTCATATCCTCGATCAGCAGTGCTTGATCCTCGTAGCCGAAACGGACGTGATTGAAGGAGACTACCCCTTGCGGCTCTTTAATATCAACCGGTTTGGCCGGGTCAGGGATTTCTTCAACCTCATCCAGCACCTCGAATACACGCTCCGAGGAAGCGACGGTGGATTGAATGATATTAGCAATGTTAGCTGTCTGCGAGATCGGATGGGACAGCTGTCTTGTATACTGGATGAACGCCTGCACGTCCCCGATCTTGATTTGTCCCTTCAAGACCAAAATGCCGCCGACCACGGCAACAAGCACATAACCGATATTGCCGATGAAGCTCATGATCGGCATGATTACACCGGAAATAAACTGCGCCTTCCAGCCCGCTTCATACAGGCGCTCGTTAATCTCATCGAATTGCTCGAGCGATTTCTGCTCGCGGCCGAATACTTTAATGACAGTGTGGCCGGTGTACATTTCTTCCACATGGCCATTCAAAAGTCCAAGCTCTTTCTGCTGGCGGACGAACTGCTGCTGGGAGCGTTTGGCGATCGAGGTAATCGCCACGATGCTCAACGGAATCGTCAATACCGCTATTAGCGTCATCAGCGGACTAATCGAAAGCATCATCACGATAACCCCAATGATAGTCAGGATCGAAGTGATCAGCTGCGTCATGCTCTGCTGCAGAGTCGAGCTGATATTGTCCATATCGTTCGTTACCCGGCTCAAAATTTCGCCATGCGTTCTCGCATCATAGTACTTGAGCGGCAGTCTCGATAACTTGTCATTCACTTGCTTCCGCAAGTTGTAGACCGTCTTCTGAGAAACGTCCGCCATTAAATATTGCTGGAAATAACTGAATAAGGCACTTAATAAGTACAGGCCAAGCAAATATACGATAATTCTTCCTATGGCATCAAAATCGATCGCTGCTCCCGGAATCATAATACCTTCGAACAGCTTGGTCGTTGCTTCCCCCATCACCTTCGGGGTAAGAATAGCAAACACCGTACTGAGGACAGCCATGAGCACAACAGAGCCTAATTGCACCCTGAATGGCCGCATGTAACTCATCAATCGTTTGAGCGTACCTTTGAAATCCTTCGCCTTCTCGGCCGGCATTCTCATGCCTGGGGCGCCATGTCCCGGTCCCCCGCCCGGACCGAAGCCGCCGGATTTTCGGCCGCTTTGTTTTTGGCTTTGGCTCATGCGATCTCCTCCTCTGAAAGCTGAGACAAGACGATTTCTTTGTACACGTCACACGTCTCCATAAGTTCGTGGTGCTTGCCGATTCCTGCAATTTTGCTCTCATCCATTACGATGATCTGGTCAGCCTCAAGCACCGTGCTTACTCTTTGAGCAACGATAATGACGGTAGACTGTTTCGTTTCCTGCTTCAGCGCTGCACGCAGCTTGGAATCGGTCTTGAAATCGAGCGCCGAGAAACTGTCATCAAATATATAAACTTCCGCCTGCCGCACCAAAGCGCGCGCAATGGAGAGACGCTGCTTCTGTCCCCCGGAAAGATTCGTGCCGCCTTGAGCGATTGGAGATTCATAGCCGTCCTCCATCTTAGCGACGAAATCCGCAGCCTGAGCTATTTGCGCCGCATGCCATACTTCCTCATCGGTAGCATCCTCTTTGCCGTAGCGAATGTTCTCGCCAATTGTTCCCGTGAACAGAACCGCCTTCTGCGGAACGAAGCCGATCTTCGCACGCAGCTCCTGCTGCGGCATATCCCGCACATCGGTGCCATTTACAAGCACGCGTCCACTCTCCACATCGTAAAATCTCGGGATCATGCTGATAAGCGTTGATTTACCTGAGCCTGTGCCGCCTATAATCGCCGTTACTTCCCCCGGGCGAGCGGCGAAGCTGATATTTTGAATAGCCGGCTGCTCCGCGCCGGGATAGCTGAATGTTACGTTCTGGAACTCGACATAGCCTTTTTGTCCAGTTGGACTTCCAACGGTCTCTGTATCTTTGATTACCGGCTCCATATCAAGCACCTCATTAATTCGGACTGCCGAAACTGAGGCCCGCGGAACCATGACAAACATCATCGAAACCATGAGGAGCGAGAACATGATCTGCATCGCATACTGCAGAAATGCCATCAGATCGCCCACCTGCATCGATCCTGCATCAATACGAAGCCCGCCGAACCAAATGATCGCTACGGACGATAAGTTCATTACCAGCATCATGACCGGCATCATGAAAGCCATAATTTTGTTCACCTTGATCGAGGTATCCGTCAAATCGTAGTTCGCCTGATCAAAGCGCATTTTCTCATGCTGAATGCGGTTGAAGGAACGAATGACGCGAATCCCGGTCAAATTTTCCCGCAGGACGAGATTCAGCTTGTCGATCTTCTTCTGGATCGCTTTGAATAAAGGAAGCCCTTTCCGGGCAATCAGGAAAATAGCCAGCGCCAGCACAGGCAGAACGACTACGAAAATAAGCGACAGCCGGGCGTCCTTCGAGATGGCCATAATAATGCCGCCGATACACATCATAGGAGCCATGACCATCATACGCAGCATCATAATCAGCACCTGCTGAATTTGCGTAATATCGTTCGTTGTACGTGTTATCAGCGAGGCAGTACCGACTTTGTCGAATTCCTCCAGCGAGAAATTTTCAACATGGTTAAATACTTTTCCGCGCAAAATTTTGCCAAATCCCGTCGCCGCTCTGGCAGAGAAATAACTTGCTGCAATGGAGCAGAACATGCCTCCGAGCGCTACAAGCAGCATAAAGGAGCCAATCTTCCAAATATAGGGCGTATCTCCTTTTACAACACCAATATCTACGATATCCGCCATAAGCGTTGGCAGGTACAGCTCGGACAGCGATTGAAAAAACACCAGTACTAGCACGGCGAGTACCAGCAGCCAGTACGGCTTCAAATATCGAAAAAGCTTGATCATCGTCCCTCATCTCCACTTTCTCTATCAATATCGCGCTTTTCTTGCAAATGAGCCTCCAAATGCTCGTAGACCTGTTCAAGCAGCGAGGCAAGCTGCTCGGTCTTCTCCTTCCCCAAATGCGCATATAGATCCTTGAATCTGCTGGTCATATCCTCCCGGGCTTGCTTAGTCACAGCCTTCCCCTTCTCTGTGAGCTTCACCCTGACAACGCGCCGGTCCTCCTGATCGTTATATCTGGTAACCAGCTCCCCGCGCTCCAGGCTCTTGATCAACTGGGTAATGGTCGGCGAGGTCACCTGCATCATGGAGCTTAGCGAGGAAACAGAGGAGCCTCTCTCATCCTGAGTACACCCCCACTGAATACACATCAGCATCTTGATTTCACTATTGCTCCAGCCATTTATCGCCATCTTGTGCCATTCCGCGCGGCGAAAACGGTGAACTGCTTCAATAAGACGTTGGGCTACCGGATCGTCGCCCATAATCACACGATCATCTCCCCTGAAATTTATTTATACTATTTAATAATTAGCATTCCTATTTATTAGTACACCTAATTATATTTCCGTCATTTTTCAATGTCAAATACCGCGATTACACCAGGCGAACCCGCAGTAAACCGCACGCATACGCACCCGTATACGCCATCGTCCATCAGCCTTACTCCCCGTTGTTCTGACATTAAAAAGGAGCCGCGGCAAGTAGATGATTTCTACTTGCGACGGCCCCCTGTTTTGAATTGTGCCATTTTTATACACCGCTGCTTTGCTGCCTGCTACATCGCCATGCCAAAGGGCATGAAGGGCAGGTCCATCCCCCGCAATTCAGGGAATGCTTTGAACTCATACCCTTGCCGCCGGGCCTCATCAATAATGGCGCCAAGCGCTTCTTTATTATCCTTTGAAACCGAGTGCAGCAAAATAATCGCCCCCGGATGCAGCTGGGACACTACTTTTTTAAAGGCATAATCACTGCCATGCTGCTCCTTCGTATCCCAATCCTTGTAGGCGGCCGACCAGAAAACGTTCGTATAGCCAAGCTCCTTCGTTACGCGCAGTGTCCGTTCGTTAAAAATCCCCCGAGGCGGCCGTAAATAGCCTCTGTCGCTGCGTCCGGTTAAAGCTACAATTTCCTTGTTGACCCTTTCAAGTTCCTCCTTGATCTGAGCGTCGGAAATCGCCGTCATATCCGGATGGCTCCATGAGTGATTGCCTACGATATGTCCTTCCGCAGCCATTCGTTTCACGAGTGCTGGCTGATCTTTCACAAAATGCCCCGTCACAAAAAAAACCGCCGGCACTTTCTTTGCCTTGAGCGTATCTAAAATAAAAGTTGTATACCCGTTCTCATAGCCGTTATCAAATGTTAAAAACAACTCCTTGCGCGATGTATCTCCCAGAAATAACGCCCCATGTTTATCCACGATCGGCTTGAATCCTTCTTCATTGATCGAGGGAAGCTGCCCGTTAACGCTTCTCTTAAAGCCGAAATGGTATGGCCCGTCTGCTGCAGCTGAAGCCGGGCTTACCTGCCCTCCATAAATTAATCCGAGGAGACAACAAGCCGCTATTGCAGACATCAAAACCATTCTCATCGATGGTTCTCTCCTTTTTTTTCATAATCGGTTTTTGTATTGTCTGCTCGAACATTGGAAAATATGCATGCCTCACATCCCACAACAAAAAGAGGCTACCCCAAGCCCTTTACGACTTGCAGGATAGCCTCCTCGCTAAATTAAGGTGATGTCACGGGGAAATTAGGTTATGTCACATAGGAGATCATATAGCATCTTTCAGCGGAGACCATGCATGCGGTCGATCACCGTCATGTAATGCTTCCGTTCTGGCACATAGCGTGGCAGAGCTAGGCACCGCTATTCAACGCGTCATTCTAGCTGGATAAAATCATTAACGGTTGTCCAGCGTAACAACCCGTCCCAGGGAATGGCTTTTCATAGCCAATTCAATAATGCGGATCACATCACACGCATCCTCTGCTGGCACAGGCGCTTGCCCTCCTTGACTTACGGCATCCGCAAGCTTCCGGTAGAACATCTCATAGCTTCCAAGCACCGTCTCAATCGTACCGGTAAAGGGAAGACCGCCGATATCTGTCGTCAGCTTGCCGAATTGATCTTCAGCATCCCGACCCCAATCCTCGCCGCCAGGACCCAGCCCTTTTCTAAGCTGCGCTTCCTGCGGGTCAAATCCATGCTTGATAAAACTTCCCCGGTCTCCGTGCAAAATAAATCGCGGACCCTGCTCACGAACCAATGATCCGGCGTGCAGCACTACTCTAAGATTTGAATACCCAAGCACCAGATGGAAATAATCGTTGGCCTTACCGCCCTTCCGCTCTTTGCGTAAATCCGCCCACACCGTGTTCGGCTTGCCGAATAAGGTCAAAGCCTGATCGATCAGATGCGAACCCAAATCGTACAACATACCGGATCCAGGCAAATCTTGCTCCCGCCAGCGCCGGGTCACCTGCGGACGGAAGCGGTCAAAATGCGCTTCATAATAAGAAATGCTGCCCAGCACGCCGGACTCCAAAAGACGGGTAATCGTCAGGAAATCATTGTCCCAGCGGCGGTTATGATATACCGTAAGCAGCAAGTTCTTCTCTCTGGCAAGCGCAATAAGCCGTTCGGCCTCCTCTGAGCTGTTCGTAAAAGGTTTCTCGACGACGACATGCTTGCCTGCTTCCAATGCCCGGGCTGCATAATCATAGTGCGTCAAGTTGGGACTGGAGATGACTACGATGCGAATATCATTATCCTGCAGCATAGATTCTACATCCTGGTACACTTTTGCATCCGGATAGCTCTCATGAACTTTGTCCTGCTGAGAAGATACGACTGCCGCCAGTTTCAAGCCCTCCGTCCAATGAATTAATGGAGCATGAAACACCGAACCGGATAATCCGAAGCCAATTAGTCCTACTTGAACTGCCATTTCTGTCTCCCCCTCTAATGAAAGCATCAACATCCCATTTCTCATTTTTCATATTTCATTTTTTTCATAACGTGGTTCATAACATTGTTCATTTTTCAGTTGATTCATGTCCTTATTATACCATCGGAATGTATTTCAGCCCATGATCATCACAGATAAACGCGGAGCCCACTCCTGCGTTTATCATACTTGGGCCAGCTCCGACTTAGCTGCGCTTATCATACCTGGGCCAGCTCCGACTTGGCAAAAGCAATCCATTCTCTGGTCGCGAATGACATATACCGGTCCTCCCGCCATATGATCCCCAGTTTCCACGGAATGACAGGCTTCACGAGCGGGATAATTCTGACCCGTTTATTATCGATCTCCCGGCAAATCGTCTCCGGCAGCAAGGTAATGCCCAGGCCTACCGCCACCATTTCACTGATCAAATCCCATTGCGAGCTCTCATAAATGACATGAGGCTGAAATCCAAATCTCGCGCATTCGCCGATAATCCGGTCATGCAGCGTGAAGTCTTCCCGGAACAGAACGAAATCGTCCTGGGCCAGCTGAGGCAGCTCCACCTCGCTCTGCTCCGCTAATGGATGAGAAGGATGCACGACCAGGTTCAATTTTTCCTCGACAAACGGAAAGCTGCATAAGCCCTCCTGCGTCGTCGGCAGCACGACTACACCTACTTCCAGCGAGCCAGCGGCGACTTCAAGCTCTACTTTCTTCGCTCCGTCTTCGTACAGCTGGATGGTAATGTCCGGATACTGTTTATGAAATTGACCGATCACTTTTGGAAAAAAGCTGGCGCCGACCATCGGCGGCAGGCCGATGCGGATATGCCCCTTTTTCAAATTGCGCAAATCATCCAGTTCAGAGGTCAGATTGTGGAAGGAGGCAACGATATGCTGAGCCTGTCCAGCAATGATCTGCCCGGCGTCGGTCAGCTCTACTTTTTTTCCCTGCCTGTCGAACAGCACTACCCCAAGCTCGGTCTCCATCGCTTTGATCGCCTTGCTGATTGCTGGCTGCGTAATAAATAAAGATTCCGCTGCTTTCGTGAAGCTTCTAAACCGGGCTACTTCGATTAAGTACTGAAGCTGACGAATATCCATAATTGAATCCAATCTCCTCTGGCCTGATTTAATGATAACTTTTAGGAATAGTATACATTATTATTATTCATTTTACTCATGAAAGTAACTGTTGTAATATTTTCATTACCAAAACTATGACGAAAGGAGCCTAAAGGCGATGGAAAAGCTGCAAAAGATGACGACAAGCGTTGTTCAGGTAACAATTTTATTCTTCATTTCGATCGCAATGAACAGATTGGCCGAGCTGCTTCATTTGCCTGTTCCGGGTTCCATTTTGGGGATTATCGTTATTTTCGTACTGCTAAAAAGCAAAGTAATCAAGCTGACCTGGGTCGAGCAAGGGGCAAACCTGCTTCTGGCCGAACTGCTGTTGTTCTTCGTTCCGTCCGCGGTCGGCGTCATGAAATATATTCCGCTCCTGGAGAGCGATGGTGTCCGGATTCTGATTGTCGTTATTGCCAGCACATTTATCGTTATGCTTAGCTCGGGGCTGATTGCCTCACGCATAACGAAGCGAAGGGAGAGTAAAGCTTCATGATGACCGGTCTGTTCTGGCTTGTCCTTACCCTCCTGATCTATAGTTTATCGAAACGGCTGTACCAGGCTAGACCGCGTGTCTATTTGTCCCCCTTACTTGTTACTCCCATCGTACTTATTGCAGGTCTGATGTGGACGAATATCCCTTACGAATCATACAACTCCGGAGGCCAGTGGCTGAGCGATATGCTCCAGCCCGCAACGATTGCTTTTGCCATACCTCTGTATAAATACTATAACGTGCTCAAAAAGCATGCGGCTGTCATTCTCATCAGCGTGCTGTCCGGCTCGATCGTCGCCATGCTCTCCTCCGCCTTGCTGGCGGAATGGATGCGGCTTGACCATCAGCTTGTCAGCAGCCTGATTCCCCGTTCCGTAACGGCTCCGATCGCCATGAGTGTCTCCCAAGCGATCGGCGGGGTCCCGAATATTACCGCCGTTTTCGCAGTCATTACCGGGCTGCTCGGCAGCATTATCGGGCCGTTTGTCCTGAAATGGTTCCGGATTGAAAATGAAATTGCCCGCGGCGTATTGCTCGGCACGGGAGCCCATGGTACGGGAACTTCCAAAGCCTTTGAGTTTAGTTCTCTAACCGGAACGATTTCCAGCATCTCCATGATTTTAGCTGCCCTGTTCACGCTGGGAGCTGCGCCCGTGCTGATCTCCCTCCTGCTGGGTTGATGTTTTTTTCAGGGGTTTCTTAAATTAATATAGATGATTTAGGCTCTGTCATCATGGCAGAGCCCCTTTTTTAACCAGCTGACAGCTTGGCCCTGTTGATTTCCATCCTCTTTCTTTGCCATCAATCATGACCACCCGTCCAACGGGTGGTTTGCTCTTCGGGGGATAATTCCCTGTTGCCAAACTGCACCTAAAGACGCTAGCCTGACCACAAATCTGTTCAAGTTCAGTGTTATTTGTCACTTTCACTTACAAGTTAAACTGGTTTATTTCTTTCTTGCTCTTGTTTGCCATCCAAGACGATTCCTTTCCCAGGGCTTAGATCGAAAATGTGACTCAGAACGTGAACGAAATTTTATAACGAAGCTGATAATCGCTATCTGTTTAAAAATAACCCTTCTCAAAATGTAACGAAGCTGGGCAACGTTATTTCAATCTTTACTGCTCCAAACAGAGGATAAACCGCAAATAGCGTGGCTGAGATTCGTTGCTATGAACGTTTTTGTCAAACCCTCTATTTTTTCTGCCTGAGCACGTGGCACGAGAGCAAAAATGCGAGCGACGGTCGGCACGCTGCTATCCGTGGGTTGGGTACCACATGTTATGTCTTCGTCAAGGAGAGCTTTTGCAAGCTAGAAACGCACGTTCAGTTCTTGGCAAACCTAGTGCAAACGAATCACGCATATTCTCTCCCGAACCTTCGTTTGCTCCCGGGCCTCGTGCTCCGGCGTGAGCTTGTCAAGTGCCTTTCTTG
>NZ_KB907245.1:150639-392158 GCF_000381905.1 Paenibacillus fonticola DSM 21315 | reverse complement strand
AGAATCAAGGGCATCGGGTGGAATACTGTCGACTAGATGGTGGATCGAAAAAGCAATGTCATTTTCTTGTAATTTAACTTCTAAATCTAGCGGCAAAACCAATTGATTCATGTTATAATCTTTAAACATAAGGACACTTCTTTCTGATTGGATTTTGTGTGGTAACTTAATTTTATCAGAAGGTGTCCTTTTTTACGTCAAAAATAATGAAAGCCGGTAAACTTTTACTCATCGTAAAAGCTTGCCGGCTATTTTTCGTTAGCGGAGGGTTTTGTCCCAGCCTCTTTTGTCTTAAACGGTTTATGACACGCCGAACGAAGAGCAGTTAATTATTAATTATTCCACGTTCCAGTTAGCCATCATACCTCTGGCCATTTCCATATCGGCCTCTTTCCCTGTAACAAGCGCAAACTTGGCAACGAGAGCCGGATAAGCCGCCCATTGCTCGGCGATGTGCCCATTCATACGAGGCCAGGTTTTGCCTCCTGCTATCTCATAGCGGCTAAGCAAATCCCGCAATCCCTCTTGGCCAAAAAGGGCGTATAAAATAACAAAATCTTTGCCGGGATCGGCAATCTCCGCTTCTGTCCAGTCGATTAAACCTGTGACCCGCTGATAATCATTTACGATAATATGAGGCGGATGCAAATCGCCGTGATGAAGCACGGAATGATCAGGCCAGTAGGAATCGGTAGAGAGCCACTTCATCCAGCGGTCGTACAGCTTGGCAGGGATGGTGAAGGACTCCTTTACTTCTTCAATGTTTGCAGCAAAAGCTTCCCGCGTATCCTTCGGTGTTTTGCAACGAACGCCACCCTGGATCGCTTTGCTGTGCTCGATGTTATGCAAGGCCGCTATGGCTCCGGCCAGAGAATCAAAAAATTCATCGCTCAATGATTCCTGTGGGAACCTCCAGGCATAACCGCCGCCAGCAGGATCAACCGTCGCAATAGGGTGCCCGCCCAGCAATGGATATGCAATAAGCTCGGGTGTGAAAATACGCCAGTCCGGCACCTCAACGGGCAGATGCTGACCGACGAGCTGCAGCACCTTCTGCTCATTTTCCGCGCGCTCCCATACGTCTGAGCGTCTAGGTTTTCGCAGCACCCACGTCTCACCTTGCAGATCCTTGGCAAAAACAACGAGAAAGTCCAACCCGGACTCATTCATCTCGACATGATCGGAGTTTAAGCGCAAACCGTTTCGCTCCGCCTGGCTTAGGAGCTCATGGATGATATTTTGCTGATCGCTTGAATATGGTCTTGTCATAAAGGCATTCTCCTTTTCGGCACAAAATAAAAAAACACAGACATCTGATGTCCGTGCAGCCGTAATCGAATATAGATATGCCTTAACGCTCCAGCGCCCTCGCAGAAGCAAATACGTGATTAGGTACGTAAAAAGAAACACTCCCAAATAAAGAGTGACATTACGGAAGGCGGACTCACGTAAAAAGGCAGACTTATCCCGATTACTCTGCACGAGACAGAGCAGAAACAGCAGTCGCAATTAGTTGCATTGCTTTCTCAACCGGGAATAAATTAGCACACGTGACCCTCCAATCTGTAATATATTGTCATGATAGCATATCGGGTATGAACAATCTACACAACAATTCGCGTTATTTTTCGTCGGGGGCTAGAAATTAGATCATTAAAAACTTGAATATTTGAGACTATCGCTCCGTGGACGTTAAATGTATAATCATGGAATAAAGCTCAGTTAAACTGGCCTGCACAAAATGACAAAAATATGCCGAGCTGGTATGCGGGGCAGCACATTTCGCGACTGCACTTGACCAGTCTAATCCATGTCGTTTCAAAAACAGCTTGGAAGCATTGCATAAAGCGGGGGGATTAAGTATCCGTGGTTGCTGAAAGGGAAGTGTCTTAATGAAACAAAAGTTCATATGTTTACTAATAGTAATCTGTGTAGTTCTGGAGGTACCCATTATTGCTTCTGCTAATAAGCAAATTGAACTGTATGTAGATGATAAAAAATTAATAGGGGTAATCCCTGTTATAAAATCAGGAGTAATGTACGTTCCTTCTCGTCATTTTTTCAATGCAATGGGTTATAAAGTTTCGTATAATCCGGAAAGTTCAGAAGTTTCAGTGTTCATTAACGATTTCGAGATGATCTTTTCGGCAGACTATGACTCAGTTTATTATAACGATTATACTTTTTATTTGGACGAGCCCATACCGGTAATCGATGGGCAGGTTTACTTTCCAATCCGCCTTGCTAGTCAAATTCTTGAGCGCTCCGTAACTTATGATAAAGATACACTGACTGTAAAGATGAAGAAATATGGCGATGGCCAAGAAAAGGCTGTATATGATCTTCTTTTGAATTACTATAAATTTTTTACCCCAAAGCTATTAGCGTACGGTAGTCATCATCTATACAATCCTTATTATGATTATGAATCGAACCATCGTATAAGTGAAATTCCTGTCAGGGATTTCATTATAGATATTCATAGCCTTGTGTATTCTTCGGCTGATAAAGCCGATCTTCGTGTTACTTATATTGAGAATACAGAAGTGTTGAATCGAAAAGATGAATACATGTTTGAAATTAGATACGAAAATGGACAGTGGAAAGTCGCAGAATCAACTTTATTGTCCGTCAATATGGAGCTTCCGAAGGATATTAATGAAACAGCCGCAAAAGTTATGGAGAAACAGAAAGAAGAACAAAAAGCTGTTTTATCAGACTTAAGAACGTATTATAAAGCTCTTAACGATGAAAACCTTACGTTGACAGTTCAATATAGATCGCCATCATTTCTTAAAAAGTGGAATGCTGGAGTGATTAATCCAGAGACAGAACTAACGTGGGAAAATTTTAAAAAAATTGGGTTTGAGTCTGATGAGTGGAAGTATGACTTAACGGGAGAACATGTATTATTCGTTGGAGAAAAAGAGGCCATCGTTCATGGAACCATCGAGTGGAGCGATGTTTTAGAAGGATATACGGATGTTTATGAGGCTCTTATCTTTTTGGAATATGCAAACGGTCACTGGAACTATGATGATGAGCTACACCTTGACGTAGATTGAATTGTACGAAGCAACTTGCTATGTCTCATCTCGCCCCAGATTACTGGAAGATATATAATATAATCATGGAATAAAACTCAGTTAACCTGCACCCCGGCCCACAGACAAGAGCGATCTAAGGCCGGGGTGTTCGTGTTTTATGAAGGAGGGGAGATCCGCATTGAAGATAGTCGAACTGAATACAAAGAAGCTGGTTGGCATACGGGTAGTATGTCCAGGAGAGCAGTATGTTAGCGAGATTCCCAGAGCTGTGGAACAACTCAAAGAAAGGCTAAGCGAGATTAAGGAAGTAGTTAATCCAGCTAGACTGATCGGCGCTTTCGTAGCTGGAGATTTTTCTGAGGAAGAGGATGGCTACTGGGTTTGTGTTGAGGTTGATGAAGTTAAGGAAGTTCCTGCCGGCATGGTCTCCATCGTAGTTCCCGGACAGAAATATGCGGTGCTGAGGCATACGGGACCTAATACGGAAATAAGAAACTCTTATGAGAAGCTGCATCAATGGATAGCGGACAATCAGCATGAAAGACTTCCTAGAGCCTGGCATCTGGAGATCACGGAGGAATGGGGTCAGAAAGGGGCAGTGGGGAATGACATTGTAACGGATTTGTATGATACGATAAAATAATTTCTGGTCGTAGACAGTCCAGGCTGGAAAACTAGTGAGGAGAGAATACGATGAGCGGACAAATTGTTCAGGGGTACGATTACAACATTTGGGCGAACGAGAGAGTGATTCAGCATCTTCGCACGCTGCCGGAGGAATTATTCCTAAAAGAAGTGAATTTGGGCTTTAAATCGATGGCAGAAGTCTTGGGGCATCTTGCTTCGGCCGACGAAGTCTGGTTTGCCCGGATCAAGGAAGAAAAATCTCCATCCTTAGCGGCAAAATCATTCAGCAGCATTGAGCAAGCCAGTAATCACATAACCAGTCTGCAGTCGCGGATTCGCCAACATTTGACCTCGATCAGCGATTTCGAGAAGAGGGTGACTTATAGAAACACAATGGGCCAAGAGTTCCAAAATTCGATATCAGAGATCCTTCAACATGTCGTAAACCACGGAACCTACCACAGGGGGAATATTACTACAATCCTAAGATACCTAGGGCATAGTGGAATAATGACGGATTACATCGTTTTTTTAAGGAAAAATGACTAGCTGAGCGGCTGCATTAATTGATAGAAGACTATAAGCTTTGAAAAACTCCCTAGAGTATGTCACAGTAATGAATTCCAGGGATTAGGTTGAAACCATCACAATTACCTATCATAACCATAAGAAATCTGTAATTGATCATAGATTACATTCTCTCCTATACTTTAACTAAGTAGCAAAGCTACATAATATTCAAGGAGATGATCGTAATGTCAAAAGCGGTTTTTTATCATGCGGGTTGTCCGGTTTGCGTGGATGCGGAGCAGGTGGTGCTCGAGTATCTTGACGAATCAAAAATCAATACGGAGATCGTGCATCTGGGCACGGCTCGGAATCGCATTGAAGAAGCGGAGAGTGCCGGGGTTCAATCCGTTCCTGCTTTAGTGATTGACGGAAATGTGTATCACATCAACTACGGTGCGAGCCTGGAGGATGTCAAAAAAGGTTAGTGTGGTAAAAAAGAGAGGTGCCTGCTTAGGCGCCTTTTCCTTTTTCACAACTGCTTTTATCTGACCATGTTTGCATGTAAAATAGATACAAGAATGAATATGGAAGGTACGACTAGCTATGATATTTGATCCCCAGCACCGCAAAGACAATCGTTCAGCCCGCGTGAGCATGGCTCTCTTCCGGATGTCGCAGGCCATCAAAAAGGTGACACAGGCAGAGGGTGACGCGATGGGATTGTCGCCCGTACAGATTCAAGCGCTGCTGTTTGCGGCATATACCCGAAGCGATGTGGCTACCGTGGGCAACTTTGCAGGTGCCATCGGTACGACCCATGTAACTGCGGTGAAGATCATCAATGGATTGGTCAGAAAAGGGCTGGTGAGCAAAGCGCAAAAGCCCGAGGATCGCCGAGTGACCTTGCTCAATTTGACTCCAGAAGGCAAAGTCATCGTTTCGCAGCTGAACCATTGGGGGCACTCCCTGGAAGAAGCGCTCGGTTCTATACCAGATGAAGCTTTGGCGGATTTCGAGATAGGACTCAGCGCTATCATTTCAGCCATGCAACAACGCGGCCAGCTTGTGGTTGCTGAACCCTGCTTGGGCTGCATGCACTTTCAGCCGAATACCGGCGAGGCCGTCACGCCTCATTTTTGCGGTCTTATTCAACAATATCTTACCCATGAAGCCTCCCTCCAAGAATGTCCCGAACATACTCCTATCGAAGTCTAAAAGGAAATAGGCCGAGCTCCGCCCTCCTCCTGCCTTTTACAGGACTTCACTCCTTCTTAATCATAGGAACATCCTATCGAAATGATATGAATTATTGAATTGAACGATCGATTCCTGCGATCTATACTAGATCGAAATACGGATACCGCCTTCTGAAAGGAATTGAACAAGAATTATGGTTCATCACTGTACCCCCTTATTTACTGCTTTAACCGAGCATGCCAAGCGCAATCCAATTCCGTTCCATATACCCGGCCACAAAAAAGGCAAGGGCATGGAAAACGGGTTTAAAACCTTTTTGGGCGACAATGCCTTGTCCATTGATCTAATCAATATTGCGCCTTTGGATGATCTGCACCAGCCCACCGGAGTGATTGATGAAGCACAGCGCTTGGCTGCATATGCCTTTGGTGCGGATTATTCTTTGTTTTCCGTGCAGGGTACTAGTACCGCGATTATGACGATGATCATGTCAGTTTGCGGCCCGGGCGATAAAATTATCGTGCCACGCAATCTGCATAAGTCGATTTTATCGGCGATTATTTTTGCGGGAGCCAAGCCAATCTTTGTAACCCCGGAGCGGGATAAGAACTTAGGCATCGATCACGGTATTTCCGTTCGCTCGGTCAAGAAGGCGATCGAATGGCATCCGGATGCCAAGGCCGTATTGGTAATCAATCCGACGTATTTTGGGGTATGCACGAATTTAAAGGCAATCGTTGATCTGGCCCATCATTACGGCATACCCGTCCTAGTCGACGAGGCGCATGGAGCGCTGCTGCATTTTCACGACAAGCTTCCGCTATCAGCGATGCAGGCCGGTGCGGATCTAGCGGCGACAAGCATGCACAAGCTCGGCGGTTCATTGACCCAGAGCTCGCTTCTCCACATCAAGAAGGGCATTGTTCAACTGGAGAAAGTGAAGGCGATGTTCAGTATGCTGACAACGACCTCCACTTCTTACATTCTGTTAGCCTCCTTGGATGCGGCACGCAAGCAGCTCGCCCTGCAAGGCTGCGAGATGTCGAGTAAAGCGATTCGTTTGGCAGAGTACGCCAGAAGCCGGATCAATGAAATTCCCGGCCTGTCTTCCTTCGGGAGAGAGATTTTGTGGACGGATGCGGCGTTTGATTTCGATCCTACAAAGCTTACGGTGCATGTCCGGGAGCTTGGAATTACCGGATATGACGCAGAGCAATGGCTGCGGGATCATTACAACATCGAAGTGGAACTGAGCGATTTGTACAATATCCTCTGCTTAATCACGCCGGGCGACTCGAAAGATACCATAGATTGCCTACTGAACGCTTTAGCTGAGCTCGCAAACGTTCAGCACAAGCAGCAGGCGGATTTTCAAGCTATGGATGTAAAACTACCCGAGATTCCACAACTGGCCTTAACACCGAGGGATGCTTTTTATGGTGACGTCGAGTTCGTTCCCATCGGGCAGTCGGCTGGACGGATCATTGCCGAAGCCATCTATGTTTATCCTCCGGGCATACCGATTTTGCTGCCGGGGGAAGTGATTGCACAGCAGCATATCCGCTACATTCTCGAGCACTTGGAGGTCGGCCTTCCTGTAAAAGGCCCTGAAGATTTAACGATTCAAAACGTGAAGGTTGTTATTGAAGCGAAAGCGATTTTTTAGAGGGAGGAATTGAGATGGAGCAGTTACTGAAACAAGATCCTGCGATAGCTAAAGCCATTCAACAAGAATTAAAACGTCAACGCGATAAAATTGAACTGATTGCTTCGGAGAATTTTGTTAGCGAAGCTGTCATGGAGGCGATGGGCACTGTTTTAACTAATAAATACGCGGAAGGCTACCCTGGAAAAAGATTTTACGGCGGCTGTCAGTACGTGGACAAGGTAGAGGATTTGGCCAGGCAAAGAGTGAAGGAGCTGTTCGGGGCAGAGCATGCCAACGTGCAGCCCCATTCGGGGGCACAGGCCAATATGGCCGTTTATTTTGCCGCTGTAAACGCCGGGGATACGATTCTCGGCATGGATCTGTCGCATGGCGGCCACTTGACGCATGGAAGTCCCGTCAATGCTTCTGGCAAATTGTATAATTTCATTCCATATGGAGTTAATGCCCAGACCTCTCGGATTGATTTTGATGAGGTGCGAAAACTGGCGCATAAACACAAGCCGCGCATGATTGTTGTAGGGGCAAGCGCCTATCCGCGTACGATTGATTTCGAGCTTTTTGCCCAGATTGCTGAAGAAGTAGGTGCGCTGTTCCTTGTAGATATGGCCCATATTGCCGGGATCGTTGCAGCAGGTCTGCATCCGAATCCCGTACCCCACGCCCATTTTGTGACGACGACCACTCATAAGACGCTGCGCGGGCCGAGAGGCGGGGTTATTTTATGCAAGGAAGCGTGGGCGCAGGCCATTGATAAAGCCGTCTTTCCAACGACGCAGGGCGGCCCGCTGATGCATATGATTGCCGCCAAAGCCGTCGCTTTTGAAGAAAATGCCGGAGCCGAATTCAGAATATACATGGAACGCGTCCTGCAGAACGCCAAAATATTGGCGGAAGCATTAATGGCAGAAGGCCTGCATGTCATTTCTGGAGGAACGGACAATCACCTGATTCTTCTGGATCTGCGCAGCATCGGGCTAACCGGCAAAGAGGCTCAGCAGCTCCTTGATGAAATTGGAATTACCGTTAATAAGAACGCTATTCCTTTTGATCCTACAAGCCCGCTTGTCACGAGCGGAATTCGGCTCGGCACGCCAGCTGCGACTACAAGAGGCATGGGGCCTGAAGAAATGAGAGAGATTGCCGGGATTATTGCGGCCGCTTTGAAGCATCCGCATCATTCAGCGGTCCACGAGCAATTGAGTGGCAAGGTACAGGAAATTACCTCGCGGTTCTCTTTATATGAGACAACAATGAGCTGAAGGAGGAGCAGCAATGACATCCAACATCAGAAGGAAAGATTCCAACTCCAGAGCAGCCTTCGCTGAGGCCAAAAGCGTGATCCCCGGAGGGGTGAACAGCCCGGTTCGCGCCTTTTCATCGGTCGGCTTGCCCCCTGTGTTCATCGCAGGCGGACAAGGCTCGCACGTGTTCGATATCGATGGGAATGAGTTTATAGATTATATCGGCTCGTGGGGGCCGTTGATCCTGGGGCATGCTCATCCGAAGGTTGTCGAGGCGATAGGAAAGACGGCGGCCCAAGGTACAAGCTTTGGTCTGCCCACGGAAATTGAAACGAAAATGGCCAGGCTCATCACCGAAAGTGTTCCGTCTATGGAGATGGTGCGCATGGTGAATTCCGGCACGGAAGCTTCAATGAGTGTCCTGCGCTTAGCCAGAGGATATACGAAGCGGAACAAAATTGTGAAGTTTCAAGGAGGCTATCACGGGCATGCCGATGCTTTGCTCATTAAATCCGGCTCAGGGGTGGCGACCTTGGGCTTGCCGGATAGCCCGGGAATTCCTGAAAGCATCGCTGCAAATACAATTACGGTGCCTTATAACAGTATCGCTAGCATTCGTCATGCATTCGAGCAATTTGGCGAACAAATCGCTGCGGTCATCGTTGAGCCAGTGGCCGGGAATATGGGGGTTGTGCCGCCTTTGCCCGGTTTTCTTCAAGGGTTAAGGGAGATTACCGAACAGTACGGCAGCCTGCTGATCTTCGATGAGGTCATGTCGGGATTCCGCGTAAGCTATCAGGGGGCGCAAGGGCTGTACGGAATCGAGCCGGATCTTACCTGCCTCGGAAAAGTGATTGGCGGAGGCCTTCCGGTCGGTGCTTATGGCGGCAAGCATGAAATTATGCAGCAGATTGCTCCTGCCGGGCCCATCTATCAAGCCGGAACGTTATCGGGTAATCCGCTCGCCATGGCGGCTGGATATACGACGTTGCAATTGCTTGGACAGCCTGGAATCTATGAGGAATTGGAAAGAAAAGCGGCTCGGCTGGCGGAAGGTTTTATACGAAATGCCGAAATGACAGGGATTCCGCTTAAGATCAACAGGGTAGGCTCGATGCTGTCTACCTTCTTTGTGGAACATGACGTTGTGGACTATGAAACAGCTAAACGTTCGAATATGCAGCTGTTTAAACAATACTATGCAGCGATGCTGGATCGTGGCATATTGACAGCACCTACCCCCTATGAAGTCATGTTTGTATCGGCTGCTCATTCGGATGAGGATATCGAAGCTACGATTAAAGCCCATTACGAGGCACTAAAAATGATCAAGGAGTGATGTAGCTTGAATATGGCTGAGCCCATTGACGACGACGTTCTGTTTCCGGCCTATACGAAATATCCCGTCTCGCTGATCAAAGGGAATGGAAGCCGGCTCTGGGACGATCAAGGCAAAGAATATTTGGACTTTATGTCAGGAATTGCGGTATGTAATTTGGGACATGTGCCCTTAAAAATAAAACGAAGAATACAGGAACAGCTTGAACAAGTGTGGCATGTATCCAACCTGTTCCATATTCCGAACCAGCAGAAGCTGGCGCAAATGCTTACCGCTCACAGCTGTGCGGATCTCGTCTTTTTTTGCAATAGCGGGGCAGAAGCCAATGAGGCTGCAATCAAATGTGCCAGAAGATATCACCAGCGGGTGCTTGGGAACGGCAGATACGAGATCATCACGTTCGAAAAATCCTTTCATGGGCGCACGATAGCCACTTTGACCGCGACGGGGCAGGATAAGGTCAAGGATGGATTTTTTCCGCTGCCGGAGGGGTTTGCCTATGCACGATATAACGATATTCAATCGGTAGAAGACATCATCACTGAGCGAACCGCAGCGATCATGCTTGAACTGGTACAGGGAGAAGGTGGTGTTTATGCCGCGGATCCCGAGTTTGTGACCCGGCTCTCCGTTCTATGCAAGGAGCGAGGGCTGCTGCTTATGATCGATGAGGTGCAGACGGGGATGGGGCGAACGGGGAAGCTGTTTGCTTACGAGCATTATGGCATCGAACCGGATATCATCACGCTTGCCAAAGGGCTGGCCAGCGGATTTCCTATCGGCGCAATGATGGGGAAGAAGAAGCTTCGCGACGCCTTCTCCCCAGGAAGCCATGCGTCGACATTCGGAGGCGCCCCGCTTGCGGCGGCGGCTGGCCTGGCTACGCTGGAGACGATCCTCGAGGAACGTTTATGTGAACGAGCAGAACAGATGGGCGCATATGCTTTGAAAAGGCTGCAGGAGAAGCTTCAGTCCTACTCAATCGTTCAATCCGTAAGGGGCCTCGGTCTGCTGATCGGCATTGAATGCCGTGAACCGATTGCCCCCGTCATTCAGAAGCTGCTGCAGCACGGACTATTGGTATTGGCAGCAGGTACTCACGTGATTCGTTTTATGCCTAGCTTATATATTACAGAGGAAGAAATTGACCAGGCCGTGGACATTGTCTCCACCGTTCTGGAGAGGCATTAATCTATATGTTTGCTTTTGATTGTAGTAATCAATTGCTCCATAAACACCCGGCTGGCCGCGCATAAATATTTATTTTTCCGATAGACGACCCCGATTTGTGTCGTAGGCACCGGGTTCTGAATCGGGATTATTTGAATATGCGGATTGGCAATGTAGTCGAGGTAACCTCTCGGTAAAATTGTGACGCCGAGGCCTTGAACGACCATATTGATAATCGACTCCATCGTTGTCATCTCCAAAACGGGCTGCGGCGCGAAGGCAAGGGCGCGGCATTGCTCATTAATGAGCTGGCGCAGAAAATATGTGTTTGGCAATAAAACACTTGGCGTCTCTTTAAGAATATCAAGCGTCACGAAAGACCTCTGAGCAATGGGATGATCTATAGGCACGGCAAGGGCAAGATTTTCTTTAAAGAGGGGGATGGTCTCCAGATCATCATGCTCCATCGGTAAATATACAATGCCCAAATCGAGTTCATTTTCCAGTAGTCCGTTGTAAATATCTCCAGTTCGCAGACCGAGCACAGACAGCTCGACGTTAGGATAGCTGCGATGAAAGCCGATCACGGTCGGGGGGAGCAAGTAATTGACTACGGTCAGCAGCGCGCCGATCTTCAATGTACCTCTTTTCAACCCTTGGATTTCGCTGATCGCGGCACGTGCCTGGGATAGTTCATGAAACACATTGTAGCTATGGTGCAGCAAGGTTTTGCCCGCTTCGGTAATGACGGTTTTCTTGCCGATGCGATCGAACAGGGGCGTGCCGATTTCGTGCTCCAGCAAACGAATTTGCTGACTTAGCGAGGGTTGGGCGATACCCAGCTTCTCGGCGGCACGGGTAAAATGCAGCTCATGGCATACGGCCATGAAATACTCTAATTGCCTGAGTTCCATGAATCTTCCTCCTTGAAAAGCCTATTTTCAAAGAACAATAGGATATTACTATTATTTTAAGATAAACGATATGAAATATCTATACATTAAAAGGAGAACGGGGATGAAACAAGTCTATAATTTTAACGCAGGGCCCGCAGGATTGCCTGGGGAAGTGATGCATCAAGCACAGGAGGAATTCCTTGACCTGCAGGGCACCGGTCTATCTGTCCTGGAAATTTCGCATAGGAGCAAGGAATATGAACAAATTAACGACGAAACTCAACAACTGCTCAAAGAGCTTCTTCACATTCCCCCGGGTTATGAAGTGATGTTTATGCAGGGAGGGGCAAGCATGCAGTTTGCCATGGTGCCGATAAATTTCTTGCCAGCAGGCCGTGTGGCAAGCTACATTCACAGCGGGACGTGGTCGGGCAAGGCCATAGCGGAGGCGAGAAAAATGGGCGATACGGCAATTGCGGCAAGCTCGGAGGCGGATCATTTTATGAAGGTTCCAGATTTGCATGGAATAAATCTTCCTCCTGAAACAGCCTATGTTCACCTTACTTCCAATGAAACGATAGCGGGAACCCAATACCATAGCTTCGCCGATATAGGAGAAGTTCCGCTGATTGCAGATATGTCCAGTGACATATTGTCGCGTCCGGTTGATGTATCTAACTTTGCATTTATCTATGCCGGTGCTCAGAAGAACCTAGGACCATCTGGGGTTACCGTGGTGATCGCTGAGCGTGAGCTGCTGGACAGCATTCCTGGGAATATCCCCGATATGATGAGTTATCGGATTCATGCAAATAGTCGCTCGTTATACAACACACCGCCTGTGTTCGCTGTATACATGGTCAATCTTGTGCTGAAATGGATTCGGAATAAAGGCGGAGTAAAAGGCATGGAACAGCGCAACCAGCTTAAAGCCGACTTGTTGTACAGCACGATCGACCATAGTGGCGGTTTTTATTACGGGCTGGCTCATAAAGATAGCCGTTCGCTGATGAATGCGACGTTTCGCTTGATGAATGATGAAATGGAATTGCGATTTTTACAAGAAGCGGAACAGAACGGCTTTGTGGGGTTAAAGGGCCATCGGGATGCTGGACATTTGCGGGCTTCTCTCTATAATGCTGTTACGTATGAGCAGTGCAAAGCGTTGACAGATTTCATGATGGACTTTCAACAGCGCTTTGGATAGGAAATAAATTTGCTAAACTGAAATTTCGGCCCTTCATTGTCGGAGTTTTGGGTGCGTGGCATGGATGAGTACACTGGTGAATTAAATAAGTTTATATACTTGAAAACATGGAGGAATGAGAGATGGAAACAGGGACGAATCGAGTCAAACGGGGAATGGCGGAAATGCAAAAAGGCGGCGTAATCATGGACGTGATGAATGCCGAGCAGGCCAAAATTGCGGAAGCAGCTGGAGCTACTGCCGTGATGGCGCTGGAAAGAGTGCCGGCAGACATCCGTGCGGCAGGAGGAGTTGCACGTATGGCCGATCCGGTTGTTGTCGAGCAGGTAATGAAGGCTGTGTCTATCCCCGTGATGGCGAAGGCGCGCATCGGTCACTATGTGGAAGCCAGAGTACTTGAAGCCCTTGGCGTGGACTACATTGACGAAAGTGAAGTGTTAACGCCTGCCGATGATATTTTTCATATCGACAAAAATGAGTTTACGATCCCATTCGTATGCGGGGCTAGGGATTTGGGAGAAGCCTTGCGTCGTATCGGAGAGGGGGCATCGATGATTCGTACCAAAGGGGAGCCGGGAACGGGAAATATTGTTGAGGCAGTACGCCATATGCGCATGATGCTTGGGCAAATACGTAAAGTACAGGGAATGAGCAAGGATGAGCTCATGGTGGAGGCTAAGCAGCTCAGCGCACCTTATGAATTATTGCTGCAGATCAGGGATACGGGAAGATTACCGGTCGTTAACTTTGCTGCCGGAGGGGTGGCTACTCCCGCTGATGCGGCTTTAATGATGACATTAGGGGCCGACGGCGTGTTTGTTGGATCGGGAATTTTCAAATCGGAGCAGCCGGAGAAATTTGCCCGGGCGATTGTGGAGGCAACGACGAATTATACCGATTTTAAGCGGATTGCAGAAATATCCAAAAACCTGGGAGCCCCGATGAAAGGTTTAGAAATCTCGAAGCTAGAAGCAGGAGACCGCATGCAGGAACGTGGTATATAATAGGTAAGAGACAGTTAATTCTTGAATTCAAAGTCGGAAACGGAAGTGATCCCTAGTGGGGCAGGGTGAAATTATATCCATCAATGTAGGCAAGCCGATCCAGGTGCAATTTAACAATAAGGAAATTTCGACAGGCATCTTCAAGAGGCCAAGCGATGAGCCGCTGTTCCTGTCTTGGCTCAACTTCGAGGGGGATGGTCAGGCAGATCTTGTTCACCACGGAGGCAGGGAGAAGGCCGTTTGTGTGTATCCTTACGAGCATTATCCCTTTTGGGAGAAGGAATTGGGCCGGGCATTAGAGTACAGTGCATTCGGCGAAAATTTAACAACGCGGGGTTTGCTGGAGACGGAGGTTTGCATCGGCGATATCTTTCAGCTGGGAGAAGCGGTGGTGCAGGTAAGCCAGCCAAGGCAGCCTTGTTTTAAACTATCCGTAAAATACGGGGCCCCTGACATGCCGTTAAAGGTGCAGGATACCGGGTATACCGGCTTTTATTTCCGGGTGCTCCAGGAAGGGCTCGTTTCCAAATCAGATGGTTTAATTAGAACCCACTGTCATCCGCAGGGAATTACGGTTTCCTACGCCAACCGGATCATGCATTGTGAGAAGGATAACCTTGAAGGAATTAAACAGATGCTTGAAGTGGAAGAACTGTCCGAAAATTGGCGAAAAACTTTTTTGAAGCGCCTGCAGGGAAACGACACGGATACTAGGGAAAGACTAACGGGCTACAAAGAAAAGTAGCTTATGATCTGACCTGATACTTTACGGATATCAGGGCTACCGCCACGGGAGAATCGGATGTATAATCGTGGAAAGAAGCTCGCGTAACAACGCCTCAGCCTAAGATAAGAGCGATCTTAAGGCTGGGGCTTTTTTGCGGTGACGGGGGTGTCTATTGCGGTTTTATGGAGGTGAACGTCGTTGGAGCAGATGGGCCAGGGGAGAACAGCGGATATATACGTTGCCGGTGATAACAAGGTTCTCAAGCTTTATAAGAAGGGGTTCTCTTTGGAAGCGATTCATGAGGAATACTGGGTTAGCAATTATGTGTATGATCTGGGCCTCCATGTCCCAAGACCCTTTGAACTGGTGGAGGAGGAGGGGAGGCAGGGGATTGTTTTTGAACGGGTTCCAGGCACCTCGCTGCTTCATTTAATGACGCAGAGACCTTTGCAGATCAAACGGTTTTCAAGGACGTTAGCTGCTCTTCATCATCATGTTCATTCCCATTCCGCTGCGGACTTAGGCAGGGATCACAAAGAGATACTCACTCATAATATTAAATCTGCCCCATTCCTAACCGATGCAGAGAAGTCGAAAATCATTCATCATCTGCAAAGCCTGCCCGAAGATCGTAAGCTGTGTCACGGGGATTATCATCCCGACAATGTATTAGTATCGGGTCAAAATAATAGCTGCGTAATTGATTGGATGACTGGCATGGCTGGCCACCCGCTGGGCGATCTCGCCAGGTCCGTACTTCTGTTGACTTATGGCTCATTGCCAGAAGGGACTCCCAAAACGAAAGGCCTCCTTATCAATTTCTTTAGAAAGCGCATCAAAAAAGAATATGTCAGCCATTACTTGAAGCTGGCTAGCAAAGATTATGCCGAGGTTGATCCATGGATACTGCCGGTAGCTGCCGCGAGACTTTCGGATGGGATACCTGATGAAGAGAAAAACGCATTATTACTAGAGATCAGAGCAAGGTTGAAGACAATTTCATAGCAGATTTCATAGAGAATGGAGGATATCCAGCTATGGCCAACCCAATACATAACCGCGTAGATACGATCTTTATTCATGTAAGCGATGTAAAGAGGGCCGCACAGTGGTACAGCAAGCCTGCTGATTCAGTACGCAGTGCTGATTTCAGTAAGGCCATTGCTGATTCCAGTAGGGCTGGTGCTGCTAAATACGGTTTTAACGACGAATATGCTGCTGATCACCGTCATGTAACGCCGGGCCACCGCGTGCTGGGAGCTTCCCTATATGGGGACAGCTCCCAAAAATCTTTTATTACATATCGTTCCCGCGGTCTTGATCTTTATCGTAAATTAGTTTTGGTGGATTCGCTTTCACCAAAGATTCCTGGCGTATTTTTGCATGATCTCATAGTGAAAATTGGTTTAATTCGGTTTAAACTGAATAGTACACTTCAAACTTTGTGCACGCAGTTGTATAATCATGGAACAAGCATCGGGCAGAAATTAAAGATGAAACTAACTGTATTTCATGCATCAAATTTCGTATTCAACGGGAGGGTTTTCGAATTAGATGTATTCCAGGAATCTAAAACTCCTTTTCACCGTCAAAACCTGTAATCGTTCATTTTAAAGGTAAGAAATCCATTTAATCTTAGCATCCGGAGTAGAAAGCTTAATTTAACTACAACAAATACAGTTAGTGTCGTTTCCCTGTGTTCGCATTACCATGATAGCCACCATTGCACTAAGGCACCATTGTCGCTAATGCAATATATTTACTTTTGCCAATATAGTCACTTTATCCATCATAATTTACTACCGCCATATTGCGAAATTTCCAAATCTATATCAATGACCGGGTGGCAGGCACAGTTTCAAGTGGAGGGCAGTTCAATATTACTTTAATCCCTGGGTACTATGCAATGTATTTAGAAATTGATTGGAGCCCCAGCAATACGTTGAACTTTTATATAGGTCCGGGACAACATCTTCATCTGTATTGTAAATCCCCGATGACCATGAGAAAGATACTTAGATCTGCAAGCTATCTGTTTAGAAGCAGTGATAGTGATCCTTATATCGTACTAGCCTTTCAACCTTGAAGCAGTTAAATAAACATCGAACGGCCTGACCCTATGAGAAGCGTTAATCTGGGAGCAGGCCATATTTTTTATAGGAGGAATTTTTCAATGACAATAACCGTTCGTCTTCAAAGCAAGTCCTTCCCATTACGAACCTCTCATGATTTCTCTTGGCTGGACAGCATAGGAGAGGTGTTCGCAGTATTTCACGAGCAGGATTCCGGCAACATTTCATTTGGGGTTAGGCAGGAAGACGGCCGTAAATTTTTTGTGAAGTATGCCGGGGCAGAAACGGTGCATTATCAGGGGGATATTAAGGAGGCCGTTCAGCGTCTGCAGCAGGCGATGACTGTCTACGCAGATTTGACGCACCGAAGTTTGATTAACCTAGTGAACCATTTCGCCACGAGAGATGGATATGCTGCTGTGTTTGATTGGATTGAGGGAGAGAATCTTCACCCACATTGGTCCTTCCCGCCGCCGGCAAAGTACACGGATCCTGCATCGCCGTTTTACCGATATAGACAGCTCCCAGTGGAACAGCGGATGGCTTCCTTGGATGAGATTTATGCTTTTCATGCTGCTGTTGAGCAGAGGGGATACGTGGCCGTTGATTTTTATGACGGGAGCATCATGTATGATTTCGAGTCAGACTCCACTCGGATCTGCGATATTGATTTTTATCGGAAAGGGCCTTTTACCAATCACATGGGCAGGCTGTGGGGGTCTGCCAGATTTATGTCCCCGGAGGAATTTGTAAAGGGGGCTACGATCGACGGAATAACCAATGTGTTCAACATGGGGGCCACGGCTTTTGTGCTGCTTGGCGGAGAGTTGGACCGAGATTTTTCGAAGTGGGAGGCTAGCCCAGAGCTGTACGAGATAGCCTTGAAGGCTGTTGAGCCGGAACGGCAGCTGCGGTACTCATCTGTGGCAGAGTTTTACGGAGCTTGGAAGCATTTTTTTTGAAATATAGGATAACGGCTAGCCTAAGATTAAGGAGAGTGAACAGATGGGCCGTCTTGAAAATGTTAGGAAATTTTCCGCTCCGTATTCATTCCGTCTCCGTGGGATCATAAAGTCGCTTTTCGATTTGATCTGTATTATTAGTCGAATACGGCAGAGTGGCTGGTCGAAAATGGAGGAAGAGTGAAACTTTAATGAATTAGAGCTGACCCAGATGATCATTGACCTTTCACGCCTCATTGTGGATGGAATGCCTGTGTTTCCCGGTGATGAGCAGCTTTTGAACGTGAAATCGTTCGAGGTCATCGCGCTTCCGCTTCATATTAAATCCGACTCTTCCATTGCTCGGGTCATTGCGGAAATTTAGAATAAGAATAGAGCATTTAGCTTAGTGTGGCGCCGGTACTTACCGGCGTCATTTTTGTGCTGCTGTGATATGACCGTTGTAGTAGTTTACTGTTTCCCCGGGATAAATTACCGTTTTATTATCGGAACGACAAATAAAGATTAAAACACGACATGAATTAAACAGACAATTAATCTCAATCTAATATTCTACGTATACTCGCCTCCTATACTGATTTTAGAAGGAGGGGAGCCAATGGAATTGGTGTCAAGCATAAAGCAAATAAGGCAGCAGATTACGATCAAGCCAAAAACATCTAAACTTACGCGAAGGCAAGCATGGGTCGGAATAGCTTACGCACTGCCAGCCTTACTGCTGTTATTCATCTTTCGCTTTTGGCCGCTTGTATTCGGGGCTTGGATCAGCTTATGGAAATGGGGATTCGTACCGGAGAAGTTCATTGGCCTGGACAACTTTGCCAAGATATTCACCGAAGGTCTGCTATATAAAGATATGCTGCTGGGATGGCAGCTTGGCCCGGTAGGCAACAGCTTGATGGTCACGATCTATTACGCGATAGGAACGATCCCGATATCTATTTTCCTATCCTTTATATTAGCTTTCTATTTATTTCAAAAAATCAAAGGCAAGGGCATATTGCGGACGATTTTCTTCATCCCCTATATAACTTCTCAGGTTGCCGCCGGATTTGTGTTCAAATGGATTTTCCATTCGAATGTCGGCATTGCAAATGCCGGTTTGGAACGCGTTGGATTACAGCCTCAGAACTGGCTTTCAGACCCTGATCCACTGTTGGTTCACATCGCCCGGATGTTCGGAGGACAATGGCCGGCATACATTCCGACGGGTTTTGCCGGACCGTCTTATGCACTGATCGTCATTATGCTGTTTACGATATGGTCGAGCGTGGGGTTCAACATCGTCATTTTTCTCGCCGGAATGAGCAACGTATCGCCGGAATTGTACGAAGCCGCCAACATCGATGGTGCCGGAACGCTAAAAATTATGCGCCATGTGACATGGCCGCTATTGTCTCCTATGGTGTTTCTCCTTTCGATCATATCGGTTATCGGATCTTTCGAAGCGTTTAACGCCTTTTACGTCATTAGCGGCGGGGATGGCGGCCCGCTCGGTACAACGATGTCTTTGCCGCTTTATATTTTTAGAACCTTCTATGTGCACGGGCAGGTCGGCTACGCCTCGGCGGTATCTATGTTCCTGTTCGTCATCATACTGTCGCTGACTTGGATTCAATACAAATACGGGGAGAAAAAAGTGCATTACCTGCGCTAAAAGGAGGGCAGCATGATGAATGTTGAACGGTTCAATTACGCCAGGCTCTATTCCCGGATTTCCTGGACGATCGTTACGATCATTGTCCTGGCCATAGCTGCGCTTGCGCTGTTTCCGTTTGTATGGATGATTCTAACCTCGTTTAAGAGCGCAGAAGAGATAAATCTGATGCCGCCGGTTTTTTTTCCGAAGGAGCTGTTATTCAGTAATTATGAAGCGGCTTGGATGAAGCCGGAATCCACCTTCGGCCGGTACTTCTGGAATACGATCATTGTCGCCGTTTTCGGGACGGCCCTTCAACTGCTCATATGCATTCCGGTAGCCTATTCTATATCACATTTCTCGTTCAAAGGCAGAGGGCTTATTTTTATGCTCGTTGTAGCGACGATGATGATTCCCTACGATATCACTTTGGTTCCGAATTTCGTGACGCTGCGGCACATTCCGTTTGCGGGCGGCAATGATTGGATGGGCACGGGTGGAAAGGGCTTTTATGACAGTTATATGGGGATCATGGTGCCTTTTTTGGCGGATGCGTTCTCTATTTTCCTGCTCAGGCAAGCGTTTCTATCTGTCCCGAAAGACTACTGGGAAGCTTCGCAAGTCGATGGAATGTCCAGCTTTCGCTATTTGTATTCCGTCCTTCTGCCGCTATCGAGCTCCAGTTTGATTACCGCTGGCTTACTGAGCTTTATCGGCAAATGGAATGCCGTATCCTGGCCGCTGATCATTACTTCAACGGAAGCGATTCGCCCGCTGCAGGTGGGGTTGCTCTACTTCGTCAGCGAGAACGGGTCCAATTATCATCAATTGATGGCCGCCGCAACTTTTACCGTATTGCCGATTGTATTGTTGTACTTTGCAGCCCAGAAGTGGTTTCATTCGGGGATTGCCGCTTCAGGAATCAAAGGTTGAATAGAAGAGGAGACGACAACATTGGAATGGACAAACAACATTCAAGTACTCGTGCTGGATATGGATGGTACGTTATATCAGGATGAGAGCTTCATCGAGCCTTATATATCCTATTTGTTTCAAGGTCATGGCGGCAACTCCGATGTGTCGATGTGGCAGCGTGAGGCGGAGTTGATTTTAAGCGGCAAGCACGCGCTAAAGATCGGCCATTTCTTCAGCAGATCTCTTAAATCAGGTGTAGAGTACCGAAATGGAGAAATCGCCCGGCTATATAACTGGGAAGGAAAAAATTTAGAACGGTCGGCCGCTTCGTCCCCGAATATCTTTCAGGATATCCAATATATCGGAGATGCCTGGGGGGTTGTGGGCGCCATAGCCGACTATGCCGATATACCGGCTTCAGTACGGAGACAAGCCTTTATGAGCATTCGCCGCGATATGATTTCGACATTAAATTGCGTCAAACCCCACGATGGAGTAGCTGCCGCGCTGCGAGGGCTGAAGTCGGTTCGCCATAAACTGCTGATGACCAATTCTCCCGAAGAGGCTGCTCTGGATTTTGTCAGCCGGCTTGGTCTGGACGATGCATTCGATACGATCATCTATGGCGGGAACAAGCCTCAAGGATTAGCTGACTATTTGCAGGAGTATATGAACAGGCACGGGATTTCCCCGGACCAAGTCGTTTCTATCGGCGATAATGCCTGGAACGATCTGTATCCAGTTAAGAAATTGGGGGGCCGCACGATATGGATATCGCCATACGAAACCTATGATGAGGAGAAATGGGATCTGCGGCTGCGCACACTGGATGAATTGGCGGATTTTCTATTGAAATTAGAGGAACACTTGGCAGTTCATCCATAAAGATGAAGGAGGCATTGCCCGTGAACGATCAGGATAAAATCACGTTTTACAATGGTATGAACACGATAGGCGGCGTTCAAATTGTATACGGCTATAAAGAGTTGGGATTCGTGTTCGATCTGGGACTTTCCATGGGAGGATTGTTCAATGAATACGTGAAGACGAAGCCGCCCCTAGGAGCGCGCCATTATATGCTGACCCGCTCGGCTCCTCCCCTGCTTAATTTATATTCCCCGGAGGCGACGCAGGATGTGACTTTGGAGCAGCTTCAGGAAATATGGAAACGTCAAGAGCTGCCGCAATATAACAATCTGAAGATATTCATCAGCCACATTCATCAAGATCATATGGCGCTGCTGCCCTATGTTGCGGAGGGCACGCCCATCTATATGAGCAAAGATGCTTATGCCGTGTATCGGGCCGTCGTCGCTTCAGGCGAATACGGAGATACCAAGGGCCGCATCATTGCGCTGGAAGATCTTCAAGAGATTGCGCTGGACGAGGAAGGAAAAGTGCGGCTTACAATCATCGAAGTGGATCATGATACGCCGGGTTGTTCGGGTTTTATTTTGAAGACCGCCTCCGGAACGAAGATCGGCTTCACAGCAGATTGGCGCCGCCATGGCAGACATTCGCACCGTATGGATCGCTTTATCGAGCTGTGCCGGAACGAAGGGGTTGAAGTACTGATTACCGAAGGCACGCGGCTGCGCCCGAACACTTTGTTTCGCCAGCCCGAGGATCGGCTTGAGGCGGATGTTGCGGTCCGTTACCGGGAAGTGGCCGAGCAGGCAGCAGGTCTCGTCTACGTGAATATCCTGGGGAGGAATGTGGAGCGGGTAGCTGATTTCATTCTCGCGACGAAGGAAGCAGGACGTATGCTTGTCATGGATGCAAGTACGGCTGCGCTGTGGTATGAGGCCACCCGCATTGGCATTGCGGCATTGGCAGGGAACGCTGCGTTAACCCTGGCTGAAGAGGTGATTCATGTATTGCCGATGTTGAACTCGCTATCCGTAGATAGCAGTATCACACTCCCGTATAGAACGATTTCATTATCCGAAGTTATTGCCAACAAGGCGCAGTACTGCGTGTACCTTCCGTATAATCAGCTGCCGCTGATGGCTGAGCTGGAATGTCTGGGCGACCGTTCGCAGACCTCGCATTACTTCCATGCCGACGGCAATCCGCTCACAGCGAATGATGAAACACTGCACCGCTGGCTGACGGAATTCGGCGTTCAATATCATTATTTCGCGACAGGCGGCCATGCCGCTCCGCAGGAAATCAGTGACTTGACGGCAAGGATCCAGCCGAAGGTCGTGATTCCGCTTCACAGCGAACATCCGACATTATTTGATAGCAGAAGCATCCCCCGTTTTTATCCGGTTTACGGAGAGACGGTTCAAATAGATAAGTTGCTAGACCATAAATAGGAGGGGTAGAGAACATGCCGTACAATCATACGATCCAAAGATTTTTATCTGTCGTGGCGGTTATTCTTGTAATGTCTATATTTACGGTAGCTTGCGGAGGGAGCCAAGCAAGCAACGCGGGCTCAGAAGGTTCGACTGCTGCTGGCGCCAATGCCAGTTCGGCGGAAAAGCCGGCAGGCAATGACATTGAGCTGGGCAAGAACGGGCCGGTCAAAATTGACTTCTGGCATATTCAAGCTAGCATCTACGGGGATGCGGTCAAAGAAATCGTTGCGCAATTTAATAAAGAGTATGAAGGAAAGATCATCGTCAATGAAGTCTTTCAGGGTTCTTACACGGAGTTGAATCAGAAGCTGCGCGCCGCGCTCCAAGGTGGCGGGCTGCCGGCGGCAGCTATGGCTAACGAAGGCGATGTGCTGCAATATATGAAGGCCGACCAAATCGTGCCGCTGGACAGCTACCTCAACGATCCCCAGTACGGATTAACACAAACGGAAATCGATGATATACTCCCGGCGGTCTTGGATCGTCAACGCATTCCGGCCTATGAAGGCAAGACGATGAGCTGGCCGCATGGCAACAGCTCAACCGGGATTTACTACAACGCCGACGTTCTAAAACAGGCGGGTTATGATGCTCCGGCCAAATCGTGGAAAGAGTTCGAGCAGCAGGCCCTCGACATCTATAAGAAAACCGGCGTTCCAGCGCTCGTTATCGGTAATGGCACAGGATATGGCTCCCATGGCTTTAACTTCATGACCTCCTTGAGCACATACGGAATCGATCCGATTCATCCTGATCTGTCCGGCGTCGATTTCGATAATCCTCAAGCTGTGGAATTGCTGACCGTATATAAAAACCTGCTCGATCAAAAAGCAATCCTGGTCGCCGAGGATACCGAGCAAGAATTTACGAATGGCCGCGCGGCCATGGAAATCGGCACTACGGCCAGAACGACCTCCAAGCTGGAATTAATCGGCGATAAGTTCGGGTGGGGAATCACAATTATCCCGCAAGGCGACCCAGGCAACCCAACAACGAATATTGGCGGCGGGAATCAGGTTCTATTCAAGACCAATCCTGAGCAGGAGCTTGCCGGCTGGTTATTCCTGAAATACTTTGCAGGACCGGAAGGTCAAGCGATCTATGGCGCAAAAACCGGATACTTCCCGGCAACTCTGTCTTCTCAAGATGTCGACGTATTGAAGAAGGATTACGAGGCCAATCCCCAGAAGGAGCAAGCCTTCAAAGAGGTGTTTCCTCACGGGAAAGCTCCTGTCGCTACGGCAGCCGGAAGCATGATCCAGGATGCGGTGAATACGGCGATTATGAACGTTTACTCAAACAAAGTCTCACCAGCCGACGCTATGAAGAGTCTTCAGGCAGAAGCCACGAAGCTATTGGCAGAGAACAAATAAGATCGCTCTCAAAGGAGTGATTTCATGAATTCCAGAAGAAGACGGAACGAAATTTTGGAAGAAGTCCGCCGCAACGGCAGCGTTCTTGTCGAGAATTTAGTGGATCATTATCAATTGTCTGTCGAAACGATCCGCAGGGATTTGCGCATTTTGCATGAAAAAGGACTAGTCCGCAGAAATTATGGCGGCGCCGAGCGAAGGGAAAAAACAACTTGGGAAATGCCGTACACGCAGCGCATTAATTATAATCTGGAGCAGAAAGAGGCGATCGCCAGAGAAGCGATTCATCTCTTGGAAGACGGCGATAGCGTTTTTTTGGACGGGAATACGACGGGACTGGCCGTCTCCCGGTTAATCCCGGCGCACAAAGAACTGGTTATTGTGACGAACTCGCTTATGGTTGCCTTTAATCTGCTGCAGAAGAATAGCCGGTCTCAAGTGTTTATGGCAGGCGGCGAAGTAGATCAGAGCGGATTGACATCAGGGCATAGGCTTCATCAGGAGCTGAAGCAGTATCGTTTCGATAAAGCATTGTTTTCATGCGCCGGGGTGATGCAGCAAGGCTTGTATTTTTCCAAGGTGGAACCGCAGAGTGTTGCTCAGAGGCTCTCGGATCAAGCGCGCCAGCTCATTCTTTTGGCCGATTCCTCAAAAATGAATCAAAGCGCTTTTTTATTCGGGATGGAAGTCAAGCGAATCAGCGTGCTTATTACCGATGACGGTATTTCGCTCCCGTTCCTGGAGAAGCTGCGCGAAATGATTCAGAAAGTGATCGTCGTGAAAATGGAGGAGCAGGCTCCGGTTCCGTCCAAGCTGACTTGATCCCTTTTTAAATTTATACTGCGGGTGTAATGATACACAGAAAGGAATTGCCATGACGAAGAAAAAGCTGTTTGTCTTTTGCCTGGATGCGCTGTGTTCCATGGATATTGAATGGATGAGAACGATGCCGAACTTTAAATTCATGTTTGAGCAAGGCTCTTGGGTAACTCATATGCATTCCATTTATCCTTCCGTTACTTACCCATGCCATTGCTCCATTATTACAGGCAATTATGTCGAGAAGCACGGCGTTCCTCACAATGAGATCGTCAAAGCAGGCGACCAGAATGCTCCGTGGTACAATATGAGGCATGATGTTAAATCCAAGACGATGTTGGATTACGCCAAGGAAAATGGATATTCGACCTGCTCTTTAAGCTGGCCTGTATCGGGTGGTGCGGATTACGATCTGAACATGCCGATGATTGTGCCGATTGGCTATAATGGCCCTAACCCGGAGCAGTTTTTTGAAAGCACGGCCACAGCGGAGCTGGTGGAACGCTATTTCTCTCGATACGGACATCATTTGATCGGCGAGGACCGCAGCCTGGATAGGTACACGATGGGCTTGGCTGCCGAAATAATTAAAGATTATCGCCAGCCGGACGTCATGCTGGTCAAAATGTGCGATCTCGATACGGTACGTCACCGATACGGCGTCATGAATGATTATGTCATCGAGCAGCTGCATAAGCATGATGCGGAATTCGGAGTTTTGCTTGAGCAGATTAGAAAGCACGGGGATTTTGAGAACACCAATTTCGTTATTCTTGGCGATCATGGCCAAACGGATATCGATCACGTATTGAACTTCAATATTCTATTAAAGCAGGCCGGATTCATTTCCGTCGATGAGAACGATCAATTGCTCGACTATGACGCCTATTGCCATTCCGTCGGGATGTCGGCATGGATTAGCCTCAAAAATCCGTCCGATGAAAATATGAAGCAGAAGGTTCATGAATTCCTCCTTTCCATTAAGGCGGATCCCAAATACGGCCTAGGCCATGTATTTACGAAGGAAGAGGTTCGCGAACAATATAAATTAACGGGACCCTTTGAATTTGTAATAGAAGGTGAAGCGGCCATCTCCTTCGGGAATACACTGTCGGGCGACGACGCATTCTCAGAAACGAGAGTCGGGGATTATAAGACGGCCAAAGCCTCGCACGGAGGATTGCCCTACAAGGAGCAGCAGACGACATTCATTGCTTGCGGCCCTAGCGTGAAGCAGGGCGTCGTCATCGACCAAGCCAGCTTGGTGGATATGGCTCCTACTATGGCGGCGATGCTTCAGTTCAAGATGCAAGATGTGGATGGTATTGTACTCGATCAATTATTAAGATAGCTGAAACGTAAAGAGAGGCTCTTCTGAATTTTGGAGGGGCCTCTTTCTATTTTCCAAAATATAGGTTTGCTGATAAGATAGGGTATAAATAAATGGATTATGGAGGTACTGTATGGCGAGAGGTCATTTTATTATTACGGGAACATCCAAAGGAATCGGCGAGGAGCTGGCGGGTATGCTGCTTGATCTCGGACACCAGGTAATCGGCATCGCGCGAGGAACCTCGGAACGCCTGCGGGGATATGGCAACTACACCCATCGAAGCTTTGATATAAGCAATATCATGCGAGTCGATGCCCTGCTTAAAGAGATTGTTCATGAAGTGAATATAGTTGACTCGGAAATATTTTGCCTGATTAATAATGCGGCCATGCTAGAGCCGTTAAAGCCGATCGAACGCTGTACCGCCCAGGAAATCCAACAGCATCTGCAAGTCAGCCTGGCTGCCCCGATGGTCGCAACCTCCAGCTTTATCCGCCATACCGAACACTTCGACATCAAAAGAAAAATCATCAACATCACTTCCGGTTCAGGAACGTACCCCGCACCGGGCATGAGCGCGTATTGTACGGCCAAAGCCGGGATCAATATGTTCACCCAGTGCGTCGGAGCGGAGCAAGCGAGTCAGCCACGGCCCGTGGAGATCATTGCCGTAGACCCGGGAATGGTGGAAACGCAGCTGCAAGCGGCTGCCCGTGGCAAAGATGAGCAGGACTTCGGGATGGCGAAATACTTCAGGCAAGCTTACGAGTCAGGCCAGGTTCAGCCGGCGGAAGAGCTCGGCAGGTATTTGTTGAAAATCATCGAGAACGAATATCCCGCTGGAAAGCTTGTCCACTACGCGCACGCTGAACGCTGAGCAACCCTAGGTTTGGCAAAGGAAGGAGAGATCTCGATTGGAAATCTATTATAATGAATTTTTAATATCAGATCATAAAGAACGGCTGGACAGGCACGTGATCAAAGGCTATTTAGCAAGAAGCTACTGGGCGAATCGGCGGCCGGTAGACCGGATTGAGAAGTCCATCGACAACTCGGTCTGCTTTGGCATTTATAAGGGACCAGCACAGGTGGGCTTTGCCCGGGTAGTTACGGACGATGCCACCATGTACTGGCTGTGCGATGTGTTTATAGACGAGGATTACAGAGGGCAGGGGCTCGGCAAAAGATTAGTCGAAGTCATCACAGAGTCGGAACGGTTTCGGAATCTGATGGGACTGCTCGGCACCCGGGATGCCCATGAGCTGTACGAGCAGTTCCATTTTATGCGGGATCACGATAGGTTCATGAGAAGGGCTCCGCGATAAAGTTTCATATCATGAATAAAGATCCTTCACGGCAGTCAGTCGCCAATGGACAGTGCTACCCCATTGCGGTAAGCAGTAACACGGAGGCCGTATTGACAACCCCGTGGACAATCATGGCGGGAATGACAGAGCCCGTCCTTTCATATGTCCAAGCTAGAATGACGCCTGCAACAAAGTTGGCTGGCATCGCGTTCAAAGTCGGATAATGCGCGGCTGTAAAGATTAGCGAACTGATGACAATGGCCGGGCTCATCCCCGCCCTCGTCCGCAGCCAGCGATACATGAAGCCCCGGTAGAACAGCTCTTCATACCAAGGGGAGACCACCCCAGCAGAAATCACTGCGAGGAGTACAGTGAACCAGGTGACATTCTGCTGAAGGCTTTCCATTTTACTATTATTCATCATATTTCCAAACAAGCTGGTTAAGAGCATCGCTCCTGCGCTGAGTACGACAAGGACTAGAATCCAAATGAGAATCCGCCCCCAATCCTTCGCCGGGAACCTGCGGAGCCCAATCTCCGCCCATGTTAATCGTTGCGGACGCAGGGCAATATAGTACAAGCCTGCCAGCAGCACGATCGCGATCGTCAGTCCGGTAAGCATACCTGAATATAGCGGGTTGCCCAGCCAGGACAAATACAAGCTCTGTGCACCGTATTTCACTACAGCCATCACGAAGATGAACTCAAGCAGCAGGAGAAGCACGAATTCCCTCCAGGACCATGCATCTTTTGTTTTCCATCCAGCCATTCTGTTCATAGAACAAACTCCTTTCCATTATCCCCCGTGGTATAATTTGCATTATAAAAGGTGACGCGACGTTACCTTCAAGCGTTTTTTGCAGGAGGCAGGCAATGACTAGATGGACGACCGGACAAGTATCCAAATTGCGGAATATCTCGGTACGCACGCTGCGCTACTATGATCAGATCGGGCTGCTGACGCCAAGCCTGAGACAGGATAACGGCCGCCGTTACTATTCCGAAGAAGATTTGTTTATTCTCGAAAAAATTATGCTCCTTAAATCGCTGTCCCTTTCGCTGGAGGACATTCAGAAGGTGCTCGGCCAGCTTTCCTTGCGGGACATCCTGATCGCCCATCACCATCATTTGCAGGAGAAGCTTGCTGCTTTGCAGGCCAGCATTGCGAATACAGCTTCGCTCATTAATATGCTGGACTTGGAAGGGACTCTCCCTTGGGAGCGAGTCTCCGCTCTCGTTCAGAACGCACAGGTGGGCACGAAGAAATGGGTCGATTACTTTGCTGAGGAGGAGCGCGAGTTTCTGCGAAAGGCTTTGCCCGCTTTGGAGAGCGGAGATCGCGCCACCCAGCAGTACGTATCGCTGCTTCGGAGGATCGAGCATTGCGTGAAGCACGCCGTTGCTCCGGAATCAGAGGAGGCTTACGCGCTGGCGTGTGAACTGATCAAGCTTTCGGACGAAACCTTTGGGGGAAGCGCCGAGCTGATGGACCGATTCTGGGAAGTGCGCAAGCGGCCTGCTGAGGAAACCGGGCTGTATCCTGTGTCGCCTGAAGTTCTGGATTTTGTGGAGCAATCCATTTCGTATGCACTGAGGAAGAAGGGGAACGATCATTGAAGACTCAAAACCTATAATCGTTCATTTTTAAATGTATGAAATCCAGTTAGTCATAGCATCAATACGCTTCGCTGATACGGCAAAGTGATATTTGTCGATCCGAGGGGTTCCTTTTTCTGGTTAAATATACAGTGGGGCAACTGGATTGGCATCTTGCGGAAATTTTTATCGTATAACATGCAGGGGCAGACACCGGATGCATCGTCTATTTATTGAGATATAAGAATTTATAAGCTTCACCCTTATACAAGGCGCTTATATTTCTATGCGAAACGCAGTTGTGCCGTTCATGGGCGGCGTCAGCCGTTTACGCTTGAGAGATTCATATAAAAGGAGTGGAGAACTTGCTTCGTGTAGAGGGCTTGTCCCATGCTTTCAAGAATGGCGGCGAGACCACGCTTGTTCTGCAGAACATCAATTTTCATGTCCGCAAGGGCGAGATGATTGCGCTGCTGGGCAGCTCGGGCTCAGGAAAGTCGACCCTGCTCAATCTAATGGCGGGGCTGATGAAGCCGACCGAAGGCGAAATTTATATCGCCGATCAAAACATTGTGAAGATGAACGAGAACAAGCTGGCCGAGTTCCGCCGTAAGCATATCGGTTTTATATTTCAAGCTTATGAGCTGCTGCCGAACTTGACGGTGCGTGAAAATATTGAGATGCCGCTTGTCTTTCAATCTACCCGCCCCTCCGTTCGCAAGCAAAAAGCGCTGCAGTTGCTCGAGCAGGTCGGCATCCCGGACAAGGCCGAACTGTTCCCGTCCCAGCTGTCGGGCGGACAACAGCAGCGGGTCAGCATTGCCCGGTCGCTGATTACCGAGCCTTCGGTCATCTTCGCCGACGAGCCGACCGGGAATCTGGATACGAAGACGGAGGAAGAAATTTTGGCGATCCTCAAGGAGCTCAACCAGACGATGAACACCACCTTTATTATTGTCACGCATGAGCGCGAGGTGGCGCAGCAAACGCAGAAGATTATAACGCTGCGGGACGGGCAGCTCCAGACAACACAGCCGGCTGTAGATCCGCAAGCGGAAGCAGAGGAGGTACAAGCTTGAGAATCAGCGATCTGACAAGGCTTTCTTGGGATCAGGTGCGGCGGCGAAAGGTCGTGACCATGCTGTGCGCAGCCGGCTTGTCCATAGGCTGTGCCGCAATTATATTGGCGATGAGCATCGGCGAATCGACACAACAGATCGTCGAATCCGAGCTGAACAGCTTTCTGAAGATGGATGAGATTACGGTCATGCCCAATTCCGGCGCCATGCCGGGCCAGGACAACCCCGACCAGGTTAATGAAGAGGCGAATAAACGCGGGCTGCTGACGGATCAGAAGCTTGAGGTTATGCGCAATATGAAGCATGTAACGGCTGTCGTGCCATATCAGACATTCGATCATTTGGAAATGACGACAGCGGACAGCAAGGAGGGCTACGTCGAAGTGGTCGCTACGGATCTGACCCGGATTAAGGACTTTGGCGAGACCTTCGCGCAGGGGAAGGCCGACAGCGTTGATATCAATTCAGTTGTGCTCAGTTACGGGGCCACGATGGGCTTGATGGATGAGGAGACTAGAAACAAACTGTATGAGGCAATGGAACGTTCAGGATATGATCGAAGCTCACAGGAGCAATACCGCAATATGATGGTCATACCGACAGCCATGTACCAGACGCAAATTCAGCTCGTGAAGTATGACGAAAATGGTAAACAGCTAACGAGCACTCCCTTGCAGGTCATTGGCGTGCTGAAGAAGCCCAAGGGCCGCAGCGATATATCTATCGCCCAGGACAGCAAGATTTACATCTCAATCGAAACGGCCGAGCAGCTGCGAAAAGAGCTGGTGCCTTCCTCAGTGGAAAACAGCACACCTACATACAACTCGGTTAAAGTGAAGGTAGACGCGGAGCAGAATGTAAAGCAGGTCGAGGAGCAACTGCAGCGGCTTACCGTATCGACACAGTCGAATCTGCTGCAGAAAGAGCAGCTGGAGGAGCAATTCGCCGTGTTCAAGGCGATTGCGATCGGTGCGGGTGTCTTTATTTTGATCATCGCCTCGATCTCCATTATTGTCGCCATGACGATGTCGACCTATCAGCGTCGCCGGCAGATCGGCATTATGAAGGTGCTGGGGGCCAACCTGTCCCAGATCCGCAATATGTTCATTGTTGAAGCGGCCTTGCTTGGCTTCCTGGGAGGGCTGCTGGGCATTATGTTTTCCTACTGGATCGTATGGGGAATCAACGCACTCATTTTGTCATTGAATAGCGGGGAGTCGGATATATCGATTTTTATCCCGTATACAGCCATTCCGGTCGGGTTGGCCTTTGCGATCATGACAGGCATTATATCGGGCATTTATCCGGCGGTCAGCGCATCGCGGACGGATGCTTTAACCGCGATCAAACGGGATTAGAGATTCGATATCCGTTCCGCATGGCAATAAGATGCTCCGCCAAGGCGGTGCAATAGAGGGAAACGGGGCTGCATACAGAGTCATACAAGGCCTCGCCGCTGCCAATTCTAAGCGGTATGAGAGAAGGAGAGCAGGGAAAGTGAAGAAAAAAATAAAATGGATCATTATCGCCATCATTCTTGCCGGAATCAGTTACTTGCTGTATTCCATGTCGAAGCCTGCCCAGGTTGCCGATCCGGGAATGGAGTCCCAAGCCATCACATTCCAAGCAACGAAAGAGACATTGGTTCACACGATACGGGTCAAGGGAAAATCGCTGTATGAGCAGGAGACGCCGGTCTATGCTCCGTTCAGCTCCAAAGTAACGGAGTGGAAGACCGAGGACGGCCAGCAGGTCAAAAAAGACGATGTGCTGTTCAGGCTGGATCAGACCGAGCTGCAGAACCAGATTACACGTGAGGAAGCGGAGCTTCGCAAAGCCGAGCTGGAAACCCAGCTGCAGTCTTTTGTCGCAGAGTTCGACACCGAGACGGCAGGAGGCGAGTTAACCGATGAGAACCGCAAAAAATTGCTCGCCAACCGGGAGAGTGCGCGGCTGACGAAAGAGCTGGAGGACGTGCGCATTTCGATTCAGCGTCAGGAGCTGCAGCAGAAAAAGCTGAAGCTGAAGGATTCTGAATTCCGCGCTCCGGCTGCGGGCATCTTCCTGTTCGATTCGGAAGCGAAGAAGCCGCAAGCGCTTAGCGACAATCAATATATTGGCAAGATTGTCGATCTGAACAAGCTGCAATTTACCGCCCTCGTCGGGGAGCAGGACGTATTCCGGATCAAGCCGGATATGAATGTGAAAGTGACAATGAGCGCGATGAAGGATGTGCCGCTGACCGGAACTGTGAAGCATGTCTCTAAATTTGCCAAGACGGGAACCGACCAGGACAGCTTGAATAAAGCGGCGCAATTCGAGGTTACTATCTCTCTTGAACCAAGCGAGTATCTGATTGCCGGGCTATCGCTCACCGGCGATATCGAGACTAGCCGCAAGGAAAATGTGTTGGCTCTTCCGTCGATAGCCGTCATGCGCGATGAGACCTCCGCCTATGTCATGCTGGATAAAGGATCGGATCAATACGAGCGCAGAGATATCAAGACAGGCCTGGAGACGACGGATAAAACCGAGGTGTTGGAAGGCTTGAAGGAAGGCGATACGGTCGCCCTGCAATAAGGGCCGGGCAGCGCTCCATTTATTTCAGACGAACCTGGCAGGCAGCTGTCAGGTTCACCTGTTTATACTATAATAAGTTGAAGTAAAGAAGCAGCAGTAACTGGCCAGAGTGTGACATGTTCTGGAGAAACGAAGCGTTCGCCTTTGTTCACGGATTTCTGCCTCTACTAGAGCGTGTCTTCAACCTAATTTAGCCATATCAAAATAGCAGACAGTGATAAAAAGGCAGCAAATGTACAAGTTAGTTTATCGTAAACGAGTAGTTAGTCTGCGATAATGATTGAGCTTGTTAAATAAACTTTCTACAAGATGGCGTTCTTATGTTGAGCAGTCTAGTTCATATGCGTTAAGAAATGGACGAACGAAGATCATGGACAATCATCAGATCGACAGGAGGATTAATTATGGCTAAGCATCACAGACGAGGAGCAACATTGATTCAAGAGGTCAGCCAAACCGAGGTTCCCTTCGGGACGCTGGCCATTTGGTTTCTTGGACAGGAAAGTGTAATTATCAAGGGTGACGGAGTAACGGTCTATGTCGATCCTTATGTATCGGATCACCTGGATTTACCTCGTACTTACCCTGCGCCGATCACCCCAGAGGATATTATCGGGGCTGACCTTTGCTTGATTACGCATGAGCACGTAGATCATATGGATGCGGGCACGCTGCCTGTTTTTCACCGGCAAAACAAAGAGGCACCCATCATGGCTCCAGCCTGCTGCAAACAGGCCTTGCTCGACATGGGCATAGGGGCATCGCAAATCTTAGTGGCGGATGACAGACGGCAGACAGAGCTGTTCTCCAAAATCAAAATAACGACCATTCCCGCGGCCCACGAAGAGCTGGACAAGGATGCAGAAGGGAAGCCACGCTACGTGGGATATATCATCGAGTTGAATGGAGTAACGCTGTATCATGCCGGTGATACGGTGCTTTTCCCTGAATTGGTTGAGCGGTTGAGCGCTATTCAGCCAGATGTTGCCCTGCTTCCGATCAATGGAGCTGATTATTTCCGCCGGGAGCGGGGAATTGTCGGCAACATGAGCTATAGAGAAGCGGCCGAGTTCGCGGTAAGAATCGGCGCGGAAACGGTTATTCCGCTGCATTATGACGTGTTTGCGGGGAATGCGGAGAATCCCGGATACTTCGTAGATTATCTCTATAAGCACTTCCCTGAGCAAAAATGCCATGTCATGGCTCGCGGCGAGCGGTTTGTGTATGTGAAGGGCAGCGCTTTTCTTCGGTAGCGTTGTGTACTTGTAGGGAGCGCCGTTCCTTTGGTAGCTTTGTACGTGTAGGGCAGCGTCCTCCTTCGGTAGCGTTGTACGTGCAGGGCAGCTTCCTCAGCTTTGTGTACGGGAAAGGAGCCCCATCCTTCGGCAGTAAGGGTGGTGTGGGATTGAGCAGGACATAGATTATGTGGATCGCTGATCCATTTGGTATGTTGACTTATGGACGCTCAATCCAAGCTCATTGTCGAGCAAATGCACTGTAGGTTCAAGCATGGTGTTAGATCAGGCATGGTGTTAGATCAAAATGCTGTTAGGCCAAGTCTATTGTTGGGTCGGGCACGCTGTTGGTAAGTACACCGTCGGTCAAGTGTGATGTCTGGCCACGTACACTGCAGGCAAAGCGTACAATGTCCTGCAAGTCCACTGTGTCCAAGCACATTCGTCCTGGGCCATTCATCCAAGCGGCCTGTTGATTGATGTACCTGTTACCAAGCACATTGTTGATCCAAGCGCCTGTTGTTTTATGTACCTGTTACCAAGCACACTCTTGATCCAAGCGCCTGTTGATTGATGTACCTGTTACCCAAGTGCACTTTTGATCCAAGCACCTGTTGTTTTAAGCTTCTGTTGATTAAACTGTCGATTTCAAGACACGATGAACTACTTCCTGTGACTTGAGATATTCCTGGTAATCTAGCGGACCCTAGATCCGCTATTTCTCCAAATAGGCGCAAATTTCTAAGCCAACGGACCGTAGTTCCGCTATTGGGCATAAAGTGGGGCAAACCATGCTCAGCTAGTGCGAATAGCGGAACCAGGGTCCGTACGCATATTAAATTTAGTCAAAAAGACGGAATAGCGCCCTGTGTGTCCGTAAGAATCCCATTTTGGCTGGCACGCTCATCAATTGGCAAACGGATACCTGTATCTGGGGAGGTTTCTTGCGTAATGTGGTTGACCACCGTCATGTGACGCCGACCACCGCGCGCTGTGAGCTTCACGCGTTACGATATATGACAGTCCTTGTCATATATCCATGCTACAATGAAGGCCAATGAAGACAAGTGCCATTAGGGAAACGTACAAAGGAGGACATCAGTTTGCGGGCGGATCGGCTCATTTCAATATTGTTGCTGCTGCAAAATCACGGACGGCTCACTACACGGGAATTGGCGGCTAGGCTGGAGGTATCCGAGCGAACGATACACCGCGATATGGAAGCCCTAGGCTCCTCGGGAGTTCCGGTGTATGCGGAACGGGGATCAGGTGGGGGCTGGGCGTTATCGGAAGGCTACCGCACCGATTTGACGGGCATGAAGCCCAAAGAGATGCAGGCGCTGCTCCTTGCCCATTCCTCTTCGCTGCTAGGAGACCTTGGACTTGGCAGTGTGTTTGAGGATGCTTTTCAGAAAATGCTGGCCGCATTTCCCGAACGGCTTCGAGGCGAAGCCGAAAGAGTGCGTCAGCGCATTCATATCGACGGTGCCGGCTGGCATCAGTCCGTCGACCGGCTGCCCGATTTGCCGACGATCCAGGAGGCGGTCTGGCAGGAACGGATGCTCCGCTTCGATTACTGCCGGGAGGATTCAGCCGTGGAGCGCATCGCCGAGCCGTTGGGATTGGTCGCCAAGAGCAGCATCTGGTATCTTGTAGCCAGAGTGGAAGGAGAAATGCGCACTTACCGTATCTCCCGCATCAGGAACGCTAAAGTGCTGGAGGAATCTTTTCAGCGTCCGGAATCTTTTGACCTGGCACAATATTGGGAGCGCTCGACAGAACAGTTCAAAGCAAATCTTCCGCGTTATCCTGCACAGCTCAGGGTTCAGGAAGCAGCTTTACCGCGCCTAGCCCAGCAGCGGTATCTCAAGCTAGTCCATACGATACCCGCAGAACAAGGATGGATCGAAGCGGCTGCTGAATTCAATACGTTGGAGTCAGCATGTGAAATTCTGCTTGGTTACGGGGTGCTTGTCAAGGTACTGGAGCCGCTGGAGCTGCGTGACCGGGTACGGGCTGAAGCGACGGCGATTATTGCCATGTACAACGGTTAATCGACGTAGAAGTTTTATGTAAGTTTATTTGAAGTTTGTTTGAAGTTTGTTTGAAGTTTTGTTGTAATTTTTTGGTTTTTATTATAAAATTGGAGGTGAGGTGATGTTTGTGTTTAATCTTTCGGACAAGGAAATTGCGATTTCTGAGGCAATCGTTATTTCGGAAATGATTAAAGGACATTTTTCAGAGTACGACACGGATCATGTGTCGACATTTATTAAAGCGCTGTCCAATTACATCGAGAAGACATCGATAGAAACCCCTGAGACGCTGTTACAAGAGGTACGCCATTCCTTGGAGGAACATAACTATCACCGAGCCCTGCAGAGAATGTTGATTCATATGGCTAATATGGGTACATCAGAGGAAGCATGTGCAGTCCGGATGTATACGACAGGGGACATTGCGCGTTTTTTTGGAGTTAGTGTTGCTACCGTTAACAACTGGCTGAATCAAGGTAGATTTATCGGTTATGAGAAAGGTGCCCGTTTTAAGCAGGCAAGAATTCCAGAGAATGCCCTCTATTTATTGCCTACTGGTGACCGCATGACGATTAGAGAAGTTGCGGAGGTATACGAAGTGAATCAGTCCCGATTTGATCGGCAAACTGAGATAACTCCTACGGAAGAACTGGCTGAAAAGCTATCCGTTATTATTCATTACGAGAAAAAATACGGCGGCGAGTATAAGGATACCCTGGCCCTGAAGGGTGAGCTAACACTGGAAGAAGAAAGGGATGCGCACGAGTGGTCTTATCTCCTTCGTGTCATCAAATGAATCTGGTATATGGAACTGCTGCGACCGGCCTCGAATAAAACGCTGTTGGAGCAAGAATTTCGTTCCATTTATGTAAAGGTTTTATTCAAATGTATTTCTATAATTGGGTAAGTGCCTCCGGTGAAGTGTTCGCCAAATTCCATAGCGAGCCACATGATGAAGATAAGCGTTACCAGACGGTAACCGAGCCATTTCATATCCATCCTCCCAAGGAAACGACTATACATAACGCCACCCGCTATCCGAACTTCCATCATCAAGAACTGCCGGAAATCCTAGAGGCCATTTTTATCTACATGTTAGCCTCAAAGAAGATTTAAAAACGCGAAACAAGGAGCCGAAATGAACCTAAACAAGCTAAACAAGCTAAACAAGCTAAACAAGCTAAACAAACGAGTGCTCGTTGAATCTATTATAGTGCCCATGGTCATTATTATAGCTGTGGTTGGCTTCCAGGTTGTTCAGGGGCTATGGCTAACCAGAAATTACGTACCGGATATCATAAATAACTATGCATTTGTAGAATATTTAGAGACTCAAGTGGCATTTGGAACTATCGTCCGCACAGACGGGTTAACCCTAGTTTTACAGATAAGCGGTTTGCTGCTGCTGGCCATGGTATACTATGTGCTGCGAACAAAGCTGATTGGATTAAGGAAGCGCGAGAAGTGAAATATCGGTCTTTTACATCAAAAAAGAATGCGTCCCGGTCCAAGAATTTAGTGAAATAGAACCGGGACCTTTTTTGTCATGGATTAGATATGATGCTCAATTCAGCAGCAATGCATTATAAACGGTTGTGTCACCTTACATGCCGATGGCGCATGAAGATCCAGACGCCGGCTATGATGATCAATCCAGAAAATAGCTGCAAACCTGTCAGCATTTCGCCGAGAAGCACCCATGCAAGCAGGGAGGCGCAGATCGGTTCGCCCAGAATGGCCATGGAAACTGTGGTGGCATTCATGTACTTCAGCAGCCAGTTAAACAGATAGTGGCCAAACAGGGTGGACACGACGGATAAAAGGAAGAAAATTCCCCACTCTTTCGCGGGATAGCCGGTGAGCGGATACTCCATTGCCAAGTTGTAGCAGCCCAAGGAACAGGCGGCCATGAAGAACATCCAGAAATTATACGGCAGGGCAGCCAGATCCTTGCGCAGGTGCTGGGCAACCAGCATATTGATGGATATCGTCAGCGTGCCCAGCAGCGAGAGGATATCCCCGTACAGAGCTGATCCCGACAGACGGAAGTCGCCCGAGCCAATGAAGATGGAGCCGACGACCGCTATGCCCATGCCGAGCAGCAGCATCCGGTTGATTCTGTCCTTGAACAGCCAGATGGAGCCAAGCATGACGAGCACGGGCTGCAGCGTAAGGATGACCGTGGAGCTTGCTACACTCGTATATCGCAGCGAATTCATCCACAGCAGAAAATGGAGTCCTAGCAGTATGCCTGATGCGGCGAGCAGTCCCCATTGCTTCGGCTTTAGCCGCAGCATTTCATGTCTTTGCCGCCAGGCGAAAGGCAGCAGGATTAAATTGGTAATGAACAAGCGGTACATCGCAATAACGGATGCCTCCGCATTCGACCAGCGAATAAAGATGGCCGAGAAAGAAATAGCGATGATGCCGAGGATAAAGAAAACTTCATAGGCTCTCCCGGCACGTTGATGGCGAGACATGCATTTAACTCCCTTCAGAGATGCGAAAATGCTAGGTATTCGTTGGAGTCGCTAATTTTAATGAGCGTAGTTCCACAACAATCTATTATACGAGCATTTGCGAGAATGGATAGATTTTTATTGTACCGGAGCGTAAAGGTGTCCCCCGGCGGTCTGCAGTGTTAGAATGAGAATGGAAATCAAAAGGAGGAGGGAAACGAGCAATGGACGTAATAGAGGCTATTCATACGAGAAGAAGTATTGGAAAGGTCAAGCAGGACAATATTGCTGTAGAGACGATCGAGCAAATCTTGGAGGCTGGAGTCTGGGCGCCAAATCATAGACATACCGAGCCGTGGAAATTTTTCGTGCTCAGAGGCAAGGGCCGGGAGCAGCTGGGGCAGGCGCTGTCCGACATCATGCGCGAGGGGATCGAGAATCCCGATTCGCCTGAATCGCAGGAGGCGTTGGGTAAAGCCTTTGCCAAGGCTTTTCGCGCTCCCGTCATCATTGCCGCAGCCGTGACCCCTACCGATAAGCCGGGCGTGATCGAGCTGGAGGAATATGGAGCGGTATTTGCCGCTATACAGAACATGCTGCTTGCGGCGCACAGTTTAGGGCTCGGGGCAGTGTGGAGAACCGGCGAGCCTTGCTATCACCGCATCATGAACGAGGCCTTTGAACTTCGTGAGCAGGACAAAATGCTGGGCTTCATTTATCTTGGCGTTTCCGATCTGGGCGAGCTGAAAGGGAAAAGAGAGGATTTCCGCAGTAAAACCATCTGGATCGGTGAAGAAGACTAAGTGAGAGAAGCCTCCTCTTTTGGCTCTTTTGCAAACATAAAAGAACCTCAATCTCCGAAAAGATTTCTCTCGGGATTGAGGTTCTTGTTTTTACTCTTGAACTTCCTCGGGCTCAATGACTTGTTTGATGATTTCCAGCTTTCTGAAGCGGTGTGGCTCCTTCTCCAGCAGCTTAAAGATCAGCCCCTGGTGCTCGAACGTCTCGTCTTCATTCATTTCCGGATGCATGCCATACAACCAGCCCCCGATCGTATCGACATCCTCGGTATTTAGGTCGGTCATCATGATGTCATTAATCTGATTAATCGTTACCTTGCCGTCGACGACCACATGGTACTCGTCCAGATGGACAATCGGTTGTTCCTCTTCCTTATCAAATTCGTCGCGGATTTCCCCGACGATTTCTTCGAGAATATCTTCGATGGTGATCAATCCAGCCGTGCCGCCGTACTCATCGATTAATATCGCGATATGAGTACCTTCGTGCTGCATTCTTTTTAACAGCTCATTGACTGGCGTTACCTCGGATACAGCCATGACCGGCTGCAGGATCGAAGAAATTTCCAGATCGGGGTTATCCTCGTAAGCTAGGAAGAATTGCTTCGTATTAATGATACCCACGATATTATCCTTATGTCCCTCGACAACAGGAAAGCGGGTATACTGCTGCTCCTTGATGATCCCCAGGTTCTCTTCCCGGGTCTTGTCTGTATATAAGCACACCATATCGGTGCGGGGAATCATAATTTCTTTGGCTAGCATATTGTCAAAAGCAAATATACGGTTCACGTACCCGTATTCGCTTTGATTGATTTTACCGCTTTCGAAGCTTTCGTTAATAATGATCTGCAGTTCTTCCTCCGAGTGAGCTTCTTCATGCTCGCTGGCAGGCTTGATTCCAAACAGGCGTACAAGCTGAAGCGCAGATCCGTTGAGCGCCCAAATGAAAGGGTGCATAACCTTGGTGAAGATAATCAGTGGTTTTGCTGTAAGTAAAGCAACCTGCTCCGCTCTGCGGATGGCGATCGTCTTTGGAGCTAATTCCCCCACAACAACGTGAAGGTAGGTAATTACGGCAAAAGAGATGATAAATGAAATAACGCTGCTCACTGCTTCAGGTACATTTAAACTATGGAGCAGTGGGTGAAGCATCTTCTTTACTGTTGGTTCTCCTAACCAGCCAAGTCCGAGCGCTGTAATCGTAATTCCCAATTGGCAAGCCGACAAGTAACCGTCCAGATTGCTAGTCACTTGTTTGACCGATAGAGCATTCTTATTTCCTTCGGCTATCATTTGATCCACCCGACTTGCCCGTACTCTTACGATGGCAAACTCAACGGCTACGAAAAACGCTGTAAAGCCGATTAGTATGGCGACCAGCACTAAGTATAGTGCCAAAAGCCTGTCACTATCCATTCGATTCATCTACTCCTTCAAATAATAAGATATGAAATACTATCAATTATACAGCATGGTTTACTGGAAAGCTAATGAAGGACACAACTTAGTCACAAGTATATTTTGCAATAAATTTACAAAAAAACCATCGTGAGGTATTCCTTCGCATTTATCATTAAGAGGTAATTTATCAATTAAGGAGAAGGAGGAATCGATTAGGATGAGAAAAAGATGGGCAAGAAAGTGGTTGAATTGGGTAGTAGCGGGTGCGCTTGCGGCAACAATGCTGGTTGGATTTACACCTTTTGCAGGTGCAAATGCGCAGGAATATCTGCTACCGGACAGCCAGGAGCAAAGCGTTTGGGGTGCAGAGGCATTCGATCGCGCTGAGTTGGAAGCAGCAGCAGCGCCGCTTGCTGTAGCGAACGCGATTGCCAAGGGGAACAATGGGGAATTCGTACAGGTCGCCGGCTATATTGTTGGACATGCCACTGGTTCGCTGACGGCAAAGTTCCAGAGTCCTTTCGCGAATGACTACAATTTGTTGATCGCGGATAGTCCGGCTGAGCGCAGTTCGGCCAAACTGGTCGATGTACAGATTCCCGCTGGCTTCAGAGAACAGTTCGGGCTGCAAAGCAACCCGGACTTGATCGGGCAGCGTGTTAATGTAACGGGAACTCTTGCGGCTTATAACAACTTTGCTGGACTTAAGAACGTGTCTGCAATGCAACTGGCGGATGCTGGGCAGCCAAATCCGGGCGAAGAACAGCCTGAACAACCTGGACAACCCGGGGAGCCCGGACAGCCTGAACAGCCAGAACAACCCGGACAGCCCGGACAGCCCGGAGAGCCTGGGGGAGGAGCGAATCCGACACTGCCGGATGGCACGGGCAAAAGCGTGCTCTTCGACAACGCCCACGCCCAGACAGCAGGGGCTGCCGATTGGGTTATCGACGGGGCGTTCTCCGATTTTGCCGGTGGACTGCGAGCGGCGGGATTTACGGTAGAATCGCTGGAGCGCACAGCCCCTCATCAGTTCGATACTCCGGCCATTACGTACAATCGGCTTAAAGATTACGATGTCTTCGTCATTCCCGAAGCGAATATTCCTTTCAAGTCCACGGAGCAAGATGCGATCGTTCAGTACATTCAAGAGGGAGGGGCGGTATTCTTCATCGCGGACCACTATAATGCGGACCGCAACAAGAACCGCTGGGATTCCTCCGAGGTTTTCAACGGCTACCGCCGCGGCGCCTACGAGCTGCCGACCAAGGGCATGAGCGCGGAAGAAGCGTCCTCCCCGGCGATGCAGAACGTGACAAGCTCGGACTGGCTTGCCGACCATTTTGGCGTGCGCTTCCGTTATAATGCGCTTGGCGACGTGAACGCGACCGACATTGTTGCCCCGTCCCAATCGTTCGGGATCACGTCGGGCGTAAGCGCAGTCGCCATGCATGCCGGCTCGACGCTGGCGATCATCGATCCGGCGAAGGCCAAGGGGATCGTCTACGTTCCGTCCGGCGTGCCGGCATGGGGAAGCGCCGTGGACAGCGGCGTCTATAACGGCGGCGGCCGGGCTGAAGGACCGTATGCGGCTATCGCCAAGGTCGGACGCGGCAAAGCTGCGTTCATCGGCGACTCCTCGCCTGTTGAGGACGTTACGCCGAAGTACGTCCGCGAGGAGACCGGGGCGAGAAAGACGACGTATGACGGCTTTAAAGAAGTGGATGACGGGCTGTTTCTCATTCAGACCGTGAAATGGCTCGCCCACAAAGAAAACTATACTTCGTTTAGCGAAGTATCCGGACTTGTCCTCGATACGCCAACAGTGCTGCACACGGACGAGATTCCAGCGGCTACGACGGAACCGAAGCCCGAGCCTTGGTCCGCGCCGGCTGCAGGCTACAAGTGGTATGATCCGTCCACCTACAAGCCGGGCTCATATGGTTCTTCGCAGCCGCCAGCGGTCGAGCCGGTATATGCCTTTGTTCACCAATCCCAGCTGCCCAGCGCGCAGGAATTCACAATCCGCTTGACCGCTGATGGCCTGAACCCGGGGCAGACGGTAACCGGTCTTGCGGTTGGGATATATCTTAGCGGCGGCGAGCAAATCGCCCGGTTCAAAAATAGTGATGGCTCGTGGTCCTCTTACGGGTACAGCCCGAGCATTTCCCTGACGGCCAATGCCCAGGGCGAGGCATCGAAGGACCTGATCGTCCAGCTCAAGCCGAACCAGGCGGGTGCGGCGAACCTGCGCTTGAAGCAGAATAGCGCCAACGTAATCACGAAGACGGTGACGATCGCTAATGTAAGCGCGGAGCCGCTCCCTCTGGCGAATGTCCTTCCGGTTAACGAGGGGATGGTCGCAGCGCCTCGGTCGGCATTTTCCGATCGTTTACCAGGCAATACTGCGCCGCATGCTGCCTAACGTTCATACATGATCATGCGTTAACATACGTGAACAAGGATATGAACAAGGATATGAACAAGGATATCAACATGGCAAAACAAGGACAGCCCCTGTGAAGGGGCTGTCCTTGTTTTCCATCACGCTACAGGAGGCTGTCTTCTTTCCGCTTTGTGCCTGGTACGCCGTTTCGGATATGATAAGAATAGTAAGCAACAGCCAGCAGCGATCTGGCGGGGGAGCGAGAAATTAGCAAGGTAACATGGAATCTATTTTCGCCCGGATACTGTATATCGGACGAATACGCGGGAAGGATTGGAGCAGTACGTTCTAGCCCGTCGGGGCAGCGGGTGATGTGCAAATAAGTTAGTGGTGGCTATGGCAGAGGGTGCCTGCATGCGTGGCCTGTGGTTGACCACCGTCATGTAACGCCGGCCACCGCGGGCTGGGAGCTTCGCGCGGTGCGAAAGAGAATATGATCGTGATTGCAAATGCAAATGCAAATGCAAATACAAATACAAATGCAAATGCGGGAGGCGGAGTATTTGCTGGCAAGCGGAGTGCGGCGAATCGTGTTCGATAACGAGGTGAAAGCCTAAATAGCGATTGCCGTTATGGAGGAGCTGCTGTGCCAGGAATATGATGAAACTGAAGATGATAGTTATGTATCCCCAGCGATGAACGATTCATCGGCTGATCGGCACTCATAAATGAACGGTGATATAATCCCGCTCATATAGCCGCTTGAACACTTAAGTTTACGTACGATATTTTGCGATTGGAAGTCACTTAAGCGTTTAAGCTACCCATGATATATTTCGCGATTGGAGTGAATAAAATGGCGGTACAACGGGAGCACGATGTAGTCGTCGACTATGGCGACCTTGCGGTAACTGGAGGAATATCCGTCTTCGATAAACGGTTCGATGAAATGTACTATTACGGCGGAAATGACCTAGGTGCCGCGTACACGCCGGGGGAGAGCAGGTTCCGGGTCTGGGCGCCGACGGCATCGGAGGCGGAGGTTGTATTCTATGAGTCATGGAATGACGAGAAGCCTGCGCAGGTCCTGCCTATGAAGCGAGATGTTCAGGGCACCTGGCTGCTGGTCGTGGAGGGAGATCACCAGGGGCGTTACTATACGTACCGAGTCAAGATCGGGCAAGATTGGAACGAAGCAGCCGACCCTTATGCAAAGGCCGTCGGTGTAAATGGGGACCGCGCAGTTGTGATCGATTTGCAGAGCACGAACCCGGAGCGGTGGGGAGATGACCGTAAACCGCCTTTCGAGGCTGCTGTTGATGCGGTCATTTACGAGCTGCATGTCAAGGATCTGTCCAGCCACCCTCACAGCGGGATTACGCAAAAAGGAAAGTTTCTTGGACTTGCGGAGAGCGGGACCAGGGGACCGAATGGCATTTTGACAGGCTTGGATCATATTGCTGCGCTTGGCGTGACGCATGTTCAGCTTCTCCCCGTCTATGACTATGCCACCGAAAGCGTGGACGAGACGAAGCTCGATCAGCCGCAGTATAATTGGGGATATGACCCCAAGAACTACAACGTTCCCGAGGGCTCTTATGCTACCGATCCCTCTGTGCCGGGTTTACGCATAACCGAGCTGAAGCGGGCCGTTCAAGCCCTGCATGAGCGCGGGCTCCGGGTCATTATGGACGTCGTCTACAATCATGTCTACGATTGGTATTTGATCAATTTCACCAAACTTGTGCCCGGATACTATTTGCGCTACAAGGAGGATGGTACACTGTCAAACGGTTCGTTCTGCGGCAACGAATGCGCTTCGGAACGGCCGATGATGCGGAAATTTATCGTGGATTCGGTGCTGTACTGGGCAGCGGAATATCATATGGATGGCTTCCGGTTCGATCTCATGGGTTTGATGGACATCGAGACGATGAACGAGATTCGGAGGCGGCTGGATGAACTCGATCCTACGATCATCACGATTGGAGAAGGCTGGATCATGGACACGGTTCTGCCGGATGAGCAAAGAGCACATCAGAATAATGCCGCCAAGTTCCCAGGAATCGGACACTTCAACGATGATTACCGTGACGCGATTAAAGGGAGTATATTTTATTTTGCTCAGAGAGGCTTTATCAGCGGCGGTGCCGGCTACGAGGGACTCATTCGGGAGGGAATCGTCGGTGCCATTGACTATGATGGGGGTATCCGTAATTTTGGAATTGAGCCGGGCCAATCCGTAAATTACGTCGAATGTCATGATAACCATACCTTATGGGATAAAATCGTCCTTTCTGCCGCCATCGAGTCTGAAGAGCATCGCAGTGGCATGCATCGGCTGGCTTCGGCAATAATCCTTACGAGCCAGGGCATTCCCTTCCTGCATGCGGGACAGGAATTCATGAGAACAAAGAATGGGGAAGAGAACAGCTACCAGTCCCCGATAGAGGTGAACTGGCTCGACTGGGAGCGCTGCGCCGCGCGCCAAAACGATGTAGCCTATATGAGGGAGCTGATTGCCCTCCGCAAGAGCCACCCGGCGTTTCGCTTGCGTACGGCGGAGCAGATTCGCGAGCACTTGCATTTCGAGCCGGCGCCAGAGCATTGCGTAGCGTATACGCTGAGCAACCATGCGGGCGGGGATCCTGCCAAGCATATTTATGTGCTGTACAAAGGTACGGAGAAAACCATTCTGTTGAACTTGCCCGGGCTTGGAAACTGGACGATTCGCTTTGGAGGCGAGTATGTCGCCGCGTTGGAGGGCCGCAGCTTAAAGGTGCGCGGTCTCGGTATGGTTGTCCTTACGATTTGACACTACGATTTTAAGAAAATACTCACCTATTAGTCATATTGAATTGATTTGTGGCTCACCATATACTTGAGATATCTAAAATTTTTTCTAATAAATATATAAGTGGAGATGATGGGATGAAATCAATCTGTGTCTTTGCAGGCTCGAATTTAGGTGCACATGAAGACTATAAACATGCTGCCGTACAGCTTGGGCGCTATTTGGCAGAACATCAGTATCGCCTAATATATGGCGGGTCCAGAATCGGGCTGATGGGGGAAGCGGCCAATGCCGCAATGGCTGCCGGCGGAGAGGTGATCGGCGTCATGCCATCGGGATTGTTTGCAGGCGAGATGGTTCACCGGGAGCTGACCAAGCTGATCGAAGTGGACGGCATGCATGCGCGAAAGGCGAAGATGGGGGAGCTGGCTGACGGTTTCATCGCGCTGCCCGGCGGTTTTGGAACGTATGAGGAATTGTTCGAGGTGCTGTGCTGGTCGCAAATCGGCATCCACAAGAAGCCGATAGGTCTCCTGAACGTTCGCGGCTTCTACGACCCGCTGCTTCAAATGGTTGAGCATAGCATCCAAGAGGGCTTCTCCAATTCTTCACATCTGAGCTTGATCAACATCTCCCCGGACCCTGCCGAATTGTTGCAGTTGATGGAGTCTTACCAGCCGCAGGTGTTAGAGAAAAAGTGGAAGGAACTCGTATAAACAGTTCAGTCCTGATCCAGCAATGATGGCTTTTGTGGCCGGTTAATTTGTTTAACTTTGGGAGCCGCGGTTCATCCCACAATGCATTATTCATCAGCTTGCAATCTGCCGGGCTCCCTCATAATTTGTTTGAACGGATAGTTCCTGTTTCCTAAGTTTTAAAAAATAAGTTGACACTTTTGCAAAGCCCTAACTATAATGAGGATACAGCGAATGAAACCCCTTACATAATTGCGGGTTCAGGAAATGGGCCGGAATTAACAAGAGTTTGGGCTTATTTTTTAAGTGTAATGAAACCCATTACATGAAACCCATTACATTAATTTGATCATTGGGGGAAAGCTGCTAATTTAAGTTGCGGGAGGTCGTATAGATGAAAAAATGGGTAACAGCAACATTGTCTATTCTTTTGCTTGTTGGTGTATTGGCCGGATGCTCGGGCAGCAGCGCAGGGAATGCAAGCACGAATTCGCCTGCTGATGAAGGTACGAACACATCTAGTGGAAACAACGCGAAATCGAATGACAAGCCGGTTGAACTGACGATGACAATTTGGGGGTCGGAGGACGAGAAGAAAATCTATGAAGAACGCCTGGAGGTAGTGAAGGAGAAGCATCCGAACATTCAGGTGAAAGTCATGCTCGTTGCCGGAGACTATGATCAGAAGGTGCAGACGATGATCGCTGGCGGAACGCCGCCAGATATTATGATGATCGCCGAGAATTTCCAGACCTATGCCTCGAAAAATCAGATCATCCCGCTGGATGATCTCATTGCCGCCCACGGCCTAGATATGGCTGACAGATACTCGGACGATATTGCAAATCTGATGAAATACGAAGGCAAGCAGTACGGGCTAACCGATCGGGCTGGTGCGATGGTACTGTTCTATAACAAGGATTTGTTCGATGCGGCGGGAGTGGATTATCCAACTAAGGATTGGACACAGCAAGACCTGATGGACGCGGCCAAGCGCTTAACCGTGAAAAATAATGGCAAAACGGAGCAATGGGGTTATTATCCTGGCAGCTGGTGGCCGCAATGGATGCAGCTCGTTTATCAGAACGGCGGCTCGCTCTTTGACGATAACAACAAGCCGACCTTCGATACTCCCGAAGTAAGAAACGCGCTCCAGTTTCTTAACGAGCTCACCTTTACGCACGGTGCCGGGCCAACGCCTTCGGAAATTGCCGACCTGGGCAATGTCGGGCCAGACCCGCTGTTCGCTCAAGGGAAGATTGCGATGGAAACGACAGGTTTCTGGAATATCGCCTCCTTGTCCAAAGTGGAAGGCATCAACTGGGATATTGCGCCGATTTGGGGAGTGACGAATGCGTTCTTTAACGGCTTAACCATTACGAAAACATCCAAGCATCCGGAGGAAGCCTTCAAAGTTATCGAAGCACTTACAACGCTGGAGGCGCAAATGCCGATCGTAAAGCACGGCCAGGATGCTCCTGCGACAAAAGCGGCGTTGACAAGCGAGGAGTTCCTGAATGCCGAGTATGGGGGCAAGAAGATCAACATGGCGGCGTTTAGCGAGTCCCGCATTTATGACCAGCCGCTGAATCCGAAGTGGAATGAAATGATGAAAGTGATCGACGATAAACTGGGCGTTTATTTTAACAATAAAAGCTCCCTGGACGAGACGGTCACCCAAATTCAAAAAGGCCTCGACAATCTTTACAAGTAAATTTACAAGAAAAATAGTGTTCGTTCGATGTAAACCTGGCGATAGAAGGGGATAGGCAGCCAGCCCATCTCGTTCCCTTCTATCCACAGGTATCGACGGGAGGAGTCCGCATGAGAAATAAGGAAGGGGCATGGTTTTATTTTTTTATTTCACCATGGTTAGCCGGGTTTGCCTTGTTGACGTTAGGGCCCATTCTGTTCTCCATATATATGAGCTTTACGGATTGGGATTTGTTCCAGACGCCGCATTTTATCGGGTTCGACAACTATCAACAATTGCTGACAGAAGACCCGATTTTCTGGAAATCCGTGTTTAACACATTTTATTACGCGCTGATCGCCGTCCCTCTTGGTATGGCCATTTCACTATGGATTGCTTACTACTTGAATAAAAAGCTGAAGGGAATTACCTTTTTCCGCGTTCTGTTCTACCTGCCTTCAGTCGTTCCCGTGGTCGCGTCCTCCCTGCTGTTCATCCATTTGTTTGCTCCAAGCGCAGGGCTTATTAACAAGACGCTCCAAGTTTTTGGCATCATCGGGCCGGCCTGGCTGCTGGACGCCAACTGGGTGAAGCCAGCCCTAATCATTATGTCGTTATGGGGCGTAGGCGGCGGTATCGTCCTGCTGCTCGCCGGAATGAAGGGAATCCCTGCCGAATTTTACGAGGCGGCCGCGATTGATGGGGCCAGCTCGAAACAGGCCTTTTTTCGCATAACTTTTCCTATGCTGACGCCGGTCATCTTTTTTAATCTCGTTACCGGTATTATCGGGGCGCTCCAAACCTTTGCGCAGGTGTTCATCGTGACCGAAGGCGGGCCGGACAATGCGAGCCAAATGATCGTGCCGTACTTGTTCCAGAACGCATTTCGCTTCTACAAGATGGGTTATGCATCATCGATCGCCTGGGTGCTGTTCATTATCATTTTGGCACTAACACTCGTCGTATTTCGTTCGTCAGCGCTGTGGGTGCATTATGAGGAGGGGAAAAACGCATGAGCAAAATGGCTTTGTCAGAAAAATTGACGTCTTACACCGTTCTGCTGGCGGTAGGCATTTTGTTGGGCGCTCCTTTCCTTTATATGATCTCTATTGCACTGGCCAGCGATGCTACGACCGTGCAGTCCGCGTTTACCTTTTTGCCTGGAGAATGGGTATGGGAGAACTTCATTAAAGTATTTACGAACAACAACCTCGGACTGTATTTAAAAAACAGCTTGATCATTACGAGCTGGACTATTGTCGGCTCGGTGTTCTCGGCTTCGTTCGTAGCCTATGGCTTCGCTCGTCTGAAGGCGCCGGGCAGCGGGGTGCTTTTCCTCGTACTGCTCAGCACGATGATGATTCCCGGGGAGATCACGATGATTCCGCAGTTTATTTTGTTCCGCAAGCTGGGGTGGGTGAACACGTTTTATCCGCTAATTGTACCGAGTTTTTTTGCCGGGGCGTTCAATGTGTTTCTGATTCGCCAGTTCGTCATGGCGATCCCCAGGTCGCTGGATGAAGCCGCCAAAATCGACGGCATGGGACATCTCGGAATCTATTCCAAAATCATTCTGCCGATGACGTACCCGATTCTAGCGGCCATTGCAATTTTCTCCTTCTCGTGGAACTGGGGCAACTTCATGGGCCCGCTGATCTATATTAACGATTCCGCCAAAATGCCGCTGGCGCTCGGCGTACAGCTGATTAGCACCGTCAGCGGAGGGCAGATGCCGCCGTGGAACATCGTGATGGTGGCTTCGCTTTTCTTGACGATTCCGATGATTCTGATCTACTTGATCGGCCAGCGCTTCGTGTACGAGGCCAACATTAGCGGGGGCAGCAGCGCCATAAAATAATAGAAGCAAGAAGTCTCTGAAGTTCGCAAGCCAGGCAGATCGGGAGAACGAGAATCCGGCAGGAACTGCAGCTATTGCTGTACGACTGTACGACTGTACGACAATTTAAATGACGGTAATGTGGTGAAAATATGAGCGGAAAAGTAAAGCTTATTATGGCGGCGGTACTATGTTTGGGTATTGTATGTACGGGTATTGCCGCCCTGGGAGGTATTGTCTTGAAGGAAGCAGTGCACAAGAACAGTTTTCCGTCTTTATCCGAACAGGATGTAACGGAAGCTGTGAAGCTCCAATTGGAGGAAGCTTACGAAGGCTTCGAAGGCTGGGGAACCTCCATTGCTTGGTGGGGCCATGCCCTTGGAGGCTGGGAAGATCAGGAGAAGGTACGGCAGGTCATGGATATGCTGTTTGACCGGGAGAAGGGCATCGGCCTGAATATCGTCCGCTATAACATTGGGGGCGGCGAGAAGCCAGGCGAGCATACGCTCAGACCCGGTGGAGACGTTCCGGGCTTTCAGCCGGAAGCCGGCTTATGGGACTGGGAGGCCGATGCCAATCAGCGTTATATTTTGCAGGAGTCGCTAAGAAGGGGCGTTACAATCGCGGAAGCGTTCTCGAATTCGCCGCCCTACTGGATGACGGTTAGCGGCTCAGTTAGCGGTGCTGAAGATCGCGGCAACAATTTGCGGGACGATCAATATGACGCTTTTGCGGATTATTTGACGGAGGTGGTCAGGCATTTTCGCGATGAATGGGGCATAACGTTCCGCACACTGGACCCGCTTAACGAGCCATCCTCTAATTGGTGGCGCAAGGGCAACATTCAGGAAGGCTGTTATTTCGACCTGGGCAAACAGGGAGAGATCATCCGCAAAGTTGCCGCCTCGCTGGAACAGAAAGGCTTGAACGGTACAGTCGTAAGCGCGAACGACGACAACAGCATTGATGAGACGCTGGAGGCGCTGCATGCGTACGATGCCGCGACGCTGGAGGCTATCGGCCAGATCAATACCCACTCCTATAACGGGAGCCGGATGGAGGAACTGAGGGCTTTCGCGCAGGGCAGCGGTAAGCGGCTCTGGATGTCCGAGTACGGTACGGGCGGCTCGGCGCCGCACCATCACGAGGATATGACCAGCGTGATGGAGCTGGCCCAGCGGATCATGTTCGATTTGAAGATGATGAAGCCAGCGGCCTGGATATATTGGCAGGCGGTTGAAGATGAGGGAGCGGACAACAACTGGGGATTCATTCATGCTAATTTTACCGGAGAAGAAAGCTATGAACTGACCAAGCAATATTATGCCATGGCCCAGTTCAGCAAGTTCATCGCGCCGGGCAGCCGGATCATTCCAGCTGATGATGGCCGGGTGCTGGCCGCATACGATGCTGCCGCCGGGCAGTTGACCGTCGTTGTGCGCAATGAACTGTCGGACCGGAAGGTAACCGTCGACCTTTCTCCGTTCACTTATGATGCGGGTGCGGCCCAGGTAGAGGCTTACCGGACTTCCGGCCAGCACAATCTTGAACCGGCTGCGGAGCTTGTAGAGCTGTTCACGAATGGGGTTACGGTACCTGTGGATTCGGAGTCGATTGTGACAGTGGTTATATCGGGAGTTGCGCCGGTGGCAGAGTAAACTGTGAACGCGGTGAAATATAACGGGAGTTATGAACACGGCAACGGAGAAAAAATAGAGAAAGAAGGTTTGGAGATGAGCGGAAATCTATTGTTGCAGGATGGAGTTAGCTATGACAAGCACAGTTTTATACTAAATGGCAGGCGTACCTTTTTGAACAGCGCGGCTATACATTATTTTCGGATGCCGAAAGAGGAATGGCGCGGCGTATTATGGAGAGCCAAACAGGCTGGCATGAACTGTGTAGACACCTATTTTGCCTGGAACGTGCATGAGCCGCAGGAAGGGCAGTGGAATTTTAGCGGCGATCAGGACTGCGGCGCCTTTCTCGATCTGTGCGCTGAGCTCGGCCTGTGGGTAATCGCCCGGCCTGGCCCTTACATATGCGCGGAATGGGATTTTGGCGGATTTCCATGGTGGCTGCGGCAAAAGGAAGGGATTCGTTACAGGGCTAACGATGCGACATTTTTGAAATACGTCGACCTGTACTTTGACCGGATCATTCCAATCATTCGCGAGCGCCAGCATTCGCAAGGAGGGAACGTCATTCTCGTGCAAGTGGAGAACGAATACGGTTATCTTCATGATGACGAGGCTGCACGTGATTATATGGCGCATCTTCGCGACGGACTGATCTCCAGAGGGATCGATGTTCCGCTGATTACGTGCGTCGGCGGAGTGGAAGGGACGATTGAAGGCGCGAACTTCTGGTCCCACGCGGACGACCATTATGCCAAGCTTGCCGCGAAACAGCCGGAGCTGCCGAAGATCGTGACGGAATTTTGGACGGGATGGTTCGAGCACTGGGGAGCGCCAGCCGCTACGCAGAAGACGGCCGACCTGTACGAGCGAAGGCAGATGGAAGCACTCAGGGCCGGGTTTACCGGGATCAGCCACTATATGTTTTTCGGCGGCACTAATTTTGGCAGCTACGGAGGGCGAACGGTAGGGAGCAGCGATATATTTATGGTCACCTCCTATGACTACGACGCTCCCTTGAACGAATACGGCCGTATAACGGAGAAGTATCTTGCTGCCAAGAGAGTATCTTTATTTACGCAGGCGCTCAATGACTTTTTGCTGGAATCTGCAGAACTGCCAGTCCATGAAGTCCGGGCGACAGAGGGGCTGCGAATCCGCGGACGGCAGAGAGGATGCGAAAAGCTGTGGTTTGCAGAAAGCCTGCGGGAGGAAAGGGAGATTTTCCATGTGTCGCTGGGGGAGGGACGGACTCTCCCCGTAACGGCCAAACCAGGGCAGATTGTGCCGATTCTCGATCGGATCGAACTTTGGAAAGGCCTTCGTTTGACTTGCAACACCTATATTGCCGGGAACGAGGAAGTGGGCTCTGTCCATACGGTGATCATTAGTGCCGACAATGGCCAGCGCTCATATGTGGAACTGGAAGCGGACGCCGACGTTGAGTGCAGTCACGAAATAGATATCCGCTATGAAATAAGCCAAGACCGCAAGCGCATTACATTTGATTTCTTTCACTTTGAAGAGCCTCAAATTATTCAACTTTCGATAGGCGGTAAGTGGCTCCGTATCGTCGTGCTGAATCGGACGCTTAGCGATCAAGCCTGGCGAATGGAAGGAGCAGCGGTTCGCTGGGCGATCGGTTATAAGGAGGTAGATGTTGACGGTAAGGGCAAAACAATGGCGGTGCGCGGCTCCCGGCATGTTAAGCCTCTGCTGCTTGGACAATGGGAAACTCAAGGCGGGACGCCGATTAAGAGGGACGAGCTTCGAGTCGCCGAAAATTCTGAGTTCATGCAAGCCGGACGTTTCAGACTGGAAACGCCCGAGTTGACCGCCTGGCAGGCGGCTTCCCTTGATCTGAATTCCCTAGAAGGAAAACGGGTGGACAGGCCGCTAGCCTTCTCTGAATTCGGCCAGCCGTTCGGCTATCTTATCTATGAATGCCGGATCGAGAGCGACCGGGAGCAGACTAGCGAATTGATATTCCCTTCTATTCAAGATACGGCGCGAGTATTTCTGAACGGCAGGCAGCAAACGCTAATTACTCAGGTAGGGGCATCGGGGGCCAGCCTGCAATTGCCGCAAGGCGTCAGCAAGCTGCAAATTCTGGTTCAGCATATGGGCAGCCTGAATTTTTCACCCTTCCTGGGAGAGATGAAGGGGATTTCCGGACCGGCATATTTGGGCGGTACTAAGCAGGATCTTCGCCGGGAATGGCGTTTGCTTTCCGCTCCAGAATTCAGCTTCTCTGGCGCTGATACCGGCACCGACGCAGTCACTAGCGTAGACGCTGCCACTAGTCCAAGCGCTGACGACAGCACTGGTTCTGGCGCTGACACTAGTAAACATGTAGGCCCTGGCTCGACCCTAATCCATTTGAATGAAGTAACGGGTGGGGGAGATCAGCCGAATCTTATGCGAACGTTCGATCAGGGCGATTACGATCAGGCGGTTCTTGTCGGGGCGATTGGCGGGAACCTGCGCATAAACGGACGGGAGGTGGAAATGCCGGAGTATCAGGAATGGTTCTCCTTTCATACGGTCGACATTTCTGATTATGTCATAAACGGGGTGAACACGATCGAAATGACCGTAGGGCAAACACCCTTGGATCGGCTTGAACTGCTGTCATACGATTCAACCGCAGTGCTACGCGATTGGTCCATGACAGGGATAAGATCACCGGAGAAATTTCAGGCATACGAAGAGCGGAACAGCCGGCAGGGGCCGGCGTGGTACCAGACAACGTTCAGTAAGCCCATCGTACCGGATGACCGGAAGCCAAGGCTTAAGCTGCGAATGACCGGAATGAGCAAAGGTGCGATTTGGCTAAATGGCATAAATATTGGCCGATATTGGCAAATTGGTCCTCAAGAGGACTATAAGCTGCCGATGGCCTGGCTTCGAGAGGTGAATGAGCTCGTTATTTTCGACGAAGAAGGCAAATCTCCTTCAACTGTCCATTTGCTTTATGACGAGCAGTCTGAGGAAAATTGGCACATTTTGCCATAAGGGAAATGATGCGCAAGACAAATAAGCGATGCACGTATTGAATGTAACCCATTTCATTGAAGATTTTGTTTTGCTATAATACTAGCTAGCAATCACATCGTTTGCAGGAAAGGATCTAATGGAATGAAAGAGGTTACCGTATATGATATCGCGAAGGAAGCCAAGGTTTCCGTAGCTACCGTTTCCCGGGTGCTTAACGGAACCGCTCCGGTCAGGGACTCTACCAGAGCAAGAATCGAAGCCATTATCCAGAAGCATCAATTCCAGCCGAACGCATTAGCCAGAAGCTTGATCAAGAAAGAGACAGGTATTATCGGAGTCATCCTTCCGGATATTACGAACCCTTTCTTTCCCGAGGTTTTTTCCGGCGCGGAGCAGGAAGCGCAGAAGACAGGGCATAATTTTTTCCTTTGCAATACCATGGGCAATTACGCCAAAGAGTCCGAATTTTTGACCATTATGCAGGAGAAGCGGGTGGATGGCATCCTGTTCATGGGCGGTCGCATCAACCTCAAGGAGTGCGATCCGCTTCTCGTACGGGAAATGGTGGAGCACGCCAATAAAATTCCGCTCGTGCTCATTAATGGCAGCCTGAAGAACGCCGATTTGACGCGGGTCGTGACCGATGAATATGCCGGAGCCGTCAGCGCTGTCAAGCATCTGATCGAGCTGGGGCACCGGGATATCGGGTTCATTGGCGGAGAGAATCATATGAGCACGACCTCCGTCAAAATCCGTGCATTTCGCAAGACGCTCCGGGATGCAGGGCTCGCTGTCCGGGAGGAGTGGATTCTGCCGGACAGCTTCTCTGTCGATTCGGGGCGCCAGCAGATGGAAAATCTGCTGAAGCTGTCCGCGAAGCCGACGGCGGTGATGTGCGTCAATGACTTCACGGCCATCGGGGCGATCAAGACAGCCATTGAGCATGGTCTGAAGATTCCGGACGATCTGTCGATCGTCGGCTTCGATGACATCCCGCTAGCGCATCATGTCATCCCGGAATTAACGACCGTATCACAGCAAGCCAACGAACTGGGACGGGCGGCCGTTCAAGTGCTGCGGCAGCTGATGAACAAGGAGAAGGTGAAGAAGCGAACCTCCCTGGAGCCGCAGTTGATCGTCAGGCAGAGCACGGCTCAGCCGCAGTAGTCCTTATGTTCCGATACCGGTAAACACATCAAAAAGGGGTGTCCAGAAAGTCAGTAAAAACTGACTTTTTTTGGACAACCCTTTAATCTTCAGAGGATGGTTCGGGGGTTAGCGGAATTTGGCTGAGCTGAACTCGTGGGACTGTTCACCGTCAACGGACAGGAGATCCGCTATTTGTTGAAATAGACCCTCTTTCACTATGCTTACGGACCCTGGTTCCGTTATTTGAGCAAATTGATTTTAGACTAAATGGTGGACACAGCTTAAGGAACGACCTTGTATAATAGACATAACAAAAAAGGTCGAGGTGTGTATCATGAGTCAACATCGTGAGAGCTATGATAAAGAGTTCAAGAAAAAAACAATTGAACACATGGAAAAGGAGGGCAAGAAACCCATCGAGATTTCACGGGAGTTAGGAATTCCGAAAAGTACCTTAACCCGCTGGATCAAGCAATATGGCACAGGTGCAATACAGGAACAGTCTCAAGTGTTCGTGGACTATGAGCGACTGAAGAAACTAGAGCAGCAGAACCGTGAACTGCAGGAAGAAAATGAAATTCTAAAAAAGGCGATGCACTTCTTCACGAAAGACCGGCACTGATTTATTCGTTTATTTATAAGCACCGCTCCCAGTACCGTGTTGAGAAGATGTGCTCCGTCATGAAAGTATCCCGGAGCGGCTATTACAAATGGGTCAACCGCAAGCCCAGCAAACGAGAGCAGCGTAGAAAGTGGCTGAAAACACGTATCCAACACCACTTCTACCGATTGCAGAAGCGACCAGGCAGCCCTGTTATAACCGCAGTCCTAAGAGACGAAGACGGTTGTAATGTATCCTCCAAGACGGTAAGTCGTCTTATGAAGGAAATGGGCTTAAAATCGATTACCGTACGAAAGTATAAGGCAACTACCAACTCTAAACACAACATGCCAGTTCACGACAATGTACTGGATCGGCAGTTTAAGGTGAGCGCTCCTAACAAGGTCTGGGTGACGGATATTACCTACGTTGCAACAAATGAGGGGTGGTTATATCTGGCCAGCGTAATGGACTTATATTCGCGTAAAATCGTTGGCTGGTCTACGGGAGCGCGCATGACAAGAGAACTTGTGGTTGATGCCTTGGATCAAGCCTATAAGCGCCAGAAGCCGGCTACAGGTTTAATTCATCATTCCGACCGTGGTTCCCAGTATGCATCCGAAGTATATCAAAAGAAACTAGAAGCCTACGGGATGAAAGGCAGTATGAGTCGTAAAGGCAACTGCTATGACAATGCATGCATAGAGTCGTTTCACAGCACCCTGAAAAAAGAGTTGGTGTATCAAACAAAATTTAGGACACGTGAACAGGCGACGAACGAGCTCTATAGTTATATTGAGTTTTACTATAACCGCGTGCGCCCTCACTCTACATTGGGGTATAAAACACCCCATCGATTTGAGCAAATGTACCATCAAAAACTGTCCGCGTAATTGTAATGTTCCTTGCTTCTGTGTCCACTTTCTTGACAGAAGTACAAATTGACTCCAATAAACAGGCTTTTGGGATCAATAGCGGAACGTAGGTCCGTTAGCCCTCCCAATTCCTCATTATTTCACAAATAGCGTCCCCTGTGTCTGCTAGATTCGCATATGCCCAGCCAGTTGCCCAGCCAGTCACCTAATCCACCCAATCCACCCAATCCACCCAATCCACCCAATCCACCCAATCCACCCAAGCCACACAGCCGCCAACCAATACCCCACACCAGCATAAGCAGATGTATGCAAAAGTCATACGGAAAAACGAAGTGTTTTCCGTATGACTTTAATTTAAGGGACTTATTGGACATCCCCTTTTGCCTGATGATTAAATGTTCACAGAGGATCTAGCGTACTGCACTTCGCCCAGGCCGCTGATCGTGTAGCTCCGGTCGTAAATGACGATCGCTGCCGGCGTCTCGGTTTCGTTGGTGACCGTGATGCTGTCTTCGGTTACACTGACGTTCAGGCGGGCTCCCCGGAACATGACCTTGAACGAGAAGGCGGTCCAATGGGAAGGGACGAATGGATGCAACTGCAGCGCTCCGTCTTTGACCTTCAAGCCGCCAAAGCCTTGAACGACGGACATCCAGGTACCAGCCATGCTCGTGATATGCAGGCCGTCCTCGGTATCGTTATTGTAATTGTCGAGATCCAGGCGCGCGGTGCGCAGGTACATCTCGTACGCCTTCTCCTGATAGCCCAGTTCGCAAGCGATGATCGCGTGGAGGCATGGCGACAGGGAGGACTCATGCACCGTCAGCGGCTCATAGAAATCGAAGTTGCGTTTTTTGGTTTCCAGGTCGAACTCGTCGCCCAGGAAGTAAATTCCTTGAAGCACGTCGGCCTGTTTGATGAAGCAGGAGCGGAGAATCCGGTCCCAGGACCAGTTCTGGTTCAGCGGCAGGTGCTCGGCCTTCAGGTCTTTGACCGGCATAAGGTCCTTATCAAGGAAGCCGTCCTGCTGCAGGAAAACGCCGCGCTCTTCATCGTACGGATAGTACATATTGCCGATAATATCGTTCCACTTGGCGATCTCCTCGTCCTTCAGCTCGAGCTTGCCGATGAGCTCCGCATAACGGGCCTGCTCATGCTCCTTCAGGTAGCTCATGACTTCCTGCGTATATTCCAGCGTCCAGACGGCGATCCGGTTCGTATACCAGTTGTTGTTGACGTTGTTCTCGTATTCGTTTGGCCCCGTAACGCCAAGCATGACGTACTTGCCTTTGTCCTTGGAGAAATTGACGCGCTCTTCCCAGAAGCGGGAAATTTCCACGAGCACCTCCAGGCCGTATTGGCCAAGATATGATTTATCCCCGGTATAGTTGACGTAGTTGTAGATTGCGTATGCGATAGCCCCGTTGCGGTGGATTTCCTCGAACGTAATTTCCCATTCGTTATGGCATTCTTCGCCATTCATTGTCACCATCGGATAGAGGGCGCCTTTGGTAAAGCCTAGCTTCCCGGCATTCTCCTTCGCCTTCTCCAGATGCTTGTAGCGGTAAATCAGCAGGTTGCGGGCAATGCTGGAGTCCGCGGTGCTGAGATAGAACGGCAGACAGTAAGCTTCCGTGTCCCAATAGGTGCTGCCGCCGTATTTTTCGCCCGTAAAGCCTTTTGGTCCGATATTCAGTCGGTCGTCATCTCCAGTATAGGTCTGATTCAATTGAAAAATATTGAAGCGAATCGCCTGCTGTGCGGACTCGTCGCCTTCGATAATAATGTCGCTTTCGCTCCATTTCGCAGCCCAGGCATCGACCTGTTCACGAAGCAGCGTGTCGAACCCGGCCTCTTTCGCCGCGGTCAGTGATTTCGTACCGGCCTCAACCAGTTGGCCTAAACCATGGTTGCGGGAAGTAACATTTGCTACATATTTGTACAGGGTTACCTGTTTACCGGCGGCTGCCTCGACAGCCACTTCACTGGAGACGAATTTGTCGCGCTCGTTCAGGGACGGGGTGAGATCCAGTTTGCTTCCGTCTTTGAAGACATCGAAAGCCATCACCGAGGTGACATGGAAATCAAGCTTCTTCGTCTTCAGCGTCAGGTAGGAGATGTCCGCCGCCGCCGCTTTTTCTACTTCCAGCCAGAACTTCTCGTCATAGTTTGAGTCTTTATTTTGCACATCCCCGTCCAGGTAAGGAACGAGGCGGATCGTACCGCTGAAGTTCAGCGGTGTAACCGCATAGCGGATCGCGCCGATTTCATGGCGGGCCATGCTGACGAAACGCAGCGCCTCTACCTGAACTTGCTTGCCGTCCTCAAGCTCCGCCTTGAAGCGGCGGGACAAGGTGCCTTCCTTCATGTTCAATTCGCGAACGAAGTCGCTGACTTTGCATGTGGCAAGGTCGAGTTCGATGCCATCAAGGAATACATTGACTCCGATCCAGTTCGTGCTGTTCAGCACTTTTGCGAAATATTCGGGATATCCATTCTTCCACCAGCCGACGCGCGTTTTGTCCGGGTAATAGACCCCGGCCATATAGCTGCCCTGCAGGGACGAACCGGTGTACTTCTCCTCGAAATTGGCGCGCTGGCCCATAAATCCGTTTCCGATGCTAAATATGCTTTCGGATATTTCATGCGTTGACGGGTCGAAGGATTCTTCGATGATCGACCATTCATTGATTTTCAGATATTGTCTCAAGTTAACCAGACTCCTTTAATCATATGATGAAATAATCAGTGCACTTTCATACGAACTAGTAAGGCAAGCTAGGCAGACTAACGTACGATACTCAGCTCATTCAGGCGCTCTACCGTCATTTCCTGCAGCGAAGGAACGACCGCCTCAGCCTGGCCCAGCGTAGCGGGAGAGCCGACTCCGACGCATCTCATACCCGCCCGGTGCGCTGCCTCGACACCAGCTTCGGCATCCTCGAAGACGACGCATTGCCCCGGAGGTACGGAGAGGGCCGCCGCACCGAGAAGAAATACCTCCGGATCGGGTTTGGCGTTCGTCGTATGCGTCCCATCGATAATGGCATCGAAGTAGGGGGTGAGGCCGGTATTGTCGAGAATGGTCATCGCGTTCTTACTGGCCGAGCCGAGAGCCGTTTTGATCCCGTTGTCCCGGCAGGCCTTCAGGAACTCTAACGCCCCTGGCAAAATTTCCGAATGATCCATCTTGGAAATGGCCTCGACATACCATCCGTTTTTCCGCTCGGCGAGATCCTGCTTTTTAGCGTCACCGAACTCCAGCCCGCCAAGGCCGAGCAGAATGTCGAGGGAAGCCATGCGGCTGACTCCCTTAAGCTTCTCGTTATCTTGTTCGGTGAATGTGAAGCCGAGATCCTTCGCTAGCCGCTTCCAGGCCAGATAATGATATTTGGCTGTGTCGACGAGGACACCGTCCAGGTCAAACAAGCATGCTTTAATTGAGGTCATCGCCTCTCCTCCTTTTAAGTGCAAACGTTTGAACAAGTTGCTAAAAATAAATGAAGCAGTTTGGCTTCATTTATTTGGAGTTAATTATGCAATGGGGTTCCCGTAGAGGGAACCGCCGTCTAGCCGCCTGTTCCAAGTTCCAAGCTATCGTACGGAATGGACGGACGATTCGCGAATCATCAGGCGATGCGGAATGATGTGCCGGTTTTGGTAAAGCGGTTCGTTATTGTTTTGAATAGATTGAATAAGTACCTGGGAAGCCGTGTAGCCCAAATTGTAGATGCCGATATCCATGCTGCTCAGCGGCGGGTTCGACAATTCTGATAAAGGGATGTTGTTAAAGCTCACCAGACACAAATCCTCCGGCACCTTATATTTCAGCTCGTGCAGGCCGCGTAGTATGCCAAAGGCAACCACGTCGTCAATAAGTACGATGGCGGTAGGGCGGTTGGGAAGATTCATGAAGAATGACATGGCCCGGTAGCCGCTCTCCTGCAGAAATTCCCCTTCAACGATCCATTCAGCCCGCGACTCCAGCCCGGCATCCGCGAGGGCATTCATATAGCCCAAAAGCCGATCCTTGGATACAACGAGATCGGGTGGACCGCTTACAAAACCGATTCGTTCATGCCCCATGGATATTAAGTGTTTTGTCGCATCATAGGAAGCCTGCACGTTGTCGTTATCCACGGATAAAATATCGGAAAATTGGTCGCTTCGCCCAATCAGAACGAAAGGGTGTGCGTTCTCATGCAGAAAGTCGATGACGGGGTCATCCGTTCTCGAGTAGAGCAAAATTACTCCGTCAACCCGGCGCCCGTTCAGCAGCCTCGAGACGCCTTCCAATTCTTCCTTCTCGTTGGCTCCTGTACTAATTAGCACATCATATCCTAATCGGCTCGCTTGAGTGACGATCCCGCGGATTAGCTCCATAAAGAAGTAATTCGAGAATAGCTCCTCAGCTGACTTAGGAAGCATAATGCAAATGCTGTTCGTAGTTTTGGATACGAGGCTTTTTGCCATAATATTCGGATGATATCCGAGTTGCTCCATAATTTCCTTCACTTTTCGAGAAGTCTCCGCGCTGATTCTAGGATGATTTGACAGCACCCGGGACACAGTGGAGGGGGAAACCCCGGCCTTCTTGGCAACATCTTTTATTGTAACAGCCATAATAACCTCCTGTGGAACCGTTTGCGTTATTACACTGTAATATTAATCTATAGGTAATCGAAAGTAAAGTACATAGGTTACACTGCTCTATGTCCCAAAGGAGGCGGAGGCCGATATTATGGCTGGGTTGAATTTCTTACACTGATTTACGATCAAGGTTTAAACCAAGTTTATCCATGCTTAAGCCTATATTTAAGGGTCCCTATTTAACTCATAATCAAACTCATATTAGTTTTTATTAAAGCCCCTATTTAAGTTATGATTTCAAGCTTATTTTGCTTCAGTTAATATGGCATAACCGTATGCTGGCAGCTTTACAGACAGCGTCCCGCTCACGGCTGGCCATCTCTTGCCGTCGAGCCGGTTTATCCAGGCATCCCCTTCGGCGTTTACCTGAATCGTTTGCACCATACTGTCGTTGTTTACAAGTACAAGAACAGCTTGCTCGCCGAGACGGCGCTCAAAGGCCAGCTTGGATCCCTGCGCTTCAGCGACCAGGAAGTGAATCGATCCGGTGCGCAGCGCTGGAAGCTCTTTCCTAACAGCGATTATTTTTTGATAAAAGGCGAATAAATCGCGATCCTGTTTGTCTGGATTCCATTCCATACATTTGCGGCAGTCCGGGTCTTGGCCGCCATCGATGCCGATCTCGTCCCCATAATATATACAAGGCGTGCCGCTGTACGTAAACAGAAGAACCGCAGCAAGCTTCATCCTGTCCTTGTTGCCATCGCAAAGGGTAAGCAGACGAGGGGTGTCATGGCTGTCAAGCAAATTGAAGGCGACCTCGCTCGCCTGCTGCGGGTAGCGGGCCAGCTGTTTGCCGATTGCATGGGCAAAATCCTCGGCGTCGAGTGTACGCCGTACAACAAAGTCGAGAACCGCATCCGTAAACGGATAGTTCATGACAGCGTCGAATTGATCGCCTTGCAGCCAACTGGACGACTCATGCCAGATTTCACCCAGAATATACGCGTCAGGGTTGGCCTTTTTCACCACTTTACGAAAATCTCTCCAGAACTGGTGATCCACCTCATTAGCGACATCCAGACGCCAGCCGTCAATTCCGGCCTCTTTAATCCAATACTCGGCAACGTTCAGCAAGTATTCCTTAACCTCAGGGTTCTCCGTGTTCAGCTTCGGCATATGAGGTTCAAAGGAAAATGTATCATAGGTCGGAACCCCATCTTTAACCTGCAGCGGGAATTCGCGTACGACGAACCAGTCCTTATACCGTGACTGCTCGCCTTTTTCCAGAACATCAACGAAGGGGGCAAACGTCTTGCCCGAATGATTGAATACCGCATCCAGCAGGACGCGAATGCCTCGTTCATGACAAGCCTTCACGAGCTTTTTCAAAGTTTCGGTATCTCCGAAGTGAGGGTCCACCTTCATGTAATCGGCCGTATCATATTTATGGTTCGTTGTAGCCTCGAAAATAGGGGTAAAATAAAGCGCATTAATCCCCAGCTCGCTTAAATGGTCAAGATGATCCATGACACCTTGCAGATCGCCGCCAAAGAAATTAAACCGTTCCGGTTCGCCGCCCCAAGGAAGCACGTCCTTCGGATCCAGACTGGCGTCGCCTTTAGCGAATCGCTCAGGGAAAATTTGATAGAATACCGCGTCCTTTACCCATTCAGGCACCGTGAAAACGTCAGCGGGATTAATATAAGGGAATTCAAACAACCGGTCCGGAAGAGGGGGGCGTTCTTTCGTGAATTCTCTTTCCGTCATCCAGATTTGCTCTTCTCCGGATTGCAGCAGGAAGCCGTATTTCAAACGGCGGTAGGAGGGCTTAATAGCGCAAGCCCAGTAGTCAAACAGCTCGTCGGTAGCCGCTTTCGCCATAGGGATCAGCTCTTTGCTTTGATCCCATATGTATTTATCGCCAGCAAAAGCATACACATGGGTAAGATCGTTTTTCTTTGCCCGCAGGCGTAAATGAATCGTCTCGTGATCATAGGCGTAGGCCCAGTTCAATTTCGGGCGATGGTAAATCGCTTCAAGCAGCATGTATGAGTTCCTCCTAACAGTGAGTTGTAAGAGTATAGAATTAATGGGTTAAGTAATGGATTGAAACACTGCTATTCTATACCCCGGGCGAATGACTTTTTCACGTTTGGACTGAAAAAATACGCTGTAGCATTGTCCGGTGAACGAGTCTAGCGGAAAAAGGCACATCAAGGCCAAATGGGAAGCCGAGGATGTACCTTTAAGATAGCATTGCCTTCAAATTGTGCGGCCAAACGTGAAAGGGTAACCGCATTCATGGATGGATTATAACATTGTTCAAACCATTGCACAAGTTGTAAATTTACTCCTGAAATTTTGGAAAAAAAACTGCTGGATCATCGATGAGGTATGCTTGGTATTCGTTGTTATACCAGTGTTTTTGATGAATTTATCCTAAGTAGTACATTTCCTAAATGGGAAAAAATGAGACAAATTACGTAATTGCAAGAATTCAAGAGATATATTGAATAAAACATATAAAATATTATTAAAACAGACAATGCAAACGTTTTTACGACATATTCATTCTGGTGTATGATGTTTGCGAAGATAAAGCGCTTACCAACGGGAAAACCAGCTCATTTTACTAAATATACATACAGCTTAGCTTGGGGAATTGGATTTTCTGAAATCGTTTGCGCATCTTCGGTGTAGCGCTTTTTCGGTGTAGTAAGAGCAATTTAATTTTTGGGAGGGGTTAAGCTTTATGACGTTAACAAAATCATTTAGAAGAGCGTTGTTTCTAATCGTTGCGATCGTTTTGGCTGCTTCAATTACGGCCTGCAGCTCGAAAAGCAGCACTGGCGGAAATGGTGGCAATGCCAGCGTGAATACGCCTGAACCGCCTAGTGCCGCCGACAATAAAGGGAGCGATGCTTCAGTTCAGGACGGTGAACTCGCGCCAGAGCAGGGAGCTGAGCTTCTCGTCTGGGAGAGTAGAGAAGAAGTTGCCTTCACCGAGGAAATTGCCAGACAGTTTGAAGAAAAATATGGGGTCAAGGTGAAAATTGAAGAAGTGGTCATCCCGGATCAAGTGGCTAAATTAACGACAGACGGACCTTCAGGACTTGGTGCGGACGTAGTCATTATTCCGCACGATCACCTTGGCAATGCGGCAGCGTCAGGAATGATTCTTGAAAATGATGTATTTGCAGAAGAGACGAAGAAGAACAACACTGAAGCTTCCATCATCGGGGCCACGTTCAATGGTGTTCTGTACGGATATCCTAGATCGGCCGAAACTACAGCATTGTTCTATAACAAGTCGCTAGTTCCGGAGCCGCCTAAATCGTTCGATGACTTGCTTGCGTTTGGCAGAACCTTTACGGATAAGTCCAAGAAAAAATACGCCCTGATGTGGGAAGCGGGGAATATGTACTTTAACTATCCGTTCATCGCCAGCGGCGGAGGTTACCTGTTTGGCGACAACGGAACAAACAAGGATGATATCGGGCTGGCCAACGAAGGGGTCGCTGAAAGCATGAAGGTATATCAAAGCCTAGCCGAAATACTTCCGGTCAAGAGCGGCGATATCAATCCCGATATTAAGCGCGGCTTGTTTGGCGCGGGAGATGTCGCTATGGACATTAACGGCCCTTGGGAGGTTGCCGGATATAAAGAAGCGCTTGGCGACAATCTGGCGATTGCGCCGATCCCTACCGTAAATGGCAAGACGGCCATTACTTTCTCGGGTATTAAAATCTATTCGGTAAGCTCTTTCACGAAATATCCGAATGCAGCTAAACTTTATGCGCAATTCGCAACAACCAAAGAAGCTCAATTACTGCTGAACGAGACAATCGGTTCAGTTCCTACGAATCTGGAAGCGCTGGAGACCGATCAAATCAAGAACGATCCGATCGTATCGGGCTTTGCTGAACAGGCTAAAAATTCGGAGCCGATGCCTTCCATTCCTGAAATGGCCAACGTATGGGCGCCTGTAAATGCGGCTATGGCCGACATTTGGGACAACAAAACAGATCCAGCAGCCGCTATGGAAAAAGCGATCACACAAATCAAGGATCTGAACAACGGGCTCGCCGCGGAATAATCCGGTAACCTCAAACGGAATCGTTTTGGGACCCGCCGCAATCTGCGGCGGGTAACCTTGATGCCATAGGTGAGAAGAAGGAGGAGAAGGAGGAGAAGGAGGAGAAATGAGCCGACATCGAACACAAGCAACGATACTGTCATCACTCTTAATGGGGCTCGGTCAAATATATAACAGGCAATACATTAAGGGCGCACTATTGATGGCGTTTGAAGCCGCGTCTGTGACTTATTTTATCCTTAATTTGCGATATGCGCTTTGGGGGATTGTAACGCTTGGGGAAAATCCGCGAACCTCTGCCAACATGCAGCAGGGCCAGTATGACCATTCGATCTTTATATTGGTTCAGAGCCTGATCACCCTTCTGTTTCTGGCCGTATTCCTGATCGCGTATTATTTGAACATTCGCGATGCGAGAAACATAGGCGGTGAGCGGGATCAAGGCAAGAAGCCACACAGCTTCTGGCAGTCGGTTCGTTACATCCTCGATTATAAATTTGCGCAGGCGTTTTTGAGCATTCCTGCTCTTGGAATTTTATTTTTTACGGTGATGCCCATTATTTTTATGGTCATGATCGCTTTTACGAACTATTCCTCACCTAATCACGTGCCGCCGGGGAAGCTGGTTGATTGGGTTGGGTTTGACACTTTTAAAAGCTTGCTTGCCCTCAAAAGCTGGAGCCACACGTTCTACGGCGTGTTGACCTGGACGATCGTCTGGGCAGTTTTGTCCACGGTGACGACTTATTTTGGCGGTTTGCTCGTGGCCCTGCTGATTAATCAGAAGGGGGTCCGGTTCAAAGGATTGTGGCGAACGATTCTGATTCTGCCCTATGCGATCCCCCAGCTTATTTCGCTGCTGGTGATGAGAAATATGTTTAACGGCGAATTCGGGCCGATTAACCAGTATCTCGGCTATTTCGGCCTCGGCGGCTTGCCATGGCTTACAGATCCGTTTTGGGCTAAAGTTACTGTCATTGTCGTCAATATGTGGGTCGGTATTCCTGTGTCCATGCTATTGATCATGGGCGTGCTGACGACGATCCCGCGCGATATGTACGAGGCTGCCGAGGTAGATGGGGCGAGCGGCTATCAGAAGTTTCGCATCATTACTTTGCCGATGATTTTATTTACGACAGCGCCTACGTTAATTGCGCAATTTGCCGGCAATATCAATAACTTCAATATGATCTTCCTCTTAACGGGAGGAGATCCGGTCAAAGGGGATTACCAGTATGCCGGCGCTACCGATTTGCTTGTTACCTGGCTGTACAAATTAACCTTGAACCAGAACAGGTACAATATGGCTTCCGCGGTCGGCATTATTATTTTCCTGATCATTGCCTCGTTTTCGATTTATAACTATCGCAGAACAAAGTCGTTTAAAGAGGAGGATATGATCCAATGAGCAGGCGAAAATTTCGGAATTACCTGCGGCTGACCGCAAGCTATTTTACACTGGCAATTTTGGCGATTTGCGCGATTTATCCTGCATTATGGATCGTATTTGGTTCGCTCAGGCCAGGCACATCGCTGTACAGCAAAACACTGCTGCCGGAGATGTTGACGTTAAAGCATTACTACGGACTGTTCAACTCCAGAACGATTTTGTTCGGACAATGGTATATGAATACGTTGAAGGTCGCTGTTTTCTCTATGCTGCTTGGCGTAACACTGACTTTGCTGACCAGCTATGCCGTATCGCGATTTCGATTTAAAGGACGGCAGAATGCGCTTTCCATGATTTTGGTATTGGGGATGTTTCCGGGGTTCATGAGTATGATCGCTATTTTTCTCTTGTTAAAAGAAATGCAGCTGCTCGATACGCATCTTGCGCTGATCATGGTATATGCAGCGGGTGCTCCATTGGGCCTGACGCTAATTGCCAAAGGGTTCTTCGACACGATTCCGCGCTCCCTCGACGAGGCGGCGCGGATCGACGGGGCGAGCAATTTTAAAGTTTTCACATCGATTATTTTGCCGCTTTCGAAGCCTATTTTAACTTATATGGCATTGTTGCAGTTCGTTGGGCCGTGGGTGGATTTTATTTTTGCCAGACTGATTTTGCGCAGCAAGGACAAATGGACGGTTGCGGTCGGCATGTGGGATATGGTTCAGGCGAATCAGAATTCGAACTTTACGATGTTTGCTGCCGGCGCGGTGCTCATTGCCGTACCGATTACGATCCTGTTCATGTTGATGCAGCGGCTGCTTGTAGAGGGGCTTACGTCCGGGGCGAGCAAGGGTTAGCAGAAAAGCAATCACTCAGCTCATATTTGATCCAGTTTGTACCGATCCATTTTGCAGAAACGGTCTAGTGTCTTTAAGGAAAAATAAGCTAGGAAGTAAGCCGAAAAGTAAGCCGAAAAGTAAGCTGAAAAGTAAGCTAATAAGTAAACGAATTAGTTAGCTGAAAAGTAAACTGAAAAGTAAGTTAATACGCAAACTAAAAAGCAAACTAAAAAGTAAACTTCAGTCAAGCCAGGCAGTCCATTGATTGCCTGGCTTGCTGCTGTTCGGGGACAGCTGAACTAGTGATCTGTTATTACGTTAAATCTGCTGAATATGATGGTTCTAAGGCAGAAGTGCGGCTCTGCAAATATTGTGTCAGCCCCTTTCGGACTGGTTAAACGTTGGAAGAGAGATATAAATTTATAGTGGATATCATTCCCAGTTTATGAATTGAATTAGAGCGGTCTGCCCAAGAGATATTAACCGAGAATTGGCTGAATAATATGCGCTTAACAGCATAGGGAATATTTAGGTATAAAGGCATGTAATACAAGGATAAATAGGAAAAATAAAATTGATTTTTTATAATAAATTAATCCTACCCATTTAGTCGAGTTTATGATAATATTACGTCTGTAAATGAACTTAATAATGACAACCAATGGTCAAATATTAAGGGACAAGGGGGAGTTTAGCCATGGAAACATTACAAATTATCGTTAACTTAGCGGTTATGCTCATACTGCTTGGCATCCTCTTCTGGATGCAAAAGAAACATATATCTTTCACGAAAAGAGTGTTCACCGGATTAGGTCTTGGCCTGCTGTTCGGGATTGCGCTGCAGCTGATTTTTCCATCCGGCTCTGCAGTTATCGGGAAATCGGCGGACTGGTTTAACCTCGTTGGACGCGGCTATGTCGGTCTGCTCCAAATGATCGTCATTCCGCTCATTATGGTATCGATTATTTCCGCGATCATGAAGCTGAAGGGGAAGCAGAATCTCGGTAAAATCAGCGGACTCATTATCGCTGTGCTGCTGCTCACGACAGCGATTGCCGCATCTGTAAGTATCGTCACTACACTCAGTTTCGATCTTAAAGCGCTGGAGATCCCGGCAGGAGATCGTGAAATTGAGCGCGGTGCGAAGTTGGAGGAGCGTCTCGGTGATGTAGCAGACAAAACGATTCCACAGCAAATTCTCGATTTCATTCCAACAAATCCTTTTGCCGACATGACAGGAGCTCGCAGCACATCGACGCTTGCGGTCGTTATTTTCTCCGCGTTTATCGGCATTGCCGTGCTGGGGCTGGACCGTAAGAAGCCAGAGCAAGCGGAGACATTCCGCAAGATGGTGGATGCGTTGTATGCGGTCGTCATGCGCATCGTTACGCTGGTGCTCAGGCTGACGCCTTACGGGATTCTTGCACTGATCACGAATACGGTAGCCACGACGAATCCGCAGGAGATTCTGAAGCTGATCAAATTCGTCGGAGCATCTTATGTGGCGCTGATCGTTATGTTCATTATCCATCTTATCCTGCTCGCCATTTTCGGATACAATCCGGTGCAATATGTTAGAAAAGTGCTGCCAACGCTCATCTTCGCCTTTACTTCGCGTTCGAGCGCGGCGACGATTCCTCTGAACGTCGAGACGCAAACGAAGCGGCTGGGCGTGCCTGACGGCATTGCCAACCTGTCGGCCTCATTCGGAGCGACGATTGGCCAGAACGGCTGCGCTGGTATATACCCAGCCATGCTGGCCGTCATGATCGCGCCGACGGTAGGCATTAATCCCATGAGTTGGGATTTCATTCTCACTCTGATCCTTGTCGTAATGATAAGCTCCTTCGGGGTAGCCGGTGTCGGCGGGGGAGCGACCTTTGCTTCCTTGATCGTCCTGTCTACAATGAACCTGCCAGTAGCGCTGGCCGGCCTTTTGATCTCCGTTGAGCCGCTGATCGATATGGGGCGCACGGCGCTGAACGTAAATGACTCCATTGCAGCCGGCGTAATTACCGGTAAAGTGCTTGGCGAGAACGACCTAGAGGCTTTCAAGCGCAATGTTGATCTTGACGTTGCACAGGCATAAGCCCCACAGGCAAAATGCCTAGGCCAAAGATATATATTGAAACAGCTTCGGGGAAAAATTCCTCGGGCTGTTTTTTCTTCATTTTTTTCTTCATTTTGTTTTTTCTTCATATGGGGTGAAGGGGAACGCTATATTAGGAATAAATTTACTGTGAATCGACCTGGATTTTGGTATTCTTGAATGAAAAGGGATTTAACGTAAGCTGCGCTATATGCCCGGTAAGTAATTCAACAAAAGGGTTTTAATTCTTGATACTTTTTATCTCGAATACCGTATATACTATTATAATCGCGGAAAGGTGGTGGATCGGTAGGATGCATGCATGGGTGATTTGGCTGATTGCCGCCGGAATACTGCTGGTGCTTGAAATGATGACGCTGACTTTTTACCTGTTATGGATAAGTATTGGGGCGGTTGCTGCTGCTGTGGTTGCCTGGTTTATCCCTGATGCTCTTTTGTTCCAGGTCATTGTCGGCTGTATTATCGCGCTCGTTCTGACAGCATTTACGAAGCCGCTTGCAAAGCGTCTGCGGACTTCCCAAGGATACGAAGATTCCGGAACTGAATTAGTCGGGAAGCAGGGAGTGGTGGTCGAAACGATTGAACCGGGCCAGTACGGTATTGTGAAAATTGGGGGAGATACGTGGAGTGCCACATCAACACAATTAATTCGCAAGGATGAGCTGGTGCGTGTTATGAAACGGGGCAGCGCTATTATTGAAGTCGAACGATGGGAGGAATTTTATTAATGGAATGGCTAATTGTCGTAGTTATTGTCCTTGTCGTATTTGTATTTATATCTTTAACCGTTAAGATTGTACCGCAACAACGGGTGAGCGTAGTGGAGCGGCTCGGTAAATTTCACCGTTTGCTGACGCCGGGACTTAACATTTTGATTCCGGTCATCGACCAGATAAGAATCACTCATGACCTGCGGATTCAACAGGCGAATGTTCCGCCGCAAACCGTTATTACGAAAGATAACGTGCAGGTACAGATTGATACGATCATTTTCTATCAAGTGATTGGGCCTGAGCAGGCCACATATGGCATTTCCGATTATGTATACGGTGTTCGCAACATTTCTACAGCAACGATGCGGCAAATTATCGGTAAGCTGGAGCTTGACGAGACGCTGTCTGGCCGGGAGAAAATTTCTACGGAAATCCGGATTGCCCTCGATGAAGCTACCGAGAAATGGGGCGTGCGGATCGAACGTGTTGAGGTAATCGACATTAAGCCACCGCTTGATATTCAAGAAGCGATGGATAAGCAGATGAAGGCCGAGCGGAACAAGCGGGCTATCGTTCTGGAAGCGGAAGCGGCGAAGCAGGATATGATTCTTCGCGCCGAAGGGGATAAGCAAAGTAAAATCCTTAAGGCCGAAGGTGACAAGGAAGCGCGCATTCGCGAAGCGGAAGGTCTGCGTCAAGCTCAAGAGCTGGAGGCGCTTGGGGAAGCCAAGGCGATTGAAGCGGTTGCCGCGGCTGAGAAAGCTAGAATCCAGATGATTCGTGAGGCAGGCTTGGATGAGCAGGTGCTTGCTTACCGTTCTTTCGAGGCATTGACGGATGTATCCAAGGGAGCGGCGAACAAAGTGTTCATCCCTTCGAATGCGATCGAAACGCTGGGCAGCATTGGCGCGATCGGCGAAATGTTCAAAGCGACCAAGGATGGCAAGAAATAATCGTTGTCTAAATTTATAGATTAAAGGAAGGGGCGTCCCACAAGTCATCCTAGATGACTGCGGGGCGCCCCTTTCTTTCAGAAAGTTTTTCGTTTCTAACGGAATCCATTTTTCCCTCGCCTGCATTCCATTCTTTAGTTCAGCTTATATACGCCTGCCGGACACTAAGCTGTCGGACACTAGCCTGCCAGACACTAAACTATTGAACACTAGGTCGTCGAGCCATTAAGCTGCCGAACATTAGGCTGTCGGACACTAAGCTATCGAACCACTAAGCTGTCGGACACTGAGCTATTGAACCCTTAAGCTGTCGAACATAAGGCTGTCGAACACTGAGCTATTGAACCATTAAGCTGCCGAACATTAGGCTGTCGAAAACTAAATGGAATTCGTGTATCTAATCATGCTCTAAACGAATGTTTCAGGGGATTAGATGGATTTTAGGTACCTAAAATCAAGAATCAAGCCCATGATGCCCAACTCCCCTCTTCTAACGACATGAAATCCATTTAAATCAACTTTTCCTTCTTTACCGCAGCAATTAACTACTATAAATCCATTTAGAACGAGAAAATCCGCGATTCATGCTCGGCATCAGGGGGAAGTCCGTACATCGTGCGCACTGCTCCCCGTGCCCACGATGTGTGGTTCGGGGCATGCTTGGATGACTGTCGGCGTGGAGAGCGAGTTTGGTCGCAAGGTCACAAGGTCGCGAGGTCACAAGCTCACAAGGTCGCAAGGTCGCGAGGTCACAAGCTCACAAGGTCGCAAGGTCACAAGGTCGCGAGGTCACAAGCTCACAAGGTCGCAAGGTCACAAGGTCGCAAGGTGACAAAGCTCACGAGGGCACATGGTTACTTTAAGGGCAACCGGTCATTCCGCAAATGAGAATGCAATTTTTTTATAAACATTACATTCATATCAAATTGATAATCATCAGCAAGGACAAGAGCTAACCCTTCAACTACATGCAGTGCATTTGAATAGGCGTTATATAATTCTTCTTTATCTAATTTTGACGTCATTGAAGAATACTCACCATACGCTTTTTCTGAAAGATCAGCTTCTAAGTTTTTTGTAGCGTTAAGCCAACGTTCTACGTTTTTTTCACGAATCCTGATTAATTGTAAAACGTACTTTTGAACATAGGTCAGACATTCCAACGAACGTGCCATTTCCCCTCTTTTTAAAACATTGGTACCCATGATCCAGGCATTAACAAAGTTATTAAAAGCAAAATTGACATTTTCATTGGTCATTCTTTCTGGTCCTTCGCCCTTTAGATCATCTAAACATGCTTTTAATTTGCCTGTAATATCATAAATAAACATGGATTCTGTGTCAGGGAAGACACCTGTCTCTTTAAATGTCTTAATAACTTCAATCTCAGATTCAGGCTGGAAATGAAACTCCCCTCTAATTAAATTGGAAAACACGACAACCTCGGTTCCAAATTCATTAAAAAAGAGTAAATCATAAGGGGCAATCTCTTTCATCCAGTCAGAAGACTCAAACTGCCCCATCTCCGTATTTTTTAAATAGACATAAAACTCAACATCCGAGTATTTGTCCCCTTCACCTTTTGTAAACGATCCATACATCATACATGCAGCAATCCGCGGATCATTCTCACACTTCTCTTTAACTACATTAATTAGTTTTTCCTGGAATAGCATCTACAAAATAACCTCCTAATTTTTAAAAATTTAAAGGGAATTTTGCATATCTACCACGGGGCAACATGAACAGCACATATCGAAAACTCCTTTCATTAACATCCAATTTATTATATCGAATTTAGGAGTATGCGGACAATTATACTTGCACGTTCTATGCGAGCGAGAAAAAAAGGATACATGTTCATATATTGAACATAATATCCTCTTATTAGTTTCGTCTATCCAGCCAAAGAGAGTGCTTATTTGTTGGTGCGACGGGGCGATTACTTGTTTTTATCGGAGGACAGCTGATCCTTCAAACGCTGCAGCTCCTCGCTTACAGCCGGGTCGTTGTCAGGGTCCGCTGTGTCCGAGGAGAAGGGGCTGTGGCCGGATTTTGCCATGGCTGCCTCCCATTCGGAAATTTTCTCCTCCATGCGCTCAAAGCCTCTTGCCGCTGCGCCGCTAAAGGTGCCATAGCTGAAGTTTGGGCTTTCCGCGCTGCTGGATTGCTCCACCTTGCGTGCGCGTTCTTCCAGCTCTTTGCGTTTTTCCTTTAAGCGGGCCAGCTCTTCCTTCGCTTCCTTCAAACGCAGCTCCAATTCGAACACCTGGCTCTCGGCCTGCTTGGCGTTAGCTGCACATTGTTCAGCTTCGTCTTGATAATTGATTTTGGCTACAGCGGCGCGGCGGGCCGCTTCTTCATTGCCGGCGGATAAGGCTTCCAGCGCCTTTTGCTCCTGCAGCTGGGCGTTGCGTGCGGCGTCCAGGCTTTTCTGCTCGCTCACTTTTGCTGCAGTTTTGCGTTCGCGAAGCAAATTCTCTTTAGCGGCAATATCTTCTTCCAGGTTTCTTAAGTACTGTCCTGTCATCAGGATCGGATCCTCCAGCTTGTTCAGTACCTCGTGAATCGTTGCTTTCGTTAAGTTGGCCAGTCTGTTCAATATGCTCATGTTCAGGGCTCCTTTTTATTGTATATTTTTAACAGCATAAATTATGAATTGGGTTAAAAAATGTTAGAATTTTGAGTAATGCTCATCATAACCATAATCGTTGTAGTCGTAATGCAGGCCAGCAGGCTCTTTAGGAACGATCAGGCTGGCGATCAGGTAAATGGCTACGACGGTGCCAAAGCTGCAAATCGCTGCAATCAGGGCAATCAGGCGAACTACGGTGGAATCTATGTTGAAATAGCGGGCAATGCCTCCACATAGACCGGCAACTTGCTTATCTGTTCTGGAACGGTACAATTTTTTCATCTTCAACCACTCACTTTCATATATTGTCATCGAGATCATACTGTTTTTATTTATAACTTTATTTTATCGGGTTTCCATTGACGGCATAACGGGCTCGGGACGGTTTTTGAACTGGACTATAGTCGGGCAAACTCCTCGTCAGAAGGTTGGGGGTGGTAATGGGGGGAATAGACAGCTGGATTGAAAATAGCGGACGGTCAGCAAATAAACGACCAGGCGGACGGGTCGGAAAATAAACGATCAGAACGATCAGAATCATCGGGATGATAAGGCAAACCCGGTTAAAGAGTACAACCCACATAAAGAAAACAACCCATATAAAGAAGAAGGAGTGAGCGTCATGAGTATCGCGGTTTTGCACGGTAGTACAAGGACAGGCGGAAATACGGAACATTTGACCGGAATTGCATTGGACGGAATAGCGCATACGGATATTTTTTTAAGGGAAAAGACGATTCTGCCGATTCATGATCAAAGGCATGATGAAGGTGGTTTTGATCCGGTTGACGACGACTATGAGCACGTCATTGAAGAAGTGTTGAAACATGATATTCTCGTGTTCGCAATGCCGGTATATTGGTACGGGGCGCCAGGCATTGTAAAAAATTTCTTTGATCGCTGGTCGCAAAGCCTCCGTAATTCACGTTACGATTTCAAGGCGGCCATGGCGGAGAAAAAAGCCTACGTCATCGTCGTAGGGGGTGACAGTCCCCGGATCAAGGCGATGCCGCTAATTCAGCAGCTTAAATATACGTTCGATTTTGTAGGTATGCCGTTGGAAGGATATGTGATCGGGAAGGCGAGCAGACCCGGAGAAATGACCTATGATCAGCGGTCGCTGACGGATGCGAAGTGGCTGAATCAAGAGCTGAAACAAGTGTTGGAACAGGCTTGATACAAGAGCGGGAACAAGCTTGATACAAGAGTTGGAACAAAAACTGAAACAAGAGTCGGAACAAGCTTGAAAAGCTTGAATTAGGCTGTCGAAAACTAAATGGAATTCGTGTATCTAATTATACTCTAAACGAATACTTCAGGGGATTAGATGGATTTCAGGCACTTAAAATCAAGAAATCAGCCCATGATGCCCAACTCCCCTCTTCTAACGACATGAAATCCATTTGGATCTACTTTTCCTTCTTTACCGCAGAAACTAACTACTATAAATCCATTTAGAACTAGAACGGAAAATTTCGCGATTCATGCTCGGCGTAAAGTGGAGGTTGTTATGCCGACAATTATACTTGTTTTGGACTATGTAATGGGAATCTCATTAAAAACAAATGTACGTTCTATGCGAGAAAAGAGGATATAAGGGGAAAAAAATTTGACAGATAGCTATCGGTGCTATCGGTAATCAAAATGTGAAAAGCTGCCGTTTTAACGTCTTGTGCTCGCTGTTTTCGGATTATTGCAATTGCTGCCGAATAACTGCTTGTGCAGGCCGTTTTTTTTGCCCGGGATTGGATCTGCAAAATTTAAAATATTATACAGTTTTAACATTGCAGGATTATGATAGGGATACGGTTAATAATGAAGAAGCTTGTTTTATTTACTTTATAACTTGCTTTATATGGAGTTTAAATCTGAGGGAGGACGAATATGGCTCAAATCATTAATTTTGCGCATCGGGGTGCGTCCGGGCACTGTCCCGAGAATACGATGATATCCTTCAAACGGGCGCTTGAGCTTGGCGCCACTGGCATTGAGACGGATGTGCAGATGACGAAAGACGGGCATCTGGTGTTAATACATGACGAGACGCTGAAACGTACAGCCGGTTCGGCGGAATGGGTTAAGGATGTGACGCTGGAGGAGTTAAAGTCCAAGGATGCAGGCGTGTGGTTTCACGAAGATTACCGGGGGGAAAAGATTCCGACGCTGGATGAGCTGCTTGCATGGGTCAAGCCGCTGGATATTGTCGTTAATTTAGAGCTGAAAAACGGTCTGATCCGCTACCCGGAAATTGAAAAAAAGCTGATTGCAGCAGTTCGCAGCTACGAGTTGTCCGAGCGTGTGATCATTTCCAGCTTCAATCATTATTCGCTTGTAGAATGTAAACGGATCGCCCCGGAAATTCGGACCGGGATTTTGTATATGGAGGGCCTGTACGAGCCATGGGAATATGCTAAGCGGGTCGGGGCCGATGCGCTGCATGCCTTTCAATATGCTGTAGTTCCAGAACTGGTAGCAGCTGCCGCTGAACATGGCGTAGCTTATCATCCGTTTACCGTGAATGAGCCTGCTGAGATGAGGGCGTTGATCAAGGCGGGCGTAGCGGGGATTATTACCGATTATCCGGAACGCTTGGCCGATCTCCTGACGACTGATGGAGGCTAGGCGGATGAGAAAAACGTGGCTGCTCGGTCTCGGCTTTTTCAGCATTAGCATTACTTGGGCATTATATAATGCGTTCGTTCCGCTTTTTTTGGACAATTTCTTGAAAAATACGGCAATGATCGGATTTATGATGACGATCGATAACTATTTCGCCATGTTCCTGCAGCCATGGATCGGTCACCGCAGTGATAAGACGAGGAGTAAATATGGCCGCAGAATGCCTTATTTGTTGATTGGTATGCCGTTAGGCGCTCTGTTTGCGACGCTCATACCTTTACATACGGGATTTGTGACGCTGGTAATATTTATGGTGCTGATGAATTTATCGATGAGTATATTCCGCTCCCCAACTGTTGCACTGATGCCGGACATTACTCCAGAAAGCGGACGTACCAAGGCTAACGGAATTATCAACTTTATGGGGGGCCTTGGGTCGATTCTAGCTTTCGGTATTGGCTCCCCGCTTTATAAGATTGCACCGTTTTTGCCGTTTTTGTGCGCTGGAGTCATCATGCTTTTGTCGATGGTCGTCCTGAAAAGCGTGATCAAAGAACCTGTGACACTAGGGAATGACGGGCGCGACAATCCGTTCCAGGCGGAAAGGGAACAGTTGCAGTCGATGGAGGCGCCCGGCAATCCGGTACGAATCAGGGAGCAGCTCGATCGCACGACGTTGTTTGTTTTAGGGGCTATCTTTTTCTGGTTTGTTGCCTATCAAGGGGTAGAAGCGCTGTTTACACTTTATGGGACAAAATATATCGGGATGAGTCATAACGAGGCGGCTTTTTCACTAACCTTTTTTTCGCTGGCGTTTCTTGCGTTTGCACTGCCCAGCGGGTGGCTTGGCGCCCGATTTGGCAAGAAAAAGGTTATTACCATCGGCGTACTGGGGCTGTTCGTCATTTTTGGCTCGCTCGTCTTTGTGAAGTCTGTGCTGCTGCTGCGCGGCCTGCTTATTGTAGGCGGGTTATTCTGGGCTTGTATTAACATTAACTCCTACCCTTGGATTGTATCGACGGGGAGGGAGGAAAGCATCGGAACGCGTACGGGAATATATTATTTCGTGTCCTCGTTGGCCGCGATCAGTTCCCCGCCTATGCTTGGCTGGATCATCGATCTGTTCGGATATCCGGCGCTGTTCGTCAGCGCGTCGCTCGGGATGCTGCTGGCTTCGCTGTGCTTGATCGGCGCCAAGCCGGAGAACCGGTCCGCAGGCAGTGGTTCTATGGATCAGGCTCCACCAGCCATGCAATAGCCTGAGCCGAGGCAAGGGCAAAGTCAAGGGCAAAGTCAAAGGCAAGGGCAAGGGCAAAGGGCAAAGTCAAGGGCAGAGGCAAAGGCAAAGGTAAGCGAAGCAAAGCAAAGCAGGCAAACCAAGGCAAACTAAGGCAAACCAAGGCAAACCAAGGCAAACCAAGGCAAACCAAGGCAAACCAAAGGCAAACCAAGGCAAACCAAAGGCAAACCAAAGGCATAAAAAAACTCGGCACTAGCGTCATCTAAGACGTGCGTGGCCGAGTTTTTATTTGTATGTGACCAAGTTATAAGTTGAGCGTGAACGGGTTCTGAGTCGTGTTGAATGCGATTTTAGTATGCCTGATCAAATTATTAGTTTGTATGAACGCACCTTAAGTATGCAAAGCCTGGTTTTTAGTCGCGCCGAACGCATTTTTAATACATACGGTACCAAGTTTTTATTGTTTATCGGGCCTTAAGTGGACTTCTTTGTGCCGCGAAGCGTAAGGCCTAAGGCGACAATCGAGATCAGCAGCGCGCCAGATGACAGTACAATCGTCCATGTATTCAAGGAGCTTGCGCTCTCCCCGGCTCCCGATTGCGCTGAATTCGACACGGGTGCTGCGGTAGTCTCCGTTGTCTCTGAACCGCTGACTTGGGCGTTACTTTCCGCAGATTCCGTGCTGCTGCCTTGCGCTGCATTTTCTGCGGATGAATTACCTTCATGGCTTGCGCTTTCGCTGCTTGCCTGATCATGGCCGTGATCATGGCTGTGCGAGTGACTTGCGCTGTCTGCAGCGGGGCCTGCATCAGGACTAGAAGATACTACCGTGATGGAATGGGGCTTCTCGCTGTCTTTGTCGCCGGTCCACTCGACAATGCTGCCATCGCTATAGTACTGGTAAGCATCCCAGGCTAATTCGGCATCGGCGCCTGGATTTTTGGCCACGAAATCGAATTGTTGGAACTCGCCGGGCAAAATGCCTTCGCCCTCCGCCGACCAGGTGACGACGGTAATTTTATCTGAGCTGTCTTTCGTCAGCTCTACCTTCCAGTCCGGAATGGCGCGATATTGTTTGAAATCGAGGCCTTCGGGAATTTTCAGGGACACCTTGACTGTGGGGATATCTTTCTCGACGGGAACCTTAATCGTATAAGTCTCCCAGGCCCCAGGGGCCGTTGTACCCGGAGTAACGGTGACGTGCGCGCTGGCGATGCCGGCAAATAGCAGCAGGCATGCAGCTATGGCAGGAACCAGGGCCATTGATTTTGTAAGCATGGCGGAAAAGGATTGAAGTTTTTGTTTCATAACGATGAAAATCTCCTTTGCAAATTTTATTTATAGTAATGCGAGGAAAAGCGAAAAATCACTTGTTGCCGACCTGAAATGTGAAGCTGCTATCGATCGTTTCCAGTGAGGAAAGCAAAATATGAACGTTTAGCTTCCAACTGCCGCCCATCGTCACGATCGTATTTCCGCTCAACGGGATGGAATCGCCTCCTTTCGGAATCGCGAGTTCGATCGTTCCCATGTCCATGTCGAGGGAGGTTAGTGTGAGCGTTATTTGCTCGATGCCGTTTAACGGCTTTTGCTCACGATCCAGGGCAATGACCTCAAAGCGGTTCTCACCGACGATGTTTGGCGATACTTTTAGGGTGATGTGGTAGCCGTCCGCTGTCACGGCTTTCAATTGAACAGGACCCGGACTGGCCAGAGAAGTCGGCATGTTCGACAGAACAGCGGCCAGGACGAGCACGATCAATCCGGTGATGAATTCGACCCACACCCCGCGGCCCAAGGGCTGGGTCTGCTTGCGGCCGCGCAAAAATGCGGAGAGGCCGAGGGCCAGCATGACCAGCGTCAACCCGCCCTTCGCAAGGAGGATTAGGCCATAATTACTGTGCAGAAGCGCATGCCATGTAGGAACATGGAGCAGCCCGGCGTAAAATCCCGAACATAATAAGATAGCGACGCAGCCAGCAGCCAGAATGGAAAAGCGCCGGATGGTTTCCCAGTATATTCTGCTCTTGGAGCCGGGCTCACCCCGCCGTGATTTTGCAGCATGGGGCAGAAGAAAAGCGAGCGACAGCAATCCCCCCAGCCATAGGAAGGAGGAAGTCTGATGCAGAAAGTTCATCGCGATGGCTATGCTTCTCTCGCTCGCGGCAGCGGAGTGGCCGATAAACGATTTGGCGAGCAGAATGCCGAAACTGGCTATAAGTGCGACTGATGCGGTCCAGTTTTGTGCGGAACTCCAGTCTGCTGCGCTGGCCCAATCTGCTGCAAGAGGTTTTCGTTTTCTGGCCAAAACTACAAGTGCCACAGTAAGTCCTGCCAACAGGAGAAGCAGCACTATTTCAGCGATCCATGCTTTGCCGAACGAAGTAAGACTCAGCGTATCCTTGATCCATGCTGGACTCCAGGCTTGGTACCACGGGACTCTGGCGTCGCTCGACGTCTGCTGCGGCAAGCTCAGCACGATCCCAGCTGCAGCGAGGATGAGAGATAGAATGAGAAGCCGTTTGCTTCGCTGCCAGACAGGGAATTGTGCAAAGCTTTCTAAATGGTTTTGCTGCCTTGCGGTTTGATGCTTATTTGTCCATCCATTGCCTTTGATGTTGCCCTGTGAAATATCTTCAAGGGCAGCTTTGGCATCCATTCTGGCGGCAGCTGTATCAACCGCGGTGCGACGCGGCAAGAGAAGCAGATGAAAGACAAGCACACCTATGTACATGGCCAAGCCGCTGTACTGGAACCAGCGCACGAGAAGAAGGCCCAGACCCGGCCAATTGCTTCCTTGGCTGCTGTCCGGTTCATTTGAAGCAGGAGGGCTTTGCCCGGCAGCCGCATCTCCGATGATGAAAGGAAACGTGCCGGTGACCGTATGGCCGTCGCTGGACAATACTTTGTAATTCACAGTATAGATTCCATCCGGCAGTTCCGTCCGCAAGTCCGCGATCAACTTGGCTGAATTCGCATCATCGATTCTTGCTACTCCTTCGGTAGCCTGTCGGCCAGAAGGGCCGGTGACTTGAAGGGAGTGAAAAGCGTTTTCGATCGGCTCGTTAAAGGTAATGCTGACCGAAGCAGGAGCTTCCTCCAGTACTTCGTTCTCTACGGGAGACGAAGCTACAACGAAGGCGTGAGCGGATACGGATGCAGGGAGGGAGCACAGAAGGCAGTAAAATATGAGTAAGGTAAACGCCCTGGTTGCATACCGTTTTTCCAATGAAAAAATCACTCCTTTTCGCTAGTTTGCAATGATGTTATTCACAACGAATCTCATTTTACAGTTATTTTTTTGGTGAGAATATGACCATATCGGGCTATATAAGAGGGACTGAAAACGGAAAAATTGACATTTTTGTGAAAGATTTTGCGGGGAACGCTAACGACGGGCGAAGTAATGTCTAACTTATGAGGCTAAAGATTTAAAAATGACCCATAGTAAGATAAAATAATGAAGATCTAATTTTGAGGGAGGATACGTAAAGTGGCAACGAACATCAAAGTGGGTATCGTAGGTTATGGCAATCTGGGGCGCGGCGTGGAAAAAGCACTTAAACAAAATTCGGATATGGAGCTGCGCGCAATTTTTTCGAGAAGAAACCCGGATGATGTAGCGGCAGCGAGCGGCGTCGTGCATATCTCCGAGTTGGAGAAGTACAAGGGCGATATCGACGTGTTGATTCTTTGTGGAGGTTCGGCCACGGATCTTCCGCAGCAAGGGCCAGAGCTGGCCGCAATGTTCAATACGGTAGACAGCTTTGACACACATGCGAAAATTCCTGAGTATTTCGACACAGTTAATGCCTCGGCTGCCAAGGGGGGGAACGTGAGCGTCATCTCCACCGGCTGGGATCCAGGCTTGTTCTCTTTGAGCCGCTTGCTTGGGCAAGCTATTCTTCCTGAGGGCAATGAGTATACCTTCTGGGGCAAAGGTGTAAGTCAAGGGCATTCCGATGCGATTCGCCGTGTGAACGGCGTGAAGGGCGGGGTGCAATATACCATTCCGGTGGAGTCCGCTGTAGACCGCGTGCGCAAAGGGGAGAACCCGCAGTTGTCTACGAAAGAGAAGCATATGCGGGAATGTTACGTTGTTGCCGAAGAGGGGGCCGATTTGGCCCAGATTGAACGCGAAATTAAGGAAATGCCGAACTATTTCGCCGACTACGAGACGAAGGTTCATTTCGTAAGCGAGGAGGAATTGAAGGCGAATCATTCCGCAATGCCGCATGGAGGCAACGTGCTGAGAAGCGGCCGTACAGGAGAGAACAACACGCAAATTATCGAATTCGGCTTAAAACTCGACAGCAATCCGGAATTTACAGCAAGCGTGCTTGTCGCTTACGCACGTGCAGCGCATAAGCTGTCCCAGGCTGGCGAATCCGGGGCGAGAACAGTATTCGACATTCCGTTTGGCCTGTTGTCCCCTAAATCGCCGGAACAGCTTCGCAAAGAATTGCTGTAAGTTGCTGCAAATTACTTGCGAAATACAGTGAAGTGCTGTGAAATGCAGTGGAATGCTGTGAAATGCAGCGGAATGCTGTGAAATGCTGTGAAATGCAGTGAAGTGCTGTGAAATGCAGCGGAATGCTGTAAGGCAGCGGAATGCTGTAAGGCAGCGCCTTTGTGGCCGTCTGCGGGAAGATATCCCGGGGCGGCCTTTATTTGTTTTGTGTGTTTGGGCTAGCAAATTTCCGCACGAATTACTGTCCCATAGTTGCTAAACAAAACGTGAAGGTGGGCTAATGGACCGTGGTTCCGCTATTTGTCCAAAAAAGCCGAAGTTATTGTGCTAACGGACCAAGGTTCCGCTATTGCTATAAAAATTGGCTGAACCGAGGTGGTTTGAGCAGAATAACGCCTTCTGTGTCCGTAAGAGCGCAAAATATCGAGTAAATCACGAAATAGCGGATCTCCTGTCCGTAAGGATTAAAAAGTTACTGTCGTGCCGCGGTGACTTGCAGGATTACCACTAGTACCAAGATGAGCACCTTCTACTGCAGGGATCCCGTGTATCGCTATCTTTCCCTCGTAGTGATTCCATGTGCCGACCAAGCAACCATTCCCTCGTAGTGATTCCATGTGCCGACCAAGTAATCTTTCCCTCGTAGTGACTCTTGCTCCGAACAAGCTACTCTAACTTATATCAACTCATTGCGATAACCAATCTACTGTTCCCCTCATAGCAACTCATTCTGCCACGCGAGTTTATCCTGATTTGCTTCTGCCGACATGCACATGTTCGCCTACATTCCCACCCGCATCCCCACCCGCATCCCCACCCGCATCCCCACCTCCCCACCCGCATCCCCACCCGTATCTCCGCCCGCATTCCCACCCAAATCCTCACCCAAATCCTCACTCAAATCTACCCCGCATATCTATCCACATATCCACTCACATATCCGCTCGCAAAATCCGATCTACTCATCTATCCAGTACCCCTACACCACACCTGAATTCTCCAAAAGCTACCTGAATATCCACTGCCTGGCGTAACCAAATTTGCCAGCAGATAAAGTAACTTAGCAAGCATTTTCACAGTGATAAGGATCACAAAAAGCTCTAACGCTTCCCGTGGGACGTCGAATGTATGTGATTTTAATTACAAACCCGTTGAAGTATTATGACAATTTTGCGAACTTGGGTGCTGCAAGCGGTCATTGTGAACAATTATCAAAATCGCTGAATTTGGCGTTTTTTGAGCAAATACGGCTAAATTTCGGATTTTGGGGTGAGGGGAAAAGAGGTGGACAAGGACGTAAATGTAAATATATTACATATTTACCTTTCTCTATGGTTTGTTTTTGTTTTTAACGAATCCTAACATTGTTCTTAGTTGTAATACTTAAGTTCTCACGTGACTGTTTATCAACCTGTATCACCTTCGTGGAAACTTGCTGCTTAGAAAGGGGTAACGGAATCTATGAAAAGAAGAGGGCTGCTGTTAATCGCATTTTCAGCGCTGCTTGTCTTCCTGTCCGGCTGCAATACTTTGACGGTATTGGATCCGAAAGGACCTGTAGCCAAGACTCAGGCCGATGTTATTATATTCTCCATCATCACGATGGCGTTTATACTACTCGTCGTCTATGTGCTTTTTGTTTACATGCTTACCAAATACAGAGCTTCGAAGGCTGCTCCGGATTATGAGCCACCGCATGATGAAGGTAAGACGTGGCTTGAAATCGTCTGGACAGCGTTCCCGTTAATTATCGTTATCATTCTTTCGGTAGTTACGATTCGCAGTACGAATGAAGTTGAGGCTGTGCCTAAAGATTATCAGGATCAAAAGCCTATGATTATTTACGCGGCTTCCTCCAACTGGAAATGGCATTTCAGCTATCCAGAGGAAGGAATCGAGACGGTGAACTATGTCAATATCCCGACTTATCGTCCTGTCGAATTCCGCTTGTATGCGTACGGACCGATCACGAGCTTCTGGGTACCGCAGCTTGGCGGTCAGAAATATGCGATGAGCGATATGGTGACGAAGTTGAACTTCGTTGCTGAGCATGAAGGTTCATTCTTGGGTAAGAATGCGAACTTCTCTGGTGAAGGCTTTGCCCATATGCAATTTGAGGTGCTGGCGATGAACCAGAAAGAGTACGACAAATGGGTGGAAGATGTAAAGAACACGGCTTCCGATTTAACGCCGGACGAATTCCAAACGCTGCTTGATACGAAATTTGTCGGCAGAAAAACATACACATCCACGCACCTGACGTTCTTGCCGCCCCCTGAGGGTGAGCACGCCGGACATAACCATGGTGACGCTGCCTCTAAATCCGAGCTGGATCAGTTCCAAATGGATCAATTCGGATCGGAGAACAGCGGAGGCGGAGAGATGGATCACTCCGGGCACAACCACTAAATAGGGCGAGATGAGCTGAAAGCTCGTAATGCAACTTAGAACTGGAAAGGAGTAAGCTAAATGAAATGGGACGAATTTTTCGTCACGGGCGAACCGATGATTTACGGCGCGATGGTCAGTATTGTCCTTGTGTCCATTGCGATTGTTGTCGGACTCACCTATTTTAAAAAATGGGGCTACCTGTGGCGTGAATGGTTAACGACCGTTGATCATAAAAAAATCGGTATCATGTATATCATTTCCGCACTTATTATGCTATTCCGGGGCGGCGTAGACGGCCTCCTGATGCGTGCGCAGCTTGCTGTACCAGAGAACGGACTTTTGGACAGCCAGCACTATAACGAAATTTTTACGACGCATGGGGTCATCATGATCCTCTTCATGGCGATGCCGTTTATTATCGGCTTGATGAACGTCGTTGTTCCTCTGCAAATCGGCGCAAGGGACGTCGCGTTCCCGCGCCTGAACGCCGTCAGCTTCTGGCTATTCTTCGCCGGAGCGATGCTGTTCAACATTTCGTTCGTCATCGGCGGATCGCCTGATGCTGGCTGGACAGCTTACTTCCCGCTGTCGAGCATCGAGTTCAGCCCGACGGTAGGCAACAACTATTACTCCATTGCACTGCAGATTGCGGGACTTGGTACGTTGATGACCGGGGTTAACTTCATCGTTACGATCCTGAAAATGCGTGCGCCTGGCATGACATTAATGCGTATGCCGATGTTTACCTGGTCAATCCTGGTCACTTCCGTCATTATCGTGTTCGCGTTCCCGGTCTTGACGATCGCGCTTCTGCTAATGATGTTGGATCGGCAGTTCGGTTCGCAATTCTTTACGATGGCTAACGGCGGGATGGATATGCTCTGGGCCAACCTGTTCTGGGTTTGGGGACATCCAGAGGTATATATTGTTATTTTGCCCGCATTCGGTATTTTTAGTGAAGTTATCTCCACGTTTTCACGCAAAAACTTGTACGGTTATAAATCGATGGTGTTCAGTATGGTCATCATCTCGATACTGTCCTTCGTTGTGTGGGCTCACCACTTCTATACGATGGGTCATGGCGCGATGGTTAACGGCTTCTTCTCCGTGACGACGATGGCGATTGCCATTCCGACCGGGATCAAAATATTCAACTGGCTGTTTACGATGCAGAAAGGCCGCATCGAATTTACGACGCCAATGCTGTATGCCCTTGCCTTTATCCCGATCTTTACGATCGGTGGAGTGACCGGTGTCATGCTGGCGATGGCAAGTGCGGATTACCAATACCACAACACGATGTTCCTGGTAGCGCACTTCCACTACACATTGATTCCGGGTACGGTGTTCGGCGTTCTCTCGGGAATGTACTACTGGTTCCCGAAATTGTTCGGCTTCCGCTTGAATGACAAGCAAGGTAAGCTGGCGTTCTGGGTCATCATGACGAGCTTTAACGTAACGTTCCTGCCGCTCTTCTTCCTGGGGCTGAATGGAATGACGCGCCGGATGTACACTTATTCCGCTGAGACGGGATTCGGCCCATTGAACTTGCTTGCTTCGATCGGATCGGTTGGTCTGGCGGTTGGATTTGCGATACTCGTATACAACATTTATTGGAGCTTCCGCTATGCTCCGAGAGAGAATAACGGTGATCCATGGAATGCACGGACACTGGAATGGAGCACGCCGAGCCCGGTGCCTCACTATAACTTTGCGAAAATGCCAAACATTGAGAACCGCGATGCGTTCTGGTTCGCTAAGAAGTCGGGCAAATCCCTGTATACCGAAGAATACAGCGATATTCATATGCCTAACAACAGCGGACAGCCGTTCATTCTCGGCGCGATCTTCATGTTCTTCGGATTCTTCATGGTATTCAACTGGTGGGTAGGGGCGGTAATTGGAGCCTTGGGCATCTTTATTATGATGATAGTCAGATCCTTTGAACGCGATCACGGACATTATATTCCTGTGAAGGAAGTTGTGGCGACCGAACAACGATTGCGGGGTGAACAGGTATGAAAATAGATCATTCAGTACCGCTGGAATATAGCACGGAAGAAAACAAGAACCGCATCTTCGGCTTCTGGGTATTTCTCGGAGCAGAGATCGTCATGTTCTCCACGCTCTTCGCCGTATATTTCACCTTGTGGAACCGGACCGGCAACGGTCCTACGGCGAAAGAGATTTTTGAAATCGGACCGGTGCTTATCGAAACCTTTCTGCTCCTAACGAGCAGCTTTACGATCGGTTTGGCGATCAACAGTATGCGGCAAGGCTTGATGAAAGCGACGATGGGATTTTTTGCAGTTACTTTATTGCTTGGCCTTGGTTTCCTGGGCGTCGAGATTTATGAATTCGTGACGTACGTAAACGAAGGCGCAACGCTGCAAACGAACGCCTTCATGTCCAGCTTATTCACGCTGCTTGGTCTTCATGGAGCGCACGTTACGCTTGGATTAGTGTGGGGCGGGGGGCTAATGCTGCAAATGAAGCGTGAAGGCTTCACGCCGGATACAGCGAACAAGTCGTTTATCTTCTCGTTGTACTGGCACTTCCTTGATGTCGTCTGGATCTTCATCTTCAGCTTTGTATACTTGAAAGGATTGATGTGACATGAAAAAACTGTTCCCGCTTCAACACGTCATGGGATATGTCTCTTCGCTGATCCTTTCGGTCGTTGCGCTGACCGTTCTGTTTTTCGATATGTCCTTCGGGATGCAAATGACGGTTCTGCTCGTCTGTGCGATCATTCAAATGTCAGTTCAGTTGTTTGTATTCATGCACATCGGCGAGACGGGTTCGAAAACATCGCTTTATACGAATATCGCTTATGCGTTGTTCGTAGGTATAGTGACGATTTTCGGTACGCTGTTTACGATGATCTGGGGATATCAATAAGCGAATAGGCAAGTTTGCTAAAGCTAGATTTATATAGAAATGAGAATCACTCTGATCCAAAGGCGAAAGCCTGGGATTAGGGTGATTTTTTTTGCAGAAATCGTCGGGTGATGTCTTTCTGGTGAAAAAAGGGGCTTTGCAGGGGCATGGGTTAATTTTTATGAGATTGCGTCCGAAATATAGGTATAGATGGGTTTCATTTACAAAAATATAAACCGGAGGAAGAAGAGACTGCATACGATGAATTATTTGGATGAACAGATTCTTAGCATGAAACAGGGATCAACACCTAAGCACGAGGAGGCAAATCCAAACCAACCTCAATCAACGGATTCAGAGAAGCAAAGTTTAGCGGCCGACAAGAACATGGTGTTGCGCATACAAGATGAAATCGTCACTTTCTCCCCGCTGATCATACTGGATGGGAAAAGCGAGGTGGAAATTCCGAAGGCCTTTCATCTCATGCCCTTGGAACAAGCTAAATTTAAATATCCTTCGGAGCATCGTCCGAAGGTCATTTACACATCAACCGATGGGACGATCAATATTACTTTTAATCCGACAGAAACGACTTTGGAGCCGGGGGAGCTTCCTGATTTTATAGAGCAGATGGCGGACGTGCTGCGATCTGTCCAACCCATTCGCAATTGGATGGGGACGGAATTGATCGTTAATGACTATGGCCTTTTGATCGGGGTTATTCGTTTTGTAGCAGCAGGGGTGGACGGTAACCTGTATAACGAAATGCTGCTGTTTGTTCTGGAAGGATGCGTGATCATCGGCGCCTTCAACTGTATGGAGTCCGACATGGAGGCATGGTTGCCTGTAGCTAGAAGGATGGTGGAATCACTTAGAGTTGTTTCTGATTCCTACCCAATGCTATTTAAGGAAGGAGAGGATTCAAGATGAGTCTCGGATACGACAACATTCGAATTCACCCCTTTGAAAGAATTAAATTGGAACAGCTCACCTTAACGAAGAAAATTAATGAGCATACCCGGCTGTACTTTACAGGTGTGATTCCAGAAGATATGCGAGACAGTTATGTGGAAACAACGCACAGCTATACGGTCATTAAGGTGAGCCAAAAAGATGAGGCAGGCGAGACCAAGCCATTATTCAGCGGGATTGCGCTTTCGGTAGAGGTGAAGGTTGTGCGTGATGTGTACTATCTGGAGGTTGAGGCCATTTCTCATACCTACCGAATGGACATCAAACAGCGGACGCGTTCTTTTCAGAATACAAAAATGACGATTCCTCAATTGCTGGAAGAGATCGGCAAGGATTACGAGGGGCTTGATGTGATTGACGGAGCTACCGACGGGGCGCAGATCGGACGTATTGCCATCCAGTACCAAGAGACGGATTGGGCTTTTTTAAGACGTTTGGCCTCCCGCTATCATACAAGCTTGATGCCCGCTGCCCGTTTTGATAGTCCGAAGTTTTATTTTGGGATTGAGGATACGCCTGCACATGTGGTTCTGGATAGTAGCCGCTACACCGTAAGCAAACAAATGCTGCCTTTTCGCTATTTTCAGGCGAATGATCAGGCCAGGCTTACGGAGAACGACTTCATCTTCTACGAGGTGGAGACGGATGAGGTACTGGATTTAGGAGCGCAATTGAACTTTCAAGGGCATAGCCTATTTGTGATGGAAGCTTATACCGAAATGAGACAAGGACAACTGAGGCATCAGTATGTACTGGGATCGTACCAGGGATTCCGGCAAAAAAGCTACTATCAGGAAAAGCTGGCCGGTGCATCGTTAAGCGGTGTGGTCGTGGATGTGCGTCAGGATCAGGTGCGCATTCATTTGGACTGCGATGAGCAGCAGGAGATAAATGAGGCATATTGGTTCAACTATTCCACGGCCTATAGTGCTGAGCGGCATACGGGCTGGTATGTGATGCCTGAAATCGGCGATCCTGTATCGCTCTATTTTCCGGGCAGCCGTGAAGAAGACGGAATTGCGGGAAGTGCCGTCAGGCGAAATACGCAGGGAAGTGCCTATAATAAAATTTCTGATCCCCAAATGAAGATTTGGCGGACCCCTCATGGGAAGGAAATTTGCCTCGGGCCGGAGGAACTGGTCATTACGGGGAAAGAAGGGGCTATATATATCAAGCTGAACGACACAGAAGGCGTACATATTGTAAGCGATAATGCTGTAAGCATTTCGGCGGGGGGAGATCTGAGCCTGACGGCTGGAAAGACGATGTCTCTCTCCGCAGGCAGCGATCTGCGCATGGATTGCAACGGCAGTCATATTGAACTTAGCGGTTCAGCCAAAATGAAAGGCAGCGAAGTGAAATCTAACTAGCATACGTGTAACCAGGTGGTGTAAATGCAATGGACAAGCCTGTTATAGAAGGGCAGGAGCAACAAGTCGTTCTTGATGAGGCATGGAGTTTTATTCGTAAAGATTGGGCAGCGACGCTTAAGACCACGCTAGAACAACGTATTGGGGAATGTGTACAGGAATTTAGAGAATATTGCCGCGACATTCGTCAAAAGCAGCTTCAAGGGAAAAAAGGAAGTATAAGCTACATCACATACTCTATGCTGCGAACATCATGGCTGGAGAAGCATCCGACTTATTTCGTGGAGGCTGCCGATGAGTTTTGGGTATTTGATACGGACCCCATCCAATTTGAATGGGATGTTTACTGGGCCTTTTCTTATTGGAGTGATCTGCAGCAGCGGTACCAGGCTGAAATTATGGAGCGGCGGCAATCCCCTCTTTCCGAGATTGGATTAGAGCAGATGATGCTGGACGCAGCGGCGGAATTTCATGCGGTTATGGTGAATATGATTCGTTTGGCGATGAAACGGGCCGTGCATACTCCCGAGTTTCAGGAACTGGAGCGTGGAGAAATATTTGAAGTTCGTGTCGGGGAGTATTTGGATCGAAGCGTGTCCGTATATAAGGAAGATCGCCGGAAGCGGGATATGCAAGAGGTCAGAGCATGGCTGGAATTACAAGAAGCTCATGAGTACGGCTACCAAGCCTTGACGGAGATTGACCTATCGGAAGGCGATTATAGCCGCCTGGATTTTCGCTATACGGCTTTCCGCGGCATGCAGATGGAGAATAGTCGTTTGCAATTTTGCGTGCTGGTGGGTACGGAGTGGCAGGACAGTCACCTTCAAGGTACTGACTTTACCTCCAGCCTGGTATATGGAGCGGATTTTAGCGGTTGCTCTCTAAGGAAGGCCATATTGGACAAGGTGATGGGCAGCGTAAACGACTCCGATTCATGGCTGGTATGGGAGCCATTAGGATTTAGCGGGGTGAATTTTGCGGGAGCTAATCTGCAAGGGGCTTTTTTTAGGCTAGCTGAGTTGCAAGGTGCTGATTTCCGTAATACCACGCTGCGGCAAGCTTCATTGATCGGGGCCGATCTAGCAGCGGCTTGCTTTGAGAATGCCGACCTGACAGCTGCTAGCTTTGCCGAGGCTGATTTGACGGATGTTAGCTTTGCTGGGGCTAATCTGACAGACGTATCTTTTGCCGGCGCAAGGTTGGCTGGTGCTGATTTCAGCGGCGCCAATCTGCAGGGTGTGAGTTTTACGGAAGAGCAGCTCCGGGAAGTTAGGGGGCAACTAACGTGAGATATTTTCGGCTTAGGATGGATGAGCGGGTCAAACACCGTATAGAACCTGTGCCGCTGTCCTCGTTATCAACGAAGAACGTCATGCGGATAACCGAATCTCCAGAGGAAGAAGCTCCATTGTTTTTAGCTGTACAGCTTCATTCGCAATCCGTATTACCAGACTTTCTGGAATATCCCGTGCCGCTAGTCTCTGGTCGCATGAGGGGTTTATTGGAGAAGTATGTGCCGGGTATGGAATGGAGGGCAGCTATACTTACCGATTTGAAGCAAGCCAAGCAAGAGGTGTATTGGGTGCTGCGCCCTCCTAAGGAGGTTTGCTTGTCCGATAGCACCGAACGGTATCCCGATCATACTTTGAAGCACTTGGTATTCCAATACAGGAAAGACATGTCTCCTATTTTTCGAATAGCGGATGTGATGGAACCCTACATATTTATTAATCTGGCGCTGGCAGAAAGTCTACTGCGCCGTCCATTTATAGGCATACGACTAGAAAGAGTAGAGATAGAAAGCAAGGAGGGGACAGCCAGATGAAGGAAGCGAAGGTACAGCAAGCGCAGGTGCAGCCAGGAGCCGGCGGGGCCAAAAGCTATGTCGTAGCAGGCGCGATTTTGAGCTGCAGCTATGGCACTCAGCCGACCCGGTTAAAGCGTCCTTTCAGTCATGGGGTATACGTCAAAAATAAAGCGGCGATGAATATTGCAGATTACTTGCCAGGAGAGAACATTCGGTCCTTTGGCAACTGCTTCAGCCCTCATAATCCAGCTGTGCAGACAAGTGACATGGTTGATATTTACGGGGTGAAGAAGGCTCCGTGCGTTCCCGTTTTGACGATGCCATGGCTGAATGGGAAAAGCGATATGCTAATCGAGGGCCAGCCCGCTTTGACACAGGACTGCACGCACCACTGCCTATATTGTGGACATATTCGCATAGAAGATGACGGTCAGGAACTGGACTAACCGCTGGAATCAGGACCAAGTCAGGAGGGAGGAGGTACAACTTGAGTTTACTTACAGAGGGGATCGGCTATGAGAGCATACGTTTATACGGTCCCTTTCAGCCACAGCATATTCAGCAGTTACATATTCATAGAGCGATCAACGAACACGCGTACTTACAGTTGATCGGTATTCTTCCCGAAGAACAAGGGGCTGCGTGGATCGGGCAAACGATGGATCAGGAGCCGATCGTTATTCGTCAGTTGGACGAACAAGGGCAATCCGTAAGAACATTATTCCACGGGATGATCACGCGTCTGTCTATACATTGTGTAAGGGGAGTCTATACTTTTGAGCTGGAGGCCGCTTCGCATTCCTATCAATTGGATGTGAAACTAAAAAATCGTTCTTATCAAGAGCCGCAGCGCACTTATGATGATCTGGTCACGGCACTGGTGCGGAAGTATAAGTACGGGGATGCAATTGATACCGTCACGGATGGCGCCAAACTGGACACCTTCCTGCTGCAGTATCAGGAGACGGATTGGGCATTTTTAAAGCGATTAGCTTCCCGATTCGGATCGGTGCTCGTGCCTGAAGTGACGGCAGCATCACCGAAGATCTTTTTTGGGCTGCCGGTAGGCAAGCTGCATAAGCTGGAGCGGAATGTATTCTACCGGGTACGGAAAACGTTTCATGAGTTAGCTGCCGGGAACCCGGGAGAGCCGGCTGGCTCGTATGTCACTTATACGATTGAAAGCTTGGAGTACTACGCCTTAGGGGATGTGATTGATCTCCCCATTGGACAAGGAAAAGAACTTGTCGTGGTGCGGGCCGAGACACGTCTAGAGGATGGAATGCTCCGTACGCGATATGATCTTCAAGCTGAACAGGAAATTCGCTATGCGCGGGTTGAGAATGATCAGATTACGGGGGTTTCTCTACTAGGGAAGGTACTACATATAGAGCAGGATCGTGTGCAGCTTCAACTGAATATCGACCCCGAGCAGCATCCAGCGGCCTGCTGGTTTCCCGTAGCTACCCGTTATGTTGCGGATGCCCACAGCGGGTGGTACGATATGCCGGAAATCGGAGATCAGGTTGAGCTGTATATCCCTACAAACCGCGAGCAAGACGCCTATGTCACCGATGCATTACGCCAGCAGCGTGCTCTTGGACAACCTAATGTGAAGGTGTGGCAGCATGCGAAGGGAAGCGGTATAGAGCTATCCGAGCAAGAGCTGACGCTGCACTCCTCAGGTAAAGTATCTATTACACTTCATGAAACTAGCGGCGTTACCATTAGTAGTTCGGGGAATGTACAAATTCAAGGTGGCAGCGTTAAGATGGAGGCAGGGAAGGGACTATCGCTAAAAGCCGGCACAGCGCTGTATCTCAAAGGCGGAGCCAGCAGCATGGTGCTGGATGGTGAAACAGACCTCAAAGCCCCGGTTGTAAAGCAGGAAGGGACTGTGAAGGCCCCGGTAATTGTGACCGACCTGCCTCCAGTATGGGAGCCTGAGATAGTGAGTGTACAGGCGTATGAGGCATCCAAATCATCTGCTGCATCCCATACTTCATCTGGTAGTGGAGATACCCCTACAGCGAAAATAACAAGTCCGGCAGTTGGAACAGCTGCTAATAACAAGTTGGTTACGGAATCCAAACTGGTAGGTTCGATTCCAGTGATGACGGGAGTTCTATTAGGTGCACTGGGGGGACCTGCGAATAAGGCAGTAGGAGTGGCGCTGCAAGCAACTGCGGTAATTCCTGTTCGAGGAGCGATTCGTGCTATGCCTGCTTTGGGGTCTTTGCATCCTTTAAAGCAAGTAGCGGCTCTGCTCGTGCAGGGACTGATCAACATGCAAATCTATGAGCAAGAGAGAGAGGCTTATTACAGTAAGTGGATTTTAGGAAAAATGATGACAAGTGCGCGTCAGTTGTTGTATTCCAACGGTCCATTAGATTTCGTTCGCAACGTGTTGAAAGAGTCGAACGACATGTATCAAGCTTACCAGCAGGTTCCTGTGGATGTGAGAAGGCGTTGGGAAGATAAACACACTAGCAGTATAGAGCCGGTAACTTACGATTATAGTCAGTATACTAAGCGATACGCGGATGGGATGGTGTATCTTGAACGAAAAGGAGGAGGTAATGGTCAGGAAGACGCTCGGGCTACTATAGCTTATAATAGTGATCCAGCAAATTTTACTACTACTATAGATGATTCTGATCCTATTATGGAACAAACAAAAGCAGCAATGAATGGTATTAATTATTGGACAGGAGAGAAAATTTCAAAGATACAAGCCTTTGGTATTATTGCCGGTGGTATGTTGTATCAATATGAGGCTATACGTGGTAATTTTCGAGGTAATAGAAATATAAAAACTGTCCCTAACGGGTTTAGTGATCCCAAATATAAGAAGAAGGGAGAAACATCGACCTCGTCGAATAACCCGAATAAACCTCCCGAAACTAAGGGTACGGGTAATGTTGGGGACAAGCTAGAATTATCTGATAAAGCAAGAGAATTAATGCAAAAAGGACACTATAGTCAAGCAATGGATAGGCATTATGAAGACATGGTAAGAAAGAAAACGGGTGGTAAAGAAATGATCTATGGAGAAAAGGGCAGAGAAAGGGAACTTGATAGCGTTACTAAAGATGCAGTAATTGAGACTAAGAGGTCGATGTCTGCTGTCACCAAGCCCGATAATTTTATGAATAAGAAGATGAAACAGCAACTTAAAGCTACAATACAGTATGCAGAGGAACATGGTTTAAGAGTAGAATATTGGTTCAAATATGGTGTTCACCCTAAAATTCGTAAATATTTAGAAGAGAAAGGCGTTATAGTAAAAACAGGTATGGGGGATTGACATGGGAAAATATATTTCAATTAGAGGTTGGTTTGAATGTGAAGAACACGATGTTAGTAAAGTTAAAGAAATATGTATGGAATTTACCGAAAATTATAGTGATACTGAATTAAATTATAGCACACGTAAATCGTACCAATTAGGGTGGGTTTTCCCTGAAAACCAAGTAAATTGGACTACGTATATCTTTTATGGAGCAGATATAAGAGAGTATCACTTAGATTTTATTAAGGAGCAAATTTCTAAAATAGCAGTAATCCCAGAAATAACGGGATATTTTTTGATTGATGACCATGAAGGTGAAAAAAAATTATGTTGGCAAGTATTTGATGGACATTTTGTAGAAACTGAGCAGGTAAACATACTATTTAATAACTAGATTTGTTTTTTGGATATGTATTTACAACCCTGACAACAAGATTGTGTAACGTAACCAACAACGCCACAATGCGAGCTAGCCGCTCGTGTTGTGGTTTTCTTTGTCTCTGTCTCAGCGGATGATGAAATAGACCCCATCTGGTACGGAATGAATCGGGTGATCACACCCTAAGCATATTTAACCCATGTAATAGCCGTATAAAGATTTCGTCGTTTTGTTTGTACGTACACATCAATGCTTGAATTTTATACCCTAAATAACGCTATTCTGTTACACAAAGCAGGTCGACTTTGGTTAGATACCACCATCATTGACCTGTTTTTTGTTAGCTTCGTTTTCTTGACGTTGATAAGGGAAGGTTGAAGTTTGAGGACAAGCTAAAATTATCTAGCAAGAGAAATAATGCAAAAAGGACACTAAAGTCAAGCGATGTCAAAGCTACAACACAGTATGAAGAGGAACGTGGTCTAAGGGTAGAATATTGGTTCAAACTATCCAACACTAAAGAATTTAAAACTTCAAAAGCTTATTCTTACTAAAGGATGAGTAGGAAGTAAGTAAGCTCATTTTTTATGTTTAAAATGAAAGAAAGACAACACAGATAAAAACTCAATATAACTTGACTTTATGGCAGACATTTAATATGTTATTATTGTCAGCCAATAATTGAGCTAGGAGGTGAAGCCAATCGCTAAAAAGATGGGACGGCCTTTCTCAGAAAATCCTAAGGAAATACGAATTACAGTACGGCTAGATAAGAAGCATAATGAAATCCTTGAACGGTACGTTAAGCGGAATAAGGTGACAAAAAATGAGGCTGTAAGGCGTGGTATTGAGAGGCTGAATGAAGATGACTAAACAAAGGAAGTGGCGCACTCCCGCAAAAGAATTCGCCACTTCCACTGCAAAACTGCCCGATGGACAGACTGCACAAATTACTTTATCATGTGTCAGTCTTTCTTTCAAGGAGCAGGAACCCAGATGAAGGGAAGAGGGGAATGAGAAGTATTCTAGAAGCGTTATATTGTGGAAATATTCGCCCTGAAGAAACGATTGTGCCGACTGACCATGAATATCGTGCATTAAACCGTAAAATATCCGAGGGCATGAAAATGTGGGAAAAAAAGTTGTCGGCAACAGAATTCAGCCAGCTTGAAGAATTGCTTGATTTGCGAAGTAAGTCTGGTTCAATGCAAGCTGAAGCTTCTTTTGTCCATGGATTTCAACTTGGTGCACTAATGATGACAGAAGTATATACAACACGAAATGAGTTAGTTAGTGGTTAAGGTGTTCTCTTTAAAATATTTTAGTAAAAAACAAACATAAAAATGCTTATTAGAAGCTTATTTCTACCGAATCGTAGTAGAGATGAGCTTCTTTTTTATTACTGATGCTCCCTTTAACGAGCAAGAACAAAGCCCAAGAACATTATTCCACGGGATGATCACGCGCTTGTCTAATAAGCTGGATCGGGATGTATTCTACCGGGTGCGGAAACCGTTTCATGAGCTGTCTGCCGATAAATCGGAAGAGCGGGCTGGCTCGTATGTCACTTATACGATTGAAAGCTTAGAGTACTATGCCTTAGGCGATGTGATTGAACTCCCCATTGAACAAGGTAAAGAACTTATCGTGGTTCAGGATGAGACACGTCTTGAAGATGGAGTGCTCCGTACGCGATATGATCTTTAAACCGAACAGGAAATTCGCTGCTGTAGATAACTTTGATCCTATTATGGAAGAAACAAATGCTGCAATGAATGGTATTAATTATTGGACAGGAGAGAAAATTTCAAAGATACAAGCCTTTGGTATTATTGCCGGTGGTATGTTGTATCAATATGAGGCTATACGTGGTAATTTTCGAGGTAATAGAAATATAAAAACTGTCCCTAACGGGTTTAGTGATCCCAAATATAAGAAGAAGGGAGAAACATCGACCTCGTCGAATAACCCGAATAAACCTCCCGAAACTAAGGGTACGGGTAATGGTGTAGGCAAGGGAACTTTTGGGTCGAACACAGTAGGCGCAGCAGAAAAATATGTTCCGAAAAATATTAAAATGGTCGATGAAAAAGTATTGAAGAAAAATGGCATTGATGCCCATCAACTGAAAGATGATGTAGCTGGCGGGAAAATCTCTCGTTACGATATTTATGTGGACAAGGATACAGGACAGTTGTGGGTATATTTGAAAGGTGGGAAAGGCGAAGGTATACCGACTGGAGAGTATATTAAGTAAAGGAGAAATGTAAATTGGCAGGCACGAACGTCATGGCTAATCTTAGTATTTGCGGCGATAATTTCAATCCTCAAGATATTACTGATAAGCTCGGAATTCAACCAAAAGATTACTGGATAAAGGGAGAAACTATCCCGGGAAAATCAATTGTCAGAAAAAATACTTGTTGGAGGTATAGTACAGGTTATCAAGAATCATTTGATATTAACGATCAAATTGATCATATCAAGGGAGTATTTCAAAGTAAATCGGTTGATCTAAGTGAACTATCCCAATTATTTAACCTTGAAATTATGATTAATATCGTTATAAACATTGAGGATAACCAGAAACCGGCGATGTATTTTAACAGACAAACCATTGAATTTATTAATCAAATCAAAGCAGAAGTTGACATTGACCTTTATATTTACTCCTAATTACCTTACGAAGAACCTTGATCGAGTGCTCGTCACTTAGTCAAGGTTCTTCTTTTTCTCTATATTCTCCTATTCCCTCGACATTAGAATGCGCTAAAATCGAAACTCGTGCGTTAAAAAGGCATTCTGAATAGGCAGAAAGGAAATGACCGGCTTCGAAACTGACAGCTCACGTAAATTACAAATTCAGACCTCATGCAAGTGAAAACCCTCTTGTCAGCATGAAATCGGTCTCTTACAATCCAACGGAAGCAGATTGATGGGAACGGTCTGTAGTTACAGCAACTCCAAATGCTGTAACCGAGAGGGGGGGTGAGAAATATGCCAAAAGTCGTTGGGTATGTCCGAGTTTCTACACAAGGACAAGCAAGAGACGGATACAGTCTGCAATACCAAGTCGATGAAATTGTGAAGTATTGCAAAGCAAACGGCCTAAACCTTATCCGAATTTACGAAGATCGAGGAATCAGCGGAGCTAAAGTCGAAGAGGAAGGATTGATGGTTGAACGAGAAGGTTTGCAGAACATGCTTGCTGATCTTCCGATCATGAATATTCAATCCATAATCGTGCTTAACACCTCCCGCCTATGGCGATCGGACATGGCGAAAGTCTTGATTCAACGGGAACTGAAACGAAACCAAGTCGATGTTTGCTCTATCGAACAGCCCAATTACAGCATCTATACGCATGACCCGAACGATTTCCTCGTTAACGGCATGCTCGAACTGCTTGACCAGTATCAACGATTGGAAATTGCCTTGAAACTCGGAAGAGTTAGGCGCAAGAAAGCCGAGCAAGGCGGTTATGCAGGCGGTGGAATTGCTTTTGGTTACAAAGCCCGTAAAGGACAAAAGACAATCACCGTTGATAAGGAAAAAGCCATCATTGTTCAGCATTTATTCGAACTGAAAGCTGATCACCCATCATGGACATTGAAGCAATTTGCCGAGAAACTGAATACGGAAGGCTACCGAACGGAACAAGGTAAAGCCTTCACCAAAGTGCAAATAAAACGGATTTTTGATCATGAATCCTTGTACCAAGGAATGTATTCATACGGCAATATCGAAGCGGCCGGGCAACATCAAGCGATTATCTGAAAAAGTTTTTCTGTCTGCTTAAAAAATGAGCGGGCAATTCTATATGTCATTTGAACTGGAAGAATGGATTGGCTGGCGTCCCAATGCGGGTCTTACGACTAACGCTCGAACTGAGGTTGCCGACATTCATTCCATCTCACTTGATATGGAGGGATTCGATGCGTCATTATAAAGAAAAGCATATCTATGTAGGTGTGGATTTACACAAGCATACACACACCTCAGTCATTATCAACTGCTGGAATGAAAAGCTTGGGGAGATTCAATTCAACAACATACCCAATGCATTCCCCGACTTTCTTCAGGAAGTAAAGGGGTATGCCAAGAGGGGCGTGACCCCACTCTTTGGTCTTGAAGATGTCGGCGGATATGGTCGATCTCTTGCGGCCTATTTACTTGAACAGAATCAGAAGGTGAAGGAGGTCAACACGGCGCTATCCTTTGCCGAACGAAAAAGCTACCCAACCACGCAGAAAAGCGATAGCTGGGATGCAGAATGTTTAGCCAAAATCCTTCTGAGCAAGCTGGATATCCTACCGAATGCTAATGTACAAGATATTTACTGGACCGTTGGTCAGCTTGTATCTCGAAGAACAGGATTAATTAAATCCCAAATGTCCTTGAAAAACCAATTGCATGCCCAACTAAGCCATCATTATCCGAGTTACAAGAAGTTTTTCAGCGATATTGACGGTAAATGTGCGCTTGTTTTTTGGCATACGTTTCCCTCACCGCAATTACTGGAAGACATGCCTGCGGAAGAATTGGCCAAAGTATTGCGGAAAGCGAGCCATAACACTTGCTCAACGAAGAAAGCAGAAGCAATCTTAGACTTGGTAAATCGGGATGGTGACACAACCCGGGATTATCAACATTACCGAGACTTTTTAATCCAAAGCTATGTGCGTGATTTGCGATTCAAACAGGAAGAAATGCAGAATATTCATGACGAACTAATAACGATACTTGGTAAGCTTGATTATTATAGGCTGGAAACGATGCCAGGAATTGATCTCGTTACCGCGGCATACTTGATCGCAGAAATTGGCGATATAAAGCGATTCCCAACTGCAGATAAACTGGCAAGATTTACAGGAGTCGCACCGGTATTGTTCAGTTCGGCGGGGAAAGGAAAGACGATGAAAAGTAAACAGGGCAATCGTATTTTGCATGGCCTGTTCTATAACCTCGCCGTTCAACAAGTACAAGTAGCGAAAGGAAGCCGCAAGCCGAGAAACCCATTCTTTCACGAATATTATCAGAGGAAGATCGCCGAAGGTAAGACAAAAGGACAAGCATTGGTATGCGTCATGAGGCGACTCGTCAACATCATTTACGGAATGATGAAAAACAAGACGGATAAGGCGTATAATTTTAGTTAACAGGAAGGATCGACGATGCTATTTATTCATAGAAGGAATTAGCTTTACAACATAGGGGACGGGTGAATTTGATGACTTTGCTAAGGAACCATTTCTGCCTGATAAGTATTACGAAAATAATTATGCCCCTATGCAAGGAACCCCAGGGGATAGATATGATTTTTATAGACTAGGTTCAAGTGGGCAGGTGGAGAAATCTAGAGTAATCTATGATCAAGCAGGGAAACAAAAGTATAGAATAGATTATAGTGATCATGGTAATTCTGCTCACCACACAAATCCACATATGCATGAATACATATATCAAGATGCAGGGAGAAATGCTAGGGAGCTTAAATATTTTGTAGAGAAATCAACAGGAAGATTAAGATTAGGGAAAATTAATAAATCAACAAATGAAATAGAATTTATTGACTAAAAGGGAGGCATGTTACTTGCAATATATTAATAATTACAATAAAATTACTGAAAAGTTGAATGCTCTTGGTTCTTGGACGTATGAGGAAATAATCGGAATTAAATATGATATTGACATTGATTATGAAGATAACTATACTACGACACTTGATTTGTTTTTCTTTCTATCGGTTATAAAAACGAAACAACGTTTCAAATTGAGAGTTAGGTATCATAATGTTTCCGAACTTTCATTAAGAAAAGTCACAAATTTATATTTAACGGACAGTTTGATAATACATGATAAAAAAGAATTGGGTTGGGATAGTAATCAAAGATATCATGTTCATGATGATAGCGGATATGGAGAAAACGACGGGTATAACTTCATTAATTTTTACTGCAGTTCTATGGAAGCTATTTCATTGGAAGAATTCTAATTTGACTAATCTCCCTAAGGTCTCTTGGGATGGGGACACCGAGTGTCGAATGAACCCATCATTCAACCAATAACACATATAACCCATGTAAAACCTGTATAAAGATTTCGTCGTTTTGTTTGTACGTACACATCAATGCTTGAATTTTATACCCTAAATAACGCTATTCCGTTACGAAAAACAGGTCGATTATGGTTAGATACCACCATAATTGACCTGTTTTGTGTTAGCTTCGTTTTCTTGACGTTGATAAGGGAAGGGTGAAGTTGAGGACAAGCTAAAATTATCTAGCAAGAGAAATAATGCAAAAAGGACACTAAGCTACAACACAGTATGAAGAGGAACGTGGTTTAATAGTAGATATTGGTTCAAATTATCTAACACTAAAGAATTTAAAACTTCAAAAGCTTATTCTTACTAAAGGATGAGTAGGAAGTGAGTAAGCTCTTTTTTTTATATTTAAAATGAAAGAAAGGCAACACAGATAAAAAGTCAACAGAACTTGACTTTATGGCAGACATTAATTATATTATTATTGTCAGCCAATAATCGTGCTAGGAGGTGAAGCCAATCGCTAAAAAGTTGGGACGGCCTTTCTCTGAAAATCCTAAAGAAATACGACTCACAGTGCGGCTAGATAAGAAGCATAGTGAAATTCTCGAACGATACGTTAAGCAGAATAAGGTGACAAAAAATGAGGCTGTAAGGCGTGGGATCGAGAAGCTAAATGAAGATGAATAAACAAAGGAAGTGGCGCACTCCCGAAAAAGAATTCGCCACCTCCTCCACTGCGCAACTGCCCGGTGGACAGACTGCACAGATTACTTTATCATGTGTCAGTCTTTCTTTCAAGGAACAGGAATCCACGTGAAGGGAAGAGGGAAATGAGAAGTATTTTAGAAGCGTTATATTGTGGAAATATTCGTCCTGAAGAAACGATTGTGCCGATTGACCATGAATATCGTGCATTAAACCGTAAAATATCCGAAGCCATGAAAATGTGGGAAAAAAAGTTATCGGCAACAGAATTCAGCCAGTTTGAAGAATTACTTGATTTGCGAAGTAAATCAGGTACATTGCATGCCACAGCTTCTTTTATCCGTGGATTTCAACTTGGCGCGCTAATGATGACAGAAGTATATGCAGCAGGAGATGAGATCGTAGGTGGCTGATGTAGCCATTTTATATTTATTCATATGACATACTAGGGTTGCGGATAATTCATTAAAAGCTTATTTCTGCCTGATTGTAGGTGGAAATGAGCTTTTTTATTGTAGTGATGAAACGGTCAGAGAGGAAATTTTTCGAGATAATAGAAATATAGGAATTGTACCTACGGGTTAAGTGATCCAAAGTATAAGAAGAAGGTGGTACTATTATGTATAAGGAACTTGATGCTCTTTTAACAGACTTTCAAGATGCAGATAATTACTGGTTCGACACTGGTTGTTTAACCGCTGAAAAATTAATTATCCTGTTTAAGCATGAAGATTGGAATGAGTTATCACATGACCTGTTGACAAAACCTCTAGGTTGGCAAAAAAAACTGGCTTATTGTTTAGGTAATGACTCAAATTTAGAAGAGTTAAAAATACTACTAACTTTAGCGAGTGTAGAGGACGCTGATTTATTTGAAGTCTGTATTGATTCGTTAAGGAGTTTTACTAGTGTAGAAAATAAACAAATAATACTCGAAAACCGTTTCATAATTGAGAAAGTAAAGGAAGCGATCCCTAGTACTGGAATAGTATCGAGAGGAATATTTCAAGACTTTCTTAATGAACTTACAAATAAGGCATATGAAATTAATAGAAAATAGAGTGAAAACAACGGAGTTTGTCAAAAAGTTGTCCCCTCTCTTTAAGCCCATTTCCACGAATATTACGAAATACAAAAGGTCGTAGATTCCTAAGACAGGAACTTACGACTTTTTACCCTCGGAATGGATTTAGACTCTGTGAGTTTAATTCAATCCGTAAAATATCTTGCGAATTATCCAAGTACATTTGCATTACAGAAGATGAGCGCCGAACATCTTCAGCGGCTTATACGCAAAGTAGACGAACTATTGTTCGGCTTTCTCATAAGGTTAGTGATGCCTCGGCAGAACAATATACCTCTATATTCTTAAAAAAGGTGCCATGAGCGGAGTGAGCATACACTTTTTGAGTTTAAGGCTGCCTCGCATTCAATACATCTTTACATACCCCATAGGGGTATAATATAATGATTTTACAGGAAAGGAGTGATAGTCGCATGACTGAACCTAAGGAGACTGGGCATCACTGTGCGGAGAATGCTTGTCATTCAGCAGACTCAGGCTCAGCAGAGAGGCACAGTCATCATTCTGATGAGCTGAAAAATAATTTGACCCGGCGTCTGAACCGGATTGAAGGGCAAATACGGGGGATTAAGGGGATGATCGACAAGGACACGTACTGTGACGACGTGCTCAATCAAATTGCGGCTGTACAGTCTGCCCTGAACAGTGTCGGCAAGCTGCTGCTGGAAGGCCATATGAGGAGTTGCGTCATTGAACGCATCCAGGCCGGAGAAACCGAAGTGGTGGATGAGCTCTTGGTTACGGTGAACAAGTTGATGAAATAAAATTTATCAGGAATACCAAACATTTATGCAAGATTCGAAGTCGAATTACATCTTGAAATACAGTGTGATCAAAAGTTAAGAGGAGGAATTGAAATGCAAACTGTTACATTGAACGTAGAAGGAATGTCCTGCAATCATTGTGTGAACTCGGTCGAAGGTGCGGTTTCCAAGCTTGGAGCGAGCGCTAAGGTCGATCTGTCGGCCAAAAACGTCACGGTCAGCTATGACGAAAGCAAGCTTAGCGTTGAAGCCATCAAAGAAGCGATCGAAGATCAAGGCTACGACGTGGTATAAAATGCAGTGCGGAACTGCCTGGGAGTGCAAGAAATTTTGTGCTCCCGGGCAGTATTTGTATGAAAAATGAGACATTCCATTTTAACTAACCCCAGTGTTTGCGGCCTCAATAACCTTCCAAGCCCCGTCCTTCAATTCCAGCTGGATGACGATACCGGCGGCCCCATTGCCAGAGCGGTATTTCATGCCTTCGATGACGGCCCCGTTCTCGCTAATCTCCACTTTGTCGATTTGGAGCAGTACGCCGCTCAGTACCATCCCGTTATCTGTAAAATGGTCGCCCTCGCTCTCTCTCAATTGTTCGAAGGTCGCGTCCTTAACCGGGGCGGTAAACCTGCTGCTGATGTACTCTTCAATGTACTGCTTATCTTCCTCCGTTAAATGCGACAACACGCTGAAATCGATCGCAATGTATTCCATGTCCTGATTCAAGGCTTCGTCTATCGGCATCATCGCTTCAAAGGCCAGGCCGTATAGCTGTCCCGCGCTCCCATCGACTTCGGGATTCACAGCCGTACCCCGATCGTCCTCCGATTCCCTGGCTTCCACTGCTGCCCCCGCATCCCCTTCGATAAGCCTTGTTTCGCCTGAATCGTTCTCGCCATCGGCGCTGGTACTGACAGGCTCAGGGAGCTGATCGACAATGGCGGGCTGCGAAACGCCGGGTTCGTTGTGCAGTACCTTTGTATTTTTACAGCCTGCAATCAGCAAGAAGGCGATGATGCAAATAACAATTTTTACAAAACGCATAGCACGCATAATATGACCCCTCCTATCTATTTAAACGATTTCAGGATCATAATAGTTGCCTGGCACTGGAATATTTTAGAAAATCATGACATTGATCATACATTAGGACAAAATAGACTCGATGATCTCCGCCAACTTGGCAAGACTGCGCTCCATGTCATCCAGGGACGCGAAGGCATATGACAGACGGATATACTGGTTCGCGTCCCGGTCGTACAGATGGCCGGGATTGATAAGAATGTTCCGGCGCAGCGCCAGGTCGAACAGGGTTCTCGCGGGGAGCGGGGCATGCAGCTTGAGCCAGACATAAAAGCCGCCGTCAGGCACTTTCCAGCTGGCGATACCAGCGAAATGCTTGTCCAGCCTGTTCAACATGACGGCACGACGCTCCCTCAGCCGTTCGCGAACCCGCTCCATATGCTGCTCGTACATTCCGCTGCCAAGCCACTCGGCGGCAGCTTGCTGGGACAATGTGCTGGAGCCGTAATCGCTTTGCATCTTGATGTCGGCGAGCCGCTCCAGCACGGGCTGAGGCCCGGCGATCCAGCCGATGCGCAGGCCAGGGCTGACCGTCTTGGAAAAGCTGCCGAGATAGAGGACGTTCCCGCTGGCATCCCGGGCTTTAAGCGGGCGGGGAGGGGGCGTGTCCAGCCATAAGTCGCGGTATACGTCGTCTTCGATTACCGGCAGGCCCCCGGCCTCGGCAACCTCCATCAGCTGCCCGCGGCGTGCCTCGCTCATTGTCGTACCCGACGGGTTATGGAATGTCGGGATCGTATACAGCAAAGAAGCGTTGTATTGCTTCGCGTATGCACCGGCCAAATCGGCCCGCAGGCCGTTCTCGTCCATTGGGACGCCGCGCAGCTTCATGCCCGTGGATTGAAACACGGGAACGGAGTACAGGTAGGAGGGACGCTCTACCAGTACGGCCGACCCCGGCTCGAGCAACCCGACAGAGATGAGCTGCAGCGCCTGCAGCGCCCCGGAGACGATAAGCACGGAAGCAGGAGAGGCCGCGATGCCGAGCTTCTGGAGCCGGGCTGCAAGCAGCTTGCGAAGCCGCAGGTCTCCCATCGGCTCCCCATATCCCAGAGGGGGAGTCTGATCCGCCATGCGGCGCAGTACATTGCTCATCTCCAGGTGCGGAAGCAGCTCGGGCGACAGCTCTCCCGTGCCGAGCCGGATAACACCGGGATGGAACTCGGCGCGGTTGATCTCCTGGACGGCGGGCAGGTTGGGCCGATGGATGCCGGACTTGACGTAGTCGTTCCAATTTGTCGGCGGCGTAGCGGCGAGCGCCCCCCACGTATGGTTGACTACTCGGGTACCGCCGCCCTTGCAGCCCTCCAGCATCCCGGCGGCCGTGAGCTCATCCAAGGCGGTCACAACCGTGCTGCGGTTCACCTTGAAGGCCTCGGCCAATTTGCGCTGCGAAGGGATGCGGGTGCCTACCGGCCACTCGCCGCCGACGATTTTGTCCCGGATATACTGTGTGATTTGCATATGCAGCGGGGTAGCCGATTGCCGGCTGGGCTGCCAGTGGGATTGCTCCATAACCAACCTCCAACGTCGCGATGTGCAGGTGCGCAGTGGCACCATGCCAAGTTTTATTTAATCCAATTATATAATTTGGTTGGTTTGTTATCCATCCAAATGGCTGGAGCCAAACCCGTCCCTTACTGCTTACAATGAGAACAGCAACTTTTGCAGAAAACGGAGGAATCATTGTATGTGGGAAGCGACGATTTATGGCCTGGTCTTGGCATTTGGACTAATATTGCCGCTTGGCGTGCAAAATGTATTCGTATTTAACCAGGGGGCAGGGCACCGCAAATTTCATCACGCGCTGCCTGCGGTCATTACGGCGGCATTATGCGATACACTGTTAATCGTGCTTGCCGTTGCCGGGGTCTCCCTGATCGTTCTGACGATATCCTGGCTGAAAATATTGCTGTTCATTGTCGGTGCCCTGTTCATGCTGTACATGGGCTGGTCGATTTGGCGGAGCCGTCCGGATTTACCTGCGGCTGGTGAAGCCAGCCTCCCGGCGGGTAAACAAATTTTATTCGCGCTTTCCGTATCGCTGCTCAATCCCCATGCTATCATGGATACGATCGGCGTGATCGGCACGAGCTCGCTTCGCTTCGAGGGACTGGATAAAGCCCTGTTTGCCGGCGCGGCCATCGCTGTCTCGTGGGTCTGGTTCGTGGGGCTGTGCTGGACGGGACGCTTGATTGGCGGCATAGATCCAAGCGGGAGGCTGCTGCGTCATATTAATAAGCTGTCAGCGCTCATCGTCTGGGCCATGGCAGGGTATATTGTGATTCAGTTATTTTGAGTAGAAAGCATGAATGGATAAAAAAGGAGAGATAATAAGATGCATAACGAAAATATTACCGATGCGATGAAGTCCGCGAACGAAACGATTGCCTTGCTGCTTAACCACCGCTCCATCCGTAAATTTACGGATCAAGCGTTGACGCGGGAGCAGGTCGAAACGATCGTTGCCGCCGGACAAACGGCTTCGTCTTCAAGCCATGTTCAAGCTTATAGCGTGATCGCCGTGACCGAGGAGCCGCTAAAAGCAGAGCTGGCCCGGCTTAGCGGCAATCAGGCTTACGTGTACAGCTGTCCCGTATTTTTGGTGTGGTGTGCCGATTTATCGAGATTGAAGGCAGCGGCGCTGAAACACCGGACCGGCCAGGAAACCTACGAAGGCTCGATGGAAAACCTAATCGTAGCGACCGTAGATACCGCTTTGGCTGCCCAGAACGCAGCGGTGGCCGCCGAGTCGCTGGGCCTCGGCATCGTGTATATCGGCGGTATCCGCAACCAGATCGCCGAGGTCGCCAGCCTGCTTGGTTTGCCGGAGCTCGTCTATCCCGTGTTCGGGATGTGCGTCGGTTACCCGGATCAAGAGCCCGTGCTTCGCCCAAGGCTGCCGCAGCAGGCGGTTCTGCATTGGAACAGCTATGACGCATCGGGATCGGAGAAGCACGTCGAACGGTATGACGAGATCATGTCGGCGTACTTGCGCGAAAGAACCGGGGGGGCCAAAGACACGCCATGGTCGGAGCTGATGGCGGACAAGCTCGCTCAGCCTTCGCGAATGCATATGGCCTCCTTTTTGCGTGACCGGGGGTTTGGCACGAAGTAAAGTAACTCCGTATTATACGCCTATATACCTATATACCTATATACCGTAAAAACGCCTCGTATTCTCGCGCAGCTGGCAGCGCGCCTCCTCCGGGGCGACACCTTGAAGGGCAGCCCAAGCTTCGGCAACCTTCAGTACCATGGTTGGCTGGGTAAGCTGCCCCGCAAACGGCCCTTCGAAAGGCCAGGGACCATCCGTCTCCGCCATCACCTGATCGGCGGGATAGCTGCGGGCGAGCTCCATGATTTCTGATTCATACAGCAGATCCGGGGTAAATGAAATGTAATAGCCGAGATCGGCCATTCTCTGCACCGTATGCTTCGCGCCTTTGAACCAGTGGAAATGGGCCTTGCGAATGCGATAGCGCTCCAATAGATCGCACACGAGATCTGCGTCCTCGTATACCGCATGAAGCACGACGGGTTTGCCGTACTGCCCGGCGAAGCTGAGGAACCGCTCCAGCAGGTGTACATAAGCGTTTAGGTCGAAGGGGCGGCCTTCCTTGGCCATTCGCCGGCGAAGATAGTAAGGCAGGCCGATTTCTCCTACAGCGATCATGCGGCGTTCCTCGCGCTCCATCCAGGATAACAGCCGGATGACCTCCTCCTCGTTAGGCAGGGGGTTCTCCGGATGATAGCCGAAGGCGGGATGAACGGTTTCCGGGTACCGCTCGGCGAGAGCCAGGTTAGCCATCGAAGACTCCAGATTTGTGGAAACGCACACAAGCCCCTCGATACCGCCGAACTGCATATTTTTCACAATACGCTTGATTTCGGCATCGTTATACTGATCCAGGTGAATATGGGCATCGATCATGTTCTGTTCATTTCCTCCTCAATCGTCTACATGACTTTGTTTACCTCATTATATCTGTTCAGCCAATAAACCACAGCTTCGCCCAAGTCGATCCAGTCCTTTTTAACGGTCATAAAGAGATATAAAGAGATGAAGGTCACGCTGGAAAAATAACGGGGCATGGTATAATTTCTCATGTATGAAATCAAGGAGGATTGCTATGTTCTTCAGCAAAGGCAGTGCCCTATCGGCGTTTGAAGACCTGGGGAGCGTCGGGTTTCGTCCATTTTCGGCCGCTTTTATCGCCTATATGCAGCAAATGGGATACCGCATGCAGCGGAGTTTCCCGGACTGTCAGTTTTCGTATCGATCGAAGGATGAATTACTGCTTATGCTGGAATGTGCCCGCAGATATAACTTCATGTACGGCGAAAATTTGCTGGTTTCTCTGGTGAACGGGGGAAAAGATCATTCACCGCTCTGGCTCAAGGTATGCCAAATGGAGAGCCGCGTGAGGAATAACGACGTACTGGGCGTGATCGTTGACAAGCTGTTTGAAAACCATATTCAACCGATCGTAAACACCGATGAGAAGGTGATCGGCTATGAGTTCTTGCTGCGGCCAGCCTCCAGGAGAAGACCGTTCAGCCCCCTTGAATTGTTTGCGGCGGCCAGAGAGAGCGGACTCCATTCCTCGCTGGACCAGGCGGCAAGGCTTGCGGCTATCGAGACGAGCGCGCGCCATCTGCCCCGGGGAATCAAAAGATTCATCAACATCTTGCCATCATCCATCGAGCGCCCCTGCCAATGCTTGAACGATACGTTCAAGACCATCGAGCGGTTCGCCCTAGATGCGCGCGATTTTGTATTCGAAGTGGTGGAGACAGAGCGGATTCGGCATATCGCTCATTTACAGCATATATTCGCAGTCTGCCGCGGCCATGGCATATCCATGGCGCTTGACGACGTGGGGGCAGGATTCTCCTCGGTGGTGGAAATGTCCCGGCTTCAGCCGGATTATGTGAAGATTGACCGCAGCATCGTGAGCGGCTGCCGGCATGACGCCCACAAACAACGGCAGATCAAGGAGATTATCAGGCGGGCCATTGATTTTGGCGGCAAAGTGCTTGTAGAGGGCGTTGAGCGGCGGGAGGATTTTGAATTTTGCCTCGATAGCGGTGCCGTGCTTGCGCAAGGATATTTATTCGGCCGCCCCGGAAAGCCGTGAAGAAATGATGAAGAGGGCAAAATGCCCTCCTGCCGTTTTTTTACAGTTCATTTGCTTTTTCCCTGCGGTCAGGATATAATTAACAATGGTCGATTCAAGTGATACAGCAGTTGAAATTCACCCTTTGAAAAGAGTGTCACCTTGTGAGATGGAGCTTTTTTCAATGTGTGAATTTTTTTTGTAAAAATGAACATGTTAATACTTTTAGGAGGTACCCTCATGGAAACTGGAACAGTAAAATGGTTTAACGCTGAGAAAGGCTTCGGCTTTATCGAAGTGGAAGGCGGAAACGATGTATTCGTACATTTCAGCGCGATTACAGGCGATGGCTTTAAGACGCTGGATGAAGGCCAACAAGTACAATTTAACGTTGTTCAAGGCAACCGCGGACCACAAGCCGAAAACGTAGTCAAACTTTAATGCAGGCTTAGCTGCTCTTAACGAATTCGTTAAGGGCAGTTCTGTTGAAGATGTTGATCGTGGTCTGTCTACAGTGAAATTACGTCCAAGGAGGATGAACATGAATTACCGTAAAAAAACGTTAGAAGAAATTCCTGAGGAGAACACGCCGGTCTGGTCTTGTACGAGCGAGAGCTGCAACGGATGGATGAGGGATAATTTTGCGTTTGATTACACTCCGGCATGTCCTCTGTGTTCCTCGGAAATGGAGAAGGGGATGCGCATGCTCCCTCAGTTGGTGAACACAAACTTGGATCAGAAGTCGCTGCCTAAAGGCGTAAGAATCGAATAGCTAGTCACTGATCGACAAGCAAAAGCAGCTGCAGCTCCAAACCACGGAGCGCAGCTGCTTTTTTGCATAATATAGAAGGCTGAGGAGCGAGATGGTTAGATCGCTGGTGGAGGGTGGCGGTCATCGAGCCTCTGGTTTTGCTAGTTAAATGTATTTTATACATCTAGTTAAGCTGTTTATTGAAAAAACCATGCGCTAAATGTAAACCATGCAGCTAGTTTGCCTAAAAAGAGCAAATTCGCCGAAAAACCTTGAAACTAAATGCAGGTTTTGCAGTTAGTTCCCTCTAACACGCCCAAAACGGATGAACTAACTGCATGAATTACATCTAGTTGCCTGGGCATGAATGCATCTAGTTACCCTGGTGCGAAATGCAACTAGTTACCCTGGTGCGAAATGCATCTAGTTATCCTGCTATGAAGTGCATCTAGTTACCTGATCTTGCCCATCGCCCATCTATTTACCTGATCCTGGCCATCTAGTTCATCCCAGTTGGTTATAGCTTTTCCAATACAAAATGGCGAGTTGCGTCCGGTCGCGAACCTGCAGCTTGGCGAGAATGTCGGTAATGTAGTTTTTGACGGTGCCCTCGCTAAGGAACAGCTTCTGGGCAATCTCCTTGTTGGACATGCCGTCCGCAATCAAGGCCACGACATTTTGCTCGGCTGCGGTTAGTCCTGCTGCCCGCAATTTGCTCTGTACGGAGTCGGCTGGCTCGGCGGAATCCAAGCTAGAAGAAGTTAAACCCGAAGAAGCCCCATCGGAAGTAGCCGAACCGGAAGAAGCCCCGCCAGAAGAAGCCCCATCGGAAGTAGCCAAACCCGGACGCTGCCCGGACCGTCCAGTCACATCCGCGGCTTTGAGTGCATCTACCCGGAGCATTCCGGTCAGCTTCCGGGCGATGTCCGGATGAATGAGCATGCTGCCGCTATGTACAGTTTTGATCCCCTCGATAATCCGGCTGGGCGGGATATTTTTGAGCAGATACCCGCTGGCGCCGCTTTGCAAGGCTTCGATAATGAACTCGTCATCATCGAAGGTGGTCAGGATGAGCACCGAGATTTGCGGAAAAAGCGCCTTGATCCGCTTTGTTCCTTCTACGCCGTCGCATTCCGGCATCCGGATATCCATGAGCACCACGTCCGGTACAGGCATCCCGCCGCTCTCCAGCTGATTTACAGCCTCCAATCCATGAGATGCAGTCCCGGCGACCTCGATTTGGGGATCCATGCCTATCAGCAAGGACAAGCTCTCCCGAATGAATGGATCGTCGTCCACGATCAATACGGATAAACGCTCTCCTGCAGCTGCGTTTGCGTTCGTTGTTGTGTTTGTCATGGCTGCCTATTCACGCTCCCGATTATAAAATTTCTCCTTGATGCGTTACGGGAAGCCGGGTGGTAACGGTAAAGCAAGGCTCAACCTCGACCTCCAGTCTTCCCCCCGCGACCTGGCATCGTTCCCGCATTCCCGACATCCCCAAGCCGGCCGCTCTGCCGATATCCCAGTGGGGCGGCGGCAGCGTTCCGTCATTGCTGACGGCCATACGGATTTCGTCCTCCTCGTAGTACAGCCGGATTTCAACTGCACCGGGCTGACCGTGCTTTAATGCATTGGTCAGGGCTTCCCGCGCATTTTTATACAGAATGATCTCCAGGCTCGGATATAAAGGGTAAGGCTGCCCCTCTACGGACAGCGTCGTCCGGATGCCGTTCTCCCGGCCGATTTCCTCCAGCATCAGGCTCAGCGCCTGAATTCCCGTCGTCTCGGAAGGCGGCTTCAGTCGGCGCACTGTGGCACGCAGCTGGTCGAGACCGGCAGAGAGCTGATCCCGAATTTGCCCGAGCAGGGCCATTCCCTTGTCAGGATCGGCAGGGACGACATGCAGTGCGGCTTCCATCATCATTTTGGCGCGGATCAGGCGATGCCCGAGATCATCGTGAAGCTCCCTCGAAATCCGCGTTCGCTCCTCAGCTTGGGCAGCGCCTTCCACCTGCTTGCTGAACAGCATTAAACGGCGATGGGTCTCATTGAGCTCGTAATGCCGTCTGCGGAGGTCATCGTATTTTTGCTGGAGCTCGTCCTGCTTGGCCTTGAATAGCTGGAGATAGGCGAGAATGCCTGCCAGCAACGATAGAAACAGCTGCACGCCGAACCTCGAGATTAGCGGCTCAGACAGCATTGTGAAGAATAGCGAGCCGAAATGAAGCGCAAACAGACTGATCCGCACGAACCTGCCGGGCATGGACGAGTAGACGAAAACTGGTGCCAGAGCCGACAGGCTGGCAAGTCCGCCGTAAATATAGCAAAGCCACGCCGAATAGGCGATGAGCATAAGGCACCAAGCCGTTAAATGGATGCTCGCCTTCGCGAAGCGCCCCAGTACGGCCAAGGCGAACAAGGCCAGCATATGGATGACGTATCGGTCATAAGGAGGGGTTTGCAGCAGGAAAATATGGAAAAATCCCGGGAGCAAAATCATCCCGTACAGAAAAGGAAGAAGCGAAGGCTTCTTCATCGTTCTCAACCCTTTTCATCGAAATAAGATGCAATTATTATAGCATTCCTATGAGAGTTCGGGTGCGGCAAATGGTGACTTTCGTCATTTTATATTGGTGACTATCGATACCTTACGCGGGAAGCGAGGCCTGATACAATGACTACAGAGTCAAAGATGCGTGGGAGGGCGAAACCAGAATGGCGTTCGTAGAAGTAAACAATGTCGTAAAAAGATACGGAGACAAATTGTCCGTCGATCACTTGAATATGACCATCGAAGCCGGGGAAATATTCGGGCTCCTCGGCCCTAACGGAGCAGGGAAAAGCACGACCATGAACATGATCGTCGGGCTGCTGCCGATGGATCAAGGCAGTATTACGGTCGATGGAATCCAAGTCAAGGAGCGGCCGATCGATGTAAAGCGCAGAATCGGGCTCGTTCCCCAGGACTTGGCGTTATATGAAAATATGTCTGCGGCGGACAACGTGACATTTTTTGGCCGGTTGTACGGCTTGCGGGGATGGGAGCTGAAGGAACGGGTGAAGGAAGCGCTGCGGTTCGTTGGTCTGGAGGAGCGGGCTAAGCAGCTGCCGCATACGTTCTCCGGGGGAATGAAGCGGCGACTCAATATTGCCTGCTCGATCGTTCATCGCCCCAAACTGATCATTATGGATGAGCCAACCGTGGGGATCGATCCCCAGTCACGGAATCATATTTTGGAATCGGTGCGGGAATTGAACCGCATGGGTTCGACAGTAATCTATACAAGCCATTACATGGAGGAGGTCGCCTCCTTATGCGACAGGGTAGCGATTGTTGATCAAGGCCATGTCATTGCCTGCGGGACAGAGCAGGAGCTCCGGGAGCGGGTTGCCGGCGAGGAGAAAATCATTATGACGGCCTCCGGCATAGGAGAAGCGGTATTGTTTGAACTGAAGCAGCACCCGCGGATCACCCGCATTCTGGAGACCGAGCATGGGCTGGAGCTGTACACACCTTCTTCGCAGAACGAGCTGCAGGATATTTTGTACATTTGCGCCAAGCATGACGCCGTGATTCATTCTGTAGTATGCGAGCAGCCGACGCTGGAGACGCTGTTCCTCAATCTGACCGGGCGTACGCTGCGGGATTAGGACTAGGAGGGATATGCTGTGAAGCTATGGACAATCGCCTGGTTCGAGCTGCGGATGCTTACGCGGACGCGCGCTGTGTTATTGAACTTATTTTTACTGCCGATGGTGCTTATTTTCATTTTGGGCAACGCCCTTTCCAGCAACTTTAAAGGCGAGGCGGAAGCTTCGGTAGAGCAGGCCAGGGTCATGATCGTGGAGCCGAATACAGAGAGAATGCCAGCAAAGGAAGAGATTAAAGCTGGTTTAGGGCTCCGGGAGTTTTTGAACAGTCCGGAAATTAAACAAAGAATGCAGGTTGAAAAGACCGCGAGCCGCGAAGAGGCGGTTGAAGCCTTGACCCGTGGCGAAGCGGATTTCGCCGTCGTCATTCCGCCTGATTTCGAGGAGCGCGTAACAGCAGGGAAGGAAGCGCACTGGGAGCTCATTCCCGGAAAAGACAGCATGAAGAATTACGTCGTTCAGATGATTTTCCATGCCTATTTGGATGAGGTTAATCGGATGCAGGCAGCGATCATTGCTCTTGGCCCGCGGGGAATTGGAGAAGCCATGGGAACGATGAACGGGCTGGAGGAGACGTACGTGGAGACCGCCACGCTGAATGAAGGGGGCGAGACCTACTCCGCTTTTCAATACTACGCCGCTGCCATGCTGATCATGTTCCTCCTGTATTCGGGACTGTCGGCCAGCATCAGCTTATCCGAAGAGAAGCGCAAGAAGACGCTGTACCGTTTAAATTCGATGCCCGTCAGCACGCTGGAGATATTTATGGGGAAAATCGCCGGGAACAGCCTGGTCGCTTATTTACAGGCCGCCGTCATTATTTGCGGAACGTCATGGTTCTACGGTGTGGATTGGGGCAGTCATCTATGGCTTTTGATCCTGACCTGCCTGCTCGTGGTGATCGCCTCCATGATGCTGTCCGTGATCATTACCTTGTTAACCCAATCACCTGCGGTTGCCCGTTCGGCCGTCGTGACGGTCATCGTCGTCATGACTTTTCTGAGCGGGGGGTTCCAGCCGCTGCCGATGGAAATCATTCAACGGATGGGCGAATTTACGGTGAACCACTGGGCGCTTCAGGCTATACTGCGTTTGATGCTCGGGGCGGATCCGGCCGAGGTCATGCATTACCTGATGATGCTGGGCTTATTCTGCGGCCTGCTGCTTGCCGCCGGCATCGTTTCATATCGGAAGGTGGGTTATCATGAGTAGCTTGACGATTGCCTGGAATGTCATAAGACGAACGATCGGCACCAAAAAAGGGCTGCTCGGCTACATCCTGCTGCCGTGCGTCGTTATCTCTCTCGTCATCGCCCTGCTGGGGCAGGAAGAAATGACGCTGTCGCAAATCGCGTACGTGGATCGGGATCAGGGGTTGGCCAGCGCGTTCCTGCTGGAGGAGCTGGCTGACAAGCCCGGCTATACCTTAAAGGAATATGAGGATGATGCGGCGATGAAGGATGCGCTGCTGTCCAAAAAAGCCGCAATAGGCTTTGCCATCCCGGCCGGGTTCACCGAAGGAGTCCGCTCCGGACGCGTCCCCAAGCTTCAGGTATATGATTTGGTGACGAGCGAGGCGACCTTTACCCTTAGAATTAACCTGGATGGGCTTGTACGGGGCATGGCGGCTTCCGCAGGGATGATTAAGACCGCTGCCGGAGAGGATGAACGGGACAACGCAGTGCTGGCTAATGTGTACCGGGAGACGGGAAAACACCGCGTAACCGCCATCGATCAGGAACTTCGGCTCTACCCGAAGGAGGGGCTTAGCACGGTCACCGGCTTTACGCTCTTGTTCCTGATGAGCTTAATCAGCAGCTCGGTGACCCAAATTGTTGAGGACCGCAGCAAGCGGACGATGGCCCGCATCTATAGTGCACCGGTCAGAGCGTGGGAAATCGCCGCGGGCAATTTTCTCGGCAGCTTCATTGTCGGCGTGATCCAGATTGCGGTCGTGCTGATGCTCAGCCGCTGGGTGCTGCGATATGATGCCGGCATCCCGCTGCATCTGCACTTCATCGTACTGGCTGCGTTCATGCTCGTCGCGATGGGCATCGCAAGTGCGGCCGCCGGATTGATTCGCAATCCGCAGAACGCCGGGATGCTGAACAATCTGATCATTACCCCGACCTGTATGATCGGGGGCTGCTTCTGGCCGATTTCCTTCATGCCGGAATACATGCAGAAGGCAGCTAATTTCGTGCCGCAGAAGTGGACGATCGAGGCTATCGAGCTGCTCTCCTCGGGAAGCAGCCTGAAGGGAGTCGTTGCTCCGCTGCTTATTCTGGTGCTCATGGCGTTCGTGCTGCTGATCATCGGTTCGGCGATCCTGCGCCCTAGCGAGGGGCAGTCAAGGGCATAAGAGATGGGGGGAGTATTTTTGCGGCATCAAAAAACAGGTTATCCGGTGACGGTTGGCGTCATCTGGATAACCTGTTTGCCATTCAAGGGCTTAGCAGAGAAAATATAGTGGAAAAAGATTGCATCCCTATATAAAATTTAATATGTTGGAAAGAAGCTTGGGTTTGGTTAGCCCGCATGATTTTGTCCCGTTATGCGGCGGTATTCCTTAAGCATGAATAGCCGCCAGCGGAGGATCATTCCGTAGGCCAGCAGGAAAAATACGGAGCCCGTCTGGAGCACCGAGATATATTGCTCCACGACTTCATGCAGGACGAGCCTTAGCGCAAGCAAGCCGATCAGGATATAGGCGAAGCCGCGGGTCCGTTTAGCGTATACCTCGCCGTCGATCAGTTCGAATTGGGTACTGCGATTCAGCGGGTAAGAGAAGAACAACCAGCCTACGGCAAAGGCGATGGCGCCCCAAAGAACCTGTATATGAAATTCAGGAACGATGAACATCCCGAAGCCGGTAGTCATGCCTAGCGGCGGAATAATAATCTTCTTGACCGTTACGGGTCTGCGGCTGGCTTTTAACCGGATAAACAACGCGAGCGCCGCCATGACGATGGCTCCAACGGTTACAAAAACCTGCATATAAGAAGGAATGGTAATATTCATGAAATGTCCCTTTCTTGAACATGTGTAGTTGGCGAGATCATTATAACATAAATCACTTACCGAAAATAAAAATGAGCCCAGGCTCCCGGATTCATGGGCATGCCCGTGTTTCAAGGATATGACGGAAAGGGGAAAGGAATATGAACAGCGAGTTTACGGTGGCCCTGCATTGCCTTCTTTTTCTGCAGATGAATGCCCATTGCATCGCCAACAGCGAGAAAATTGCAGCGAGTGTGGCCACGCATCCTGCCCGAGTCCGCAAAGTATTGAGCCTGCTGCGAAAGCAAGGGTATGTGTCGACGAAAGAAGGCGTGGGCGGCGGTTACCTGCTCAGCGCCGACTTGAATGCCATCAGCCTTGGCGATTTGTACCGCCTGTTCGCTAGAGGCACCCTTCAGCCGGGCTGGTGCTCGGGCAGCCAGGAATCGCCCTGCCAGGTATCCTCGAAGATGCGTGACGTAATGGACCGGATCTTTGCTGGAGGCGAAGATCAGCTTGAGCGGTATTTTGACGAAATCAAAGTATCCCGCGTGAAGGGATTGCTTCAAGAGCTGCGGGCTGAGGCAGGTTCGTAAATCAATAAACCTATAGGGGGAAAAGTCTATGAGTATCTTTAAGCCAGAGGAGCAGTATTTCTACGTTGGGGGTTACTCTTCCAGAGAAGAAGCGGGAATCCATCTTTGCAGCTTAAATACAAGCAGTGGAGAGCTTCGTCTTATTCACGGCACCTCAGATATCGAGAACCCGTCTTTTCTTATTGTAGCGGATAAACAACATGCAGGACGTCAGGCGGCTGCACACGTCGTGCAGAAAAATGTAAGCGATACCGCGGCAGATTCGGCCAATCCTGCCATCCCTGCCATCCCTACCAGCCCTACCACCCCTACCATCCCTACCAGCCCGTCAGCTGATGGTGCGGGAACAATGCGGCTGTATGCTGTCTTGGAATGCGAGGAAGGCAAGGTCGCTGCCTATAGCATTAATCCGCAGGACGGCAAGCTGAACCTGCTTGAAACGGTACGAACGGACGGTGCAAGCCCGTGCCATTTGTCGCTGTCCCCTTCCGGGCATCTGCTTGTCGCCAACTATTCCAGCGGCCATGTCAACAGCTTTGAATTAAACGGAGAGGGGACCTTAGTCCAAATGGCGGCGGCTGTTCAGCATGTAGGCAGCGGCTTCCGCCAGGATCGCCAGGAGGCGGCTCATGCTCACAGCGCAGTCCCGTCCAAGGATGGCAAATATGCCTTCGTATCCGATCTGGGTCTGGACCAGATCGTTATTTACAGGCTGGATGACGGCAAACTCGTTACGCACCGTGAGGTGGCGCTGCCGCCTGGAGCGGGGCCAAGGCATTTCATTATCCATCCGTCCGATACGTTCGCTTACGGTATCAATGAGCTGAACAACACAGTGACCGTGTTTGCGTACAACCCAACCCATGGTATTTTGGAAATTATTCAGCATATAAGCACTTTGCCCGAGGACTTTACCGAAGAGAGCTATGCGGCGGACATTCATCTGTCACCGGACAGCAAGTATGTATACGCATCGAACCGTGGTCACGACAGCATTGTCCGCTTCAAGCTGGACTCTTCAACCGGACAGCTTAGCGCCCCGGAGTGGACTAGTGCCGGCGGAAAGTGGCCGCGCAACTTTGCCGTCCTGGACGACTATGTGCTCGTGGCAAACCAGTTCAGCAGCAGCATCACCCTGCTCCGCCGTAACCGGGCCACCGGCAGCCTTTCGCCAGCCGACAGCGTGCTGGAGGTGAAGGAGCCTTCCTGCATCGCGGTTGTTCCACGGTAGCACACTGATCTGTGGCTTGACTTGGATACAGGTATCTGTGAAGTGAGATGACAGCTGGTAGCAGGCAGCAGTAGCGGATTAGCGAGTAGTGGCTTAGCTAGTAGTAAGTAGTGAGTTGGTTGGTATTGCAAATAGAGAGTTGGTTGGCGTGCGAGCAGTGGATTAGATAGCTTGAGCGAGTAAGCTGGTGTATAAGAGTTAGTAAGCTGGTATGCAGTGGCAGGGCATATGCGAACCTAACGGACACAGGGGGCGCTATTTGCGAAATAACGGGAAATTTAGAGGGCTAACGGACCTGTGTTCCGCTATTGCTCCTAAAAGCATGTTTCAGGCAGTCCATTTGGCCAAATAACGGAACCAGGGTCCGTAAGCACCGGTGAAAGAGGTCTATTTCAACATTTAGCGGATCTCCTGTCCATTAGGAAGCAGCCAATTCCGAGGGGGCTGCGGCATCCATACCGGCCGAGCCCACCAAGCCCACCAAGCACCCCGAGAACACCGAGCCCACCGAGCCCACCGAGCCCACCAAGCCCACCAAGCACACCGAGCCCACCGAGCCCACCGAGCCCACCGAGCACACCAACACATCAAACACACCAGCCCCACCGTTTCCATCAACCCACAGTCTCTAAACCTCACGAAGCTACGCCCTCAACCCCGCTGAAGATTGAAGGACAGGCCGGTCGGCCTTGTCCTTTTTTTACATACCTAAACTACCTAATGCACCTCAAAAATGTGCTTAAACAAGGGAATATAAGCTTCTCTTATAGATTTTTAATACATTTCCAATAAAAGTGTTTGACAAGAAAACCCAGCGCATATAGAATACAATCATAGCACACTAAACAGGTAGGAATAATTAAAATAGGTTCTCACCGTACGGACGGAGGAACGCTCTACTTGCCTTGGCAGACACGGTAGCAGTTTCGGTCTGACCGAAGGGGCTGGAGCGTTTCTCTTTCTATTTTTCCAGCTGAATTAATTGTTTTGCCAAGAGGACTTGATGATGATTTTAGCTTTTAGTTTTTTAGTTTTAGTTTCAAGCTTAGGTTTTGGGTTTTAGGTTTAGGTTTAGGTTTAGGTTTAGGTTTGAGATTGGGGTTCACGGAGATCTGGTTTCCAAAGAAAGAATAGGGGAGAGTGAGTTGGAGATGAAGAGAGTGTTGAAGCAATGGGTTGGGGTAAGTCTTGTATTGGCTATGGCCTTGGTTGTCGGGGCCTGCGGAAACGCCAGCAAGAGCGGTACGGATGCCAGTGCTTCGGGAGAGGGCGGAAAGGCAAAAGCGATCACTTTACTGAACGTATCCTACGATCCAACCCGGGAGCTGTACACGGAATTTAATAAAGCCTTCGCTGCTCATTGGGAGCAGGAGAAGGGCCAAAAGGTAAATATTAAGCAGTCACACGGCGGTTCAGGCAAGCAGGGCCGGGCAGTCATCGACGGGCTCGATGCAGATGTCGTCACACTAGCTCTCGGTTATGATATCGATGCGATCCAGAAAGCGGGATTGATTAACGAGGGTTGGCAGCAAAAGTACGAACATAACAGCTCGCCGTACACTTCGACGATCGTGTTCCTCGTTCGCAAAGGCAACCCGAAAGGCATCAAGGATTGGGACGATTTGATCAAGGATGGTATCGAGGTTATCACGCCTAACCCGCAGACCTCTGGCGGAGCTCGCTGGAACTATCTTGCGGCATGGGGATACGCGCTGCATCAGAACAATAATGATGAGGCGAAAGCGCAGGAGTTCGTGAAGCAACTGTATGAACACGTTCCCGTACTGGACAGCGGGGCCCGCGGAGCCACTACGACGTTCGTGGAACGCGGACTTGGCGATGTGCTGCTCGCCTGGGAGAACGAGGCCTGGCTGTCTGTAGAAGAGCTGGGACCAGATAAATTCGACATCATCTACCCGTCGGAAAGTATTCTTGCCGAGCCCCCTGTAGCTGTTGTAGATAAAAATGCTGACAAGAAAGGCACCCGCGAGGTAGCCGAGGCCTATCTGGAGTATTTGTATTCCGAGGAAGGCCAGACGATTGCGGCTGAAAATTACTACCGTCCAGTGCTGGACAGTGTAAAGAGCAAGTATCAGGATGCTTTTCCGGAAATTAAGCTGTTTACTATTGATGAACTATTTGGCGGATGGGCTGCAGCCCAGGAGAAGCATTTTAACGATGGCGGCATATTCACGCAAATTTATGCGCCAAAATAACCGACCGGACAAACGGAGGAGCGTCCTCACGCGAGATTGGGGACGCAGGTAGAAAGGATGAACAGGTATGCACAGTAGCACTTCAAAGCGCGGAGTACTTCCCGGGTTCGGGATTACGATGGGTTACAGCGTTCTTTATATTAGTTTAGTCGTTTTGATTCCGTTATCTGCGCTGCTGCTGAATTCTACAGGTCTAACCTGGGAGAAATTTTGGGATGTCGCGACAGATTCACGTGTGCTTGCTTCATATAAAATCAGCTTCCTGACCGCTGCGGCAGCGGGATTGATCGATACCGTGCTCGGTCTGTTGATCGCATGGGTACTCGTTCGCTATGAATTCCCTGGCAAAGGTATTTTTGATGCGATGATTGATCTTCCATTCGCCCTTCCTACCGCGGTGGCGGGGGTTTCGCTGACAGCGATTTATTCGGCTAACGGCTGGATTGGCTCCCTTTTCGAACCGCTAGGGATAAAAATCGCCTTCACGCCCATAGGCATTACGCTGGCCCTCATGTTCATAGGAATCCCCTTTGTCGTGAGAACAGTTCAGCCCGTACTTCAGGAGCTGGAGACGGAAGTGGAGGAAGCGGCGGCGACGCTTGGCGCCAGCCGGTTCAGAACGTTTCGTTCCGTCATCCTGCCTGAGCTGCTGCCGCCGCTTTTGACCGGCTTTGCCCTGGCCTTTGCACGCGGCATCGGGGAATATGGCTCGGTCGTCTTCATTTCCGGGAATATGCCCATGAAGACGGAGATTGCTCCGCTGCTTATTATGTCGAAGCTGGAGCAATTCGACTATGCCGGTGCTACAGCTGTGGCGCTCATCTTGCTGCTGATTTCATTCGTGCTGCTGCTGCTCATCAATTCCTTGCAGCGGAAAATCCGTAAAACTGCAAAGTGATGGCGATGACTGGCGGGAGGCGAATTACAATTGACCAGCTGGCCGATCAAGGAATGGCTTCGGCAGATATTGTTATCCAGTTTCAAGTATCAGAGTATTAAAGTGTCAAGGGGGATTAAGAAATGGCTGGCTCAGTACCGCTATCAACAAACAGGCCTTCCACGGCCAGACAGCGCAAAACCAATGAGTCTAGCGCCGTGAAGTGGATTCTGATCGGGGCGGCAGTACTCGTATTGCTGTGGCTTATCGTATTGCCCTTAATTGTCGTTCTTACCGAAGCCCTCAAACAGGGCTGGTTAGTTTATATCGAGGCCATTTCGGATCCGGATGCATTGTCGGCGCTAAAACTAACGCTGCTTGTCGCTGTCATTACCGTACCGCTAAACACGATATTCGGTGTAGCCGCAGCATGGGCGATCACGAAATTCAAGTTCCGCGGGAAGCAATGGCTTGTAACATTAATCGACCTTCCGTTTGCTGTATCTCCCGTGATCGGCGGCTTAATTTACGTATTGGTGTACGGGGCAAACGGCTGGTTTGGCCCATGGCTGCAGGAGCATGATTTGAAAATTATTTTTGCTCTGCCCGGCATTATTTTAGCGACCTTGTTTGTTACCTTCCCTTTTGTCGCCCGTGAATTGATCCCGTTAATGGAGGATCAGGGGCAGCAGGAGGAAGAGGCAGCGGTAATGCTTGGAGCGCGGGGCTTTAAAATATTTTGGAAAGTTACGCTTCCGAATATTAAATGGGGATTGCTCTACGGTATTATACTGTGTAATGCGCGAGCGATGGGGGAGTTTGGCGCCGTGTCCGTCGTTTCCGGCCATATCCGGGGCGAGACGAATACGCTTCCGCTGCACGTTGAAATATTGTACAACGAGTACCAGTTCTCGGCCTCGTTCGCTGTAGCCTCGTTATTGCTGCTGCTTGCACTTGTCACGCTTTTGTTTAAAAGCTGGTTTACACGTAAAAGCAACCACTGAAAATTCATTTTATTCATTATTTACAGGCTGAATCGCCGGGGAGAGGGAGGCAGTAAAAATGGCAAAACCTTTAAAGGTTGATGATGTATGGCTGGATCGGATCGCAGGATTGCTAGATGAAATGGAATTCGGATCGCTCAACATTGTCGTCCATGAAGGACAAATCGTCCAAGTGGAGCGCACAGAGCGGAAGCGGTACGAAATAGGGGCTTCCAGTTCTGCCAAATCCTCGGGGAATTCACGGAATGCAGCCAGAGCTTTGCGGCAGTCAGGAACGAGATAACTCGGCATTGAATTGGTTTTTGAAAGTATGAGATTAAGAATAAATAAATACAACCCTGAATTACAACCCCGAACCCAAGTGATTTTCGAGGCCTTTAAGACCCGGAAAAAACTTGAACATCGGGGTTGTTTCATAGTACATCTCCATTTACGACATGTTCATTTAAGGTGATGAGGCGTATCCGGATTCCGTACAGTATCACTTTCGGAGTCCGGCAGTCCGGCAAGCTGTGCTTCCAGGGAGGCAAGCTCCGCCGCTTCGAAATAATGCCCCGCGAAGGGCCGGGATTTACGCGGCTTGTTTTTGCTGAATCGAAAGCCCGCCAGAAAGAGCAGCAGCTGCAATGTGAACACGTATGGCGCCCATTGCAGGCCTGTCATATGAAGCAGAGCCGCCAAAGCGATGATGACGGCCAGCCAGCGCTGGAGCAGAGAGCTTGACGTTTCTCTGCGCCCTCCCCGGAGAAAGGGATACAACAGCAGCAAGGCGAACAGACAAGACAGGAAGCGAGACCAAATATATAAAGCGGCCGCCGGATCGCTCGTTAGAACCGGAAGCTGGTACAGGGAGCCGATGAACCAAAGGACGAGCAGAAATAAGCACGTTGTAAATACGAAAGGCAGCGTGTGGAGAATTTGCTGCCATAAAGACCATCCCCATCCGGGTTTCTCCATACGGTTAAGCAGCATATGGCGCTCATCCTCCAGACGCTCGGTTTCACGTTCCAGCGACCTTAACAGCAGGGTAAGACGGGTCATATCCCCCTCGTTCATCGTATAGGCTGTAACTTGTGCTGATAAATCGTCTGTAGCATACGGTGCAGCTTTACAAGCCAACAATCGATCAACCAAAAGCGCATGCTCCTGAGGAGAAGATTTGCCGCTGCCTCCGACTTCACGAAGCAGTCCCCCTATAGCAGCGGTGTAGAGTTCCAGGCTTCGGTGTAGCCGTTCCAGCCGCAGGTTGTTTTTATATGTAGTTCTTTGCTTGGAGGCGCTGTATTGCCATATGAACAGTATGAGCGCTGCGGCAACGATCATAGCGATTGGGTTATGCAGATGAAGTGACGCTATCCATTCAGAAAGTGACAACTGTACCACCCTTTCGATATTCCTCATTCCACTATTGCATACGTCAGGTGCGTTTTTCAAGCGGCAGATTTGGAAAACAACGAAGCGCAATTTTTTTGCAAATCAAGATCCTCCTAAAGTGGGTATATAGAGAGCACTACCTTACTTTTGGGGGGATTTACATGGTTATTGGAAAAATCGCGCTGAAAATATTTATCGGCTTCGTTGGGCTGTGGGTGCTGACACGCCTGCTCGGGAAGAAGGAAATTTCCCAGCTTACGCCGTTCGATTTTGTTTCCTCCGTTATGCTGAGCGACCTGGTCGGGGAGACGATATATGCCGAAGACATCAATTATTCGGAATTGATCTTTGCATTGTTTTTATGGGGAGCCTTGTCCTTTGTATTTGAAAAAATATCGCAGAAGGTGAAGCGGGCCCGCGGCTTCCTGGACGGGAAGCCGTCCATCATCATCCGCGACGGCAAGGTGGATCTCCGGCATATGCGTCAAAACGGACTGGACTTCGATCAGCTGCGTATGCTGCTTAGACAGCATGAAGTCTTCTTCATAAGCGAGGTCGCTTATGCTATATTTGAACCTAACGGAACGCTTAGCGTGATGAAGAGGCCGCAGGAGGAAGCGATCAAGCGTAAGGACCTCGGCTTGGACACCTTCAATGAGAAGGCGTGCCTCTCTTACTGCCTGGTAGAGAACGGCGTGGTCGACCACACAAGCCTGCAAATGATCGGCAAAGACGAAGCCTGGCTGCAGCGGCTGCTGGAGAAGAGCGGTTATGAGCGGTTGGAGGACGTGGCCTATGCGGAGTGGAAGGAAGACGAGGACCTTTATGTGGTGCCGCAGCAGCGGAACGGAAGGGAGAATTAGAGTGGAGCGGGAGCAAGTTCGTGTAGTAAGGGAGATTCCGGATGCTGGAGATTATGCGGCCCTAAGAAGCCAAGCGGGTTTAAGCCCGCGAAGCGAGCAGGGAATCAGGGTCGGCTTGGGCAACTCTCTTTTTGCGGTATGCTTGTATGCTGAAAATGAGCTCATCGGCATGGGAAGAGTTGTAGGCGATGGGGGCTGTTTTCTGCAAATCGTGGATATCGCCGTGCGTCCGGATTATCAGGGGCAAGGGCTTGGAAGGCTCGTCATGGACGAGATCATGGCCTATCTGGCTAGAGAGGCGCCGCCGGAAGCCTATGTCAGCCTCATTGCCGATCAGCCGGCAGACAGGCTGTATTTGAAATATGGCTTCCAGTACACGGCCCCGGCGTCTCTCGGGATGTATTTGAGAATATCACAATAGCGCAGCATGAGCTGAGCTTGTTGCATGATCCCCTGAACTCATAAATAAAGGAGATGTCTGTTTGACTGCCACTGTCATTGAAATTTTGTTGATTGCCATCCTGGCCGGAATTGTAGGCTCCATTCTTGGTCTTGGTGGTGGAATCGTCGTTACTCCGGCACTGACACTGCTGTTCGGCGTGGAAATTAACCATGCGATCGGAGCCAGTCTGATTTCGGTTATCGCGACTTCCAGCGGCTCGGCCGTAGCCTACATAAGGGACCGAATCACGAATGTGAGGGTAGGCATGTTCCTGGAAATTGCCACGACGGTAGGGGCGATTACGGGAGCGTTTCTCGCGGCGTTAATTGCACCGAATTTCTTGTATTACATTTTTGCCCTGCTGCTATTGTATTCGGCTTATGCGATGGTGAAGAAGGGCAAGGAGGAAATCCCCGTGAACGTCCCGCAGCATCCCGTGGCAGAGAAGCTGGGGCTTGGCGGAGAGTACTATGATAAAGCGCTTGGCAAAAATATTACCTATAACGTGGACCGGGTGTACGAAGGTTTTGGCGTCATGTACGGCGCCGGCGTAGTATCCGGACTGCTCGGCATCGGCAGCGGAAGCTTCAAGGTGATGGCGATGGACGTTTTTATGAAAATGCCGCTTAAAGTATCGACGGCGACGAGCAACTTCATGATGGGGGTCACCGCCGCGGCTAGTGCGGGAATCTATTTTTTGCGCGGCGATATCATTCCTGTCATTTCGGCCCCGGTGGCTCTCGGTGTGTTGATCGGAGCGACAATCGGAGCCAGGATCATGCAGCGGATGAAAAGCAAAACGATCCGCAAGCTGTTCATTCCGATTATGATCTACGTAGCCTGTCAAATGATCTATCAAGGATGGGGGGCATAACCAATGGCGGAGCAACAACAAGCAAGCCGTCAGGACCGGGCGGCAGAGGTCGAAATCGCCATCAGCAAAATGCTGCGGATCGGCATCGTGCTGGCCGGCCTCGTGATCGTCGTCGGACTGGTTCTGTTTCTCGTTACCGGGGACAGCGGTTATCCCGGGGATACCTTCCCGACGAGCCTGCCGGAAATTCTCCGAGGCATAGTGGAGTTGAAGTCCGTAGCCATTATCGAAGCTGGCTTGATCCTGCTCATCCTGACTCCGGTATTCCGCGTCTTCGTCTCGATGTTCGCGTTCATCCATGAGAAGGACTACCGCTTCGTGCTAATTTCGGTTCTTGTCCTGATCATTCTGGCCCTTAGCTTTGCGCTCGGCAAGGTCGGTACCTGACTTGGTTTGGGATAGCTTAACAGCTTAACATCCTGATCTAATGCTGGGCTAAATTGGGCTGGGCTAAATTTTGGTTAAGCGGATCTTACTTCTTAAGGCTGGCACGGCTTAGCATCTTGACCTAGATATTGACCTAGATCTTAACCTAGAGCAGTTTAATACCCTGATCTAGCGCGGCTTAACAAAACTAAAGCAGCTTAGTTTCTTGATTCAGCAGCTTAACTTTTAAGCCTTAAGCAGTTTAATTTTATGGTTCTAGCCCAGCTTTAGCTTTATGCAATCAGCAGTCTAACTCTTGATTACGCCCAGTTTTAGCGTTATATACATCAGCTTTAGGCACAAAGCCACTTCCGCAAAGCGGGAGACTGACTTTTTCTCGCGATCGAGGGCGTAGTCAGCTCCTATGCGCCTGGAAGAGGCTTTTTTTGTTGTCCGGGCCGCCGACAACGTTTGATCCGAGGCGGTTTGTGATAATTATAATAGAAAGCACCATCAAAACCAGAAGAGAGAAGGCGTTCGGAATGAAAATTGTCATTTACGGCAGTACAGGCACGATCGGCAAGGCCATTTTGGCGGAGGCGCTGCGGCGCGGACATGAAGTGACTGCCGTAGTACGCAATACATCTAAGCTTGGGGATGAGGCGGGGCAGGAGCGGCTTCATCTGCTGACCGGAGATATTCTAATGCCTGAATCGATTGCACAGGCTGTGGAGGGGAAGGACCTTGTCATTAGCGCCTACGGCCCGCAGTTTGGACAGGAGGACGAGCTGCCGGAAGCGGCCCGGTCTTTGGTGGAGGGCGTAAAGCGGGGAGGCGTTCGCCGTTTGATCGTCGTGGGCGGAGCCGGGGGGCTGGAAACGGAGTCCGGCGTTCAACTGATGGATACCCCGGAGTTTCCAGAGGAGATCCGTCCTTTGGCGAGAGCGCATGAGGAGGCTTACCACGTTTACAAAGCCACCGATTTGCTGTGGACGGTGTTAAGTCCGGCGGCTGTCATCGAGCCGGGAAAACGCACGGGACAATTCCGAATCGGCCTCAATCGTTTAGTTACGGACGAAAGGGATCAGAGCCGCATTTCGGTCGAAGATTATGCTGTCGCCCTGTTGGATGAAGCCGAAGACCCGCAGTTTCCCGAGGCGAGGTTTACGGTTGCGTATTAGTCTGGAATAGAGATGTTGAAATGAATGGAACAAGTAAATCCGGGCAGGTAAAGAGACCGTACATGTTGGGATGATCAGGGATTGGCAGGAAGGCGTGTCCAACATTATGATGTAAGCAATAAAGCAGAATGTCGCGGACATGCTTATGATGAATAGCAATAAAGCAGGATGTCGCAGACATGCTTATGGTGAATCGTAATAAAGCAAGATGCTGCTGGCATGCTTATGGTGAATCGCGATAAAGCAAGATGCGGCTGGCATACTTATGATGAATATAGCAATAAAGCAGTAGCAGGCTAGCAAGCGAGGGGGGGGGAATATGCAATGCAATTGGTCACTTCGGAGCAAATGAGGGAGATCGATCAGTACACAATACAGATGTTGGGCATCCCGGCAATGGTTTTAATGGAAAACGCCGGGCGAGCCATTGCCGAGGAGGTGTTGTCCTATTGCCGCGCTAAAAGCCTGCGTACAGCCGAATGCCGTCATCCGGGGCAGTACCCTGCATGGGGATGGAATGGGCAGAAGCGCCCGGCGTATGCCAAGGATGCCATGCAAGCTTCCCAAGCTACCCGGGAGGAGATCCGCTCGGATACAGGCGATAGAGAGGCGCTGGCCGGGGAACGTTGGCTGATCTTGATCGGCAAAGGCAACAACGGGGGGGACGGGCTGGTCTGTGCCCGTCATTTGGCGGACGCGGGCGTTGACGTCCGCCTGCTCTATGCGGAGCCGCCGGAATCGCTTCGCGGAGATGCGGCGGCGCAGCACGCGATCGCGGAAAGGCTGGGCCTGCCGCGATCGGTATACACGCCCGGTGAAGCCGGGACATTCTCCGGCTTCACCGGGATCGTGGACGCGCTGCTCGGCACGGGCGCGAAAGGGGCCCCGCGAGGGACTTACGCTTCCCTGATCCGCGAAGCGAATGGAAGCGGTCTGCCGATCATCGCGGCAGACATCCCGAGCGGCCTTGACGCCGATACAGGCGGCCTGCACGACCCGTGCATCCGGGCCCGGAAGACGGTCAGCCTAGCCTTCATGAAGGCGGGGCTGTCCCAATATCCGGGAGCAGAGGCAGCAGGGGAGGTCATGGTGCGCTATATCGGCATTCCCACTGATCTGCCTCCGCATGTGAGCGGGGCAGGGCAGCTGTTGACCGAGGCGACGCTGTGGAGCGAGCTTGGGGTTAGCGTGGACCGTCCCCGCCAGGCGGACGGCCACAAGGGCACGTACGGGCACGTGCTGCTGGCCGCAGGCAGCCTGCCGATGAGCGGCGCTGCGCTGCTCTCGGCCAAGGCCGCGCTGCGCGCCGGCTGTGGGCTGGCCACGTGGGCGCTGCCCGCGGCGTTGCTGCCGCACACGGCAGGCGCCGTGCCCGAGCTCATGGCCGCCCCGGTTCCCGACGACGGGAACGGGGCGTGGAGCGAGGGCGCCGCAGACGAAGTGCTGCGGCTCATGCAGGCGCGCGATGTGCTCGCCGTCGGCCCGGGGCTGGGCCGCTTCCCGGGCGAGGCGGGCTTCCTGCGCGCCCTGTGGGAGGGCATCCCCCGTCCACTTGTCGTGGACGCGGATGCCCTGAACATCCTCGCTGCGGCCGGAGGCCTGGCAGCGTGGCAGCGCCGGGACGCGGCGACGGTGCTGACGCCGCATCCCGGCGAAATGGCCCGGCTCGCCGGGCTGAGCACGGCCGAGGTCCAGCGGGACCGCCTCGGCCTGGCGCGCCGCTTCGCCGCGCAGCACGGCGTGACGCTGGTGCTCAAAGGGGCCCGCACAGTCGTTGCGGACCCTGGCGGCCGCGTCTACGTCAACACCACCGGTCACCCCGGGATGGCGACCGGAGGCAGCGGCGATGTGCTCACGGGCATCATCGCCTCGCTGCTGGCCCAAGGCCTCAGCGGGATTCAAGCCGCTGCGCTCGGCGTCTACCTGCACGGCCTGGCCGGAGAGCGCGCCGCCTCGGCGCGGTGGTCATCCGGCTCCCTGATTGCCGGAGACATCATCGAGGCGCTGTAGCGCTTGTTGGCTTTGGTGTATGCTGCGGATGCATCGAAAGCTGCCTGTGGTGGTACGCGGCCGCCAGAGCCTTTCGTTCGTGGAACGCCTACTTGTGCTGTACCCCCGACTCGCGCTCGCGATACGCCCGCGTAAGCAGCTCCCGGCCCTGGGCATGCCGCGAACTAAACAGCAGCCCACGGCTCGCCGTATGAACACGCGAGCAACTCGCTGCCCACGGCCTGCCGCCTTAAGCGTCCCCGACTCACAATACGTCGACGCAAGCAATTCTTCGCTGGTGGCAGGCAGCCTTATGCAGCCCACGGGCCTCAATTAATATGGCCAACGCAGGCAGCTCTTGGCTTGGTGCACAGCTAGCAAGCAGCTTAAGGCCAAGGTACGGCATCGCAAGTTTGTTTTCAGCCACGGCTTTTACTGCCCGGTGTGAGGCCTCCAGCTCGCAGTATCTGGCCTCCACGATGGTGGCCGTGGCCAACCCCAGTGAAATGCTGCAACTCTACGTCGTGACCATTGCTCCGCCGTTCACATGCACAACTTCTCCTGTAACGTAGCTGGCATCGTCGCTGGCCAGATATACGTAAGCTGGAGCCAGTTCATACGGCTGGGCGGCCCGTTTAATCGGTGCGTCTGTACCAAAGACAGCCACTTCCTCCGCACTGAAGCTGGAGGCAATAAGCGGCGTCCAGGTCGAACCCGGGGCTACGGCATTGACGCGAATGCCGCAGTCGATAAGTGAGAGCGATAGGGAGCGGGTGAAGGAGACGATCGCTCCTTTTGTGGAGGAATAGTCGATAAGTGTTTTATGACCCTGGTAAGCCGTGATGGAGGCGGTGTTGATAATCGAGCTTCCTTCGCACAAATGGGGCAGTGCGGCCTGAACCATGAAGAAAAACGGGAATATGTTCGTTTGGAACGTCTGATACAGCTGCTGCTCCGAAATATCGGCGATACTTTGCTGAGGGTATTGTACGCCATGATTATTGACGAGGATATCGAGACGGCCGAATGTACGTATAGTCTCATGAACGACGGCTTCGCAGTTTTGCTTGTACCGGAGATCGATTTTGATAGGGAGGCAGCGCTGGCCGTGCGCTTCAACGCGGGCTTTCGTTTCCAGGGCGTCTGACGTTTCCCATAAATAGGGGATCACGACGTCGGCTCCTTCTTTGGCAAAAGCGATCGAGACGGCCCGGCCGATACCGCTGTCACCTCCTGTAATAATGGCAACTTTGCCCTTCAGCTTACAACTGCCGTGATAATTTGGATTTTCGGAGATCGGTCTCGGGTTCATCAGGCTTTCCAAGCCAGGCTGAAAAGGCTGGTGTTGGGGCGGAAAAGCGATGGGCTGTTCTTTACATACAGTCTCTTTGACGAAATAGGGATAGACGGGGTTCCCGTGCTTTGTAAAAAGAGGATGCATTTGAGGTGCCGGTGCGCCGGAATATATGGGGTTCATCTTGCTTGCAATATTCAAAATAAAAACCTCCAGATCATCATATTTCAACTGAAGTATAAATATGCGAATGCCTAGATGAACGTGCTGGTGATTGACTTTTACTTAAAATATTGATAGCATTTTTTTGAAAGTAGAGTGATTTAATCGGAATTGCGTGCCCGGACATTGTAGCGCAGCGCCATTACGGTTTTCAGTGTTTGCTGCTGGGCATGAACCAGTTAAATCGTACGATACTGGATAACAGCACGGTTTAAAATAGCGAGTGAATACGAAACTAGTAAAGGAGAATATAGATTATGCCTAAAGTTACGATTGTAAACGGCAGTCCAACGCCCGGCTCGCGGTTGACAGCGATGATTGAGCTGGCGGATCAGCTGCTGCAGGAGCAAGGCTTTGAGGTTAACCATGTCAATGTGGGCGAGCTTCCTCCAGAGGATCTCATTCATACGAAGTTCGAGAGCGAAGCGATCGTGAAGGCGAACGGGCTTGTGGCCGAAGCGGATGCCGTCATTATTGCCAGTCCGGTGTACAAAGCATCTTATACGGGAGTGCTGAAGACGTTCCTGGATCTTGTCCCGCAAAAAGGCCTGGCCGGCAAAATCATTCTGCCGCTCTTTATCGGCGGAAGCCTCGCGCATCTGCTGTCGATCGACTATTCGCTCAAACCGGTGTTATCATCGCTTGGGGCGCGGCATATTTTGGGCGGGGTATACGCGGTAGATGCTTATATCGCCCGTACGGAACAAGGCGGCTTCGAGATCAGCGAGGAGTTGATTACACGGCTGGAGGAAAATGTGACCGAACTGGCTGAAGAGACCAAACGGCGCATCCAATATGCGGCCTTGAAGTAATTCCAGCAAGCTAAAGTTAGAAAAGCTCTAAATCATTCGTAATGAACGATTTAGAGCTTTTTTTAAGTCTGTTGAAACTCGTCAATAAGGCAATAGTGCAGTATTCCAGTATTCTCCGACGTTATTTGACGATGAAGAAATTCGGATGAGTTCCTGCATTTTCGGCTCGGTCTTTTAAAAATGGAGTCTACCCCAACAAGAATGCGGTTTTTTTATATTGCAGCGCTTTGTTTCATTAATTCAGCACATTGATTGTTGGACCGATGGTTTGTTAGATATGGTTAGATCGTTGGTGGCGGCTATCCATCCCCTGGTTTTACTAGGTAATTAAAAAAGTAATGTATTTTATACAGCTAGTTAAGCACTTTTTAAAAAAATACATGCGTCAACTGGAAAACGTGCAGTTAGTTTATCTGAACGGAGCTAATTCTTCGAAATAGCTTAGAATAAATGTAGGTTTTGCAGTTAGTTCCCTCTAAAAGGCCAAAACCGATGAGCTAACTGCATGAAATACATTTAAATAGCTTATCCTGACAATCTGCGGAACTCCTCAAGCAAACGGAACGCCTCAAGCACACGAACTCCTCAAGCAAACGGAACGCCTCAAGCACACGGAGCTCCTCAAGCATAAAAACCACTCCGAGCCCTCACAGTCTTTTAACCCTTTTATTGCTTCACGGACTCCACCTTGACGACAGGGATGCGTATGATTTGTCCCGCAGGCTGGCCAACGATGATGGAGTCATCAGGCGAGCCGATGTACTGCTCTTCGGTGGTTTCGCTTTGCTGGGATTCCATATACAGCTCGGTGTAATGCGTGAAGCGTCCGGTGACCGTGGCTTCTCCTTCGTAGAAGGTGAAATCGCCCTGCAGCATGACATAGCTATTCTCCCCAAAAGCGAGCACTTCTCCGGTTCCCGGGGACGCAACGGTGCTGGTGAAACGGACAAGGGTGCCGGGATAGAGGGCGACATTGTCGGCGGAAATATCTACATAAGTTTGCTTGACTCCGGTAAACTCAAAGTGATCGCCGTAGCGGACATATATGGCCGTTTCGCCCTCGCCCTCACCGTGCGGGTTCACGACATGCAGCGTATCGTCATACTGAACAATCAAGTCGTCCGCTTCGATCGAAAACATCACCCTAATACGATCCTCCAGCACTTCGAAAGCAGTATACAGTCTCTCACGCGCCGCCGAGTCCGATTCGATGACCACAACGGGGATGGTCGAACTGCTTAAAATCGGGTCAATACGCAGGCTGCGGATTTCGGCATGGGGAGCCAAGTCGCGATTCGATAAAATTTGCACGCCTTCCTCGCTGTTCATCCGGCCAAAAAACAATTGGTTGCCCGCATCAGTCGCGGCGACGTAAACGTTCGAGCCGAATTTTTTCGTGCCCCCGGAAAAATGCTTATAACCTTCCCCATCACCGTGAACCGGCAGCAGACGCACCGGCTCGGCGGCTGTCCAGGCCAGCTCGGTCGCGCGGATTTCCGCTTTGGTATCCTGGTAATTGCCGAGCGCTGTATACAGGTCAATCGCTTCCTGATAGTTTCCGCTGGCCGTGCTTTTTTTGGCGGAGCGGAGCAGTTTGGCAATCCCGTCTTTGGCATAGGCCAACACTTTGGAGCGCGGGCTCGCGGAGCTGGCGAACGTTTCGAATTGGCGGGAATGCAGGGCAAAGGCAGCGTAATCCTTGTTGTCCCATTCTTTTTTCAGCAATGAATCCATCAATTCGTTCGTCCTGGCTATAACCCAAGGCGCCTCGTGCTCATGGGCCTCATACTGCTTCACCATGGACGAAGCGTTCTGCAGCATGGCCTCGATATATCCGCTCGCCGCAATCCGCTCCAGTTTGGCTTCATCATATTGCTTGAAAACCGCATTCAGTTCATCGAGCCACTGCTGCTGCGTTCCGAAAAAATGGGCGGGCATGCGCAGCAGCTTCCATTTGAATGACTCATCGTCATATTTGCCGTTCGCTAAATTGCGCTCCGGTTCCTCCAGCAGCGTATTGCGGAACTGTTTGAAATAATCCATGAAGCTATGGGAAATGCCGAACTGCTCAGAGACCTGTTTGTAGTACTCGCTATACTCGCTGTAAGGCCCTTCGGGCGTCATATAGCTGCCGCGGACTTGCTGCAGGTCGGCATATGCGCTCATCAGACGCTCGAAATCGTCTCTCCGCGCAGCCGCGGATGCTTGGTCCAGAATATCGGACAGGTTTTCTTTCATCGCCGTAATCGGCGCGAGCTCTTCCAGCCGGGAGGCGATAAGCTCTTCTTTATAGCGAATCGTCTTGTTGTTCCGCGCTTTCTGGTATAAAGTCTCGGCGTCGAGCAGATTTTTTTCCTCATATAAGGCTTCCGCTTGCTGAATCGTGTTCAGTTTTTTGGAAATTCCTATTCCTTTGTATAAAAGCAGCGGAATCGTTAATACACATAATAAAATGAGCAGATGGTGCAGGGTTAACCATTTTTTATACGTCATGTATGTCAGACCTCGGCTTTATTTGTTGAAAATCGGCATCCCATTGGTATTTCTCCTCATAGATCCGCGCTGCCTCCGCTTTTAATGCGCCCCAGTTCAAATCGGGGTTCTCTGTGACGATCCGGTACAGCCGGAGGAACCGGTCTTTGGGCAGCTTGCGGGCATAACGGGCCAGGAAGCTTGCATAGGCCAGCACATAGCGCTTCATTCTCACCGCTGCACCCGCTACACCGGCAAGAATGTCATCCCCGTGTTCCATCGCCGCAATTTTTTGCTCGTATTTGATGACATATTGAAAGGTCCGGTCTTTGATGAGCTCCCGCTTGATTTTGGCAAGCTCACCAATGTAGGCGGCCAGCTCGGGATCGAAATCCGCGAGCAGCAGCGGTTCCAGCTCCAGATCCATATCCTTGCGCAGCACAAGGGATTGCAGCAGGAGAATTTGCACCTTGCGAATATGGTCGTTGCGAATGAGTACGGCGACCTCGCGCATCAATTCGTAGGAACGGGCCTCGTTCTCCTGCGCCGCAGCGATCTCGAGATTGCGTACGAGGCCGCTTGTGATGCGCTCCCGGTCGCGGACGAACATTTTGCTTAGCTCGATGGAGGTCCGGCTCGCCAGCGCTTTGCGCTGCACGACAAGAAGCAGGGTGATCATGGCAATCCCGGATGCCGCCGAAATGGCGATGAGCTGAAAGGTAGGACTGAACACGACCGCGATCAGCGTCAGCAGCAGGACCAGCAGCAGATCACTGCTCAGAGAACGCTTGGCCGCTTTATGTGCCAGCTCCTGAACCGAAGTAAGGGCAGGCTTGCCGCAGGTCGTACACTTCTCCTCCCGGAGCGCGGTATAGTTATGGCAATTTTTACAGCATCTTAACTTTTCATAGACATATTTCGTCTTTATTGGAGGGCGCAGTACGATATTCTTCTTCTTATTCATGGCACACTCTCTTCATGGTTAATAAGCTGCAGCAGCTGCGTTTCTATTTCTTCTGGGGCGATAATATGGTCTTTACGCGTATAATAGAATATGGACTTCACAATAGTGAATAGAAACAAAAGGGTCAGGCATCCGTATGTAACCATACACAGGTTCCTTTCGTAATTGAATTATGAAGGTATTAATTATATCATATGAACAACGATTAGCTTGGTAGATTTTGACGAAGGATCAAAGCTAATTTTCACAACGTCTTAACCTTTTTTTAATGAATATTGATTACAATGATTAAAGATTATAGTGCAATTATACTATTTGAAATTAAAATAAAGGAGCACAATTATGCAGCAGCGTTATAAGCAGTCTTTACGTATATTAACGGCTTTCATAGTCTTTTGGTTACTCATGTCTACGCTGGGCTCTGAGATTTACGGGGCGGCGCCGGCAGCGCAGGGGGGGCAGCCCGGCTCACGAATCGATGCGGTGCTCGTCATCGACGTCAGCAACTCCATGAAGACGAGCGACTCGAATAAAGTCGGCAACGAGGCGATGAAGATGTTCATCGACATGTTGTCCGCGCAGGGGGACAAGGTAGGCATTATCGCCTATACGGACAAAGTCCAGCGGGAGAAGGCGCTGCTTGAGATCAAAACCCCCGGGGATAAGCAGGATTTGAAGGATTTCATCGACGGCCTCGACAGGGGGCCATACACCGATATCGCAGTGGGGATCAAGGAAGCGGTCAAGGTGCTGCAAAAAGGCTCCGACCCAAGCCACGAGCCGATGATCGTCCTGCTTGCGGACGGCAACAATGATTTCAACAAAAGCTCCGGGCGTACGCAGAGCGCCTCCGACCAGGAGCTGAATCAAGCGGTTGAGGAAGCGAAGGCCGCCGGCATTCCGATCTATACGATCGGGCTGAATGCCGATGGCAAGCTGAACAAGGCGCCGCTCGAGGATCTGGCGAACCAGACGGCCGCCAAGTCCTTCTCGACCAGCACGGCGGATGACCTTCCGCGCATACTTAGCGAAATATTCGCCAGCCACCTGAAGCTGAAGATCGTGCCGATCCAGAGCATGACCGGTACCGGCAGCTTCCAGGAGGTTACGGTCAACGTGCCGAATGCGAACGTGCTCGAGGCGAACATTTCGATCATATCGGCACAGCCGGTCGAGACGGAGCTGGTGAACCCCGCCGGGGACAAAGTGGCCGTTCCGTCAAATGATGTGCTGCTGTCGAAGTCGAAGAGCTATTCCCTCATTAAGATGCTAAGTCCGTCCGAGGGCGATTGGAAGCTGCGGGTCAAGGGGGCGTCCAAGGATAAAATCGACATTAATCTTATCTTCAACTACGACCTGGAGCTGGAGATGGAGCCGATTGCGGCGGGAAGCCATAAGCGCGGCGATAAGGTGCAGATCGGAGCGTATCTGACGAGCAACGGCCAGAAGCTGCAAACCGCCGAGCTGTACAAAAATATGAACGCCGTGCTGCTCGCGAAGGATCTGGACAGCGGCCAGACGGAAGAAATCAAGCTGAACAACACGGGCGATAAATTCGAGGGGACGTTCGAAATTCCCGAAGCCCATGATTACGAGCTGAAGATCCGCGCTGAGGAGCGCAGCTTCTACCGGGAGTCCGAGCCGGTGACGATTAGCGCCAAAGCTGCTTCCGGGGGTGCTGGGGCAACCAAACCGACAACGCCGGCAGCCCCCGAGGCGGAGAAAGAGAAGCCGTTTCCGTGGCTTACCGTCGTCATCTCGGCCATAGCCGCAGCTGTTCTCGCGGCAGCCGCTTACTTCATTGCGGCGGCCGTGAAGAAGGCGAACCGCGGCTTCGTTGGGCAAATCGTCATTGAAATCCGCGATGAAAATACGCACGAGAAGTCGTTCCCGCAATATAAGAAATTGACCGCCTTCAAGGGCAAGTTCAATTTGCATCAGCTGCTGCAGCTTGCGCCGGAGCTGAAGGAGACGGAGAAAGTCGTCTTTACCCCGGCGAAGGGAGACCGGATCACGCTGCGCAACGGTTCGGCTGTTCCGGTTGAGAAGTCCGGACGGGTCGTGGATGCGAGCGCGGGACTGGAGCTGAAGAGCGGGGACCGGATTACGCTGCCGCTGCAGCAGATCGATAAGACCATTTTCATAGAGTACCTGGTATAATTTTGAGGGGGAAACGTATATGAAACCGATAGTCAGAGAGCATATCCAGCAATTGGACGTATCGCTAGGCGGAGGCATCGTCAGCGACAAAATCCGCGTCGATACGATCGACAATCCGATCCTCATCATCGGCCTGGGCGGCACGGGGATCGATGCTTTGCTTCGCTTGAAATATCAGATTAACCGCCGCTTTAGGCTGCCGGAGGACCCGTTGTCCAAGAAGAAGCGCGAGAAGCCTGACAACGTGGAATTTCTGGCGTTCGAGACGAACGAGCAGGACCGTACGAAGCGGTACAAAGGAATCGGGCTCGACCCGATCAATGAATTCGTTCTGCTGTCCAATCCGGAAATCGGCGGGCTGCTGCAGAACCGGAGCATTTTGGAGCCCTATATTACCGATTGGCTGTCCCCGGAGCTCAGCATCACCGACGGCATGAACGGGGCAGCAGGCGTACGGCAGGCCGGACGGCTGCTGCTGTTCACGAAGATCAATCAGGTCGTGCAGGCGATCGACAAGAAAATCAAAACGCTGTCGGTAGGCACGAACAAGAAGCTGATGGTATTCCTGCTGACCGGTTTGTCCGGCGGAACGGGAAGCGGCTGCTTCCTCGACATCGCCTATATCGTGCGGGGCATCATCGAGCGTGATCACGGCTCAGCCGGGATCGACCGGGTGAATACGCTTGGCTATTTGTTCACGCCGGACATCAACCTGTCCAACAAGAGCCTGAGCGAGCATACGCGCGAGTACATCAAGAAGAACGGCTATGCGGCGCTGAAAGAGCTGGATTACTGGATGAACGTGGACAGCCGCAATGAGCGGTTCAAGCAGCAGTACGGCAACATTCTGACCGTTAATTCCCCGCTGCCGCCGTTCAATCTGTGCCACTTGATCTCGGCGACGAATACCGAGGGCAAGCTGCTGGAGAACGCCTATGACTATTGCATGAACGTCACCGCCGAGAACATTACGAACTTTATGGCGAGTGAAGAGAAGCAGTCTGGCGAGGAATTTGCGATTCATGACTATATCAGCAATATTCGCACGAACATCGCGCAAATGAACAAGATGTATCCGGCGAACTATGAATACAACATTATCGGGGCCTCCTCTGCGGTGCTGCCGATCGAAGAAATGACGACGTATTTGGCGTACCGTCTGTTCGGCAAAATGGAGAAAATGTTCCAGCATGCGCCGAGCCAGGAAAATGTCGAGACGTTTGCCCGCAAGCTGGGCATCGACCTCGAGAGCATGATCAAGACGTTCGAGTCCCGCGTTCCCGAGCCGCTGCCCGGCTATGAGAACAGCGAGCGGCTGAGCTTTGCCAATGTGGTGAAGTCCCAGGTCGTGAACATGGATACGGAGCTGGAGCAGACTTTTCTGGCCCGGGCAAGAGAGGAATATATCAAGGCGAAGAAGCAGCTGCCTGGCGAGGTGCTGGAGCAGTTCAGCGAGCAGATCCGCCGCTTGTTCCTCCATCCGGAGCAAGGCCCGTTCTATGTGTCCCGTTTGATCTACACGGAAAAAGGCTTCTGCCTGCTGAAAATGCTTCTGTCCTACATCGAGGCGCTGCGCGAGAACCTGCTGCGCATTCCGCGCGATATCGAAGCGGCGCAGGATCATGCCCACGAGAAGCTGGGCGACGCGAAGAGCGCATTCGTCTCCAAGGAGAAGAAGAAAAACGCTTATATCGAGGCGAAAATTCATGAATATTGGCTGCATGCGGACGTGGAGCGCACGGAGCAAATGATCGAATTTTACGAGGACTTGTACCAGCTGTTGAATCAGGAAAATAACCGGATTTACAGCGTATTTACGGAAATTCTGAACGCGCTGAGCTCGATTTTTGCCAAGAACGGGGACATTCTGACGAGCGGCGATGAGCAAATCGATCATAAAGGCAACAAGACGTACTACTGGAATATTGTCAGTGTTCCGGATATTTCCAGTGTCGTCAGCGGCATCATGGACAAGAAAGATGTCGACGACCTGATCCGCGATTTCTCCCTGGAGCTGCTGAACAATTCGAACCAATGGGTGAAGGAGCAGGAGATCGATATTGTTAGCTCCATCTCCGACTTCCTGAGCGAGAAATTCGGCGATCTGATTACGAAGTCGATGGAGGATTTCCTGGTCATCAAATACGGGCAGGACGAGTCGATCGAGAAGTTCGTCGAGCGCTTCATTGCCAGCAAGCTGGATGAGGAGGCGGTTCCGGTCTTCCATCTGTCGAACAGCACGGGCAATCTGCATTTCCCTTCCTGGGGCTTCGTCTCCGTTCCAGTGCAGGCGCCGAGCATCCTCAAAGGGATCCGCAACTACCAGAACAATGCGGTCGGCAAATCGCATTTCACGGTCAAGGAAAGCGAAGTGAAGAACCGGATTTTCTGGCTGAATACGCGCAACGGGGTGCCGCTGTTCGTCTATACGCCGCTGAAGGTGTATGAGGAGAGCTATGAGCGGACGATTCTCGATAAGGAAGGAATCGGGCGCCACCTGGTGCAGACGGACAAGAACAACTGGACGTACCTGCCTTCGCCGATCCCGGAGAAATCATGGGGCGACACGTATGCCAACTCGCGGGTACAGAGCTATAATGCACGCGTACGCGAGGAGTTTTCCAAAGCGCTTGAGCTGAAGGTTATCGTGGAAAAAGACGCCGACCACAATACGAGCAACCGCTATTCGGCGGTGTTTACGAAGCCGTTCGATTTGGAGAGCAAGCTGGCGGCCTATGACATGCGCCTGGACGCGCCGAAGCCGAATTTGGGCGAAGTGAAGCGTGCGGTGGTCGAGCTCAGACGCCTGCTGGCTGAAGGGCTGCCGCAAGAGGGCGACAAGGATATTTTCGGCAGCATCAGCGAGGACCTGGCCAAGGAGAACCTGATCCGTTCTCCGGAGCTGATCGCCCGCGTGCGGCAGGAGATCGCCAAGTACGACGAGATTGCGGCGATGGCCGCGAAGCTCGATGCGGTGCTGGAGCAGCACCAGGACGAGGAGAAGTGGCTGGAGCAGTTCATCGAGGCGATCTACACCGGCACGATTGCGAAAAAAGGCGCCCTCTACGTCTACGACCGTGATCCGGAGGAAGAGGCGTGGGAGCCGTTCGCCAATTTGATGAAGAGCCGTAATTACGTGGAATACGAAGTGTTCACGCATTTCCGCGGATTGGACGAGAAGAGTCTCAGCGCCTTGATGCGTAAAGCATCGCGCCGCGACGCGGAACTGACGGCTAGCGAGGATGTCGGGCCGCTGCTGCAAACGCTGGATGAGCTGGCCGAACAATTCCAGGAGGGGCGGGACTCGCTGGAATACGAGAAGGTGGAGTTGGCTAACGGGGAAGAGATGTACCAGTTCTACAGACAGGTCACCGCGAAGCTGAACGACATTCGCAGAAGGTTGAAATAATGGTCAGACAGAAGCTGGAGCAATTCGCCGCTGCCTATGACCGGGCGGAGGAGCGCAGCACGGGCCTGGGCGATGACCAGAGCAGCATTCATTATCCCGCGGTGTTTCTGTTTATAGGCGACAAAAGTAAAGAGGCTATTGAGCCGATCATGCAGATGAACGAGAAAAAATGGGAGAACAGCGAGGGCTTGATCTACATTCACGTTGGGGCGGAGGGTGGTCCTGCCGCTGGCTCGGCGGGGATACCGGGCGGGGCCGGCTTGCATGCGCAGGGTGGGCGGCAGCCAGATCAAGAGCCGGCAGTACCCTATGGGCAGCCGACGCCATCCGGTACGGCGGGAATGCAAGGGTGGAGCGGATTCAGTCCGTCTGGTGCTTCATCCTCGCCCCGCCTGCTGCACTACCGCACTCCGGTCACGGTAGAGGAGGGCTCAGCTGCGCCAGCCGCGCGCCGCGACATCTATCGGCAGTTCTATGAGGAAGCCGGGAGCCTGCCGGAGCTGAACCGGGTGCTGCGGCAGGCCAGCGGCGCTCTCGCCGAGTATGGGAGGCTGTACCCGTCCTTTGACCGGGTCCGCCTCTCGATCATTACGCGGGTCGATGACCCGCTTAATGTGTTTGTCCCGGAAATATCGCTTCTGGCTGAAGCGATATTCCGGCAGTCGTTCAAGGCGGTGCAGCTCGATCTGTACGCCTTGATCAGCGAGCGCGAGGGCGCGGAGGCCTTTGGCTACAGCAGCTCGCTTGGCGTGGCGTTCCTCCGCGAGCTGGAGCTGATGCAGCAGCCGGATTACGAATTCAGCGCCCCGCTTCACGTGACGGAGGACGGCATCTCGATTCCGGTTACCCATTCGCCGTCCCCGCTGTTCGATCTCGTCTACGTGCTGTCGGACCGGGATGAGCGGGGAATCGCCTCATTGGATGGTATGCAGAGCTGCTACGAGATCATTTCGCATATCAGCCTGCTGAAGAACAGGCATCAGACGGAACAGGCCTGGGCTGCGAACAACCCGGCTTACAATAATACTTCGTTCAAAAACAATATCATGACGGAATCGGGCCGCCAGGGCTTAGTCTCCGCCGGGTTATCCCGAGTGAAGCGGCCAAACCAATCGATCGCCCTCGCCGTGCTCTATCACTTCTACCGCGGCTTGCTGGAGCGGATGAAGCAGGAGCCGCCGCTGACCACTGCCGAGAAGCTGAGCTTCTTCGGTCTGGATGGGGCGGCTCTGGAGCGGGCGGCGATGAGCATGCTTCCTTCCGGGGAAGGCCTCGGCGAAATGCACGGCCTGATGACGAACGATGTCAGCTACGGGGCCGCGCGCAAGCTTTCGCTGAAGGAGGCGGAGGAGACGCTGTTTGGCGGCGGAGGCGAGGCATTCTTCCGCCGTAATTTCGAGGAGGAGGCCGCTCGCCATCTGAAGGAATTTGAGGCGGCCCAATGGCTCGATCAGGCGGTGACGCGGTCGCTTGAACAGCGGCCAGACGTACAAATTTACACCTTGGCCGCCTGGACGGGCGACGGGGACGAGGATGCGGGCGTTGCTGCCCACCTGCGCAACAGCCGCCGTGAGGCGGAGCTGCAGCTGGCTTCGGCGAAGGCCGAGTTGGAGCAGTTCCGCCAGGGACGGGTGGAGGAGCAGTCTTTTCCGCGCGTTCCGCTCATGGACCGGCATAATTTGCGCAGCCTGATCCGCTATTTGTTCGACAATGTGTATTCCCGCAAAAGGGACATTCTGCTGCTGGAAACGCGGCTGAAGCTGATCGCGAAGCTGGAGGACGCGCTGCAGGCGCTGCATGGCCGGTACCGCGCCGAGATTGCCCAGCTGGAGTCGCTGGAGCGGGACCTGCGCGATACAGCGCTTGGCAGCATTAGGACGGCGGATGATTATATCGGCCAGAACATTATGGAGTATTACGAGCGGGTGACTGCAGATTTGATGGAGCAGTGGGAAACGAAGCGGGGGCGGCATGCGTTTTTTGCTGAAAGTGCTCTCGGCGACTCGCGCCGGCTGATGGAGAACGGACCGGAAGGGCTGGCGGATCGGCTGATCGAGGTCTGCAAGCAGACGATCCTGGCTTCACCGCTGTTCAAGCGGACGTTCGAGGAAGAACTGCTGCAGCGGGCCAACGTGACGGTCGAGTACGGCAACAAGACAGTTCTGACCAAGGAGGAGCTGTTCAAGAAGCTGTACCGTATTTTGGAGGACAACGCCGCGATCCAGGTTCGCTTGTACGACTATACGCAGGAGCACCGCTACGAGGAGAAGTATGTGTTCGGCGATTATACGAGCGAGCTCGTGCGCCATATTTTTCAGGCTGACGAGACGTCGCGGATTTACAAGCTGGGCTGTGTGCATGAGCAAAGAAGCAGCGGCCTGGAGAAGCTCAATCTGATGGGCGGCTTCCACATTGAGGACTTAATGTATTATCTGAATGGAAAAGTCTATTATGAAACCTATTCGCAGAACGGTTATGAATTTCACGGAATAGATCGGGCTTTGCTGCCCAAGCTGCGTTAATCGCCTGCGTAGACTTGCTGTGTTCCCTCGGATGGTGTTATAACCGTGCCGGAGGGGGTCTGGCATATATAAAAATTGTGGGAAGGAAGTAACGTATATGCAGCGTAAAATTAACTGGCTATTGGTGCTGTTCAGCCTCATTGGCGGGGCAGTCGGATTTGTGATCGGCGAGGTGCTGCTGGGCCGGCTAACCGGCCGGCTGCCGGGAATTTTGCTCATCGGGCTCTATTTCGGCATTCTCGCCCTTTCGATCGGCCTGTTCTGCTTGATTGCGGAAATCATTTCACCGCGGCTGAACGGCATATCCTGGCGGCAAAGATATATGGGCACCTCATGGAAGCTGCTCGTTCCGGCCACGCTCGTCATGCTGCTCCTGGCAGGAACAGCGTTCGAATTCATTTATGAGCTGAATGTCGGCCGCGCTAAGACGGTGAAGGACATTGTGCTTATCATCGACAACTCCGGAAGCATGATGGAGACGGACCCGGACGATCTGCGCTATGAGGCGGCTAAATCGTTCGTGGATCAGATGGACAGCAGTAAGCAGGTGGCGGTCATTGTATTCAATGACGATCCCGAATTGATCCAGCCCTTTGTCCGCGTTCGCGATCAAGGGGTGAAGAATGAGGTGCACGCCGCGATTGACGCGCTTGAATCGACGAATTTTGGCACGGATATTGCCTTGGCGCTGGAATCCGGGATGGAGCAGATCAAAGGGCTGAACAGCTCCAGCGGCGCGATGGCAATTTTGCTGTCCGACGGCTTCAGCGACGTGAATACGGCGCAAGTGCTTGCCGATTATCGGAGCAGGGGAGTTGTTGTGAATACGGTGGGCTTGGGATTAAGCCGCTATGGCAATTCCGAAGGGGCTTCATTGCTTAAAGAGATCGCGAGCCAGACTGGCGGACGATATTATGACGAAGCGGATGCGGCCAACCTATCCTTCGTCTTCCAGCAAATTTACGACAATTTGGACGAACGTATGCTGGTGACAGAGCGCACCGGTTTGATGGAGCACAGCGTGTATTATATGATCTTGAGAATCGTGCTGATCCTGGCGCTCGGGGCACTAATGGGCTTGTCGCTTGGCCTCATGTTCGATAACCGCTATTTGGCCAAAAGCTTCACGATCGGCGGGGCCGTTGCCGGCCTGCTTGCCGGTCTGCTGCTGGAGTTCGGCCTGAACGGCTCACTTGTCGGCGACGCGCTGCTGAGGCTGCTCGCCTGCCTTATCCTGGCCGCGGTGATGACAGTGTTCACTGTCGTCGTGCCGATGAGCGAGAACGGAGTCCGCACCGGCATCCGCCGTAGAGGCGCTGCTGTCCGGGATGCGGCTGCGGGGTATACAGAGCCGGCGCGGGATCGGCGCAGCAGAGGATTTTAAAGGACTTTAAAGGCATAAGGGGGCATAGCAATGCGTTTTATTGAAGCAGAGGAAGGCTTGCCGCTGATCACACAGCTGAGCTACAAGCTTGATGAGGATCAATGCCTGATCCGCTGGCAATGGCCCGAAGGCCTGCAGGCGGTTTATATCGACGAGAGAGCGGCGGACCGGGGCTTGTACGGAGAGAGTGATCATGCCCCGCAGCCTGGGGAGCTGAGGCTGTATACCCGCGAGGAGTATAAGGCGGCAGGCGGGTACCGCGACCGGATCGACCAGGTCGGTCTGGTGCGTTATACCGTGTATGCCTGCATTATGGAGCACGGGGAGAAGCTGCTTATTCGCCAGCCGGGGTCGGAGAATACGGTGGAGATCAGTACCGGACGGGCAAAAATCCGCTATTCGATCCGGCAGAAGAGCAGCCTGCTGCGTAAATACAAGACGGTGCAAATTTCGGTGCTCGCCGAGGTGGAGGTCCCTAAGGAAGCGTTATGCTATGTGAAAAAGCAGGACAGCTATCCGGCCAGCATGGAGGACGGGACGGTGTACCCTTTTCTCCGGGATTTCCCGGCGGGAAGAAGCACCTTGCCCGTCATCGAGGTCGGCAAGAACGATTACGTGCGGCTATTTTTTACGGACGGCCGCAAGTATGGCCGATTTTTCGAGCTGATTCCCGAATAAGCACCGCAAGCGAGGAGGAATGAACGATGGGCTTGTTTGATTTGTTCAAGAGAAAACCGCAGGCCGAGCCGCGGCCGTTGTTTTACGATATTGTCTGCCCTTACTGCTTCAGCAAGTTCGCGCCGGATGAGGTCGTCTTCCGGGCGACTCATTACCGCGAGGATGATGAGGATTATGCGCTGCGCGAGGACGAAGTGCTGAACAGATACAGGGAGCGCTTCGGACTGGACATCGTCTATGATATGGAGGCGGTGCTGCGTCCCCAGGACGTTCCGCCGGAGCATCTGATTTATTCCGATCATGTCCTGATTGGGCTGAACGACCGATATGGCGAGGTGACGCGGCGCAGGCTGTGTCCGAGCTGCCATAACGAGCTGCCGGTGACGGCGGGCAAAGTGCCGAGCAACATCATTTCGATCGTCGGCGCCTCCCAGGTGGGGAAATCCGTATACATGACCGCATTGATCCATACGCTGCAAAATACGACTGCCGACCATTTCGACGCGGCCTGCATGCCGCTGAATGCGGAGATCAGCCGCAAATTCCGCACGATGTATGAGGAGCCGCTGTTCGAGCGCGGCGATTTGCTGGCCTCCACGCAGAAGGAGAAAATGCAGGAGCCGTTTATTTTCCAATTCGTGTTCAAGGATGAGTCGAAGCCGCCGCTGACGCTGGTCTTTTTCGACGTCGCCGGAGAGGGGATGGTGGATCAGGACTATCTGGGCCTGCAGGGACAGCATATTAAAAATTCCTCAGCGCTGCTGTTTATGGTTGATCCGCTGCAAATCCGCTCGATTCGCGAGAAAATCCGCATCAATGTCGGGGATAAGCCGGGCGATTTGGTGTCGCAATATGATGAACCGCGGGACGTCGTGCTGACGATGTTCGGGGACTTCATCGCCTACGAGGATCAGGGCAAGACGGATATTCCGACCGCCGTCGTGCTGACCAAAAGCGACATGCTGCACTCTCTGAAGGACGAAGAGGGTGAGTATATCAAATCGAATAGCAATATTTTCAATAATGCAGTGCATCGCAAATATTTCAATTTGACCGAGTTCGAGAACATTGACGGGGAAATTCGCCGCTTCATCGAAAAGGTCGATCGCCCGTTCAAAGGTACGATGGATGTGTATTTCAAGGACACGGGCTATTTCGCGGTATCCGCGCTCGGCAGCAATCCGGTGGATCAGAAGCTGCAGGACGTGGTACAGCCGATCCGCGTGGACGAACCGTTCATTTGGCTGCTGTATAAGCTGAAGTATATTGAGGGGAGAGAAATGTCTTGAGCATGAAGCGATTATCTCCCGATTTGATTCAGCAGCAGATTTATACCCGGGAGCGCAGCGGGATTTTTCGGGCGACGGAAGGGTTTGACACGGTAGCGGCCTCAGACGGGCTGGATGCGGTTTTTATCAAAAAACAGCTGCATCCGTTCTGCGGCTACGATGCGCCCGCGGAGCTCGTCTCCCGGGGCGAGAAGGACGATGCCAGCTATCCGCCTGCGATCCATCTGTTCCATACAGAGGGCGGCGATACGGTGCTGGGGCGCAGCCTGTATCAGTCGGCGGATTTCACCGGCCTGCGCAGCGCCTTTCTGACGCATAACTACATCATTCCGGCCGCGCGGCAGGATGAGATCGTCACTCGTTACCGCGATTATATTGAAGCGGCTTTCGCGGAGAGGTACGTCACGGAGATCGGCCGGCAGCTGCCGGAGCTTGAGCACATTCCGCAGAACCCGCGTTATGCGCAGGAGGGTCTTCCGCGCCTGATGGCCGAGAAGCTGCTGCATGAGCTGAAGCTGGACGAGAAAACCTTCAAGCGGCTGTTGTTCGCGGTCATGACCGCGGTAGGCGAGGGCCGGAAGAAAGTTTATGTCGCCCTGGACGTACCGGCGGAGCAAATTTCGGCAGCGGCCTCCGCGCTCGTTCAGGTGCTGTATGCCTGCCTGCCGTTCGAGCAGCGTCGCCGCCTCGGCTTCATCACGTATGCGAAGGAGCCGCAAAGCCGCAAGTTCATCCATCTGCAATTTGTGGAGCGCGGCAGCATCCGGCCGAACGACAGGGAGATCGAGAAGGACTACGTGTTTGATCTCGCCACTGGCCGTGCGCCGCAGGATGAGCTGGAAGAAGGAAGACAGCCGTATCTTGAGATGGTCTGGAAGGCGATCGGAGATTTGGAGCGGCTGCAGGAGTTCCACCGTTTCGCGGATGAGATGCTGGCGGGCATGGAGCCGCAGCGGCGCCTGCTGCTGTCCAGCTATCATGAGCTGGCCGTGTTCTATCAGATCGAAGCCGGAAATTGGGACTTATACGAGGCTCATAAAATGACCGTGCTACGGGGCTTGCTGAGTTATTTGGAGCCTGCGGGCGCTTTGGAATCGCGTATCCGGCTGAATGATATTTTCCTTGCTGCCTTTGACCGGGAATTCGATGCGGTGAAGCAGCGGAACCTGCCTGACTTGGCCGTCGTGGAATGCTTCAGGGACTACTATCGCCTGGAGAGCACAAGCTACGGCATCAAGCTGATTAATTATTTGATTCATGCAATTAATAGCTCACTAATGGGGGACAAGCCTGAGCTGGCCCGCCCGTTGTATGGTGTTGTTGAGAGCCAGCCGGAGCTGAGCAAGACGTTTTTTGAACTCGTACTGAAGCACGAAGAGCTGAAAGGCGCGTTATTCGAGCCTTATATTCGTGCTAAGTTCGAAGAAGCGCGAGGGTCGCGGGAAGTGCTGAATACAGTGCATAACTGGGCCGTTACACATCCGGGCGTATTGCGGAACGGGGCTTTTAAGGAGTACGCAGTTGCCGCTCTGACAGACAAGCTGCGGAAGGAACAGCAGCTGCTGGCAGCGGTACATATGGTGCTGGAGCATATCCGCAAATGGGGACGAACCCCGGTGACGGACCGCGGCATGACCTTGGCGGATTCCGAGCTGGCGGAAAATCTGTCGCTTGCGGCCAAACGGGTGCTGCTGGATGAGCTGGAGCTGGAACAATTAACGCGGGAGCAGGTAACAGATGCGGAGTTTCTGGCCCGGCCGGATGCTTTTGCCGGACTGCTGTTTGAGGGCAAGCAGCGCAATCATGTCGATATGCTGCAAGCGTTGTACGAATGGTTTGCCCAGCGTGAGGCTGCGGAAAACATTTTTGACGGTTTGCCTTCGGCGGACGTAGGGCGGTTGCAGCAGCTGGGCAAAAAATGGCTGCAATCCACGGTTGAGCTGGCCCAGTTCGGTAAAATCGTACTGGCCTTCTACGATACCAAATCCGGCCAGATTGATTACAAGGCGCTGCTGGATTACCTGCAGCGGAACGCGAAGGACCCGGAGAAGATTTACGAGTTCATGCTCTGGTCGCAGGGACAGCCGTTGTTTGCCCATGACCGTGGTATCGTTCCTGGTTACACGGCGGCGCTGCTGGATTATTTCAAAACGCATGACCGGACCGCCTTCAAGAACAGGGACTACCGGATCCGCTATTTCGATAAAGCGGGAGCGCCTCTCGCCGCGGTATTTGCCAAAATACGCCTGGAGCTGTCCTCGCCGTTCAAGCGATTTTTGGCACAGAACGGGAAAAAGGTGAGAATGAGCGCGATTGTTTTGCTGGCTGGTCTTGTGGTCATTGCAGGCATGTTACTCGTCATGCAGCAGCAAGGCATGCTTGGCGGCGCCAAACCGCCGACAGAGGCCACCCCTTCTCCTACTCCAGTTACGGAGCCTGAGGTACTTGTGTATGCCGACCAGGTGACAGGCACTGATGGTGCAGAGACGACTTCGCTAGTGTTTCTTTTTGCCGGGGCAGAGAAGTGCAAGTCGTTTGATCCCGCGGCAATGTCGATCAAAGCACCGGACCAGACCGTTCAGCAGTTTGCGAATTTGAAATTCGACGCTTACTGTGTGGATGGAACCGGCGCTGCCGGGGACTCGGCTGAAAATGGGGCGAGCAGCGGGGCTGACGGTTCGGATTCGAACAGCAGTGGTGACGGAAGTGGAGCAGAGGGATCCGGGACGAACGGTACTGACGGCGCTAGCGGCACTGGTGGTAGTAACAGCAGTAACAGCACTAACAGCAGTAACAGCACTAACAGCAGTAACAGCACTAACAGCAGTAATGGCACTGGCGGTACTAATGGTTCGGCAGCAGGCAGTGCTGGCTCGGCGGCGAATGAGGCAACGGGCAGTAGTGCAAATGCGAATGGTGCGGCAGGCAGTACCGGGGCCGGTGATGACGCAGTCGGTAATGGCGGAGTTGGCAATAGATCCGCTAGCAATGCTGTAACAAGCCATGGTCCGGCAGGCTCTGGAGATTCGACGGAAACAACGGATGGCCCTGCTGGGAACGCTGGAGGACAAGGATCACAAGCTCCGCAAAACGGCCAAGGTGGCTCAGGTGATCAAGCTGCTCAAGCTGATCAAGGAGCTGGAACAAGCGGCCAAGCCGGGACATCGGGAACGAATGCATCGGGGAACGGACAAGCTGGTGATTCGAATTCGGCGCAACCGGAAGGTGCTGCTAACGATGGCTCCAACGGAAAGACTAACGGCGAAACAAAGCCCGTGTACTCTTCCCGTGTTACGGTCTCTTTAGGACAGAAGGTGGATATTCCGGCAGGTAGTGTGATAAAGGTAGGCGATCAGCAATATACGGTCATTACCCGCGAGGAAGCGGAGGCCAGGGCTGGACAGAACGGACAGTTGGAGCCTGTACAGCCGGAGATTGATACGGTTCAGCCTTAGTATAGGACAAATCATTTTTAATGATGGAGCAAATCAGCCTAACGTGAAACAATAGAGAATTCGCGAATAGCGCCTTAGGAATAATGTCAGAAGGACAAATACAGTGCCTGAAGCCGTTGTTTCCATAACTGCGCAATGGTACACTGTTTTTATCTAAAAGTTAGGGGGATTTGGAGTGCAGAAGCTTGTTTTTTTTGTAGGGGTAGCTGGTACAGGGAAAACTACAGTTGCCCGCAAGATCGCTGACCGGATTCCGGCGGCTTTTCTGGATCGGGATACCGTAGGCGGAAGGTTCGTTGAGAAAATTTTGGAGATGAACGGCCTGGACGTGAACGACCGTGACTCCGATTTTTATAAGAAGCATCTCCGCGATCTGGAGTACGACACAACCAAGGATATTTGCATCGAGAATCTGGCCGCAGGGCAGAACGTGTTCATGATCTCTCCCTTTACGGCTGAATTGAAGAACAAGCAGTGGATTGAAGACGTAATCTCCGCAGCAGGCCTCACGAAAAACGAAGTTGACGTGAAGGTAATCGTCGTCACGCTAAGCGATATGGAAACGCAGAAACAACGCATCATCGACCGTCAAACCGAACGGGATACTTGGAAGCTGGAGCATTGGGACGATTTCAAGCACCGCGTTCAGTTTGTTCCAGAGATAAATTGGGACATTCCAAAGTCCTCGATTCTTGTGTTCGATAACAGCGGCGATTTGACGAAGGAAAAGATTGAAACTGTGTATGAGTTTGTGAAGGCTGCTAACCGTTAAGCAGGATAACGCTGCCCTATTGGGGTGGCGTTTTTTTGTTGGTATGGGGGTGTCGATTTAGTAGTTATAAAGTAGATGAGGAGAGCATTGTTTTTTCCCAACCGCAGTTGGCAGATTAGTTTGTAAAAGCCTTGTGTATCAAGGACTTCAATTGTTATTCTCTTAAATTTATACAAAAGTACTTTCGGTTGAGAAAATTTTGCGAATCCCTTGCGGCTGTAGTAGACTTTGTATATCGAGGTTTTTAAAAAGCTTGATTTTACTAGTCTTGAACCGTAACAAGTGATGTATTGAAATCTTGGCTGTGTGGTGGAACAAGCATGAGTCTGTCGCCTTGAACCGTAACAAGTGATGTATTGAAATTATTCTGATAGGAGATAGGCTATATCCTTGAGAGCACTTAGACCGTAACAAGTGATGTGATTGAAATGTTGAAGCTTCGTCTTCAGCCCTGTGTACGCTGGGTCTTGAACATAACCAATGATGAATTGAAATTCATTATTATCTGAACACAGGGGGAAATAACTCCAAGCTAGCAACCTCAACCCTAAACAAAAAAGAGGGCCGAAGCCCTCTCCCCTAGCACTTACTCCACCGCCGCAGAGCGCGTAACCAGCAGATCATGCCCCTCGTGGCCCTCATTCTCTTTATCCTTCATGGACGAACTGCCTGCTGCTTTCATTCTCCATTTCATATGCTCCGGATATCCATAAGATCCATGCTCGCTGAGGTCGAGGCCCATGACCTCTTCTTCTTGCGTTACGCGTAGGCCCATTAGTTTTTTCATTGCCCAAAGGATAGAGAGGGAGAGAATGAAGACGAAGGCGAATGTGCCGACGACGCCAAGGATTTGCACACCCAATTGCCCGAGTCCGCCGCCGTAGAATAGTCCTGCTTGGCCGACTCCGGTGCTTTCCACCAGCTTCGGAGTAGCGAATAACCCTGTGGAGATGGCCCCCCATACTCCGGCAATACCGTGAACCGAAGCAGCGGCGATCGGATCATCAATGCCAGCCCGCTCAATCCATCTTCCTGCAAAAAATGTAATCATACCCGCTACCGCACCGATCAGGATCGAGGCCCAGGTATCGACAAAGGCACAAGAACCAGTAATAGCTACAAGCGCGCCCAATACGCCATTCAACATACTTGGGATATCCGATTTACCTCGAACTATCCAAGAAATGAGAAGAGCAGCGATACCTCCAGCCGCGGCAGCCAAGTTTGTCGTCAAAAGCACGTACCCGAAAAATCCGTCATTCAGCGGAGTTAATGCACTGCCGGGATTAAAGCCAAACCAGCCGATCCACAAAATGATTACCCCAAGCACAGTAATGACTTGGTTATGTCCCGGAATGCTTTTGGGCTTCCCGTCTTGGCCGTATTTGCTCAGACGAGGCTTGAGCAGTATCGTTGCGGCGAGAGCAGCGGTTGCCCCTGTCAAGTGAACCACGGTAGATCCGGCATAGTCCTGCATCCCAAGGCTTCCCAACCAGCCGCCGCCCCAGACCCAGTGGGTGACCATCGGATAAATAATTATTGTAAAAAGAGCTCCGAACACGATATATACGCTCAACCTCGCCCGTTCAGCCATCCCCCCGCAAGCGATAGCCAGCGATACCGCGGCAAAGGCCATTTGGAACAGAAACATCAGATTCAGAGGGACGCCAATGTCCGATAGAACACGAAATGAACCGATGTCACCTTCACCGCCAAATAGGTACCCCGTCATTCCTAAAAGCCTGTTCCCATCGCCAAAAGCGAAACCAAACCCGAAAGCCCACCAGGACAGAATAGCTACGCCTAGAGTAAGCATCGTTTTGCCGGCGACATGACCAGCGTTCTTCATACGCACGTTTCCCGCTTCCAGTAAAGCAAATCCGGCCTGCATAAAAAAGACCAGCATCGCAGCCAGAAACACGAACAACGAGTTAAATCCAACTTCCATCATGATACCCACTCCTCCAATGTTATATGATCTAACAGGATTAAAATGATAATGAAATTATAAATGGAGGAGGCCCCGGGATTACATGCACTATTTTGCTTTTATTATATAGTATTACGCTAGAAATCTTCTTGAAACCGCTACGATTTATAACCATAACGGCATTCGTATAACAATCATTGTTTGTATTAATTTGCAGTATGCCACAATAGGCGAGGAAGTTTTTATAAAGGCGGAATAGTCGGACCCTGGAACGACCGAAAGTCTCCGTTTTTTCTGTATATAGGGAAATATTCTCCAAACTGCCGGAGAGATGGCATGGGAAGAGACAAAGAGTAGGATGGATGAGGGGGGCTTAGGGGAGATGGACTTCAAATGCTTTGAAGCAAGTTGAAGGATATTGGAGATTGATTTTGCGGGAACATCCAAAAGAAATTGTTTTTCTACTGCCTACAGTTATATTTGAGTTGATAAAGGCAAAGATCTTGGAACACAAGTGAAGCTAAAGGTTTGGAATCATTGTGAATTATTTTCAGACACAAAAGTAATTTGAGTAATAAAGCTGATCGGACTATTTTCAGGGTATTGCAAAGTAATTGTATACACTCCAGCACCAGGTATGTTCATTTCCACAGTAGTTATTTCATTTGCTTTATTGGGATTCAACTGTTTTGTAACCACGTAAGAAACTTGATCTTTATTTATGTTTGTTGGAATTAGATTTGTAGTCAATAGTTCTGCTGACAACAGGGGAGTAGCTTTCCATGGAGAGTGTCCTTCATTAACGCTGTTAATATCTTCTTCTGTAACGAAGCTTATTTCTCCGAATGCATAGTAGGGGATTTCTGTAACTTTATTTTGCAAAATATGGTCAGGTACCGAATAAATATTTAGCCGCTTTTGCTCCTTTACTGATGTTCCATCGTTCTCATCTTTAAATAAAATTTTTTGGGGAGCTGTGGACTGGACGGTCTGGTTTGAACTGGGTAGTTGACTTGCCGAGTTGGGTGCAAAAGTACAAGCTGTTAATGAAATAGCCAAAAAAGTACTAGGTAAAATTAATTTATATTTTATCATGATACCACTCCATTCTTTACTTACAAAATAATATGAGGGTTCGTGTCAGAAGATCGATAATAAATAATCATAGTATAAATTGGAGTGTAAATATTTACAAAAATTCATTGAAAATGAAAAAGATTTGCAACCTTTTAATGTTCTTACGAATGATTCTATGCTACATACATGTACTATACAATGATGTTCGCTCCGTCGTACTAGTTTATATAACATGAAGGCAACTCCGGGATAAATCCGAAGTTGCCTTTATTAAATAGGAGTTTATTGAAGAGGTGTCTGATCTGCATTATTGTTGTTAGTTTAGGTTGCCAGTTTATCGGGATGAGGAACTTTGTTCAGTACAGCTGCAAGTTGAAGGGATCGGAGCAAATCCGCTCAATGGATCTACTCCATACAAGGTTGTATAAAGCCTGCGCAGTTCTTTGAGTTGAAAAGAAAGCTCTGTTCCGAATCGAAAAAACACTTCCTTATCTTCTTCAGAAATGTCCTCACAAAGACAATTTGCATAGTTCATAGTAGCCAGATGGACCGCTTGAATACTTTTAAGCAGCTTTTCACGACAAAGCTGAGACATTTGAAACCCTCCCTTGTAAATTAATAACTTTACCGATATTATAATACATAACGTAACACCACGCAATATAATAAACATAGAATTTTACGAGTTGTGATGAAATATATTTACGCAAAAAAAGCAAGTGATATCATAGGAGTAAATGGTAAAATAACAATATAGCCCCAAATGGGATTGTTCCAACCGACGCTTAAAAGGTGGAGGACGCGATATGGAAACATGGGAGGCGCATTATGAAATCATTATCTGGTCTGCTTTGGATTGCAGCAACATATATTATCATCATCGGGCTCGGAGGGCTTTACATTGTCCGGAATAGAAACCGCGCGAAGGAAACGATAAGGACGTTATTGTTCATGGGACTTCTTTTTGCGGCCATTGCATTTTTTTTGTATATCGTTTTATAGGGAGGCAGCGGCAATCTCATCCGGCGAATAAATGTAAATCACTTCATTGTATGAAATTGCACGAACGGTGCTTTCTGGCGCTCAGATGCCCTTGCGGCATCTTTTTTTGCTTGCCATTTTTGTTGTGATACACTAGGGACAAAGGTTTAAACGCTGAAAAAACCAATAGTAAATACGCCATATGTGCAAGTGCATCATAGACAAAAGGTGGGACAGAGGATGGGTTTTGTTACGATCCGAAATGAATATAAGCGCTATCAAATGGGCGAGACGACGATCGTCGCCAATGATGGAATTAATCTCGAAATTGAGAAAGGCGAGTTCGCCATTATCGTTGGGCCGAGCGGAGCGGGGAAATCCACGGTGCTCAACATCCTCGGCGGGATGGATACGGCGGATGAAGGCGAGGTGCTCGTCGACGGGAAAGACATAGCCAAGTACAGCAGCAAGGAACTGACGGGATATCGCCGCCATGACGTTGGGTTCGTGTTCCAGTTTTACAACCTGGTGCCGAACTTGACGGCCAAGGAGAACGTGGAGCTGGCGTCGCAAATTTCGCCGCGGGCGCTCGATGCGGAGCAGGTGCTGCGGGATGTAGGGCTCGGCGAGCGCCTGAACAACTTCCCGGCCCAGCTGTCCGGCGGGGAGCAGCAGCGTGTGGCGATTGCCCGCGCCCTTGCCAAGCAGCCGAAGCTGCTGCTGTGCGACGAGCCGACAGGCGCGCTGGACTACAATACTGGCCGCCAGGTGCTGAAGCTGCTGCAGGATACTTGCCGCAACACGGGAACGACCGTGATCGTCATTACCCACAATTCGGCGATTGCGCCGATGGCGGACAGGGTAATTGAGATTAATAACGCCAAGGTTCGCCGCGTGACGCTGAATCCGAACCCGGTATCGGTGGATGAGATCGAGTGGTAAGGGGTAAATGACATTGAGTAAAAAAGCGTTGTGGCGCGATATTTTTCGAGAAATCTGGCAGACGAAGGCGAGATTTTTATCGATTTTTGCCATTATTATGTTGGGGGTCGGCTTTTTTTCAGGCATTAAGGCTACCGGGCCGGATATGCTGGATACGGCCGATCATTATTTTAACAAACATCAGCTTATGGATCTTAAAGTCCAATCGACCTACGGGCTGACGGAGGAAGATCTTGAAGTACTGCGCAAGCAGCCTGGAGTAAGCATCATCCAGCCGGGATATAGCGAGGACGTGTTCCTCGGGGACAGCGGGCTTATTGCGAAAGTATTTTCTTATTCCAAAAACAACGCATTGAACGGCTATGAAATCATCGAGGGACGGCTGCCGGAAGCACCGGGGGAAATCGCTATCGATGCTCAGCATAACATGACGAAAGCGTTTGGGCTGGGGGATACGATCACGTTCACTAACCCGAACCCGGATGCCAAGCTGGAGGATTCGTTCCACCGGACCAGTTATACGGTCGTCGGCCTGATGAAGAGTCCGCAGTATATCGAAAAAAGCGGCCGCGGCACGAGCCGGATTGGCAAGGGGACGGCGGATGCTTTTGTCGTCGTTCCGGAGGAAGACTTCAGCTTAAAGGTATATACCGAAGCTTACATTGGTTTTGCGGATACCGCGGGTATGACGGCTTATACGCCGGAATACGATGATCGTGTTGAGGCGCATAAAGCCGCTCTGGAGCAGGCGCTGGCCGCCCGCCCGGAGCTGCGCCTGGAAGAGGTGCGGGCCGAGGGACAGGAGAAGCTCGATGACGCTAAGCGGCAAATCGAGGACGGCAAGGCGAAGCTGGCCGATGCCGAGACGAAGCTTGCGGATGCGAAAGCGAAGCTGGACGAGGGGCGCATGAACTACGAGGAAGGCGCAGCCAAGCTGGAGCGCGAGCTGGCGAAGGGGCAGGCCGAGCTCGATAAAGCGGCGAAGGAGCTGGCTGCCGGCAAGGCCGAGCTGGCGAAGAACCGCACCGCGCTTAGCGAGGGCGAGGCCCAGCTCAAGGCGGGCCAGGCGAAGCTGGAGGCGGAGCGGGCCAGTGCGGCGCCAGGGCTCGAGCAAGGGCGGCAGCTTGTGCAGTCGCTGAGCCAGCTCGCGAGCGCTCCGCCGGACGCGCTGTCCGCGGCGCAGAAGCAGCAGGCCGTGGCGGCCGCGAAGGCCGCCGATGCCCAGCTCGGCGCAGCCGCCGAGGGCTACGTCAGCGGCAGCGTGGATGCGGCGGCGTTCAAGCAGGTGATCGCCGGCTTCGAGCAGGGCCTGAAGCAGGCCGCGGCTCAGCTGGAGCAGGCGCAGCAGGAGCTGGACCGCCGCGCGAAGGAGCTGGCCGCCGGGAAGCAGCAGCTCGTCGCGGGAGAGCGCAAGCTGGCTGCCGGCGAGGCCGAGCTCAAGGCAGGCCGGGCGAAGCTGGCCGAAAGCCGCAAGGAGGGCGAGGCCAAGCTGGCGGAGGCGAAGCGCGAGCTGGGGGAAGGCCAGGCCGAGTACGATAAGGGGCTGGCCGAATATGAGACGGAGAAGGCCAAGGCCGAGAAGGACATTGCGGATGCCGAGCAGAAGCTGGCCGACGGGCAGGAGCAGATTGATGAGCTGAAGCTGCCGAAGTATTACGTGCTGGATCGCAGCAGTAATCCGGGTTATGCGGAATACAGCGATAATGCGGATCGGCTCAATGCGATCGCGACGGCTTTTCCAGTATTCTTTTTCTTAATCGCCGCATTGGTCAGCCTGACAACGATGACCCGGATGGTCGAGGAGCAGCGTCTGCAGATCGGGACGCTCAAAGCGCTCGGCTACCGGAACGCCGATATTATGGCGAAGTTCCTCGTGTACGGCACCTTGGCCAGCCTTGCGGCCTCGGCTGCCGGGCTGGCGATCGGCTTTACGCTCCTCCCGACGATTATTAATGACGCCTACGGGACTTTATATAATTTGACGGATCTGCGGAAGAGTTTTTATCCGAGCTATAGCCTGCTATCCATCATCGTGGCCTTGCTCTGTACGACGGTGACCGCCGTGATCGCCACAAGGGTAGAGCTGCGGAGCAACGCATCCGTGCTGATGCGTCCGAAGGCGCCGAAAAGCGGGCAGCGGATTTTGCTGGAGCGGTTGGCGTTTGTTTGGAAGACGCTTGGCTTTATCGGCAAAGTGACGGCGCGGAACTTGTTCCGCTACAAGCAGCGGATGTTCATGACTGTCTTTGGGGTGGCCGGCTGTACGGCGCTCATTTTGACAGGTTTCGGCCTGAAGGACTCCATCGGAGATATCGCTGGATTGCAATACAGGGAGATCATGAAGTACAACGCGCTTATCGCATTCAATGAGAACAGCGCGGATGCGCAGCAGCAAGAGGAGTACGAAGCTCTGCTGACGGCGACGCCTGAAGTTACGGATACGCGGCATGTGGCGCAGGATACGATGACCGCGACGGCCAAAGGGGTCAACAATCAGGACGTGACTGTATTTGTTCCCGAAACTACGGAACAGTTTGACCGCTTCATCGTGCTCAAGGACCGGAAAAGCGGCGAGCGGCGGGAGCTGACGGACCAGGGAGCGATCGTGACCGAAAAGCTGGCGAAGCTCTACAGCCTGCAGCCGGGCGATACTTTGACGCTGCAAAACAAGGAGAATGAGCCCTTTGAGGTGCGGGTGGCCGGAATTACGGAGAACTACGCGATGCATTTCGTTTATATGACTCCGTCGTATTATGAAGGAATTTTCGGCAAAGAGCCGGAATATAACACAGAGCTGGTTTTGTCGAGCGATGCGAGCAAGGAATGGGAGGATCGTTTTGGCGAGCAGTTGATGGCCTTGGAGCGCGTAGCACTCGTGAAGTTCTCCAGCGGCGTGGGCGAAGCGTTCACCGATACGCTCAAAAGCATGGACGTTGTCATGGTCGTGCTCATCATTTCTGCGGCGGCCCTGGCATTCGTCGTACTGTACAATTTGACGAACATCAACGTATCCGAGCGGGTGCGCGAGCTGTCGACCATTAAGGTGCTCGGCTTCTACGACAAGGAAGTGACGATGTATATTTACCGCGAGAACCTGATTCTCAGTTTCCTAGGTATCGTGGTCGGGAACTTCCTCGGCATCTGGCTGCACAGCTTCGTGCTACAGACGGCGGAAATCGATATGATGATGTTCAGCCCTACGATCAAATGGCTGAGCTACGTGTATGCATCGGTGCTGACATTGCTGTTCTCGGGCATCGTTATGCTGTTCATGCACTTTAAGCTCAAGCATATCGATATGATTGAGGCGTTGAAGTCGGTCGAATAGCAGGGGGTGCTTGGAAAGTGGCGGGGATACAAGGCGGAGATTAACAAAAACTGTTGATTTGCTGACGCAAGCTACTGATCAAGCAAAGCAAAAAGTACAAAGCTCAAGGTACAAAATGTAAAACAAAAAGCACAAGATGCACAAGATGAAAAGCTCAAGTCGTCAAACACAGAACACAAGATGTAAAGCAAACGACGAAAACACAAAAGCACAAAGCACATAGCTTAAAGCAGAAGACGCAAAACACCCAGCACTAAGCACAAAACACCAAGCACCAAGCACAAAACACGATCACACAAATAAGCTGCGGCAACAAGAACAACGAGCTAGAGTGCGAAGTCAGGCGGAACTCATCCGGAGGTAAGCATATGGCTACAATTTTATCCTTTATAAAAAAATACCGGATTGCTGCCATTTCGGCAATCTGTATGATGTTGATCGAACTGTTCGTCGAGTTGATCCAGCCCTTGCTCATTTCCCGCATTATTGATGACGGGATCGCCAAGGAGGATCTGTCCGTCGTATGGTTATGGGGAGGCGTGCTCGCTGTGAGCGCGCTCCTTGCTTTTGCGGCCGGGTTGGCCAGCTCTTTTTTTGCGTCCCATGCCAGCCAGGGGTTCGGCTATGATTTGCGCGATAAGCTGTATGAGCGAGTACAGTCTTTTTCTTACGCGGTATTCAGCAAGTTTCCGACCTCGTCGCTCATTACGCGTCTGACAGGTGATATTACACAGTTGCAGGAAATGCTGTTCATGAGCCTGCGTTTTGCGACGCGCGTCCCGCTTGTTGTGACGGGGAGCGTCATTATGGCTTTGATCGTCAATGTGAAGCTGGGTCTGCTGCTGACGGTGACGGCGCCAGTACTGGCGATTTTCATTGCTTGGATGATGAAAAAAGCTTCTATCCTCTTCCGCGCGGTGCAGCAGCGGATGGATACGGTGAACGGGGTCATCCAGGAGAATCTGACTGGCATGCGGCTTATTCGCGTGTTCGTTCGCGTCGGTCATGAAATGAAGCGGTTTGAGCAGCGAAGCCAGGACCTGATGCGGGGCACCGTTTCCGCCCTGCGGCTGACCGAGACGACGATGCCGCTTATGCTGCTGATGATGAACGGCGGAATTATCGCGATCCTGTGGTTTGGCCGCATGGATATCGCAACGGGACAGGCCACAACGGGCGAGGTGGTGGCGGTACTGAACTACTCGCTACGCACGATCGGGGCGCTGTCCGCGCTGTCGTGGATCATCAGCTCTTATTCGCGGGCGGCGGCTTCCGGCCAACGGGTCGTCGAGGTGCTCAACACGGAAGAGGCCGAGGGAACAGCGGGTGCTGAAGCTGTGTTAGTGGACAAGGGTCGGGGAGCCCGTACAGTCCGTGAGAGGCAGAGAAACTCCCGGCAGGCAGGCGCTGATGGAGCAGGGAGCGGCGCACAGGTAGGCGGGGCAGGGGCGGACGGAACAGCAACCGAGTCCCCGACTGTGGCAACCGAGGCTCCGGCTGCATCAGCTACGGCACCAACTGCGGCAACCGAGGCACCAGTTGCAGCAACCGAGGCACCAATTGCAGCCGAGGTAGCAACTGCAGCCGCTGCGGCACCAGCAAACAAGCAGGCCTCCTTTTCGATCCAGGGCGAGGTGCAGTTTGACAGGGTAAGCTTCAGCTACCCGGCCAGCGATATCCGGGTGCTGCAGGAGATCTCTTTTGAGACCAAGCCTCGGCAGCGGATCGCGATCATGGGGGCTACCGGATCGGGCAAATCCTCGCTCGTTCAACTGATTCCCCGCCTGCATGAGGCGACGGGCGGAACGATCCGCATCGACGGACGCGATATCCGCCAGATGGAGCCGGAGCAGCTGCGCGGGGCGATCGGCTATGTCCCGCAGGAGGTCATGCTGTTCTCGGGCTCGGTGCGGGACAATATCGCCTGGGGCCGCGAAGATGCGAGCGTGGAGCAAATCGTGAACGCGGCCAAGCAGGCGCAAATTCACGAGACGATCAAGCGGCTGTCTCATGGATACGACACGATGCTCGGGCAGCGCGGCGTGAATTTGTCCGGCGGACAGAAGCAGCGGCTGTCGATCGCCCGGGCGCTGGTGCGCCGGCCGGCGATCCTCATTCTGGACGACAGCACGAGCGCGCTGGACGTAAGGACAGAGGCGGCTTTACTGGAGGAGCTAACGCAATTATCCTGCACTACTTTTCTCATAACGCAAAAAATCAGCTCCACCACGTCGGCCGATCTGATCCTGCTGCTCGACGAAGGGCGTCTTATCGCCAAGGGAAGTCATGAGGAGTTAATGGCGGAATCTCCGCTGTATCGGCGGATTTACGAATCTCAGTACGGGGAGGTGTCGCAGCATGCTCAAAACCTTCGTTGAACCGTTCCGGCACCCTTATCCGAAGCTGGATGCTAAAACCGCGGGTTCCGCCGCGGGGCGCAAGCCAGAGGCCAAGGCAAAGAACTGGTCGGGGACACTTGGGCGCATTTGGCAGTATCTGGCCCAGCGTAAGGCGAAGCTGGCGCTCGTCCTGCTGATGGTGGTGGCCAGCTCGGCGCTGGCGCTGCTGGGACCGTATTTGATCGGCGTTGCCGTGGATGATTTCCTCGCAGGGGGCGGGGGAGCGCCGTGGGTGTTATTTTTAACAGGATTAGGGGCAGTGTATATCGGATTCTCACTGAGTTCCTGGCTGCAAAATATTTGGATGATCGAGATCGCCCAGGAGACGGTGTACCGCATGCGGATCGATCTGTTCCGCCAGCTTCACCGGCTGCCCATTCCGTTCTTCGGAACCAGGCAGCAGGGCGAGATTATGAGCCGGTTGACGAACGATATCGACAATGTCAGCTCGACGCTGAACAGCTCGGCGATTCAGATTTTCTCCAGTGTGCTGACGCTGATCGGGACGCTGGCGGTCATGCTGTATCTCAGCCCGCTGCTGACGCTGCTGACGTTTATGATCGTGCCGCTGATGATGCTCGGAATGCGCTGGATTACGCGCCGGACAGGCCCGCTCTATAAGGAGCGCCAGAAAAATCTGGGCGAGCTGAACGGTTATATCGAGGAGACGCTGTCGGGTCAGCGGATCATCAAAGCTTTCTCGCAAGAGGAGCGGGTAATGCGCGAGTTTCGGGAGCGCAACGATGCGATCCGGCAATCGGGATTTTGGGCGCAGACGATTTCGGGCTTCATTCCGAAGCTGATGAATGCGCTAAATAACCTGGGTTTTGCGCTGGTCGCGGGGGTTGGCGGCATTCTGGCGATCCGTGGGGCGATTACTGTCGGGGTGATCATCGTCTTTGTGGAGTATTCGCGGCAGTTCACCCGGCCGCTCAATGATTTGGCGAACCAGTGGAACACGCTGCTATCGGCGATTGCCGGGGCGGAGCGGGTGTTCGAGGTGATGGACGAAGAGGTTGAGGAAAGGGACGAAGGAGCAGCGGTCACGCTACAGCAGGTGGAGGGCGCTGTCCGGTTCTCGGACGTATCGTTCTCCTATGATGAGGGCGGCGATACGCTGGAGGGGATCAGCTTTGAGGCGAAGCCGGGGGAGATGATCGCCTTGGTGGGCCCTACGGGGGCTGGCAAAACGACGCTGATCCAACTGCTGTCCCGCTTCTATAATCCGTCAAAAGGGGTCATTACGGTCGATGGCCGGGATATTACATCGATCCGGCGGGAGAGCCTGCGTTCCCATATGGCGTTCGTGCTGCAGGATTCTTTCCTGTTCAAGGGCTCGATCCGGGAAAATATCCGCTTTGGGCGGCTCGATGCAACTGATGAGGAGGTAGAGGAGGCGTCGCGCCTGGCGAATGCGCATTCCTTCATTATGCGTCTGCAGGACGGCTACGATAAAATGCTCGATGCGGACGGCAGCGGCATCAGCCAGGGACAGCGGCAGCTGCTGGCGATCGCGCGGGCGATCCTCGCCAATCCGTCGATCCTCGTGCTGGACGAAGCGACCAGCAGCATCGACACGGTGACGGAGCTCAAAATCCAGGAGGGTCTGCAGCACCTAATGAGGGGCAGAACAAGCTTCGTCATCGCGCACCGGCTCAATACGATCCGTCAGGCCGATACAATCCTCGTGCTGAAGGACGGCCGGCTAATCGAGCAGGGCTCCCATGAGGAACTGCTGCGGCAGGAGGGCTTCTACAGCGAGCTGTATCACGGGACTTTGCAAGGAGAGGACGGGTAGCCTATGAGCGGTCTGTCGAAAATGGATGCCTACTTGCGCAGCATCGCGCTGCGGCGGGAGGAAGTGCCGTCTTTTCGGGAGTACCCTTTTCATCTGCCGGCGGTTGCTGACTTGGAGCGGCTTGAATTCCACCCGAGAGTTACTTATATCGTCGGCGAAAACGGCATGGGCAAATCGACGCTGCTGGAGGCGATCGCCGTCGCTCTTGGCTTCAACCCGGAGGGCGGGACGCTGAATTTCAACTTCTCGACCGCCGAGACGCATTCCGAGCTGCATGAATATATTCGTCTGGTGAGGGGCGTTCGCAAGCCGAGGGACGGCTTCTTCTTCCGGGCGGAGAGCTACTATAATCTGGCCACGGAGATCGGGCGGCTGGATGAGGAGGGAGGCGGGCCTTCTGTAGTGGATTCCTACGGCGGCAAGCCGTTACACATGATGTCGCATGGCGAATCGTTTTTTGCGGCGTTCATGAATCGGTTTCGCGGAAGGGGCCTGTATATTATGGACGAGCCCGAGGCCGCCTTGTCCCCGTACCGTCAAATGGCGATGCTGTCGCGGATTCATCAGCTCGTCAGTGAGTATTCGCAGCTGATTATTTCCACGCATTCGCCGATCATCATGGCCTACCCGGACAGCGTGATTTACCAGCTAACCCCGGAGGGGATTCGCGAGGCGACGCTGGAGGAGACGGATCACTTCGTCATCATGAAGGAGTTCATGAACGGACGGGAACGTATGCTGAAGGAACTGCTGGAGTGAGAAACTGCGGCGGCTCCTTCAACTTTTTTGCATTGCATACTTTGGCAGATCAAAAAATTATCGTAAATATACGAGCTTATTTTTATTGTAGCTGAAAGGCCTTGTTACATCGCTTAATTTAATTTCTCTCATAGTCTCTTTGCGTTCACCGTTTACGGTGTAATGAATCTCCACCTGCAGGGAATCCCGCTTATGAACGTGGATATCCTGAAGCAAGTTACCGATACGCGAGTACTCTTTGCCGTTGGCTGCACCTGGCGTAGTAAAGGGATCGCCCCCCTGGCTTCGCGATAGGATCATAGTGTCGCCGATAGAGAACATGAAGCTTATCCCGTCAAATGATTTATTTTCACCGTTGATTTCCAAGGAGGGTCCCGAAACAAACAAAGCGTAAGGAGAAAATGCAACAATTTCGATGTCTCTAAAGTATAAATCCTCGGTCTCTATATCGAAGGTATAGACTGTTTGACCATAACGGAGCTGGTATTGGCTGTAGAAGAAGGAAACGGTCATCAATAGGAAAAGGATCGTTACTAAGGATCTGATGAGTATGGTTTTTTTCAATTCATGTAACTCCTATCTTTTGTATAATTTGTTATTCTGAGTATAGATACTGATTTGAGTTATGACAGTTAACTATTTAATACATAAAAAATTCATGGGGTGAGTAATCGATGATTTTAGGCATGGTGAGGAAATACGGTAACTGCCCGGTGCAGCTGCAATGTAGCGGATAACCGTTTGTACCGGGCTGATAGGCTTGTTATTGTTATCCGGCAGCTGCACCTCTCTGCGGTTTAGGCTAGATAGATGATTTATTCTGTTTTTAGCGAAATTCATAAGAGAGGAATGTCAGATGAATCTGGAGAGATTACGAGAAGCGTGGAAAAAGGACGAAGAAAAGAGCTTTCAGGGGTGGGATTTCTCGTCTTTGGCTGGGCGAGTAGCGGAAGAGGAGCTGCCCTGGGATTATAAAGCTGCGGTGCTGGCTCATATCAATGAAGACCGCGTTATGCTGGACATGGGAACCGGAGGCGGGGAGTTTCTGCGGTCGCTCCATCCCCCAAGGGGAAGAACGTATGCGACGGAGGCGTATCCGCCGAATTACGAGCTTTGCCTCGCTATCTTGCCTGCTTGGGGGATCGAGGTCAGACAGGTGTTCGATGATGCAAGCCTGCCTTTTGAAGACGGGTTCTTCGACTTGGTGATCAATCGTCATGAAGCCTATTCGGTACAGGAGCTGGATAGAGTCTTGAAGCCGGGCGGCTGGTTCATTACCCAACAGGTAGGCGGGCTAAACAACCGGGAGCTGTCCCGTTGGCTGCTTGGGGAGGCGGGGATGACTACGGAAACCGGGTTCGGCCTGAAGCAGGCGGTTCATGAGTTAACGCGGGCTGGATTTAAGGTCATGGAGCAGTATGAATGCTTCCCTCGTCTCCGGTTTTTGGATATCGGGGCGCTGGTGTATTTTGCGAAGGTGATCGAGTGGGAGTTTGCCGGGTTTTCTGTGGATCGATGCTTTGAGAAGCTGTGTGAGCTGCAGAAGAAGCTGGAGCAGGACGGATGCGTCGAGAGCCGGGAGCACCGTTTTTTTATCGTGGCTCGTAAACCGATATAACTAGCACGGGTACTGTTCAAATGGGAGGGGCTATTTTAGCCCCTTTTTTGAGGAAGATGTAGGTTTGCTGCTAATGATTTATTTAGTAAACAACCCGCAATGACGTCACCAAACATATAATTCTGATTTCCGGTAAAAACCTCTAACTTCTCGCACTTCCTTGATCACTTCGATGGATATTCTAAATCCTCTGTATCTAGGTGGCTGCCCCGGAGCCCAGAAGCTGTTCTTGTATACAGCTAACTCCTTGGCAAGTGATTCCGTTCCTTTCTGATGGATAACTCCTAAGCACCTCTTAAGCGATACCCCCGATACTATAAAGTATGAAGCAGCGTAAGAGTCAACAGGTAAGGATAGCTGCTGCAGCAGCCGCTTCATAGAGGATGAATATATCAAACAACCGAACTCTCCGCTGCTCCCCGGTATACAATTCAGTATCACAATGAAAAGGGGAGTTTTTGTTGGAGATACCTGTGACTGGCTTTGTTGTCCATAGGGAGGATGGTTCCGATTCTGAGCACTCGCATAAGCTGTATATTACGTCTTGGAATGGGAGACCTGTGCATGTTCACCCTTTTGCAGGGGAGACATCCTTTGATGTTGGACATAAGCACCATTATGCGGGCAGAACGGAACCGGCTCCAAGCGGGGTTCAGCACGTACACAATTACTGTGCAGTGACTTCTTTTAATGCAGGCCACACTCACAAGATTAGAGGGACGACAGGACAGGCGATCCCGCTGCCTGGGGGCGGACATTATCATTATTTCGAAGGATATACGACAGTAGACGGAAGCACGCCGCATCGGCATCACTACCGCGGGAATACGGGCAACGAGGAGGCTTGAATCGGTTAAATTAGCCTGTTTGGAAAGAATCCGACTGCAGGCAGCCAAAAAAAGCACCCCAGTGAATCTCTATTGGAACTTCCTTATATGGGAAGTGGCCAATGATGATTCGTGGGGTGCTGTACTATTTTACAAATCGTCGAATCCGTTGTCGTCGCCGACCTTGCCGTAGTTGCGGGATTTGGCTTCGAAGAAGTCCGTCTTCGTCGCGTTCAGCGCTTCGTCCGAGAACGGCTTGATCCATGGCATGCAGTTCACGTCTACGCCTTGGTATGCTTTCTCCAGTCCCATCAGGCCCAGGCGCTTGTTGGCAATGTATTTGATGTAATCGGACAACTCGTTCAAGTCGATGCCGCGGACTTCCTTGAGCGTATAGTGCGCCCAGTTGGTCTCCAGCTCCACCGCCCGGTCGATCGTGCGGTATACGTAGTCGATGTTTTCCTTCGTATTCAGCTCCGGGCAGTCGAGCAGCAGCTGCTTGAACACCTCGGCAAAGAAGTAGCAGTGCTGATTCTCGTCACGCTGGATGTAGGAAATCATCTGGCTCGTACCCATCATCTTCTGGTCGCGTGCCAGATTGTAAAAGAAGGCGAACGTGCTGTAGAAGAAAATCCCTTCGAGAATGAGATCCGCTACGAGCGCTTCAAAGAACGTCTGAGGAGACTGTTCATTACGGAAGTTCTGGTAAATTTCCGAAATGAACTTGTTCCGGTCGAGCAGCACGGGATCATGCTTCCAATATTCAAAAATCTCCTTTTGCTCCTGCTCCGATACGATCGAGGACAGCACGTAGGAGTATGACTGGTTATGCACGACCTCCTGCTGAGCGATAATAGCGGAAATCGCTTCAAGCGAAGAATCCGTGAAATAACGTTTTACGTCTCCAACGAACATCGTCTGCATCGAATCCAGTACTGCCAGCAGCGAAATATTGATCTTGAACGTGCGCTGCTCCTCGGGAGCCAATAGCGGAAATTGCTGCGCATCCTTGCTCATTGGAATCTCGTCCGCAATCCAGTGGTTCAGCAGCAGTACTTTGTACAGCTTGTACATATGCGGCATGCGGATGTCGTTCCAATTCAGGATACCTGAGGACTCTCCGTTAATGATACGAGTTGATTTGTTCGGTGCCTCCGTATTAAAAATCGTTTGCAGTTGCAATGATCTCATCTCCTCAAAGATTTGATGTTATTTTAAAAAATCACATTAGTAGCAGTTAATTTGAGCCCCTAAGTTCCTCGCAGCAATCGCCCAAAGGTCTACGAAGCTCTCCCCACACGCCCCGCACCAGCCCAAGCGAATCCCCGGAGGGGACAGCGCCCCATAGCACGTAGTCGCACAACGAGCCTCCGATAGCAGCAGTCCACTCCAGGGCCCATCGAAGCAATGGCCAAAAGTTCTTCGAAGCTCTACCCTCATGCCTCGAGCCAGCCTAAGCGAATCCCCGCAGGGGACAGCGCCCCCCAGCACGTAGCCCCACAACGAACCGCTCATAGCAGCAGTCCACTCCAGGGCCCATCGAAGCAATGGCCAAAAGTTCTTCGAAGCTCTCCCCACATGCCCCGCACTAGCCTAAGCGAATCCCCGCAGGGGACAGCGCCCCCCAGCACGCAGCCCCACAACGAACCACCCCTAGCAGTAGTCCGCTCCCATGCAGGAGCGCCACCGTAGAGCGGGCCCGTCAGGGCGGCAAGCGGCCCAGTTGCACGAACTACCTCGGGTGCTCGACAGCAGCAGTCCCCCGCAGCGTGTTTTCAGGTAACCCGGGTGCGCCTAAAGTAAGACGTACCCGAAGGGGGAAAAGCGTGCCACGCACAATTCCATAGCGCATTCCCGAAGGGAACAGCGAGCAGGAGCGCCTCTCTAACTCCAACGTTCCCCCAGTTTGCGGGAGTCCCGAGGGCAGCGGGCCCTCGGGGGCCCTCCCTTACGACAAGGGAGGGTTTGGGTGGGATGGGATAATTAACTGGCGCAGCTCTCACACTCTTCAATCGTCAGCGCGCGGCTGCGAACATAGTATGTCGACTTCAGGCCGGCCTTCCAGGCATGCAGATGCAGATCCAGGAATTCCGTCGCCTTGATGTCCGGGCGCACGTACAAGTTGAAGCTTTGCGCTTGGTCGACGTGGCGCTGACGGGCTCCGGCCATATCGATCGACCAGTGCTGGTCAATCAGGAAAGCCGTTTTATAGTACCAGATCGTCTTCTCGGACAGATCCGGCGCCGGGTTGGCGACTTTGTACGTCGTCTTCTCCTCGTAGGAGAGCAGCTCGTACAGCGGATCGATGCTCGCAGTAGAACCAGCGATGATCGAAGTCGAGCCGTTCGGCGCAATCGCGAACATCCAGGCGTTGCGCACGCCGTTTTTGCTGACATCCTCCGCCAGCTCGCGCCATTGCTCGGTCGTTACGAACTTGCCCTCGCGGGTACCGTCGGTGTAATTCCGGTGCGTGAAGTAGTTGCCGTTCTCCCAATCCGAGCCGGCGAACTTCGGATAGCGGCCTTTCTCTTTAGCCAGCTCCATGCTGGATTTGACCAGCAGGTAGTTGATTTTCTCATAGAGATCGTCGTTGTATTTAACGGCTTCGTCGGATTCCCAGCGGATGCCTTCTAGGGCTAGCAAATGATGGAGCCCGAAGGTGCCGAGCCCGATCGCCCGGTATTGGCTGTTCGTGTATTGAGCTTGCAGCACCTCAATGTTGTTGATGTCGATAACGTTATCCAGCATCCGTGTCTGAATCGGAACGAGTCGATCCAATACGCCAGCCGGTACGGCACGGGCAAGGTGGATCGAGTTCAGGTTGCAGACAACGAAATCGCCAGGGATTTTGGAAACGACAATACGGGTTTGCCCGTCTTTGGTCACCAGCTCTTCTTGCTCTACTACGGTCGGCGATTGGTTCTGCATGATTTCCGTGCATAGGTTCGAAGAGTAGATCATGCCGTGCGCCCGGTTCGGGTTGGCGCGGTTGACGGTGTCTCTATAGAACATGTACGGCGTACCTGTCTCCAGCTGTGATTTCATGATCCGTTTCATAATATCGATCGCCGGCATTGTAATTCGCGACAGCGTCGGATGATTGACCGCTTCCTCGTATTTTTCACGGAACTCGCCGCTGCCTGCTTCTTTGTCGTAGAAATCCTCCAGGCCTAGCGGGCGCCCGTTCTCGTCTTTCCAGCCCATCGTTTTCTTCACTTCGTGCGGGCAGAACAGATTCCACTCGCCGCGAGCTTCGACGGCTTCCATGAAAAGGTCAGGGAGGCAGACGCCGTGGAACACGTCATGCGCGCGCATCCGCTCGTCGCCGTTGTTCAGCTTCAGGTCAAGAAAAGCAAGGATATCCTTGTGGAACACGTCCAGATAAACCGCGATGGCTCCTTTGCGGGTGCCGAGCTGGTCGACACTGACCGCCGTGTTGTTCAGCTGGCGAATCCACGGGATAACGCCGGAGCTGGTATTTTTGTGTCCACGGATGTCTGAGCCGCGCGCGCGAACCTTGCCGAGATAGACGCCGATGCCGCCGCCCATTTTGCTGAGGCGGGCCACATCTGTATTCGAATCGAAAATACCTTCCAGCGAGTCGTCCACCGTATCGATGAAGCAGCTGGACAGCTGTCCAGCGACTTTTTTACCGGCATTGGACATCGTCGGCGTAGCTGCGGTCATGTAGATGTTGCTCATCGCCCAGTAGGCTTCTTTTACATAGTCCAGACGCTTGTCTGCAGGCTCCTGATGCATCAGGTACATGGCGATAACCATGTAGCGCTCTTGAGGCAGCTCCATCGTACGCCCGTCGAAATCGGTCGCCAGATAGCGCTCAGCGAGCGTCAGCAGGCCGATATAATCGAACAGCAGGTCGCGGGTCGGGTCGATTAGTTCTCCAAGTTCCTCAATTTGCTCCTTCGTATAGCAATCAAGCAGCTCCTCGCGGTAGATGCCTGCTTTGCACAGCTCGGTAATGAGATGGTAGAACGATCCGTAAGGCTCTTCCGGATACGCTTTGTAACGGCGGTTGACCGCTGCCTTCTTATATAAAGTAGTGAGCAGGGCACGGGCCGCGGCAAATTTCCAGTCCGGTTCGTCCTTGGTGACGAGCTCCAGGGCGGACATCGTAAAGGCGCTGCTGATTTCCTCGCCAGTGACGGCATCATGTCTCAGCTTGGCGGTAACGCCGCGCAGCAGACGCTCCTTATTGAGTGTATGTAATCCCTCCAGAATACGGTCGGCATAAATGCCGAGACGGTCATTGTCGAACGCAAGCTGGCGGTTGTTAGGTTTCGTTACGAGTGAAGGCATGTTAATATTCCTCGCTTTCCTGAAATGGGATAGGCATTTTTCAATCATTGTTGCAGTGATATTCAAATGTGATATTGCAAATTTTTAATGCTTAAATTGAAGATATTCGCCGAAAAAAGAGGCGCTTCATAGAGGAGCTCCAAGATCAACAATTGTAATGCTGCGATCAAAAGGAAGATGTCTTGAACACTCGCTTATGAAAGAACGCCTGTGACGACAAAAATAAAATACAGATCATAATTATACTAGAAAGGCAGCCAGCTAGAAAGAGAAAGTTGGTTGCCATAAGACAACGTTATGATGCGAAAGGCTTGCCGGTATATCTATCAGCCTTTGATTCGAGCTGCCGCGGTAGAGCAGGGAAGGGTCCCGCAATTCATCGACATAGCGCCCGTCCACCAAAACTTGGCAGCGGCTTAACAGTCCGTATTCCGGCGACTCGGCGTCTTGATTCAATTCCTCAAATGTATATCCGCTGTAGATCCAAACGGATAACGGCCCTGTAGCCTCACGCAAACGATCAAGGAAAGAACTGACCTCTGCTGCCGAGAAAAAAGGGTCTCCGCCAAGAATCGACAGTCCACTGAGCAGCGGGTTGCCGGCGATATCCCGGATGATTTCCCGTTCCCGCTCCGGGGTAAACGGCTCGCCGTAATTGAAATTCCAGGTGGCCGGACTGAAGCAGCCCTTGCAGTAATGGCGACAGCCGCTTATAAAGAGCGCTGCCCGCAGTCCTTCGCCCTCATTAATCGATTCCGGGTAGTAGCCGCAAATGTTCATGTCGAATGCTTCAGGCGATCCCGGACCTCGGCCTGTTTAGCCGCATTGAAGCGGGTCTGGAAATCTCCGGTCAAGTAACCGGTCACCCGCCGCAGACGGCGGATATGGACTTCCTGCTCACTGGCATTGCAGGATGGGCATACAGCGCCAATAATTCCTTCAAAGCCGCAGCCGGAGCAGCGGTCGATCGGATGATTGATGCTGAAATAGCTCACCTGCTGCGACAGCGCGAACTGAATGATTTTCAGGAATGCGGCCGGATTGCTGCGGGCGTTGCCGTTCAACTCAATGTAGGAGATAGCCCCCGCATTGCACAGCCCGTGGAACGATGCTTCCAACTCGATTTTTTTAGCCGCGCTGATGTCATAGTATACCGGAACATGAAAAGAGTTCGTATAGTATTCGCGATCAACGACACCTGGAACTTCCCCATAGGTTTTGCGGTCGTTCTTTGTAAACTTGCCGGATAATCCTTCGGCTGGCGTAGCGAACAGAGTAATGTTCAGGTTATGACGCTCGCTCTGGCGGTCGCAGTAGTCGCGTATAAAGGCGATCAAGTTATAAGCCTTCTTATATATGTCGTCATCTTCGCCATGATGTTTGCCATACATGGCTTTCATGCATTCCGCGAGCCCGATGAAGCCGATGGACAGACTGCCATGCTTAAGCAGTTCTCCAACCGGTGCATCGGGATGAAGCTGCTCGCCGCCTTCCCATACGCCTTCCCGCATCATAAAGTCAGAGGCCTTCGCCTTCTGGGACGATTGAATCTGGAAGCGGTGCAGCAGCCCGTCCAAAGCGATATCCATATAACGCTCCAGCTCGCGGTAGAAGCCTTGTTCATCTGCGATTTTTCGCTGTCCTAACATAATGCCATGCTCGAGGCCCAGCTTGACCAGGTTCAAGGTGTTAAAGGATAAGTTTCCTTTGCCGGAAAGGCGGTTGCGGCCAAACCGGTCGCTCAGCACCCGCGTGCGGCAGCCCATCGTAGCAAATTCTGTATCCGGATTAGCCGGGTCATAATACATCAGATTGAGCGGGGCGTCCAGGTTGGCGAAATTCGGATACAGCCGCTTGGCCGAGCATTCCGCCGCTTTCAGGAAGAGCTCGTAGTTAGGTTCGCCCGGCTGCTGGTTCACGCCTTGCTTACATTTGAAAATTTGAATCGGGAAGATCGGTGTTTCGCCGCTGCCCAGCCCGCGCATCGTTGCGGTAAGCAGGGAGCTGATGACGAGCTGTCCTTCCAGCGAAGTGCAGGTGCCGTAGTTAATGCTTGTAAAAGGAATTTGTCCGCCAGCGCGGCTCGACATCGTATTCAAATTGTGGACAAGGCTTTCTGACGCCTGCAGCGTTTCGGTCTCGGTCTCTTTAACCGCGTATTTGAAAGCCCGGGGATATTGCTCCCTAAGATCGCCGCGAGCCATATGAATCTCGCCATAATTTCCGTCCTGATCGCCTTCATCGAAATAGTCCAGTCCCTTGCGGAAATATTTGATAAACGATTTGGTCACATAAGGCGCCAGGTCGTGATCCAGCTTGTTGGCGGATACTCCGCCATATTGCGCATTTTGCTGGGATTGAAAAATAATCGCCACAAGCGCCATCGCCGTCATAATCGAGTTCGGCGGTCTGACGCTGCCGTTGCCCGTATTGAAGCCTTCACGCAGCAGCTTGTCGAACGGAATAAAAATGCAGTTCGTCGTTCCGATCGCATATTGATCCAAATCGTGCACATATACGTAGTTGTCTTGAATCGCTTGAACGAGCTGTTTGGGCATCACAAAGTGGTTTGCATACCACTTGGCGTACTCGCTGCCGAACTTGCTCATTTTGCCGGAGAAGCTTTCGCCGTTTAAATTGGCGTTTTCCCGCAACACTTCGAGATTGCGGCTTTCCACAATTTCTTCCCCTAATGTAATAACTTCCTCTAGCATATCTTGGCGGCTTGTGTAAACCTGATTCATAATCGCCATAACAAAGTTTCCCTCCCGAAAAACTACACATTATAATCATAAACATTTAAAGGGCATTCCCAACCATCGCAAGGTTGGAAATGCCCGTATGCATATTGAAAGTCATCAGCATCATCCCTATAAAAAGGCTGGATGTTTATGTAAGCTGCATTCGGACACCTACCTGTTCCTCGCAGGTTCATTTAGTGTCGCTTAGAAGCGGGCAGGTCTCCTGGCTTCCGGACTCTTCGTCAGCGCCTTCCCGCAGCAGTGAACCTCTGCAGTGGCTTCTTGCCGGCGAAGCGTTTAAGGTGCAGTTTGCTGCCCCTCCTGGCGTCCGATTACAGTGGCGGGACCGCAGCGGCTTTGCACCGCACTTCCCTTTTAAGCCCCAGCCTTGCATATAAGACTGGATCACCCGTTTCCACTATATTTGGTTGTCTGCAACTAACATTACCCCAATATGTAGTGTTTGTAAACAGATATCTTCACCAGCCGAGGGATGAAAAAGTATGAAAAACTGGTGAAAGCAATCCTGATGCGGCGAGTGGGGGATGGATGGATACATTAACAAATTGTGAACATTTATCGCGGCAACTCCTGGTCGTATTTTTTACGCAGCTGGTTCAGCTGCTCTAATTTCCGCAGGTGCTGCTCCTGGTTTTTCATCCCGGCCGCGACGATCAGGTTCTCTATCAGGAAGGTCGGAGCGACCATCGAATGAAATTCCCAAATCTCGCCCCGGCTCGCATACAGGGTCACGTCGCTTTGGCCTGAGAAGTCGGAGACAAGGCGATCGGTAATGATTACTGTGCGGTAACCGCATTGTTTGGCATGGTCTGTGATCACTTTGGCTTCCGGCAGCAAGCGGACGAAACCGAAAAGGACAACGACGTCTTCGCCTGTTATATGGAGCAGATCCTCGAACAGCTCGCTGCCCCCCCGATCAAGGCGATGGATGGACAGGCCGAAGCGGCTGAGGCGGTAATGCATCAACTGGGCGAGGCCGGACGAGGGACCCGGAGCGTACAAATATACTCTGCGCGCCGTGACAAGCGCATCCACAGCGGCGTCAAATGCTTCCTGTGAATAATGCTGCAGCGTGCTCTCCAGATGTTCGATGCTGGAGGCAAGAAATTGTCCGGGAAAGGATGCCGCGTTGGCTCTATCCATGATGTTCTTCATCTTGGCGGCAGGGGTAACCTCCAGATGCTCGCGGAGCTGGTTTTTGAAATCTTTGATATTTTTAAAACCGACAGAACGCCAAAACCTCGATACGGAGGCGATGCTGAGTCCCAAGTTGTCCGCGATTTCCTGTTCGGTCAGAAAGAGGACAGTTTGCATGTTCTTCTGGATATAGTCGGCAATTTTATATTGACCTGGGGATAAGGATTCTAAATTCCAGTCCAAGTTCATGGGGTAACCTCGCTTCCTAAGGATGAATTGATAGCTTTAGATTAACATATCCGCAGGGGGGCGGTAATGAGAATTTAGCTCGAAATGATATATTTTTTTCATTAAACAAATTTATGAAATAATTTTTACATACGATTTACAAGATATAGCAGCAGCATTAATATTTCCTTCCTATAGTGGAGCTATCTGAAACCAGGAGGGGAAGCTAGTGGCTCAATTAAAGCAAAGGTATGTATTAACCCAGTCTCAGAAAATGATGGTATTCATTCTATCAATGTCGCTGTACGGTTTGTCGAATATGATCACCGAGCTGATTCCGTCGATTCGGCTGGGTCCGATTGAGCTGTCGGTCGAATATTTCGCGTTCATTCCGCTGACGCTGTGCATTTTGTTCCATCCGTTCTACGCGGCGGTCGGGGCAGCGTTGGGCGAAGTTATCTTCGGAGAGATCATGCTGGGACAATTCGGCGGACTTGGCGAGCTGGAGAAGTTCATCGGATTCTCGCTGGCGATGTTCATCGCCGGGACGCTGGTGAACGATCCACGAAACCGCAGGCAGGTTGGCGTCGCGGCGATGATGGGAGTCATCATTCACCAATTTATCAGCTGCGCGGTCGATATTGGCAAGGTATGGATCGGTGTGGAGGAATTCGAGGCGGTGCCGGGATTGGCGCAAAGCGTTGTGGTGGTTGAAGGAGTGGCCTTTCTGAACGATGTATTGTTCTCAGGCATTCTGTTCGCGCTGCTGCCGACGTTGTACCTTGTGCCTCGTTTATATGGAAAAATCGAACCGCTGCTTGGCATGAAGCCTAGAAATAATAAGATGAAATATTCACTCGGTGAAATTATGGCACCCAGATTAATCGTCGTTTCCGTAATACTGGCCGTTCTGGCCGCTTTAGCTGAATTCCTGGCTGAATCAGACATGGCACTCGTTGAATGGGATGCCGACTTTCTGGAGAGTATCGGCAGCTGGTTCATCTGGGTAAGCATCGGCGCTGCTGCCGCGGTGGCATGCCTTACGATTTGGCTGCTGGTTCGCAGAGGAAAACGCTCGGGTACGGCAGGCACCGGGATTTAAAACATAGTGGAGGTTAGGGCATGTATCAAGACAGGACACTATTGCAGGAGGCAGAGACAGCAGAGCCCAATTGGATCGTTTCGATCGATAACGTGACTTTTACATACCCGGGCGCGGAGGCTCCGGTGCTTAACGGGGTGTCCTTGCAGATTAAGCGCGGTGATTTCGTCGCCGTCATCGGCGGCAACGGGAGCGGGAAATCGACGCTGTGCAAGACGCTGAACGGATTGATTCCCCACTATTATGTCGGGGATTTTGAGGGGAGCGTCCGGGTGAACGGGCTGCAGACATTGGAGCATGATGTTGCCCGTTTGTCGCGTTATGTAGGTTACGTCTACCAGGATTTCGAGAATCAGCTTATCCGTCCGACGGTGCTGGACGACGCGAGCTTTGCTCCGCTGAATTATGGGTTCGAGGATTACCGGGCTCGCGGGCTGCGGGCATTGCACTTGGTGGATCTGACAGTGGATCCGAAGGAGTTCATCTGGCAATTGAGCGGGGGGCAAAAGCATCAGCTGGCACTTGCTGGAGCAATCTCGCTGGATCCGGATATCCTGATCATCGATGAGCCCGTGGCCCAGCTTGATCCTTGCCATGCAAGGGAGATCTACGATTTGCTGCGCAGCCTGAACGAGCAGCATGGCAAAACGATCATCGTTATTGAGCATCATACGGAGTTTATTGCCGAGTATTGCCGGCAGGTCGTGCTGATGGATCAAGGCCGGGCCGTATGGTCAAAGCCGGTGGAGGAGGCGCTTCTAGAGCTGGAGCAGCTGCGGTCCAGCCACATTTATCCACCTCAGGTCACCCAGGCCGCCGCCGAGATCGCTAAAGCCCGGGAACGGAATTCTGCTGGGATGGACGTTAGTTGGCCTAGTCTTGGTCGGGCCAACCTTGGTTTGCCGCATCATGCACCGTACCCGATTACGCTGGACGAGGGGGCAGCTTACTTTCAGCGGCTGCAGCAGCTGGAACCCCAGGAGGAGAGCGGCGGGGGGATCGGAATCACTGCTGATTTCGATGCTGATGCTGATGCTGGTATTACTCAAGCTAACACTGACGATAACACAGATACTAACCCGATCATTGAAGCCAAGCATGTCCGCTTCTCCTACCGGACGGTGAGCCGGGAGCGGAAGATGGTGCTTCGGGATGTCAGTGTAACGTTCAGAACAGGGGATCTGGTGGCCCTCGTTGGCAACAATGGGGCAGGGAAATCCTCTTTCATGCGGCTGATCACCGGGGTAACGAAGCCTGAAAGCGGCCGGATCGTTGTCAAAGGAATGGATACGGCTGCAACGACGCCCGAGCAGCTTGCCAATACAGTGACCTACATTTATCAAAATCCGGAGGAGATGTTCATTGAGGATTCGATCCGCAAGGATGTTGAATTCTTTCTCAAGGCTCGCCGGGTGGAGGGATATAAGGAGAAGGTAGACGCCATACTCGAGAGCTTCGGGCTGACCGAGCTGCAGCACCGGGACGGCCGTCTGCTCAGCGGCGGTCAGCAGCGACGCGCTTCGCTGGCAATCGGAGTCGCGATGAATCCGTCGGTGATTTTGCTGGACGAGCCGACCGCTAACCTGGATATCGCGACCCGCAAAGACATCACACGCCTGCTGCTGCAGTTGAACCGGCATGTGGAGACAGTCATTGTGGCAACTCATGATATGCAGCTGGTAGCGGAATGGGCCAACCGGATTATCGTGATGCATCAGGGCGATATTATCCGGGACGGAACGCGGGAATCGGTATTCGGCGATGCCGGACTGCTGGAGCAAGCGGGGCTGCGGGCGCCGCAGATTTTGGAGCTCAGCCGCAGGCTGGGGATGACGCCGCTCAGCTATACGGTAGACGAATTCGCGCAGCGCTGGAACGAGTCGAGAAAGGAGGCGGCGGGGCATGGAGTATGTTCGTAAGCTAATGGACCGCGTATCGGTGGAAGGGGTCAAAATCGAGCTGCTCAACACGGCCTATGGCAACGGCAATACGTTTTTGGCCAAACTGGATCCGCGGACGCTGTTCCTCTGGTATTTGTATTTCGGCATCGCTCCCTGGTTCATTCACAGCGAGGTACTGCTGCTCGGCATGTTCCTGCTCTTGGTCGTCACGACGATGATGTCCCGAGTGAGTCCGTTGATCATTGGCATACTTTGTCTTGGTTTATTAAGCCAGGCAGGATATTTATTCATCGTATCCTGGCTGTTCGGCGGGGGAGGAGAGACGATTTTGCCCCTGCTGAAGCTGACGATGAAGCTGTCGGTCATTTCGATGGCCAGCATTACCGTATTTTGCTCGATGGACCCCGAGAAGCTGAGCGATGGGCTGCTTCGCATCGGCGTCCCTAAGCAGGTGTCGTTCGGCATCGCCTACGGCTACCGGATGCTGCCAAGTCTGGTGGAGGAATATCACCATATTTTTCTCTCTTTCCGGCTGCGGGGCGTGGCACCGAGGAGGCATGGGCTGCTGTACTGGAGAAGCATCGTTTATTTTTTGAAAATAGCGGTGCTGTCTTTTTACCCATTAATTCTGAGCATTGCCAAACGCACGCGTACTACGGTGGAAGCGCTGGAGGCCAAAGGCTTCTCGTACGCCTACCATTCCCCGGAGGCCAAAAGAATCAAGCTGTCGTACATGAAATTTACCGCCCGTGACGCCGTGTTCCTGCTTGGCTCGGGATTGTACGTTGTACTGCTTCACGTTCTTGCAGCTCAAATCTCCATATAAATGAATTATACGGATAGTTTATTATCAAATACGAAGGAGAATCCGATGAGAATAGATTTGCATACCCATGTCAAGCTTGCCAAAAAAACAGTCTTCAGCCACGCTTATTTCAAGGAAATGATGGCCGAGGCGGGAAAGAACGGGCTGGATGCCGTCGCCATGACAGAGCATTTCAACACCTGGCGGTATGAGGAGATTTATGAACTGCTGGACCGGCATTATCCCTATGAGCAAGGCTACTACCTGGCCGAGGGGATGAAGGTGTTTCCCGGCATCGAAGTGGATATTCAGGAGACAGGGCATATTCTGATTATTGGCGACCGGGAGCGGATATTGGCTTTGAGGCAGCGCCTGGAACCATATACCGAGAAAGGGCGGTTCATCGACTTCCAGTCGCTGCTGGATTGGAGTGAGGGACAGGGCTTTTTACGTATCGGCGCACATCCTTTCCGGATCAGCACGCCACTGCATCATTTGCCGGATGAACTGCTGCGGCGTCTGGACGCTTTTGATCTGAACGGCAAGGATATTTATGCGCAAGGCTTGGAGGCCTATCGTGCTCAACTCGATGAATTTGCACAGCGTCTGAGGCGTCCTGTTGTCGGGGGCAGCGATACGCATCAATTTATGCAGTATGGCAGTATTGTTAATAGCTTTGACGAGGAAGCAGGGACGGCAGAGGAACTGCGCGACCTGATCCGGCAGGGGGCGTATCGGATTGAAGTTTCGCCATGCCTGCATGCGAAGGTGAAGTCAGCGAATGTGATCAAGGCGCTGTTAAAGAAGGAGCTGACTGTCTCCGAAGAGAGCAGTGGAGATTTGCGGGAGCTCGGGGAAATGGCGTAAGTAAGCGAGCGCAGATCACTATAGGCAAGGTACAGGGCCTCTTCCGGGTGCGGGAGCGGCCTGTACTGCATTCCTGCATGCTGATCATGATAAGGTACTGTGTATGGGAGGGCGGCTATTTGAAAAGAAGGGGTGGAAATTGTTACAATAAGAAGCAGTATGAATGTCAATTAAAAAGTATGGAACGTTATTATACGAAGGAGGGAGCAGTATGGCGATTGTAGAGGTAACAGTGATCCCTATCGGGACGGGGTCGACAAGTTTAAGCCCGTACGTAGCTGAGCTGCAGCGGGTATTGGAGAAGCAGGAGGGCATCCAATATACGCTCACCTCGATGAGCACAATTATCGAAGGGCCGCTGGATAGCGTATTCGCTGCGATTCGTGCGATTCATGAGTCGCCGTTCCAATCGGGTGCTCAGCGGGTGTCCACCTCGATCAAAATCGATGACCGGCGCGACAAAGAGAGCTCCTCTGAGCAGAAGCTGCGTTCGGTGCAGGCGAAGCTGCAATAAATTCCTGATTTTGAGGACTTGCAAAATTTTCAGGTCGAGTTATAATGTTTTTTGTTTCCACTAAATTAGTGAATGTGCTGGTGTAGCTCAGTTGGTAGAGCAACGCATTCGTAATGCGTAGGTCGGGGGTTCGAGTCCCTTCACCAGCATCTTTCTAAAGTCAATCACAGCGCGGCTTCCGAGGTTTTCGGGGGCGCGCTGTTTTTGCTAAAAAACCTATTCTTCTACCATTCTTCTACCCTCTATTCAACTAAAGTGTTATTTTCGGTACGAGCTTGTTCTCCAAGTATGGATGAACCGTAGTTTTTTAATACTGTTTCTTGGAGGTTTGGCAGTACGTGATTATTCGGTATTTTAATTAATATTTGCTTGCAAAATGCAATTAAATATTATATAACATAAAAGAAAAGTACTGGAAGGTGAGTCGATTGGAAAACTTACGTGATATGTTTCAGGGTATGACTCGTAGATTTGGCTTGCTCAATAAAGTATGCTGCACTGCTGGCGGACTGGATATCTCCCTAATTCAAAGTCATATCCTATATGAGATAGATAAGCAACATCAACCCAGCATGCAACAAGTAGCTGAAACACTCGGAACTGATATCACAACATTTAGTCGCCAGATTCAAAATCTAGTTAAGATGAAGCTTGTTCAAAAGACACCAGATCCTAACGATCGACGTATATATATTTTATCCCTGACGATTGAAGGGAAGTTTATTGCTGAAACGATTGATCAACAAATGAATTCGTTTTTAGCTGAGGTATTCTCCCATATGAATGAGTTTGAGCGCCAAACGGTGATTCGTTCCATTCAATTACTAAATGATGCCATGGCAAAATCAAAAGCGTGCTGCTCACCATAAATGCAGTGAGTGATCAATGTCATATAGTTGCAACTTGCAAGTTATAATTCCTGCCTGAAAGTAAACAAGGAGATGCAATATATGAAGGGGACTAATAAATTAACCGAGGGCCCAATTACACCTACGCTAATGAAATTAACTTTACCGATTATTGCTACAAATTTCATTTCTACGACCTATGGCCTTGTGGACATGATATGGGTAGGAAGGTTGGGAAGTGATTCAGTAGCAGCGATAGGGACAGCTAGTTTTTTTGTGAACTAAGCAGTTGCTTTGTCCACGCTAGTATTCATAGGTACGGGGGTCAAAGTTGCACACAGCATGGGTGAAGGCAATACAGACAGAGCTATGACGTATATAAAGAATGGATTTGTGATGTCCGCACTACTTGGCATATTATATATGTTATTTATTTTCATCACGAAAGATAAGCTCATAGGTTTCTTTGTACTTGCAAATGCGGAAGTTGAGCTAATGGCTAAGCAGTTTTTAGTCATTTCTATGATCGGCCTCATTTTTTCGTTTATAAATACATTATTCAGCACAATCTTAAACTCCTTGGGCAATAGCAGAAAACCATTTCAGATTTTCACTATCGGTTTCCTTGTTAACATTATTCTGGATCCCTTATTAATTTTCGGATTTGGATCTATCAGAGGATTAGGTGTGGTCGGGGCAGCCATTGCAACAGTAACAGCAAATCTCTTAGTCACTTCTTTATTTCTGGTTTATACAAGAAGCTTGCATCTATTTCCCAAAGGAGTCGCATTTCAAACAACTCAGATGAAAGAAGTTATTAAGATGGGCATCCCTATTACCGTACAACGGGTTACTTTTATCATCATCTCCATTCTGATCGCCAAGATTATCGTGCAATGGGGAGCGGGCGCAATTGCAGTGCAAAAGGTCGGTATTCAGATTGAATCGATTTCCTATATGACAATTGGTGGGCTTCAAGGAGCTATTGCAGCTTTTTTGGTCAGAATTACGTGGCAGGGAAACCAATATTCAGCATCGTTTTGACAGCTCTTCGGATACCGATGGCGATTGTACTTTCGGAACCTTTTGGATTGAATGGTGTATGGTTTTCGATTGCGATCAGCAGTGTGCTTAAAGGAATCGTACTAGTATGCTGGTTTGTTGGATATCTCCGTAAAATGGATAAGACCTTAACTTATAATGCCTAATAATTATCGAAGGAAGGTGCTCAGTATGGTTTTGATAAATCAAAATTTATTACAGCTTATTGTGGATAATAATCTACATAGGGGGATTCTGCAAGGCAAATTTGGGCTTGAGAAAGAGAATGTTCGAGTCGACAAGCAGGGAAAACTAGCGCTTACTCCTCATCCTAAAGCGTTTGGCTGCAAAGTTGACAATCCTTACATCAAAACCGATTTCTCGGAAAGCCAAATTGAAATGATTACTCCTGTGTTTCATTCGATCAAGGAGACTTATCAGTTCATGGAGGCGCTTCATGATATCGTAACCGAGGAATTAACCGATGAGTATTTGTGGCCAAGCAGCAATCCACCTGCGTTACCGATGGAGAACGAAATTCCTATTGCTATAATGAATAATTCAGATGAAGATGAGTATCGAATTGAGTTGGCTCATAAGTATGGGCGAAAAAGACAATTGTTAAGCGGGGTTCATTATAACTTTTCATTTGATGAGGAGTTCCTCAGAAAGCTTTATGAGGCTTTGAATAGTAAAGAAGACTACAAGGATTTCAAGGACTCATTGTATTTGAAAGTAGCCCGAAATATATTGAAATACCGTTGGTTGCTCATCTATTTAACAGGAGCCAGCCCTGTTTTTAATAAAACTTATATCGATAAATGCGTCAACTTAAGCAGCCATCTAGACAAGGAAAGCCATTATTTTCCAAACATGAACTCACTGCGAAATAGTGTGTGCGGCTATCGTAATGATAAGCCATATTATGTGTCATTCAACTCGATGGAGGAGTACGTCCGAGACTTGCAGAGCTTAGTCCAATCTAAGGAATTGTTGAGTGTAAAGGAATTTTACAGTCCAATTCGCATGAAGCCTGCCTATGGAAATCATATGCTTCAGGAACTTAAGCAAAATGGCGCTGCCTATTTGGAATTACGGATGATTGATTTAAATCCGCTTAATAAAATTGGAATCAGTCAGCAAACTATGCAATTCATACATTTATTTATTATTTATATGTTATTAATACAAGATGACCCTTTTAATAAAGCCGAGCAACAAATTGCAAACTCTCATGTAGATACGCTTATGGTACAAGGGATTTATGGAAAAATGCTTGTAGACGAAAGTGACGAAAATAAGGTAACGATGCAGGAGACAGCTGTTTTATTAATGAATGAGATGGAGAAGATGCTGCAAATTCTAAACCCAGAAGATGAGGAATTAAGAAATGTTCTTCGCAAGGGGAAAAATTGTGTTTTAGATCCCAATCTCAGCTATGCATCGATGGTTAAAGCTGAAATTCAAAGCTCTTCCTATTTGGCATATCATCTAAATCAAGCGAAAAAATTTGCCGATAGCAGTCTAGAAGCCAATTATAAGTTTCCGGGTTATGAGGACTTGGAATTGTCCACACAACTATTATTAAAAGCTGCTGTGAAACGCGGAATTACGTTCGAACTTATTGACCGTGAAGAAAACTTTGTGGTTTTGAGCAAGGGGGATCAAAGGGAGTATGTCAAACAAGCAACGAAAACATCTCTGGATTCCTATAGCACAGTTTTAATCATGGAGAATAAAATCGTAACAAAGGAAATACTAAAAAAGCACGGAATTCGTGTTCCCGGCGGGGAAGCCTATCGAAGTCTTCAAGACGCTCTGGCCGATTATGCAGCAAATCGCGGCAAGCAAATTGTTATTAAGCCAAAATCAACGAATTTTGGGCTGGGCATTACGATTTTTACAAGTGACTACTCCATGGAGGATTATAAACACGCTTTTGAAATAGCATTTGAGTATGATCGCACTGTGCTGCTTGAAGAATTCATGACCGGCAAGGAGTACCGTTTCCTTGTCATGGGGGATGAGGTCGTTGGTATTCTACATCGTGTTCCTGCCAATGTGGTTGGAGACGGCGTACACACCATTGAGCAGCTTATCCATGAGAAGAATAAAGATCCTTTAAGAGGTAAGGGGTACCGAACGCCCCTTGAAAGGATTAAATTAGGCGAAGCTGAAAGGATGTATTTGAAGAATCAAGCTAAAACACCAAATGATATCCCTAATATAGGGGAAGTCGTCTTTTTACGCGAAAATTCAAATATTAGTACGGGTGGGGATAGTATTGACTTCACTGATGAAATACCGGATACCTATAAGCAGATTGCTATTCGATCGGCTAAGGCAGCTGGAGCAACGTTTTGCGGTGTCGATATGATGATTGATGATATCGAATGTGAAGCATCGGAACAGAACTATAGCATTATTGAGATCAATTTTAATCCTGCGATTCATATTCATTGCTATCCATATCGCGGGAAGAATCGCAAGGCAGATGAGAAGATTCTTGATTTGTTGTTTGGGAGATATCCGAATGATTGATACAAAAATCTATGCGTTGGAGCAGTGAAGGGGCCTTAAGTTAAACTATAGGTCTCTTTTGCTCACCAGAGGGTACAAGACGCATGCGGTAGTGGATTCAGAAAAAGAATTTTTGGGGGAAGGCTCTTGAAATGAAGCGTACTTTAAATTAGTATATAAGCATAAGATTATATGATGGTATCGTTTTTCATTCTTATTTACGAAAGAAAGGGATGAAGCTAATTGGAGGAATTGATTAATATTGCCGAGAAGCTTAAATTGCTTGGTGATAAAACTAGGCTTACCATGCTGACACTCCTTAAAGATAGAGAATGGTGCGTTTGCGAGTTTGTTGATATTTTTGATATGTCCCAGCCTGCAATCAGTCAGCATTTAAGAAAATTAAAATCTCAAGGGATTGTTAATGAAGATAGACGTGGCCAATGGGTCTATTATTCTTTGAATGTGGAGGATAAGCCGTATATCAAGGCGGTGTTAGATGAGATGCCAAGCTCTCAAGCGATACTTTCAGCATTAAATAAAGAGATTAATTGTATTTGTGGATAAGAATATTTAGCAGAGGATGGAGGATACTAGTCCACATCTTCGATCGCAATATAAGTATATAATTATATAGCGATGTATTCGGTTGTTGCTATTTTTTTTTGGGGGGGGGGGGGGAAATATTGTTGTCCGTTGTCCTAGCTAGCTTAATTTTTATTGTTACATTAGTTCTTGTCATTTGGCAGCCTAAAAAACTATCCATTGGATGGTCGGCTTGCGGAGGTGCTGTATTAGCGCTTCTTGTTGGAGTCGTTGACTTTCAGAATGTGTGGGATGTTACCCGGATCGTATGGAATGCTACGTTGGCCTTTGTGGCGATTATCATCATTTCGTTGATTTTAGACAAAATCGGGTTCTTTGAATGGGCTGCACTACATATGGCGAGTGCGGCACAAGGAAACGGTATACGTATGTTTGTCTATGTATCTGTTCTTGGTGCTGTAGTTGCCGCATTCTTTGCGAATGACGGCGCTGCGCTGATCCTGACGCCGATTGTACTTGCGATGGTTCGGGCAATTCAATTCGATGAGAAGAAGGTATTCCCTTTCATCATCGCGAGTGGCTTTATTGCCGATACGACCTCGCTTCCGCTTGTTGTTAGTAACCTAGTAAATATTGTATCGGCAGATTTCTTTGGGATTACCTTCATCGAATATGCTAGCCGTATGATTGTTCCCAATTTATTTTCTTTATTGTCTAGTATTCTTGTACTGTACTTGTTTTTCCGCAAAAGTATACCGAGGAAATTTGATGGCACACAGCTTAAACAACCATCCACGGCGATCCAGGACCCTCAAATGTTTCGTGCTTCCTGGATTGTGCTAGGGGCTCTGCTTATCGGTTACTTTGTGTGTGAATTTATCGGTATTCCGGTATCCATCGTGGCTGGAGTTATAGCAATAATATTTCTGCTGCTGGCAAGAAAAAGTCCTGCCGTGCAAACAAAGGAAGTACTGAAAGGTGCTCCATGGGCGATCGTATTTTTCTCGTTAGGCATGTATGTCGTAGTATATGGCCTACGCAATGCAGGTCTCACTGATCTTCTTGCCAATGTTATTCAGGGCATTGCTGACCAAGGGATGTTTGCGGCAACCATGGGAATGGGATTTATTGCGGCGATGATTTCATCTCTTATGAATAACATGCCGACAGTTATGATTGATGCATTAGCCATCGATGCTACAAATACGTCAACGGCCATTAGAGAGGCGTTAATTTATGCGAACGTTATTGGTTCTGATTTAGGCCCTAAAATAACGCCTATTGGTTCACTAGCCACCCTGTTATGGCTGCATGTACTTTCATCAAAAGGCGTGAAAATCAGCTGGGGTACGTACTTCAAAACGGGGATTATATTGACAATCCCAACATTATTTATAACCCTTTTGGGCTTATATATTTGGTTAATACTACTTTAATTTCGTAAAAGGAGAGAGTGGAAATATGAAAAAAAAGGTACTTTATTTCTTATGTACAGGTAATTCTTGCCGTAGTCAAATGGCTGAAGGATGGGCGAAAAAACATCTTGGAGATGACTGGGAGATTTACAGTGCAGGTATTGAAGCTCACGGTCTAAACCCCAATGCTGTCAAAGCTATGAGTGAGATAGGTGTCGATATTTCAAATCAGACTTCAGATATCATTGACCCTCAGTTGTTAAACAATTCGGATTTGGTTGTAACCTTGTGCGGAGATGCGGCTGACCGTTGTCCGATGACTCCTCCGCATGTTCGTCGCGAGCATTGGGGATTTGATGATCCTGCTAAGGCTCAGGGAACCGATGAGGAGAAATGGGCTGTATTTCAACGTGTTCGAGACCAAATTGGTGAACGTATTCGAAAATTTGCTGAAACTGGTGAATAATGATCTAATGCCGAGAGTATTCACGGCTTCACATATTAATCTTCAAATGAGACTGATGAAAGCCTATGGCAAGATTGATTTGGGGAGCAAGAACCGAATGGAAAAACACGTTCGCAACAGCTAAACAGAAGGGGAACTAATGGACTGAATATTAACGCCCTACCGAATGTTTTACCGACTTAGAATCCCGTATAAAACTTAACAGAACCTAAAACCCCATTGTATCCGTTGTTTTCCGACTTCTAATACCTTATAAACCCCTTTAGAACCATACGGAAACGCATTCGTAATGCGTAGGTCGGGGGTTCGAGTCCCTTCACCAGCATTTTTCTAAAGCAGGTGTGCAGCGCGGCTTCCGAGATTACGGGGCTGCGCTTTTTTGCGTGAAAAGGGAAAACTGGCTCATACTCTGCTGATAAGATATAGCTAGGTTGATAGACACCTTGACCGTTTGAAACTAAGTAAATATAAGCATATTTTGGTATAATGGAGCTTGTACATGGAACTGGCTTAAAAGGACGGTCGGCTAATCTCCCGGAAGGGAGGTGATGCCTGTGGAGATTAAAGATGCTTTGACGATGATGATCAGCTTTGGAGGGCTTATTATTGCTCTGTTGACGCTGGTTGTGGCTATCGTTGTAGCAATTAATCAAAACACAAAGAAATAGACCGCCCTAGGGATTAGGATTGCGGTCCATTTCGATTGCATTAAATCCTACAGCCGACCGCTCTTTAAAGCGGTAAGTGTACGGGGGGCCGTGTTGCTGCACGGCTCCTTAACTATTTTTATCATAGCATAAGCATATTTATACCTCAACCTGGGAATTCCATTTTATCTTAACGGTTATTTAGAGTGAGTCTAAAATTCAATCTGTAATACTATCTAACTTCTTTACCCACCCACTATCATTCCAAATATCGGGGTTATCGATCGTTTGACTTTCTCCACGCACCATGAAATCATAACTATCTTTTGCACCCGTATACCAATCAACAATGACTAATTTGCCATTTAAATTACGTACAAGAAACTCAGTGACTTCACCATAACCACCTACAGTCATATTAACTTGCACAGGTAATTTTATATAGAGAAAACCTCCATCCGCATCATCAATATATTCTACTTCCCAAGCGCCAATATCAATATTCTGCACCAGATCATCAGTTAGATTGTTCTTTACATGCACATCATATTGGGATTGAATTTTTTGTTGCGTATACTGTTTAAGGTGATCGTTATCGATAAATATATCCAAATTAATGTCCGAGCCGTTCCAAACCGCTTTATAATATTCAGTCAGCGCTCTCACACACATTTCATAAGCCGTTTCAAAATCCTGATCTGATAGTTCGCCTTCAATTTTAGCTGCATAACTGGAAGAAGAATCTTGTGATATATTCCGTTCAGTGCTGGGCGTAATTTCAGTGTTTATAGCACTGTCTACTCCCGAGACTACAGGCGTATTGTATTCGTTATTGCCATTGGTTTTGTTTTGACTACATCCAACTAATACAAGTCCAATGGCTATAAAAAGCATAATAAGTCTTGTCATTACATCACTTCCTTCCTAAGAAGAGTAAAGAGATCTTACTACAAATAAGCTAACCAGTATTATTCTCTCATCTATTATATACTTGGGGTATTTTATAAAAGACGGGCAAAACAGTAGATCAGGCAGTTCAAGCGAAATTCCGACAAATCTGGCGTAGGCTTTGGGCTTAGATAACTTTTTAATAATGATCAAGAAATACAGGAGTCATATACCAATCTTTAGATCCATAGTTATTGTCATAAATACTCCTTACATCCCTAGTTACTCCTTGTTCAATAAGTAATTTTCTGAAGCGCTGACTAATAAATAGCGGATGATAGACGAAGCTTCCATTACTGACCCATTCATTTAACAAATATAGGTCATCTGTATGAGTTTCAATAACAGTCTTGTCATACAGATAAGGGTAGATGATTTTTCCTTTTACATCACATACATGGCATCTTTCTTTTGGTTCCGATACAAAATAATAGTAGTTCTTTTTTGAACTTAAAGAAGGGAGGGGGTTTTCTACAACAAGCTGATATGCTGGTAAGGAATTCTCTGGCTTACCTCTATGTATTACTTCCTTGAAATGATAGCCCGTTATATTCGATCTTGCCATAAGATCAGCCATTTTTTCTGATACTACCCAAAACATCCCATCTAAGTTAATCATGTAGTGATTTTTCAATTTGGAAGTATCTAAAACTAAGTTTGATTCCAATGACTTTGTTTTTAAACCACAGGCCTCACAAAAGATATGGCTTTTAACGACTGAATACTTACTAGCTAAATTAGCTTGAGCTGAATTTCCGGATGAATATAAATTAAAAAACGGTGCCTTCTCGTACTCAGCGTCATTGTAACTAAATAGAATTTCTTCACCAATTTCATCAATAATAGGGAATTGATGAAGTAAACGAAGTCTAATCTCCTCCATTTTCTCAATCATGTTTTCTTCTGGACTGAAAGTGATTGGGATTAGGTACCTGATTTCTGACGAGCGAGCTCCTTTATCTGGGGAAATGACTTCAATAGCATATTCTCTAAAGAAACTTTCAATTTGTTTTGCGTAGGAATAATCGATAAAAAATCCTATTGTATTTGTTACTTTCATTTTCCTACCAACTCCTTGATGTTTAGGGTGAAACATTGAGCTCCGCCCTAATATACTTGATTTTATTGTTGGCCGCTACAGTTTGCGAAAAGGTGCCAACTCGGAGATTCTTCTATAGATAAGCTAAATGTTTTTATTCTACTCCTCTGAAGCGAGAACCACCCTTGCTGCTTCTATGAAAGATAAAATGATGGGTGAAAGCCACTTGTCTTTATGCCATGACATCTGAGTATACACGTGCAGGTCAGGAATTTGCCAAGGAAGGGCAATAAGTTCGCCTCGCTCCACTTCGGCTTTCACTACGATTTCTGGAAGAAAGGCAATACCGATTCCCGAAATGGCACATTGTTTAATAGCTTCGGCACTTTGAAACTCTAAATACGTAATGGTATCAATGCCCGAAGATTAGCCGAACTCCCGGATGCTGTGAACGAAATCGTTGAAAAACAGCTGGAAGCCGATAGGCGCATATAACTTCATTGGCACTTATCGTTAGGGTTCCGGTTAGATTTTCATTGTCATGAACGACGTCGCGCGCTTCGTCCAATTTGTTTAGAACGTCTTGGATATGTGTTAAAAAGCGTTTACCCTCAGTTGTGAGAACGAGCTGCTTACCCAAGCGGTCAAAGAGACGAACACCAAGCTCATCCTCCAATGCTTTCATTTGCATCGTGACGTTGGAGGGGACGTAGTTCAGCACTTCCGCAGCCCGAGTGAAATTTAATGTTGATGCCACCGTGCGGAACGTAATCAGTTGGCGTAATTCCATCATCCGGCCCCCCTTTTTTACCTTCAATATTATTGAATACTACTATGAATTCTATTCACTTTTATTGAGGGTATCACAGAACTATACTAACAACAAGAAAGGCACTTTAAACTCGTATGGCTTTATTTAGAAGGGAGAGACAGTACGATGGATTATGAGATTTTTGATTTGGGTGACGTCACGTTGCAATCCGGAGTGACGTTGCCGGGCGCTTTTCTTGCTTATAAGACTTATGGAACATTGAATGATAAGAAAGATAATGTCGTCGTATATCCAACTGCGTTTGGCGACACGCATGTTCAGAATGAATGGCTGATTGGAAACGGCATGGCACTGGATCCGGGAAAATACTTCATTATCGTTCCAAATCTGCTGGGCAACGGATTATCTTCGTCTCCTAGCAACACACCTACCCCATTTGATAGGGCTAACTTTCCACAGGTAACCATCTATGACAACGTTCAATTCCAGCATCGGCTGGTGACCGAAAAATTCGGCATACGCAGGATCGCTCTCGTAGTTGGATGGTCCATGGGAGGCATTCAATCCTTCCAATGGGGGGCAAGTTATCCCGACATGGTGGAACGAATTGCACCTTTCGCCGGAGTGGCCAAGACATGGCCCCACACGCATGTGGTTCTGGGCGGAATGAAGGCTGCGCTCATGGCCGCAGTCCGCTTCGATGCAAGGAAGCTAAGCCAGTTGACTCCTGCAGATATGCGCGCCGTTGGCCGTGTCTATGCGGGATGGGGCGTATCTCAGGCGTTTTACAGGGAGGAGCTTTTTCGTGAACTGGGATTTGACTCCTTGGCAGACTTTATGGCTGGCGTCTGGGAAAATAGCTTTATGCAGATGGATCCGCACAATGTACTAGCCATGTTATGGACTGGCCAAAACGCGGATATTAGTGCGAACCCCGTCTATAACGGAGATTTCGATAAGGCGCTTAGAAGCATTAAAGCGCTGGCCTGTGTCATGCCAGGAAGCACGGATCTTTTCTGCACGGCGGACGATAACGAATACGAGGCTAAGCGTATGCCTAACGCTGTTTTTCATCCGATCGAGTCGATCTGGGGCCATTTTGCCGGCCGCGGGATCAACAGTCCTGATAATCAATTTATTGATGACAATCTGAAACGCTTGTTGGCGCTTAGTACAGAAGGAAGGATAGATCATTAAGTTTAATCTTTAGAAAATGCATTATAAAATGCGTAGGGCAGGGGAGCAGTTCCCTTTACCAGCAACTTTGCTAAATTCAAAAACAGCGCAGCTCCCGAGGTTTTCGGGGCCGCGCTGTTTTTATGCAAACCTCCTACCCCTATACTAGGGAAGAAGCTGCTTTGCCGTACATGTTTATTTCCACAGTTCAAGACGTTCCTGATAATTTTGAGTATAGATTTGCTCAATTTTTTCAGCGTTATTGGCTTCTAAATCAGCCATCATCTTATTGTAAATCTGCTCGACCTCGGCTGCGGATTCCGCATAAATCATTGTCGTGAATCCTTTATCGCAGATGTCCTTGATCTTTTGCTCACTGAGAGCGTCCGGCGTTCCTCCCTTAGGTCCGAGGTTGTCGTATACGGCTGTGTCCCAGCTGGTATTTGCCATGGATACTAGCGCATGCGCGTTTACAGCATCACGCTCATATTTCACAGCTAGATCATATGGTGTGCCATCGCTGCCATTGCCGTTCTTGATGAACCATGTCCATTTGCGGATCCCGGTTTTTGTGGCGAATTCATTCCAGTTTGTCCGAAAGCCCTGGAGTGTTTCGGGGCGAGGGACGTGCTTGCCGTCCACCATATCCCAGTGCTCGCCTTCCAGTCCCCATTGGAGCAAATATTGTCCTTCCTCGCTAGCGAGGAAATCCATGAATTTGATCGTTTCCTCAGGATGCTTGTTGGCAACGGTAATTCCAATGGCATCCCAGCCCAGTGAACTGCGGGGGCCATAGGTTGTCTGTGCAGGATCAACCCCTGGGGCTGCAACATTAAAGGCGTAGAATTGCTTGTCTGTATCGGCGCCATTTTGTTCCTTCAGCATCCGGTTTGGCTCCGATGGCAACCCGCCGCCTACGGAGAAGACGCGGCCGCTGGCAGCCTTCTGTTCGAAGATCTGCGTTTTATTCACGGCCCATTCCTTATCCAGCAATCCTTGTCTATATAGCTCATTAATAAACTTCATCATATCGAGATATTGGGGATCGCGGACATCCAGCATCAGTTTGCCGTCAGCTTCATAATAGTTCTTCATCCCGTACATGCCCTTGAAAACGCCGGTAATCGTAGGCATGTGGTCTGCATTCAAGGTCAAAGGAATAGATGCCTTGCCGTCGATATTCGGATACTCTTCTTTGAATTGCTGGAGCAATTGAACGAATTCTTCTTGGCTGAATGGTTCGCCTTTTTCGGCTTTATCACCATAACCCAACTCTTTAATAATATCCATCCTCATGTTAAAGCTCCAACCCGGATCGGGGTCCATGCCGTACCAATTGTTCAGATAATAGTTCTTGCCGTCGGTATAGCGGCTTTTATTGAGCACGTCCCCATACATTTCCTTAATATTCGGGCCGTATTGGTCGATCAGGTCATCTAAGGGAACAAGCGCCCCCGCAGCGATATATTTGTTGACGATATCACTTCTGCGGTCCATGAGGACGATGTCGGGCAGATCATTGCTTGTCAGCATCAGATTAAGCTTCTCCTCCGGATTGCCGGTAGGCTGCTGGACTTCTATCGTAATTCCTGTTCGACGGGTAATCTCCTGGGCGACGGTGTTATTGAAGGTATCGCCGGTATTTTTATCGAAAAAAGTCAATTTAATTGTTTTTTGACCGCCTTGTTCCCCAGAATTGTTCCCATTAGATTCAGCCGTTGTTCCAGCATTGCCTCCACATGCGGAAGTCAGCAGTACCAAAGCAAGTAGAGTGGTGATCCAGCCTGTTTTTTTCCCTTTTTTCATAGTAGTTCCCCCTCTGGATAAGTACTATTATATAACGTTTTTGAGCGGTCTTTCGAGAAGTTAAAACTGGAACATGGGCAGGAAATCCCGATTAAATTCAAGCATCTCATCGCACATAGCTACAATGTCATCGATAGACAGCTCGGAAGAGGTGTGCGGATCGAGCATTGCTGCATGGTAGACATGTTCCTTTTTACCAGTTAAAGCAGCCTCAATGGTGAGCAGCTGCATATTGATATTCGTACGGTTCAGCGCCGCGCATTGTGGCGGAAGCTCGCCAAAATAAGTAGGAATGACGCCGTTGGCATTGACAAGGCAAGGCACCTCGACGCAGGCGTTCGCCGGCAGATTGCTAATCAATCCTCCGGTATTCAGCACATTGCCAGCAATTTCAAATGGGCGGTTCGTTTCGATGGCATCCATGATGTAGGAAGCGTATTCATTAGATCTATCATGAGACAGGTTCTTGTTCTCGATCATCTCATTAACCTCTTGCCAAAATGCAGCTTTGCCTTTTCCCCAATTTCTGTAGCCGGTAGTCGGCAGATTGTACTTTTCCTTCAGCTCAGGGTACAGCCGCTTGTGGTAGTAGGGCACATACTCCGATCCATGTGAGCTGGACTCAGTAACATAATATCCGAACATCTTCATGAATTCGTATCTCACCATATCATCGTGGGACTCCGTGCGCGCTGCAGCCCGGCGTCTGATTTCTGGATACAGATCCTCGCCGTGGCGTTTCACTTCCAGAAGCCACGCTTGGTGGTTGATGCCGGCGATTTTCCAATGGACATCTGTGCTGTCCATGCCGAGCCCCTCAAGCAGATCCTTAGCGCAGACCTGGACGCTGTGGCACAGCCCAACCGTCTTCACACCGGTAGCTTGCTGCATCGCACCAGTGACGATGGCCATCGGATTCGTGTAGTTGAGGAGCAAGGCGTCAGGGCATAATTCCTCCATATCCCGCGCCATGTCAAGCATGACAGGGATCGTTCGCAGTCCGCGGAACAAACCGCCCATGCCAAGTGTGTCGGCAACGGTCTGATGCAGCCCATACTTTTCAGGAATCGTAAAGTCCGCTGTGATCGTAGGAATCAACTCACCTACAGCGATCGCGTTGATGACATAATCTGCTCCGCGCAGCGCTTCGCGCCGGTCGGTATAAGCCTGGACGGTGGCATGTCCCCCGAGGTTGCGGTTTAGATTTTGCAGCATTTTCTCCGATTGGTTTAGCCGCTCCATATTAATATCGTACAATGCGAAGTGCGAATCCTTGAGCGATGGCGTACACATACAGTCTCCAAGTAAATTTTTAGCAAAAATGGAACTTCCGGCTCCGATAAAAGTAATTTTAGGCATAATATAGACTCCTTTTCAGTGAATTAACTTTTTACAGCTCCTAACAGCATTCCTTTAAGAAAATACTTTTGTAAGAAGGGATACATTAAAATAATGGGCAGCGTGGCGACCATAGTAACCGCCATGCGGATGCTTTCGCTTGTGACAGGTATTTTTTTGGCTTCGTTGGCAAGCTGCTGGGCTTGGGTAAGCATATCGCCGGTCTGATATTGGTTTAGAATTTTAACCAGCACAGCCTGCAATGTTTTTAATTCCGGCTTGTACGTATAAATGTAGGAATCATACCAGGCATTCCAATGATAGATGGCGGCGAACAGCCCAACGGTAGCCAATACGGGCGTACATACCGGCAAGATGACCCGGAAGAACACCTGGACGTCATTTGCACCATCGATTTCCGCCGATTCTTCGATTTCGTGCGGCAGCCCCTCCATAAAGGTGCGGACGAGAATCATCCAGAAAATATTGATCAGACCCGGAAAGATGAACACTAGAAAGTTATCGATCAGGCCCAGCGATTTAACGATCATGTAAGTAGGGATCAGACCGCCGCTGAAATACATGGTGAAGATAAAAAACAGGGTAATGCCGCGATTGCCCACGAGATCGCGTTTGCTGAGCGAATAGGCCAGCATGGCAATGCAAATGACCGATAGCGGAGCACCGATCACGGTACGCAGTGCAGTAAGCTTGGCCGCGTTCAAAATTTCCGAATTCGAGAATACTGCGGCGTAGCTTTCAAAACTGAACTCTCTAGGCCAAAGCAGGAAGCCTCCTCTTAAGGAGTCGGTTCCGTCGTTAATGGACAGGACGAGTATTTGCCAGAAGGGCGTAAAAGTAACGATAAATATTAAGATTAAAAAACCGTAAAGCAGAGCATGACCGATCCAACTCAACATTTTGTCCCTTGCGTTCAATCGGTTCACCACCTTTCTAAAACAAGGAATTGCTTTCTAATTTTCTGGCGATTCCATTGACAGTTAGAACCATCAGGAAGGCGACGACGGATTTGAACAGGCCAACAGCGGTGGCGTAAGACAACATCCCGCTCTGAATCCCGTACCGGAAGGCATACGTATCGATAACGTCTGAATATTCCCGGTTCAGCGAATTGCCAAGTAAGTAGTACTGGTCAAACGCGGTGTTGAGCAGGTTGCCTACCTGCAGAATCAACAGGATGACGATCGTCGGTTTAAGCAGCGGCAGCGTAATATTCCAAATTTGTCTCAAACGTCCGGCACCGTCTACTTTGGCGGCTTCGAACAATTCGGGATTCAGCGAAGCGATGGCCGCCAAATACATGATCGAATTGTACCCCATGTCCTTCCAGGTGTTGGCGCCAGCCACAATTCCCCAGAACAGCTTGCCTTCCTGCATAAACAAAATACTTTCATCGATCCAGCCTAACGATTTCAGCAGCTCATTCAGGAGACCGTCCGCCGACAGCAGTGTGACAAATATATTGGCGGCGATGACCCAGGATATGAAATAGGGCATGTATGAGACGGTTTGAACGACGCGTTTGAATGCCATATTTTTTACTTCGTTGAGCGAGATCGCGATCAGGATTGGAATTACGAATCCGATGGCAAGCGTTAATGTGCTGGAAACCAGCGTATTTCTTAGTACAATCAGGAAATCCTGCCCGGCGAAGAAATATTTAAACCATTGGAAGCCGACAAATTCGCTGGAGAAAAAGCGGGACCAGAAGTCTCCCAATCCAGGCTGATAGTCGATAAACGCCATATATAACCCGGCCATAGGGCCGTAAGCGAAGCAAATTGCCCAAATCGCCCCTGGCAGGAGAAGCAGGTACAGAAACCGCTGCCTGAACATCTTTTTCATCCAGTGAGGCACCTGTCTTTTAGGTCCAGGTTCCTTTTGCACCGGGCGGGGCATCGCAGCGTTCTCGTGCAAAGCAAATCACCTCATCTTGTTTTAATTCGGCCGTATATCTATTATCAATCCCGCAGAATCCGTTTATCTATAACGAGTTCCTATGATTCATACGGAAAACCATCGAATCTAAATTCTGGACGATTGACACGTTCCGGGACGAGGTAGATACTTGAGTTAATCCGTATTGATAAGGGAGGATTGCGCATGTACACCTTGCTGCTGGTTGATGATGAAAGATATGTGCTTGATACTCTTGAACAATGCGTAGCTTGGGAAGAGATGGGTTTTGAGGTCGTGGGAACCGCTAAAAATGGCCGTGATGCGATAAACAAAACGAAGGAGCTGCGGCCCGATATTGTAATCACGGACGTAAAGATGCCGATCATGAATGGGATTGATTATGCCCGGGCCGCTCGCGCCATGTTCCCTCATTTGAAGATGATCTTCCTCAGCGGCTACGATGAGTTTAATTATGTAAAGTCGGCCCTGCAGTTGGAAGCAAGCGGATATTTGCTGAAGCCGTTGAATTTGGATGAATTGCGTTCGCTTATGGGGATCGTTAAAGAAAAATGCAGCCAGGAAGAGCGGAACAGGCAATCTTCCATAGCGCTGGCTGTTCAATATATGAAGGAATTGCTGTTCACAGACAATGACGAAGAGCGGGCTCGGAAGGCGGAGGAAATTCACAAGCTAGGGGTAGCGTACTTAGGTTATCCATTTCAAGAGAGAGCGTCTTTTGTCACACTTCTTACGCTGGACGAGTATCGATTTCTCTCGGAGTTCGATCCGCAAGGAAAAGAACTTGCTGCGGATATGCGAAACAGGATCAGGGAAGTGACTGCAAAAATAAAAGCGCTTGTCATCGAGGTGGATGAACGGCAATTTTTGATCGTCAGCCCGTCTCCGCTGGCCGAGCCAATATTGGATTGGTACCGCGATCTGGCCGCAGCGTCTGCCTGGATGTCTGTATGTGCCGAGACACAACCGATCGAGCTGGAGGAGCTGCCATCCATCAGGAAGCGCCTTTTGGAGCAGAGAAATGAACATGTATTTCTCTATGGCCCCGGGCATTATATCGCAGCGGACCATCAGGACACCGCAGTCTTTAATACTCCCGACGAGGTGAAAGCGTTTCCTAGTATAGAGGAAGGAATGGGCCTTATACTGCAGGGTCTGCGAGAGGAGGCCGGCATGTGGGTCGGAGGGTATTTGCGGACGCTGGATAATATGGATTCCAAGGCGGATCGGCTTCACGAAATTCGCAAAAAGGCGGTCCGGCTGCTCGACCGGATTTATGAAACTATAGTGATTCCGCATAAAGGGATTGGGGAGCGAGTAGAGGACAAAACGATTGTTTATAACAAGCTGGCGGTGATGGAGAGCCTTCCTCTTTTGGAACGTACGCTGCGCTCTTTGATCGGCAGCTTGATAGACGCGATTCAGGAAATGCATACAGACAAGCATATGAATACCGTCAACCGCGTGAAAGAATTGATTGCCGAGGAGTATGACCGACCGCTCACCATTGAACACTTAGCTGAACAGGTGTATATTTCGCCTAACTATTTGCGGACGATCTTTAAGGAACGCACCGGCAGTACAATATTGGAATTTATAACGCAAGTACGCATGGATCGTGCGCTTGATTTGCTGCGGAGCAGCCCGCTGAAGATTCATGAAATAGCCGCCCGGATCGGTTATGAGAACACCTCGCATTTCTGTGCGATTTTTCTTAAATTTATCGGGATGACCCCAAATCAGTACCGGCAACAGCTGCCGAGGTTGTAAACGATGATCAGCCGCCTTAAAGAATTTATGCTGAATTTGCCTATTCGTGGCAAGCTGCTGCTGTTTTTCGTTTTCGCCTCTCTTATTCCACTGCTGTTCATCTCCGTGTATTCCTATAGTGAGACAAAGCAGCGGCTGTTAGAGCAGGCTTATGAAAATATGTACAATACGAACAGTCAAATCAACAATAACATCGAGAACCGGCTGGCCACGTTTCAGCAGGTAACCAGTTTGTTGTATATGGATTCTACCCTGCGGGAACAACTGACGAAGGTATATACCCAGGGGATCGATTTTGTTGAGGCCTACGAGTATATCAATAATCTGATGTACGGAGTCATGATGACCAACAAGGATATTTATGGAGTTACATTGTATACGGACAATTTGACGATTCCGTCAGACGGAATGTTTGTCAAGCATGCCGACGAGGAAGTGAAGGAAGCGGAGTGGTATAAGGAAATAACGCAATCTTTCGGGAATACAGTATACAGCGTCATGAAAACAGACGAAAATCAGGGTTCTTTTTTTACATTGGCACGCCTGCTCAATAACTATTATTTGAATTATTCCTACGGGGTGCTGACGATCGATGTGAAGGAAGAAGTTCTGTATTCTCTCATGGAGAAAGAAACCCAGAGCAAGGATATCTACATTGTGAATAAAGATGGAATCATCTTGTCCACGAAGGATAAAACGCAGATCTCCACGCCGCTGGCGGACAGAATTGGCTCCGGCCCGTGGCTGAATACCGGGAATGGCCATGCTTTTACGGAAGTGGGGGGAGAACGTTCACTTGTTGTTTTCAACAGTATGGCGCTGGGCTGGAAGACGGTGTCCGTTGTTCCGCTGAGCAAAATCCTGGACTCTACTAGAGCGGTCACAAACCGGATGATTCTAATATCATCGTGTAGTGTTCTGTTTGCGATGATATTGATCGCGTGGACGACGCGTTATTTTTCCGGCCGGTTCCAAATGCTATATCGCTTTATCCGCAAAGTGGAAAATCAGGATTTCAGCGAAGTGATACAGACGAAGAGCAAGGACGAGCTCGGTCAGCTGTCTGAGGCGTTTAATATGATGTCCAGGCGGCTTAAGGAACTGATCAATGAAGTTTATAAAAAAGAGATCAATAAAAGGGAAGCCGAGTTGAATATGCTGCAAAGCCAAATCAACCCTCATTTTTTGTACAATACGTTATCCGTCATTTCCTCGTCGGCGCTGCGCAATCGGGATGCAGAAGCAGCGAAGATCGTCGATCACTTGTCTTCCTTTTATAAGACAACCTTAAATAAGGGAAAACGCAATATTACCATCGAAAAAGAACTGGAGATTACCCGGCATTATGTTGCGATCCAACAAATGAGGTTCGGCGAGCTGTTCCAGGTGCATTGGCAGATCGATGAAGCGCTGCTCCCTTATCAAACGCTCAAGCTGATGCTTCAGCCGTTTGTGGAAAATGCAATTCATCACGCCATTTGGGATGATGAGGCCCCGCTCAATATTATTATTCGCCTCTACAAGAAGCCGGGGTGCATCTGCTTTGAGGTCATTGATGACGGAGCCGGTATCGGGGCCGAACAACTGCGCAAAATTAATTCGTTTGACACCGAAGCGGGGTATGGCATTAGCAATGTGCGCCAGCGATTGCAATTGGCTTACGGGCCGGAGTATGGTGTTGCGATTTTCAGCAGATTGGGGATAGGTACTCAGGTGGTAATCACCATCCCGCTATAAGTAATGAATTTACATGCTGTGCAGGAATTTGTTATTATGTATCCCTATGCTGTGGAACTCAGTCAGTCAGCCAGAGAAGGGATGTGATGACAATTGAATAAACAGGGACACTCTGCCTTAGCCTTGCTTGCTGGATCGGTTACATCTGTTGTTGCACTAACGGCTTCCCCAATGAGTACCTCCTTGGAGGTTATTGGCTTCGCAGGAGTGGTATGCGCAGCTTCTATCGCGGGTGGACTTGCCCCCGATTTGGATCACAAAACGAGTACGGCGAGCCAGAAAATCCAGCTGTCATCGAGGAAAAGAAAGCTTATGCGAGCATTGTCAGGGATATTCCTATTCATAGGAATTATGTTGATACTGCTAGGTTACTCCTTACAAGCTGGATCGATTTTGATTGGCGCAGGTATCATGGCTGGCTGCTTGGCAAGGCTGAGGACGATCATACTACTCGCTAGCGGTGCTTTGATGCTGATGGGGTATTTGGTTTACGACTGGCACTGGATGGCTCTATTTACGGGAAGCGCTCTGCTCATCATGCCGTTCGTAAAACATCGCTGGATTATTCATTCGCCTGAGTTTGCTATCGTCTTAAGTTTGGGGCTCTTTGTCTTTGGCAGTCAGTATCCAGGACTGGTTCTGGCAAGTTGTCTAGGGTTTATGGCAGGCTGGTGGTCTCATTTATTTGGAGATATTTTTGGGAGTGACGGGATACGCTCCTTGTTTGTTCCGAAGTTTAAAATCGCTCTTCGTTTATTCGATAACGGAGGGGCTGCCGAACGGATAATATCTAAACTGTGTCAGTTATTCAGCATCGTGATCTGGGGATTTTATGGGTTGGTCCTCTGAAGGGAAGCTCCCTATTTATAAAAAAAGGCGAGAATGTAACGCTGCGGATATATATTCAGCATATAAATCCGGGCGTAACTTTTCTCGCCTTAGTTTTTGTCCTCTTTTTAAATGATCATCGTGAAGATTGCTCTGTCCGATCCGTACGGTGGTAGTGGTGATGATGGAAATGATGATGATGATGGATGAAATGAGGCCCATGATGAGCATGACCATGGAAGTGAGGATGATGATGATGATGCCCATGCCAATAACCAGCGTGGTATGGCTGAGGGTCTCTTTGTTGAGATTCTTGAACACTAAAGAATTCCTTATTCATTGTTCTTTCTCCTTTCGATGAGTAATTAGTTCATCTTATGGACGGCAATTGATTCGTGATACTTGACCTATAGAAATTGGGCTACTTGTAGCACGGTTTCATAAGCGAGTTTGAAACAAGCTCGAGGATAGTTACATGAAACCAATGCAATATGAAAACAGAAGTAAAGCCCTGGTCCTTTGACCAGGGCTTCTTCAAGAGTACGATCTATTTAGCTCGTCTCAGTTCGGCAATATCGGCTTCATGTGAAACGGAGCGGATGGACAATCTTTCGAGTAATTTCTCATGCTCCAGCTGGGTTTGGAGAACGGTTTGCTGGCTAGTTTTAAGTACAGATACATCCTCACGGACTTGATTCATGTGGTCCGTTAATTCTTCTACCTTTGTATTTGTGGCAGCAACAATATGAATTAATTGTTGAATGTGCTCGCTATGGCTGTTTAGTTGCTCATTGTGGCTTTGTAACTGTCCTCGGATTTCTTTGAATTGTTGGTCGTGCTCATTGAGCTTTCCTCGAATTTCCTTGAGCTGTTCATTGATCCCTTTGAATTGCTTGTCGTGGTTGCTTAGTTGCTTGCTTTGGCTATTTAGCTGCTCGCCTTGGCTGGCTTGTACTGCTTTGATTTCCTTAAGTTCAACTAAGATGAGATCTAGCTTCTGGTCAATCATGAGCTCGATACCTCACTAATTTTTTATCCCCATCGGCTGGGGCGCTCATCCTCTAATATTTGCACAGTCGTTGAATTAATCCATGCTCAGAAAAAAGAAAAATAGAGAACGTTTGTTTCTAGTTCATTATACTATATATTTGGTGACAGGATGTTACATAATATTTGAAAAATTAAATCAGATGGGCGACAAGGAAAAATTTTATTTTATTTAATATAAAATGAACGATTTGAGTCCCATAACAGTCATAGTTTTCGAAAGCTAAGCAAGGAGGTGCGTACGAAAGGTGAATGATCGCGAGCTGTTTAAGGCTTACAAGGAGCAAGTGTATCGTCTTTGCTACTACATGCTGCAAAATCGCGGGGATGCCGAGGATGTTTGCCAGGAGGTTTTTGTGAAAGCGATCCTTGCGGACAGGTCGCAAATTCGCGAGCTCAGGCCATGGCTACTCAGAATAGCCTCGAACGAGTGCAACAGTCTGCTAAAAAGACGCAGGAATGGTTGGGTCAAAGAAACGTTAGCGTATTTGCTCTCTCGTCCCGAGATTTCCAATTCCGTAGAAGAAAATTATGATGCACGGGAGACAAGGGCAGCCTTCCACGGGCTGCTCAGCAGTCTGCCGGATAAAATCCGAATCGTCGTTATTCTGCGTTATGCCAACGAGCTGACGATTCCGGAAATCTCCAAGGTGATTCAAATCCCGGAAGGAACCATCAAATCCAGGCTCAATCGAGGGATGGAATTGCTGCGAAAAAAGCTGGGACCGATTGAAAAACAAAAGAAAAAAGGAGAGGATTTGGAATGGAGCAATTCCGTGAACATGAAATAAAGCAGCGTCTGCAGGGAGAACCGGAGCCAAATTACGGTGCGATGTGGACGGCGATCGAGCAGGAAGCTTTCAATCGGAAATTGGACCAATCGCCGAATAGCTCACGGGGATCAAAGAAGCAATGGATTTCTGCAGTCGTCATGGCTAGCTGTTTCCTGATCATCGGGGTGCCCGTGTTTGCAAGCGTGGCACTCAATTGGGACGGTTTAAGCGGCGGAAAAAGCATAACGACAGCTTTAAACCAGGGGTATGGTCAGCAATATGACAAGCAGGCGGTCAGCGAAGGGGTAACTATGGGACTTCATGGCGTCGTGGCGGACGACAATAAAATGAAGCTTCTTGTTTCGATGGATTCGGATCCAACTGGTACGGCATTCGATGCTATTGAATTTGAGCATATCCAAATTGCTGATGCTTCCGGCAAAAGTGTGCCGCTGCAGGGCCATTTCCAATATGATGAGCAAAGCGGCAAGCTGCTTGGCATTTATGAAGCGCCAAATGAGCTAAAGGGGAGAAAACAATATGTGCTATCCGCTGAGGATCTCGTTTTTTATCAATATGCAGAGGTTCCTCTAAAAGCTATCCCTCAGACGGGGCAGACAATTCTTACGGATACTAGTCGTTATCCAAGCCTCGACTTCGAATCAGTACAGCGATCTGATGGACACTTTATTGTCCGCTACAATGTTAAGGCTTCTGAAGCGAACGCGGAGCGCTGGGACCCGCATCTGATTCTTAAAACAAACAAGGGAAGAACCGATCAGGGCATGCGGACGATTCTTCCTTATGAAGGTCCTGGATTACTGATCCAGCAGGAGTTTGAGCTTTCTGAGCAGGAATGGGCGGAAGCAGAGTTTGACTTCAGCTACCTGCACGAGGCGCGCCGGGAAGAGGGAAGCTGGCAAATCGATTTTGAAGCGGATGGCAAGAAGGCGGCGGAGGTTCTTTTGTCCCGCAAGCTCCTCAATAACGCTGAGTTTGAGCACATAACGGGAAAAGCCTTGCAGAAGCTGATAATTACACCGCTGGAAATTAGAATCGCCTACCTGGAAGACCAGTCGATGGAACGCATGAAGGAGGGCTCTGTTTGGTATGACACGGTTCGGCTTGAGGTAGACGGCAAAGAGATTGAGGGCGTTTTTTACCTTATAGGAGATGGGCCGAACAATTATCAGCATGTTTACCAATTCAGTTCCCCGGAGTGGTATAAAGATTGGTCAGATGCTTCACTTAAATTGATTCTTAAGGATCCGGTCGTTACAAAACGTGATAAATCCAAAAATTGGGTCGAACTTCATCAGCCTAACAAAGAAAAACAGTATGTGGAGATGAAAGTCGAGGATTTCCATGTTAAATTCACATACTATATGGATGGCAAAGACCTTGTTGTGGAATCGGAATCGGATGATCCGCATTTTAAAGGGATCAGCCAGACGATGCTGCGTGTAGCTGGGGAAGACGTCTACCCTCAAATGGCTGCTTCCGGCCCGAACGGATCGGGCAAAAAAGCTGAACGGTACGAGAACCTGAATATATCAGAAGTATTGGAGTTAAACCCGGGTTTTTATCGATATATGGATTCTGCACGGGAGATTGAAGTGCAATTGATTGAAACGAAATAACCTATAAGTTTTTAGAGTTAAAACATCTTAATATTCTCTTGCGAGACTGCTCTATCACTGAGATAGGGTGGTCTTTTTAATACTCCTGAGCAGCAAAATTGTAATTACAATTGGATTCAACTATCCTTAACAGTAGTTACATAAAAATTGAATATTGCAGTATCTATAGTCGCAATCTAACAGAGTATGAACATTCAGGAGGGATTTTGATGAAGCTTCAGAATCAAGTGGCGATCGTAACCGGGGCAGCGTCCGGAATGGGAAAACAAATCGCGTTGCTTTTTGCGAAAGAGGGAGCGAAGGTAGCCGTATCCGATTTGAATTTGGATGGAGCAAACGCCACGGTTCAGGAAATCACGTCACAGGGTGGAACAGCCTTTGCGATTAAAACGAATGTTGCTGCAGAAGAAGATGTTCAACATCTAATCGATACGACGGTAAATACCTATGGAACGGTCGATATTTTAGTTAACAATGCGGGTATTATGGACAATATGGAACCTGCAGGCGACATAACGGACGAACAATGGGAAAGAGTCTTTGCTGTGAATACGACTAGCGTAATGCGCTCGACCCGCAAAGTGCTGCCGATTTTCCTGGAGAAGCAGAGGGGAATCATCATCAACGTCGCTTCGGTAGGCGGGTTGCAAGGCGCTCGCGCTGGTGCGGCATATACGGCTTCCAAGCATGCTGTCATCGGATTTACTAAAAATACGGGCTTCATGTACGCGACACAAGGCATTCGCTGCAACGCGATTGCTCCGGGGGGAGTGGAAACGAACATTAGCTCATCAATGACAGGCATCAATCAATTTGGAGCTTCAAGGCAGCAGCTCGGCATGGCAATCAACCCGCGCATGGGAAAAGCTGAGGAAATTGCCAAGGTGGCTTTGTTCCTGGCATCCGAGGATTCGAGCTTTGTGAACGGTACAGTCATCTCGGCCGATGCTGGCTGGACGGCTTATTAAAAGAATAACATTACATTACAAAGCTGATGCTCTTTGTGAAAAATTGGTTAATAGTGCGGCTCCGATATGTCCGGGGTCGTATTTTTTTGGCCCGTTATCCAAACTGGCTAAATACAGGAAGTCTGTTTACTCAAAGAATTGAATTGAGTCTTGCTTGCTTTATATAGTAAGCTAATTCAAAAAGCGATATCACATCGAGGTGCCTACTTATGAAGCGTTTTATTCAGTCTAGCATTAGAAATAAATTAATATTGCTACTGCTATTTTCTGTTGTGGTACCAATTGCTACCTCCAATATTATTACTTATATTTATACAAAGAATTCGCTTAAAAATCAGGCGATTGAGATTAATAAGAAACTAATTGCTGAGGGTAAGGAAAATTTATTAAACTACCTGAATACGATCGAAAACTCCACATTCACACTTTATTCTAATGTGACATTGGAGAGTATTTTGAATCGGGGCTGGACGGACAGTCAAAGTGAATCTTATATTATGACTGCGATGCAGTTAGTATCCCGATCTGCTGAAGAAATTCATCAGGTCTATTTGAGCGTAAATACCAATAACCGTTCATATTTACTCTATAAAGATAAGTATACGAAAGGATTTACTGATTACGAGCCAACATGGAATGAACAGATTAATCCATACGGTGCATATGTTGAGTCTACACATCAAAGCCATAGTTTTGGCTTAGAGCCAGTTACTCCTGCTGACAATAAGATGGTCTTTACGATACATCGCCCCTTATATCTTATTCCATCCACTGAACAGATCGGCATGATATCAGTTGATATCGAGCTTGATATTGTTGAAAATTTAGTAGCTAGATTATTTGATAGCAAAAAAGAAGAATTATATATTCTGGACAAAGAGGGAAGGGTTGTTTACTCATCCGAGGATTCGCTGGTCGGGGGTGTCTTGAATGAACCATGGGCACATCAAATCGTTATGTCGACTGAATCATTGGGGAGTCTGGAACTGAACACAGCAGAATTTTCAGGAATTACGATATATTCTAAAATAGAATCTTCCATGGTTGAATGGACTATAGTTAAAAGGGTTCCAGACGCTTCTTTATATGCCAATGCGCGTCAATTGGGGCTTATCAATTCATGGGTGGCTATTATATTTCTTGTAGTTGCTTTAGCAGCTATGGTTGTCGTTTCTTACCATTTTACTAAGCCGATTAAGGAACTGATTCGATGGAGTAATGCCATACAAGCGGGTAAGCTGGAGGAAACAATAAATATAAATAGAACCGACGAGATTGGCAGCTTGGCACGAAGATTTAAGTCGATGATGCAAACCATCAATGAACTCATCCTAAGAGGGTATAAATTAAGCTTGGCTAATAAAACGAATGAGTTAAAAATACTGCAGGCACAAATCAATCCACATTTTATGTATAATTCACTGCAATCTATAGGTGCGCTGGCTTTGGAATATAAGGTGCCGAAGGTATATATGCTGTTAATGTCCATGGGCCAAATTATGCATTACAGTATGAATTCCAAAGAAACTACAGTGCCCTTATCGAAGGAAATGGAGTACGTTCATTACTATTTAGTGTTACAAAAGCAGCGTTTTGAAGATGATTTATATTTTGATATGCATGTTGATGAGGAAACCAAAAATATAGCCGTTCCCAAGATGATTGTGCAGCCTATTGTTGAAAACTATTTTAAACATGGGAAACATAGTTCTGCTCTGGCTGGACATATTAAAATTCATACTTATTTGGATGACGAAGTTCTTACTATAGTAGTGGAAGATAACGGCATTGGCATTCAAGAGGAGAAGTTGCGCCAATTGCGCAGTGAATTATCCCGGATTCAAAACAGTGCAATTGATAGAACAGAGCATATAGGCCTAATGAATGTATTAAATAGGCTGCGGCTGTACCATGGTAATCAGGCTGAGCTGGAGTTGGAAAATATAGAAAATGGAGGATTAAAGGTCACCATACTTATCCCGTTATATTTGAATGAGGAGGATGAGACCACAAAATCGTCCACCTAAACACTCAGATAAATCAGTGTAGCTCCCTGATATTAGGTTTTATACTGGTAGTGTCAAAGATACCTTTGAGTGACACCAGTGATACCTAATAATAATGAGATGGGGGCTGATTTTTGGTGATTGATCTTAAAGGAAAACCATTTTATTTGAACGATGAAGGAGTAAATTGGGTAGAAGAAACACTTGCAGGAATGAGTCTCGAAGATAAGGTTGGGCAATTATTTTGTGAAATTGTATGGGATAAGCCCGGGATGGATATTGACAGCTTATTTGAGACGATTCAGCCAGGCGGTATTATGTTCAGACCGGATTCGGGAAAAAATATTCAAAATTCAATCAGATATTTACAGCGGAAATCAAAAATACCGATGCTGATTGCCGGAAATCTGGAACGTGGCGGCAGCGGGGGCAATGGCGGGCTTAAAGACGGAACATATTACGGCTCGCCGATGCAGGTGGCCGCTACCGATGATGAGGAATGCGGGTACAGGCTTGGACTTATAGCTTGCCGAGAAGGTGCAGCGGTTGGGATTAACTGGACATTCGAGCCTATTATTGATATTGATTTAAATTACAATAATCCCATTACTAATGTTCGTACATTTGGTTCAGATCCGGAGCGGATAGTAAAAATGGCTAAGGGATACATGAAAGCTGCATATGAGAATGAAATGGCGGTTTCTATCAAGCATTGGCCAGGAGATGGCGTTGACTTTAGAGATCAGCATCTACTAGCCAGCGTAAATTCAATGTCGGTTAAGGAATGGGATGACACCTTCGGTAAAGTATATAAGCAGATGATTGATGCGGGGGCTAACACTTTAATGGCCTCTCATATTAAGCTGCCGGCCTACTCCAGGAAATTGAACCCGGACATCAAGGATCAAGATATTATGCCAGCATCACTGTCGCATGAGCTTAATAATAAGCTGCTGCGTGAGCAGTTAGGGTTTAATGGGCTTATTGTTAGCGATGCAACCCAAATGGCAGGGTTCACGGTAGCTATGAAGCGTGAGGAAGCTGTTCCTACAGCTATTGCTGCTGGTTGCGATATGTTCTTGTTTACAATCAATCACAAAGAAGATGTCGATTATATGTTTAAAGGGATCGAAAGAGGCATCCTTAGCACGGAAAGGTTAAATGAGGCCGTTACTCGCATTCTTGCACTTAAAGCTTCGCTTAAATTACACGAAAAGCAAGCAAGCCATACGCTTGTCCCAGATGAGAGCGCTTTAGCTGTGTTGAAATGTGATGAACATATACAGTGGGCCAGGGAGTGTGCTGACCAAGCTATTACGCTTGTGAAGAACACACAGGAATTGATTCCGATATCGCCTGAAAGCTATAAAAATATTCTCCTCTGTGTAGTTACTAATGAGCCAACGGATGATAATGGTTTTACACCTGAAGCTTTGCGGTTTAAAACTCTACTGCAGGCGGCCGGGTTTCATGTCGACGATTTCAATGCAGAAAGTATGCCAGGCGGCTTGAAAGGCAATATAAGCATCCGGGAACTGGGGAAGAAGTATGACCTCGTTCTTTACTACGCTAATATGCGAGTGGCAAGCAACCAAACAAGCGTAAGAATTACCTGGTCTGACTTTTTGGGCGAAGACGCTCCGAAATATGCAATGGATATCCCTGTTGTTTTTATTTCTGCATCCAATCCGTACCATCTTCTGGATGTGCCTATGGTTTCAACCTATATCAATGCTTATAGTTCTAATACTTATGTAGTCGAAGCTTTGGTGGAAAAATTAACAGGGAAGTCGGAGTTTAAGGGGATTAACCCTGTAGATCCATTCTGCGGACTTTGGGATACAAGACTATAGACGGGAAACGAAGGTATTTTTTGGTGATGATTATCAGAGTATTATCCAAAATGATTATGATAGCTTTCGGGCTAATGCTCCTAGCTATGGGAGTTGTAATGTATTTGAAATCTGGATGGGGAGTTGATTCCTTTACCGTATTTAGTGAGGGATTGGCTAAAACCTTTAACATCTCCATTGGAAGCGCGTTACAGATTTTTCTCATCTCACTAGTCATTGTTGTGTTTTTCATTGATCGGTCAAGGCTGGGAATAGGTACGATTATGCATGCTCTCTTGGTTGGCTTTTTCATAGATTTATTGCTTCAGTACAATTTTCCTTCCCCGCAGACTATTTTTTTATCTTTATTTGTACTTCTAATGGGCATCCTCTGTGTCGGAAGCGGCCTGGCGATTTATATTAGGGCAGGGATGGGAGCCGGTGCTGTTGATGCCATTATGCTTATCGTATATCGAAAATTAAAAATCGATTTGAAGTGGGTAAAACTGGGGATAGATTGTGTGCTTGCCGGGACAGGATTTTTAATGGGAGGAAGTCTGGGTATTGGAACCGTTCTAGGGGTATTATTAACAGGAACAATTGTTGAGACGGTCCTTAAACTGCTTACTCCAGTGAAATCAGACTCTCAGGGGGGAAATGCGCTCTTATAATGCGGATATAGAAATTTACAAGAAGTATAGAAGGCGGTTGGGCAATGTTGAAATATAAAGCAGCGATATTTGATCTGGACGGAGTCTTGGTCGATACGGCCAAGTATCACTATCTTGCGTGGAAACGGTTGGCTAATATGCTGGGAATTACATTTACAGAGGAAGACAACGAGAGATTAAAGGGCGTAAATCGGATGAAGTGCCTGGATATTATTCTGGAAATAGGGGAAATGTCTCTTAGTATAGAAACAAAGCATGAACTTGCAGAGAAAAAAAATAGCTGGTACAGAGAGTATATTGAAAATATGGACTCATCAGGCTTGCTGGAGGGGGCCGAATTATATATTCAGCAGATGAAGTCCAGAGGAGTACTAACAGCGATAGGTTCGGCCAGTAAAAATGCGAGAACAATTTTAAGCAAAACAGGGATTATTGAAGCTTTCGATGCTATTGTTGATGGCCATATGGTTCAAAATGCTAAGCCTGACCCAGAGGTATTTGAGAAATGTGCGAGTCTACTCAATGTCTCGCCAATTGAGTGTGTAGTATTTGAGGATTCACAGGCTGGTATTGAGGCAGCTAAGGCGGCCGGGATGAAGACAGTAGGACTGGGCAGTAAGGAGGCATTGAAGGAAGCGGACTTCGTGTTTGCAAATATGTCCGAAATAGATGTCCCATTATTTTGAAGTTTTTCTAAAAATAAAGACAAACGAGAAGAGGAGCTATTCCGGCAGCTGATCAAGCTGCAAAAGGGTAGCTCCTCTTTTTATTAATTTGAATGATGACTTATAGATCGTTATTGTTACGGTAATCTGTAGGCGATAGTCCTGTAACCTTCTTAAATACTCGGCTGAAGTATTTTTCATCATCATAACCAACAGTGCTACCAACTTCAGCTATTTTCAGATGGGGATTCAATAACAATACTTTAGCTTTTTCAATTCGGATTTGACTTACATAATTAACAATAGTGATACCAAATTCCTGCTTAAACCTACGCGAGATATGCTCGCGATTCAAGTGAAAGTGGCGAGATATATCCGATAGGGAAACATCCCGGTAGTTCTTCCGAATATAGTCGGAAATTTCCTGGATAATATTGTTGCTGCTAGTTTGATATTCTAATACTTTTTTAGAGAAGATTAGAAGATCTTCTGTAATTAAATGCTGTAATTGCTGGAGAGAGAACTTTTTATCGCTATGTAGCGGAAATGGAAGGTAGTTCTTCTCCTGAGCTAAATCCTCCATATGATTGCTTGTGAATTCTTCAAGCCATAAATGTTTAGTTAAATGATACTCTTCAACCCACCATTTATATTGCAAAAAAGTAATGTTATCCCTTGTGGATAAATGAAGGATCCAGTTCTGAACGGCGAGTTGGATTTGTCCTATATTACCACTGCGTACTGCGAGCCGTAAACCCTCCTTATACTCACTAAAACCAAGTGTGCTAATTTGTTTACTTAGTTGATCTTTATATAAATGGATCCTGGACGAAGATGATTGAAGCAAGTTGCCGTGCTTTAGGGCATTTACAGCTTTTTCATAAGATTGTGACAGGCCTGCCGGAAAAGATACAGGTGAACCGAGACCAAATTCAAGCTGACCGCCGGTTATATTCCACAGATCCTGATTTATTTGATTTAAAATACGCGCTATATCCATAAATTCATTCCAATATAAGAGAACAATTTCATTATTGTGATGGATATTTCTGAATGCGTAGCCTTTATTATCGATCCATAAGTATTGATTACATAGGTCAACGACGATATCGGCAGCTTTCTCTCTATTTTTCATCAGGTCGATATCCGTGACGATGACTTGGCACGAGCCAGTATGGCATAACTCGAAAAAGTCGTTATTCATGGCAGTGTTGATCACCGTATCAGGGGAGAGTAAGAAATTAGAAAGTAATTTATCGAGATAAACCGGCTTTAATTCATTAACAGCTGTAACCAGCTCTTGATGTTCAGCTTTGATTTTTCGCGACTCATTGCGTTTTTCAATAGCTTTCTTTAATGCGTCTTCTAAATGCTGTGGATTAATAGGCTTCAGCAAGTAATCAACAGCTCCGTGTTTAAGTGTGTGCCTAACGAAATTGAAGTCGTCAAAGCCACTGAGTACGATAATGTTGGATTGAATCTGCTGTATTTTCATCCAATCCATTAGTGCCAGGCCGTCTTTTAAGGGCATCATAATATCAAGAATAATGATATCAGGCTCATCTGATTTAAGTATTTCGATAGCTTCCTCTCCATTTCGGGATTCCAAAATTTCATTGATGTTTAAAGAATCCCAGTCAACTAACAACCGAATGGATTTACGCACATGCTTCTCGTCATCTATGATCAATAGTTTCATGATGTCCTCCATGTTGTGATGAGCTTTTTTTGTCAGCGCATACCTTTTGGAATTACTACTTTTGCATGCGCTTACAGGCAAAGCCGCTAAATAGTTCTCTAATCCTATTATAGAAGAGTTTTTTCCTTTGTGCACGATCGTATCATATGACTCAATAAAATCCACCAACTCCCTCTGTTTCCTGAGTGTGAGGATGCCAGATGTATCTTTAAAATAATGGATAAGAGCTATTCGCTAACATTTTGAAAGGGGAAGAGTATATGCATGTCGGAAAGGATTCGAAATGGATGCAGCAGCTTGTTTTCATAGGACCGGCTGTTCTGATTTTTAGTTTGGTGATTATAGCTCCATTTTTACTAGGACTTTATTATTCCATGACAGACTGGAATGGAGTTTCACCGAACGTTAACTGGGTATGGTTTGATAATTTTAAGAAAATTTTTATGGAGGACACGGATTTTGCTAGTTCATTCTGGTTTACGACAAAGATTACGGTGACCATTGTTATATTAACAAATTTACTAGGATTCTTTATTGCTTATATGCTCGTTCAAAAATTAAAAACACGCAATATGTTAAGATCTATTTTCTTTATGCCTAATGTATTGGGGGGGCTGTTGTTAGGCTTTATCTGGCAATTTATTTTTGTAAGGGGCTTTACTACACTTGGGGCGTATTCTGATTTCTTTCTGTTTAAGCTGGCATGGCTTGGTACGGAAGCGACCGCATTCTGGGGGCTTGTCATTGTAAGTGTGTGGCAGGGGACGGGGTACGTCATGGTCATCTACATTGCAGGATTATCTAACGTGCCGGAAGACCTTAAAGAAGCTGCATATGTGGATGGGGCAAAGCGCAGACAGGTATTACGACATGTTATTTTACCTATGATCATGTCCTCGATCACCGTATGTCTTTTCTGGACTATAAATCATACGTACAAAATGTATGATTTAAACTATTCATTAACGAATGGCGGCCCGTTTAGATCAACGGAATCTGTATCCATGAATATTTTTATAGAGGCTTTTGCCAATAACAGATACGGACTTGGAACAGCCAAGGCATTTATCTTTTTTGTAGCGGTAGCACTCATCACAGTTGTTCAAGTGTATCTGACCAAAAGAAGGGAGATTCGTATGTAATGAGCACTTTTTTGAACAGATATAAGCTGCATTTTGTGGAAGTGGCTGTCATCCTTTTAGCTTTACTCTTTTTAATTCCTTTTTATTTTGTGTTAGTGAATTCATTCAAATCAATGCCAGAGCTTCTTAAAAACACGGCCTCAATCCCGGAAATTTGGCGGCTTGCTAACTACCAGCGTGCATGGGATATACTAAACTTACCTTTAGCGATTACCAATTCCTTAATTATTACAATAGTTAGTACAGTAGGTTTGACAACTATTGCATCTATGTGTGCCTATCGTATGGTTAGAAAACCAAGTAAATTTAATAATATAATATTTTCATTGTTTGTAGCAGCGATGGTTATTCCTATTCAGGCCATTATGCTCCCTCTAGTAAAAATATTGAATCTGGTTGGAATTATCAATAGTATTCCGGGATTGGTAATAAGCTATATTGGTCTGGGAATTGCCTTCTCAACATTTTTGTTTCATGGTTTTGTGAAGTCTATTCCATATGAAATAGAGGAGTCAGCGATTATTGATGGATGCTCCCCTTATCGCGTGTACTGGAGTATTGTATTTCCATTATTAAAGCCAATGACAGTTACTGTTGTTCTGCTTAATACACTTTGGTTCTGGAATGAGTTTTTGCTTGCACAGCTTATACTCCTTAAGCCAGACTTGCGAACGATTCAACTGGCTATTAACTCCTTGTTTAGTGAATATACGAAGCAATGGGATCTGGCGTTGGCAGCATTAGTCATGAGTATAACACCTGCCATCGTGTTCTTCTTTTTTCTCCAACGCCACATTATTGAGGGGGTAACTGCAGGGGCTGTGAAAGGTTAAAAAGAAAAAGACATTTAAGTATGCTCAAAATAGTCCACCAGATTGCTCAGTATAATCGGTGTACAACCTACCTAACAAAAGAAGATAATAAATGCAGGATTACACATATACTATAGGGGGATGTAACTATGAAGCGCATGAAAAGTGCTCTGATACTAATGGTACTAGTGCTCTTGGTTATTGCTGGTTGTTCTCAAAATGGCAACAGTGCTGGCAATCAGGGCGCAAGTGATGTAAGCGGTGACAAGAGTGGGGAAAACAGTAAAGAAAGTATTACACTCAAGCTGTTTAATTCAAAAACTGAAATTGTTGATCAACTAAACGAGTTAAAACGAGATTATGAGAAAGAGAATCCTAACGTTAAATTACAGATTGATACAGTAATAGGTACTGACTATGCTTCGGCACTGAAAGGAAGATTCGCTGGCAACGAAATGCCAGATATATTTGTAAATACAGGGTATACTGAAATGGAAACCTGGATTGACCACTTGGAGGATTTGTCGAATGAGCCGTGGGTACAAAATGTAGTGGATATCGCACGCGAGCCAATTACGAAGGACGGCCTTCTGTATGGAATGCCTATGAACTTAGAAGGATACGGCTTTATATATAATAAGGATCTGTTCGAACAAGCCGGTATACATGAGATTCCTAAAACAATCACCGAACTAGAAACAGTCATTAATAAGCTAGAGGAATCAGGCATCAAGGCATTTGCTACATCATATCAAGGAATTATTCCGGGACGCTTTGGAGTCAATGTGCCGTTTGCGTTGCAGGGAGATCCAGTGCAATTTATTCAAGAAATCAATGATGGAACAGCAAATTTTGCAGATAATCCGATTTTTCAGGATTGGCTGAGTTTGATTGATCTGGAGTTGAATCATTCTGTTCAGAATCCAATGACTACAGACTATAATACCCAGGTGACTCTTTTTTCAAGTGGAGATGCAGCTATTATATTTAATGGAAATTGGATTCAACCGATGCTGAATAACTTGAATGATAATATGAATTTGGGGATAATGCCGGTTCCAATAAATGATGATGCTGCACTAAATAATCATATTTTTGTGGGCGTACCCAATTTCTGGGTTATTAATAAAAACTCTGAAGTTAAGGATCAAGCTAAACAATTTTTGAATTGGTTAGTAACTTCAGAAACGGGGAAACGGTATATCACCGAGGAATTTAAATTTATCCCCGCTTTCGATAACATTGAGACTAATCCGGAAATTGTCGGTGATTTAGCCGCCTCTGTGCAATCCTATGTAATTGAAGGCAAGACATATGGTTGGCATTGGCCTAGATATCCAATTGGCGTAGTCCAAGAGTTTGGATCAGTTATGCAAAAGTATTCTTCTGATCATCTGAATAAAGACCAGCTATTAGTTGAACTCAAAAATGCTTGGGATAAGTTCAAATAGTAGTAGCCTGAAAGCCTGAACTTAGTGGAAGTCTAGGAATAGACGGGGAAAGTTCAAAATTCAAAAACAGCACGTATTTTCCAAGTACTTGGAAGCGTGCTGTTTTTTTTAGTCGTAGATCTGAGCTACATTCTTTGTACTTCCCCCAACACTAGTTTTACAAGCTAAAATTACGAAATATGCTGGTGCAAGTTTCCGCTGCTGCTCAGTCCGGTGCATTCCCGGAACGCAAATTGCTTACAGCCCAGGCACTTGTTGAATTGAAGATTGTCCAGAGCATAGTTCAGCGCCTCTCCCGTATGGTCGAAGAAACGGTCTTCTCCGATCAGCGAATAGCCGCCGGTCTTCACAAGAAGATCCTTGGGCTGCGGCCGTATGCCGGAGACGGTGACGATGACACCGCGCTGCATGAGACGCTGAATCAGGCTGGTGAAGTTAGCTTCTCCCGTCGTGTCCATAAATGGCACGCTCCCCATCCGCAGCAGCACAACCTGAAGATCAGGATCGGCGAGCAGCTTATGACCGAAGCTCTCGAAAGCGTGGGATGCGCCAAAGAACAAAGCACCTTCCACCGTGTAAATGCCGATCTGCGGGCAGTCGCGATCCTCGGTCACCATATGGGCCTGCACCTTTTCCTTGCTAGAGGAATGATCGGGCAGTACTTTGTCTACCACAAGTGTGCCGCTCATCCGCTTGATGAACAGAATGACCGCTAAGGCTAGTCCAGCTTGTACGGCAACCGTCAACGTCGTGAACACCGTCAGCAGAAAAGTAACGAGCAGGATGAGGGAGTCTCCGGTCCGAGTTTTGAACATGTGGGCGAATGTTTTGTATTCGCTCATATTCCAAGCGACGACCATTAAAATAGGGGCCATGCTCGCCAGCGGAATAGCGGACGCATACGGCGCGAACAGAACAACAATCATTAGAACGACGACGCCATGGATGACGCCAGACAGCGGGGAAACCGCCCCGTTCTTAATGTTTGTCGCGGTACGGGCAATGGCGCCAGTGGCTGGAATTCCTCCGAACAGAGGAGCTGCCATATTAGCAACGCCTTGTCCAATGAGCTCCCGGTTGCTGTTATGACGGGTTCCCGTCATCTCGTCAGCTACGACAGCCGATAGCAGCGATTCAATGCTGCCCAGCATAGCGATAATTAAGGCAGGCTGCACCATCATAAGGATGCGATCCCAGGTCAAATCAAGGGGAGCAAAGCTGGGAAGTCCGCCAGGAATAAGCCCGTAGGCTGAGCCGATCGTCGTGACTTTGCCGGGAAACAGCCAGGCAGCAATCAAAGTAGAAACAATGATGCCCACGAGAGATCCAGGCACCTTAGGCAAAACTTTGGGAGTTAGAATAAGAGCAGCCAAGCATATGCCGGCAATCAGCACGCTGTACAGGTTCAAAGAGGATATCCGCAGGAATATTTCTTTCATATTATAGAAAAAATACTCATGGCGCTCCACTCCCTCAAGTCCAAGAAAGTTAGCGATTTGTCCGCTGAAAATAATGACGGCAATCCCGGAGGTAAACCCGATGGTGACCGGCTTCGGAATAAACTTGATCAGCGATCCCAGCCGAAGGAGCCCCATCAGCACAAGGAATACGCCCGCCAGAAATCCGGCGACCAGCAGGTTTTCGTACCCGTACTGCATGACGATCGCCAGCAGAATCGGGATAAATGCCCCGGTCGGGCCGCCGATTTGGAACCTCGAACCGCCGAACAGAGAGATCAGAATACCGGCAATGATTGTCGTGTACAGTCCGAACTCCGGCTTTACACCTGACGCAATGGCAAAAGCCATCCCTAAAGGAATGGCGACAATTCCGACGATACAGCCTGATACTAAATCCTTGCGAAATGCATCTGCAGAGTAACCACTAAATCGTCCTATCCATTTCATTTCTATAACCCTTCTTTTTTTTATTTTTCGAAGCTGCTGCAACTTCAAATAATCCCCGCCAATGGGCGGGGAACTTACTTTTGTCTGTTCAATTTGTGTCTGCTTCGTGTCTGCTTGGCCAAGTTTATTTCTTGGAATGGGCAATGGCTAATCAGCTTGTTTGTTCATATCCTCCAATAGGGAAATCGACTCTATCAAATGATTGTTGAAAATTTGCCGGGCAACTGCGAGCAAATCGCTGATTAGCGGGTCGCGCAGAGAGTAGATTACCGTTGTCCCTTCCTTTACGCTATTAACTAAATTTTTAGCGCGAAGTACGGCGAGCTGTTGCGATACCGCCGAGCCTTCCGACTCCAGCATCGTTTGAAGCTCATTGACATTTCGCTCCCCCTGGCTCAATATTTCTAAAATTCGAATGCGCATTGGATGAGCTAGCGCTTTGAAAAAATCGGCTTTAAACTGCTGGATGCTTCTGTCCATCACTTCAATACTCCTTGGTTCTATATATTCATATATCTGAAATTTTGAATATTTGAATCAATATGTATAGTATCATGATAATGCATTTCTGTAAATGGTTAATGTCTCTAATGGATCGATGCAGGCAGGCTGCAGAAAAAATAACAACCAGGCAGCCCTGTCAGTTTGGATGAAGGGTACCTGATTGTTACTTTATAGAGCTTATTATGCGAGGCAGCTAGGGGCGCCCCGCAATCCATTCTCATTATTTTGGCATGATCCAGACGATTTCGCAGATACGAACATAGAACTTTTTGCCCCGTGCATCCAAGACGACGTGATCCGACTTGACATCGGCAATGCAACCGTCAATGCCTCCGCGGGTAGTTTCCAGCACAACGTAGTTCCCGACATTGCATTTCAAAGTTTCAACGACATGAGGGTCAACAAGAGATACCTGCAAAGGGTGGTGCATATGTCCGCCGTGGTGGTGCATATGTCCTCCGTGGTGCTGCATGTGGTGATGATGATGCATTGGATAAAAATTGTTCAAGAATTTCACTCCCATTTCAAATGATACGCCATTCTATGCGAATGACTAGTTCGCGGTATGGGCGTTTGCCCAGAAAGGAGCGAAAACATAAGTAACCCGGGAAGGTTTGCTCCCCGGGCGATCTTTCCCGATCAGCTACCGATGCTCGACGAGGTCGATGGCTCCGAGCACGATGTGCGCCAGGCCAAAGCCAAGAGCGCCGGTGGCGGCAAGCTTATACTTGCTCCGAAGCAGTGAGGCGGCTGAAGCGGATACTACGGCTCCAAGAACAGTAGGAATCAAACCTTCACGCATGCATAACACTCCTTTGGATTCAGTTGGAAAGACAACGTTATTCTGATTCGTCCAGATGCAAATTATGCATAGGATTGACAATAGATAGTTGCTATATCTATAATTGTTATACATATAATAATCGCGCGAGGAGGCGTTTAGCGTTGCGGATCAAGGATTCCCTTGGCTATATCATTACGAATACCGGACGTAAAATCACCCAGCATTTAACCCAAAGATTCCATGAATTTGGCATCACATCCGAGCAGTGGGGCGTTCTCCAAACACTGACGGAGGAAGACGGCATCACGCAAGCAGAGCTGTCCCGTCGTACCGAGAAAGACCCAACAAACGTCACCCGTATTCTTGACCAATTGGAGAGGAAGGAATTCATACGCAGAGCAGCCAACAAGGAGGATCGGCGATCCTATCTGATCCATGTCACAGAGAGCGGCAGAAGCTTAAGTCAGAAGCTTCTGCCGATCGAGGCAGAGTTTACGCAGTCGTACTTAAAGGATTTGACCGAGGAAGAGCTTACGCTGCTGCGCCAGGTTTTTCAAAAAATAAATGAACGTTTATAGACCCCTGCAGACAAAGGGCTATATCCCCAAATACAACATAGAAAGCAGGAATAGGATTTGAGAGAAACCAGCTTATGGAATAAGAACTTTTTGCTGATTTGCTTCAGCAGTTTTTTTGTATTTATGACCTTTTATATTTTGGCGGTAACGCTGCCGACCTTTGTACTGGAATCGCTGCATGGCAGCCAGAAGGGAATCGGCCTCGTAACGACAGTGTTCGTTATCGCGGCGGTCATCTTCCGGCCCTTAGCCGGCAAGTGGCTGAATGAGCTGGACAACCGCAAAATCATGAATGTCTCACTCATTCTGTTCGCGGTCTGCAGCGCCCTGTATTTGATTGTGCACGGCTTTGCGCCGCTGCTCGTCCTGCGGGTCATTCACGGGGCAGCCTTCGGCGTTGCGGCGACGACCACCTCGGCAATTGCGATCAAGCTGATCCCGGAGAAGCGCAAAGGAGAGGGGATCGGCTACTTTACGCTTTTCATGAGCCTGGCGATGGTTTTTGGGCCGTTCCTTGGTTTGACCGTTATCACCCACTTTAATTTCCCCGTGTTATTCATCATGTGTCTTATATTCTCGGCGCTCTCATTGGCCTGCGGCCTGCTGCTGCAAATTCCTGGCGAGCCGGAACCCAAGAAGTCTGGCGCTGCCTCATCCTGGCATTGGAGCAACTTCATCGAGACGAAGGCGATTCCGATTTCCATTTCCGGCTTTATGCTGGCATTTTCCTACGGCGCGATTTCTACGTTCATTTCGGTTTATGCCAAAAGCCTGGGGATGGAGCCATTGGCCAGCTATTTCTTTATCGTGTTCGCCGCCCTTATTCTCATTTCCCGGCCTTTCACCGGGAGGTTGTTCGACCGTAAAGGCGAGCATGTGCTGGTGTATCCGGGCTTGCTCTTCTTCGTTGTCGGCATGATCTGGCTCAGTCAGGCCGATAGCATCTTTGCCTTCCTTGCAGCTGGCGGCGTAATCGGTCTCGGGTACGGCGCTTTGCTGCCCAGCTTTCAGGCGGTTGCGATCAAGTCGGCGCCGATCCAGCGCAGCGGGCTGGCTACGAGCACCTACTTTGTCTTTTTTGATGCAGGCTATGGCGTAGGTTCCTATGTCCTTGGCGTGGTAGCCGCGATGACCAGCTACGGTACGATGTATTTCGTCGGTGCGATGGTGGTCGCATTCACCACCTTGCTGTACTATGCGCTGCATCACCGGAGACAGGGCAAAGAGCAGGCGGGCGAGACGTCCGCATAGGTGCGGGCAGCACCAGAATAGCAGCCTCCCAGATTCAAAGCTTTGGGTTATAGGGTAAAAAGAGGTCAATACCGTAAGCCAAGGGAGGGAGCGTTTGATGCGCAAGAGAGCGTCCCAATTGCTGCAGCAGATCATCTTCGTCGGACCATCGACGGTATTCTTCATCTTGATCGTGGCTGCGCCTTTTGTGCTCGGCCTGTATTATTCATTGACGAGCTGGAACGGGATTTCGCGCCAGGCAGACCTTGTCGGTGTAAGCAATTATTTGCATATATTCACGCGAGATCTCGCTTTCCGCAATTCATTTGTCTTTACCGCGAAATTTACGCTGTTTAGCGTCCTTCTAACGAATGTTACAGCATTCATCCTCGCTTATTTGCTGACGAAGCCTTTCCGAACGCGGAACGTGATGCGTACCGTGTTCTTTATGCCCCATGTCATCGGCGGCTTGCTGCTCGGTTTTATCTGGCAGTTTATTTTTGTACGGGGCTTCAGCTCAATCGGCGATTGGACCGGGCTGAGCTTTTTTCAGCTGCCGTGGCTGGGCACTGAATCCACCTCGTTCTGGGCGATTATTATTGTATTCGTCTGGCAGAATGCCGGATATTTGATGGTTATTTACATCTCTGCGATGAACAACGTGCCGAAAAACCTCATGGAGGCGGCGCAGGTGGACGGCGCTGGCAAACGGCAGGTGCTCGGCAAAATCATCGTGCCGCTGATTATGCCCGCAGTGACGGTCTGCCTGTTCCTGGCGATATCCTGGTCGTTCAAGCTCTTCGATCTCAATTTGTCCCTGACCAAAGGCGGGCCGTTCAAATCAACGGAATCCGTCGCGCTGAACATTTACAATGAAGCCTTTAACATCAGCCGGTTCGGCATGGGCTCGGCAAAAGCGATCCTGTTCTTCCTTATTGTGGCGGTCATTTCCATGCTTCAAGTATGGGCCACAAAGCGCAAGGAGGTGGAGATGTGATGGAGACAGCGAAACGGTATAACGGAAAAATCGTGCTGGTCGAGCTGCTGATCATTTTCGGCGGTCTGCTGTTCCTTGTTCCGTTTTATTTTCTGCTGGTCAACTCGCTCAAGAGCTTTGGGGAGATTCTGACGGATGCGGCCGGCTGGCCGTCGGCGTTCCAATGGGAGAATTACGCTGGAGCGTGGGAGAAGACATCTTTTCCCAAAGCCTTCGGGAACTCGCTGCTTATTACCGTGCTTAGCAATCTGCTGCTCGTGCTGATGTGCGCGATGGCCGCTTACCGGATGGCCCGCAGGCCAACCTGGTTTAACCGCATACTGTACATGGCGTTTGTGGCGGCGATGATCATTCCGTTCCAGGCGATCATGATTCCGCTTGTCAAAGTGACGAGCGTGCTCGGCATTATGAATTCGCGAACCGGGCTGATCCTCTGCTACCTTGGGTTTGGCGCGCCGCTCACAGTATTTCTGCTCCACGGATTCGTGAAATCGGTTCCGCTCGATATCGAGGAAGCCGGCCGAGTGGACGGCTGCTCGCCTTATGGCATCTTCTTCCGGATCGTCCTGCCGCTAATGCAGCCGATAGCGGTAACCGTCGTTATTCTCAATACGCTGTGGATTTGGAACGACTACCTGATGCCTTCGCTAATTTTACAGAAGCCGGAGCTGTTTACGATTCCGATCGAAACCTTCGCATTTTTCGGACAGTTCACGAAGCAGTGGGATCTGGCCTTGCCAGCGCTCGTATTGGGCATTACGCCGATCGTGATTTTCTTTCTCTTTATGCAGAGGTATATCATCGACGGTATTGCGCAGGGCTCGGTCAAAGGATGACTACACGATGATTAGGATCGATGGACGGGAGGTTGAGCGGATATGAGAGCAGGAAGGAACATCGGCAGGCTGGCCCTGCTGCTTCTGTTGACTGCATTGCTTGCAGCAGGCTGCGGCAGCCGGAAGGAAGCCGAAATGCAAAACGGACGCAAGGTGCTGCATATTTTCCAATTCAAGGTGGAAATCGCCGAGGCGCTGGAAGGGCTGCAGAAGGAGTTCGAGCAGGAGCATCCGGACATCAAGCTGGAAATCCAGACGGTGGGCGGCGGCAGTGATTACGGAGCAACGCTAAGGTCGAAGTTCGCCTCCGGGGAAGAGCCCGATATTTTCAACATCGGCGGATACCGCGAAATGGAAATGTGGGAGGAATATCTGGAGGATCTGTCCGACCAGCCCTGGGTGAAGGATGTCAAGGAGCTAGCCAAAGAGCCGATGACCAAGGACGGCAAATTGTACGGGCAGCCGATGAACCTGGAAGGCTACGGTTTTATCTATAACAAGGAGCTGTTCCGCCAGGCCGGCATTACCGAGCGTCCGGTCACGCTTAGCGGTCTGCGGGAGGCGGCGGAGAAGCTGGAGGCCGCAGGGATTATCCCGTTTTCCAACGGGTATCAGGAGTCGTTCGTGCTTGGCAACCATAACATGAATGCCGCATTTGCCTATCAGCAAGACCCTGCAGCATTCATCCAGCAGTTAAACGAAGGGTCGGCGAAGTTCGCGGCTGACCCGGTCGTACAGCAGTGGTCGGATCTTTTGGAGCTGACGCTGGAATACAGCAATCCAAACCCGCTCACCACAGATTACAACACCCAGGTGACCCTGTTTGCCAGCGGCCAGGCCGCGATGATGCAGCAGGGCAACTGGACGCAAGGGCAGATCGACGGGATCAATCCGAATCTCGACTTGGGCATACTGCCCATGCCGATCGACGATACGGCCGAGGATAATGATGTACTGTTCGTCGGGGTGCCGAACAACTGGGTCATCAACAAGAATTCTCCTGTTAAAGAGGAAGCGAAGACCTTCCTCAATTGGCTCGTTTCCTCCCAGACAGGCAGGAGGTATATCACCGAGGAATTTCAGTTCATTCCGGCCTTTGACAGCATCGAAGGCACAGAAGAGGATCTCGGGGCGCTCGGCATCGAGGTGCTGAAATACACCGATGCAGGCCAAGCGCTGACCTGGAACTGGTTTCGGTTCCCGAATGGCATGTCGGGCGAATTCGCCAGCAGCATTCAGGCCTACATCGGCGGCAAAATAACGAAGCCCGAGATGTACGAGCAGTTCCAGCAGAACTGGGACAATTTAAGCGTGGAATAGGCAGGCTCAGAAGCGTTGATGGCAATCTATCAATGCTTCTTTTTTTTGGGCAAAAATGAGGGGAGTCTATTCATCTGCTTTGTTCTTTTGCTACAATGCATTAGGATGAATAGGGAGAATGATCAGCTATTGAGGGAGCTATGTATGAACAGAATACTGCGATTTTTACGCCGTTTCATGCTGCAAAAAACGATTTATCGGACGTTCCTCGTATACTATTTGCTCGGTAACCTGCTGCTGCTCGTGCTGCTTGGGATGTTATCCATTCGCGATTCGACCCGGATGATTACGGAAGAGGTGATCCGGTCAAGCAACAAGGTGATGGAGCAGGCCGCTCAAGGCTTAAGCTTCAACCTGGAGGAGACGAAGCGTTCGCTGCTGGTGCTGGTGAGCAACCAATCCGTCGGAGCGATTATGCGGCATGCTGAGGTGCCTGACATGGCCTATTTGCTGCAGCATGAACGAAATATTTCCGAAATTACGCAGAGCATCAATACATACCAGTCACTAATCAGCGATGTTCTAATTCTGGGGAAGAACGGGTATGTCAATAATTTAAACGGACGGAGCTCGCTTTGGTGGGAGTATTCCTTCGGGGCGCAGCCCTGGGTACAGGAATCCTTCCAGTCTCGGCAAGGAGATTATTTTTTTAGCCTGGGCATACACAACCAGGATTACTATTTAAGCTCGGACATTTCTCGATATGGACGTCCTACCTTGTCCGTAGCCATGCAGGTCAAAGGCTTTCGCCGCGAGGTGATCGGCTCGGTCATTGCCAACCTGGATTTGCAGAAAGTAAACAGCATGTTCGAGCGCAACAACTATCAGAACAGAGGGAGCATCTTTCTGATCGACGAGAACAGGAGAATCATCGTTCACCAGAACAACGAAGAAATCGGCCAAATCATGGACATTGACGGAATCGATGAGATATACGAACAGAAGTCGGGCAATTTCCGCACGCCATTGTACGGGGAGGAGCATTTGATTATTTATCAGCCGACAGCGGTTGAAGGCTGGATGATGATCTCCGCCGTGCCGATGAGTGAAATCACGAGCCAATCCGCTCCGCTAAAGTCGAACCTGGCGCGAATTCTTTACCTGTGCCTGATTCTAAATGTGCTGATCAGCCTGGCGGTCACCTTCCGCATTTCCCGGCCGATGCAGGGCCTGCTGAAGACGCTGGACAAAATCGGGACCGACGACATGCTGTATATTCGCGATAAAAACTACCAGTATCACGAAATCAATCAGATCGGCATGAAGTTCAAAGAGCTTATGGACCGGATCGACCTGCTCATTCAGCAAAACTATTTGACTCAGATCGCGCTGAAAGAAGAAGAACTGAAGGCGCTGCAGGCCCAGATCAATCCTCATTTTCTGTTCAATACGCTGCAGCTGCTGCAGACGGAAATTGTATGCGGTAACATCGAATCCTCTAATCATATCGTACTTTCCTTAAGCCACATGTTCCGTTATTCGATGAGACAGTCGGGTGAGCTGGTGGAGCTTAGAACGGAGCTGGAGCACGTACGGAATTATCTTTATATTATGAATAAAAAATACGATGACCGCTTGCAGGTCGACGAGTACATTCCGGATCAGCGCGTATTGCCGTGCAGAATACCCAAGCTGCTGCTGCAGCCTGTCGTGGAGAACTGTATCCGGCATGGATTCGGCGAGGATCGGCGGGAGGGTGCGATCCGCATCAGCGTCACTACAGTGAGAAGAGGTCTGCTTATCGCCATTGCTGACAGCGGCAAAGGGATGGATGCAGATGAGCTCAAACGGCTGAGACGGCAGCTGGACAAGCCGGATGAGAAAAACGGCAATATCGGACTTTATAATATCAATCACCGGATTAAGCTGAACTTCGGGCAGGATTTTGGAATCCGGGTTCGCAGCACAAAAAATGCCGGCACCTGCGTATATTTAGTTGTGCCGAGGATCGAATAAGCTCGTTGTATGAGGGGGACATGCCATGAAATTGCTAATAGCGGATGACCAAACTTCCCTGCACACTTTTTTGGATAAAACGATGGACTGGGCAGCCTTAGGGATTACGGAAATCAAACATGCTTACGACGGCCGGGAAACGCTGCAGCAGCTTGGCGAGTTCCTGCCGGACATCGTCATACTGGACATTCAGATGCCATTTATGAGCGGGATCGAAACCCTGCAGCAGCTGGATCATTCCATAAAGAAGCCGAAAACCGTCATTGTAAGCGCTCACGATGAATTCACCTATGCGCGGGAAGCGCTGCGTCTGGACGTCTATCAGTATTTGCTGAAGCCCGTGGATGTCGTATTGCTGAAGAAAACCATTCTTGAGCTTACATCCGCCATACATGCAGAGCAGCAATCCGTTCTGGCCCATGAATTCGGGAAGCTGGTGCATTCCAGGTCTGCGTATGCCAATAGCCTCGCCGTTGTCGAGCGGGCCTGCGGCTTGCTGAAGCTCCAGCAATGCGCCGTCCTCCAGATCGAAGGAGAGAGCCTGAGCGAGCCGCTGCTTGCGGAATGGCTGCTCCAGGCGGAGCCGTCGCTGATTCCGGTCGTTTACCGAAAGAGCCGGGATAAATACAGCTGCCTGCTGGGAATAACCGCTCCCATGCCGGAATCCCGGTTGCTGGAGCTGTGCCAGGAGACGTTATCCCGTATTCAAGCCCATATACCCGAACTTGCGGTGAGTATTGGAGCGAGCCGAATGATGGACGGATGCCGTGCTGACCAGCTGCCGGAGCTGCTGGAGCAGAGCGAGGAAGCCGGCAGGCTGGGCTTCTATACCTGTGAACCCGTGAATGCTTACCAGGAGGAAGCATTTAACGAGGCATGGGGCATGCAGCATTTTCAGAGCTATGAGCAGGCCTATCGGGAGATGGTTGTCCGCGAATTCGCTCCGGAGGCCGCCAGGAAGCTGACCGCAGAAATGTTCGATTATTTCCGGAGCTCGCGGATTCCGCCGGAGGATGTCTATTCTCTAGTTCTTCATTTTCTGTACGTCATTGCCCAGTCGATTCCGACTATGGGCAGGTCAAGTACGAAGCTCGATAATATCACGATGGATGACCTTAGGAGCTATCGTAATATTCGGGAGCTGGAGCTCTTATTTATGAGCTTAATCGGTCATATCGCCAGCATCATGAAAGGCCCGAACCTGACGGAGGATATGGTTATGAGAGTGAAGCAATATGTCGACCTCAACTATGGGGAAGATTTGTCTCTGCAGATGGTGGCGGACCGGTTTGGCGTCGACCGCTTTCAGTTAAGCAGGCTGTTCAAGCAGGAAATGAATGTGAACTATTGGAATTATGTGATTCAGATTAGGATGGAGAAGGCCGCCGAATTGCTGCTCCGCACGGAGGAGAAGAACAGCGTGATCGCCTCCGTGACTGGATTTGTCGATGAGAGTCACTTCAGCAGGACGTTTAAAAAATACTATGATGTGTCCCCCAAGCAATACCGTCAGCTCCACCGAGGCGAGAAACATTAAGCCGTGCAACGAAATACAAGAAGTTGCGCAACAATATGAATTCCGCCGCGAAAGGAACCGGAGTAAGCTTTGAAATGAGTGTAAGTGCTTACAATGTTGAAATAAGGGGGAACTAAACGTGAAAAGAAAGTCACTGCTGTTGATTATGGTTATGATCGTCACGATGGTGCTCAGCGCCTGCGGAGGCAAAGACAGTTCTGAAAGCGCAGCCAGCGGCGCCGAGGGCGGGCAAAGCAAGCAAAAGGTGAAGCTGAGCATCCTAGCCTGGAACAATGAGTCCGAAATGAAGCCGGTGCTGGAAGGGTTCCAGAAGAAATACCCGCATATTTCTTTCGATTTCCAATTTGCTCCGCCGGTCAAAGACTATATTTCGAAATTGCAGACGATGCTGCTGTCGGATTCCGCGACGGATATTTTTATGATCGCTGCCGAGAACCGCAATGAAATTATCGACGGCGGACATGCGATCGATCTGACAGACTATCCGTTCATGGATGTCATGCTCGACAGCAATAAACCGATGCTGAGCAAGGACGGAAGAACCTACGCTTTTACACAAAACGGCTGGGTAGGCGGTTGGTTCTACAATAAGGCGCTATTTGAGAAAGCAGGTATTACGGAGCTCCCTGAAACCTGGGATGAGTTCATCGCCGTGTGCTTGAAGCTGAAAGAGGCAGGAATTGTCCCGATCTATGATACCATGCAGGATTTGACGCAAATCCATTCGGCTCTATACGGGAACATGGTGCTGTCCCAGGACCCTGATTTTGACGAGAAGATCTTTGCTGGCGAAAAAACATTTGCCGATGGATGGACAGAAGTGTTTAAAGTGTGGAAAAGAGATTTGATCGATACGAAAATTTTGACCTCCGACATGATTGGCCTGACTGGAGATCAAGTTGAAAGCGAGTTTGCACTCGGCAATGTCGCGATGTTCTTCAGCGGCCCGTGGGTGATGGATAAATTGACGCAGGTGCCGGATCTGGATTTCGGAGTGATGGGTCTGCCTGGGTTCGAGAAAGGCCAGAGCTACTATGTCGGGGCGCCAGGCGTAGGGTTTGCGGTGAATAGCAAGACGAAGAATAAAGAGGAAGCGCTGCTGTTCCTGGAGTACTTAAGCACGGAAGAAGGCCTGCAGCTGTTCTATGAGGGCACAAATTTAATCATGACGGCCAAGGGCTTCGAGGCGGAAGTGCATCCTGCCCTGCAAAACGCATATGAGGAAGGCCTGATGGAAGGCAGAATCTATTTGCCTATGGTAACTTGGCCAAGATACCAGGAAGCGCTCAGAAACCAATTCGTTGTATCGACCCAGGATATGGCTGTAGGTAAGATAACGCCGGAGGAAGCTGTTCAAGCCATTGATAAGAAATTCATTGAGATGGAGAGTTACTAAGGTCTAGCTCACTGAAAGGAAGATCAATTTTGGGTAAATTTATGCGACAGCTGCAATACCAGGTGTTTCTGATTCCGATTCTGATCATCTATACCTTGTTTACGATTTACCCGTTAATTCGCTCATTTATGCTCAGCCTGACTAATTTTAACGGGTATTCAACGAACTATGACTTTATCGGCTTGAAAAATTATGCGCGCTTATTCGCCGACAATGCGATCGTATCGGGAATATCATTTACGATATTGTTTGCGGTCGCAACAACGGTGCTGGTCACTTTACTTGCGATTCCGCTAGCGCTTGTTCTGGATCAGAATTTTTTCAGCAAAAATGTATTGCGGGCGGTCTTTTTCTTCCCGTCCATTCCGAGCGGCCTGCTGTTGGCCTTTATCTGGGGGTTTATCTTCGCGCCGATTCCATCGGGGATTCTAAACACATTCCTGCGCGAATTGTTCGGGATGTCGGCACAGCCATGGTTATCCGATCCTGTGCTGGCCAAGGTATCGACGATTGTCGTCGCTGTTTGGGCCACGACCGGCTGGCACGCGGTCATTTATCTGGCCTTCCTGCAGTCGATTTCCAAGGACTTCTTCGAGGCGGCGGCTATCGATGGGGCCAACAAGTGGCAGCAGATCCGCTACATTACTATTCCGCTGCTGGCTCCGGCGATGACAGTGAGCGTGCTGCTCTTAATCACGAATGGTTTGAAGGTATATGAAATTCCGTTTGCATTGACGAACGGCGGACCTGGATTTGAGACGCATACGATTACGCAGGTGATCGTGCTCCGGGGGATTTCCGAAGCTCAGTTTGGCCTCGCGTCTGCGATTTCGGTCATCTTCTTCCTTATCGTACTAGTGATTGGCTTCGTCCAATTCAACCTGATGCAGAAAAGGGAGGAGCGCATGCAATGATAGGATCCAAACGGAAATTATGGATACTGGATGTTCTTATGCTTCCTTTCGGACTGCTCACTTTTTTCCCTTTTTACATCATTATCGTCAACACGTTTAAAAGTGAGTTCGAAACGGCAACGAAGCCGGTCAGCTTGCCTACAAGCTGGAACTTCTCGAATTATGCCAGAGTCTTTGAGGAGACGCCGATACTGCGCAGCTTTGGCAACAGCTTGTTTCTGACCGTAACGGCCGTTATCCTGATGGTGCTGATCGGAGCCATGGCAGCGTATCCAATCGTATATAACCGGACTCGCGTAAACCGGGTCATTATGGGATATTTGCTGCTTGGGTTCATGGTTCCGTTTCAGACGCTGCTCGTGCCGCTGTTCCAGTTGATGACCAACTTGAAGCTGGTGGATAAGCTGTATGGATTAACGACGATGTATTTAGGGGGCTCGGTGTTTGTCTTCTTCCTGATCCTGGGGTATATGAAGACCATTCCGAAGGATCTGTCGGAGGCAGCCATCATCGATGGCTGCTCGATCTGGGGCATATTCTGGAAGATCCTCCTGCCGTTGCTGCAGCCGATTACCGTAACCTGTGCTGTACTGCAAACGATGTGGATCTGGAACGATTTCCTGTCTCCGATGCTGTTCCTTAGCTCCCGGGAGAATACAACGCTCGTTCTGGAGATCTACAAGGCAAAGGGCGAATTCGCGGTCAATTGGCCGATGTTCATGACGATGACGGTCATTACCCTTGCTCCTGTGTTTGTATTCTTTATCGCCATGCAGAAGCAAATCGTAGAGGGGATCGTTGGCGGGGCAGTGAAAGGATAAGAGAATTCAGGCAGTGAGCGACAAAATCACGAAGCCGAGATATACGACCCAATTCAGCCGAACTGGATAATAAGAGCGTGGAAACAGGCTGGAAATTAAATAGAAACTACAAGCTGGAAGCTGCCTTCAACGTGATGTTGGGGGTGGCTTCTTTTGTTAATTCAACCAGATAAGGGACTTTATTGCTATAAATTATTAAGTGTAAGTTAGCCGATAAACACTGTACATATTAATAAATTTATTTAAAAAGTATGGTGTTGATAAACTTTAAGCTTTCAATTTTCAAATGTTTAACAATTTGGCGGTGATTGTATGGAATTTGTGGAGTTGATTCTTATGCTCATAATAGTTGACATACTGGCCTTTTTAAAATTTTGGTCCATGAGATATGAAAAGAAAACAATAATCTGTATTTTAATCCTTAGTAATGTCACTTTTATTGTGATTTATTTAATTAAATATAGATACTAATAAAATTGGGCAGATAGCTCAAAGGTGGCTACAAAGGAAGTATGAACAATAATCTGCTTTTAAAAATTTGTGAATCATTGAATAGCGATGGGTTAAGTTTAAGTGAATTGGCTACCGAAATTAATCATATCATCTCGCAGCATAAGCTTAGCGAACAGCTAGAGCTAAATGGAAGTATTAATAAGCAACAATTAGCTCGGCTCTATAGTGTTCTTAACTTAGTTCATATGGATTCATCAGTTAAAGAGCATATAACATGGAGTTATTTTAAAAATAAATATGAGGAAACGAATACAACGTATATCAGCAAAGAGTTGCTTGAAGAAGTCGTTGAGACTTATAAGGATAGTAAGTATTTAGGGCTGGAGAGTTTGATTATTGATGCATTAAAAACAGACAAAATACAATTAAATCAAATCTCAATGTTAGAAAAAAGCTTTTTTAGTAAGGCATTTATAAAAGAAGCAGTTGCTTTTAAGCATAGAGAAATTGTCCGAAATGGAGGAATTCTTGACAAGGAACAGGTCGCAACGCTATTAAAGTACCTTGCGTATACATCGCTCGAATTTGCAATAGATCAGCATGCAGTTTCAAATGATGGCTTACTTGAAATTCGCAAACCAAGCCCTCAAGAAAATGATAGAAGGCTGAAAGAAAATTTATTTAATAAGGCTCAAAAACTCTACAGCCTATCTGATAACAGAGGTGATTAAGATTCAGTATTTTACAGACGAATTGTGGTCTAAGATAAACAGTGAAGATGAATCATCAGGATCAAAAATTCTCGTAAACTTTAGCAATAAAATGATAGAAATATCTAAACAATAGAGAGGGGGGCCAATTTGAATCTAAAAGGTAATTGTACGATTAGTTTTATTGATAGCTCGCTAACTATGGATGAATTACATAACATACTAAAAATAACTCCAACAAAAATTATTAAAAAAGGACAAGTTATTAGCGAAGCAATTAATAAAAGCGCTGATTCAAATAAATGGATGTATAAAGAAGTTCTAAATGAGGGAGAGGAACCTTCCGAAGTAATAACGAGACTTCTTAATCAGCTAAAAACAGAAAACATACAACGCATTATACAAACTTGCAATGATGCTGTTATAGGATTATATCTTAACTCTGAGTATGGACAAATGGGATTTGAGTTATCCGCGGAAAACATTGCAAGATTGTCTGAATTAAAGATACGGTTTGAGGTTCATATACTTTCTTTGGGTAAGGTCGATTGAGTACTAACGCCGATTTATTTGGAAATTATGATCCAGCTTTTCTAGAAATTGAAGTTCAATCAGTATCAATTTTATTTGATAATTTTCCAGAATTTAATTACAATCATGTTCATGTTGTCATCCCCATAAGATACAAGGGTAAGACCATTGGTATGTATAAGGTCTTGTTTACTTTTGATGGTCATATAGAAGATGATTTTTTTATAATTGATTAGTAATAAATTTAAAAAAAGATTACATAACCAAAACGCCCGTTACCACGGCTAAAGTGGAAACGGGCGCTTGTGCTTTATATATTTTACTGTTCTCCTGTACACGGGGAGAACACTTTGGTTCCTGCTCAGACTACAACCACAATCATTTTCTAAAACAACAAAAGCCCTGCCTCTCTTTTGTCCTTGCGGCTCCGATGACCGCGCCAGTGTGAATCAGAAATACATTAAATCCTTACTTTGGGTCATTCATAGGAATTTTCATACCTGGTCAGGTATAGGAGGGCTATAATCTTGTGAGGAACTACTTTAAAAGCGATTTTGCAACTCAATTTTTCATTATACTATAGTTAAATCGTTTAGGCAAGAATGTTTCGCGAAAAAATAAATCCGCCTCAGTGCATGACTGAAGCGGGAAGGGGGGATGCGGCCATACCGCTGCTTCGGACATCGTCCGTTGCGTGTGCTGCATGACGATGACCTGCCTGCGTAGCGCGCTGTTTAGCGCATGATGGTTGTCTGTCCGGCATATGGTCGACAGCCATCCAAGCACGCCTCGGACCCGCCTCGTGCGCACAGGGAGTAGTGTGCACGAGGTGCTCAGCACTGTGCTGCAAGATGGCGCCGGTCGGCGCAGCAAGCTGAGCTGAGCGCGGGCATTACGAGTCTATCATCGGTCCATTCATCTAGCGTTTAGTTAGCAAAGGTATAGCTGTCGTTGGTTTTGTTTAACAACTCCTTTAATCCAGATGTGGCGTACAGCTTCTTCTCCTTGGAGATGAACAATGCTTCCGTATCCGGCGTATCCTCAATAAACTTCAATCCGTCCTCGATGCCAAGCACGAACAACGTCGTGGACAAGGCATCCGCATCGGTAGAGTGCTTCGTCACGACGGTGACGCTGCTGATTCCGTTATCTACCGGATAGCCCGTGCCTGGATCGAGAATATGCTGGTAGAGTTTGCCGTCCTCGATAAAGAACCGCTCATAGATGCCAGAGGTGACGATGGTCTTGTCGGCCACTTGAATCGTACCGATCGGATTGCCCCGTTCTTTGTCCGGGTCCTGAATGCCGATGTTCCACAGCTTGCCACCCGGCTTATTGCCCATGGCATAAATATTGCCGCCGAGGTCAATGATGGCGCTGCTGAAGTCTTGCGCTTCCAAATACTCATAGATAGCGTCTGCCGCATAGCCTTTGCCGATGGAGCCGAGGTCGATGGCCATGCCTTCTTTTTGCAAATAGATTTCGTGCGTGTCCTTATTCATTTCTATTAAATGATAGTCGCTAAGCGCTTTGGCAGCTTCGATCAGATCGGCGTCGGGCACCTTGGCGCCTTCATGGCCGATGTTCCATAGTGTGACCAGGTTGCCGATGGCGGGATTAAACTTTCCGTCCGTCCGCTTCGCGTAGCTGAGCGCTTTCTCGACCAACTCGAACGTCTCGGGGGAGACCTTTACGGGCGACTTGCCGGATTGGCTGTTCACCTGATAGATTTCACTGCTCTCTAGCGTGCGGCTGATTTTCCCGTCGATATCATTTAGCAAGGCTTCAATCTCGTTAAAATGCTCCCTGTTTGCCCGATCATCGTATATTTTTACGTTGACGACGGTGTCGAATATGAAGAACGTTTCTCCCATTGGCTTCACGGTTTCATGGGCACTTGCCGTCTTATCGCTGGATGTGCCAGAGTCCTTTGACGGGTCCGAATTTTCGCCGCAGCCAGCCAATAGAGCCGTTGATAGTAGTAGCGTTAATGCTAGAGTAATCAGTTTATTGTGCTTCATATGTGCCGCCTCATTTCATTTGCTTCTAAATTAATTCATTCAAATTTATTGTATCAAGAATCGTGAGGTGTTAAAAGTACTTTTTTTCACAAAGTAATGATTATTCCATTAAATTCCTTATAAAGTGAGGGTTTTGTGACATCGGGAAAAATGAGAGAAATCGCACAGGTTAATCATTGAAGGATTGGGGGGGAGGGGGTATAATGAGATCGTCTAAGATTTATATAATCAAAAAATAAGGGAGTTTTCTCTATGAAACGTGGAGATATCCTGCTAATCGGCTTGATTGTCATCATTGCCCTGGCATTTCTTATTCCCAGGTGGTTTTTTGAAGATTTAAGTGAAAAAAATCACAATGACAATCCTCTTGTAGCAAATATCAAGGTCGATGGAAAGCTGGTACGATCCGTGGAGCTCACGGAAGAGGAGCAAATCATTGAAATCGAAACGGAGGACGGCCTCAACATTTTGAAGGTGCATGATTATGGCATAGAGATGATTGAGGCGGACTGCCCAGACCAATTATGCTTGACCTTCGGGTTTGTCCAGCGGAATGGGGGGACGATCGTCTGCCTCCCTCACAAAATGATCGTAGAAATTGAAGGAGCTTCCGGGGAAGGAGATGAGATCGATGCCATCGTTAAATAAACCAGCCGCGCCGAGAACGCTTAACGGCGAATCTTCCACTCTCGTGTTGAAAAGAACGGTTATCGTCGCGATTTTCGCCGCGGTTGCGGTCGTGCTTAGCGTAATTGAATCGCATATTCCGATTAATATGGGAGTGCCAGGCGCCAAACTGGGACTCGCGAATATTATGGTGCTGACCTGCCTTTATTTCCTGCGGGCGAGGGACGCGCTGATGATGGTGCTGCTAAAAACGCTGCTTACCGCTTTTATCCTTGGCACGTTCTCCAGCTTCTTGTTCAGTATTATGGGCGCGCTGTTCAGCTTCGCGGCGATGTGGTTCCTGCTCCTGGTAGGACGCAAGAGACTAAGCATGATCGGTATAAGTATCGTCGGGGGGATTGCCCATAACATTGGGCAGCTTACCGCAGCATCGTTGTATTTCCTTACGACGAATATATTCTATTACTTGCCGATGCTCCTTATTACAGGGGTGCTGACGGGGGTTGCGGTCGGGATTGCGGTTCGTTATTTGATACCTGCGCTTTCCAGATTGTCGTTGTTTGAATCGTTTTTGACGGATTAAGGGGGTGAGGAGATGGCTGCAGCACCATTCGCTTACGAGTTGAACGGAGTTTCCTTCGCATATGCGCCGGATGCCCCGGTTCTGAATGAGGTGACGCTCCGCATTGCTTCTGGAAGCTGGGTATCGATCGTCGGGCCCAACGGCTGCGGCAAATCGACCCTTGCCAAGCTGCTGGGCGGACTGTTGGCCGCAAATAGCGGTACGATTGTGGTGGAAGGCCGCGAGCTGACGCAGAATTCGGTCTGGGAGATCCGCCCCCGGATCGGCATGGTATTCCAGAACCCGGATAACCAGTTTATCGGCTCCACGGTGGAAGAGGATATCGCCTTCGGCTTGGAAGGACGCTGTCTCGCCCGCGAGGAAATGAGGGACCGGGTGCAGCGTTACGCCGAGAAGCTTGAAATCAGCCAACTGCTGACCAAGCATCCGGCGGAGCTGTCCGGGGGGCAGAAGCAGCGTGTAGCCATCGCCTCGATCCTGGCGATGGAACCAGGCATCATAATTTTCGATGAAGCCTCCTCCATGCTGGATGAGAAGGCGCGCGGCGAACTGCTGCAAATCTGGAGGGACATGCGCGGCAGCGGTGAATACACGCTCATCTCGATTACGCATGACGCGGAAGAGATTATGGCCTCGGACCGGGCGATCGTGCTCCGGGGCGGGGCCATTGCTGCCGATGCAGCTCCGGTGGAGCTGTTCGAGGATGAGGAGCTGCTGCAGGCTTGCCGCTTGATCGCGCCTTACCGGGTCAGGCTGGCGCAGGAATTGCGGAAGCGGGGGATGGATGGAGAAGAAATTTTCCAAGGCCGGCAAACGAGGAGGCGGTGACATTATGGCGATTACATTCGAGGAAGTCAGCTACGCTTACGATGACCGCAGCTTATGGCGAAGCGGGGCGCTGGAGGGCGTTAATCTCGACATTCAGCCCGGAACATTCATGGGGATTGCCGGGACGACAGGCTCCGGCAAGTCAACGCTGCTGCAGCATTTCAACGGCATCCTGAAGCCGACCGCAGGCCGCGTGCGGGTTCTGGATGTGCTGATAGGCGCCGAGGAGAAGGTGCCAAAAATGCGTGAGCTGCGCAGACGCGTGGGGCTGGTGTTTCAATTTCCCGAACAGCAGTTGTTCGAGGACACGGTGGAGAAGGATATCTGCTTCGGCCCGCTTAATTTCGGTATGTCCCTCGCGGAAGCGAAGGACCGGGCGAAATGGGCCTTGGCCTTGCTTGGACTGGATGAATCGCTGCTGCAGAGGAATCCCTTCCATTTAAGCGGGGGGCAGATGCGCAAAGTGGCCATAGCTTCGGTGCTCGCTATGGACCCCGAAGTGATCGCCCTGGATGAGCCGACGGCTACCCTTGATCCACAGAGCCGGGCTGAACTGGCCGCACTGTTGTCGAAGCTCCACCGGGAGCAAGGCAAGACGGTCATCGTCGTGACGCACCGGATGGAGGAACTGCTGCCTTACGTGGATGGGTGGATCGTGATGAAAGGCGGACGGACGCTGTTTCAGGGCACGACCGAGGCTATGGTCAGGGAAGCTGCCGTCCTGGAGCAGGAGGGGCTGGCCCTTCCGGAATGCATTACGTTATGGAATAGACTGGCTGCCGAGTACGGGCTAGAGGCGGAGAAGCCGTGCTTGACGCCGGAGTCATTGGCTGAACGTCTTGCCGAGGTGCTCTCGGCGGGAGGCTCATTAAGAGACAGAGAGGAGAGATTGGCATGCGGGGAAAGCTGCTAATCGGCCGAAGCATCGATACGGGCTCCTGGATTCACGGCCTCGACCCGCGGGCGAAGCTGACGGCCATGGTGCTGTATCTCATTGCAATCATCGCTGTCGGTTCGTGGCCTGCGCTTGGCGCCGCCGCTGTTTTTTCGCTCGCTTATATGACAGCAACGAAAATTCCACTCAAGTATTATGTCAAGGCGGCAAAACCTCTCTGGATGCTGATGGTGTTTATTTTCGCCGTGCAGTGCTTTACGGTGACCGAGGGAAGTGCGCTGTGGCAGATCGGCTCATGGACGCTGTATTCCGGAGGAGTCAGCCTTGGGCTGATCTCGGCTTCGCGGATGGCGCTGCTCGTATCTTTTACCGCGATTCTGACCTTCACGACGACACCAGGGCTGCTGAACCAAGGAATGGCCGGCGTGCTGAGGCCGTTTGAAGCCATTGGATTATCCGCGCAGCGTCTGACTTTGATGATGAGCATTGCACTGCGGTTCATACCGACGATTCTGGATGAGGCGCAGAAGATCGTGAAGGCACAGGCCGCCCGGGGCGCCGATTTGCGGGAGCTGCCGTGGAAAGAGAAAGGGAAGATGCTGGTGTCCCTGCTCGTTCCGGTGACGGTGGGGGCTTTTCGCCGGGCTGAGGAACTGGTGCTGTCGATGGAATCGAGAGGCTACCGGATCGGGGCGCCGCGTTCGGAATACCACATGCTCGTCTGGAAGCGCCGCGACACCTGGTTCATTTTGTCCTTCGCTATTCTGGCCGCGGCCGTGCTGACGTATAGATTCGCGCTATAAATGTAGGAGCTGATCTCGCGATTTTCACTATACACTATAAGGCAGGACATAAGGTAGCAAACTTGTGCTATAGGATCGAAGATAGGAGTGCAAACTGCTCTAAAAGAAAGGGCATAAGCTAACGATTTATGCTGTAAGTCAGAATATCGGCTAGCAATTCTCACTTAAAGGAAGGACATAAGCTAGTAACTTTCACTAAAAAGAAGGACATAAGCAATAGTAATTTATAATTTGTACTATAACGCAGGACGTAAGCTAGCAATATTTCGATATAGAGCATGGCATAGGCTGGGGATTTGTGCTAAAACGCAGGATGTAGGCTATCACTTTTCCGCTATGGGGTATGGAAGTAATGCTCGCAGGTAGATTATAAGGATGCGTGGTTTTATTAGATAGATTGGAGTAATTGTTTAAGAATAAATTTTAGCTGGCCGGATATAGAAACAAAAGTTACGAACCCGGATATGGATGAAATACTCATATAGATATGAAATGCTCTGCTCAAACCTATTTAGTGAAAAAAATCACACTCGCTAGCCGCTCCAACTAATATGGACTGCTATACAACTTACTCGGAGTAAGGAAGGGGAGAAACGCTGTGGCACGTTATTTTAATGGAAAAGAAGTCGAGCTGCTTGCGCCAACGGGAACGTTTGAAATCTTCAAGGAAGTGATTCGTGCCAATTGCGACGCCGTTTATTTCGGAGGACCAAGCCTCAATATGCGCATGATGCGCAAAGGATATAATTTCAGCCGGCCGGAGATGGTGGAGGCGGTCGAGTTAGCCCATAGCTTGGACAAAAAAGTGTACGTCACGGTAAACAACCTGCTAAACGAAGGGGAAATTGAAGAGGCGCGTGAATATTTGCGTTTTCTGGAGCAGGCGGGACCGGATGCCATTATCGTGCAGGATTTCGCTGTTCTGGCGCTTATTCAGGAAATGAGCTTGAAGCTTCCCGTGCATTCCTCGGTCATGATGAACGTTCATAACCGTGAGATGATTGAGGCGCTGAAACAGATGGGCGTCACCCGGGTCGTTACGTCCAGGGAGATGGATCTGATGACGACGCGGTATTTGCGGGAGACGACCGGCATGGAGCTGGAATACTTCATTCACGGCGACATGTGCTCTGTTCATGGGGCGAATTGCTACTTCAGCTCGCTAGTGTTTGGAATGAGCAGCAATCGGGGCAAGTGCCTGAAGCCGTGCCGCTGGGACTACCGGGTGAAGAAGGACGGCTACGTGTATCCTTCCGAATATCCGCTTGCCGTCAAGGATATGTTCATGTACGAACACATTCCCGAACTGATTCATGGTGGAGTAACGTCTTTTAAAATCGAGGGGCGCATGCGCGACACGGAGTTTGTGCTGATGCTGGTCAATGCGTACGGCGACGCGATCGACCGGTACATTGCCGATCCGGTCGGCTTTGAACGGAGCAGGGATACCCAGCTGCTGTACGACAACCGCAAGCGCGATTTTTCCACCGGTTATGCGTTTGGCCGCCCAGGTCTGTCCTACATTAATAAACGCTATGAGGGAACAGGCAAATTTTATAGCACAGGCAAAGTATTCAGCACGCCGACGGAAGAGCGGAAGCTCGGGGATAAACGACTGGGAGAGGTTGCGGCCCATCTGGCCGAGGCGGCGACTCAGCCTGCCCATGCTACGCCCCATCTGACCGGGGCAGCGACCCATCTAGCCGAGACTACGCCCCATCTGGCCGAGGCAGCGACTCATCTAGCCGAGACTACGCCCCATCTGGC
>NZ_KB907245.1:2950-150539 GCF_000381905.1 Paenibacillus fonticola DSM 21315 | reverse complement strand
CATCTAGCCGAGACTACGCCCCATCTGGCCGAGGCAGCGACTCATCTAGCCGAGACTACGCCCCATCTGGCGGAGGCAGCGACCCAGCCCGCCCATGCTGCGTCCCATCTCGCCGAGGCATCAACAAACATCGAAACGGGGCAGCATGAGGACAAACGAAATAATAGAAACAATCAAATCGAACTAGGTGAACGAATGGAACGGGACACACAAACCGAACGAGACGAACTAGGTAATCAAACCGAACAAGGTGGACGAATTGAACGGGGTACACAAACCGAACAAGGTGAACGAATGGAACAGGGCACACAAACCGAACGAGGTACACAAGCCAAACGAGTGAAACAGATGGAACTGTCCGTGCATGTGAATAATGCGGCCCAAGCGCGAGCAGCGTTTGAGGGAGGGGCGGATCATGTTTACCTGTCGGGCGATGTGTTCGAGCCGGACCGTCCGTTTACGAAGCAGGAGATTAAGCAACTGGCAGCGATCAAAGGGAAAGCCAAGCTGTATTTGGGTCTGCCGCGCATGATGACCGAGCTGCACTTTGAGCTGTACGACGGGCTGCTGTCCGGTGAGCGGCTGCCGATCGATGGCATACTCGTGACGAACCTGGGTGCAATCCATAAATTCGCCTCCAAGGGATATCCTCTTGTGGGCGATATCAATTTGAATATTTTCAATCATTTATCCTCGGAGATGTATGCAAAGCTTGGCGTAGAACGGTTTACGGCTTCCATTGAGCTCCCGCTCCATGATTTGACCAAACTGTTGGGAAATGCGGCTGCTCCAATGGAGGTTGTCGTTCACGGCTCCCCCGCCCTGATGTATATGGAACATGATTTATACAAGAACGCCGAGGTGTTTGAGCCGATTGCCGAGGAGGACAACCGGTACGTCGATAACCGCATCCTGGTGCTGATGACCGACAAGGGAGAGAATCCAGTCTACCGCGACGTCCATGGCCGATGCCATTTGATGCTGGCCAAGGAACTGTGTTTGTTGCCTGTGGTGAAAGAACTACAGGACGTTGGTCTGTCCGTTTGCCGGATCGAAGGCTCGACCTATCAGCCAGAGCAGTTGCGTTCGATCGTTAGCGTTTATAGAGCCGCGATAGAGAAGCCGGAAACTGCTGGTGAGCTGTTTGCCGGAATGACCCCGGTCTACGCGGGATATACGCTGGGGGCGCTGCAATTCGACGGCGGTGCAGCGAACCAGCCTGCCGCTGCGGAAGGAGCCCCGGAAGTGGAGCAAGTGCAAGAGAAAGAGAAAGAGAAAGAGAAAGAGAAAGAGAAAGTACGAGTGCAAGTGCAGGTATAGGAGTAGGAGTAGGAGTAGGAGTAGGAGTAGGAGCAGCTCAAGAGCAAGTACGCGAGCAAGTAAAAGAGCGGTGCAGCGCAAGAAAGTGGAGATGTAAGAGTAGGAATAGGAATAGGAGTAGGGTAGGAGCAAGCGGGGGCAGGTGTAAATACAGAAGTAAGTGTTGGTGTAAGTTTAAGAGAAGTCCTAAGTGTGGGTGTAGGTTAGGAATAGAGTCAAGTGCAGGAGCAGCTCGAGTGCAAGTAAGTGAGCAAGTAAAAGAGGGGGGCAAGCGCAAGTAGAGCTCGATTCAAGGATAGGGCTGATGAGCCTGCCCAAAACCTTCAAAATAACTGGATTATACGCATTTAAAATAAGGGTTTTTATGATCAAGGGAAGGTTAGCTGGATTTGATGTAGTTAAATCTGGATATTTTCATCTGTTATTCCAAGGGCTCAGTTTTAATTACAAGAAATCCAGTTAAAGTGCCGCTTAATCGTAGATCTGCATTTTTAAGCGCCATAAATACAGTTAAACATTTTATTTATGTTGTCTAAATTGTTTAGTTTGTCTATATTGTCTGTTTTGTCTACTAGTAAGATTTTGCCTCCAAAAGAAAAGGAGTTGACACAATGGTGCGATACAGCGGACCAGATCATATACTTCAACAACGTCAGCAGTACTTCTACCCTTGCACGAGTCATTTTTACCGTATTCCGCCGCAAATCGTAAGAGGGGAAATGCAGTATTTGTACGATCACGATAAACGGAGGTATACGGACTTTTTTGCAGGGGTATCCGTCGTAGCTTGCGGGCACTGCAACCCGGATATCACCAAACGTACGGAGGAGCAGCTGAGAACGCTGCAACATACGTGCACCATATATTTGACACAGCAGAACGCCGACTTGGCGCAGCGCATGGCCGAGGTGCTGCCTGGCGATTTGAAACGCACTTTCTTTGTGAACAGCGGTTCAGAGGCCAATGAAGGCGCTCTGCTTCTGGCCCGTCTGCATACGGGAAAAAGAGGCTTCATCGCGCTGGAGCAAGGGCTGCACGGCCGCACCTATTTGACCATGAGCGTGACGGGCCTGCGCATGTGGCGGACCGATCCGCAGCTGGAGGCGGATCGTGACGTGACGTTCATTCCCCGGCCCTATGAACGGGGAATGAACGGCGACGAGGCGGCACAGCGCTCCCTCGCTGCCCTGAAGAAGACGCTCGAGAAGAAGGGCGGCGAAATCGCCGCCATGATCGCCGAGCCGATCCAGGGCAACGCGGGCATTATCGTGCCGCCAGCAGGGTATTTCGCCGAAGCGAAGGCGCTGCTGCAGCAGCACGGCGTGCTCTTGATCGCGGACGAGATCCAGACCGGCTTCGGCCGGACGGGGGAGATGTTCGCGATCGAGCACTACGGCGTGCAGCCCGACATCGTCACGATGGCGAAGGCGCTCGGCAACGGCGTGCCGGTTGCCGCATTCGCCGCGACGGACGAAATCGCTGCCAGCTTCAACCGGCCTTCGGCGTCCACGTTCGGCGGCAACCCCGTGTCGGCGGCAACCGCGCTGGCGGTGCTCGACTATATCGAGACGCACCGATTGGTGCAGCGCTCTAAGCTGCTTGGGGGCATCCTGCAGGAAGGCCTGCGCAGCTTGGCCGCTCGCTTCCCAGACGCCATCACGGAGGTGCGCGGAGCCGGCCTGATGATCGGAGCTGAGCTGTGCGGGGACGATACGGCGCGCGGCGCGACATTGGTGGACGATGTGTTGGAGTTGATGAAGAACAAAGGATTCATCATTGGCAAAAACGGCTTGGATCGCAACGTGCTGGCTTTTCAGCCGCCGCTTGTCATTACGGAGGAGGATGTCGAGGGCATGCTGACCGCTTTGGAGGAGACGCTTCGCTCCTTAATGAGATGAATTGCGATGAGCCTTTATCAATTCCGGACTCCCATTTCGTAGTTTCGAATAGATGAAGCATAAAATTGAATGAAGATTAACTTTACAATTTAATCATTACAATTAGGCCCTCCAATTTGATTTTCCAATTTGACTTTTGCATTTTGATATCATTTGACTTCTGCATTTTGATATCTTTTGATTTTTGCATCAATCTCTGTACTTGAACTTTTGCAAATTGATTCTAAATGGGATGATGCTTTTGTGTTATAGAGTGTCATTTTTGAATAGGGTAAGCGGGAAGTGGGAGCGGCCAGCCACTTAAAGGACGGTACGGTACCTGCCACCAGCCGCCTGCTGCATCAAGGGAGTGTGGATGTTATGGATTACGCCCGCAAAGTCGGGGCCAAAATCAAGCTGTACAGTGAACTGGTCATGTTCTCGCATACTTTATTCTCGCTGCCCTTTGCCATCATATCGATGGTTTGGGCAGCGAACGGGCTGCCGCCCGCGCGTGTCATAATATGGGGGCTGGTTGCCCTGGTCGCTGCGCGCAACGGAGCCAATGCCTTTAACCGCGTCGTGGACCGGATATACGATGCCCGGAACCCGCGAACGGCGCACCGTCATTTGCCGCAAAAACTGCTGGAGGCGAAGGAGGTTCTGCTATTCGTCACAATCAACTATGGCATCTTTATCGCAGCCTCCGCGATGCTGAATCCGTTGTGCTTCCTGCTCTCTCCAGTGGCGATATTCTTGATCTCGTCGTACTCCTATACGAAGCGCTTTACATATTTAAGCCACTTGTATTTGGGATTTACGATCGCTTCCGCGCCGATTGGCGCCTGGTTTGCGGTGACCGGCAAATTTGCATTTACGCCGTTTGTGCTCGGAACGATCGTTATGCTGTGGATCGCTGGATTCGACATCATCTACGGTTCGCAGGACATCGAATTTGACCGAAATCATGGCCTGTGGTCGATACCAAGCTATTTCGGCCTGAAAAACGGTCTGCGCATCGCCGCGGCGCTCCATCTGCTGATGGTTCTGCTGCTGCTTGCCCTCATCCCTCTGCGGGGGCTCGGCTGGTCCTACGGCATCGGGATTGGCATAGCCGTCATCCTTCTGCTAGCAGAGCATCGCATCATTAAGCCAGGCAACCGGCAGGTGATGAAGGTCGCTTCCTACAACCTGAATCAGGTGATCAGCATCGTTATTTTATTTACCACATTAATTGACTTCTTTATTTAATCTTTATCAAAATTATTTTCAAAAAAATAGCGCAGCTAGCCATGTATTTAATAATTTGATGAATTTGTGTTATTTTCCACCCTGGCTTCAGTTGTTTTTGGGATTTGTAATCTGAATCACAAAACCCCTCATTCAGTAGTTTTATCCTTGAATTGTCTAATGGAATGGAAGGAGAGAACGCTGATGAAGGGGAATAAAGCTCAAAATTCATTTTTGAAGGGGATTCTGATTTTTACCCTGTTAATTAGCTTTACTGTACTGATTGCCGGAGGCTTCTGGATTTTTAAGACACAGGCTCCAACCCCGTTGAAAGTAGTCGACAGCAAAGGGACAGTGTTGACGACGCGGGAGCAAATTACTGGCGGGCAAGCAGTGTTTCAAAAATATGGACTCATGGATTATGCGACTGTTCTGGGTCATGGCTCTTACTTGGGTCCGGATTTCACGGCGCAGGCCCTTAAAATCGTTGTGGATGGCATGCACGACGTACATGCCGAGACTGATTATGGCAAGTTATTCGAGGAGCTTAGCAATGATGAACAGACCTTGATCATCAAGAAGGTCAAGCTGGAAATGAAGCAAAATCGCTATGAGAAAAATACTAAAGAGCTGGTTCTAACCGACGGCCAGGCAGAAGGACTTAAACGCGTACGGGCATATTACGACAAGGTTTTTACAGAGGGCGATGGGCTCGGAATTAAGCCGAATTTGATCGAGGATACGTCGATGCCGGAGCAAGGCCGGGCATATGTTGCGCCTGGGGATATGCGCCAGCAAATTTCCGACTTCTTCTTCTGGACGGCCTGGCTGTCCGGAACGAACCGTCCGGGCGATACGATTACCTATACGAATAATTGGCCCTATTTTGAAGAAGCGGGCAATACGATGTCATACTCTGCCGTACTGTGGAGTGGTGTAAGTGTGACGCTGCTCATTCTTTTTATCGGCCTGATTTTGTATTTTTATAACCGATACCGTCTTTATATGCACGAGGCTTATGAAGCGAATAAATTTCCGGTGTTTGATTTGGATAAAATGCCACTAACAGCCAGTCAGGTAAAGACGGGAAAGTATTTCCTCGTCGTCGTCCTGCTGTTCCTGATCCAGGCTGGATTAGGCGGGCTTCTTGCCCACTATTATATTGAGCCGAATGGCTTTTACGGGCTGAACTGGCTGGTTGAGCTGTTCCCATTCAACATTGCTAAATCATATCATTTGCAATTGGTCATTCTGTGGGTAGCTACCGCTTGGCTGGGGATGGGCATTTACGTGGCGCCGCTGGTAGGAGGCAAGGAGCCTAGACGGCAGGGCCTGTTAGTGGACATTTTATTCTGGGCGCTCGTTGTGTTGACCGCCGGCAGTACGATTGGGGAATGGTTTGGCGCCAAAGGATATCTCGGTAACTCCTGGTTCTGGTTTGGTCATCAGGGCTGGGAGTATTTGGAGCTGGGCCGCTTTTGGCAGGTTGTACTTGTTATTGGGATGGGCATTTGGCTGTATATCGTTTTCCGAGCTATTCGCAGCGCTCTACGCAAGGAGAATGATAAAGGCGGACTGACACATTTACTGTTCTACTCTTCCATCGCCGTACCCTTCTTTTATATATTCGCCTTCTTTTTTAATCCATCGACTTCATTTACTTTTGCAGATTATTGGCGCTGGTGGATTATCCATTTATGGGTAGAGGGGATATTCGAAGTATTCGCCGTCGTCGTCATCGGCTTTCTTATGGTCCGCATGAAACTGGTCACTAAGGAATCGACTGTGCGCGCCCTGTTATTTCAGCTGATCCTGCTGCTCGGCAGCGGTGTGATCGGGATCGGGCATCATTATTACTATAACGGCTCCGCTGAAATTTGGATCGCTTTAGGTGCGGTATTCTCAGCGCTGGAGGTCATTCCGTTGACGCTGCTTATTTTGGAGGCTTATGAGCAATACAAAGTGATGAAAGAGGGCGGGCATGCGTTCCCGTATACTTCGTCTTTCCGTTTCCTGATCTCCACGGCAGTTTGGAACCTGCTCGGTGCTGGTGTGCTTGGTTTTCTGATTAACCTTCCGGCGGTAAGCTACTTTGAACACGGGTCCACTTTGACTACCGCTCATGCGCACGGTTCGATGATGGGAGTCTATGGCATGTTTGCGATCGCGGTGCTCCTTTATACGTTACGGAATATCGTCAAGCCGGATCAGTGGAATGATAAGCTGCTGCGGCTCTCCTGCTGGGGCTTAAATATTGGATTGACGGGGATGATTGTCATTACTTTGCTGCCAGTGGGCTTTATGCAGCTGAAGCATGCATTTGACTTCGGATTTTGGGCGGCCCGGGACTATTCATTTTATGAGCAAGGCCCTGTACATTTGCTGCTTTGGCTGCGGATGCTCCCGGACACGGTCTTTATTGTTGCGGGTATTGTGCCGCTCGTCTATGCGGTGATACGCTCCATGCTGCACTTGCGAAAGCCGAATGTGGCTGAAGATGAAACTTTTGAGTAGCTAATAGAGGAGCGGAGTGTAGGCAAAACCTACATGAGCACCGGAAGGACCGGCTGAATTCAAGATTCGATGCCGATTTTCACCTTGGTGCAACTACGTGCTCAAAAGATGTCTTTTTGAACAACCTCTCAAATCAAGTTGAAAAAGACAAATTTTCAGCACCGAGAAGGTTGAATGAAGATAGGGACTGAGGAGCGGAGTGTAGGCAAAACCTACATGAGCACCGGAAGGACCGGCTGAGTTCAAGATTCGATGCCGATTTTCACCTTGGTGCAACCACGTGCTCAAAAGATGTCTTTTTCAACAACCTCTCAAAAGGAAGTGTTCTTATGGAACTATCGGCGGAAACACTCCGCTCAATCCCGATACTACGCGACATAGGGAGGGAGGGGGCCGAGAAACTTTGCAGCGCCGCAATCCCGCGCGGGCTGCCGCGAAGAACGACGGTGATCCGTGAAGGGGAAGAGGTTAAGGCCGTTTATTTCATTTTGCAAGGGCTGGTTAAAACGTTTCGAACGGATGAAAAAGGCAATGAACAAATCTTTTCGCTTTTAAAATCGAAAGAAATGTTCCCGCTGACTTGCCAGTCTGATGGGACTTTGCATTCCGTTAGTGCAGTAACCGTCACAGATACTAAGCTACTGGCCATCCCGAGCAAATTATGGGAGCAAATCATTACTGGTTCGCCGGATGTTGCGGTAAAAATGGTGGAACTCATGAGCCATAAAATTAAGGAGCTGCAGGATAAGCTGCAGCGTTTCTCCCAGCGCAGCGTGGAAGAGCGCGGAATTGCATTTTTAATTGAGCTGTCCGAGCACTTCGGTGTTGAACGTGAAGGTATGGTTTGGATTCCCGTGCCCATGACCCATCAGGAATTGGCCAGCACGATCGGCTTCGCCCGTGAATCGATAAGCCGCCTGCTGATCAGCCTGCGCCGAGAGGGGATTGTACAGATGAATCGGAATGGCTTCGTCGTCAGAGACTTATTTGCTTTGAAGGAAAAAATATGCGTAAAGGAAAACTGTGCCCATTGCCGGGAATTATTGCTGGGGAAGCAAGGATAGGGGCAGGGATTAGGAACAGAAGCTGACGCGATAAAAAAACAATAGCTCTTTTCCCTATGCGGGAGGAGAGCTATTGACGTAAATGGGAACGGGTTTATTTTTTCACCGTTTTACCGTTTCACCGTTTTGTTATAGTTGCCGATTTTGTCCGTGATCGCTTTGGCGGCATCGTCCAGCGCCTGTTTTGTGGATTTGCTGCCGCCGAGAGCTTCTTCGATTGCGCTCTCCACGATTTGCCTGGCCTCCGGGAATACGCCCATAACCGCTCCCTGCGTTGCCAGGCTCGGCTTGCTGGCATGAAGCTGATCGACCGCCGTCTGGAATTGTGGATATTTGGCCAAATTGTCCTTCACGATCTGCTCGTCGTAAGCCTTCTTTGTGATCGGGAAGTATCCAGTCGCGATGTGCCATTTGGCTTGCGTCTGCGGCTCGGCGAGGAACTTGATGAATTCCCAGGCAGCCTGCTGCTCTTCGTCCGGCTTATTATTTAATACCCACAAGCTTGCTCCGCCGATAATAACACCGCCATCGGAGCTGCCGTCTGGCTTAGGAAGGAACGCAGTACCTACCTCGAATTTGTCTCCCACACCATCCACAATGCCCCGCAGCCCTGCCGTAGAATCGAGCGTCATGCTGATCTGTCCGGCAACGAAGGCTTTCTTTGTGTCATCGGTTTTACGTCCAAGATTGATAGCGGCCTGGCTGTCGACAAGACTTTTCCACCATTCTAGCGTTTTCACGCCGGCTTCTTCGTTGACTAGGGAATTAGTTGCCGCAGCGGTACGGCCGTTGCCGTTGTCGACGTACTCCGCCCCTTGGTTCGCAAAAAACTGCTCCATAAACCAGCCGTAAATGGCGAAGGAGGCCGGGGCTCCGTTTTTGCTTAGCGCCTCGGCTGCCTTTTTCAACTCCTCATAAGTGGCTGGAGCTTTTTCGGGATCAAGCCCTGCGGCTTTGAACAAGTCCTTGTTGTAGTACAAAATCGGGTTCGAAGTATTAAAGGGCATGGAGTACTGTTTGCCTTCGAACGTATAGTAATTCATAATATTTTCTTCCAAATGACTGAGATCGTAGTTCTCTGCATCGATGAACTGCTGCACCGGGGTTATGGCACCAGAATCGATCATGAAGCGGGAGCCAATTTCATACACCTGAATGAGAGACGGGCCTGATTTGGAGTCCATCGAGGCTTTCATTTTGTTCAAGCTCTCATCATAAGTACCCTGGAAAATCGCTTCAACTTCCACCTTGTCCTGGGAGTCATTGAAATCGGCCACAAGCTGATCCGCCGCTGTACCGAGTTCGCCGCCCATCGAGTGCCACCATACGACCTTTGTTTTGCCGGCCGGGGCGGAATTCGCGCCATTCTTCAAATTGCCGGAACCAGCTGCGTTGTTGGCCGAAGCTTCTCCGCCTGTACTGGCCCTCGAATTTGCTCCAGCCCCGCCGCAGGCGGACACAAGCATGGATAGCAGCAAAATCGTGGTCAGCAAAAATGAGTACTTAAGCTTGAACGGTTTCCGTTTCATTTGGTTTCATCTCTCCCTCTTGATCTTCATTAGTTTATTTGGCGTAAAAAACGCCGGAAAATAACATCATGTATAATCATCCGTCTATGAGACGGTTGTTACTGTTGTTATTGTTGTTTTGCTGTGTGCAGCGTTTGCTGTGATCAGGATCAAACTTCACAGTGCAAGTTATCCGAGTACGGTTGGTTAGATAGGCATACGGGAGGTTTACCTGTCATCTCAAAAGCGAATCCTTGTTTGGAAGCATGCCTTGCTCAAAAGCAATTCCTTGTGCATAAGCTATGCCTTGCTCAAAAGCTATTTTCTGCTCAACAGCTATTCACCGCTCAAATATTACCCCTTGATCGCCCCGGCCGTTAACCCTCGCACAAGCTGCTTGAGCCCGAGGACGATGAGCAGCAGGGAAGGAAGCAGCACGAGCGCGACTCCGGCAAGAACGACGTTCCAGGCAGTCATTTCCTCAAATTGCAGCATGCTGATGCCGATTTGCACGGTGCGCATGTTGGCGGTGTTCGTAATGAGCAGCGGCCATAAATAACTGTTCCACGTGTTCAGGAACACGTATACCGCCAGCGTTGCCAAGCCGGGCCTGGCCAGCGGCAAAACAATGCCGGCGAAGTAGCGCGTATGCCCACAGCCGTCGATGCGTGCTGCCTCGAACAGCTCCCGGGGCAACTGCAGGAAAAATTGCCGCAGCAGAAATACGCCGAAGGCGGAGGCGAGAAAGGGGAAGACGAGACCCGGGTAAGAGTCGAGCCAGTTCCAGGACTTGATCAAGAGAAAATTCGGGATCATCGTCACTTCCCAAGGAATCATCATCGTCGATAAAAAGACGGCAAACCAGAACGCCTTTCCGCGAAAGGCGATGAAAGCGAAAGCATAAGCCGCCAGGCTTGCCGTAACGAGCTGCCCCAGCATGACGAGCGTCGAGACGAGGAAGCTGTTGGCGATAAAACGAAACACCGGGATTAGCCGGACAACCGCCTCTATACTGCCCAAATACAAGCTGGACGGGAAGAGGGCCGGGGGAAATTGGCTCGTCTCTTCCGGCGTCATGAATACCGAGAGAAAGGTGTAAAGCAGCGGATAGAGAATGAACAGCGACAGCAAGCACAGGAAGAAATATATTGAGCCGTGCCGCAGTGAACGGGACAAAACAAATCCCATTTTTATTCCTGGCGTCATTGATAATGCACCTTCTTTTCCAAAATGGTGAACTGTATGAGCGTCAAAGCCAGAATGAGCAGAAACAGGATGATAGCCATGGCGCTTCCCGTACCGAATTGGTAATTGACGAAGGCTTCCTTGTAAATGGAATAGACGAATACTTCGGTCGAGCCCGCAGGGCCGCCTTTCGTCAAAATATGCATTTGCCCAAACGCCTGAAACGAACCGATAACCGAGACGATGAGCAGAAAGAATAGTGTAGGCGACAACAAGGGCAAAATGATGCGGATAAACGTGCGGAAAGGTCCTGCGCCGTCCACTTTGGCACTGTCGTACATATCCTCGGGAATGCCTTGCAGGCCGCTGAGCAGGACGATGAAATTAAAGCCGGAATTCATCCAAATTGTCATGACGGAAATCGAGAGCAGCGCCCAGCGCGAATCGGTCAGCCATTGTACCGCGGGAAGTCCCGCCAAATCGAGGAAGTAATTGAACATGCCCAGCGTAGGATGGAACAGCATCATCCAGATGACTGCCGAGGTGCTGACCGAGACGGCGAGAGGAAGGGAGAATATAAACTGAAACAGGCTCATCCCTTTGAGGCGGGAATGAGCGAGCGCAGCCATGATCAGGCCGAGGGCAAGCCCGCCCGGAACGGTGAGCAGCACGAACTTTCCAGTAACCTCCAGGCTGTTCCAGAACTGGGCGGAGCCCAAAAGCTGCTTGAAATTGTCCAGCCCGACGTAAGCCGCGATATTGCCCCGAGGGTCAGTCAGGAAGAAGCTGAGGTATATCGATTTAACGAGGGGATATAAGAGAAATAGACCGAAAATTACGATGGATGGAGCGAGAAAAAGATAGGCCAGCGCATGCTCTTTCAAGCTTGCTGAGATTCGTGCCCTATGTATGGGTTTGTAAGGTGAGGTGGGTATCGCGGCAGAAGCTGGCGCGTTTCTGGCTGTGGTGTTCAAGGCTATTCCCTCCCTGGCGAATCAATTTTATGGCTAAATATCAATCTCAGTTTAGACGGGGGGGATTAACACGGCATCAACGCCGGGTTAAACGCCTGTTAAATTTTTGGGAGAGAACTTCCACCTGTTACGAACCTAAGCTGGCAAGCCATCCTCTACGGCGTGAACGTAAGCGCTCGAACGAGTATCATTCAAGGAATTTGGGTACAACAGCGATTGCAGCAACATTTTACGTACTTGCCTTTGCCGCGCATTCAATTTTATAGTTCAACTTATATAAATGGATTTTTAAATGGATTTTTGGCAGTTAGTTGTTGTGGGAAGTAGGGGAAAGCAGATTTAAATGTATTTCATGTCATTAAAAGAAGGGGGAGGCCCATCATAGGCTGAATTTTTGATTTTAGATACATAAAATCTATCTAATCCGCTGAAACATTCGTATAGAGCATAATTAGATACATGAATTACATTTATCATCCAAGAAATCTGGGTACAGCAGCGATCAAAGGAATATTTACGTACTTGCCCCGCATTCATTTCGATAGTTCATCTTATATAGAAATATCTGAATGTCTAAGGAACGAAAAAATACCGAAACATCTAAACATCGAAATATCTAAATATAGAAGATGGAAATATAGAAAATGGGGATACCAAAATATGGAGGATAGAAATATAGAAGATAGAAATATAGAAGATAGATATATAACCTCAAACGAATATTGAAGATATCTGAGTAAATTTAACGGGAAATACAACAAAAGGCGACCAAAAAAAGAAGGCATCCGCCCCATAATGTGGGAAATGACACCTTCTTTTTGAGCTGGACTATACCGACTCTTGAAAAAAGCCAGTTCTTCAGTGGCCCCATCCATGACGAGAAGTGTCTTCTTATGAATTTAGTAGAGAACCTGAGAATTATTTCTCACGGCCGCCAAAGAAGCTGAGCAGCGCCTGCAAATCCCGGTGGGCCGGATAGCCGCTTAACCGATCGATGATTTGCTGCGCCTCGTCCAAATATTGCTGGCTTAACGCCTCGGTTTGCTGAAGCGCCCCGCTGCTTTGGATCGCGTCGATGACTTCGCTTGTATATTCGGCCGGCGTGTGCGCGCCGATCGACCGGATTCTAAGCGCAAGCTCCTCATCCTGCAGCGCGAACAGAACGGGAAGCGTCACTTGACCGCTGCGCAGGTCGCTGCCCGCAGGTTTGCCAAGCTTCGCCGAGGACTGGGTGAAATCCAAAATGTCGTCGCGAATTTGGAAGGACATGCCCAGCTTCTCCCCGAAGCTGTACAGTAAATCCGCTGTTTCCTCGTCCGCTGCGGCTGACAGCGCTCCGATTCGCAGGCAGGCTGCCATGAGCTGGGCGGTTTTATTTTTCGATTTCTCCAAGTATTGCTCTATCGTTACGTCGTAATCGAACAGATGAGATAACTGCTGATATTCGCCCAAGCAGAGCTGCGTCGTAACCAGAGAAGAGAGATCGTAAGCATAGCGTTCGCGATCGGCAGAATAGGCGGAGATCAGTTCGATCACCCGGGCCGACATATAATTGCCGACGTGGATCGCCCGGTTGATTCCGAGCTTGATATGCATCGCTGTGTCGCCCCGGCGAACCGGAGAGTCGTCGATGACGTCGTCGTGGATCAGGGAAGCGGCATGAATGAATTCGGCGGCAGCGGCCAACCGCCATGCCTTGCGCTCGTCAGGCGCGGAGCCGAAGCGGCTTCCCACGATCACCATTAGTGGACGTACCCGCTTGCCGCCTGAGCGAATAAGTTCGAGAATGCTGCGGGCCAGCTCTGAGGAGCGGGGAACATCCTTGTCAAACTTCACCATATTCTCGATTTCTTTATCTACCGCTCTAAGGGAGATGCCAAGCTGTTCATTCAGGTTCATCCTGTTCCCCTCCTCGTTAAAAGTGGCCGCCTAACGCCTAAATTGTTAAATGGCTTCGCGGGTATTGTTGCGATGATGCTCCAGTCGGAGAAATATCTCCATTCCTTTAATAAGCCGTTCATCTTCAGGTTGGCCTTCTACCCGTTTAATTTGAATTTGCTTAACAACAGGAGCCAAATGGGCAAGGAAATCAAATTCCTCAAAGCGCAGGCAGAGCTGCACGTATAAGCTATATAAGTAATCGCCGTCCAACACTTTACGAGTAAGCACGTCACCGGGTTCCAACTGATTGCAATTTTGGTGACGCAGGAGAGCGAGATTGATTGCGATGTAAATGGAGAGCAAACGAGCTTGTCGTTGTGCTGTCATATCATATTCAGAGAGAAGAAGGGCTGCAGGCCATACGTCTTCTTCTTTTAAATGAAGGATAATGCCGGTTTCGGGCGATATTTCGCCCTGCAATAAATGAAAAGCATCTTGAATGAGCGCAGTAATCATAAGAAACACTCCTTAACAAGCAAGTAGGTTGCAGGGAATTTCGCACCGGTGTCGGCGGCTTAATCTCCTTTGCGAATCATTACAGTGATTGAAGAGCAGATAAAGATTGAAGAGCAGATAAAGATCGAAGAACAGATATAACTTAAATGTTTAATTGTTAAAAATCAGAGTAATGTGCAGCAACCGCACATTACTCTGGATTTAAGAGGTCAATAACTGATGTGCAGTTTTAGATAACTAATCCGTGTAAAGATACCATCTGCGTACGAGTGGTATTCTCTTCCAGTGCTTTTTCAGCCAAGGCAGTACGTAGTAATCCAGTCCGAACATGCTGCCGGATCCGCCAATCAGTGCTACGCCAGCTGTCATGTACCAGAGCATTTCGCCCGAAGCCATGCTGGACGACCAGATCATGATGCCCAGAGCTACAGTGACAATCGAAGATACTGCAGTGAACAGGCCGACGATGAGCAGAATTCCGATAACAATCTCCGCAAACACCATGCCGGTCTGGAATACGGAGGCGAGCCCGGTATAGCCGCCGTCGGAAGTATAGAAGAAGAGACCCATAAACCAGTTCACCGTATCGGTAATGAAGCCTGGTACTGGCAGTGCTGTAACAGCGGTAGATGCGCTCTCTACTGCGGATGCTGCCGTTTGCGCGTCGACGGTTGTCGTAACGGCCTGTGCCGCTTCACTTGCTGCCGATATCGCGTCGCCGGCATTCGGAGGCGCCGGAATCAGAAAGATGTCGGATGGGTTCTTCAACACTTTAGGCAGCTTGTCGAGACCTTCCTGCAGCCATTTGTAACCGACGAATACCCGAAGCGGCAGCAGCCAGAAGTTAGGCGAGCGCTTGGAGAAATGGCCGCCTACGAAGCTTCGGCGATTGTTCACGTGGAAAAACTCATGCATCATATAAGTCCATACTTTATTGAAGCCTACTACCGTGAACAGATAATACATATTGATCAAGTGCTTGCAGAACATTGCGAAGAATCCGCTGACCATGAACATTTTATTCGGCATTCCTACATTCGCTACGCCGTAGCGGCTGCCGATGCAGACCATCGTTCCATGGAAGCCTGGTTTGTAGGATTTCTGCGGCTTGCCTTTGATAACTGCATGAATGTTACGGGCTATGAGCGGTCCCGCTTGCTCGGCGTTCTCAACCATTTGCGGAACAGGACGGGTCTCGCCTTCCGGGATGTAGTAGATGTTGTCCCCAACGATATATACATCCTCGTGATCGACACTTTGCAGCTTGTCATTGGTGACAATCCGTTTGCGGCCTTCCTGCTGAACGTCCAGCTTGCCTACCAGCTCGGAGCCTTCTACACCAGCTGTCCAGACGATCGTCGCCGCTTCGAGTTCCTTCTCTCCGAGGAGGACGCTCGATTTTGTAACGCCGGTAATTTTAGCACTCGTCACGATTTCGACGTTCATTTTATTCAGGCGTTTGACCGCCTTGTCGATCAGCTTGTCAGGCAGGATGGGCAAAATTTTCGGCGCCATATCCGCTACGACGAGGCGAACCTCGCTTTGATCGATGTAGAACTCCTTGCACAACTCGTCGCGGAATTCGGCAAGCTCGCCTATGAGCTCTACTCCAGTAAAGCCAGCTCCGACGACGACGAAGGACAGTTTCTTCTTACGGATCGCTGGGTCCGTCTCTTTGGCGGCCTCGCTGAACATGCGGCGAACCTGTTCCTTTAGTCTAACGGCATCCTCGTAGGACCATAAGGTCATCGCATGCTCCTCAGCACCTGGAATGCCGAAGAACGTTGGTTTACAGCCGGTACCGATAACGAGGTAGTCATACTTGTAAGTGTGTTTCTTGGAGCGCAGCTCCTTGGATTTAAAATCAATGTTGTCGATGTAGTCCAGGACGACATCGACTTTCTGTCCTGCGAAGATTTTCTTCAATTCAATTTGTATGGAATCTTCAGGCGCCCGGTTTGCCGCGACTTCGTGCAATTCCGTGAGCAGTGTATGGTACGGGTTCTTGTCAATGAGCTGGATTTCGACGTCTTTGTCTTTTTTGAACAGTTTGGCCAGGTGCTTCGACGTGACGACACCACCGTAGCCGCCGCCAAGAACAACTATTTTCTTCAACATATTCACCTTCTTACTTTAGGCTGGTAATCAATGGAGATACAGTAGCTTAGCTGCTAAACCAGCTGCATTTTTTTGTAGGAGCCGCTGCTCAAGCAGAGATGTTCACTCTCTAAGCTGGAATTACTGCTTAAGCAGCGGCGGATAATTCAATAAGATGGGGCTGCTGCTTAAGCGGCGATGATTACTTCGCTTGTTCTAAAGCTTTAGCCGTAAGATCAAAGTACGATTTCAAAGTAATGGATACACCAGAAACAGCATCGGTTTTACCTGCATCATCAAAGCTTGCAGCGGCTGGATCTTGTTTCTCAATCAAGTATTGCTCGGCTTTGGCTGCTTGCTCATGCCACTCAGCTTGCGCGCCGCCGTTGGCAACCATGCCGTATTTGCCGTCGATGGAGTTTTGTTTCTTGTCTTCGCCGGCTTCGTTTACGCCGCTGAAGTTCACTCTAACGATATTTCCTGCGGATACGATCACGTCAACGGTTTCTTTCCAGCCGGATTTCTCGGCGAATTTTTCTTCTTCGGCGTGGTAATTACCGTCTTTGTAAGGCCCTGGTTGGATTGGACCTGCAGCTAGCGCTTGATCAGCAAGGTCGAACAAGTCGTTAACGTGAATGGATACGCCGGAAATGGCATCTGTTCTGCCTTCAGCATCAAGGGTTACCGCCTTTGTGTCTTGCTTCTCGATGAGGAAAGCGACCGCTTTGGCTGCTTGCTCATGCCACTCAGCTTGCGAGCCGCCTTTGGCAACCATGCCGTATTTGCCTTGCTCGGAGTAAGTAACTTTGTCTACTGGAACTGTTGCGTTGGTGCCATTCCAGTCTACGTCGGTGATTTTTCCGCCTTCCACTTGCAGCTTCACGAAATACTGCCAGCCGGATTTTGGATCTTCTTTACCCAGTGCGAAGTAGAGACCGTCCTGGAATTTGCCCTCCGCAGAAGGAGCTTCAGCAGCAGCGTTCGTGGAGCTGTTCTCGGTAGCGGGAGCGTTGTTTGCCGGCTCCGTCTTGTTGTTAGCTTCATTTTTTGCCCCGCAACCTGCGAGAAGGCCTAGCAGCAATGCGCTGCAGAGAAGAATGGATGCTTTTTTCATGTTAAATGACCTCCAAAAGATAAAATTGTATATATTAAAATGTGAACCATTTTAATAACGTAGGGGCTATATAATTAAGGAAGTTTCAGGATTCCTGAAGCCTTGGAAAAAGAGGAAATCCTTTGGTTTGAGGAAAGCTTATCATATAAATAAAAGCATATATGTGAAATAAATCACTTACCCTGTGACAAAAAACATCCTGCAATAAAATGAAGAAGGGATGAAGCTTGATACATCGCGTTTGTAAGCGATTACTTAGATTTTAAAATATTTTTTTTAAATATTATGAAAAAAAGCAATCTTTCCCGGAAAAGATATTTGACCTGTTGAAAAACGGAAAAAGGTGTCAAATTTACATACTTTTGTGCCGATAATGATGTAATATAGCATCCATAATTTCCTAGTTGAAAGGGATGAATATTCTATTGTCTGTATACAAGACATTTTTTTCTCGGCTGATGCTTGATTATGTGGCAGGATTGCTCGTAACAGTACTTTCGATTGGAGGTATTCTGGCCTTCACGCTTATGGATAAGCAGCTGGATTATCCAAGGAGCGAGTACACCTGGCTGTATATTGTCATGCTGCTGTCCGTTACATTGATGAGTTTCTTGGAATGGGAGATTTTTAGAAGGCAAATCAAACCGGTTCGAATGGCATTTTATCAGAAGATCGAAAGCTTTCCTACAATGCAGACGATTTATTTAAGGACCCACCGCTTACCTGCACTGACCGTCAAAAGAATTCTTGGCTCCCATTCATTGGGCTTGGCTGTACCGGCATTGACCTTAACTATGCTGCTTAAGTCCACTGGCAAACTATCGATTCCTGTGTATGATATAGCGATGACCCTGCTGGGAGCAGCGCTCGTTACTGGCATGCATGCGTTGATCGTGTTTTTTCTAACCTCCCATTACATTCGACCGGTGCTGCAGGAGCTGCATATCCGATCGCTGTATTTGTTCGGCAGAGAATTAAACCTAGGGGGCAAGGTGCTTATTACGATTAAACGCAAGCTGAGATGGAGCTTCTTTCTGATAGGTGCATTCCCGCTCCTGCTGTACAGTCTGTTTATGCAATTTCGGCTGGAAGATTGGAATATCGATCACTATACATATTGGAAATGGGCCGGCATCGTATTATTGATTGGGCTTAGCTTTGCTTTTGGCGGCTCGCGCCTGCTGACCCGGGAAATTGAAGAGCCTATACAGCATTTATTCGAAAGAATGGCGGAGGTGAAAAACGGCCATCTGCGGACGGATGCGGGCGATCTGTTCTCGGATGAGTTTTCCCGGCTCGTTTCCGGTTTTAATCACATGCTGCGCGGCATCAGAATTCAGTCAGCCCGAAATGATCAATTGGTTGAAAGCTATTTTGCAACGTTAGCGGCAGCGCTTGACGCTCGTGATCCCTACACGGCCGGCCATTCTTTACGGGTAGCTGAATACGCTGTTCAAATCGGCATTTTGGCCAGACTGCCCAAGCATACTATAGATCAATTACGAAAAACGGCACTGCTTCACGACATTGGAAAAATGGGCATAAGAGATGCTGTGCTGCTGAAGGAAGGGCGGCTTACCGAGGAGGAATGGGTTCAAATCAAGGCCCATCCCGTACTTGGCGAGGCGATTTTGAAGCAGATTGAGCCTGCGGATGAAATGGCTGCTTTTTTGCCAGGTGTTCGTTCCCACCATGAGCGCTACGATGGCACGGGATATCCCGACGGTCTCAAGGGAGAGGAGATTCCTCTATTTGGCAGAATTATTGCCGTTGCCGATGCTTTTGACGCGATGACATCGGATCGGCCCTATCGTAAAGGCTTAGATGTTAATACAGCAATCGCTATTTTGGAGAAAGGACAGGGAACGCAGTGGGATCCGTATTTTGTAAGCTTGTTCACTGAAGCTTTTCACGAAAGAAAATCGTTGTGATGCTTCCAAGTCCTGCTTCATGTTAATATGGTGAAGAACAAAGGACTGCAAACAGTTCCAGACCTTATTAGCACATAAATAAAGTAGGTGGGAACAGATGGGGCTTGGAAATTCATTCATAATGAATTTAGGAATGCTGGTCATGGTCGCCTACTTGGCGAATGTGTTATATAAGTACTGGTTCACGGCAACGTCACGGCGCATAAATTATATTTTATCTGTACTATTAATGATATTTTCAGGCTGGATTTGCATGAAATTCGGCTTCAAATTAAGTGACAATGTTATTTTTGATCTGAGATTCGTACCGCTGCTTATTGCTACGGCTGTTTACTCGCAGCCGATTACCCTTGTAGTAATTGGTCTTGGAATCGGACTCGCCCGGTTTACTTTGGGATTTACTGATGCAGCGTTCGCCGGCTTTCTCAATCTGACGATACTAGGGATCGTTTGCGCCGGAATCAACATTTGGATGAGAAGAAATGATTATCGCTTTACTTTAAAAGCATTGATCGCAATCGTAATTGTAAATGTGGTAAACACGGTGAATATCGCGGTGTTTGGCGTGCTTCCTTTTAAGCAGTATATGCTGGAAATTATGCCTTATGTCCTGCCGCTCAGCTTCGGCTTAAGCATTGTATTTTCGATGATACTACGTGACTTTCAGTTGGATCGGCGCAAAACATTGGATTTGAAATATGCCAACCATGTGCTTCTTGAGCAGACGGCTGAGCTGCAAAAGGCACAGCGTGTGCTCGAGGAGAAAAACAAGCAGCTGGCCCTCGCTTCCCAGTATAAATCGGAATTTCTGGCGAATATGTCCCATGAATTAAGAACCCCACTGAACAGCATTATTAATCTGGCGCAAATCATTTCCGAGAATACCCCAAAGGAAGAGCATTCGGCGGATTATGCCCAAATCATTCATAAGTCGGGGCAGGAGCTGCTGCAGATTATTAATGACATTCTTGATTTGTCCAAGGTCGAAGCGGGAAGGCTGGAGATTTCCGAGGAGGAGGTCAACGTGCTGGAGCTTCCGCAAATGTTATATTTGCAGTTCGAGCAGACCGCCCGGCAGAAGGGGATTAACTTCGAAATCAAAACAGCTCCTCATTTGCCGGCCACGATTTCGTCCGATCCGCAGCGTATCGGCCAAATTTTACGGAACCTGCTGGCTAACGCGTTCAAGTTCACCGTTGAAGGCTATGTCACACTGGAAATATACCGGGCAGAGCCGGAGGAGGCGTTGCCGGGAGATTACATCGTGTTCGCTGTAAAGGATACCGGGATTGGGGTTCCTGCGGACAAGCATACGGTGATCTTCGAAGCGTTTCATCAGGCGGACGGTTCAATCAGCCGCAAGTATGGAGGAACCGGCCTCGGATTGCCGATTAGCAATCATTTGGCCCGCCTGCTCGGCGGATTCATTGCCATGAGGAGCAAGGAAGGCGAGGGGAGCGAGTTTTTACTGTACCTGCCCCTGAATAGGGAGCAAGCTTCCGGCGCTGGCTCTCTGTCTCTGGCTAAACATAATGTCAAGATTGCCGGAAAAGAAGTATCAGGCTAAAATTTATAATGTAATCGTATAAGGAAGGTTGGGATTTGCAATGGAAAAGCAAGCATTATCAACGAAAGCAGCACCCGGAGCTATCGGTCCATACTCGCAGGGGGTAGTTGTCGGCGATTTGGTATATACATCGGGGCAGCTTGGCCTCATTCCGGAGACAGGTCAATTGGCAGAAGGCGTAGAGGCGCAGGCCAGTCAGGCGTTAAACAATGTCAAGGCGATTCTTGAGGCGGCTGGAAGCGGGCTGGAGAAGGTCGTAAAGACAACCGTGTTTCTTAAGGACATGAATGATTTCGCCAAAGTAAATGAAGTGTACGGTTCTTTTTTCGAGGAGCCTTATCCGGCGAGAAGCGCTGTGGAGGTCGCCCGCCTGCCTAAGGACGGTCTGGTGGAGATCGAAGTGATTGCGCTGAAATAGCCTGATTTATTTGTAAAATGTGGTTTGTTGGTAGAAAAATAGGCTGTTTGCTAGAAAGAAGATCCACCTGCATTTCCGAGGCATCATAGCTGGAAGTGTAAGTGGTCTTTTTTTGTGAGAGAGGGTCAACAAATCTAATCTCTTTCACGCGCACGCATTAACATAATCCAAAACGCATATAGCAGTAAAATGAACGCGAGAATTCCCGCAGCCATGCTCAAGCTGGATAAATTTCGATGCTCCAGTGCGATGGCGGCGTAAGCCCACACGAACATCAAGGGCAGCACCCCGTCGCGAGGACGCAGCGTTATGGCGATGGCGGCCACAGTGCCGATGACCAGCAGGGCAATACCTGTTATGGATGGAGCAAGCTTTATTCCGCTTCCCGTGTAGTATAGGATGACGGCAAGGTTAACTAGCGCAGCAACGCAAATCCATCCGAAATAAATGCTGAACGGCAAACGTATAAACCAGGTTTCACCCATTGTTGGAGAGTAGATAAAGCGGGTTTTGGCATAAATGACAGCTAGAGATATGAGGAGGGCGGTCATTGCCGCCATGGACAATCCGAGATATTGATACTGCCATAGGACAACCCAGGCTATATTACAAACACAAGATAGGATGAACCAATAGCTTATAGCCAGAACGGAGTTTCGTTTACCGGTGATGCTGCGAAACTGATAAATGATATAGCAGGCAAGCGAAAGATAGATAAAGGACCAGATCATAAACGCGTATCCTGGCGGTGTAATCGCCGTGTAATATTTATTCGATAATTGCCCCGTAGTCATCCCGCCTAATGGAATGGACATGGCCAGGAAATTAACAATGAGAACAGCGAGGAAGAACAGCGCGTTCCACCAGCGATATTTATTGTTCCGAAACATGTGATAACCTCCTACAGCGCACGTTTACTAATTTTTTTACAGCCCAGATACATTGGCTTATTTGCAGATCTCAGTCTGCGAAGGTTGAGTGACTTATTAGTTGAGTTACTTATTATATGAATATACCCATTTGAAGCGAATGATATCAGGCCAAGAGCGCATATGTTATCATATTTATGGTAAGCAGGTGAACAAATTGCCGTACTATGCCCGTGGAACGTTTGGAAGCCCCTGTTTTCTGGGCAAGATGTAGCGAGAATGCAAGCTTCAGAAGACTGGTTCGTCAAGTATGTGGAAGTTTAATCAGTTAGAGATACAATCAGAAATGACGGGAGATCATCATGAATCAACGTCTTTATGCGATATGGCTTGGAGAGGTATTGTTTTGCTTTTCCGGGGAAACATCTGAACCTAAGGTGGATGCATGGGCAGCCGCACTCAGGCGATTGGAGCTCACTGGGGGACAGCGTCCATTTCAGCACGCAGCCCTTCGTTTGGCTGAAGTGCGTTATCCGGCAGCTTCGGGGCGAAGCGCTTTCAAGGCAGGCGAGCGCAGAGCACTGATCGGCCGAACGCAGGAAGGGCTGGCCCTGTCTGTGCAACAGGCCTGGCCTCTGCTCCTTTCCTGGGATGATACAGAGATAAGGAAGCAGGATATTCAGCCCGGCATGGAATTAAATTACTGGAGCAAGGCAGCCAGGTTTTCACTTGAACTCATGCTGCGGGGACGGATCGTTCCTGGGATGATAGAGGTGCCTTTGACCGGAAATCGCCGTCCGAAGGGCCTGGCTTCGGCCCGCGCGCTTTGGGGACCCGACCTGCAAGATCCTTACGATGAAGAGCGGTTCCGGCAGCTGGCGGGAAGCATGCCGCCGATTTGTCTTTCTGCCGTTCAGTACGGTGTTGGACAAGAGGAGGATATCGAGTCCAGACAGTTGTCAGTTCTACACTCTTTTATGAGCAGGATGATCGATGATCAAGCCCGCAAAGCGATCACCGGCCTCGGAAGGAAGCTGAATGCCAGTCGTGCGGATTACCGCCGGGGCAGTTCTCCGCTATCTGAATTGTGGTGGAATGGTCTGCTTGCCGGAGTGCCGCTTGCGGATATTCAGGGCAGTGCGGAGGAACTGGCGGAGCTTCGGGAAAATATCGGGAACGCAGGAGGAGGTCAGCCGAGGGCCCCACAGGAAGAGAACGAAGACGCCGGCTTGAATGCCGGAACCTTCCGCTTTTGTCTCCGGCTTGAACCGAGTGCGGTGGAGCTTTGGGCTTTGCCGCCCCAGGAGCGCAGTCAAATCCAGGAGCAGGGTCATGTTCAGGAGAACGGTCCTGTATTGGAATACGGTCATGGCCCGGAACATAGTCATCTAACGGAACAGCCCGGGCCCGCCGCTCCGTTTTGGCGGCTGTCATTTTTGGCGGAAGGCGTTGAGGACCCGAGTGTGCTGCTTTCGTACGGACTTCTATGGAGCTATCCGGAGCGCGAAATTGAGATTTTTGGCAGGATGTATCACGATGTCGCAGGTAATTTACTGCTCCGTTTAAGCAAGGCGGCTAAAGTGTCCGCTGCCGTGCGCGAGGGGATGAGGCAGCCGCGTCCAGAGGGGGTCCTGCTCAGGCCGGAGCAGGTATATGCTTTTCTTAGTAAAGAGGTAAGCCAGCTCCGCAAGTATGGCGTAACAGTGCAAATGCCTTCGCGTTTGACGAAGGAAGGCCGCCGGACCACCGGAGTCAGAATCAAGGCGGCAGGCGGAATTGCAGCCCCAAAGCTTAGGTCGAAAGAGGCTCCGCAATTAGGCGTGGAGCAGCTTGTGGCCTATGAAGCGGAAGCCGTGCTAAGCGGAAGTGTGATTAGCGAAGCAGAGCTGAATGAATTGGCGGCCTCCCGGTCTCCGCTCGTTTTTTTTCGCGGGGAATGGATTGAAATAGATATGAAGGAAATACGTCAAATGCTCAAGTTCATGAAGCGGCATGGGACAGGACAAATCACTTTCCGTGAGTTCATGCATCTGGCTTCTGAGGAAGAGGGGGACATCCGTTGGGACGGTCTGCGGGTAGAGCAGGTAGAGACTACGGGAATGCTCGCAATGTTAATGGAAGGTCATCCGGAGTGGGAACTGGGTTTTAAGCCAATACCCTCATCGCTGCACGGAACGCTTCGGCCGTATCAGGAACGGGGCTACAAGTGGCTGGCCATGATGCGGCAATACGGATTCGGCGCACTGCTTGCAGACGATATGGGGCTTGGGAAAACGATTCAAGTCATTACAGCGCTGCTGGACGGAATAGACAGCGGGACGGTACTCATCATTTGTCCCACTTCATTGTTAGGTAATTGGCAGCGGGAGTTGTCGAGGTTTGCTCCCGAGCTCAGGCTGTATATGCATCATGGCAGTCACCGGCTTCACGGGGAGGAATTCCGGAAGGAGTCTGGCAGGAAAAATGTGGTACTGACCACTTATCCGCTGGCCGGGCGGGATATGAAGGAGCTGCAGTCTGTTGAATGGGCTTCTATTGTGCTGGATGAAGCGCAGTATATTAAAAATTATGGCACAAAGCAGGCGCAAAGCGTTATGAAGCTGAAAGCACCACATCGCATCGCGATGACCGGAACCCCAGTTGAAAATCGGCTAAGCGAGCTCTGGTCTATTTTTCAGTTTCTTAATCCGGGCTATCTTGGTTCCCATAGTTCATTTAAGGCGCGTTATACGGGAGGCGGCGAGCAACAGCCGGCTGAACTGACGAAGCTTCGCAAGCTGGTGGCTCCTTTTTTAATGCGCCGGTTGAAGAGCGATCCGGACATTCGCAAAGATTTGCCGGATAAAATCGAGCTGAAATCCTATTGTGCGCTTATGCCCGTACAGGCGGAAATGTATCGCGAAGTGACGGAGGAATTGATGAGCCGGATTAGCGAAAGTACGGGAATCGCCCGCAAAGGCATCGTGTTGTCTTCACTTACCCGCCTGAAGCAAATTTGTAATCACCCGTTGCTGGTAAAAGGAGCGAAAGGCTCCAGGCTGCGGGGGGAAGGCTCCGGAAAAATGGATCGCCTGTTCGAACTGCTCGATCTCATCATCGACAATAATGAAGCAGCGCTCATTTTTACGCAATATGTTCAGATGGGCGAGCTGCTCTGCTCCGCGCTGGAGCGGAAATATGGCGTGGTCCCTTCATTTTTGCACGGGGGCGTAAGCAAGAGCGAACGCGATCGTATGGTGGCGGATTTTCAAGAGGGTGACGGCTCTCCATTCTTTGTCCTGTCACTGAAAGCGGGGGGCGTAGGCCTAAATTTGACGCGGGCCAACCATGTGATTCATTATGACCGCTGGTGGAATCCAGCGGTGGAAAATCAGGCGACAGACCGGGTATTCCGGATCGGCCAGAAAAGAAATGTAGAGGTGCACAAGCTGATCTGCCAAGGGACGCTGGAGGAGCGGATAGACGAGCTGATCGAAAGCAAGCGGGCATTATCGGAGCAGGTTGTCGGTTCTGGAGAGCAGTGGCTGACTGAAATGTCTAACGAGGAACTGCAGCAATTAATTTCTTTGCACGCGGAAACTTAAGGAAGGTGAGGGTGAACAATGGGCGAGCTGTCAGGTCATAATACGGTTGGAATCCACATGGAGCCGGTGCCCGGGGGCTGGCGTATCGACATGCCGGCTGGGGACACTGACATTGACAAAAAAAAGGTCAAGGTCAAGGACAAGGGCAAAGACAAGCGCACAGAGGAAACCAAAACCAAAACCAAAGCCAGTTCCAGAGTTAAGGACATGGACCCTAACACCGGCACTGGCACTGACGTAAAGCAGACGGACTGCTCTGTGCTCCTGCTTGAAGCAGGCGCAACGGCGCCCAGCGCTGGCCAGCGTCTGCTTCACGCCCTGGCGCAGCAGCCGCTGGAGCTGGCTGCGCTGCAGGAAGGCGGCGCGCCAGCCATCGCCGGCCTGCTGCCCCAAATTCCGCCGTGGGAAACGGCGGAAGGCCAAGTGCGCGGCAGCTGCAGCTGCGCTGCTGCCGAGGGCGCCTGCGGCCATGTGGCGCAGGCAGCATCCCGCGGCGCGGCGCTGTGGCGCGCCGCCACACCCGAGCAGCGGCTGAAGCTGCTCGGGTGGACGCGCGAGGCGCTGCTCGCCGCCGCGCTGGCCGCCTGGGCCGGAGGCTCTGCCCCGGCCCAGGCGAAAGAGGCCCTGCGCGCAGCGCTGGGGCCTCGAGGGAAAGCGGTTCGGCCGAGCGGCGGCGGGCCGAACCTTGCCGAGTGGCTCGCGGAGATGGCGGACCAGGGCAGCATGCATGCCCCTGGTCCGCGGTTCCACGACGTCCAGATTCATCTGGACGTCGTGGAATCCGCCGCAGCCCCCGCGGCCACGCCCGCTGCGACCAGCCCGGCTCGCGCGGCCGAACCGCCTACCGCTGCATCCAGCCCGGCTCCCACGGTGACACCGTCACCTGCCGCATCCAGCTCGACTCGCGCGGTCGAACCGTCACCCGCCGAATCTAGCCCAGCACCTACAGCCACGCCCGTACCCGCTGCGTCTCGCTCTGTTCCTGCCGGATCCAGTCGGACTCCCATGGTCCCACCAGCATCCGCCGCATCCAAATCGGTGCCTGCGGGCACATCTGCGGCCAGCCCCGCGGCCGTGCCTGGCCCCGACCCCGTGGCCTGGGCCAGGCTGCTCCCGGGCGTGCCGGGAGCGGCTAAAGGCCTCGGCCTGGTGGCCGGGGCCGTCATGCAGCAGGCGGAGGAGCAGGCCCGCCCGCTGCGTAAAAAGCTGCGCAGAGAGGAGCGCAGCGGCTATTGACCGTCTAACGAAACGTTGCAATGGGCTTTGGGCAAAGCGGTTTCGGCCGCGCCCATAATTTCCTTGCGCAGGCCGTGCATTTTTTTATCCAGCGCATCGGCTGCTCGGGCCGCTTCCGTCAGCTCGTGTACCACATGAGGGGGCACCTGCTTGTCGTATTTATAGAACAAAATATGCTCCATGCTGGCCCAGAAATCCATCGCCAGCGTACGCATTTGAATTTCCACCTTCATCCAGCGCTGTCCTTCGAACAATGTCAGCGGTACCGCTACGATAACGTGGAGGCTTTGGTATCCGTTCGGCTTCGGACTCGCGATATAATCTTTAATTTCGATAATCGTTATGTCCTCTCTGCGGCGCAGATGATCCAGCAAGCTGTAAATATCTTTAACGAAAGAAAACACGATACGCATCCCGGCGATATCGTGGATTTTGTTTACCATGTTGTCCACCGTCATCTCCAGCCCTTTGCGCTCCAGCTTTTCTAAAATGCTCTTCGGCTCCTTGATCCGCGTCTTGATATGTTCAATTGGGCTGTATCCGTTATGGATTTTCCATTCCGTCTGGATCAGCTTGATCTTATTTTTCAATTCATCGAGCGCCAGCTGGTATAGCGTCGGAAGCTTTTTCCATTCCTCCAGCTTGCGGAGCGAATCGTCTCCGATTTCCCATTGATATAACTCTCGCAAGTCCAACTGATTCAACAGAGGGTTGTTCCTGCTTTCGTCTACTTTGTCCAGATTAATCTACTCCCAGTTTATAAAATTGTTCCTCAGCCCCCTTATTGTAGCGTGAATAGCATGGCAAAATCAAAGAAGAGCATCAACTATTGAACGGTGCGGCACCGTCGTAGCCGGGATGATGATAATCGGGATTTTGCAGCTTGCCGAGCACGCCGAGGCTGATGATCGTCTGCCGGGTTTGATCATCTCCAAACTGATACAGTAATGTGTACAACTCAATGAGCCGTTTGTTGAAATGCTCGGTTGCTTCATCGTGATCCGCTGATTTATAAGGTATAGGGGCACGCTGAAAAGTAAAATCATCCTCCCGGGACAGCTCGGTGAGCTTATCACGCAGCTTTACGAGGTCCTCATCATCGAGAAATACTTTGAATTCCGCGGAATGATGATGGGGCGCCTCTCGAATGACCCGGTGACCGACAGAAACATAATAGGCCTTCTTCAGTGGTTTCATAAGGAATTCCCTCCATTTTTTAATACTCGCTTATATATATTGTCTTTATAAACGGGCGCAGCTAGGCTGAATCAAAGGAAATTTTCACTGCGCTGGCAAATCTGTTATGATAATTACAATTTCATAGACAGCAAGGATATGGATTTCGTAAAGGCAAGGTAAAATATCAGCTTGCGGGACAATATAAATCCAATTACATCAGGAAGCTTAAGAACATGGGAGGAGTATGTCATGAAATTTTTGCAGCGGATTAAAGACGGTGCGGGCAAAGTGACCGACAAGGCGCAAAATGCGGTGGAGATTGGAAGATTGAATACGCAAATTCATAATATCGAGCGTGAGATGGACTTATATTTTCAAAGAATGGGCGAAGTATTTTATGAAGGATACCGCGTTAAAGATATGTCTCAGGCGGAGAAGGAAATGATCGATTTGGCCAAAACCTGCGATCTGCTCGCCGAGGAACGGGACGAAGTCCGGCTTAAAATCGCGGAGCTCAAAAATGAGCGCCTTTGCGTTTCCTGCGGCAAAGCAGTCACGGACGAGGCGTTATTTTGCCAGTATTGCGGGCATAAGCTGGAGAAGGAAAGCAAACCAGCTCCGGTCAAAGCAGAAACGCCAGAACAAAGGGAAGATGAAGAGCCGCTGGCTTGGGCCGAGGAAAATGTCCTTTTTGCTTCTCCAGCTCAGGAAGAACCGCCTCAAGAGGAGCCCGTTCAGCGGATTGGTCCGGAAGAGGAAGCGCGGCTGCTGCGGGAGCTTGAACGGGAACGGAAGCGCCAGGAAGAGCTGGACCGCCGGATAAGAACCTGGAAAGAAAATGTAAAGCCAGCTGATGATGCCGAGGTGACAGAGACATTGTCAGCGGACGAGACAAACTGCCAAATTTGTTCGGCGCAACTGGTCAAAGGGACGAAATGGTGCCCGCACTGCGGTTCCGAACAAATTTAGCGCGTATTTAGGCGTAAATAGAAGGAACATGGATAAAGTTCACCGAGTTGTTATAAATAGCGTCTTACTTGCCGAGGGCTGATACGTAGTAACAAGTAGGGTGTTAACATTCTCGCTGGCACGACGGTAAACGGGAGGAAATATCCGGTGCCGCCGTGCCTAATCTAGTTTGGCTGCATGCAGAGAGACGCAGCAGGGAATGATGAATGGCAGCAAGGTCGCTTTTTACCGTATGGAGACATTATTTATAACTTGGGAGTGTGGACAGACATGGAATGCATCGTTCATTATGAATTGGAGAACAAGCAGGGGACAAAAGAACTGCGAGGGCTGATTTTTTTGGAGCCAGGCAAGGCGCCGACCGAGAAGGATTTTTTATCAATGTTTGCAGATATGGGGTACAAGCTGCGGCTTGAGGACCAGGATAATCTGGTGTTCAAACCAGTCGATCCCGCTGCGGAATATCGGAAAATTCGTATCCGCCGCCTGGATACCGGGGAAGAAAACCTGCATGAAGACGGAAATCTGAAATCGATTATTTCTAATTTGCTGCCGAAGGATACCAGACCGATCTAGTCCAGGCGGCAAAAGCTGTGGTTGAAAGGCAGCTGCGGCCGAAAAGGATAATTAACAAAATATTTGCTTAATCCACGAAATACCTCTTTATTTCTGTGGATTGTTTGCGTTATACTACTAATCATTGCATATTAACATTCGACAATTTTCTTCATACTTTTCTCGTATATGTGCAGGAATTGGCCTGCATGTTTCTACCTGATCACCGGAAATGATCGGACTACGGGGGAATTTGACCGGTCGGACCATGCTGCTTGGCCGGCTTTAATTCGGGCATGACAGGGCCCGAGAACGGGTGAATTCTGCCATGAAGTCCATTTCCCAGTTGTGGGAACTGGACTTTTTCTTATTGTGGCATGTTACTTTATGAAATGATCGGGAAAGATGAAGTTGAAGTTGAAGATGCCTAATAAGGGGGAAGAGAGATGAAACTGCTGAAAGACAAAGTGATTGCGGAAGGAATTGTGCTGGGCGGGCAAGTGCTGAAGGTCGACTCCTTTTTAAATCACCAGATGGATCCGGTTTTGATGAAAGAGGTTGGCGCTGAATTTACGCGGAGGTTTGCAGGTGAGCGTATTACGAAGGTGCTGACGATCGAATCTTCCGGGATTGCTCCGGCGATCATGACTGCGCTCGAGCTTGGCGTGCCGATGATTTTTGCCCGCAAGCATAAGTCACTTACGCTGAAGGATAACATTCTCGTGGAAAAGGTGTATTCCTTTACTAAAAAAGAGAGCAATGAAATTACAGTGTCGAAGAAGTTTCTCGGCCCGGAGGATCGCGTGCTTATTATCGACGATTTTCTCGCTAATGGCGAAGCGGCGTTTGGTCTTGCCCGGATCGTAGAGCAGGTAGGAGCGAGCGTAGCCGGCATCGGCATCGTTATTGAGAAGTCATTTCAGCCTGGAGCAGGCCTGCTGCAAGAGGCCGGATATCGCGTAGAGTCATTAGTGCGCATCGCTTCATTGGAGAACGGGGCTGTCGCTTTTGTAGACGAGGTTACAACACAATAACGGATGATAAATGATAGAACATCTATATAGAACATAAGACCATAACAGAGATACTTACCTGAATATACGGTGATAGGGATACTTACCTGGGGAGGAACTAGATTTATATGGAGCGCGAAGTGAAGCGGGAAGCCATTTTTCAAAGAAACAGACATCCATTCCAAACATTATCGCTGGGATTACAACACGTATTAGCGATGTATGCGGGCGCGATCATTGTACCATTGATCGTCGGCCAGGAGTTGCAATTGAGTCACGAGGAAATTACTTATTTGATTGCGATAGACCTTCTGGCCTGCGGTGTAGCTACGCTGCTGCAGGTATGGGGCAACCGTTTCTTCGGGATCGGCCTGCCGGTTATGCTGGGCTGTGCTTTTCAGGCCGTATCGCCTATGATTGCGATCGGCTTGGCAGACGGTATGGGGATAACGGCCATTTACGGCGCCATTATTGCATCGGGGCTGTTCGTCTTTCTATTCTCCGGCTTGTTCGGAAAATTAATTGCCTTATTTCCGCCTGTCGTAACGGGCTCGGTTGTGACGATTATCGGTGTGACGCTGGTTCCTGTAGCCTTGGAGGATCTAGGAGGCGGCCAGCCGGGCAGTCCCGACTTTGGCAGTCCTCTTAATTTGGCGCTCGGCTTCGGTGTTTTGCTGTTCATCATATTGATGAACCGTTTTTCCAAAGGATTTCTTCGCTCCATTTCAGTACTCCTTGGCCTTATTGCGGGTACGATCGTGGCCGGTCTCGTTGGTAAAGTGAATATGAAGCCGCTCATGGAAGCGAGCTGGGTCCATATGCCGGAGCCGTTCTACTTTGGTACTCCGACCTTTCATGCCTCCGCTATTTTGACGATGATACTGGTGGCGATCGTAAGCGTCGCCGAGTCAACGGGAGTATTTATGGCTCTCGGCAAAATTGTGGAAAAGGACATTTCATCCAAAGATTTGGCGAAGGGATATCGGGCCGAAGGATTGGCGATTATGCTCGGCGGCATATTCAATTCATTTCCTTATACGACTTATTCCCAGAATGTCGGGCTGATTCAAATGAGCCGGGTCAAAACGCGTGATGTCATCTTCGTAGCCGGAGGACTGCTCGTGCTCATTGGCTTCGTACCGAAAATTGCCGCTCTAACGCAGCTTGTTCCGCCATCGGTGCTTGGCGGGGCGATGATCGCTCTGTTCGGGCTTGTGCTGTCCTCGGGCATTCGCATGCTGGGGGATCAGGTTGACCTTAACCGGCATGAGAACCTGCTCATCATTGCCTGCGCGGTCGGGATGGGACTGGGCGTAACTGTCGTTCCGGACATATTCCAGCGCGTACCGGGCTGGCTCCGCATTCTCGTTGACAATGGCATTGTTGCCGGCAGCTTTACGGCTATCGTGATGAACCTGCTGTTTAACGGCCTTAAGGGGCACAAGGGGAAAGCCGCCGATACCACAGCTGCGGCGGACCAGTTTCCACAATAATTATGTCCTAAGTTTACGCAATAATTTCGCCATAAATATAGTTAAAGAACGGTGATCATAAGGCCAGGGGCTGATCGCCGTTCTTTTTTCATTGAGGCGGAAGGGATGTGGCATGACCATCTTTTGCAGCTACATCCGGTTCAGTTGTCTTTCGGCAAGCTCGCCGATCCAAGGCAGCTTTAACCATTTGCCCTGCAAGCAGGTCAGCATCAGAAGGAGCCACAGGAAGACGCCGAGCAGGCTGAGCAGCAGGCTGACGACAACGCCGATCAGCGGAAGAAAGCCGGCGGCGGCATGGGCAATCATGAGTCCGGCGAACAGCATGACCGATTGAAGGGCATGGAAAAGGACGAAACGGCTTCTTTTTTCTACAGCAAGAAAGAGGACACCGCCTACAAAAGCGAATAAATAGCACAGAAATGCCGCTACATTTTCATAAAGACCGGTAGAGGATTTGAAAGGGGACATCGATATTTACCTTCTTTCTTTAGGAAAACTGAAGGGAATCAGACTGCTCCCTGCGCCTTATTCAATTGTATGACGAGCCCTCATGGTGCAGAACGCCTTGTCTTAAAAACGTGAGGATTCCTGCGCTACATGACGACAGGACAGCCCGGATCACGCTGGGGAGCAAACCATTGCTCCATAATATCGCTTACGATAAGCTCGGCAGCACCCGGTTTGCGAAGATGGTCTATTTCTTTGTGAATTTGGGCGAGCTGTTCCTCGTCAGACAGCAGTGCGCCGATCTGCGTGATCAGCGTATCCGCGTCGTAAGCAATACTGGCGATGCCTTTACTTTCTAAATAAAGTGCATTGTTAAGCTCTTGACCTGGTACCGGGCGATATATAAATATAGGCAGCCTGCTGACAAGCGATTCGGACAAGGTGATGCCGCCAGGCTTGGTGACAATACAGTTGCTCAACTGCATGAGCTGGGCTATTTCGCTTACATAACCAAACAGATGGAAATTCGGGCGATGTCCAAGCGCGGCCTGGAGCTTGCGGTACAGCTCTTTATTTCTGCCGCAAACGGCGATGACCTGGTGCTCTTTGCTGTCGGTCAATGCAGCGCAAATTCCGCGAATTCCCTGCATTACTCCGAATGCGCCGGCCATAAGGAGGATCGTTTTTCTGGAAGGATCAAGCTCGCAGGGCAAAGAGGCTGACGGCTGCGGATCGGAATCAAAATCAGGCTTCAACGGAATTCCGCTAACAAACACTTTTTCTGCCGGGATTCCGCGGTTCTCCGCCTCTTTCTTCAAATCCTCGGTAGCGACATAATACCGGTTGACGTCGGGATGAACCCAGCGCGCGTGAAGGTCAAAATCGGTTACGATATTGATCAGCGGCAAGGTTAAGCCTGTTTTTTTGAGCAGTTTAGGCATTGCGAGCTGAGGGAAGGTATGAATTATAATATCCGGCTCCATACTGAAAATAGTTTGCTGCATTTTTCTCATGCCCAAGGAGTTGAGGACGTTTAACAACGATGTATCAGGAGGCATGTCTTTCGTAGCGTTATAAACCCAGCCATACAGTAACGGCATCGTTTTAAAGCTCTGCATATACACAAATTTAGTCATCTCATTCAACAGAGGATGAGCTTCTGCCATTAAATCGAGCAAAACTACGTCGCTCACGCCTGATTTATGAAAACCGGCTTCAAGGGCTTTAGAGGCTTGATAGTGTCCATCACCGTAACTTGCGTACATTATCAACACTTTGGGTGCATAAGAATTCATTGACAAATTCCTCCATTATAAGAGCGTTATTTAGGCTAGCCGTGCTTCAAGGCGGGAATTACATACTTCTCCAGCAGCGGCTTGGGATTTTTCCAGCGGTTTAATGCACTTTCTGACGTGAACACTATGACGGCATCCAAAGCAGGAATTACGTTGATTTGCTGTCCGCCATGACCGTGGGCATAAGCATAGGAGATGCCGTTCGCCTTTGCTGTCCACCAATGGTAGCCGTAACGGCCATACCCGGGACACTCTGCAGATCTGGGAGTCATCGATTGGAGCAGCCAATCCGCGGACAAAATACGCCGCCGCTCCCAAAGGCCTTCCTGCAGGCAAAGGACGCCGATTTTAGCCATATCCCGCGCTGTTAAATGAAGGCCAATATGGCCTGTAGAATGGCCATCCGGGCTTGTATTCCAAGCGGTCTGCTCAATGCCGAGCGGCTCGAATAAATGCTGTTTAGCATAGTCTTCTGCGCTTAGCCCGGTCCATTCGGTCAGGAGGATGGATAGTAAATGACTATCTACACTACAGTATTGAAATTCGCCGATTTTATGCTTCACGATCGGGAGATGAACAATGTATTTGGCCCAGCTCCTGCTTTGGTGAAAGCGATGAATGAAGGCTTCTCCCATTTTGGCGCCGGTCTTCCAGTGGAAGCCGGAAGTCATCGCGAGAAGATCGCGAAGCGTCAGCTGCTGCCATAAAGGATCTGGAGGCTGTACTGCATATTTTTTGACAAATTCCAGTATGGGCTTATCCAATGGAGGCAGCTCCCTCCGGGTATCCGCGATGCCTAACAGAATACATAAAATCGATTTTGTGGCGGATCTTAAATCATGAAGTTTCGAAGGATCGTAACCGTTATAATATCGCTCTATCAGCAGACGGTCCCCCTGGGCAACTACAAAGCTATGCATTTTGGGATAATGCTGCTGAATCTCTTCGTCCGCGGCACGCAGCAGCTCGTGCGATTCCTTGTTCCATACAGGAGAAGAAGGCGGTGCAGTCTCGTCGGCTAAGGCGGCAGATGAACGATGTATATTGCTGGCTTGCTGCATGAAGCTCCCTCCAAAAATAATATTATATTCCTATTGTAACCAGAAATCGGGCTTAACAATAAATTTAATAATTTACAGCAAAAAAAAGGCTCCGTTTGGAAGAAAGCTGTAAGGTTGGCTTGAATATGTTACAATATAAAAGACAGGAGGTTATTCCATCAAGTCTGCGACTGTCCTAAGCATACGGACAACACTTTGCTAGCACGCTTGATTAAGCGGGAATTTCAGCGGGTATGTATGTTTTAGGTGCCTGCCGGGAAGGCGTAATGCAGCCTGCAACTTCATGAATCAACATCACTTTTCGGCGTTCTCGAAATCGGAGCATTAATTACAAGCGTTCTGGGAGGGAATTTGTATGGCAACGAAAGGTCATAATGAAGTAAAGGAAAGTCTGCGGGAAATGACCCGAATCTTTAAGCCAAAAGACCCGAAAAAATTCGTTAAGGAATACGTCCGGAAATACCGTATTATGGGTGGCTATGAAGAAGAGTTAACGGATTTAGTCGAGCATGAAATGGGCAAGCTGAATTCAGTGAACTCGTCTGTATCTTGACGCTTCAACGAAGCGCTGTTTCATAACTGTTCGCATTAGGAAACATCTTATATCCGTCTTGGGCAGATGCCATAGGACGGTTTTTTTCTGCTTATTCCTACATATATTATATTAACTCGTTATTAACGTAGTGTTAAGCCCTGAGAGGAGAATGAGATTTTGAAAATAAATTTGAAATCCCAGAGCGAGATAGCCATGATCCGCAAAGCCGGGATGATTCTTGCCGAATGCCATAAGGAATTAGCAGGTAATATATCAGCCGGTATGACCACTTTGGAAATTGACCGGTGGGTAGAAGCGTATTTGGCAGGCAGGCAGGCTACGCCTGAGCAGAAAGGATATCGCGGATATCCTTTCGCGACATGCGCATCGGTCAACGATGTAGTATGTCATGGATTTCCGAATGATCGTCCGCTGGAGAACGGAGATATTGTCACGATCGATATCGTTGTGAATAAAAATGGCTGGCTGGCGGATTCAGGCTGGTCGTACCGGATTGGCAAGGTGAGTGAAGAAGCGGATATGCTGCTGACCGTAACGCAGCGCGCGCTCGAAGCCGGAATCGCTCAGGCCGTACCGGGCAACCGGGTTGGCGACATTAGCAGCGCGATCCAGAAAGTGGCGCGAACCGCGGGTGTCGGTGTCGTCAAGCCGCTGATCGGGCATGGGATTGGCCGTGCTATGCATGAGCCGCCTGATGTTCCGAACTTTGGCCGAGCTCACACCGGCCCGCTTTTAAGAGAAGGAATGGTCATTACGATTGAACCGATTTTTACATTTGGAGATACGGGGGCGGTCTTATGGGATGATGACGGGTGGACGATCCGCAGTGCCGATGGAAGCTTGGGCGCTCATTACGAGCACACGCTGGCTATTACGAAAGACGGCCCGCTCGTGCTGACAACGGTGTAAAGGGCTGCTGCTGTAGGCAGCCTGCCGGTTTACTTTCAATTAACTCCTTAAGTAAACTTAGGTGACCTTCATATGTAGCCTTCACGTGTAACCTTCACGTGTAACCTTCACATACAACCTTCTTATGTAACTCCTTTAAGTAACCTCTTTTAGTAATCTTCATTAAAGGAACCTCGTCGTTGGCGAGGTTTTTTTGCAATTGTGACAAGAAGTTTGCCGAAATGTCGAAAATGTTTCAAACGATCTAGGGTGATTTCACCAGGGAGGCCAGACGTTTGTGTCTAGCGATCGAAGTGTAGGGTCCCAGGTTAAATAGAGAGGTGAAAACGTTCGCAAACCCTAATTTGACGGGCTTTTTCGGCTTTTTGAACAATTTGTGAACTCCCCCTATCTCATTGACAAAAGAGGGGTTCGCTCTTATATTTAATAGGTGATTGTTTTAATTGACAGGATTGCAGTTTCCGTGCTAGTGCAGGTATGTTTTTCAAAGGAAGGGAGAAAACCTGTAATCATCGGAAGAATACGTAAAAGTGGGGTAGATCAATGATGAAACGGTGGAAGGCTGGGAAGAGGCTTGTTCCTTTGTTCGTAGGAATCTCGCTCTTGCTGTCCGCTTGCGGTCGCGAAGATTTGTCTGCGTTAAGACCACAAGGCCCGGTAGCTCAAGGGCAGTTTGATTTGATGAAGCTTTCAATTACGATCATGTTATCTGTACTCGTGATCGTGTTCGGTATTGCGGCCTATGTGTGGATTAGATTCCGCCGCAAGCCGGGGGATACGGAGTATCCTAAGCAAGTGGAAGGAAACCATATGTTGGAAGTAATCTGGACGGGAATTCCATTGATCCTCGTTCTGATTCTTGCTATCGCGACCGTTCAGAAGGTGTTCGCGTACGGGGAGAACTACTGGGATGACAAGGATGCCATCAGGGTTAAAGTAACCTCGCATCTTTTCTGGTGGGAATTCACTTATCCGGATTATGATATTACGACGGCTCAGGATTTAATTATTCCTACAAATAAGAAAATCGCTTTCGAATTAAGGACAGCGGACGTGCTTCACTCTTTCTGGGTGCCATCGCTTGCCGGAAAGACGGATACGAACACTGAAGGAACGGTTAACTCGATGTGGCTAGAAGCGGAGAAAGAAGGCGTTTATCTGGGTAAATGCGCGGAGCTGTGCGGACCGTCCCACGCTTTGATGGAATTTAAGGTGAAGGCAGTGAGTCAGGAAGCGTTTGATAATTGGATTGAGGCATTTAAGCAACCGGTTGAGCCGATCCAGGACCCTGCGCTGGCTGAAGTATTCAAAACACAGTGCCTAAGCTGTCATGCTGTAGGGGATCAGGGCGGACCTCTGGGACCAAACTTGACGGGAATCGGCAATCGGGAGACCGTCGCCGGCATTCTGATCAACGAGGAAGGCTCGAACAAGCCGTTTCCAGGCAAACCGGTCAAAGACAATTTGATCGAGTGGCTGCAGGATCCGAATGCGGTTAAACCGGGCAACCATATGCCTTCTCCGAAGGAAGATTTGGGATTGACGGACGAAGAAATTGAAGGAATCGCCGAGTATTTGGCTAACATTAAGCTGGACTATTAATAGTCCGCTTGTCAGACAGCACTGATGCACAGGAATTTAAAGGGGGTACAAACCTTGGCTCACGCTCACAGTGTCAAGCGACACAAGGGTTTGATGGACTGGTTGACGACAGTTGACCATAAGAAAATAGCCATACTGTATTTGGTTGCAGGCGGCTTCTTCTTTGGCATAGGCGGAATTGAGGCGCTCTTGATCCGCGTTCAGCTATGGAAGCCAATGAGCACGTTTGTAACGGCTCAGCAATTTAATGAATTAATTACAATGCATGGTACTACAATGATATTCCTCGGGGTTATGCCTATTATTTTTGCGATTATGAATGCGGTTATTCCGCTGCAAATCGGGGCGCGCGACGTTGCGTTTCCGTTCTTGAACTCGCTCGGCTTCTGGACGTTTCTGTTTGGGGGCTTGCTGCTTAACCTGAGCTGGTTTATGGGCGGAGCGCCGGACGGCGGCTGGACTGCTTATGCACCGTTGTCCTCAACGACATACAGTACGACGCATGGGGTCGACTTTTATACGATCGGCTTGCAGATCGCCGGTTTGGGTACGCTGATCGGGGGGATTAACTTCCTGGCGACAATTATTACGATGCGGGCGCCGGGCATGTCCTTCATGCGGATGCCGATGTTTACATGGACGACTTTCGTTACATCGGCTATGATCCTGTTTGCATTCCCTGCGATTACGGTAGGATTGGTGCTCCTTAGCTTTGACCGGATTTTGGGGGCAAACTTCTTTAACGTAGAGCTGGGCGGAAACCCGGTTTTGTGGCAGCATATATTTTGGATCTTCGGGCACCCTGAAGTTTACATTCTGATTCTGCCTGCTTTCGGAATTATTTCCGAAGTTGTAAGTACGTTCTCGCGTAAGCGCTTGTTCGGATACAGCTCGATGGTGTTCGCAACGATCCTGATCGCCTTCTTGGGCTTCATGGTTTGGGCGCACCATATGTTCACAACAGGAATGGGACCTGTAGCGAATGCGCTCTTCGCTATTGCCACGATGTTGATTGCCGTACCGACAGGGATTAAAATCTTTAACTGGTTGTTTACGATGTGGGGCGGACAAATTACGTTTAATACCGCTAACTTATTCGCAGCCGGATTTATTCCTACGTTCGTTATGGGCGGGGTAACAGGCGTTATGCTTGGTGCTGCGCCAGCGGATTACCAGTTCCATGATACGTATTTCGTAGTTGCGCATTTCCACTATGTTATCGTCGGTGGGCTGGTGCTTGGTTTGTTCTCCGGACTGCACTACTGGTGGCCGAAAATGTTCGGCCGTGTATTGAACGAAACGCTTGGTAAAATCGAGTTCTGGACGTTTATTATCGGTTTCCACCTGACTTTCTTCCTGCAGCATTTCCTTGGTTTGATCGGAATGCAGCGCCGCGTATATACATATCTGCCGAATCAGGGCTTTGATATGATGAACGTACTTAGTACGATCGGCGCGTTCTTGATGGGTGTAGGGGTCATTATATTCCTGATCAATATTGCCATTACGGCTAGAAAGCCTTCAGGAGTAGAGAACGATCCCTGGGGCGACGGCCGGACGCTGGAGTGGGCTATTCCATCTCCTCCGCCGGAGTATAACTTCAAACAGCTTCCGCTTGTACGCGGCCTTGACGCTTACTGGAAAGAGAAGATGGCCGGTAACACTGAAATGACGCCAGCGGAGCCGGTGGGGCCGATTCATATGCCTTCACCAACGATCATTCCGTTTGTAATGTCCGTAGGACTGTTCATTGCGGGACTTGGCTTCATGTTTACAACGGAGGATTTCGGCAACAGTGCGCTTAACTTTATTTTCAACAATTATATTGTTGTTATTCTCGGCTTGGGAATTACCTTCGGCTCGATGATCGTTCATTCCATCAATGATGATGAAGGATGGCATATTGAACCGGAAGAAATCGACGGGAAGGGGGTAGAAGCATGAGTACTCTTCATGCACAGAAGGCTACGAACACGTTACCCCACGAACCGGAGAAGGCAACGCTGGAGGGACGCAATAAAATACTGGGCTTTTGGCTTTTCCTTGCCGGAGAGGCTGTTCTGTTCGGTACTTTATTCGCGACGTTCCTGACACTTCGGAACCAGGTGGCTGACGGTCCGTCGGCCTCCGAGCTGTTCAGCTTGCCGATTACCGCAGTTGCGACACTGATCCTATTAGTGAGCAGCTTGACGAGCGTATTCTCGATTCAGGCCATGCATCGGGGCAATGTGAAATCGCTCTTGACTTGGCTGACGGTTACGGTACTGCTTGGCTTTGGATTTCTATGCTTGGAAATCTATGAGTTTTATGAGTATGTGACCCATTATGGATATGGGATGACGACCAGTGCTTTCAGTTCTTCATTCTATACGCTGGTAGGCTTCCATGGTGCGCACGTCATTTTCGGAATTTGCTGGATTTCAATCATTATCGGCCAAGTAGCCAAAAAGGGATTGACCGTCGTTACAGCCCCGAAGGTGTACGTGTCCGCGATGTATTGGCACTTTGTTGACGTTGTATGGGTGTTCGTGTTTACGGTAGTTTACCTGCTTGGAAAGGTGGTAGGTTAAGCGATGACAGATCATCACAATGACGGTTCTGTTGTAAGGCACCGGCACCGCCATGAAGGGCCACGAAAGCATGTCATAGCTTTTATATTTTCCATTGTCCTGACAGCGATCGCTTTTGCTACAGTAGCTGCGGGAGGCGTGAATACGGCCTTTACAGTAATTCTGTTACTAGTCATGGCTGTTCTGCAAGTCCTTGTTCAGCTAGGTTACTGGATGCATTTGAAAGATAAGGGCCATATGATTCCGATTGTGTTTATGGCTGGAGGATTTTTCGTCGCTGGACTGTGTATCATTGCGGCGCTCTACTGGATGTGGTGGTAGAATCAAAAGAGGCGGGCTTGCTTAAAGCCCCCTCTTTTGTATATTAAGGGGTCAGTTCACAATTTGGACAGATTTCAAAAGCGGCGGAGGGAGTTTTTACATTGCTGGGATTACAATATTTTAGCTTTAAAGATGTTTGGAGTCCCGTACTTTTGTCATTTATGCTGTTTGTCACAGCCGGCTATTTTTTGCTGGTTGGCCCGCTTAGTGAGCGATTTGCCCACAGTGAGCCGACTTCTTTTGGCCGAAGAGTGATGTTCGTTACGGGGATGTTCTTATTGCACTTGGCCCAAGGCGGCCCCGTCAATTTGCTAGGCCATACGATGTTCAGCTTTCATATGCTGTCTATGGCGTTGTCTTATATCGTTGCTCCGCCGCTGATCATGTTGGGAATTCCGCCGTGGATCTGGCGTTATGTCGTAAAGGTTTTGGAACAAAGTCCGGTAAAAAAACTGAAGTTTTTAGTTCATCCTGTTGTCGCTGCCATCTTATTTAACGGATTGTTCTCAATCTATCACCTCCCTGTGGTGCTTGATTATGTTATGCTTAACTTTGGAATTCACCGCCTGTATTATATAGTCCTGTTCATAGCAGCCATACTGATGTGGTGGACGTTCGTCAATCCGATCCCGGAACGCGCGACTCCACAGGGCTTGAAGAAGCTCGGCTTCATTTTTTTGAACATGGTGCTGTTGACGCCGGCCTGCGGCTTGATCATCTTTGCCAGCGAGCCGCTTTACGCCACCTACAGCGATCCCAATATATGGGCCAAAGCGATGGGGTATTGTGTACCTAACAGTGACCCGGCGGCCCTGCTGAGTCAATTCGGCGGGCCTGAGTTTTTCGGCTTCCTGGAGCCCCGTGTGGATCAGCAAGTCGGCGGAATCCTGATGAAATATACGCAGGAACTTATTTTCGCGTCGATGTTGGCTTATGTATTTTTCCGTTGGTATAAACAGGAGAATAAAGAGGATGCAGAAGATAGTCTGATTGCGGATGTGCCTCCAGGCGAACTGAATCAGGGTTAAGGAACTTACGCAAGATTTGACTTATAGAATTGTCTCTAAATAAGACATTGTAGGGCAGGAGGATGGAAATGGATTTATTTACGCTTTTCCCCACGCTCAGCACATCATTTATCGTCATCAGCGCAGTATTGGTGGCCATCGGCTGGGGACAGATCATTAAGGGCAAAAGAGAGGCCCATAAGAAAACGATGATCGCAGCGGCGATCGCGGCAATCATTTTCTTTATCATCTATACGTCGCGCACCGCTTTTATCGGCAACACCGCTTGGGGCGGTCCGGTTGGGCTTAAGCCTTACTATCAGACGTTTCTTATTTTCCACATTGTTCTGGCGACAGTGGCTGCCGTGTTCGGTATCACGACCTTGACGCTTGGCTTCAAGGAGAAGTATGCAAAGCATCGCAAATGGGGCAAAGTTACGTCGATCATTTGGTTTTTCACGGCCATCACCGGGGTAGCTGTGTATGTATTGTTGTACGTACTGTATCCGGGCGGGCATACGAAGCCGGTATGGGATATTCTGCTTGGCACATAAGGAATAAACGGCAAGACCTCGATCTTGAGCGGTGTACGCTTGAGAACGGGGTCTTTATTTTTTTCCAAAAAGGGGATTGACGTCTTAAAACGACCCGTATATACTGTGTATAAAGATATATACAGTAAGCACACATAAATACACACTGAACATTAAGGATCGTCATGATCGAAATGCAATTCTAATTGGCGAAGGAAGGTTGATCGGCTTGAACAATACCTGGAAAGACGCATGGGTTATTTTTAAAAGGGATTTAGTGCTGGATCGGCTGTATCTGATTTGGAACGTGATCAGCATGATATATGTGGGTGCTGGGATTGCGATTATGGCATGGGCGACTTCATCGAACAACTCGGGAGAATACTTGAATCCATTGCAGGATTTCATGCTGTTCGTAATAATCCCCATTACTGGCTTTTACTTCTCTAGGCGGTCTTTTAACTACCTTAAGGAAGATTCGTACACCCGCATGCTGCAATATTACCGGACACTGCCCATCCCTGCGATTACGGTGATGAGGGGACGGATCATTCAGTTGCTTACGGCGACGCTGTTTAATGGCCTTATATTTTATCCGACTTATTATCTGATTACGGGGTTCACCAGTGACTGGCTTAGCGATGTGGGAAGGATGCTCACCTTCGCATTGACATGGACCGGATACCTGCTATTCGTTAACGGAATATATATTTACTTTGAATTTCTCAGCAGAGGACGCGGGTACTTCTGGGTTAGTGCTCTTTCCGCGCTCGCGGTAGGCATGCTGGCATTTTTGATTCACTGGTTCGACGGGAATATGCTCGTATACACACTAGAGCAGTCCAAGCGGTATTCGCTTTTATCGCCTTTAATGTGGGGAATGTTGATCCTTGGAGGATCATCCTTGGCTCTATTTTGCAAAATGACGTTAAGCAAATTGGGAAAGAGGGATTTGATATGATCGCGGAAATAATTTCCGACAGGGATAACCCGGAGGTGAGATAGAAAGGTGTGGATTCCCATTCAGATCAATGAGAATAGCGCAGAACCCTTATATTTTCAAATAGAGACACAGTTGCGTTCTTTAATTGTCAGCGGACAGATTGAGGAAGGGACACTACTTCCTTCTATCCGGGAATTTGCAAGCAGTTTAAAATGCAGTGTAATTACGGTTCGCAGGGTATATCAGGATTTGGAGAACGAAGGGCTGCTGCTGACTAAACAAGGTACGGGCACCTTTGTCGCTCGGGTTGGACATAGCGAGAGGAGTGAATACCGCAGGATGGTCGTGCAGGAAGCCGTAGAAGCCGCAGTCGATGCGGGCTTATCCGTTCAATATAGCGAGGAAGAGCTCAAGGCTCTTTTTCTGGAAATCATTAAAAACAAATACCGTTCGCAAGCGGGGGAGGGGAGCTAGGAATGAACGAAGCATTGGCGCTAGAGCTTAAAGATATCGTAAAGAAACGCCGGCGGAAAACGATTGGGCCCATCAATCTCCAAATTCCCCAGGGATACATCGTCGCGCTGGTCGGCACCAACGGCTCAGGTAAAAGTACGATTCTCCATATGCTGACTCGGAGCCTTATTCCGGATGAAGGGGAAATTAAGTGGTTTGGGGAAAAGAGTGCCGGCGATTTGCCGCAGGAAATCAGAAGCAAGATGGCTTATGTGTCAGAGAATCCGGTTGCAGAGGAAAACTACCAGACCGCGGAGCAGGCCGCGAGCTTCCGGGCTCACTGGTATCCATCCTGGGATCAAAAGAAATTTGAGCGATTGATGACACACTTTGAGGTGCCGCGGAATGAACGGCTGAGCCGTATGTCCAAGGGGGAGCGCCGCAAATTCGAGGTTGCTGCTGCCCTGGCCACAAGCCCTAAGCTGCTTATTCTCGATGAACTATCGTCCGGGCTTGATCCTTTTGTCTGGAAGGATATGCTCGAAGAGCTTCAGGAGAGCATGATGGGGGAGGATGTTACCATTATTATGGCCACCCATATCGTGGAGGAAGTAAAGCGGCTTGCCGATTACATCGTATTGGTGCATCAAGGCAAAGTGCTGGGCATGGTGGAGAAAGACCTGCTTTACGGAAGCTGCTATGAAGCTTGGGTGGCCGGCGATTTAGGCGAATGGAAGGGAAGACCTGAGCTGATTCGGTGCGATGAGGATGGACCGTCGATGCATAAATTGATCGTTCGAAACGAAGCTTTCATTAGCGAACTGCAGCAATCCAAGGATCTTCAAGTAAAGCGTACCCGGGCTCTTGAACTGGAAGAGGTGCTTGAGCTATGGATCCAAGGGTACGCTCCGGAGTATAAGTGATGTTTATTGATTTATTGATACTGAAATACAAGCATGGTAAAAGGAGGCTGACACGATGGCAAAACCATTGGTACTGGAACAGGTAACGAAGCAGTTTGGAGAAAAAACGGCCGTAAACGACGTATCCCTTCAAGTGGAGGAGGGGGAAATATACGGGCTGCTTGGCGGCAATGGGGCCGGTAAAACAACGACAATGCGGATGGTGCTCGGGCTAATCTATCCCGACGATGGGCGAATTCTCTACCATGGGCAAGAGTACAGTAGCGAATTGCAGCACAAGATGGGCTACTTGCCGGAAGAACGCGGTTTATATCCGAAAATAAAGGTCAGCGATCAAATCATATATTTAGCGCGGCTGAAGGGGATGTCGGCTAAGGAGGCGGATAAAAGCCTACGTTACTGGCTGGAGCGCTTCGAGGTGCCGGATTATTACAACAAGAAGATCGAAGAGCTCTCCAAAGGAAATCAGCAAAAAATGGGCTTTATCGCAGCTGTCGTCCATAAGCCTAAAATCCTCATCCTGGATGAAGCCTTTAGCGGACTCGATCCGGTCAATGTCGAACTGCTCAAAGCCACGGTGAAGGAGCTGCGGGATGAAGGAACGAGCATTCTGTTCTCAACCCACCGTATGGAGCACGTAGAGGAGCTGTGCAGCAACATTACGATTTTGCAGCGTTCCAATACGGTACTGCAAGGGAAGATTCAAGACATCAAGAAGCGCTATCCGCGTGAGGAAGTTCTGCTTCATACGACCGGAACGGTCACCGGCCTGGAAGATATTTCGGGCGTAGAGCGGGTCGAACGCCGTGAAAGAGGGTATTCCCTGCGGATTTCCGATGTAGCGGCCGCGCAGGAGATTTTGCGCCGGGCGATGGAAGAGAGCACGGTTGAGCATTTCGAAATCAAGGAACCGACATTGAATCAAATCTTTATTAAAGAGGTAGGTGAATCGCATGAATAAGCTGCTGCCGGTCATTAATTTTACGTTTAGCAACAAGCTTAAAACGAAGTCCTTCGTTGTCACCACGATTATTTTCGCCGTATTGTTATCTGTCGGTATTCATCTGCCGTACATCATCCAATTATTCACTGGTAACGAGTCCACTGAATCGCGGATCGGCCTTGTTTATGGCAGCCAACCTGAGATTGCGGAATCGCTGGAAGCGATGATCGCCAAGCAGCCGGATGGAAAAATCAAGTTCGTGAAATACGAGCAAGCGAATGAACAGGCGCTTACTCATGATTTCGAGAACGGAACGATCAAGGGTTATCTGGAGTTCGGAGAGTCTGTTGGACTGCAATTTCCGAAGGTCACTTACACCTCGAAGAAGGAAGGCATGGATTTGACCCTTCAGTCGGTACTCCAGCCTGCTCTGGAGAACGTGAAAATGCAGTACGTCACTCGTGGAAGCTCCCTAACCGATGAGCAAATCGCAGCGATAAGCGCGCCAGTCGTCATCGAAGAACAGAAGACCGAGCGGACCGCCGGGACGGGCAGCGCTGCCGATACAAAGGAAGATCCTAAGCCGGCGGTGGTCAATTACGTTATTGTATACGGGCTTATCGTGTTGTTCTTCATGACCAATACGATGACGGGCAACATGATTGCTGCAGAGGTTACTTCGGAGAAAAGCTCGCGGATTATGGAGATTCTGGTGACGAGTGTCTCGCCGCTGACGCAAATGTTCGGCAAAATTCTAGGCATGTTCCTGATCGGATTGCTGCAGATTGCCATCTTTATTGCTGTCGTTGCCGCCAATCTTGCCTTACCGTACAATCAGGCTTCCTTGGCCGAACTGAATTTGGATTTATCGCAAATTAATTTGCAAATTGTTATCGTGGGGCTCCTGTTCTATATCTTGGGCTACTTCCTGTATGCCACTTTGTATGCCGCGGTAGGCTCCATTGTCAGCCGCACGGAGGATCTCGGCCAGGCGGTCATGCCGATCACGATGCTGTCCTTGGCGGCGTTCTATATCGCAATGTTCAGCTTGTCTTCGCCGAACTCCATGCTGCTCAAGGTATGCTCTTACATCCCGTTTGTATCTCCGGTAACAGCTCTGCTTCGGTTTGGCGTTGGGGACGCAACGCTCCTGGAGGTCGGGTTGTCTCTGATTATTCTTCTTATCGCCATTGTATTCTTCAGCTGGCTGGCCGCTAAAATTTACCGCACAGGCGTCTTGCTGTACGGCAAGCGTCCGACGCTGAAGGAACTGCGCAAAGCGATGAAGGCTTATAAGATCTAAACATATATTATGAGTAACCTTTATAGTTGAGACTGTCCGGAGTCAAACCAATATTGAGGAGTGGAAATAATGAATAAAAAACAAAAACAAAATGTAGGAATACTCTTTACAATCTCTATTTTCTCGCTAACATTGAGTCAAATTATTCATTCTAACGGGAGTAATTTGATGGATTTCGCACAAGGGACTCTAACTGGTGTGGGCATTGTAGGTGCGGTGCTAACCATCGTAATCTTTGGTAGATATAACAAGCGCAGCCAATGAGAATAGGTCCTGTGGCACGTTTCAATTCAGTTGATTAACGGGCTCAATTCTTAGCAATTTCCTTCCAGGATTTTGTTCCGCGTGCGGGTACAGTGTACTTGCGAAAATCTGTTGAAATTTTCTCATTATTTATGAAACCACACAGCTGTTATTTTAAGCAATATATTTTAAGGAGAATTGAACATGAAAAATTGGAGAAAATCGCTCTTATCCCTCTTTATTTCTGTAGGCTTGCTTGCTGCGGCGGCCCCGGCTATGGCTGCTCCACAGCCAGCTTCGCTCAAGATCAACAACGAAAACGTTGAATTCGCAACAAATGCGCCTATTGTTGATCAAGGAACTACGATGGTGCCGCTGAGATCAACGCTTCAAGCAATGAATGTTCAATTAAGCGATGTACAGGATAGTACGATTCATGTCGTGATGGACGGCAAGGAGATTGTGCTGAACAGCAAGACAGAGCTGATTAACGGCGAGACGTACGCGCCGATTAGAATCGTCGGCGAAGCGGCAGGCTATAAGGTGCATTGGGATCAGCAATCCCGCACAGTGTTTCTTTTCTCCGAAGCTACGGGAGAAGGTGCCCGCGGCTTCATGTGGGAAGTCAAACATGGCGGCAATACGGTCTATCTAGTAGGATCGATGCATATTGCGGACGACAGCTTTTATCCGCTGCGTTCGGAATTCGAGGATGCTTTTGCCGAAGCGGATTATTTGGGGGTAGAAATTGACCTTAGCAAGGCTGCTGATGAAGCCAATCAGAAGCTGATCCTGGATGTGGGGATGTATCAGGACGGTACGACTTTGAAGGATCATGTGTCCAAGGAGACATATGCAAAGCTTCAGGATATTTTGCAGCAGAACGGCCTGGAGCCAAATGCCTTTGATGTCTTCAAGCCATGGGTCGTCGAGAGTACCATCAGCACGCTTAAATCGATGCAATCAGGTTATGAAGCCTCTGCCGGAATCGACCTGTATTTCATCCAGAAAGCCATAGAACGCAAGCTGCCGGTGTTGGAACTGGAAACCTACGAGTCCCAGCTGAGCATGCTCGACGGGTTCTCCAGCGAATTACAGGAGAAAAACCTAAATACCGCCTTGGACAACTTCGATGTTTCGGCTGAACTTGTGGACGATATGGCCGATATGTGGAAATCAGGGGATGATCAGAAACTGCTTGAGTTCACCGAGAGCATGATCGAGGATCCGGAGTATTACAAAGCGATGCTGACCGACCGGAATATCGTTATGGCCGATAAAATCGATGGATACCTGAAAAGCGACAAGAAAGCGGAATATTTCATTGTGGTTGGCGCCGCGCATTTCGCCGGCAAAGACGGCATCGTTCAGTTGTTGCAAGATAAAGGCTATTCCGTCGTTCGCAAATGAGGGTTCGGATAATCTTGCCAAGGCTACTAAGGTAAGTTATAGTGAGAGTAACTGAATATCGAGTGCGGGTGCTGGATGAAGTCCGGCTGAGATTGGAACCTGATGTTCCGGACCGTTAATCTGATCCAGGTAATGCTGGCGTAGAGAACATATCGAATTTAAAGCCATTCGTGTATTCTCGGATGGCTTTTTTGCGTGGTATGGGCCGGTAAATACAAAACGGAGGTAGAGTTAGCAGATGAGAGATTTTCGTTTGTACGCTATTACCGATGAAAGAAGCCATCCGGGCAAAGAGCTTGCCGAAGTGATGGAGGAGGCTATTCTTGGCGGCGCTGATATCGTGCAGCTTCGGGATAAGCACAGCGATCGGGCGGCCGTGCTGGAGAAGGCGAAGCGGCTTCGCGAATTGACACGAAGGTATGATGTCCCTTTTATCGTCAACGATTATATCGATATTGCGCTTGAGGTGGATGCGGACGGCATTCATCTGGGACAGGGCGACACGCCGCTTTCTACGGCCAGGAAGCTGGCTGGCGGCAAGATCATCGGTATTTCCACGCATGCGATCGAGGAAGCGCTGCTGGCCGAGCAGCAGGGAGCGGACTATATCGGCGTTGGTCCCGTATACCCGACGGCCACGAAGGCGGATGCAGCGCCGGTGACGCTTGCTTATGTTCGCGAGGTAGCGGCGAAAATTCGCATTCCGTGGGTGGCGATCGGCGGCATCAAGCTGTACAATGCGGATGAAGTGATCGCTGCCGGGGCAACGCGAATCTGCGCGGTGACCGAAATTGTAGGCAATCCGGACGTAAGAGGGACATGCGAGGCTTTTATTCGCAAATTAGAGCAAGGGGGAACGGCTCATGGGAAATACGCACAGCGTTAAGCTGAAGGTGAATGGTGTTATGCAGAGCTTGCAGGCGGGAACCGTTCAGGATGTAATCGCCCATTTCGGCTTGACGGGCAAGCCGGTTATCGTAGAAGCGGACGGTGTGATTTTGACCCCCGAGCAGTGGGCGGATACAACGGTGTCTTCAGGGATGGTCATCGAGCTGGTTCATTTTGTGGGAGGGGGTTAAACGGATGCGGGATGATGCATTGCGTATCGGCGGCCGCTCGCTGTCGTCGCGGTTTTTTATTGGCACAGGGCTGTTTCCCAACCCGTTCGTGCAGAAGGAAGCGATCAAAGCTTCCGGAGCGGAAGTGCTTACGTTTGCTATTCGGCGCATTAATCTCGACGCGGTAGAGGATGATTCCATATTGCAGCATATCGAGGATGACGCTTTTCAATATTTGCCGAACACATCAGGCGCAAGCACGGCCGAGGAAGCGGTCCGGATTGCGCGGCTTGCTAGAGCCTCCGGCCTCAGCGACTGGATCAAGGTTGAGATCAGCGCGGACGCGAAGACACTGCTGCCCGACCCGATTGAGACGCTTAGGGCGACGGAAATGCTGGTCAAAGAAGGATTTACGGTGCTTCCTTATATTTCGGACGATCCGGTCATCTGCCGCCGGCTGGAAGAAGCCGGGGCTGCTGCAATTATGCCGGGAGCAGCGCCGATCGGCACGGGGCTCGGCATATTGAATCCTTACAATTTAGGCCTGATTGTAGAGGAAGCGGGCGTGCCCGTTATCGTGGATGCGGGGCTTGGAACGGCGAGTGACGTAACGAAAGCGATGGAGCTGGGTGTGGACGGGGTGCTTATGAATACTCCGGTAGCTAAGGCGAAGGACCCGGTCATGATGGCGGCCGCCATGAAGCACGCGATAGAGGCAGGAAGGCTAGCTTATTTATCCGGACGAATTGCCCGGAAGAAGTATGCTTCCGCGAGCAGTGGTCTGGAACAATTCATTTTGAAATAGCCCTATGAAAAATGGCGCCTGGGAGCGATAGCATGATGCAGAATATAGTAATTATGGGCGGCGGCGTTATCGGATTGTCCTGCGCCTTTGAATTGCGGAAGCGGGGGCATAACGTAACTCTGCTGGAGATCGGCAAATGCGGCGGGCAAGCCTCGGGAGCTGCTGCCGGTATGCTGGCGCCTTACTCCGAAAACCTGGAGGAGCCGGACGAATTTTTCCGATTGTGCCTGGACAGCCTGCGGTTGTATCCGGCATGGCAGGCGGAGATCAGGCAGATGTCGGGGCAAGCCTTTGAATATGCCAACTCTGGCAGCCTTTATGCGGTATACCATGAGGCGGATATTTTGGCCTTGGAGGGCAGGCTGCTCTGGCAGAGGGATTTCGGTTCCTCCGGCCGGATTGTCGAGGGGGAGGAGCTCCGGCGAATCGAGCCGGGGATCTCCGGCGAAGTCAAGGCGGCGCTATATACGCCGGAGGAGAGCCACATTTATTCGCCGTATTATGTGCAGGCGTTAGAGCAGGTTTGCCGAGACATGGGCGTGCGTATTTTCGAGCATTTGGAGAGTGTGGACATTGACGATTGGCAGGCAGAACTGGCGAAAATGCCGGAGCGGGCACAAATGCACTTGCCATTACGGGCGCAAGCGCAAGCACCACTGACAACAGGGCCAGGGCAACTGCTTGGTCTGCTGCAAGAGCAGCCGCAGACTCTGCGCCGCGAGATCGTAGTGAAGTCCAAGGATGGCCGGAAATTCCCGGCAGATCGCTTAGTTGTATGCTCCGGCGCTTGGGCTCAGGAGCTTTCCGGGACGATTGAGCTTCCCCTTCCGATCTATCCGATTCGCGGGCAAATATGCGCTTACGATAACGCTCGGCATACGGTGAGGGGTATGGTGTTCAACAATCAAGGTTACGTAGTCGCCAAAGGTAACGGCACCGTTGTATGCGGCGCATCCGAGGATATCGCCGGATTCGATACTACGGTTACGGAGAAGGGCATAGAGCGGCTGCGCAAATGGAATAAACGGTTGTTTCCTTCTCTGGGAGGAGAAGTCCCCTTTCATAAATGGGCGGGCCTGCGCCCTTCGACGCAGGATGGCCGTCCTTTGTTAGGGGGGCTTGAAGCTGCGGAGCAGATTGTTTTTGCGGCTGGCCACTATCGCAACGGGATTTTGCTCAGCCCGATTACGGCCAAAATCGTCGCGGATGTCATCGACGGCCTGGAATTACCCAGCTATTATCCAGCGTTCGCACCGGAAAGATTCAATCATATGATGATGCGGTAAACGCAGCAATTAGAAAATCGGAAGCAATCGCAAGTGAACAGAACAACCTCTTCTTGTGGGCGGCATCGTCTTTCGCAAGAAGAGGTTTTTTGTCTTGGCTATTATTACCGCCTCAAGCTTTCGACAATCTTTGTTGACAAAGTAAAGGTTATGTTCTAAGATTTATACCCATAGGGGTATATGTATTATATATCACGATGAATCAAAATTAGGCTCGTTTGGAAAGTTATTAAATCATGATGAAAGGGAGAATCGAATTGTCTGAGCCACAAGAAGTACAGACGCTGCAAGTCGATAAAACTCTGGACTGTAAAGGACTTTCGTGTCCGATGCCCATAGTAAAAACCAAGAAGGCCATGGATGAGTTGAATCCTGGCCAAGTGATCGAAGTTCAGGCCACGGACCGCGGTTCGCTGGCGGATATTCAAGGCTGGGCCAAAAATACCGGCCACCAATATTTAGGCACGATTGAAGAGAATAGCGTTCTCAGGCATTATCTTCGCAAGTCGCGGCCCGATGAGGTCAAAGCGGAGCAGAAGTACCCCTATGTCGCTTCTAATGAGGACTTGCAAGTCAAAATCGCAGCGAAGGATGCGATTACGATTTTGGATGTGCGCGAGCCAGCGGAATATGCCTTCGGCCACATTCCCGGTGCGAGGTCTATTCCACTGGGTGAGCTGGAGCAGCGTGCGGACGAACTGAATCCGGACGAGGAAATCTACGTAGTGTGCCGGACCGGCAGCCGCAGCGACCTGGCTTGCCAACTGCTTGCCAATAAAGGCTTCAAGCAGGTGAAGAATGTAACACAGGGGATGACAGATTGGAAAGGGCCTATGGAACAGGCAGTTGAGAAGTAACCCGCACCATTTTTAAAATTAAATCAACTAATTCATGGAGGTATTATGATGACAACAAAAGTAGCAATCATTGCAAGTAACGGCGGATTATTCGACGCGTACAAAGTATTCAATATCGCCACGGCATCGGCAGCCACGGAGGCTGAGGTAGCTATCTTTTTCACATTTGAAGGGCTGAATCTGATCCACAAGCAGGGTCACCAGCAATTGCCGCTTCCAGCCGGGAAAGAACATTTTGCGGAAGGCTTCAAGAATGCCAACGTTCCATCTATTCCGGAATTAGTAAGCATGGCTCAGGAACTTGGCGTGAAATTGATCGCCTGCCAGATGACGATGGATGTCATGAACCTGGCTAAAGAAGATTTCGTCGACGGCATTGAAGTCGGAGGGGCTGTAACGTTTTTAGATTTTGCGAAGGATGCTAATGTGTCCTTGTCCTTTTAATTAACGATCCATTTATCGAAAGGGGATAACTCGAATGTCAGCAACAACTTCACTATTGCAAAAAATGACGGCCGGCGAGTTGACCCGGCGGGTTCTGAACAAGGAGCCATTATTCATTCTCGATGTCCGCAACGATAGCGACGCAGCCGATTGGCAAATCGAAGGGGAGAGCATTGAGCTGATTAACATTCCTTATTTTGATTTGCTGGAAGGCGTGGACGCTGCTCTGGAACAGCTGCCGGAGGACAAGGACGTACTCGTCGTTTGTGCCAAGGAAGGCTCCTCCAAGTTTGTGGCCGAGCAGCTCTTGGAAGCGGGTAGAAGCCGCGTGTATTATTTGGAAGGCGGGATGAAGGCATGGAGTGAGCATTTGGAGCCCGTGCTGATCGGCAAGCTGCAGGATGGCGGATCGCTGTACCAATTTGTGCGAATCGGCAAAGGCTGTCTGTCCTACATGGTCGTTTCCGAGGGGGAAGCCGCGGTGATTGATGCGGCAAGAATGACTGACGTATACTCGGCCTTTGCCGCAGAGCAAGGTGCTGCGATCAAGTACGCGCTGGACACGCACCTGCATGCAGACCATATCTCTGGAGGCCGTAAACTGGCGGAGCAGACGGGAGGAACGTACTGGCTTCCTCCAAAGGATGCGGAAGAAGTAACATTTGATTATGAGCAGCTGGAGGAAGGAAAAGTCGTCAACGTGGGAAATATTAAAATCGAAATTCAGCCGGTGTATTCTCCGGGACACACAATCGGCAGTACTTCCTTCATCATAGATAACCGGTATTTGCTGACCGGCGATATTCTGTTCGTCGAGTCTATTGGACGCCCGGATCTGGCTGGCAAAGCAGAGGATTGGGTGGGTGATCTGTATACTACCTTGCATGAACGCTATAAATCGTTACCGGATGAATTGATCGTACTTCCTGCCCATTTTGGCAAGATAACGGAGCTGGGAGAAGACGGGGCTGTCTCCGCGCGGCTCGGGGATCTCTATGAGCGCAATCCTGGCTTGCAAATTACTGCCGAAGCCGATTTCAGAAGGATGGTTACCGAAAATTTACCGCAGCACCCTAACTCCTATCAGGAAATCCGCCAGACAAATATGGGAAAAATACATCCGGATGAAGAGCAGCAGCGTGAAATGGAGAGCGGTCCGAACCGCTGTGCCGTGCATGATAAATAATCCGCGAACCTGCGGAGAACCGCGATGACCCAGTAACTACGCAATACATTCATTTCATTGATCATTAGGAGGTATGAACCAGTGGAAAGCAACAAAAAAGTTGATACAACAGGATTGATGTGTCCTATGCCGATCGTAAAGGCAAAGAAAGCGTTAGATGAGCTGAATCCCGGCGAAATTATGGAAGTCATTTCTACGGACAAGGGCTCCCTGAATGATTTTCAGGCTTGGGTTAAGCAAACGAACCATGAGCTGCTTAAGCATTCAGAGAAGGACGGCGTCTACACTTTTCTGGTGAAAAAAAATGAATAAAATCAGCGAACACGGCTTCGTCCGCTGATTGCTTATTTCGAATCGTAGACGATGCGCACGCCGAGGGTGGCATAAGTTTCTTCTTTATAGTGGCCTTGTGGACAGTACTTTAGCACGTGCAGGCTATCCTGCCGGGATTGCATAGTCCGCTGGCATTGAGGACAGCGATTGGCGAAGAGGGCGCGAAGCGCTTTTAGCATATGACTTCACCTTTTTCATATAAGTTTACTTGGTTTTGAGTATAACTTATTATTTTCAATTCGTACAGCCATAAATGTTGGGAGACCGCCTTCGGTAAAGCAATCGGAAAGGAGGGAGCTATGGACTTTCTGTTATTCATCGTCATGCTGCTGCTTGGTTTAATTGGTTCCTTCTTTTCAGGCCTGCTGGGAATAGGCGGAGCGATCGTGTCGTTTCCGTTATTACTTTTCGTTCCCTCAGCGCTTGGCGTTGCGAATTTTACGGGGCAGGAAGTCTCTTCGATCAGCATGTTCCAGGTGTTCTTTGCCTCACTTGCCGGCGTACTGACGTATCTTAAAAACAGTAAAAATCAAGCGGCTGTCATTCATAAAGGCCTTATTATATATATGGGCGCCGGGATTTTATTCGGGAGCCTCGCCGGAGGGCTTGTCTCCGGATACCTGGACGGAAGGATCATCAACATCATTTACGGGGTTCTGGCCATCATTGCGGTTATCCTGATGCTGATCCCAAGCAAAGGCAAAGAAGGGGAAGCGGCTGGCCAGCCTATCGTATTTAATCGGGCGTTCGCTGTTATTATATCGTTTCTGGTCGGCATCGTCTCGGGAATCGTTGGCGCTGGCGGCGCATTTATTCTAATCCCTGTCATGCTGACGGTCATGAAGATTCCGACCCGTATTACAATTGCTTCTTCCTTGGCCATCGTGTTCATATCAGCGATCGGCGGTGTAGCCGGCAAATTGACCACAGCGGCTATCCCCTGGGAGGCTACGCTGTTCACCGTCATCGGCAGCCTGCTTGGCGCGCCGCTTGGTTCTTGGCTCAGCGCGAAAATGAACGTCAAATATTTACGGTACGGGCTTATTGTTTTAATTGCACTGACAGCTGTTAAGGTGTGGATGTCGATATTGTAATGTCAACATTGTATCCCAATGCCGTAGGCATGGCTTTTATTCGCATTATTTCATTTGCTGAGTGGTTTATGGGGGTATTTCCTTTGCTGGGTTGCGGTTGCCATTGCACCAGCTGTTATTTTCGAATAATATACCCTTAGGTGTATAGGTTAAGTGAATGAAATGGAGTGAATCCTATGGAATACAATTATAACGAAGATTTAAAAAGACGCCTGAGAAGAATAGAAGGACAAGTTCGGGGAGTTCTGCGTTTGATGGATGAAGGAAAATCCTGTAAGGAAGTAGTAAGCCAGCTATCTGCTGTCCGCAATGCTTCGGACCGGGCTATCGCTCAAATCGTAGCCGAAAATTTGCAGCAGTGCATTTTAGAGGAGCAAGCGGCAGGCGGGAACACGGATAAAGTCGTGCAGGAGGCGATCGAGCTGCTGGTCAAAAGCCGGTAGTATTTCAGAGTTTTTTAAAATAGACAGAGGAGAGATTACGATGGCAGGACGAGTAAGCAAGGAAATTTCGCCGCAAGAGCTATCCGCACGTTTGAAGAAGGGCGAGGCGGTCAAGATGCTGGACGTCCGTGAACCGGAAGAATGGGCGGCAGGCCATATAGAGGGAGCAAAGCATATTCCGCTTGGACAAATCCTGGAGAGACTGCGTGAACTGGATGCGGACGAAGAGCTTATCGTGATTTGCCGCAGCGGCAACCGCAGCGGATTAGCTTGCGAGCTGCTGGAGGAGAAGGGCTTCAATGTCGTCAACATGACCGGCGGGCTGCTGGCTTGGGAAGACGAGTTGGTCTAAGCCATATGTTTTTAGGCGAGTGAAGGATAGTGGGTTAGGTTAGCTGACACCGCTTTAAACCTTGGATATGAAGTTAGTTATTAGAGTTATAGAGTTTGGGAGGAAGAAATGCTCATGTGGTTCATTGTTTTAATCATAGCCGGTCTGGCATACGTGCTGCTTCGCAATTTGCTGCCTGTAAAAGGGCTGGCCTATGTCGACGCGAGCATTCTGCATAACGATTCAGAGCTGCCGGAAGAGACGAGGATGCTCGATGTCCGGGACGAGGTGTTCTACCGGGAATGCCACGTGCAAGGGGCGATTAACATTTCGATCGGTCGTCTTCCTTTCGTTTGGAGCAACGAACTGTCCCCGAATGAGCCGATTCTGATTCTCTCAGACAGCAACATCAAGAGCAAGCGGGCAGCGCGCCTATTAAAAAGTCGGGGCTTCCGGCAAATATACGCTGTCCGTGGGCACTTCTGTGCGTAATAAGCAGCGAAAGCGTGGTTAACTATCATGGAGACAGGCACAATAATCAATATTTTGTTCATTCTATTCGTTGTTTGGTTCGCATACACCCGTTTCCGGCCTGCCCCCGGCTTGAAGACACTTCGCGAGGAGCAATTCAGAAATGAAATGCTGAGCTCTGAAGGCCGGGTAGTTATCGACGTCCGGGAAACGGGCGAATATATGAGAGGGCATATACCTGGCGCTAAGAACATTCCGCTCTCTCAGCTGCAAAGGCGGCTTGGCGAAATTCCGCACGATAAGGATCTCTTGCTCTACTGCCAGAGCGGGATGCGCAGCAAGAACGCGGCTCGAATCCTTAGCAAAAACGGCTTCAGCACGCTGTCCCACCTCGCCGGGGGAATTAGCGCCTGGAGAGGCAAGATCACGAAGTAGATGCCGGCGTGGCAGTGATGAGGGCTAGGGATTTCCCGGATCAGGGACTTCCCTAGCCTTGTTTTTGCTGGTGATAATGGATCCAGAGAGCCAGCAACACCAGCACGCTATGGCTGCACCAGCAAGCTATGGCTGCACCAGCAAGCTATGGCTGTATTAGCATGCTATGGCTGCATCAGCATGCTATGGCTTACCGGCTCCTCACCATTGGAGCTGTCGCAATCCCTCTCTAAATGGCAATGCTAGCGGCTGCGGATGGCTAATGCAGCTAGTGCTAATCATTGAGCTAATCATTGAGATGGCTAACGAAAGCGGCTAGGTTGGGTCAACCAACTGTCCGTGATGGCTAACGGACCGTAGTTCCGCTATTCGGCGAAAAAGCAGAAAAAACTAAGGTCAACGGACACAGGTTCCGCTATATCGCTAAAATGGAATGGAAATGAGGAGGTTTGTGGCAAATAGGTGCCTCTCTGTCCGTTAGGCTATGTCAAACGGGTATATCCTCACGAATAGCGGATCTCATGTCCGTTAGCATTCGCCAAGCTCATCTGTAACCTAGAGGCCGTTCCCATTATAGCTACATCTGCAACAGTTACTCCAGCTACTCAAACCACGTTCACGATGCTCAGTTACTCCAGCTACTCAAACCACGTTTACGATGCTCAGCAACTTCAACTTCAGCTACACAAACCACGTTCACGATGCTCAGTTACTCAAGTACGAAGGGGCGGGGGAACGTTACTAAATTTACTCACGTCCAGCCTGCCCAATATCTTTTCACCAGTCTTTGTTCACGGTTCTTACTCCGTCTTCAGTGCTTACGAACAACTCTCTGAAACTAGTGCCCCAATGCAAAAATCGATGGTAGTGTACAGCTATTGACCGGCGTGACCAGAGCTTGTTAGGGTGGCTCACCCGCCCGTCTGAGCCTCTTACTTGATGAAGACGCTGCCGAAGGGAATGGCCTCGCGCAAGAAGCGTTTCACGATGCCATCTTCGTTTTGCAAATCGTGTTCCAGCTCGCGATTGCCAGATCCGGCTTGGATAAGGACATGGCCGCGTCCAGTCATCTTCCACTGGTAGCGCATATGCTGGCTGGCGAGATGATTACCGTAGACGGATAGCTCCAGCTTGGCGTTCTCGGGGTAAGCGATGACGCTGCCTGCCTCCACATAGATCGGCTCCTCGGGATCAAGCGGCAGTTCCAACACCTGGCCTTGCGTCAGGATTCCGATAAGGCCCTCCCCCGAGAACTTCATCTTGATCGCATCGCGGGTAATCATCATGTTTTTCATACTGAGAACCCGGGTTTCCATCTGCACACCTTCGGTATAAAAGAACAAATGCTTGAAATCGTACAGCAGATCGCTCCCCGTTGTAAGCGTAATCGGCTTCATCGTAATAGAAGGGGGGAGGGAAGCTACAAATTGGCAAGGGCCATGGATATCCGCACGGATTAGCTTGCGTTTCCGGTACATTCCTTTCATGTTCATCAGCTTATCGCTCCGCAGGCTGCTCTCTCCCCGAAAGGCGATAATTTGCCCCGGATGCAGCACATGAGCAATCTCCCCGTCTTGCAAATGAAAGGTAACCGCCTGCCCGCCCAGCAGAGCGGATTCGTTATTATACTCAATGTTCAACCTTTTACCCCCTTCCTCCCCTCTCAAGAACTACCTCCGCAGCACAACGCGGATCACACGAAGGAGAATGAAATATCCTGCAAGCAGAGCGGCGCCCGTAATCAACATAATCCGCGTTTTGCGGGCTTTGGCATCGCGGACTTCCTGGGCTTCGGTCAAAGCGGATACCGTTGCGGCCAACTCCTTGTTGCTGGCCATGAGCTCTTCGTTCTGCTGACGATAGGCTTCCAATGTCCCCTGCGCTTCCTCCAGCCTGTCCAAGGTGACCTGATAGTTTTCCTTAATTTCATTAATATCATTAGGAAGCTCGGACAGCACCTTAACACCTTTGAAAAAATCGTCGAAATATCCCGCCTCGGCGCGGGATGCATTTGTTAATCCGGCGAAAAATACAGTCGCCAATACGACTGAGACGATGCGCACTAAACCTTGCTTCATTCTCTATTCACCTCCGGTGTCATCCGTTCAAAATAGGAGTTCCTCATTATGAGATATTACGTAGTATTTGCTCGAAAAGTTTCCATATGCAATGTCGAAGCAGTTGCACTTCGAGTACTATTATAGCAAAAAGACCGCTTTTTACCGGGGCATACAGCCCATCCGGGGAAAAGAGCGGTCAAACAAGGCCATTGAGCGCCAGCAAAGCACAATCCAAGTACAACAAGGTACGAACCAGGTACGAACCAGGTACGAACCAAGTACGAACCAAGTACGAACCAAGTACGAACTAAGCACGAACCAAGTGCAATACAAGTACGATCCAAGCATCACACGAGTTGCATTAAAGCGCCACAATCCTGCAAAGTTCCACAAATTCGCCAAGCGAATACTAGGCCTGGGCAGCTTTGCGCATATACATAATGGCAACGGTACGAGGGCCGCAATGGCAGGAAATCGCGCAGCCGCCTTCGATAATGGCTACTTCTTTCGCATCCGTCTGCTCCAGCAGCGTTGTCCGGATATAATCCGCAGCTTTCTCGGCAAGCGTCTGGGCCACGATGATTAAATCACGATCAATCTTCTGAAAATTGTCGAGGAGATTCTGCAGCATCCGCTGAACAGCCTTCTCCGTTTTGCCTCTATATTTATCGGCGGAAATGACGAAGCCGTCCTTGATTCGCAGCACGGGGCGAATTTTGAGCAGGCTGCCGATCATGTGCTGAACGCTGGAGACACGGCCGCCCCTATGCAAATAATCCAGGCTGTCCACAAGCACTTCCATCTCGACGCGCTCGCGCCATTCCTCAACAAGCTCGACGATCCGCTGCGGGCTAGCACCGTCCTTTGCCGCCAAAGCGGCTTTGAGTACGAGGAGCGCAACGCCGCCGGATACGTGCATCGAGTCGACGACCCGCACACACCCAGCTGGAAACTCCTCCGCTGCAATGAGCGCGTTCTGGTAGGTGGAAGAGAGCTTCGAGGACATGCTGATAAATACGATGTCCTGTCCTTGCTCAATGCAGGGCGCGAAGGCAGCGACGAAATCAGCTGGCGAAGGCGCCGCCGTCCCGGGCAGTTCTCCACCTTCATCCACCCTGCGGTAAATGTCGGTTGTGGTGATTTCAAGCTTGTCCTTATAAGCTGTTTCACCGAACACGACATATAGCGGAACGATACCGATATCATGCTGTTCGATCCAAGAGCCCGGTACGTCAGAAATACTGTCCGCGAATATTTTAACTTGTGTCAACGCATTTCCCCCAGTAATAGGTTTTGGTCATAATGAAATAATAGCAGAGACCTACTTGAATTATAGTAGAGTTGATCTGCTATAGCAAAGGATCGTGTCACATTTTATCGTATAAGAAGCCACTATTGATTAATCCACGCAAAACGCTGACGATACTTGCGGGGGGACAGGCCCTCAATTTTGGTAAAGCTGGCGGTAAAATAGGCGGGGTGGTTGAACCCGACCTCCTCGGCGATCCGCTCCACCGTATAATTGCTCTGCAGAAGCAGCAGCTTGGACTGCTCGATCCGGTAACGCTGCAGGTAGGCCGCAGGCGAGCAGCCGAAGACCTTCTGCATGCAGCGGGCGATATAGACGGGATGAAAGTTGATGCTCTCGCCGAGCCGCTTGGCCGAGAACTGTTCCTTGTAATGCTCCCTTAGATACGAGGCGGCCCGCTCCGCGCAAATCGATTGCGGGGACGGTCCGTTCATGCCGAGGGAGGCGGACAAGAGGGAGATCACTTCCTGAAACAGCGTTTGCTGGCGCAGCTTGGCACCGGAGATATGCAGGCTCCGGTTCAAATCGGTCAACTCCGTAATGGTATCGCTCAGCTTCTGCGGCTGCACGACCTTCGTAAATTGGGGGACCGGCACACTGAACGTCCATGTGGAAAAAGCCGATGCCGGCATATACCCCGGACGATCATCGCCCGTGCAGAAATGCTCGCCGCATCTCTCCGTCTCGACGGTCCAACTGGAGCTTGTATGAAAATGAAGCCAATGATAAAGCGTATCCTCCTTGCAGTCGGCTACCGCATAGTGGTAGCTGTCTGGCCGCAAAATGAGCGCATGCCCTTCGCTGACCTCATAGCTGCGTCCTTCCTCGCCCATGTAGAGGCAGCCTTTGTCGACGAGCAGAAGATCGAACACATCGATATTTTGACGGCTGGGATGCTTTTGCCCTGCACTCAGCAGGGACAAGCCGCTAGCGATATAGTGGGGAAGGGGAGGAACTGTAAATTGAATGACAGACATGCGAACAACCTCCTAGTACAATTGCATTCAGGTTTGAATATTTAAAGATTCAGTTGGTTGAGTGATACATCCATTCCAATATAACATCTATAATGTGTCTCATGCTAAAAGTTAGTTAAAAAGTATGATTGTCAGGCATCTGCATCCTGGATTGCTTTTGAAGGAACGGAGGAGCGCTGCGGCTGGAAGGCTGCACCAGCTTAAAGCGAATTCCCGCCTAAAAGCGAAATGGGACTTTTATAGCGGCTTTTACAAGTTATATTACGGATGGTTGATATCTTCTCCGCCATACTGGAGGTTGTAATAATGAAAAAAATACGGAGTAGAGAGAAAGATAAATTCGGCCTTTGGGTCCTGACCTGGCCAATCTTCATTGAAATGTTCCTGCAATTCCTGCTGGGCGCCGTCGATACGCTGATGGTGAGCCGCATCTCGGATGATGCCGTAGCGGTTGTCGGCTTCTCCAATCAGCTCTTCAATGCGTTGACGACGTTGTTTGCTACCGTCGCGAGCGGAGCTGGAATCGTCATTGCTCAGAAACTTGGCTCGAGGCGCGAGGAGGACGCCAGAACTGTCGCCGTCATTTCGGTAAAAGTGACGGCATTGATCGGCCTCGGCCTAAGCCTGATGCTCGTGGCTCTTCCCGGCCCTATTGCGAGAATGCTGCAGCTGCCTGAGGAGCTGATGCCGCTGGCCATGCCGTACATCTCAATTGTCGGTGGAGGAATGATCCTGACCGCGCTTATGTCTGCGCTCAGCACTGCGATTCGCAACACCGGCAATACGAAGGGACCGATGTACATTGCCGTAGCGATGAACATCATCCATATTGTAATGAACTATGGCTTTATTTTCGGAGAGCTTGGATTTCCGCAGCTCGGCCTGACCGGGGTGGCGATTTCCACAGTGACGAGCCGTTTGCTCGCGACAATTATGCTGCTTCTTATGTTCCTGGTCGCCTTTGAACGCAGAATCGGCGTTCGCGACATCTCCCTGTTCGACCGCAAGCTGTTCAAGGAAGTGCTCGTCATCGGCTGGCCGCTCGGGGTCAACTCGGGCAGCTGGGTGTTCTCGCAGCTCGTTATTTACTCTTTCATAGCGACGCTTGGCTCCATGGAGCTGGCGGCGAGGACGTACATGAGTACTTTGGAAACCTTCTGCTTCCTGCTCGGCTTCTCCCTCGCTCTCGCCGTACAGATACAAATTGCCCATCTATACGGTGCAGGCCGGACGAAGGAGGCTTACAAGGCGGTATACCGCTCGTTGTCAGCAGGGCTGCCGCTGGTCATTATCAACACCTGGCTCCTTGTTCTGTTCGGCAAACATATATTAGGTTTGTTTACGCAGGACGAAGGGATATTGCTAATCTGCGGATCACTGCTCTGGATGAATCTGGCGCTGCAGCCTGCTAAAGTCCTGAATATGACGCTGGGGAACGCGTTGAATGCTGTAGGGGATACGAGATATACGATGTTCGTATCGCTGACGGTCATGTGGATCGTGGCTACCGGCTGCTCCTATGTCCTGGGGATTTCCGTAGGTTGGGGGATTGTTGCCATATACGGCTGTATGATCGCGGATGAATATATCCGCAGCATCTTCTGCTACGTCCGCTGGCGAAACCGGAAGTTTTTGCGGATGAAAGAGGCGGAACTGCAAGGAAGTCAGACTACCGGAGGAGCATTCCGGAAGGAATCCGCTTATGTAGAAGCCTAATTGAATTTTCGATTAAAGCGATTTAAGCCATAAACGTTTAGAAAAAGCCATAACCTAAAGAGCCTCCCCGTCCGCAAAGCGAATGGGGCAAGGCTCTTAGTAGGTTTGGAACATTATGTTGTCCGTTTTCTTAATATTGGATAATTTGTAAGTTTTAAGCAGATCTGAACAATTGTATATTCGCAAGAAAAACTACCGCTAATGGCGGTCTGCCTTCCTAGAAAATACATCGGTAGCCGCTTCTCCTATAACCTCCAGCTTACTGGCCTCCGTTTCCATTTTATAAACTGTGCTGCTATCCCCTTCGTTCACTGTAAATTCAGCCACTGCAGTAATGCTATATACTCCTGGTGTTTTAATTCTGTATGTAAATTGCTCTGTAATCTTTGCGCTTTCCGGAAAAGTCTGACGAATGCCCATATCCGGCAAGACGATAGTATTAATATTTTTACCTGTACTATCCTTAACTGTAAAATAAAAAATTCGCTGTCTGCTTTCGATGGTGAAATCTTGTTCGGTCTCATTTTGCAAGAAAGCCGAAATTGTAAACTCTTCGTTCATCTCAACTTGCTGGGGGATTGAGCTGCTGACTGAAAAGCGATTGTTATCTACGCTGCTCTCCATCGGCGAGTCTGATATTATATTTCCCTTCGGCTGAACATCCACTTCCGGAGAATGACAACCAAACAAACTAAAGAGAGTCACCATCACAGCAACCCACATTTTATTCAACATGAACACCTCCAATTGATTCAAGGTAAACACCTCCCAATTTATCAACGTGCAAACTTCTACTGATGTTGCAGTTGCTTAGGAACCTGCTGAATGAGAGTTTGATGCGAAACATGAAAAATATTATTGGCGTAAAAATAGTACCTTTGAAAAAGGCAAGGACAATATCGGGGTCGATCTCCGGTTATCTCCGGTACCTATGGCTTACAATTACGAATGGCTAAGGCTACGGGGAAAGTAAAACGGCCTTACCCCCATGACATTCAGGATTAAGGCCGTAAAGGATATGCGTATGATCTTGCAGCTTGCCCGAAGCCAAAGCCAGGCTAGCCGCAGGATAAATGCAAGGCTATTATATAACAAGCTACTAACAAGACTAGTGGCAAGGATAAGTACAGGACTAGTAGCTCTCAGGTATATCCGGAAGCTGGCGTACATAGCTGTCGGACAAATGCAATAGATCCAGTGCACGGGTATATTCATTTTCCGTTGTCAGCATCCGTTCGTTACTGTCTGGGGTAAATGGATAATGATTTCCGTCGCCGTACTCAACGCCAGGAATGAACAAGGCTTTGTCATTCAGGAATGATCCTGAAGGCAAATAGTACCGCTGCGGCAGCAAATTATAGGACTGATTGAACAAGTCCTGACCGAAATGGAGCTGGTTATCGAGGGAGATACCCAGCAAATTAGTCAGCGTAGGTAAAATATCCACCTGCCCGCCGACCGTATCCATTACGGCTGGTTCGGATATATTTGGCGCTGAAACGATCAGCGGAATGTTGATCATATCGATATAGCTGTACTCTTTGCCGTAGATTTCCTTCATAAGCTCCAGGCCTTGTTTGTCCAGGGAGTACATGGGCAGGCCGAGATGGTCGCCGTAGATCATTATAATGCTCTCGTCCCAAATGCCTCTTTGCTTCAGGTCTTCGATAAATTCACCCAAAGCGTGGTCTGCGTAATTTTGCGACTGGATATAATCTCCGACCATATTGTCCTGATACCGCTCCGGTAAGGGTAACGATCGTTTATCATCCGGCAGAGTAAATGGATGGTGCGCTGTCATCGAAAGCACATGAGCATAAAATGGCCGATCGGCATCATGCATTTTTTGAATTTCTTCGATTGTTTTCTTATAGAGCACCTCGTCAGAAGGACCAAAGAATACAGTATCGTCACTGCCAAAAAACGTTTTATCATAGAACCGGTCAAATCCGAGGGCGTCATATAACGCACGTCGGTTCCAGAAATCAACGACATTAGTATGGAAAGTGGCGGTATCATAGCCATGAGCCTTCAACAGCTTCGGCAAACTCGGCAGCTGCTTCGATGCGTAGTTTTGCGTTGCCGCTTCGTTATATGGAATATAAAACGACGTATTGACAACGAATTCGGCATCCGAAGTATTCCCCTGACCGACCATTTGATAAAAATGCTTAAAATAAGTGTTTTCCCGGGCAAGTTTGTTCATCGTCGGCGTCACTTCCTTGCCGCCAACTTTAAAATCAATCAGGAAGTTCTGGAACGACTCCATTTGAATTATAATGACATTTTTGCCTTGGTCTGCCCCGAAATATGCAGGTTCCGCAACAGGGGCAGTGCCTTTGATTTTATTTATTTTTGCCTGCGTAATTTCTTTCTTGTTCGTCAGATCCTCGTCCTTGCTTTTGAATATGGCGTAGGTTTCATAATTGAGAATGCCCATTTGCTCCGCCTGTTTGATTTCATTCATAGTAGCCCGGTTCGGCCAAATATTAAAAATACAGAGAGCAACCGAAACCGCGAAGATCACCGCCGCCACACTCCCGCGAATACGGTTTAAGTTGAACAAGCTTTTTAGCTTGTGGGCCCGTTTTTTGCGCATCAGCCAGAAGCCGAGCACGACGATATCCAGAAATATTAACAGGTAGTGCGGGCTGAGCAGTGAAAATACGCTGTTCTTAACCGCTGTAACCTGATTGACCTGCTGAAGGGCGTGATAAGTAACAAAGACGCCGTAATATTTATAATACATAATGGCAGCGAATAGAACTGCTGTGATAATAAAGTTGACGACGAGATAAATGCCGATTTTCCGCTTAGATGAGAACCATTCAATCAAAGAGAAGGCGGCCCAAATAAAAGGGATTTCCTTCAGCAGAGGGCCCCATGGCTGTGCGCCGTCGAAAATAGCGAACCAGGCGATATAAATTTTAAGAATCATAACTATGGAAAAAAAGACAAACGGTTTTGTATTGGATAATCGGATACGAGTAATCAAGGACACTCTATTCCCTTCCTTTCAAAAATATAGCTCGAGCGCAGATTAATGTCCGGCTTACACTCCATTTACACAACTATATAAATACTTTAATATAATACCTTATATTACGGTGAGATGAAAATTACGTAAATGTTAGCTATTTATTGACTAAAGGGCGTAAAGGCAGTTAAATCGCGCCTGATAATCGCAAAGGGATAAATTTGATACCGTACGGAAAACGAAGGAGGAGCCTGGGATTTGTCCCGGGGCTCCTCCTTTTACAGACTCCTAAAGATCGACAAATAATGTTAATATTTTGCTTTTTTGAAAAATATGTTTTTTGGCATCATAGGTTATGATAGTGTTGAACAGTAGAGAGAAGGTGAACATATGGCTTTCAATGCACTAAAGGAAATGGGCCGGCGCACCAATCGCCCCAAGGTAAGCGGGGAACTGATGGACATTATCGAGAACCTTCGATCAGAGTTAATGAATGCCGCGGGAAATAGCAGCTTTAGTAGTGAGACGGTGTTGGAGCTAAGTCAGCGTCTCGATAAATATATTGTGCTTGCGCAGAATCAAATGCTGGGCAAAGATTTTACAGCAGGAGCTGCAAGTGCATCATGTATGAAGGAATGTACTTCTTCTGAATACCGCTTTGGATCGACGCTATAGGCATTCGCATGCTCGGCTCCGTCTACAAGCAGCAGTCTTTTTGGCTCTGGCTTATGTTCATAAAGGTCTTTGCTCATGTGAGTAGGTACGTAGCGATCATCTGTGCCGTGAACAAATAGAACAGGCAAGGAGCTTTGTTCGACCGCTTTAAGCGGACTTACCTGTCTTAGCCTGAAGCCCGCTTTTCGTTCCATCTGCCTGTCGATCAGGGGAAGGAGCGGAAATGCGGGCAATTTATTTAGCACCCTTAATTGATATGACATAAGCTCGGTCAAATCGGAATAAGGGCAATCTGCGATTACAAATTTAACATTAGGGTGAGCGATGCTGAGGTACTCCAATACGGTTCCGCCCCCAAAGGACTGGCCATGCAGACCGATCGTAATCTCGCTCCCGTAATTTTCAAGCAGCCATGTCACCCAGGTCTGCACATCGTATTTTTCATGGTAGCCATAGGTCGTGTATTTACCTTCACTGTTCCCATGCCGGCGCTGATCGATGAGCAGGATGTTAAATCCCTCCTCCTGGAACATGTCCACATATTGGGCAGATACATGCAGCGATACGGTGTATCCGTGAACGATGATCATCCACTGTTTCGAGTCAGGTCTCGTGTGCAGGATGTAACCGCATAATGTAAGGCCATCCCTGGAAGTAACCTTAACCTCTTTTTTATCAAGCAATTCAAAGCGCTCACGGGAATATATACCGCTTTTCTCCAGGTAGCCAAAAATACTTTCGTATGTCTGCAGCTTCATTTGAGTCATTTGGCGAAAAGCGAAGCGTGCCACAAGGCTGGCGCCCAGCAGCACAACCAATATGACAATAAGCAAAATGGTGAAAATCATCAGCAGGTAACCTCCTAATTTTCCTTCCAAATATTCTCTATGTCACTATAGTATCACCGAAAAGAGGACAAGAAAATCGAAGGATTTTCATTTTTTGAACCATGATTTAAAAATATGTCAGTTATTTTTTCTTTGACTCGCCCTCCTTGTTTATGATTAGCTATATACGGATCAACAACAATCATGAATATCGCATTGCGAGCTGTTCATTCCCCTGAAGGCTGGGGAGAAAGGAGGGCTATAAGTGTACAGATGCGGGGGATACATACCGGTGATCGAAAGCGAGAGACTTCGGCTAAGGAAAATGGAGTCTTCGGACGCAGAGCGGATGTTTCAATTTTGGAGCGATCCGGAAGTGGTCAGGTATATGAACATTCCGCCGTTTGCCTCGGTGGAGGATACGCTGGAAATGATCCATTTGCTTAATGGTCTTTCGGAAAGTGAAGACGCGCTCCGCTGGGGAATCGAGCTTAAAGAAGAAGGGCGATTGATCGGCAGCTGCGGTTTCAATGTCTGGGAGCTGTCGGGGGCTTACCGCGGGGAAATTGGGTACGATCTGGGCCAGGAATATTGGGGTTGCGGATATATGTCGGAAGCGCTGCGCATCGTGCTGTCCTACGGCTATCAGACGATCGGCTTAAATCGGATTGAGGCGCTCGTTCATCCTGACAACAAGGCTTCCAAGGGACTTTTACAAGCGTTTGATTTCACAGAGGAAGGGCTGCTTCGCCAGTATCAGAAGACGGAGGACGGATTTGTCGATTTGCTGATGTTTTCGCTGTTAAGACAAGAATATTACTCAGGGGGGAAGGCATGGTAACTCAGGCACGGCAAGATAGACGATTTCCGCTGGAACGGCTAGACCCTCTCAGCAAGCTTATTGTGCTGCTCTGTCTAGCGATATTGGCGATGGAATCGGATAATCCGCTTCACCTGGCGATAATGCTGCTGTTGGTCATGACTGCGGCAAGATGGGGAGCTGGGATGAGCGGGGGGCGGCTGTACAAACGAACGCTGTTTATTACCGGCTTTGCATTGCCGTTGTTTGTGCTCACCGCTTTATCCGCCGCCGCTGGCGAGTCCTATTTGTCTCTTGGGCCGCTTACTGTAACGGCGGGGGGGCTGATCCATGGAGCGGGGGTTGCGCTGCGCATGGTCGTATTGTTTCTTTCCTCACTCATTTATATCGAATCTACAGATGCTAAGGACTTCGTAGTCATTATGGCGCAGCGGCTGAAATTGCCTTATCGCTTTTTATTTGGGGTGTCTATCGCGCTGACGTTTCTGCCGCTGCTGGAGGCAGAAGCAAAAGTTTCCGGAGCTGCCCGGAAAATTCGGGCTGGACGAGCTCCGCGAGGTATGGCCGAGCGGATTCAGATGTGGCGCGGCCAAATGTTTGCGATCTTTGCCGGGGCGATCCGGCGCGTTCAGCAAACGGCCGGAGCGATGGATTCAAAGGGGTTCGGGGCATACCCGGAGCGCACGTATCTTCGTGAAGTACGGATTCATCCAGGCGGATATGCGATTTCCGGCTTCAGCGTCATGGTTCTCGTAATTTTGCTGCTCTTGTAAGAGTATTATCAACTGGTTTTTGCAAAAAAGTCTTGACGTATTTTAATTGTTAACCTAAATTAATCTAAGTGGTTAACAATATGCGAGTGAGAGGAAGATTACATTGATGAAAAACAATACAAAGAGAAAGGCATTTGCTGCTTTCACGACGATGGATATCGTGCTGATGGCGATGCTTGCTGCCGCAAATGCTGTGATGACGGTATATATGTCCCCCGTCAATCAGGCGCTGAACAGTGTCGGGGGGCCGATTGCCACCTCGACAATTACCGGTCTCTATATGGTTTACGGACTGCTTGCTTATTATATTATTCGCAAGCCGGGGACAGCGGTCATTACATACAGCATCGGTGCGGTTGTCCAATCCTTTATGGGAACGGCATACGGCCTTCCGGCATGTTTTGCCGCTGCAGCATGCTATATGGTTATCGCTGAAATTATTTTTGCTATATTCAAATACCGGAATTGGGGATGGTCCGTGCTGCTTCTCGCGGGTGGAGCGATGGTGCCTATTTGGTTTTTTGTGGCGGCTCAAATGTTTGGCTATACGGTGTGGGGAATGGATATTTTGCTTATCGCCCTCGTCGTACGCACGATCAGCGGCGTCGTATTATGCGGCTTGTTGACGAAGCTGCTGGGCGACGGCCTGGCGCGCAGCGGTTTGCTTCGCCGCTTCGCCGTCAGCGCCAGGAGCTGATGGCTGAATGAAAGGACCGGCTATTGAACTGCAAAATGTCACGTATAGGTACGAGCCGGAGGACGCTGCGGCAGTTGAGGATGTATCGATCACTGTGCAATCTGGTGAATGGCTTGCAATTACAGGCTCCAGCGGAAGCGGCAAGTCTACATTGGTCCAGCTCCTTAACGGCTACTTGCCCCGCTCTGGCGGCGGTGAACGCCAAGGAGCCGTGCTTGTGGACGGGTACGATCCGGCTGAGTCCGATATCGCGGAAGTCGTTCGGCGTATCGGCATCGTGTTTCAGGACCCTGATGCCCAGCTGGTTCAGGGGCGGGTTGAGGACGAGGCAGCCTTCGGCCCCGAGAACTTGCGAATTGACGTGCCCGCGATCGAGCGGCGGGTAACGGATGCTCTTGCCGCGGTTGATCTCGCTGAGCGGCGGTTTGACAGCGTCCATACGCTGTCAGGCGGCCAGCGGCAGCGAACGGCAATCGCGGCAGTGCTGGCGCTGGAGCCGCCGGTGCTGGTGTTCGACGAGCCGGTGGCCAGTCTGGACGCAAGGTCCCGGCGGCGGTTCCTTGCGCTGCTGCGCCAGCTGCATAGCGAGGGGCGGACGCTTATTACGGTGTCCGGCCGGCTGGATATGCTGGCGTCGGCGGCCCCGCGGCTCATCGTGATGGACGGCGGCAAGGTGGCCATGGACGGCCCCGCGGCTGAACTCACCGGCGCCAAGCGCGCGCGGCTGATCGAGCTGGGCGTTCTCCCGGCTGTGGTGGAGCCGCAGGACACCTCGCTGCAAGCGAACGCCTGCGCATTGCAGCAGGTGGGGGGCCCCGCCGCACCGGCAGCGAACGCCCGCGCATTGCCGCAGGCGAGTGCCTACGCCGCACTGCAAGCGGACGCCTGCGCATTGCCGCAGGCGGGTGCCTACGCCGCACCGGCAGCGGACGCCCGCGCATTGCCGCAGGCGAGTGCCCCCGCCGCACCGCACGAGGGCACCTGCATGGCAAGCGGAGCTGCCGGGGCCGCAATGACTGCAAACGCAGGTCCTCCGGCAGCCCGGCAGGATGCCAAAGCATCGGCATCTCATCAGGATGCAAAGGCATCAGCGGCCCAGCCGCTATTACAAATTTCCGGACTGACCTTCGCCTACAGCAAGACTGGCCCCACCATTTTGAGTGATGTGAATGCAACTTTGGCAGCAGGCGAGTGGCGGCTGCTCTGTGGTGAGAACGGCTCTGGCAAGACGACGTTATCACGTTTGCTGATGGGGCTGCTGTCTCCTCCGCACGGCACAATATGGTGGCGGGGAAAGGATGCCGCCACCATGAAGCTGTATGACCTTGCAGAAGATATTGGGTATGTCTTCCAGCAGCCGGAGCATCAATTCGTCGCCGCTACTGTAATCGAGGAACTGCTGTACGGCTCGCGCTTTACGCTGCGTTTGGCCCCGGGGAAGCCGGTGCCAGAGCATATCGACAGGCGGGCGCAAGAGATGCTGCAATGCATCGGGCTGGATGGGCGGGAGCAGGATTCGCCTTACCTGCTTAGCGGTGGAGAGAAGCGGCTGCTTAGTGCGGCTGCAGCGATGATGCTGCCGAAAAAGCTCTACATTCTTGACGAACCTACAGCGGGAGCTGATTATAAGGGAGCTAATGCTCTTGCGGCTTTGTGTAGGCGCGCGGTTGCGGATGGCGCTGCGGTCATAATTGTTACCCATGAGCCTGAATGCTTTATAGGTGAGGATTTATCGGTTTGGACGATGAAACAGGGCAGACTGCATATGTAGTCTGCTTCCTTTTTATAGTGGCTTCCCTTATACTATTAGCTTACAGGCGTTCATTTTCATAGAATAAGAAAGCATGTTCTAGGAAACTTCCCATGGGTCAAGAACGCGTGCGAGTAAGTTATACGAAAGGAAGTCATCTTCTTGAAGACAGATTTGAAACGCAATTACATTCTAGCTGGCTTGCTTCTGTCCACTTTCCTTGCCGCAATTGAAGGCACGGTGATCGGCCCGGCTGGTCCGCGGATTGTTGGAGATTTAGGCGGAGTGGCTTTACTCAGCTGGGTATTTACTGCATATTTGCTAACTATGGCCGTTTCTACGCCGATTTTTGGAAAAATGAGCGACTTGTACGGTAGAAAGCCCGTATTTATTATCGGGTCTTTATTATTTTTAGCAGGATCACTGCTATCCGGACTCTCGCAGAGCATGGAACAGCTTATTGTGTTCCGTGCGCTGCAGGGGATCGGAGCCGGAGCGCTGATTCCGGTTACCTTTACTATCATCGGCGATATTTATTCCATCGAGGAGCGGGCCAGGGTTCAGGCTTTAATGAGCTCGGTGTGGGGCATATCCTCCCTCGTAGGACCGCTGCTTGGCGGCTATGTCGTAGATACATTCAATTGGCGCTGGATTTTTGGTTTTAATGTACCCTTTGGTTTGTTGTCTTTGTGGTTCATCATAAAGTATCTGCAGGAAAAAATTGAAAAACGTAATGTGAAGGTTGATATTAGCGGCGCGATAACTTTTACAATAGGTGTAACAGCACTTCTCTTCGGGCTCGCTACGGGCGGGCAGCAATTCGCCTGGACATCCCCATGGCTAATAGGTATTTTAGCCGTTGCCGTCATTTCGCTAATTCTGTTCCTAATCGTGGAGAATCGGGCTGAGGAGCCCCTCGTGCCTCTCAAGCTGTTCCGCATCAGGGATATCGCATACTCGAACGTTGCCAGCTTGCTTGCAAGCGCATTGCTGATTGGTCTTACTTCTTATTTACCGCTATGGATTCAAGGGGTACTTGGCAAAAATGCAACGATGTCCGGCCTTATCCTTGCGCCCATGTCCATAGGCTGGTTATTCGGCTCCGTTTATGGTGCGCGCTGGATTATTAGTAAAGGATCCCGCTATACATCCCTGATCGGCATGGTGTTCATTGCTATTGGCGCAGCAGGAATCGGCTTTGTGACGGAGGAGACACCAGTGTATATGATGCTGCTTTCAAACGCCATCTACGGGGTGGGCTTCGGGCTCTCCTTCACGGTGTTCACGATCATCGCCCAATCCTCCGTAGGCTTCAGCTTGCGCGGGGCCTCGACCGCACTGAACACATTTACCAAATCGATTGGCCAGACGATCGGCGTTGCCGTATTCGGCACTTTAATAAATTTGCGGATTGTCGCGCAGACAGCTTCCGGAACAACCTCCGGTCTGCAGGTATCGCAAGATGACATTAACAATTTGCTTTCTCCAGAGAAAGTCCACCTGCTGCCTACAGAGCTGTGGAACGAGCTGAGGCACGTACTGCAGAATAGTCTGCATGCCCTGTTTATCGTGATGGCTGTACTGGCGGTGATCGGAGTTGTTTCTGTGCTAGGTCTGCGGAATCGCGCTCCGGAAGCTGAAGAAGAAGGGAAGACTAGCGGCATCAGTAATTAGCAGTACCCGTAATTAGAGGTCGCAAAAAATGAACATTTTGGGTAAATGGTGATTAAATTTAAAAATGGCATATAAGGATAAAAGCGGTGATTAAGGATAAATAGCAATTGAAGGCATATAACAATTAGAGGAAAACAACAATGTATAAAAGTAACACCAATTGGCGCACCTTAAAGAAAAGGAAGGTGTTACAATGAATGAAACATGGAATGTGAGCCAGGATGCTCTGGTGAACGCTTGGCAAACGGAGCTCCCGGAGTATCTTAATCCGGGGGACACGGCCGTAGTCCGGGCTGATCTTGCTAACCCCCACAGTCTGCGGGTACATATCGATGTGGAGGGGCGCCAGGATTATTCATTTGACTTCCAATGTTCTTATATGGATCGGCGGGAAGTGCAGGTTAACCTGGTCGATGTGGAGCGGGAAGGGCAAACCGTCAACGAACGCTCAGAGCAAGTGCAAAATCTTGCCGAGGATTATGTGCGGCATATTCATGAATGCGCTCAAGCGCTGCACCGCATCACAAATCCGACTTAAGCTCCGGCTGCCATGCATCTATTACAAAAAAACTTACAAAAAACAGGCTGCTCCATCCCAACTTGGGAAAGGGCAGCCTGTTTAGCGTCTAATACTGCATATGCATGTTATTTACGGACGAGCGGTGCAAGCTTTTCAGCTTCACGCCCCATTTTTTTTAACAAAGTAATCATCAGCTGTTTCTCTTCACTATCCAGCCCGCTGAGAGCATAGTCAATTCTCTCGGAGAATTCCGGATAGAGCTTATTCATAAGCTCCTTGCCCTTCGGAGTCAGTTCAGCAAAAATGACCCGCCGATCCCTTGGACAAGGCTGACGCTGCAGAAAGCCTGCCGCCTCCAGCTTGTCGATGACATAAGTGACATTGCCGCTTTGCAGCAGCAGCTTGGCCCCGATTTGCTGAATAGGCTGGGGCCCCTTGTAGTAGAGCACTTCCATAACAGCAAAGGCTGTCGGGTTGAAGCCTTGAATTTTGCTTCCCGTAACGGCATGCTCATTGACACTTTTGAAAGATTTGGCAAATACCCGGTATAAGTGCAGTGATAAATCGGTTCCGCGTTCCTCGGTCTTCAACATCATCATCCCGCCTTAATCTATATTTGGTTGAGGCCATACAAGTAGAATCCTGCAGTGCATTCTGGTACACAATTATTGCTCCACAGTTATGATGTTAGGGGATTACCGATTTTTTAAAAATATAATTTATCACAATTTGCGGTATTCATATTTAAAACATGAATTAAAATTGAAAAGTTCATCGTTTGTCCAAAACTTGGGACGCAAGGTGTCCTTGTTCGTATATATTTGTAAATAAATAGATTCGGAAAGGGATGGGGTTTAATGGAGACATTGCTTGAGGCCGATATCAACGAAGCGGGTTATGAGCTTGGGGATCCGAAAATTCATGACATATCCCTGGCGGTCTGTCCCGGTAAGCTGACGGGATTAATCGGAGCGAACGGGGCAGGCAAGAGCACGATACTAAAAACGATACTGGGGATAATTCCTTATGCGGAGGCCTCTGTCCGGTTCATGTCTGGCAGCGGTCAATACGCATATATTCCGGAGCACCCGGTATTTTATGAAAATCTAACCTTATGGGAGCATCTCGACTTGGCTGCCGCCGTTTACGGGCTGAAGCAGGATGACCTGGAGACGGAAGGCGAGCGGCTGCTGCAGAAATTCAGGATGGCTGATGTGCGGCATCATTTGCCGGGAGGCTTCTCCAAAGGAATGAGACAAAAGATGATGCTGATGATCGGCTTTTTGAACCGTCCTAATATTTATATTGTGGACGAGCCGTTCATCGGTCTCGATCCGAGAGCGATGAAGGATTTTCTGGGGCTGCTGGAGGAAGAGCGGCAGCGAGGGGCAGGGATTCTCATGTCGACGCATGTGCTCGATACGGCGGAGCGGATCTGCGATGATTTTATCATGATCTCACAGGGAAGGATTGCTGCCCGGGGAACGCTCGATGAAATTCGTTCTGCAGCCAGCCGCCCAAAGGCTTCGTTATTTGATTGCTTTGATGTCTTGGCTGAATAATATGCAGGGAGGGGGGAGCAATATGTCTGGTAGAGATAGGCACCGAATCTCAATCCACAGCCACTTCATGGGGCGCTGGAAAGATCATCTGCGCGATCAGTATGGCGTCGTTCGTTCCGTAGTCGATTTGGCAGTTCTGCTCTATATCGTCATTCCGGCTCTGCTGATCTTTGGACGGGGCAGCTATAGCTTGTGGCAGGAGGAACTGCCAGGATGGCTCGTTCAACTGCCGTATGCGGTTATCCCGGTGTTGTTATTCATCGTTATTTATACCGGGGGCGGTTTAATGACTTATCAGGAGGCCGCAGACGTCATGTTCCTAAGGCAAAGCAGGAAGTGGAGGAGGGGCATCATCTACCGGGGTATTTTGACAAGCCTTTTGACACAATGGCTGATTTTGGGGCTGGCCGTCCTTGTTCTTTTGCCCGTGCTGCTTCGCGTTTATTCACTTGATGGAATCGAAATTATGCTCTTATTTTTCATGGGGGCGGCTGTTAAGGCGGTTGCCATGCTAGGCAGCAATATTATAGGCATTTTAACTGCGGGTTGGAGAAGGGCGCTGCTCGGATTGCTAGTTGTGGCTGGATTGGGAGCCGTGTTTATCACCGGGGCGTTCATGTTGAGACAGAACTCGCTGGCAGCTTTAATTCTAAGCCTGGCCTTCTTGGTTATAGCTGCCTGGCTGGTCCTTATCAGAATGCGGATCAAAGGGAAATTTGAGGCGGAGATTCGGATGGAGGAATTTGAGAAGACGAGGCTGACGGGGATGGTGCTATCCGGAGCCGTGAGCCGCCCCGAAAAGGTTAGAGCCCGGCCGTGGCTATTCCGCCGTTCCAACCCGGTGCTTCAATCCCGCCATCCCGAAGACAAGGTTGCCGTGGCGACTATGAAATCGTTTTTTCGCGGAAGAGAGCTTGTGTTGTATACCCAGTTTACGGTTCTTGGCATTGTGTCGGTGATTGTTCCGCCGTTCCCGGCGAATGCCGTGGTATTCACATTGCTGATTGGACTGCTATATTACTGGATGAACGGGTACCGGAAATTTTTTATGGGAAGGGAGCTTATGGCCATACTGCCATTAAAACCAGAGCTGAAGCTTCGTTCATCCCTGCTTGGCAATTGGCTTTTAATGCTGCCAGGCGTCATTTTTATTAGCGCTGGCCTGGGTGTCTCCCTATTTCGCGGGGGTTGGGGCATAGTCCTGGCAGTTCCGGCTGGGGTGTTCATGGGATTGCTCTTTTGGTTAGGGAGGATGCGCGGACGTGAAAAAAGGGAGTGAGCCTTCGCTTCACTCCCTTTTCCCGGCATGATGACCCGCAGTGTAGCCGGTCGTAAAAGCAGCCGTAATGTTGTAGCCGCCGGTATACCCGTGCACATCCAATATTTCTCCGCAAAAATACAGTCCCGGCATGAGCTTGGAGCCCATCGTTTTCGGATCGATTTCCTTCAAATGCACGCCGCCCCCCGTAACAAAAGCCTCCTCAAAGGACCGCGTTCCGGTAACCTGCAGCGTGAAATTTTTGAGCGCTTGAATCCAGTCCTGCCAAGGCGTTTTGGGCAAGTGCTCGTAAGTGATATCCTCCGGCAGATTAGCGCGCTTAAACAGCAAGGGCAGCAGCCTTTCGGGGATCGTGCCTTTGAACACATTTTTGAGCGCCTTTTTCGGTTCGGCTGCGGCCAGCTGGCGCAAATGATTCTCTAATGCCCCCGGCTTCTGCTCCGGGAATAAATCGATGGACATCGTAACTTGGGATACGTTGTGCTTCTTCTTAACTCCGCGGATAAATCCGCTGCAGCGCAGGGCGATCGGTCCTGACAAGCCAAAGTGCGTGAAAATCATATCCCCTTGGTGGGCTACGACGGTTTTTCCTTTCGGATCAAGCAGAGAAAGCTTAACATTTCGCAGGGACAGACCCTGAAGCTCCCGGTTCGCAATAAAGGGCTCCTTGGAGACAATCGGCGTTTCCGTTGGATAAAGCTCTGTGATCGTGTGGCCCGCTGCTTCGGCCCAAGGATATCCATCCCCGGTGGACCCGGTATGGGGCACCGATTTACCGCCCGTAGCTACAACGACGGCGTCTGCGCGGACGATTTCCCCGGAAATCAACTTGACGCCATAGGTCCGGCCCTCCTTGTAAATAACCTCCTGAACCGGGTGATGCACAAGCAGTGCGACACCAAGCGACTTGGCTTTGCCGATTAAAGCATCAACGACGGTTTTGGCTTTGTCTGAGACGGGAAACATTCTCCCGTTATCCTCCTCTTTCAGCGCGATGCCAAGCCCTTCGAAAAAAGCGATAATATCGCGGTTGCTGAACAAGGCAAAAGCGCTGTGCAGAAACCTTCCGCCTCCCGGTATGTAAGTAATGAGCTCGTCGATTTCCTTAGCATTCGTAACGTTACAGCGTCCGCCTCCAGAGATGCCGAGCTTGCGTCCGAGCTTGTCCCCTTTGTCGAGCAGGGCGACGGTCGCTCCTTGCTGGGCCGCGGCAATCGAGGCCATCAAGCCCGAAGGCCCGCCCCCGATAACTACAACATCATATTTTTTCATAGTTCTAATCCTTTCATTTACAAATTCTGAACAGCGATCAACCATGTATGAACAATATATTTCTTTAAACATGAAATATTGTAAAACTTTGTCGGCTATGTTTTAATCGAAATTAGATAGTATTCTTCCCTGAGGAGGGAGAACTTGGATGCTGTAAAAGAGATGGTGTTGCAGGCATTGATAGCAGGGCTGCCGGCCTTTTTGTTTCCATTAATATATGAGAAATACAGCTTGATCCGGAGAACGGGGAGCACAGGAAGCATCGGAAGCACAGGAAGCATCGGAAGCACAGGAAGCATCGGAAGCATCGGAAGCATAGGTAGCATCGGAAACACAGGCAGTATCGGAAGCATAGGAAGCACCGTGAACACCGAAAACACAGAAAGCGCCGGCTTAAGTTCATCATACGGGGCTGGGTTTACGGCTGCTTGCGCCCTAAGCATGCTGCTCTGTGTGTTGTTCTCCGGTAAGCCCTGGCATGGCATTCCGCTGGAACTTGGCAATATGCCCTTAATTGCACTGATGCTGTACGGCAGACTATGGGGCGGCCTCATTCTGGGCGTTATTCATGTGTCATTGTTTCCTTTATATACAGATAATCTCACTTTTACAGGATGGCTTACGGATACAGGGGTACTGATCTATCCATTAATCATTGGACTATCCGGCCGCTTTATTAAGCTAAACCGCCGGAACAAAATTAGGATGATGACGGCATTGTTTGCAGCCGGACAAATCATCACGCTAACGTCGGCGCTGCAGCCTGGAAATATGGACGGGGATCACGTTCCCAGCGTTATAGGCGCTGCAGTGCTTATTATAACCGCTGCGGCTCTGCTTAGCAGCATGTACGTCTACTTTGTAGAGAAGACGATTGAAAGGGTCCGGCTGACTGAGCAAATTACGCGATTATCGCATGAATGTGCCAGAGAAGCAGGAAAGCTGCAGCAAATTATGGATGCCGCGCCGCTGAACATCATTATCATCGACCATCAAGGCAGTATCGTTTCCGTAAATGACACGTTTCTTCAATTATATCGAAATGAGGTGCCTTCCGCGACCAGAGATGATCTGATCGGCATACGGCTGAGCGGAGAATGCGGCGGATTTAATATAGATGTCATTGCCTCGCGGGTAAAGAGGACGATAGAGCATAACGAGAAGTCGACCGAACTGCTGCAATTTCAGGATAAAGTATTTTTTACGAGCACCTCCCCGATTACAACAAACGGCACGGAGGAAGTATGCGGCGTCGTCATAATTGTGCAGGACATTACCGAACTGGAGACGCTAAGGATGGAGCTGAATCATGTGGAGCGGCTTAGCCTTGTCGGCCAAATGGCGGCGGGAATTACGCATGAAATCCGTAATCCGATGGCTGTGGTGAGAGGATTTCTGCAGCTGATGCGCGAAAAAAGTCCAAACGACCTGGATCATTACTACCGCATTGTTATGGAAGAGCTTGACCGTGCTAATAGCATCATTAATGATTTTCTGGCGTTGGCGCAAAATCGGATTGTTACGAAGGAGCTTTGCAGCTTGCACCGCATTATTGAGGAACTCACGCCACTGCTTTGGGCCGATGCGAATTTGCGCGGACAGAGCATAGAGATAATTATGGATGAACGTGTTCCCTTATTGTATTTAAATGCTAAGGAAGTGAAGCAATTAATTCTCAATTTGGCGCGTAACGGGATGGAGGCGATGGGGGATAAAGGCCTTCTGATGCTGAACACCAAACTGGAATCGGAAGGGGTTCAGCTGTTCGTTAGTGATACGGGTTCCGGAATTTCAGCAATGCAGCGGGAAAAGCTGTTTGCACCGTTCTATACGACGAAAATGAAGGGGACAGGGCTTGGCCTGCCGCTATGCCTTAGTATTATGGAGCGTCATGGCGGGAAAATAACGGTTCATTCCGAGGAAGGGACCGGTACGACGTTTATTGCCGTTTTTCCGTTGAATGGCAGCTCATCGTAAGCTGCGGCCTGAATAAATCCAGTAAGATGCGGAAGGGGAGGAACCAAGGCGATGACGCAATGATCATGCAGCGGAAACTGCGCACTTAAAGTTGCTTTCCTCCTTGATGGATGTATAATAAAATATAGCCCGACACAGGTGAGATAAAGATCACATTACTGTGTTAATCAGTTGGTTATAAGGAGTGAAAGTACATGTCCATGTCATTTGACCAATATATGCGCGATATGGTTCAACCAATGAGAGATGAATTGACGGTGCTTGGCATCAAGGAGCTTCGTACGCCTGAAGATGTTGAAGCCAAGCTTCCTGCTGCCAAAGGCACGGCTCTTGTCGTAGTAAACTCGGTATGCGGCTGCGCAGCCGGACAATGCCGCCCAGGCGTCGCCAAAGCGCTGCAGAACGATTTAACACCGGATCACCTTTACACCGTTTTCGCTGGACAGGATAAGGAAGCTACGGCCAAGGCCCGTGAATATTTTGCGCCATACCCGCCTTCATCGCCTTCGATTGCTCTTCTAAAGGATGGCGAGCTAGTTCATTTTATTGAACGTCACCAAATCGAGGATCGTTCAGCAGAAGACATTGCAGCTGAATTAACGAGTGCTTTCGACCGTTTCTGCCGATAAGGCGAGCTATCGAATGAAGCGCCCTGCATATCGGATAACCGGTATTGGCGGGGCGTTTTTCTTATCAGGACAAGGGAGAGGGATGAAGCTATGAGCCTGCAGGCGGAAATTATCCGGCTTCTTGGCGTAAAGCCGAGTATTGATGCCGATGAAGAAATACGGAGACGCGTCGATTTCCTGAAGGAGCATGTACAGAGCTCCAGAGCTTCCGGGCTGCTGATCGCCATCAGTGGAGGATTGGACAGTGCAGCTGTGGCCGGGCTATGTAAGCGGGCCACAGATGAGCTTGCGCAGGAGACCGGCAGCGATTACATAACACTGGGAGTTTTTCAGCCGTACGGCGACCAAGAGGATATCGGGCACAGCTACGAGACAGCGAAAGCGTTAGGGCTCATCCATACCGTAGAAACGAACATAGAGGATACGGTTGACGAAATTGCTCTGGAAGTAGAACATGGCATGAAAAATATAGGCCAGTACAGACATCTGAGCATACCCGGCAAAGGGAATGTGCAAGCCCGAACCCGGATGATCATGCAGTATGCATTAGCGTCCGAGCTGAATTTATTGGTAGCAGGAACCGGTCATGCATCGGAATCCATTACCGGTTTTTTTACAAAATGGGGAGATGGCGCAGCCGATATTATGCCGCTAAGCTCTTTGAACAAACGCCAAATTCGGCAAATTGCCGCTGCCTTAGCTGTTCCGGACAGTGTTCTGAATAAGGCGCCAAGCGCCGGCCTGTGGGCGGGGCAGAAAGATGAACAAGAGCTGGGCATCAGCTATGAGGATATTAGCGATTATTTAGAAGGCAAACAGGTGGAACCCGCCGTCCAAAAGCGTCTGGAGTCGTATTATACGAAAACAAAACCTAAGCGCAGTCCGATACCAGGCATATAAATATTAATGGCTCTATTTCCAACAAGGGATATGGGGCTTTTTTTCCATGTTTATATTCATATGCAAGTTTAATGAATCTTCTATTCTATTTTCACGTATATAACCTAGAGATTAAACTATTTTCATTGTATATTTTAATAAAATTTATTGTTAAGCAAAAAGGAGAGGAACTGTATTGAAAAATTTACTGACGATATTCTTCTCACCTGGGGAGACATTTGAAAGGATTAGGGACAGTAAGACGGCCTGGATTTTACCATTAATATTAACGACGATACTATCCGTAGTTGCTACGATGTTACAAATGCCGTTCATTATTAATGAAACAAGATTGATGCTGCAGAAGCAGGGACTTGATGCAGCTTTTATTGAGCAGACCCTCAATTCGACGCCTTTATGGTCCTATATAGGCATAGTTTTTATGCTGGTCGTCTCGCTCTTCTTTACCGCGCTGCTGCTTATACTGCTGAATTTGATTTTGCGCGGGGAAGGAAGGTATATGCAGTTGGTAAACGTAGTAGCCTTTGCTGGTTTACCGGCCGCGATTGGAACGATATTGACCTCCATTTTGCTGGTGTTATTTGATGCAAAGTCCATATCGGATGTTACACTTAGTCTTGGAGCATTGGTAGCAGACAGGCCAAGCCTGCCGTATCTCTTGCTTTCTCAAATCAGTCCGTTTGCAATTTGGGGCTTGTGCCTGCAAATCATAGGCGTGGCCATTATGATGAAGCGCCCTCGTAAGAAGGTAGCGATATGGATTGTTGCCACCTGGGTCGTCTTCACGCTGATTTCGGTCTTATATTCTGCCAGCAGAATAACTACATAAGATAGGGTGATTAATTTGTTTAAGAAAAAATGGTTTTGGGGAGCCGTACTCGGGTTGGCGATTATTGGTTTAGCCTTAGCTAATATGACGAATATGAACAAAAAAATTACCGTGTCTACGACCGAAGTAATTGAAGGATTAATTACGGAACAGATTTATACGAGCGGCAAGCTGGAGCCGGGAAAGAGTACGGATTTGTATTCGCCGGTCAGTGGAGTTGTGGAGTCTGTCAGTGTAAAGCAGGGGGATGCGGTCAAGAAGGGGCAAGTCATGGTTACCTTTAGTATTAATGATGTGAACGAGCAGATTGCTAAGGAGCGGCTGAATATCGAAATGGTAGAGGCGGAGCGATTAGCCGCGAAGAAGCAGCACTTTGAAAAATTTAAACAGTTGATTGTCGACGACCCTGCTGCTGAGGTAGAGGAGCTTGATTTGACCGCTTATGATCTTAGGATTCAGAGCAGCCAGTTAACGATTGCGTCATTGGAGAAAAGGCTGAACAACCGCGTGGTTACTGCGGCCGAGGAGGGAGTATTGACCCAGGTTCTCGTCGATCCGGGACAGATGATTGCCGAGGGCAGTCCGATCGCTACTGTTGTAGATTTATCTTCCTATAAAGTAAAATCCAATCTTAACGAGCTGGATGCGGGGAAAGTGTTTGAGGGAATGGCAGCGGTAGTTAGCGGTGAATCCATTGCAGAGATTTATGACGGAGAAGTGACGTATATGTCTCCCATAGCTGTGCTCGCGGATCAGTCCTCAAAAGATGCATCCGTTGAAATGACGGTTAAGCTGAATCGAGTCTCCCCTGAGCTTCGTCCTGGCTACAACGTCACGGTTGAATTGGAAATACCGGATAAGGAGCGGCTTCTCGTGCCGTTGGAGGCTGTTCAATATGAAGGCGACAAGGCCTATGTGTTCAAAATACAGGACGAGACAGCCGTGAAAACTGAGGTGACGACCGGCAAGGAGAACGAAGAATTTATTGAAATCGTATCAGGTGCCGTTAAAGGGGAAAGTGTTGTTACGGAAGGGGCCAGGCTGCTAAGAGACGGTGAAAAGGTGAAGCTGCAATGATTACCTTAACTGACATTTCAAAAGTATATAAGAACGGCGAGCTTGAAGTTCAGGCGCTGCAGCCGCTTAACTTGAAGGTTGAGCAAGGGGAGTTCGTAGCGATTATGGGTTCATCCGGCTCAGGCAAGTCTACGCTGATGAATATTATCGGGTGTCTGGACGTGCCAACCTCCGGCAGTTATGTGTTGGATGGGGAAGAGGTTCATACGCTGGATGAGGACGACTTGGCCCGGGTACGCAACCGCAAGATCGGCTTCGTCTTTCAAAGCTTCAATCTGCTGGGTCGTCAGACAGTGCTGCAAAATGTAACCCTTCCGATGATGTATGCAGGAATTCCGCGCGATAAGCGCAATGAGCGGGCCCATGAGCTGCTGAAGAAGGTGGGCCTCGATACGCGGGTCAAGCACCGGCCGACAGAGTTGTCGGGCGGACAAAGGCAGCGCGTGGCGATCGCCAGAGCCTTGACGATGAATGCCCCGATCCTGCTTGCAGATGAGCCGACTGGAAACCTGGATACGAAATCATCGCATGAAATTATGCAGCTGTTCAAAGAGATTCATCAGGAAGGAACAACGATTGTGCTTGTTACCCACGAGCCTGATATCGCGGAGCATGCCGACCGGATTTTACTGTTCGGAGATGGGCAGATGCTTAAGGATACGCGCAAAGAAAGGGTGGGAACATGAGCATATGGGAGAGTATCTGGGTCGCGCTGGATAATTTGCGGCTGAACAAACTGCGGTCGTTTTTGACGATGATCGGCATTGTGTTCGGTGTAGCTGCGGTCGTTACCGTCGTCTCGATTGGCCAAGCTGGGCAAAGCTCGATCATATCGATCGTTTCCGTTTACGAGGATGGATACTTCGTAATTTATAAGAACCAGATGGAGAACGGTGGAAATGCGGATACGGATTTCCGGATGCGCGATTTAATGGAAGTGAGAAAATTGCCTGGAGTGCGTTACGCATCCTCTTCCCTGCCTTATTCCATGACGATGAAGCATAAGAAGGAGACATTACGCACCTCCATTACTGCCACTACGTCTGAATCGAGCAAAATGCAAAAAATTGATATGGTGGAAGGGCGTTTCTTTACTTCGCAAGAAGAGCGCGCAAGACAGAAGGTTATCGTCGTTGAAAGTAAATTTGCCGAGAAGGTGTATGGCTCGGACCGGGGAGCGATTGGACGAAAGCTGGTGCTCTCGGAAGGAACTTTCCGCATTATCGGTGTCTTTAAGCCACAGGAATCCATTTTGAGCGGATTTGAGGGTCAGTCCTACACTGCCTTTGCGCCAATAACTGCGATGCCTGCCGGGAAAAATGGGGAAAATGAACGGTTTCAAGCGTTGGAGGCGGTGGCTTCTAACCCGGAAAATACGGATGAAACTGTGAAGGTCGTCAAAAAATGGCTTGCCGATTTAAATAATGTCGACCAAAATGCCTATGCTTCGCAAACGGGAAAAGAAGCGGAGCAAATGGTTTCAAGCACGTTTTCTATTTTACAGACGATTATCGGCTCGATTGCCGGGATTTCATTGCTCGTTGGCGGGATTGGCGTCATGAATATTATGCTTGTTTCGGTAACAGAGCGAACTCGTGAAATCGGCATTCGTAAAGCGATTGGAGCTACACCAGGCACTATTATGCTGCAGTTTATGATTGAAGCAGTCGTTCTTTGCTTTATAGGGGGTAGTTTGGGAGCGTTATTTGGATTGGGAGCGGCTTATTTATTTTCATTCATTTCAGGCTGGCCGTTTGTCGTGTCTACGTGGGCGATCCTGCTCGCATTCGGGTTTTCGGCCGCGGTGGGCATTTTCTTCGGATTATATCCAGCCAATAAGGCATCCAAGCTGCATCCTATCGAGGCTTTGAGATATGAATAATTTTGTCATTAAATAAAAATAAGGTTGCCCTGAAAGTCAGCTTCATGACTCGTTCAGGGCAACCTTATTTGCTGCTGCAAGGCTTCTGTCAGAGACAGGCGCCCATTTATTTTATTGTAGACAACGTCTGCGAAATAAATAACAGGCTTGCTCTAAGCGCTTCTTCCAACGGGGGAGTAGTCCCCTGGAAAGGATGGACGGCGTTGAACGTATGGTTGCCCCCGGGAATATGAATCCAGGGAATGTCCGGCCTGATCTGGACTAATTGGCTGGAGCCGCGCCGCAGATGGATACTATCATCCGAGCCTTGTATGAGAGCGATATTGAAGCTCGCGTCTTTAATACGGTTCAAAATATCGTAGCGTGCCTGTTGTTTGTCCATGTCGTCGAGAATAACAACGTCAAGCGGCATTTGCTGTCCTGTCCGTCCATTCGTGACATAACTGCGCCCGTTATCGCGCATTTCCCGCTTCTGTTCATCAGTGAATACATCGAGATTTGTAACACCGTTCCATGACAAAACGCCGGCAACGGTATCAGGGTGATCCAGAGCATACACTAGGCAGACGCCAGCGCCGCGGCTATGGCCGAGCAGAAATAGCGGGAGAGAACGCAGCTGCTCTTCCTGCTGCAAATGGCGGATCAAAGCGGTCAGGTCTGCAAGTTCCCGCTCATATGTATTGACGGCGAATCGTTCGAGCTCCGTAAATTCAAACGGGTTGTCACCGATGCCATTGTGGGAAAAATTAAAAGTGATAATTTCGTGCTTCTGGCTAAGGCGTTCGGCAGCGTAAGGGAACATTCCCCAATCCTTAAATCCTTTATACCCATGGGCGATAATGATAAGGCTGGCAGCTTGCTCCTGTGCCGGAAACCGGGTGCACTGCAGGGTGTAACCGTCTTCCAGCGGGATCATGAAATCGCTCGGCATTGTTCAAACGCATCCTTTCGTGACAGGTTTGAGTCGGTTGATTCTTCACTTCGTTATTATACCATATCGGCTATTGGCTCGCTTCACTGAACGATCCTGTTACAGTGATTGGCACACTTTGCCGAACCATCTCTGTTATAAGTGATTGTCACGCTTTGCCGAACCATCTCTGTTATAAGTGATTGTCACACTTTGCGGAACTATCTCTGTTACAAGTGATTGTCACACTTTGCGGAACTATCTCAGTTACAAGTGATCGGCTCGCTTCACCGAACCATCCCTGTTACAATGTGAATGGGTTGTTCGAAGAGCAAGAGAACTTCATAAGGAAGTGAAGCTGTTGATCTATGGTATTGGTCACGACGTGGTTGAAATAGAGCGTATCCGTAAAATAGTGGCAGGGCATTCTGGGAGCAGGCTAATGAAGCGTGTGCTGACTTCGGCGGAACGGGAGCTTCCGGCCTGTTTCACCCGTCCTGCCGAATTTCTGGCCGGACGTTTCGCGGCGAAAGAGGCGATCAGTAAAGCGTTCGGCTGTGGGATCGGCAAGGTGCTGGGTTTTGCGGATATGTCGATCCTGCCGGATGCACAGGGAAAGCCGTTTGTTGTATTAGAGAGTGAGGCATGGAAGCGGCTTGGACTTGAGGAGGGACCGCGAGGCTATGCCGTACATTTGAGCATTACGCACGAGAGGCAGCTCGCCTCCGCATTCGTTGTAATAGAGAGCTGCAAATAGCAGCAGTTCGCCTCCGCGTTCGTCGTAATAGAGAGCTGCAGTAGCAGCAGTTCGCCTCCGCGTTCGTCGTAATAGAGAGTTGCAATAGCAGCAGTCTCGCCTCCGCGTTCGCCGTAATAGAGAGCTGCAGTAGCAGCAGTTCACCTCCGCGTTCGTCGGTTGCAATAGAGGGGAGAAAAAATAGAGAGTGCACTAAAGGGGAGAAAATTAAGGCAATGGAAGAGAAATGGAGCGGGGAAAGCAGAGTGTATTTCAGCACAGAGCTGCTGTCGTGGTATGAGCGGTCTAAAAGGGATCTTCCCTGGCGCAAGCATCGTAATCCTTATTATATTTGGATATCGGAAATTATGCTGCAGCAAACCCGGGTAGATACGGTCATCCCGTATTTTAACCGGTTTATCGAACGTTTTCCGACGATTTCCAGCTTGGCGGAAGCGCCGGAAGAGGATGTGCTGAAATGCTGGGAAGGGCTCGGATATTATTCCCGGGCCCGGAACTTGCAGGCTGCTGCCAGGCAGGTGATGGAACGTCATGAGGGAGCCGTACCTGATGACAAGCCATCGGTAGCCGCATTGAAAGGCGTGGGGCCTTATACGACGGGAGCGATCCTGAGCATCGCCTTTAACCAGCCGGAGCCTGCTGTAGATGGCAATGTGATGCGTGTACTGTCGCGTTACTTTTTCATTGAGGAGGATATTGCGAAGGCGGGGACGCGCGTGCTGATGGAAGGACTGGCCGCTTCGCTTATTCCGGCAGGCCGGGCTGCGGATTTCAATCAGGCATTAATGGAACTTGGTGCGCTGGTGTGCACACCGAAGGCACCGCAATGCCTGACCTGCCCGGTCATGGCGCATTGCACGGCGCGCCTGGAAGGCGCCGAGCTTCGCCTGCCGGTGAAGAGCAAGGCGAAGCCGCCGCGTCCCGAGTACCGGATCGTCGCCCTAGTTGAGGGCGAAGGGGATAGGCAGGGACGCGTGCTCGTTCGCCGGCGGCCTGACACGGGGCTGCTGGCACGGATGTGGGAGCTGCCCCACGTGTTGGCGGCGGCCAAGCCTGCCGAGGGCGCAGGGCTGCCGGACGGTTCGGCAATGAGCCGTCTGGCCGGGGCGCTGGCCGAGGACGGAATGTATATACGGCCGTCTGGGCCATTTATGAGTGCGGAGCATGTATTCAGCCACATCCACTGGTATTTGCGCGTTTTTCGCTTTCAGGAAGCCGCGGCATTGAGCACGCTGGCCGGATTGGCTGGATTGGCCGAGCTGGTCGAGCCAGCCGAAATGAGCAAGCAGGCGGGAGTGACCGGGCTGACTGAGTTAGTCAAGCAGGATGGAGCGACCAAGCTGAGCAAAATGACCGAGCAGGCGGGAGTTTCCGGAGGGTCAGGAATGTCAGGAGTGACCGAGCTGACTGAGTTGTCCGAACTGACCGGGTTTGCAGCCGAGGCGAGTGCAACTTATGATGCGGGTGGGTACACTGCAATGGCTGGCAGAAATACCAATGGTTGCCCCGATGATCATTCCGATGGTCACCCCGATGGTAATCCAAATGGGAAGACTGAAGGTAAATTCAGTGCTAATGTAAGTAGTGTAGACGAAGTCAACCATGTCAACGATGAAAAGGAACAACCGCCTCATGAATATCGGTGGATTACGGCTAAAGATATGGAGCAATTGGCTTTTCCGAACGTTTTTTTGAAAATTCTGAATCAACACTTTGCCGAGGTTGACGGAGAGAAAGAAAATTAGAACAGGAGAGGCATTAGGAGAGGCACTATTGCGGGGATGGCTGACAGAGAGAGGATTAACGAGGATTAACTGTATTATAGGTATCTAAATTATCTAATCTTCTGGAAAGTATGAAGTTAACTGTATTTGATGTTGTTAAATTGGGGCGATTTGATGAATTGAGGGATTAAGTTATTTTTAAATGCATGAAATCCATTAATTTTCACGATGTTTATCCTTTTGATCCAAATAAATACAGTAAATACATTTAAATTTACCAAGAGTGTTGAACCAGCGATTCCCATACATCAGCAGCCGAGGAAACGGCCACATGACTATGAGCCCGGCCAAAGGCACAGTCCCAGCATCTCCGCCGTCTGGCCGCCTACCGGCCAAAGGCACAGTCCCAGCATCTCCGCATCCTGGCCGCCTACCGGCCGAAGGCACGGCCCAGCAACTCCGCCGTCTGGCCGCCTACCGGCCGAAGACACGGCCCAGCAACTCCGCCGTCTGGCCGCCTACCGGCCGAAGACACGGCCCAGCAACTCCGCCGTCTGGCCGCCTACCGGCAAAAGGCACAGTCCCAGCAACTCCGCCGTCTGGCCGCCTACCGGCCAAAGGCACAGTCCCAGCATCTCCGCCGTTTGGCCGCCTACCGGCCGAAGACACGGCCCAGCAACTCCGCCGCTGGCCACCTACCGGCCGAAGGCACGGCCCAGCAACTCCGCCGCTGGCCACCTTTCGGCCAAGGCACAGTCCCAGCAGCTCGGCACACCTGCCGGCCGAGGAACGAGTCCCCAGCAGGATGGTAAATGTCAATCGAGAGGTAACCGTCTACCTGAAATCCTGCTGCATAAGAATGGGGATGAGGCGATATGGCACTCCTCCCTAGACGAAGCCGAGCCCCATACCCATCCTAAAGTGACAGGAGCGCTATTCAAGCATGCGATTTTCAACGTCTTTCATGTTGTTCTGCTGGTCGGTTTCCCGGTGCTGTGGTTCAACGACTTGTCCTTTCTCAGTTGGAACTTCTCCGCTCACACTGCGCACAAAGCTGCTGAATTGCGCTTTTTGCTTGTCAGCCTGCTGTTTTGCTTGGAGAAGTTCTTGCGGGTCATTGGTCAATCCGTTTGGGGTGCTGTCAGTCAAGGCGATCCCTCCTTTCAGGTGAATGTAATTTAAGATTACCCGATGCGGTAAATTTCAATCGAAAGCCGGGGCCATTGATGCTCCTTATGTGAAACTTGCTTTGCCGGGCGAATCTTGCTTTATCGGACGTGTCGGGCGTAAAGAGCGATATGGTGCATTCCGCCCAACAGTTGTCCAGAGTATGGTATAATGTGTTGCAGGCCGCTTCTGTGCGGTACCAATTCTTCTATTTCTTAATGTTTGTAATGTTGCCGGTCCCCCGCTAGATGAACATCTTTTACGAAGTGTTAACACTTCGGCTCACTCGAGTTTAAATAACCTCACGTTTACAATCCCTATTTTTGTCAGCTTGGTATTATTTATGCACTTTCATTTCCAGTATTAACATTATTTCTAGCAAAAAATAATGTAAACGCTTAATATTAAGCGCTTTCAGAAGAAAAATGGTGTATTTCCATGATTTATATGGTTTAATGGACAAGTAAGGTGTTTTTTCTCGATTTTTGTCTAGTTTAATTGTTCGTTGGATGTTAAAATGGGCCATGTGTTTTTTAAGTGAATCTATCAAGCACAGGAAAAGGGAGATCATAGCATGTGTATTCGTTCCTTCCAGTTGAGTGATGCCAATCAAGTGATGGAGCTTCTGCAAGTAGCCCTGTCAGAACAATGCTACGAGGACACTAAGCGGGCTTTTGCCAGACAATTGTCCTGGGATTCGGAGTTAATTATGATCGCAGAAGCCGATGAGGAAGTTGTCGGTGTGTTGATTGGAACCGTCGATCAGAATCTTGGCTGCATTTATCGAACTGCAGTTCATCCCGAATATCGTCGTCAAGGGTTTGGCAAAAATCTGGTTAGCGCTATGGAGCAAAGATTCCAGCAGCGCAACGTTCGCCGGATTGTTGTAGCTGGTGATGAGCACAACAAGGCTATCATGCCGCTCTATGAAGCAATGGGATACGGAGCAAGCAAGTTTTTGGAAGCGTTCCAGAAACTGGGTATCGCGGCGGTTCATTCGCTGTAGGATTCATATAAATAAATCCAATACCGCTATGCCGGATAATTTGGATAATGATCTCATTTTTAAGAAGCATATCTTGGCCCGTTGCATTTGGGCGTTAGATATGCTTTTCTATTATTAATGTTCAATACAGTTAAACGGGCTGTACAACGTATTTAATAAATGATCAAGTTATAAAAGAGGTGCAACATGAAGCCTGTCATTCCATCTGAACAACAGAAGTATGTTCGCGAGCCAAATGAGTTGGAAGAGGAAGCCGGAGCAGCTGATAACGAAGCTGTCGAAGAAGCAGAGCAAAGTATTTTAAAAAATAAATGGGTACAAGAACTGTGGGATATGGGCAAGACGGTAGCTGCTGCATTTATCATTATGATGCTGTTGAACATATTTGTGTTTAATTTGTCGATGGTGAAGGGTGAATCGATGCAGCCAACGCTCGAAGAGCGGGAGCGGCTATTTGTAGATAAAATTGTTTACTATTTCGGTGCGCCGCGCGGCGGTGAAGTCGTCGTGCTTAGAGACCCGAGTACCGGTCCGGGTAAAAAGCAATTTCTCGTAAAACGGGTTGTCGCAACGCCAGGACAGACGGTTGAGGTTCGCGATCATGTTTTGTATGTGGATGGTCAGCCGCTAAACGAGCCTTATACCGATGTGGAAATTCAAGACCGCGATATTGCGCAGATACAGCTCGGGGAGGACGAGTATTTTGTGATGGGCGATAACCGCCATTATGGCCGAAGTAAAGATAGCCGCAGTTTTGGGAGTGTACGGAAGAAAGATATTGTCGGGCGTGCAGAATTCGTATTCTGGCCAATTTCAAAAATTAGGGCGCTATAAAAATTAGAGCGTTATAATTGAATGATAATTGGATTGTTGAATGGTAATTGGAATTGTTAAAAAAAGGGTAAAATTGGAAAATGCAGCCGTTACAGGCCGCATTGGAGCGGAGGATATCTGGTGAAGGAGATTACAATTTATACGGATGGAGCCTGCTCAGGAAATCCCGGGCCCGGCGGGTGGGGAGCGGTTCTGCTATATAATGGGCACCGGAAGGAATTGTCCGGCGGTGAGCCGATGACGACGAACAACCGCATGGAGATCCAGGCGGTCATTTCCGCGTTGGAACAGCTTAAGGAGCCGTGTCGGGTGAAAGTGTACAGCGACTCTGCTTACGTCGTAAACTGCTTTAAGCAGGGCTGGATTCGCAACTGGTTGAAAAACGGCTGGAGGAACAGCAAAAATCAGCCTGTCGAAAATCAGGAGCTCTGGCAGGAGCTATGGGGCCTGATGCAGATTCATCAGGTCGAATATATTAAAGTAAAGGGACATAGTGACAATGAATTGAACAATCATTGCGATTTTCTGGCCCGGGAAGCGATTAAACGGATGGCTCGTTAACAGGATGTCTCGTTAATAAACGTCTTGTTAAAACGATTTCTCATAAAAGATTTACTTACAACCAAAAGTTCTCTATAACGATATGCCTACTATCTGATTGCTCAATCACCGCATATGCTCAACAACATGACTTAATCAATCGCTAACATGGGTGACACGGCGACAGAGTACACGAGTACGACAAATCCAGGAAAGGAGGGAGCGGAAATGTCGAAGGAGACGACGAAGGAACTACCGAAGGAGATAACAAAAGAACTGCCGAAGGCGGAAGACGGTCAGGACAGGAAGAGCAGTTGGGCAAAACTGAAGCAGGAAATCAAGGATGCCGCTCATTCCCTGGGAATTGATGATATCGGTTTCGCTTCGGCCGATCCGTTCCTGTCATTAAAAAATGTACTATTGGATCGCCGCGCCAAGGGCTATGAATCCGGGTTTGAAGAACCGGACATCGATAAGCGGATTTACCCTGAGCTGTCGCTCGAGCGGCCAGCTTCTTTGATCTCCATCGCGGTGGCCTATCCCTCCAAGCTGGATAATCCACCGAAATCTGAGCCCGGGATGCGCCGGGGAATTTTGGCCAGATCGGCATGGGGCCGCGACTACCATAATGTGCTTCGCGAGGCGATGACCAGGCTGGAGGAGTTCATTGTGGAGAGGGTAGAAGGTGCGCGGATCGTCAACATGGTCGATACAGGTGCGCTGGTCGATCGTGCTGTGGCGGAGCGGGCCGGAATTGGCTTTAAAGCGAAAAATTGTATGATCATTTCTCCGAAGTGGGGTTCATGGATTTATCTCGGCGAGCTGATTACAAACATTCCGTTTGAGCCGGATACTCCTGTGACTGAAGATTGCGGAGAATGCACGAAATGCATCGATGCCTGCCCTACTGGCGCACTCGTGGCTCCCGGGGTGCTTAACGCGCAGCATTGCGTTTCTTTCCTGACCCAAACCAAAGGCTTCATTAAGGACGAGTTCATGAAAAAAATAGGAAATCGCCTGTACGGTTGCGATACATGCCAGATCGTATGCCCGAAGAATAGGGGCAAATCGTGGGATCACCGGCCGGAATTACAGCCGGATCCTGAGACGGTGAAGCCGCTGCTTTTGCCCATTCTGGAACTGAGCAACCGCCAGTTCAGGGAGCGTTTCGGTACGAGCGCCGCGGCCTGGAGAGGCAAAAACCCGATTCAGCGAAACGCAGTTATTGCACTCGGCAACTTCAAAGATAAGACATCTGTGCCGAAATTAATAGATATCATGCGAAAGGATGCTAGACCTGTATTAAGGGGAACGGCTGCGTGGGCATTAAGCCGGATTGGCGGGGAGGAAGCCCTGCAGGCCATAACCCGGGCCATCTCCACCGAGCAGGATGCCGAGGTGCTTGAACGTATGCATGCTGCGAAGAAGCAACTTGAGCTGCAGGGTGTTGAACGGCAGGTTGAAAAGGAAGAGGCGCAAACGGAAAACAAGCTGCAGACGGCTATGAGGGTACAAGCTGATAAAGAGCCGCATGCGGATATGAAGGCACCAGCGGCTGTGGCACAAGCCGATAAGAAGCTGCAAGCGGATGTAGGAACACAAGCCGATCAAAAACCGCAGGTGGCTATAAAAGTACAAGCGGCTATGAAAGCACAAGCTGTTATGGAGGAACAAATGGATATGAAGGCAAAAGCGGCTATAGAGGCTGCGAGCTTGTATTTTACCGAAATGGATTCGCCTATAGGTGTGCTTACGCTGGTAGCCAGCAATGAAGGGCTGTGCCATATTGAATTTGGCAATTATGCGGACAAGGCTGATTTTTTGCAAAAATGGGCTGAACGCTATTACAAAGGTGCGGCATTGACTCGTTCCAGACAGCCGTTTGTTCCTGCTGTCAGCCAGTTGAAAGAGTATTTTGCCGGAGAGCGGGAAAGCTTCCAGCTTGCACTGGATATCCAGGGAACTGAATTTCAGCGCAAAGTCTGGAAAGCCTTGCTTGAAATTCCCTATGGCACGGCCGTTTCATACAAGTCGATTGCCGAGAATATTGGTCAGCCCAAGGCTGTACGTGCAGTTGGCGGTGCCAACAATAAAAATCCGCTGCCGATCGTCGTCCCTTGTCATCGGGTGATCGGCTCCAGCGGAGCGCTTGTCGGTTATGGAGGCGGGTTATCGATTAAGGAGAGCTTGCTGTCTTTGGAGGAGCAGAAACTGGCAGTATACTGACATAAGACGACAAATGATCGTCAAGGGGGCTAAGGTCATGAGATTCATGAGTGTGGAGGATATCGAACCGGGGCAGTACCTTGGTAAAACGGTGTATTCTGCTAACGGAACAGTACTATTGTCGGCTGGAATCCAGCTTACGGTCTACATGATTAACACGCTGAAGCGTATCGGCGTTACAATGCTTTACATTAAAGATCCGGAATTCGAAGACATTGAGCTCGAAGAGGTGCTTAGCGAGTCGACGAAAGGAATAATTTTCAAAGATATGAGCCATACCTTGGAAGCGGTGAGGTCCGGCAAGGACTGGAGCACGAAGAAGGTTAGTGTCAGCGTGGAAGCCCTGCTGGAGGATGTGCTGAATCACCGGGGCGTGCTGCTTCAGCTCACAGACATCCGTACAACGGACAATGACGATTACCTTCATGCTGTGAACGTATGTCTGCTGTCCGCCATGATCGGGCTCAATATGGGGCTTAATTATTCCCAGCTCAAGGATTTAGCGATCGGAGCACTGCTGCATGATATTGGCAAGGCGATACCATTGCCGGAAGATGCATCCGAGGAGGAACTGAACTCCCATCATACGTGGCGAGGCTTCGAAGTGCTGAAGAACAAACGGGAGTTTAATCTGATGATTGCGCATACTGCACTTCAACATCATGAATATTTGAATGGAAGCGGATTGCCCCGCGGGCTCGACAGCGACAGCATCCACTTGTTCCCCAAAATTGTAGCCGTCGCCAATAAGTACGATAATCTAATAGGCGGTGGCGGAGGCAACACAAACACGCCGCTGCTGCCGCATGAAGCATGCGAACGATTGATGGCCTCCTCCGAGCATGAACTGGACCATGAGGTGCTGGTCGAGTTCACCAGAATCATTTCTGTCTACCCGAACGGGACGTCCGTTCGGCTCTCCACAAAGGAGACAGGGGTCGTTGTCAGCCAGCACCGCGGCTTGCCGGGACGCCCAGTCATTCGGATTATTCGCGGCTCCGGTGATGATATGGATATTAAGGAAGTCGATCTTGCTGTGGAAACGACCGTTTTTATCGAGGCGGTTTTAGCTTAAATTTTAGAATTTAATTTGCTAGGTATGTTGCGGGATGTTATGATATTTTGAGTTGCTTAACGGCAGCCTGGAAGAAACATTTCAACTTAATACAGGGGTGGCGGAACTATGAATTATGTAATTCCTATTATTACACTGATCGTCGGTCTGATCGGCGGTTTCTTCATTGGTGTATTTTATTTGCGCAAACAATTGACGAAGATGCAGAATGATCCGCAAATGCTTCAGAAGATGGCTAAGCAGATGGGCTACAATCTGAACGGGCAGCAAATGCAGCGTGCCCAGCAGATGATGAAGAAGCAGGGAATGTCCCAGCCTCAGGGCCGGCGCAAGAAGAAATAATAGGCTTTATATTTAGCAACACACATAAACTGCTCCCTGAACAGGGAGAACAGGAAGGAGGAGGCGCGAGTGGCAGGCGTCAAAGATTATGTAAATACCCGCGTTGGAGCCAACCGGGAGCAAATTGAACACCATGTCCGCGAAATTTTGAAGCTGATTGGTGAGGATGTGGAGCGGGAAGGTCTTATCGATACTCCTGCTCGGGTAGCCCGGATGTATGAAGAAATATATGGCGGCTACGATGTAGACCCACGAGATGTGCTTGGCGTGACGTTTGAGGAAAATCATGAAGAGCTGGTTATTGTAAAGGATATTGTGTATTACAGTCAATGCGAGCACCACACGGCCCCTTTTTTCGGTAAAGTGCATATCGGTTATATCCCTAGCGGAAAAATTGCCGGATTAAGCAAACTGGCCCGTCTGGTAGAAGCGGTCACGCGCCGGCTGCAGGTACAGGAGCGCATCACATCGCAAATCGCCGACATCATGGACGAGGTGCTGAAGCCGCAAGGTGTAATGGTTGTCGTAGAGGGGGAGCATCTCTGCATGTGCGCCCGCGGGATCAAGAAGCCGGGCAGCAAGACGGTGACCTCTGCGGTACGGGGAACGTTCCGTTCGGATGCTGCGTCGAGAGCGGAGTTTTTGTCACTAATTAAAGAGTAGCGAGCTGAATTATGTCGCTGATTAAGAGTAGAGAACTGAACTATCTCGTTAATTAAAGAGTAGAGAACTGAATATAGTATGGTGTAAATAACATCCCTAGGCATGTTGCTGCCGGACACTTGACCAGTGACATGTGCAGGGGGTGTTTTTTTTATTTGTTCATGATATTATTTGTAAATGAAGGAAATTATACATAGTTTAGGAATCGCTTCTATGCTTTGGTTGGCTGACGTTGGTGCTTAACAATTTTTACGAGGTGAATTATGAGCAAGGAAATCATCTTATCGGCGGATAATTTAACGAAGACATATGAGGAAACAGAGCATAGCGTATCCGCGCTAAAGAATGTCACTTTTGATTTGAAAAAAGGAGAAATGCTGGCAATCATGGGGACCAGCGGCTCGGGAAAAAGCACGCTGCTGCACATTATCGGAGCGCTGGACAAGCCGGATCAAGGCAAAATAACTTTAAACGGCGTCATTCAGGACAAGATGTTTACGGAACCGCACGCTACCGAATATCGGGGTGAAAATATCGGTTACATTTTTCAGTCCTTCCATTTGTTGAAGGATTTGACGGTGGAGGAGAACATCGCATTGCCGCTGATTTTAAAAGGGGCTAATGAAGCCTTGTTAAAGGAAAAGGTAGATCAGATTCTCGGACTGATGGGATTAACGCCTTGGAGGAAGCACCGGCCGATCCAACTGTCAGGCGGGCAGCAGCAGCGCGTGGCCATCGGCAGAGCGCTCATTATGTCGCCTCCGATTATTTTGGCGGATGAGCCGACAGGGAACCTGGATTACAATACATCAAACGAAATTTTGAATGTATTGGTGGAAATGAAAGAGCGTCTGAATCAAAGCATGATTCTCGTTACGCATGATGCTAACGTGGCTGCGTACGGGGATCGCATTTTATTTTTTCACGATGGCGAAATTGTCGACAGCTACGTACGGACAACGGACGAAGCGGATATGGATTGCATTCTCGATAAGTTGAAGCAGATTATGGAGAAATCGGCATGATTAAATCTGTGAAGGACCTGGCCTTTCGCTTTTTCAAAACAAACCGCTTTCTCTCGCTGTCGTCGGTCATCAGCATTGCGATTGCCGTATGCTTAACTATTGTGATGACGATCTATATTTTTAATGCCAATCAATCCTATCGTGATGAAATTAAGAAATTGTACGGAAACATGGACATTATGGCCGGATTTAATCCAGAGCAAAGGCTGCCGATCGAATCGGATCTTTTGGCGCAAATGAGTTCTATTCCCGGCATTGCCGAGTCTTCCCCTGTGCTGCTCGACCATTTGTATCTAAATGAGCTTCATAGCAGCGTATATACCATTGGTGCGGAATCGGATGATTTAACTAAAAGCAAGTATCATTTTACGGAAAATATTTCTGCAGATGAAGTCATTATAAACGCAGGGCTGGCAGAAGCGCTGCATGCAGAGGTCGGGCAAGCCATTATGTTAGAGGGCATCCCCTTTACTGTAAAGGAAATATTGCCCGATTTGAACAACAGCAGCGGAAGTACGAACGACTTACTGATTATGCCTAGAAACAGGCTGAAGGAGTTCATACATGTCCAGACAGGCATTCAGAATGAAGCCTCCTATGTCCTGATTAAAAACGAGCCGGGAGTGAATTCATTTGAAGTCGCCAAGTGGCTGAAGCAAGCGGATCAAAACTTACGGATAGACATTGTTGAGGAGGAGGAAGGCATTAAGTCCAATCTGATCTCCTTGCGCATATTTATTATCGTACTGTCTGTACTGGTGCTTATTGTTACGGCGCTGCTGATCACTTCTAACCTCCAGACTTATTTGTATAAGTACAAGGAGCAATTTGCCATTATGCGTTCGATTGGGGCGCGGGCGGATGATTTGTTTAAAATTATTTTTATTCAAAGCCTGATCATCAATATAACGGGAGGAATTTTAGGATATATTTCGGCTTTCTTAGCCAGCAAATATTCAAGGGTTTGGTTTGAGCGTTTGTTCGCTGTTTCTGTTGAAGATCTTTCCTTTAATTTTGGTTTAGCGTTCGTTGTACTTATAGCGGACATAGCGGTAATACAAATATTTATGCTGATACCAGCTTATCGGGCCAGTACTATACTTCCCCTGCAAGTTCTGCAGGGTAACGAGAAGGGTGATTTTTCCTTTACAAAGGCACGGCGAAAGCTGGGGAAATTCATTATGGCCGCAGGTATATTCCTTCTTATCTATGGCAAGATTTTGACTGCTTCATATGACAGTGATGCATTGCTAGTGTTATTGGGAATACTGCTGTTTATTATAGGCGTATTCGTATTGTTCCCGCTCTATTTATCGGCATTGTTGACGGGGCTTCTTCCCGTCATCCAGCGCTTGCTTGGCAGAGTGTCGTTTGTCGCAATCAAGAATGTCATTCCGCAAGTGAGAAAAAATACATTTGTCATTCTGTCACTTAGTATAACGATGATTATTGCAGTAGTAGGCTCGACACTGATGACGACGATTAAGGGGAACGAAGCCAACTATATCAGGGGCAATTATCCTACGGATATCCTCATATCCAGCCGGGCTCAGGATTCGGCTTTGGTTGATTATGCAGAACTGCGGTCTGCTTTGGCGCGTATTGATGGAGTAGAGGGAGCAAGTATAGTGAGCAGCAATGTCGCGGGGCGAATGTGGTATGAAGAAACAAATGCGCATATTAACTATGTTATGGCGGATCTTCAGGATATGATCGACCAGCAGCTGATTCCCGGCTACGACGGCTCTTTAAGAGAGGCGGTGTATATAACTAAGCCATTTGCTGACCGCTATCAAATTAGCGAGGGCGATGCGCTGGATCTTGGCTTATACTCCAACTCCAGACAGGCTGATATACCGGTTAGCCGGTTTAACGTGGCGAGGGTTGTCGATAAGCTGCCGGGTGTTTTTGGAGAACATATTTTTATTGATTGGAGCAATACGCCATATATCACGGATTACATTTATGTGAAGAAGATATTTATCAGTTCCTCGGAACCGTCAGAACAGCTCGTGGCGCAATTAGAAGCACTCAAAGGGCAATTTCCCGGACTGAGGATTGACACGTATGAGCAAACGATGCAAAATTCCAAGCAAATGTTCTATCAAAGATGGTCGCTGTTTATTATCGTTTTAATCGTTATGCTGGCGGGCGTGTTAATAGGCGTTATTAATTCCCTTTTAAACAATTTTCATTCCAAGCGAAAAGAACTGGCGATACTGCGTACGTTATCTGTTACCCGTGGCGGCATTTCCAGAGTCGTCTTAACACAAGCCTTCGCTTACACTGTTACCGGCTTGCTGCTGGGAGCGGCAATCGGCATTTTGCTATCTTATGCCTTAATGTTAATCGATCCGGTGGGCATGCGGATTAATTATCAGGTAATGGGCGTGCTCACTGGGGCTGTAACCGCTTCTGTTATCGCCGTGTTATGGCCATACTCTGCCTACTTGGGGCGCAGAAGCTTAACGCGTGAGCTTACCCAGGATGGTTGACAGCCATAAAGAAACAGGCTGCTTATCGGTGAAGAACCGAGAGGCAGCCGTTTTTCTTTGCAAATGTATTTAAAATTAAAACGGCTGCCATTTGAGCTGCCTAGCCTTTTCAAATCGTTTTGCGACTTCCGGCCAGTAAACGACTTTCCACCAGTCGGCAATATATTTCGCCCGCTCATTTTGGTGCTTTAAATAATAGGAATGCTCCCAGACATCCAACGCGAGCAGCGGAACGACATCCCATTGCGATAAGTTCTGATGCTTCTCGGCCATTAAAATTTCCAGGCGATGACTGCGCGGACTCCAGACTAAAATGGCCCAGCCGCCGCCTTCCACTTTATCCGCGGCATTCGTAAATTGATTCTTGAATGCCTCATAGCTGCCGAAGTCTTTGCGGATTTGCTCAGCAAGTTCGCCTTGGGGCTTGCCTCCTCCTTTGGGATTCATTGTATCCCAGTAGATCGTATGCAGGTAATGTCCAGCACCGTTGAATGCCAGCTCCCGCTCCCAATGCTTTATCAGGTCGAAATTCCCCGATTTACGGGCTTCCTGCAGTTTCTTCTCTGCTTTATTCAGATTGTCAACGTAGCTCTTATGATGGATGTCATGATGTATGCGCACTGTTTTCTCATCGATATGCGGTTCTAATGCGTTGTAAGGATAAGGAAGCGGGGGCAGCGTATGTCCGCCAATCGGAACGGCATCGTCCTTATCCCTGTTGTCATTGATTGTCATTTCCTCTTCATAGGCCGCAATTTTTAGCTTTGGCTCCGACCAGGACTCCGACCAGGGTTCCGTTCTGGGTTTCGAGTCGAAATCCGGGCCGAAGTCTGATAAATCTGGGCTTGAATCGGGGAAACCATTTCCCAGCAGCTGATGCGGGTCGCCTGCAATTTGCTGAAGATCAGGGGTGGAAGGGAACTGCTCAGAGTTTCTTTTGATGGCGCCAGGGGAGTTCAACGTCTCCAGCACACCCAAGAAATATTCCGACTCGCGGATAATGTGGAGCAGGACGGTCTTCGCAAGCGGGACAGCTTTTACCGCATGACTGCAGTCCAGAATCGTATACAGTTGTCTTACGAATTCATGAGATTGGCGGAATGCGGTGTTCAGCAGCTTCTCTGTCTCATGTATTAATTTCGGATCACAGGCGGCATGCTGGGAGGACGTTGCATACTGCAGTAATTGGTTGGCGGCTAGCGTAGTCTCTTCAAACACTCTTTTCCAATCGTTCAGAAGTTGAACATAGTAAGGCTCAAGTCCAGGAACGATGGCTTTAATTACGTCGGTATGCTCTGCCTCCTGCTGCTTCCAGAAGCGGATCTCTTCCAGAATGCGGACAGGCAAATAGGGCCCGTAGACCAATAGCATCGGGTTAACCTCCTTCGATTTAATCGGCAATACAAGATTATGCGAATGAAGGGTTGGCCTATGCCTTGGTATACGGGCCGCAATTAATATTATTTCGCCTTCGCGGGCTCTACACTGCTTAGAAACTTGGAAACTTTGCGAAGGTATTCTTTCGGATGCTCCCGGAAAATCATCTCATGATGCGAGCCTTGCACGATCCAGACGTCTGAAGCGGCATTCGTCTGGTTCTCAGCCAGCTTCTCGGCGATAGGATAAGGCGCCTTCTCATCCTCTGTTCCATGGATAAACAGGGTTGGGAAGGGATAATCGTTCGCTTTGACCTCGGTATACGGAATTTGGCGCATGCTCGTTCCGTTCAGCACTGGAAGCAGGAGACCGATAATTTCCAGGGAAGGGTGCCGTGGCAAATCGATATGCTGGCGGATATTATGGTACATCGTATCAGGCTCCAGCAGGAAGGTGCTGTCCAGAATCATGGCATCGATATCTTTACTTGTTAGCGCTGCCTGAAGCGCTGTGCCTGCTCCCATGGAGAAGCCCCATACAACAATTTCTTCTGCTCCGCGTTGTTTGGCAAGTTGAATTGCACCCAGCAGCTGTTCCGCTTCCTTCTTGCCGCCGGTCGCGACCTCCTTACTCGTCTGTGCCGCGAAGCCATAGTCGAACATAATGACATTATAATTGAGGCGATTGGCGTAATGAGCCAAATCGTACATTGGTACCCAGGGCTCTTCGCGGTTCGCTCCGTAGCCATGGCTAAATACAATCGTTTTCGTGGAATGCTCAGCCGGAATGTACCAGCCTTGCATCATGCGGCTGCTATCTGCCGCCGGGAAAAAAACATCTTCATATGCTAAATTTTTGGACAGCTTCGGATTGGAATACAAAGGAGCAACATTAGGATTGGACAGCACCCAGGCAATATATCCGTGCAGGACAATGAAGCAGAATATTAGAAAAAACAAGGAAGATAGCAGAAGAGCCACTAAAATGTGCTTGAGGCTGACCTGCCGTGCGGACAATATGCGCGTCTGTGGCGGTGGAGTGTCTTTCAGTCCTGATCTTAAGGGAAGATCACTCCGGGTTGTTGGACTCATGTTCTTCCCCTCCTCATCATATATTTAGTACAATATATACCCGGGCATACACCAGGGATCAGATGAAATAAATCTTAATATGTCGATTCCAGGCGAATCTTATAAAAATATCGTAAGGCAATAGGTTCAGTAAAGTCAATGATAGGATGATAATGCGTACGTGATGCATTGACGATTGAGAATGTTTTACATATAATTTATGTAACCACGTTTCACGTAGTGAAACTTATGGAGAGGTGAGGTCGGATGGAAGACCGAAAATTAACCGTTCGCGCGGTAGAGCGGGCGCTTGATATATTGATGTGCTTTACGAAGGGGAATGAGCTCGGACTAACGGAAATTGCCAACAGTATCGGACTTCACAAAAGTACGGTGCATCGCTTGATGACGACGCTAGAGGATAAAGGCTTTGTCATTCGTGATACGGCAACGGAAAAATATAGGCTGGGTTTAAAAATATGGGAGCTGTCTGCGCATTTGTCGCATAGCGATGATCCGGCTGTCCTGCTGCTTCCACAAATGGAGCAGCTTCGCGATCGGCTGGGGGAAACAGTTAGCCTTTATTTGCGGGACGGTACAGATCGGCTGAGAATCCAAGCGGTTCAGAGCAATCAGGCTATTCGCAGAGTAGCTCCGGTTGGTGCAAGGCTGCCGCTTTATGTCGGCGCATCCAGCAAGGTGCTGCTCGCTTATGCCGATGAATCGGTATTGCAAGCCGTACTGAACAGCCCGGACTGGCCTGCGGCGGTTGATAAGGAAATATATGTGTCCCAGCTCCAGGACATTCGGCAGTCCGGATATGCAACCAGTTATGAGGAGCGTGAGCCCGGGGCTGCCGCGGTGTCCGCGCCGATTTTTGATCGAAGCGGGGGAATAGCTGCGGCTCTGTCCGTATCGGGGCCTGTCAGCAGGCTGTCGCCACAAACTCTGATTGAATTCGGCCCTGTGCTGGTCGAAGCGGCCCGCGATATGGGCATGATGATTCATGCCTAAATTTGTATCATGCTGTGAAAGGACGGGTTATGTTGAAGAGGTAATGGCACAGCAGGCCTTGTACTTTTTACTGCTTCCGCAAGCGCACGGTTCTTTGTGTCCTGGAGCTTTGCCGTTAAAATACAGTTGCAGATTGCGGGCATAAAGTTCCTTGCGCAGCCTTTGGCCGAGCTTTTGCATTCTCTCGTGGGCATAATATTTCGAATACCCTCTGATTCATCGCGCATAATAACTGGATTTGTTGTATTTAAAAGCCGTACTCTATCTCTGAATGTATAATTAGTTGGATTTCTTACCGTTAAAATGAGGTTTAAGGCTAATAAGGCCCAAAACGATGTTTTTGACACACGGAATACAGCTATTTCGCGTCATTGGCGCAAGATAGACAAAATAAACACATGGAATCCAGCTAAATCCAACTTGGAGGGTCTACACTTAAGCCCTTATTTAAGTACGAAAGTTGAGTTAAAAAATATAAAGAGATAGTAAGACAGTGCAATTAGTAAGGTAGTGAAGGATGAGGTGGTCTGAACTGCGCTCAAACCCGGCGAATGACGGAAAACTCCAGGATATTATCGCTTTTCTGCATCGCTAGAAGCTCCCAGCGCACGGCGTCTGTCCTGGTCAGGCGTCATATGACGAGTGGTCAACCTTTAGCGGGAATGCCCTTGTTTGCCCTTGTTTGCCCTTGGTTGGCTTTGGTTGGCCTCGGATGGCCCCGGGTTCCGTAGCTTAAATGCAGCCGCGATGGGAAGATGATGCTGAAGCTCTGTATCTGACGTAATCTGGCTTTGGCGCAGTTAAATTCAGGAGAAGCCATGTGACGGCTTCTCCTGTTTAGATGTTTTTGCCGTTATAATGTTTTAGTTTGTTAATTGTTAATTGTCATATGTCATAAATCATATGTCATATTTCATATTTCATGGATCGTTAAAGTCCCAGGAAGAGCCCTATGGCAATAACGATAATTAAGCCTGACAGAATGAACCAAACCCCAGGATGGGCGAAATTGATCGTCCAGCCGATGCCGACTCTTTTCTCAACGGATAGGGAAGGGTCGTTCGGGTTGTAGTAAAACATGCCCAGCTTCCAGTAATCGTCATCATTCACGGGCACGACGGGGGAGCCGTCCTTCGAACGGCCAATCCGGCTGCCACCTTGACCAATCGTAATGGATAGAATGATTGCAAAGAGTACGATAAATAGGGGGAGCAGCAGGCTGACGAACATCATTGTGCTGTTCTCCAGCGGATGAATCATATTCAATTGTATGAAGGAAAACAGGCCGACAATCGTAAGTCCGGATAATATAGAAAACAAGGACCAGCGACGGCGAAAAGCTACATTTTGCCGCACAGAATGCTCAGGATTACCGGGGCTGATTTGCTGTTTGCTGCGTTGAATACTCCAGTTAACAAATATAAACAGCGCTATGATAAATAATTGCATGAGATTAGGATACAGTACGGTTACATACGATTTTGCGACACTGTTGATGATGTTGCCTTGCAAGTCAAACTTCATCGCAATCTGTTCCGGAATGCTGTCATAATAAATGAGAGCAGCAGCTGCGCTAACAAGCGAAAGGATAAGATGGATAATATACCATTTATTCGACAATACAAGCTTCTGACGGTGGAAGGAAGTGTCGACAGCCAACACAGCCTTTTTCTGAACAGATACGGGAAGCGAGGCTTTCAGTTTTTTCATATTAAAATAAAAAGTTATATTTAAAGCCAAGGAAAAGATCACAATCAGACAAATCATAACTCCAAATAACACACTCTGGAGCTCAGCACTGCTCTGCATTGATACATAGATACAGATAATAAATATAGGAATATAGAAAGCCAAACTGATTACAGCGTATTTCTTTCGCATTTTGCGGAGCGGCTCACTGCGGAAGACTTCCTCGCTAATGGAAATACCGAAGCTTACGGTCTCCCTCGTTAAATAAGGCATAAAAGCAAGAAGAGCTGAAATGGGTATAAACATAAATAAAAATGTGAGGGTAAATAATAGTGTCATTAAGCATTCCCCTTTTCGTTGTCGGTCTCTGTGATTTCCTTATGGATGAGTTCTACCATATCAATCAACTGCTGCTTGCCCATTCCCCGGCATATCGCTTCTGCGACGATTGGCTTCAACTGGCTGTGCTGCTTGGCCATGAATTCCTCCGTCACAGGGGGCATGCCTTCTGGATCAATGACGACGCCGCGCTGGCGATGCACCTGAATATATCCGTCCTGCTTGAGCAGGGTATAAGCCTTGTTTACGGTATGCAGGTTAACGCCGATATCCGCGGCTAAACTCCGAACCGAGGGAAGGGGTTCCCCCAACTTCAACCGTCCGCTGGCAATGCCTTCGATAATTTGGTTGACCAGTTGGGTGTAAATAGGGATATCCGATTGCATATCAAGTTCAATAATCAATATGACACCTCCACTTACTATCTGTTATATATATACTATAACAGTTACAACGAATATAAGCAATGCTTTTTTGAATGTCAGGTGGCAGGAGGCTCGATTAGTTTGTTTGGCTTGTCTTGACTTGAATTGGCTTGGCTTGGCCTAGCTTGGCCTGGCCTGGCTTGGCTTGTTTGATTTGATTTGGCTTGCCTAGCTTGGCTTGGCTTGATTTGATTTGATTTGATGGTAATGGTGGTTGCGGTGGTGCAGGTGGTAATGGCAGTAAAGTCAGTAATGGCAGTAAAGGTAGTGAAGGCAAGCTAGTAAAGGTAGTAACGGACACAGGAGGCGCTATTTGCGCATATTTCAACTATTCCAGTAAGTAACGGACACAGAAGACCTTATTTAGTAATTATTGTCCAGTTTTTTGGGTATTATATACAAATAAGTGCATCTGAGTCCGTTAGCTTGCCGTGATCGACGTATTTTAGCCAAATAGCGGATTCAGGGTCCGTTGCAGTACAAATACAGTTCAAACTCGATTACTGCTTGCTCATTATCTGCTCATTATCTGCTCATTACCTACTCACCACCTACTCACCAGCTACTTATCACCCGCTCACCAGTTACTCACCAGCAACTCACTCCTACTCCCCAACTAATCGCTGCCTACCTTTAAATTCTTGTACCTGCGAAATTTGCACAAAAAAAGAATGTCCCACCCAAAAGTTGGATAGAACATTCCTAAAAACAAGTATTTAATATTAGTTGTTAGATTGAATCATTTGCCGCAGTACAGTTTGCAAAATGCCGCCATTGTGGTAGTAGTCGACGTCGACCATGCTGTCGAGACGGGCGATTGCCGTAAATTCAAACTGCGTGCCGTCTTGGCGGGTCGCTACAACGGTCAGTTCTTGGCCAGGCTTAACGTCATTGCTCAGCCCGATAATATCAAACGTCTCTGTACCGTCAATCCCCAGCGTCTTCCAGCCATGTCCGTCCTGGAACTGGAGCGGGAGCACGCCCATGCCGACCAGGTTACTGCGGTGAATCCGCTCGAAGCTTTCGGCGATGACGGCTTTAACGCCAAGCAGGTAAGTTCCTTTGGCCGCCCAGTCGCGGGAGCTGCCTGTACCGTACTCTTTGCCAGCGATGACGACGAGATTTTGGCCATTTGCCTGGTAGTTCATTGAAGCATCGTAGATGGACATAAGCTCATCTGTAGGCAGATACTTCGTTACGCCGCCTTCTGTACCTGGAGCGACTTGGTTGCGAATACGGATGTTGGCGAATGTCCCCCGCATCATGACCTCATGGTTACCACGGCGGGAGCCATAGGAGTTGAAGTCCTTGCGGGCCACGCCATGATCGTTCAGGTAAATGCCGGCCGGACTTGTCGGCGAGATATTACCTGCCGGCGAGATGTGGTCGGTTGTGACCGAATCGCCAAGCAAAGCGAGCACGCGAGCGCTGCGGATATCAGTGATGTCCTGCAGGCCGTCGCCAATTTTTTCGAAGAACGGCGGGTTTTGAATGTACGTGGACTTCTCATCCCACTCATACAATTCGCCTTCTGGTACTGGAATGGCGTTCCAGCGTTCGTTCTGAGTAAATACGTTCTCGTATTTGCTGCGGAACATTTCCGGGCTAACGGAGAGACCGATCGCTTCCTTGATCTCTGCCGAAGATGGCCAAATGTCCTTCAAATAAACCGGCTGATTATTTTGATCGTAGCCGAGTGGCTCGCTTTGCAGATCAATATTTACCGTTCCAGCCAATGCGTAGGCTACAACGAGCGGCGGAGAAGCCAGATAGTTCGCTTTAACCTGGGCGTGAACACGGCCCTCGAAGTTCCGGTTACCGGACAGTACAGCGGCTACAGTAAGGTCATTCTCGGCAATCGCTGCGCTAACTTCATCTGGAAGCGGACCGGAGTTACCAATACAGGTCGCACAGCCGTAACCGGCAACGTGGAAGCCGAGCGCTTCGAAGGAATCGATAAGTCCGGCTTTGTTCAGGTATTCGGTAACGACAAGCGAACCTGGCGTCAAGCTGGTCTTCACATAGCCCGGCTTTGTAAGGCCGCGCTCGACCGCTTTCTTGGCAAGCAGGCCTGCGCCGATCATAACACTTGGATTCGAGGTGTTTGTACAGCTCGTGATCGCAGCGATGACAACTGCGCCGGCTCCAAGCTCGCTAGTGCTGCCGTCCGGATGCTTGACGGTAACTTTCTGGTTTACCTTCTCATCGCTAAGGCCATAGCCGCCCTTATCGACTGGAGTGCGGATAATGCCGTTGAAGTTCTCCTTCATATCCGTCAGCTCGATGCGATCCTGCGGGCGTTTTGGGCCAGCAAGGCTTGGCACGACGGAAGCGAGATCAAGCTCGATCAGATCCGTGAACTCTGGATCTACAGTATCGCTCGTACGGAACATGCCTTGCGCTTTGTAATAAGCTTCGACCAAAGCGATTTGCTCCTCAGAGCGGCCTGTGCTGCGCAAATAGGACAGCGTCTCGTTGTCGACAGGGAAGTAACCGATCGTCGCACCGTACTCGGGAGCCATATTGGCTACGGTTGCCCGGTCAGCAAGGCTGATATTGGCCAGACCTGGTCCGTAGAACTCGACGAATTTGCCGACGACGCCTTTTTTACGGAGCATTTGCGTTACAGTAAGTGCTAGGTCAGTTGCAGTAGCGCCTTCTGTCAGGCTGCCTACCAGCTTGAACCCAATAACTTCAGGTGCAACGAAGTACAACGGTTGGCCGAGCATGCCGGCTTCCGCCTCAATGCCGCCAACCCCCCATCCGACAACGCCCAGACCGTTAATCATCGTCGTATGGGAGTCAGTACCGACGAGGGAATCCGGGAATACAACGGTCTCGCCGTCGATCGTCTTAGTGGCGGCCACCGAAGCCAGATACTCCAGGTTGACCTGGTGAACGATACCGGTAGCTGGGGGAACAGCGCGGAAATTATTGAAAGCGGTTTGGGCCCAGCGAAGGAAACGATAGCGCTCCTCGTTGCGTTCAAATTCCACTTTCATATTATATTCCAGAGCTTCCGGTGTACCGAAAGCATCGACCATGACAGAGTGGTCAATGACGAGATCAACAGGAACAAGCGGGTTGATTTGCTTTGGATCACCGCCTGCTTTCTTCACTGTATCACGCATTGCAGCGAGATCAACGACTACAGGCACGCCTGTAAAGTCCTGCAGAACGATACGGGCAGGAATAAAAGGAATTTCCTTGTTCTGATCCTGACCTTCACTCCAGCCGGCGATTTGCTTTACGTGTTCCTCGGTAATTGCTCTTCCATCAAATTGACGAACGGCAGCCTCCAGCAGCACTTTAATGGAAAAAGGCAGCTTGGAAATTGAACCGAGACCTTGTTGTTCCAGCAACTGCAAATCATAGTAACGGTAGTTCTTTCCCCCAACTTCGAGATTACGGGAGACAGAGAAAAAATCTTTCGTTGTCATGAATGAACCTCCTTGTTTCACTAGATGAAACACTATTTCAAAAAATATCACTACATTAAGTATACCGTCCTCCTTGTTGGGAGTAAAGAACTTTTTGTTGGCAGAACGCTTGTTTTTCTAAGGCAGGACGCCTACTGAGCAAGTTTTTCCGGTACATACTCAATCCACTTCTCTCATATAAATGGAAATGATGAGGAGGGGATTGAATTGAACGATGATTGGAGAAGAACGTTATCCTTGTACGTGAACCAGCATAATCAGGATGAGGTGGATTATCGTCCCCGAAATGATGACGCCATTGTGGCTGATTTACAATATTTGCTCCGCCGTGGCGAGCGGAAGCGGAAGCTTCAGGAGTGGTATAAGGAACGCGGCGCGACTCCGCTGCGAAGCGAGACCAGGGCCAGGCTGTTGCGGGAAATTGAGAGCCGCAGCGGCGAAGTGGAGATCGAGCTGCAGTTAGCCCGCAAAACGAATTATGAGAAGGGAGGCGCCCGCCACCAGGAGGAGATCATCGACAGGCAGCGTCTGACGCTTCAGCGGGATGGAAATGAATGGATCATTACACGAATCGACCAGCCCGTGGCAGAGCGCCATATTCCTCTTAAGCTGCCCGACAGTCCAGGCGAGTGGGAGGGGCGGGAACGCGGTTCATTGCCGGGACCCTACCTGAATAGGAAGGTGCTTGGAGGTGGGGCTTCGCGAAGCACAGCTTACCGCCGCGAGGACGCTGTATTGTACGCCGACCGCTGGTGGGAGAGTTTTAACCCGGAATTTTCCGCTTTTGAAGTAGATTGCACCAATTATATATCCCAGTGTCTCTTTGCAGGAGGAGCCCCAATAAACTATACTGGAAAAAGGGAATCCGGCTGGTGGTACAAAGGGTATGTTGGCGGCCGGGAAGCATGGAGCTACAGCTGGTCTGTGGCGAATGCCTTAGAACGCCTGCTGACCTACAGTAAATCAGGACTCCGGGCAGAGGCCGTGGAAAGGCCCGAACAGCTCCAGTTGGGAGATGTCATCATTTATGATTGGGATGGAGACGGCGGTTTTCAGCACAGCACGATTGTGACCGCGTTCGATGCGGGCGGCATGCCGCTTGTAAATGCGCATACGACTCCAAGTAAGCACCGTTACTGGGATTACCGGGATTCATATGCCTGGACGGAGAACACCCTTTATCGTTTTTTCCGGATTGCGGATTATTTCTGAAGATTATTGAATTAATAAATTTTCAGGAGAGCTGGAACAATTTTATCATCGCAAGAAAATTACCGCTTATCATGGTCTGTCTTCTTAGAGAAGACGTCGGTAGATGAATTGCGGTTTGTCTTCTTAGAAAGTACGTCGATGGACGTTTTTCTTTTGACATGAGGCCAGCGCGGCAATCAATGACTATCAAAGAAAGAGGTTTATCATGGGACAAGACAAATTAACCGTCGGACTTATTTACGGCGGTAAATCCGGGGAGCATGAAGTATCGCTGCAAACGGCTCTGGCGGTTTCACAGGCATTTAACTACGAGAAGTACGAATTAATTCCTTTTTATATTACGAAGAGCGGGGAATGGCGGGTAGGCAGCAAGCTGACCGGTCCATTTTCGGCTTTAGAGGAGCTGAAGCTGGAGAACGGAGCGCATAACACGTCCGCGGCGATTAACATGCTGTTCGAAAAGCTATCCACCGGCCATAGCACACTTGACGTTGTATTCCCGCTGCTGCACGGAACGTATGGGGAAGACGGCACGATTCAAGGATTGTTTGAAATCGCGAATCTGCCTTACGTAGGTGCCGGTGTATTAGCGTCAGCCGCTGGTATGGACAAAGTGATTATGAAGAAGCTGTTCGCAGAGGCGGGGCTTGCCCAGTGTGAATACTGCTATTTCACAGCATCGGAATGGGAGCGTGACAGTCACGCGATCGTACAGGGAATAGAAGAGAAGCTCCGTTATCCTTGCTTTGTCAAACCGGCCAACTTGGGCTCCAGCGTAGGGATATCCAAAGCGAGAACGCGAGAGGAGCTATTAAGCTCCATAGCGATAGCGCTCCGTTACGACATTAAAGTGATCGTCGAGGAATTTGTAGATGCCCGTGAAGTGGAGGTCGGTGTACTCGGCAACGAGGAGCCTTTGTCATCGGTGCCGGGCGAGATTGTGTCCTCCAGTGAATATTACGACTACCAGGCTAAATATCTGGATGGCAAATCGCAAATGCTAATTCCAGCCGAGCTGGATACGGAGCTCGCGGAAGAGATTCGGGACTTAGCCGTCAAAGCATTTAAAGCGATTTCTGGCAACGGGTTGTGCCGGGCAGATTTTTTCGTAAAAAAATCCGACCAAACTGTATGGATCAACGAAGTAAACACGATGCCAGGATTTACTCCATACAGTATGTATCCGTTACTTTGGCGGGAGACAGGTCTTTCCTATGAAATGCTGCTAGACCGGTTGATTGAACTGGCACTGGAGCGGTACGAGGTCAGACAAAATCTTAACTTTGAAAATGGTGTGCAGTAAAACCGGGCACGATTTGCTCTCCGTCCAGGCAGAATGGGCGGCGAACGATTACGGAGATGGAAAGGAAGTAGAGCTATGGGCTTTCAAACCGAATTCAATTCAGTATGTAAATTCAAGAAGGAGCAGGAGCTTTATGAGCTTCTCGAGTATGGGCGCGGAAAAATGCTCAAGGAAGGGCTGCGGGTGTACCCAACCGGGCAAAAGGTGATTGCTTATTCACCGGATAACAAGGCTGTGGCGATCGTCAAAATTACCGCCTGCGTATCGGAAATTAATTTTAACGGAGATGAAGTGACATCGGTGGAACTGCAGCTTGTTCGTCAATTGACAGAGCAGGAATCTGCTGTGCAGACAGCGCTTGCGCATGAAATGTTCTTCGGGGATGTGGACTCCATTTGATTGTTCGCTTCGGATACGTAGCCATGTCAACGGTCGTAAAGAACGCTTCTCCATCCAAAACTATGACTTACAAGACGTTCAGCGGTCTGAGTGACCGAGCGGCAGCTATACGCCGTTTGGAGGCGATCTCGGCGGAAAATTTGCACAATACGCTCCGGCTATTGCGGCATAACGAGGCGAATGATATTAAGGTCTACCGCTTTTCCTCCAAGCTGTTGCCGTTGGCGACGCACGAAGCTTTAGTGGATTGGGACCCGTACAATGCGCTCGAAGCATCCTTTAAAGCCGTAGGTGATTATGTTAAACAGCATCGCATGCGCGTTTCGTTTCATCCGGATCACTTTACGGTGCTAAGCACGCCGCGTCCGGAGGTGCTGCAAAGCTCCATCCGCGATCTTTGCCATCATGTGGCGATGCTCGATGCGATGGGCTTGGACGCACGGGCGAAGAACAACATTCACGTTGGCGGTGCATATGGAGATAAGCAGTCGGCCGCCGGCCGCTTTAAAGAGAATGTTGCGTCTCTCCCAAGCCGTATTAAGCAGAGGCTGACCTTCGAGAACGACGATAAGACGTTTAATGCTCCAGAGACGCTTGCGCTGTGTGAGTCGCTCGGAATACCGATGGTGCTCGATATTCATCATCAGTGGGTGAACAATGAGGGAGAACAACCGACGGACTTGTGGCCGCGTATAATGAATACGTGGCAGTCGCCATTTGCACAGGCGGATTCACAAGGAGAAGAGCCGCTTCCGCCGAAAATTCACGCCTCTAGTCCCAAAAGCATGAGCGACCCCAGAGGGCATGCAGACCATGTCAACGTTTCACCTTTGCTTGATTTTCTACGTTCGATCGCAGCTTCAACCGATCGGATTGATGTGATGCTCGAAGCGAAATTGAAGGATGGCGCCCTTTTTAAGCTGATGGAGGACCTGCGTCAATATGAGGGCGACGGAGTTCATATTTTGAATGAAGCATGTGTCCGAATTGTCCCTTAACGCCGGTTATTGCTTGAAAAAGCAGCCGAAATAAGGTAAGTTGAACAAAAATAAGAAACAGCAATATAAGCTGAGCAAAATGAAGTAAACAAAAATACAGTGTTAGTTGGAGGTAGGTTCTACTATGGGAGAATTACTGGCAGGTAAAAATATTATTGTAATGGGCGTTGCCAACGATCGCAGCATCGCATGGGCGATTGCTCAAAGCTTGGCTGAACAGGGTGCCCGCTTGGCGTTTACATACGAGAGTGAGCGCGTGGAGGGCCGGGTGCGCAAGCTGGCCGAAACGATTCCTAACTCGCTTATTCTTCCATGTAACGTCACTGTCGATGAGGAAATCGATAGACTGGCCGATACGCTGAAAGGTGAATTCGGCGTGCTGCATGGCGTTGTACACAGCATTGCCTTTGCGAAGGCGGAGGATTTGGCGGGAGAATTTGCGGACACGTCCCGTGAAGGTTTTGCGCTGGCCAACGATATTAGCGTATACTCGCTCGTGGCCGTATCAAAGCGTCTTGCCCCGCTCATGACAGAAGGCGGCAGCATTATGACGATGACTTATATGGGGTCAGAGCGTGTCATGCGCAACTATAACGTTATGGGTGTAGCCAAAGCAGCTCTGGAAGCTTCTGTCCGCTATTTAGCGAACGATCTTGGACCGAAGAATATCCGTGTAAATGCGATTTCTGCCGGACCCATCCGTACGCTCGCTGCTAAAGGCATCAGCGATTTCAACTCGATTTTGAAGCAGGTTGAAGAGAAAGCACCTCTGCGCAAAACGACAGAAACCGCAGAAGTGGGCGATACGGCAATGTTCCTGCTCAGTCACCTGTCTCGCGGTATTACTGGAGAAGTTATATTTGTCGACGGCGGATACAACATCGTCGGTGCATAATTGCTTACATGATAAGGAAAGTTCGTTCCCGGCTGTCAGGTGCTTGTCCTGTGCTGGTTACGGGCTTTTTGCATAAGGAAGGACATTTCGGTCAAGCTGCCCGATTGCAGTCAGGGCGGGGTAAAAGGATGCAACTTTATGATCCTCAAGGCGTATAGTTTTATCAAGAGCAGATTACAAGATTAAGATAGAAAGTAGAGTGAACATTAGTGGAACCAAACGACAACGTGGTGGGCAGTAAAAGTCCGACAGCTGTAGCTATTAACTCGGCCTCCAAAGCTGGTGAATGGATTAAGAGCAGGCTTGGCACGTATAAGCAACTCGATACGAAGCTATCCCCACAGGATTTGGTGACGGATGTGGATAAGGGTGCGGAGCTAATGATCCGCAAGCTGATTCTTACTCATTTTCCCGATCATGAAATATTGGGGGAAGAAGGTATGCCGCCAGGCGCCGATGCTTCAGCGGAAGCTTTGGCCAAAGCGAGTACTTCGGACTATTTGTGGATCGTGGATCCGGTAGATGGCACGACTAATTTCGTACATGGCTTTCCATTCTTCTGCGTATCGCTCGCATTGGCTTATCGAGGCGAAGTGGTCGTCGGTGTGATTTATGATCCGCTCCGTGATGAGTTGTTTGTGGCCGAGAAAGGGAAAGGGGCATACGTGCACGGCAACCCGACCCACGTATCGGAGGATGCGGATCTGTCCAGCAGCGTAGTAGCCGTTGGCTTTAATCCGGACCGCCAATTTGCCCTGCCAACGAATATGAAGGGCATTAACGCGCTTGCCATGCAGACACGCAGTATAAGAGCCGGTGGCTCGGCCGCGCTTCATCTTGCTTATGTAGCAGCAGGACGTCTTAGCGGGTATTATGAAATCGGGCTGAATGTATGGGATGTGGCGGCAGGTGCCTTGCTGGTGAAGGAATCGGGAGGAACCGTGACGGATACGGAGGGAAATCCCTATCATCTCGGCGTGAAGCATCTTGTGGCCACAAACGGCAAAATTCACGGTGAAATGCTCGAATCCTTAAAGGCAGCAGAGGCTACTGGCATTTTGAAGTAAGTATTACGCTTTCTGGCAAACTTTATTTTCCGTGTCGGAGGATAGCTGGAGCCGTTGTTAGCAGACACTAGTTCTGAAATTCCTTAGTACATTGGTAATCCAACGATGAAAGGGTGTCCCAGAATGAGTGAAAATAACGAGAAGCGTTTGGAGGAAGAGCTTAGCGGGCTGCTAAGCGATGCCGAAGAGAAGAGCGAAGAAGAACGTCTTGAGGAAGGCCGCAAAAGTCTTCCATACAAATACGAAATCCGTATTCAGACGGAGCTTGATCCGATCGTAGAGGAAACCATCAAGTATCGGAGCATGGCCAAAGAGCTTGATGGCCGCTACGATGAGTATTTAAAGAAATCAGGACGTGGCGGGAAGGGCTCTGATTAATTCGGGCCCTTGTTTTTTGCTAAACGTGGCTGTTCCGCATCGGTCCGGCCAAATAGCAGTGCAAGTGTGAAGCCGGCTGGATTTGGTTGTTACACCGGCTTTTTGTGTGACGAGGAGTTGAGTTGAAATTGTTCAAAAATAAATACGGTATATGCCACGCTCTGACAGGGTTGCTTGTATTCGCGCTGCTGCTTTCTTTTCCGGCAAATATCCTGGCCGGGGCATCCGCGCTTCTGGCGGCAGAGAAGGCCCGCGGCGAGCAAGCTTTACCGATTGCCGTACGCCAGAAGGATTACAATATCGTTGCCCTTGGCGATTCCATTAGTGCTGGCTATGAGCCGGGAATGACCGCGCAAAGCACTCCTTACGGCTATGTGGAGCGTTTGAGGGAGCAGGGCCTGTACTACGGGCGGACAAAGACGTTTAACTACGGCATCTTGGGTCTGACCAGCGAAGGACTGAAAAATTACGTAACCGCGATTGGGAGCGGTAAACCAGTGAAGGCCGAGGCGATCCAGCGAGGAGTGCCAGATCCTCGAATATCTGTGCTGGCATCGGAAATTGCCGAGGCGAGAGCGAATATCGAACGGGCGGATCTGATTACGATTACGATTGGCGGCAATGATCTGTATCAGCTGATTTCAGATGTGGATGATTATGATTACAGTATCGCTGAGATAGAAGCCAAGGGAGAAGATCTGCTGAATGCCTATATTTTTAACGTTCGAGAAGTAATCCGGGCTCTCAATGAAATAAATCCAGAAGCGCAAATTATTTTGATGGATCAATATCAGCCTATACCGAAAATAATCGGAGGGACCATCTACAGCCAACTGCAGAGCGCGGCAAACAGCTTTACGGGGGCAGTAGAAGGGATTGCGGCCGAATTCACTACATTGGGCAAACTGGTAAAGGCAGCGCATGTGGCTGAGGTGTTTAAGGGGCGGGAGATTGTGTTTACTCACATTTTCCCCGGAGGTGATATTCATCCTAATCAGGCGGGCTATGAAGCGATTGCCAAAGTTGTGGCCAAGGAAGTGTGGGGGAGCTATCGCGAGACAGAAGCTTTGCGGGACGGAGTGCCCGTTAACGTCGTCATAAAAGGTAAGAAGCTGCAGACGCCCTATAAGCCGGTGCTTCGGAACAATCAGACCTTCCTGGCCATTAAAGATATTACAGATGCGATTGGTGCGGAATCCCAATGGGATAATCGCAGCAGCACAGCTACGGTTACATACGGCGGACGAAAGGTCGTCATTCCGGTCGGCTCCAGCACAATTGTAACGGGAGGGAAATCCGTGCCAACGGCGAGTCCGGCCTTTTTGAACAAAATCGGCCAGGAATCGAAAACTTATGTTCCGCTGGCCCTGCTTGCGCAAGGATTAGGTTTGGATGTGCAATATGTAGAAAAGACCAAGACGGTATTTATAAATTTATAAGCGTTCCGGCATCAGCTATCATTTAAATTAAAAAGGGCGGCCCCGCTTGTGATATGCTCCCTTACAAGTGCAGGTAAAATAAAACCTGTTTTGTGAGAAGCAGTTCATTGAATGCGGGAACCGTCCTTCTTTTACGACGAGATAGATAAGTTATTGCTGCATATGAATTTGGTTGTATGCAAGCTGATTTTATTGGGCTGCGATTTCGCGGAAGGATGCTTCCGCAGCGTCGAGTGTGAAATCGATGTCTTCATCGGTATGAGCTGTCGTCAAGAACCAGGCCTCGTATTTGGAAGGCGCAAGGTTGACTCCCCGATTCAGCATCGCCCGGAAAAAGGCAGCGAACATTTCACTATCCGTATTTTGCGCCTCTTCATAGTTTGTAACCGGGTGATCGCAGAAATGTGTTGAGAACGACCCGGCGATCCGATTGATCGTGAGCGGGACGCCGCTGCGGCGGGCGGAATCGGCCAGGCCGTCCGTCAGCTTGACGGCAAGCCGTTCCATTTCCTCGTAAACGCCTGCGCCTTGGAGCACTTCCAGGCAGGCGATTCCGGCGGAAATGGAGGCTGGGTTACCGGCCATGGTACCGGCCTGATAGGCCGGGCCGAGCGGGGCAACCTGCTCCATGACCTCCTTCGTACCGCCGTATGCGCCGATCGGCAGACCGCCGCCGATGATTTTTCCCAGCGCGGTCAAGTCGGGCCGGATCGCCTCGTGATTGGCGAGGCCGGTAAACGTCTGGGCCGAGCCGTAATGGAAGCGGAAGGCGGTGATCACCTCGTCGTAGATGACAAGGGCGCCGTACTGGCGGGCGAGCCTGCACAATTCCTCCAGAAAGCCTTCCTTGGGCATGACCATGCCGAAGTTGCCGACAATCGGCTCGACCATTACCGCCGCAACATCGTCGCCCCATTTGTTCAGGGCGGCCTGAAGCGCTCCGGCATCGTTAAACGGTACGGTGATCACCTCGTGGGCGATACTGGTCGGGATGCCCGCGCTGTCGGGAATGCCGAGCGTGGAAGGCCCCGATCCAGCCGCCACGAGCACGAGGTCGGAATGACCATGGTAGCAGCCGGCGAATTTAATGATCTTATTTCTTTTAGTATAGGCACGGGCAACACGGATCGTTGTCATTACCGCTTCGGTGCCGGAGTTGACGAAACGGACCTTGTCCATTGAAGGAATCTGGGACTTCAGCATTTTTGCCAGCTTGATTTCCAGCTCCGTTGGCGTACCGTATAATGTTCCGTTTGCAGCGGCTTCCTGAATCGCCCGGGTCAGATGGGGATGGGCATGGCCGGTAATGATCGGGCCGTACGCGCCTAAATAATCGACATAGCGGTTGCCGTCTACGTCCCAAAAATGGGAGCCCGACGCTTTGTTCATAAAAACGGGCGCCCCGCCCCCAACCGCTTTAAACGAGCGGGAGGGGCTGTTGACGCCACCGACAATATGCTTGAGTGCTTCTTCGTATAAACGTTCTGATTGAATCCGGTTCATGAGGTCATAACTTCCTTTCAAATGGTGTTAACGGTTGGCTTCGACGCCTGACGTCAATTGCTGTTGTTAACGCCTAATTGTCCACGTCAAGTGTCAAAGCTTGGGTCAATGGCATATTATTCATTCCGCCTTCCGCCGTACAATTACAGACGGGGCACCCCGGAATCTGCCGCTTCCGCTTTATTGCTCGAAGAATTGCCGGCAGCCGCAGGTCCTCCGGCAGCACCGGATTTGCTTCCCGTGTCGTCAGTTGAATTATCACTATCGGAGTTGTCTTCCGGTTCATTCGTTCTGCTGAACACTTCTTGTACGTATTCTTTGAGCTGTTCCTCGCTGCGGACGACAATCACGTCGGAGCCCCCGATTTTTTTCTCTATCAGCAGATTCATCGGCGGGATTTGCTCACTGGCGGTCATTTGGCTGTCATAGCCGATCGTCGCCAGTTTCCACATGTCATTGACTGTAAGGTTCGTATCAACGTACGGATTTACTTTTTCCAAAATCGTCGGAAGCTTCATTAGCGAAGTTGTCGAGATCATCTTCTCGGCCACCGCTTTAATGAAGTTGCGCTGACGTTCGGTACGCGAATAATCGGACAAGGCATCATGCCTGAAACGGACGTATTGCAGGGCGGCATCTCCGTCGAGGTGCTGCTGCCCTTTTTTCAAATTAATATCGAATTCGTGCTTATCGGCTTTACTTGTATAGCGCATATCCTTCTCTACATAGAAGTCGACGCCGCCGATGGCATCCACGAGCTCGATAAACCCTTGGAAATCGGTATAGACGTAATACTGAATCGGTATGCCAAGCAGTTCGGATACCGTCTGCATCGCAGTGTTCGGCCCGTAGGTGATCGCCGCATTGATCCGGTCGGAGCCGTGTTCAGGTATTTTTAAATACGTATCACGCATAATAGAGAATAGATAGGATTTTTTCTCCACAGGGTCAATAGAAGCGACCAGCATTGTATCAGAGCGGGGGATTTCGCCTTTCTTGAGCCCCCGGGCGTCTACGCCCATAAGCAAAATGTTGACTCGCTCCGTCCCTTCCCATTTCGGAGGTTCGGCTTCCTTCTTGGTTTCCACCGGCTGTACCTTATAAAAAGGGGAATCCTCGCCTTTCTTCTGAAATTGCTCTACTTGGTTGTATATGGCGATGAAATAATAAGCCGCCACGGCGATAATAGCGGCCAGAACCCCGGTAATTGACCAGATAATCGTGCGTTTTGTTCGTTTCGTCATAATATTCGTTCCTTTCAGGGGATAACGATGAAAACCGTTTTCATATTGGATGTTACACATACCCATCCATTATAATTTCTTTTGTAGGTACAATCAATTTTCGTATTTATGAACGCAAGGAGAGGAGCTTTTACAAAATGATTAATAATGAAGTGCAAGTGGGGCAGCTTGTCCCTGATTTCCGGCTTCCTGCCAGCGGGGGGGAAGAGATTTCCTTAAGCCAATATCGCGGCCGCAAGGTCATTTTATATTTTTATCCGAGAGATATGACGCCAGCCTGTACCCAGCAGGCTTGCGAATTCCGCGATCAGAGTGAAGTTTTGCAAAAGCATGGTGCGGTTGTGCTGGGAATCAGCGGCGACTCTGTAAAGTCGCATGATAAATTCATTGCTAAGCATGGGTTGTCTTTTCCGCTGCTTGCAGATGAGGACCACAGTGTCAGCCGTCAGTTCGGAGTATGGCAGCTCAAAAAAATGTATGGCCGTGAGTATGAAGGGATCGTTCGTTCGACTTTCCTCATCGATGAGGAGGGCAGGCTGCTGCAAGAATGGCGCGGCATACGAGTAGCAGGGCATATCGGCAAGGTGCTGGAGGCATTGAAGGACCATTCCCGGAAAAAGTGAGGTTGGCGCCGTTTCAGTTTGATAATAGTTTGTGCCTCGTAGTCTTTTTTTCATAACGTGTTCATATAATCTACCAGAAGCCAAAAGAATTGATATAAACGGCGGAGGTAGAATCGATATGAATAATAAATGGATATCCGGTCTCATGCTCGGTCGCATGATCTTTGTAGTAGTTGTTATTACTTTATTCGTTGCTGTTGTTCCGTTTGCGGAAACACAGAATGTATGGCCAGAGGCTGCCGCCCAGTCCCCGGTGAATGTGGCGGCTGTCCCTGCGGCCTCTTCCTCCCCAGCATGGATAGATGCCGGAATTGCCAAGCCCGGACCGAGCTCTGCGCCTGAATCCCGTGTTCACAACGGGGCTGATTCGCTTGCCGACACAACCTTAACTTCAACTTTCATATCAGCTTTACTAACAACACCATCAACAACCTCAACAACACCACCATCAGTGTCAACAGTATTAACAGCACCAACACCAACAACACCATCAGTATCAACGTCATCAACATCAACAGCAGGATCAACAACCCCAACATCAACCTCCATATCAATCTTAGCCTCAGGTCCATCCGCTGCTGTATCGGCTGCCGCCACCTTAAAATCACAAGAGAACAGCAAGGTGGTTTATCTTACGTTTGATGACGGCCCAAGCAAGCTGACGGACGAGGTACTGGCCATTTTACGCCGCGCCGACGTGCCTGCTACGTTTTTTTTGCTCGGAGAGCAGGCAAAGCGTTATCCGGAGGTTGTGAACCGGATCAATGAGGCAGGGCATGCCATCGGCAATCATACCTATAATCATAAGTATGATGCATTGTACAGCAGCTTCGGAGAGTTCTGGTCACAGATCAAGGAAACGGAAGAAGTGCTAAGAAAAATTACCGGATCGCGTACCCCGCTTGTCAGGGCACCAGGGGGGACGTACGGTCATTTTGATAAAAATTATTTCAATTTACTGGAGCAGGGCGGTTACAAAGTTTTCGATTGGAATTTGGACAGCGGAGACTCCAAGCGCAAAGGAGTGCCGGCTTCGGAAATATTAGAAAACATCACTTCTGCCAAACAGGGGCAATCCATGAACGTCCTCATGCATGACGGTGCAGGCCATGAGCAGACGGTAAAAGCACTGCCGAAAATTATCGAGTTTTACAAATCGCGGGGATATGAATTCCGCGCTCTTACTCCGGATGATTCCCCGGTTCAATTTGCCGTAGCACCTTCTATGAAGAACAGCAAGCGTCCGGTGCCTTCCAGTGCCTGGATCCAGACGCACGTTGTGCCGAATGCAGCGCTATTCATGTCCGGGTCTCCATTATTCGTTGAGGCAGGCAATGTGGAAACACGGCTTGAAACGGGGGAATATGAGCTTCGCGATAGCCAGTACAGAGTGCCTCTCCGGACATTGATGGAGCGGCTTGGAGCAGAGGTGAGATGGAATGATAAGGAACAAGCTGCTGTTGTATCGTGGAGAGATGCGATTATTACGATTCATACCGTCGAGGGAACGATGAGAATTGAAGCGAAAGGCTCGGCTGCAGTCGAATCAACCGTCACCCTGGACAGAAAAAACGGCCTCATATGGCTGCCGCTGCGCAGCTTGCTTGAGGCGGCGGGGCATGACGTTTTGTCAGTCACAGTCAATCAGGACGAGAGAAGGGTGCGGGCGTTGTAAAGCAGATGCAATGAGTCAATGAAGTGAATCAATCAATATAATGAATCGATGCAGTGAGTCAGCTAATCAGCGAATCCTATGTAATATGACATTCTCTCATCGACGTCTATTTCCGGTAGTTTCTGGCGACAATGATTCGTAGAATGGTTGCCGGAAATGGAGGTTAGAAGAGAAATGATGCATGAATCTTCGGTAGATCTGCTCGGAAAGCTGGTTAACCGGGTAGATAGCGTAATTACAGGAAAAAGAGAAGAGATCGAACTTGCAGTTGTCTGCCTTTTATATGGCGGTCACCTCCTGCTAGAGGATGTGCCAGGCGTCGGCAAAACGCTGCTCGTTCGCACACTCGCCGCCTGCCTTGGCGGCACGTTCGGCCGAATTCAATTTACCTCGGACCTGATGCCGTCCGATGTAACGGGCGTATCGGTTTATCGCCCCCAGACAGGGCAATTTGAATTTCGTCCCGGTCCGGTCATGGCTCATATCGTTCTTGCGGATGAAATTAACCGGGCTGCTCCGCGAACCCAGTCCGCCCTGCTGGAGGCGATGGAGGAGCACAAAGTGACGGTGGATGGCACGACCTATCCGCTGCCAGCCCCATTTCTGCTGCTGGCGACACAAAACCCATTGGAATATGAGGGAACCTATCGTCTTCCGGAGGCACAGCTGGACCGATTCTTAATGCGCATCACCCTGGGTTATCCGGAGCCGGAACAGGAGATAGAGATGCTGAATCGCATGCAGGAGAGGAAATTCACCGAGGAGATCCGTCCTCTGCTTCTGCTGGAAGAGGTTGCTCAGATGCAGCGTCAAGTGAGAAAGGTTCTCGTTGATGACCGGATTAAACAGTATCTGGTAGCAGTTGCCGCAGCCTCGCGTCGTCATCCTCGCATAGCGCTTGGAATTAGCCCGCGCGGAACATTGGCCTGGATGGGGGCGTCCCAAGCGATGGCCTATTATAAAGGGAGGACGTACGTCATCCCGGACGATGTGAAAGGCGTGGCAGCCCCGGTGCTGTCTCATCGTCTGGCGCTTACGGCAGAAGCGAGATTATCGGGTTTACAAGGGGAGAATATCGTCACTGAACTGCTGTCACAGGGCAATATTTCTTTATTTCACCAAGTACCGGGAGTATCGTCATGACGGGCGGCGGATGGAGGAGTTGGTTTGCTGCTGTCATAGTAACCGGTTGTCTTGCTGCTCTATACGCCTGGAAGGGCGGAGCAGCTTCGCTGTTTCTCCTCCTGCTGGCGCTGTTCATTATTGCCATCGGCGGATTCATCCAGTTGAGCGGGCCGAGGCAGGCGGTTGTTAGGCGGACTTGGCATCCCATTTCCCCTTATGATGGGGAAGAGATTGAAGTTACGATTGCAGTCAGTTTAGCTGGCGGAATGCCTCCGCTCTGGCTGCGGGTTCAGGATCATATAGCTGGTGAAGAAGAGGAGGGCGGCCGGCTGCTCTTCACCGGGTTCAAGCGCGAGCATACCGGTAAATATCGGCTGAACGGAATGTCGCGAGGCTTATATGCCGAAGGGGCCACAAAGATCGTTTGGGGTGATTTCTTCGGCTGGTTCACCGGCGGTCTGCAGGTTAGAGGAACGGATAAGCTTCTTGTTCAGCCCCTCCCGCTGCAAGGCTTATCTTCATCTGCGTTAAAAGGTTGCGAGGAGAATGACAGATTAGGAAAGCCAATCTATTCAAATGAAGTTTTAGCTGGAGACAGCCGATTAAGAAAATATGAATTAGGAGATCCTCTTGGACGCATCCATTGGAAAAGCTCTGCTCGCAGTGGATCACTGATTACGCGGCTCCCGGATGAAAGACAGGAAAATCCCCCCAGCCTGCTGCTTGATACGAACGAGAAATCCTATTGTCCGGACACTTTTGAAATCGCTATATCGGCAGCGGCAGCCTGGCTGCATCAGGAGAGCGCTGGCACTGGGGAGCTGTATTTTTACCTGGGTATGGAGCATTACGGTCTTCAAATTGCCGGAAAAGAAGGGCTCTTTAGCGGACTGGAAATGTTGGCGAAAGCCCGAATTGTTAAAAATACTTCCGATAGGATCCCGGCATTGATACGGCGTGGAATTAATCTTGTTCCTGGACAGCGGATTACGGTGATCACCGGTTACTTGACCTCCCCTCTGGTTGCAAAAGTTTTGCAAATGGCTGATGCTGGAGCGTCCTTGAATTTGTGGCACGCTGGACCAAAGGTCAGCAACGCGGCTGACGAAATGCTAGCACAGCTTGGATCGCGCGGGATTCAAATAACTTACCTCCTGCCTTATGCCTCGTCAAAATCGAAGATGGCGACAGGAGGTAATGAGCATGTCATCGCTTAGAACGGAGGGAACTTCGGTTTATTCCGCATCGGGCGCCGCCGAAGCTTCCGCTGAATCCGCTACTGCTAATTCTGCTCAATCTGCTGAATTCGCTGAATTCGCTCATTACGATCGACACGGGCCGATCAGAAGCCGGGTGCAAAGAAGTGCGCTTTCCTTACTATTATTTTTGCTGTTTGGCGAATGTTTGTATCCTCTCTATTCTATTGTGATAGAACAAGAGAGAGGAAGGATTGGCACTTTATTAATATTTACAGGTGCCCTGCTAATTGTGGGCTGTCTTCGTTTGGCATCATGGCTGCATCTCATGCTGAGCTTCATGCTCATTGCCGGTGCCTTGTATTATTTGTTTGGAATTCATGAGGGACTTCATTGGTTTAACGGCTACAGTGAACTGTGGATCCACGACTTGAAAGAAGTACTGCATTCGGGAAGGCTTAATCAGGTGAGCGCAGAGACGCGGATGCTATTACTGTTATGCGGATGGGCTCTGCTGGTCGTCTCCGTGCAGATGCTGGCTATAGGCAGGCAAACCATTTTGCTGTTTCTCTCGCTTGCCGTAATTTATTTATTGACGCTGGAAGTCGTGTTCGATGCTCATGTATTCTGGAATATAGTACGTGCGGCCGGAATCGGCCTGCTGATCCAAAGCCTCGTATTCACAATGTACTTGCGGGAAGAAGGGTATATACATTTGCGCTCTCCATACCTTGGGCACAATATTTGGAAAGCGTCAGCCTCCGCTGCTGTCCTTGGCCTGGTGCTGACAGCTGCTGCCCTGAGCTGCTTGCTGCCGATTCAGCATGAGCGGCCACAGCCGCTGCAAGCTTTAATGAAAACGATCCAGAGCTGGAACGCCGGGGAACGCTTCGCCTCAGCGAAATTGTCGGCTGCAAGCGTATCGGGCTATGGACGGGACGATGATGTACTCGGAGCACCGCTTGAGCTTCGGAGAGAGGCGTATTTTACGGCGAGGTCGCCTATGGCGGCTTATTGGCGCGGGGAAAGTAAAGGAGTGTATACCGGACGCGGCTGGATTCAGCCTATACGCCATGGAGACGCGGAGCAGGTCTACAGTAATGAGGTGCCGACGCCCCGGCTGCGGGATACGATGGACAGCAGCCGGGAGATGAAGCAGACGATCATTTTTAAAGAGCCGATATCCGGGACCCGGCCTTTAATGAGCGGGGGGCTTCCCGTTCAGGTCGAGCGCCTATTTACGAAGGATTTAATCGGCGTTTCGCTGAATACGAGGTTCGATGTTGACTCGGATGCGATATTTATTGAACGAGTATCTCTTGCTGAAGGAATTCAGGGCTATGAACTGACCGTTAGCCAGCAGCCCCCGGCCGGAAATGATTTGCGGTACGTCCAGGGGGAAGATCCGGTGCAAATTGTAGAGCGATATGTTCAGCTTCCGGATAGTTTGCCTGAACGCGTTCGGACGCTCAGCGCATCGCTGGTTCAAGACGCGGATAACCGTTATGATGCGGCAATGGCTGTTGCAAAATATTTAAAGCAGCATTACTCCTACAGTTTGAACACAAGCATTCCGCCGGCCAATGAAGATTTCGTCGACCGGTTTCTGTTCGTTGACCGTCAGGGGTATTGCGATCATTTTTCTACGGCGATGGTTGTCTTGCTGCGCAGCAGCGATATTCCGGCCCGGTGGGTCAAAGGCTTCGCCCCCGGAGAGCAGAGCAAGCAGGATCACAGCCTGTATACGGTATCTTATGCCGATGCCCATGCATGGGTCGAGGTTTATTTTCCCGGAAAAGGCTGGATCACATTCGATCCGACACCAGGATATGAGGCCGGTATGACGGGTTTGGCAGTGCATCAGGGTCAGAGGGATTTGCCTCCATGGGCAGCAAATATACTGCAGGGGATACTGGAGCGGGCAGCCTCGGTGATTGCCGTTATGCACCGTGCTGCAGCCGATTTGCAGGCATCATTCACAAAGGAACCGGTTGCCTGGACGGCGGTTTTGCTTGGAGGCGGGCCGGCAGTATGGTTTGTGATGCGGGTTTTAGCACGAGGCTTCCGCGACATGATTGCCTATCGAAATTTATTTTTACTGTGGGTTCTGCTTACAAAGCCCCGTTACGGCTTTCCTGATCGGAGCCTGCTGTTGAATGCCGCTGACCGGGTCTGGCGAGAGCTATACCGCCTTTACGGGAGAAAGCCCGAAGCGATGACGGCTAGGGAATATGCCGGACTGCTCGCTGCAAAGCAGCTGAGAAACTTCAGCCAGTTGGAGGAGTTTATCTCGAATTGGGAAATGATTTATTATGGGGGATTTCGCCCGGACCGGACAAACAGCAAAAATTTTCTGGATATATGCCGGAAGTTGGCTCTGCGCCGTGGATAAGATGTCTTCCGAACTTTCTTGACGACTTCTTTTGTCGTTTCGTATAATTAGGTTCATGAATTGAGGGAGGCTCGGTAATGAATAAGCCAAATGAAATGATTGTCGTTCTTGATTTTGGAGGGCAGTACAATCAGCTGATAGCAAGAAGAATTCGCGATTTGGGTGTATACAGCGAATTGTTGCCATACAATACTTCGGCAGAGCGACTGCGGGAAATAGCCCCTAAGGGCATCGTTTTCTCCGGCGGTCCTTCCAGTGTGTATGCAGAAAATGCACCGCAAATCGACCCTGCTGTTTATGACATCGGTGTACCGATTTTTGGGATTTGTTACGGAATGCAATTGATGGCGCACACGCTCGGCGGAAAGGTAGAACGTGCGGCTAAACGCGAATACGGGAAGGCAGACGTAAACTTCGCAGAAAATTCGGCGTTAACAAAAGGCCTGGAGTCGAAGCAAACGGTATGGATGAGCCATGGCGACCATGTCGTAGAGCTGCCGGAGGGATTCGTCGTCGATGCATCGACGGAGCATGCTCCGATCGCTGGATTCGCGAATAAGGAGCGCCGGTTGTACGGCGTCCAATTCCATCCGGAGGTACGCCACTCCGTGCGTGGCAACGAAATGATCCGCAACTTCCTGTATGAAGTATGCGGATGTGCAGGCAACTGGAGCATGGAGACGTTCATCGAAGATACGATTAAGGATATTCGTGCTCAAGTCGGCGACAGCAAAGTACTTTGCGCATTGAGCGGCGGGGTTGATTCCTCCGTTGTTGCGATGCTCATTCACAAGGCGATCGGCGACCAACTGACATGCATGTTCATTGACCACGGACTGCTGCGCAAAGGCGAAGCCGAGAGCGTAATGGAAACTTTCGTTGGCAAATTCGACATGAAAGTCGTCAAGATCGATGCGCGCGAGCGCTTCTTGTCCAAGCTGGCCGGGGTGGATGATCCTGAGCAGAAACGGAAGATCATCGGCAACGAATTCATCTATGTATTCGAGGAAGAATCGAAGCAGTTCGATGACTTTAAATTCCTTGCTCAAGGCACGCTGTATACGGATATCGTAGAGAGCGGCACGGCGACGGCCCAGACGATCAAGTCTCACCATAACGTCGGCGGCCTGCCTGAAGATATGAAGTTCGAGCTCGTTGAGCCGTTGAAGGCTTTGTTCAAGGACGAGGTTCGCAAAGTGGGCGAGGAATGCGGCCTGCCGTCGGAAATCGTATGGAGACAGCCGTTCCCTGGACCGGGTCTGGCCATTCGCGTATTGGGCGAAGTTACGGAGGACAAGCTGAAAATCGTCCGCGACTCTGACTACATTCTGCGTGAAGAGATCGCCAAGGCAGGTCTTGACCGCGAAATTTGGCAATACTTCACGGCGCTTCCGAACATGAAGAGCGTTGGAGTTATGGGCGATGCCCGGACCTACTCCTACACTGTGGGCATCCGCGCGGTAACTTCCATCGACGGTATGACCGCCGACTGGGCGCGCATTCCATGGGATATCCTCGAGAAAATCTCGGTACGTATCGTCAATGAGGTGGATAACGTCAACCGCATTGTGTATGACATTACATCGAAGCCACCGGCGACGATTGAGTGGGAATAATCTAGTGACACCTTACACATCCCAAAACGTTGATTTTACGCCATATTAGTAAAACTCAAATGAATTTAGGAGACCGAAATTCATTTGAATTGTCTCCAAGATTGTCGCCAAAAACTCTCACCGAATCATTGTCGGTGGGGGTTTTTATTTAGTCGTTAGCCGGTTGAGTGTATGGAATGCGCGAAACATAGTGAAGATGCCTAGGGATTTCCTTTAGGTATATTTCTGATCGATCGGCTTCACCACGGTGGCATGGTGTATGATATGGTAAGTGACTGTCGAATAAAAGGATTTACGGCTAGAGTGTGGAACAAGTTTGTTGGAATAGGTAAGGGGCTATAAAGCTTTTTAGAAGTGCTTCTGTAAACAATATAAGTTAGAAGGAAAATTGGAGGTTTACAAATGACAAGTGCAACACAACGTGCCGAATTACAATCTCAAATCTGGAAAATAGCCAATGATGTCCGTGGCTCAGTAGATGGATGGGATTTTAAACAATATGTTTTAGGAACGCTTTTTTATCGATTTATTAGTGAGAATTTTTCTAGCTATATGGAAGCGGGAGACGAAAGCATCAAGTATGCAGAACTTCCTGATGATATTATAACGAAAGAAATCAAAGAGGATGCCATTAAAACAAAAGGGTATTTCATATATCCGAGTCAACTGTTTGCTAACATCGCGAAAACCGCCAACACGAATGATAGTTTGAATACCGATTTGGCTGCTATATTTTCTGCTATTGAAAATTCAGCAAATGGTTATCCATCTGAACTAGATATTAAGGGATTATTTGCTGACTTCGACACGACAAGCAATAGACTGGGCAATACTGTAAAGGATAAAAACAGCCGTTTAGCTGCTGTCATTAAAGGTGTTGAAGGGCTTAATTTTGGCAATTTTGAAGATAGTCAAATCGACCTCTTTGGTGATGCCTATGAGTTTTTAATCTCTAATTATGCTGCCAATGCAGGTAAATCTGGAGGGGAGTTTTTTACACCGCAGAGTGTGTCTAAGTTAATTGCTCAATTGGCAATACACAAGCAAACCTCCATTAATAAAATTTATGACCCAGCAGCCGGCTCAGGTTCACTTTTACTACAAGCAAAAAAACAGTTTGATGCTCATATTATCGAAGATGGTTTTTACGGACAGGAGATTAACCATACAACTTATAACCTTGCTCGTATGAATATGTTTTTACACAATATAAACTACGATAAATTTAATATTGCTCTAGGAAATACACTGTTAGATCCTCAATTTGGAGATGAAAAACCTTTTGATGCGATTGTATCGAATCCACCTTATTCCGTAAGTTGGATTGGTAGTGATGATCCAACGCTTATTAATGATGAAAGATTTGCCCCTGCAGGCGTATTAGCGCCAAAGTCCAAAGCTGATTTTGCCTTTGTTCTGCATTCGCTTAGTTACCTTTCAAGCAAAGGTCGTGCTGCTATCGTTTGTTTCCCTGGTATTTTTTACCGAGGTGGTGCAGAGAAAAAAATTAGAAAGTACCTAATTGATAACAACTTTGTTGAAACGGTTATTGCATTAGCACCTAATCTTTTCTACGGAACTTCCATAGCGGTTAATATCTTGGTTCTTTCTAAGCATAAAACCGATAATAAAACTCAATTTATTGATGCAAGTGGCGCAGATTTCTATAAAAAAGTAACCAATAATAACATACTTACAGATGAACACATTGAGCAAATCATGAAAATGTTTGACAGCAAAGAAGATGTTGACCATGTTGCAAAATCCGTTGATTATGATGCAATTGTTCAAAATGATTACAACTTATCTGTAAGCTCATATGTGGAAGCAAAAGACACAAGGGAAGTTATTGATATAAATCAGCTGAATGCAGAAATAAAAACGACTGTAGCAAAGATAGAGCAACTTCGTGCTGAAATTGATGACATTATTGAGGTGATTGAATCGTGATTAAGCCGAATTATATAAAGAAACTACTTGGTGGGGTTGAGGTTGAGTGGAAAGCATTAGGGGATGTTACATTACCAACTTCCAATATTAAGTGGAGAGAGACAAAGGATACTTATCGGTATATTGATTTAACTTCAGTTAGTCGCGAAACAAACAGAATAATTGAGACAACTGAAATATCCGCCGAAGATGCACCAAGCAGAGCCCAAAAATTAGTAATAGAAAATGATGTTATTTTTGCAACAACTCGGCCTACCCAGCAACGAGTTTGTTTGATTACTGAAGAATTTTCCGGAGGAGTTGCTAGCACTGGTTATTGTATCTTAAGAGCCAGAATAAATGAAGTTTTACCTAAATGGATCTATCATTGTATTACTTCATCTGAATTTAAAAAGTATGTAGAAGAAAATCAAAGTGGATCAGCATATCCAGCTATTTCTGATGCGAAGGTCAAAGAGTTCAAAATCCCCATTCCATCTCTTAAAGTGCAAGAAGAAATCATCCGTATTTTAGACTCCTTCTCAGAGCTTACAGCAGAGCTTACAGCAGAGCTTACAGCAGAACTTACAGCTCGTAATAAGCAATATACCTATTACCGTGACAAGTTGTTAACTTTTGAAGAGGGTGAAGTTGAGTGGAAGACGTTGGGAGATGTAGGCGAATTTACACGAGGCAAGAGATTTGTAAAAACCGACATGCTTTCAGAGGGTTTCCCATGTATTCATTATGGTGAAATGTATACGCATTATAATATCTGGGCGGAAAAAACAAAATCGTTCGTTAGTGATGATTTAGCTTCAAAGCTAAGAATTGCAGATTATGGTGATGTGGTAATTGTTGCTGCTGGTGAAACGATTGAAGATATTGGAAAAGGCACTGCATGGCTTGGTAATACAGGGGTTGCTATTCATGATGCTTGTTTTTCGTATAGAAGTTCTTTGAATCCTAAATATGTTTCATACTTTACACGAACCAAGCAATTTCATAATCAAATTAAAAAACATATATCTTCGGGGAAAATCTCGGCGATTAATGCGAATGGTTTGAGTAAAACAATAATCCCCATCCCACCCTTTGAAGAACAAGATCGGATCGTATCTATTTTAGACAAATTCGACGCCCTCACATCCTCCATTACCGAGGGTTTGCCTCGTGAAATAGAGTTGCGTAAAAAACAATACGAATACTATCGTGATATGCTGCTTTCATTTCCCAAAAGTGAGGTAGAATAATAGTATGGGGAAGAGTTTAAATGAGATTGCACAACAGTTAGTAGATAATAATAAAAAAGTTCAGCTGATTTATGCTTTTAATGGAACTGGTAAAACTAGGCTTTCAAGGCAATTTAAGTCATTAGTTGAACCTAAACTAGATGGTGATACAGAGTTAGAGGAATTAGAAGTAATAGATAAAAAAGTACTTTATTACAATGCGTTTACTGAAGATTTATTTTATTGGGATAATGACTTAGAATATGATACTGAACCAAAACTTAAAATCCATCCTAATTCTTTTACAAGATGGATTTTTGAAGAACAAGGACAAGATAGGAATATTATTTCTAATTTTCAACATTATACTGACGATAAATTAACCCCACATTTTAATGAAGAATATACTATCAAAGATAGGGATGGTAATACTGTAACAATAGGAGCTTTTACAGAAATAGTATTTTCATATGAGCGTGGTAATGATGAGCATTCAAATAACATTAAAATTTCAAAAGGTGAAGAGAGTAACTTTGTATGGTGTGTTTTTTATACTCTACTTCAACAAGTTATTGCTGTATTAAACGAAGCCGAACCCAGTGAGAGAGAAACAAATCAGTTTAACCAGCTGGAGTATGTATTTATAGATGATCCTGTAACTTCATTAGATGATAATCACCTGATTGAATTAGCAGTAAATCTAGCAGGATTAATAAAATCATCTGCATTAACAGACCTTAAGTTCATTATTACCACGCACAATCCTCTTTTTTATAACGTGTTGTTTAATGAATTTAGTAATTCCGATAGAAGTACAGGTTACAACAGTCGTAGACATTTTAAATGGTATAGACTAGAAAAGAAAGAAGAGGGTACTTACGAACTAATAGATCGGCTTAAGGATTCACCATTTTCTTATCATCTTTTCCTAATAAATGAAATCGAAAAAGCTATTGAAACTGATCAAGTTTATAAATATCATTTTAACTTTCTTCGAAATATTTTAGAGAAAACTGCCACTTTTTTGGGGTATTCTGATTGGACAGAATTGTTGTTACCTGTTAAAGGAAATCGGGATGCATATGTAAAAAGGATTCTAAACTTATCCAGTCATTCAAAGCATTCAGCTGAAGAAATTGTTGAGCTAACAAGTGATGACAAAAATGTTTTAAGACATCTTATTAGTGAAATTAATGAAATATATAGGTTTAAAAAAATTAATTAAGGGGGGAAATTAATGAGCGACTACAAACCCATCGCAGAATCGAATAATTTTATCGTTTTAGATAAATATACCAAAATAGCAGAACAAGGGGTTGGCTATCAAACGGAAGCTAATTTAGAACGTGAACTCATTCAAGATCTAGTGAATCTTGGCTATGAGCATTTGCCTAATTTAACCTCTCCTGAACAGATGCTTGCGAATGTTCGCGTGCAGATCCAAGACCTTAATAAAACGCAATTTTCAGATGCCGAATGGCTTAGGTTTTGTGAACAGTATTTAGATAAACCGAGTGACAACCACGTTGATAAAACCCGTAAAATACATAATGATTATATTTATGACTTTGTCTTTGATGATGGGCATATTCAGAACATCTACCTAGTAGACAAGAATAATATTGCCCGTAATAAGGTGCAGGTTATTTCCCAATTTGAACAAAAAGGAACGCAGGCTAATCGATATGATGTTACGATCTTAGTCAATGGCTTGCCGTTAGTACAAGTCGAGCTTAAAAAGCGGGGGATTGCGATTCGCGAAGCCTTTAATCAAGTTCATCGATACAGTAAAGAGAGTTTCAATTCTGAGAACTCTCTATTTAAGTATTTACAGATTTTTGTGATTTCTAATGGGACAGATAGCCGTTATTTTGCGAATACGACGAAACGTGACAAGAATAGTTTTGATTTCACGATGAATTGGGCCAAAGCGGATAATATCTTAATTAAAGATATAAAAGATTTCACAGCTACATTTTTTCAGAAAGACACTTTATTGAGTGTACTACTAAAATATTCCGTATTTGATACGAGCGACAACATGCTGGTTATGCGACCTTATCAAATTGCCGCGGCAGAACGAATATTATGGAAGATTAGGAGTGCATACCAGGCCAAAAAATGGAGCACCATTGAAAGCGGAGGGTATATTTGGCATACAACAGGTTCGGGGAAAACGCTTACGAGTTTTAAAGCGGCTCGTTTGGCAACTGAATTGGATTTTATAGATAAAGTCTTTTTTGTTGTAGATCGAAAAGACCTAGATTATCAGACGATGAAAGAGTATCAGCGTTTTTCTCCTGATAGTGTGAATGGTTCGGAAAGTACCGCAGGATTAAAACGTAACATAGAAAAAGATGATAATAAAATTATTGTGACGACGATTCAAAAACTGAATAATCTAATGAAAAACGAAACAGAGTTACCTATATATCATAAGCAAGTAGTATTTATATTTGATGAAGCCCACCGTTCACAATTTGGTCAAGCTCAAAAAAATATCAAAAAAAAGTTTAAGAAGTTCTATCAATTTGGATTTACAGGTACGCCTATTTTCCCGGAAAATGCGTTAGGTTCTGAAACGACTGCTTCTGTCTTTGGTAGAGAGTTACACTCTTATGTCATTACGGATGCTATTAGAGATGAGAAAGTTTTAAAGTTTAAAGTAGATTATAACGATGTCCGCCCTAAGTTCAAAAGTATTGAAAAAGAACAGGACGAGAAAAAGCTATCGGCAGGTGAAAATAAAGAAGCATTACTGCATCCCGAACGGATTAAAGAAATATCTCAATATATTCTGAATAATTTTAGAATAAAAACCCATCGTTTGAATGCGAATGGAAAAGGTTTTAACGCCATGTTTGCTGTGAGCAGTGTTGACGCAGCCAAATTCTACTATGAAACATTAAATAATTTACAACAGGAAAGCAGTAAACCTCTAAAGATAGCGACAATTTTCTCCTTTGCTGCTAATGAGGAGCAAAATGCGATAGGTGAAATTCTGGATGAAACTTTTGAACCTTCAGCAATGGATAGTAGTGCAAAAGAGTTTTTAAGTTCAGCCATAAAAGACTACAATGCGATGTTTAAAACCAATTATGGCGTAGAAAGTAAGGAGTTTCAAAATTATTATCGTGACCTTGCTAAACGAGTAAAAGACAAAGAGATCGATTTGTTAATTGTTGTTGGAATGTTTTTAACTGGTTTTGATGCACCTACACTAAATACTCTTTTTGTTGATAAAAATCTTAGATACCATGGTTTAATACAAGCTTTTTCGAGAACAAATCGTATTTATGATTCCACCAAAACCTTTGGAAATATTGTTACTTTTAGAGATTTAGAACAAGCAACCATAGATGCCATTACTCTTTTTGGGGATAAGAATACTAAAAATGTGGTACTGGAAAAAAGCTACAAGGAGTATATGGAAGGATTCTCTGATGTGGCAACGGGTGAAGCCCGTCGTGGTTATTCAGATGTAGTAAGAGAATTAAAGGAACGCTTTCCCAATGTTGATGAGATTGTTACTGAGAAGGATAAGAAAGAATTTACTAAACTATTTGGTGAATATTTGCGTATCGAAAATATTCTGCAGAACTATGATGAATATTCAGCTTTAAAAGCGTTACAAACAGTAGATGTGACTGACTCTAAAGCTTTAGAAGACTTTAAGGCTACTCACTATGTAACGGATGAAGATATAGCTGTTATGCAAGAGACTCAAGTGTTGGAAGAAAGAGCCATTCAAGATTATCGTTCTTCGTATAATGATATTCGTGATTGGTTTCGTCGTGAAAAAGCTGGAAATGAGAAAGGAAATGCCTCTATTGATTGGGATGATGTTGTCTTTGAGGTAGATCTTCTGAAATCCCAAGAGATTAACTTAGATTACATTCTTGAACTTATTTTTGAGCATAACAAAAAGGTGAAAGATAAAGCATTCTTGGTTGAAGAAGTTCGCCGCTTAATTCGTTCTAGTGTAGGAAACCGTGCCAAAGAAAGCTTAGTTGTTGATTTTATCAACCAAGCTGATTTAGATAGTATTCAAGATAAAGCAAGTATTATCGAGGCTTTCTTTTCATTTGCTCAAACTGAGCAAAAACGTGAAGCAGAAGAGTTAATTAATACTGAAAAACTTAATGAAGAGGCTGCGAAAAGATATATTTTAAATTCTTTAAGGAGAGAATATGCAAGCGAAAACGGAACGGAGCTTAATGAAATTCTTCCTAAAATGAGTCCTCTTAATCCTCAGTATTTAACGAAAAAGCAGAGCGTTTTTCAGAAAATCTCTGCCTTTGTAGATAAGTTTAAGGGAGTGGGAGGAAAGATTTAATAATCTAAAATAGCGGTTGAATATCAAAATATTGGGATTTGCTTCTAAAGGAACAAAATTCAATGGTGATGGTGTAGAATTATTTCAGTCTACATCATCATCTTTTTATTTATCGCTTTTTTAATTTAGTAAAGAGTTAATCGTAGATAAAAGGTTATTAGACTCAAGGCGTTATAGTTCGGAAAGGCCCACTAGGAAAATATATTTCGCAAGAATTACAATCGGAAGAACCACACGAAAACAGTTGATCGAAAACGGGTGCTTGCATTAGATGATGATTCACTCGAAGTGTTGCGTGATGGAAAGAACGACAAGCACAACACGGAAATATGTATTTCATTTTCTCCTATGATGGCTTACCCATGATTAAATCAACGATTACTCGAATAATTGCTCGTTATGCGAAGCTTGCAGGTGCTCCAGTAATACAGGCAAAAGGACTACGTCATTCTCATGTAAGCTTTCTCATCAATGAGCACATTTGTGGCGTGGGATTGATGATGCTGTTGCCGAATCAATGGCAGGCATTATTAATATTTAAACTGCAACTAGTAAGCAATTTACATTTGTCGGTAATCAAACGGTGAAACGAAACGAATGTCGCCAAAACTGTCTCCAAGGTAGTGGAGACACCGTAGAAAAAGTGATAACAACAGGCTTTATAAGCCCTACCCGCACGGTTGAGTGGGAGTAAATACGAATAAAGACAGAGTAAAAAATAACTCTCTTTTATTTGCGTGATTAGCAAATAAAAGAGAGTTTCTTTATGCTAAAAATCATTGGAACGATTTGAATAAGTTCAGGAATTATATTCTATCGACAGGCTCTTATTTGTGCTGTCCCAAATAATCTTTGCACCAAGAATGGAAGGAATCTCCCTGGCTTTGATGTAGGATGATCCCGAAAGTATTTTGAATTCCTTAATGGTAGTGCCGTTGATTGTCGGAGCTTTTTTGGAACTGTCATAGCCTGCTTTAACCCCGAGTAAATCACTGGTAGACCGTAATGGCACGTAGACGCTCCCTTCTATCATACGTCCTGATGTTGCAACCTTGCCATTGACGGTGACCGGTATTTCCTGGTAGAGTGTTTCCCTTTGAGAAGGGGGGATGTATGTTACGATGACATAGGCTTCCTCCTGGACGTTCAATTCAGGATCTGTTGGAGAAAGAACAGTAATGTCATGCTTCCCGGTTATGGAACCAAGCGTAACGGTTACCGCAGCTGTTCCCAATCCGATTGTCCGAATACTCCCTGGGGAATGAACTTTAAGAATCTGAGTGTCCGTAGATTGCCACGTCACCATTTCGGTGACATAGGCCGTGTCGCCGTTATCGAAATTAGCCAGAGCATTCAATTCTATGCCTATATCTACGCTAACCTTGAATGGATCTGCAGTTGGTGGGAGAGTACCCCTGACGACGTCAATGCTTTTCGGAATGTCGACGAGGATGTCCGCAGATGTTGCGGCAAAGTTCTGAATAGCTTTTCCTGAATGATCCTCCAATAGGGCAGATTGGATTTTGATGGAGGTATTTTGACTTGAGATGCCTTCCTTTACCGTAAGAAAAAATGATACAAAGGCTTCGTCAGAGGTAGCTCGAATAAGTTTACCGTTATTAGCGGATACGGATATGGTCACTTCTTTCCTGCCATCAGTAGGATCGATATCCATAGGATATGGAGTCTCAATACTATAATCATTATTGCTAGAAGGAATGAAAAAGGTGTCACCTCTCCATACATCCATTCCAAGGGTTTCGTCAAAACGTATGTTACCATCCGTCGTAAAAATGCTTTCGTCATAGCTTAAAATAATTTTTGCCGCTCGCAGTCCCATGTCATCTGGAAGCTCCTTAGTAGAGATTCTTACCCCAACCATGACACTTTGTCCGGGAATCAGGCTCGTATAGTTGCTAATGACGTCTAAGGATATCTTCTTTGAATCTGCTGCCATGGCCGTATTTGCAAGGCAGCCCAGCAGCATGAAAAGTGCAAGCAGCGCTGCAATGAGTTTCTGGTTGATCACGTACATTTCATAACCCCCATTATCCATTAAATGATATATTTGTAATATCGGCAGCATTGAAACTTTAAATAAGAACACGCCTTGATCTTTTGCGTGACGCTGATTTTATTGTTCTATTTTTTTAATGCGATTAAGTTTTGTATTTCAATAATTAAGCAATTAATTATAACCCTGTCCTAAAATTATGCTACCTAAGTTATTTTTGTTCATTTCAATGAAACAAGAATTTCGCAATTTAGCTTACAAGAAATGTCATCGCGTAAACGTCTAATTACATCTTTAATGACGAGAGGAGTTTGTAGGTGAGAGCGATTTGAATAACGGAAAAATACCGAAGGAAGCGATTCGAGCATTAAAAGTTGTAGAAGAGTTGCTTGGCAGTGAGGTAGTCGCGGTATATCTATTTGGTTCTGCCGTAATTGGTGGCTTGCACATTAACAGTGATGTAGATGTCCTAGTGGTCGTAAATCATAGTTTAACCGAATTGACTCGAAGAAAACTGACGGACAGACTGATGCTTATATCTGGAAAGATAGGAAATATAGATTCTGTGAGACCACTTGAAGTCACGGTGATCAACTATGGAGATGTTGTACCCTGGCGTTATCCGCCAAAAAACGAATTTATCTATGGTGAGTGGCTTAGGGATGAGTTTGAGAAAGGACAAATTCAGGAACCAACTTATGACCCTGATTTGGCTATTGTTTTAGCAAAGGTAAGAAAGGATAGCGTTGCTCTTTTTGGTCCGGATGCTTCAGATATACTTGCCCCCGTGCCAATGACAGATATTCGCAGAGCGATTAGGGATTCTTTGTCGGGGTTAATTGAGGGTGTCAAGGGTGACGAACGTAACGTAATTTTAACCTTGGCGAGAATGTGGCTGACATCGGCTGTTGGTGAAATCTCACCAAAAGATGTGGCTGCAGAATGGGCCATATCCCGGTTGCCTAAAGAACATGCGGCTTTACTTGATTTGGCTCGAAAAGCCTATCGGGGAGAGTATGTTGATAAGTGGGAAGGACTGGACTCCGAGGTGGCAGCACTCGTTAATCATATGAGAAATTCTGTAGAATCTTATCTTAGTAGCTGAGTATGGTCTCAGACAAGCGATAACAATGCATGCAGATATGCAGCGCTGAAGAGTAAAAATTTTCGCAAATCTGAATTGAGTTAAAGCATTAGGCAAATGACACGCAGGTAAGGACAAGAAATGTAGAAAAATGATTAAAGAACCGTTCGGGGCGTTCAGCTTTGGGTGGTTCTTAGTACTCTTTTTGCTTGAGAAAGCGAATTTTGTCAATTTTAAAATAATACTGTCGAATAAAATTTAACAAATCACGAACAATTGTAGTGATTGGTTAAAAAAACATTCGCTTTTTCTGTTGACAAGCTGAGACTTCAAGCCTAGAATAAGTCATGTAATAAGTCTTTGAAACAAGACTTGTACGGGAAAATTCGACAAATTCAAATAGATGCTTTTCGTATAATTCCGGGGATTGGCCCGGAAGTCTCTACGAGGTCACCGTAATGATCTAGCTACGAAAAGAAGAACGCGGAACATGCTATCAGATGGAATTCTGGGTGGAGAATGCTTTATTCATGACACGGTCGGTTGGCCACATGTCATTGAAATTTCTACCACAGACCATCGTCTGAAAATGCGGTTCTCAGTATCTTCTGCTCAGCACGGGACCCGGGGATGGTAAACTCACTCCGGGCTTTTTGTCGTTCCCGACTCAATTTAAGGAGGAATTATAAACCATGGATCGGTTCTTTAAGCTTAAGGAACACGGCACAAATGTAAGAACGGAAATTATTGCAGGTGTTACAACGTTCATGACGATGGCTTACATCCTGTTCGTGAACAATCTGTTCTTGGGCCCGGGTGGTGCGGGTATCCCTTCAGACGGTGTATTTTTTGCTACTGCGGTTGGTGCGGGTCTGATTACGATCATCATGGGATTGTTCGTTAACATTCCAATTGCGCTTGCCCCTGGTATGGGTCTGAATGCGTACTTCATGACCGTCGTTCTCAGCTCTAACGGAGCAATTACATGGCAAGCGGCTCTGGGTGCTGTCTTCATCTCAGGTATTATCTTCCTGATCCTTACGGTGACGAAAATTCGTCAAATGCTCCTTGTGGCAGTGCCAGAAAGCATTAAGTCTGCCATTACAGTCGGTATCGGTCTTTTCGTAGCCATTATCGGTTTCAAAATGAGCGACCTCATCGGTATTAAATTGAACGGCCCTGTTGAAGACTTTACGCATCAGGTGCCAGGAAGCTTTTTCAACTTGGGACTTGGCGATTTCGTACACAACTCGGGTGTGCAGTTAACATTGATCGGTCTAATCCTGATCGCCATTCTTATGGCGCTTCGCGTTAAAGGCGCATTGCTGATCGGTATCGTGGCAACGACGCTGATCGGTATTCCAATGGGTGTGACCAATGTTAGCGGACTGTCCGGTGCAAGCTGGTTCCCGAATGTAAATGAGCTGGCTGTCGGCAAGCTCGACATTATGGGCGCGCTCAAGCTGGGATTGTTTGAAATCGTATTAGTGTTCACCTTCGTTGAATTGTTCGATACGTTTGGAACTTTGGTAGGCACAGCAACGCGTGCTGGACTGATGAAAAATAAAGAAGAAGGCGAGAAGAAGATCGGTAAAGCGATGCTGGTTGACGCTGCTGGCGTTAGTGCCGGTGCGGTTCTCGGTACGAGCACGATCACTTCTTATGTTGAAAGTACGGCTGGTGTTGCCGAAGGCGGACGTACCGGACTTACAGCTGTAACGACAGGCGTATTGTTCCTGCTTGCGCTGTTCATCGCTCCTCTTGCAGGCGTGGTGCCTTCCGCAGCAACAGCGCCAGCACTGATCATCGTTGGTGTGCTCATGATGGGTCAAGTCCGCAATATCGAGTGGGACGATTTCCTTCATGCATTCCCTGCGTTCCTGACGATTGTACTTATGCCGTTTACAGGCGGTATCGCAAACGGTATTTCGGCTGGTATTATCTCGTATGTTGTTCTTGGCGCATGCAGCAACATTTTTACGACGAAGAAGGTTAAAGTTCACTGGTTAATGTGGGTGCTCGCAATACTTGTACTTTGCCGCTATATTTTCCTGGGAGCAGAATAACGAATTTTGCAGTATCATATTGCATTTAAATGAGACTGGCCACTTTAGTGGCTGGTCTTTTTTCATGGAGTTTTTTATGAAGCGCCTTTCGCAACTGCCTCGGTTACCCAGCCTCTCAGCTATGCAGGCCCATTTGTTGTGAATCTATTAATGCAGTCATAATCTTTGAATTCGTACATATATTTGGTACAAACATATGATTTATTTGCTAGGTATTATCAACGAGTGTTGGCTCAACCAATCCCGTATGAGGTGAAATAGGACATGCCAAGTCGTGCTATGCGGGCAGTTTTACTGTTCGTGCTCGGAAGTTTGCTGTTTGTAGTACTGCCGCCAGGGGTTCATGGGTTTAATTCTTCACTAGGGGTCAACGCATTTTATTCGCTTTATGCCCCGCTCGGGAGTGGTGCACTAAGTACGTTCCACGCTGCATCACTAGTGGGTCCGCAAGGGGAGGAGCTTCAAGCTCCAGACCATAATCTTGTGCAGAATCCGGGGTTTGAGCAGGGAAGTTCGGAAGTGCCGGAAACTTGGGAGACGAATCGCTGGCAACAAGAAGAAGGAATCAGCGAATTCGGAGTCAGCCAAGATGATGCGCATGCAGGAAATCGAGCTGCCTGGATTGAGAGTTCACAGCCGGATCATGCCAAATGGGTTCAAAGCATCCCGGTTGAGCCAAGCAGTTATTATGTGATTTCTGGCTGGATTAAAGTGCTGCGCCTCGGGGACGGTGAGATTGGAGCCAACTTGTTCCCGCTTGGGGTTGGCGGGATATTTCCACATATTAATGAGTCTTCTTCCGAGTGGAAAAAGGTACAGTTTTACGGAATAACCGGGCCGCAGCAAAAAGAGCTCAATATCGCCGCAGCCATCGGCGGATATGGGAGGCTTAATTCCGGTAAAGCCCTGTTTGATGATGTGAGTGTTGAGAGAATCGACTATTTGCCAGAGGGTGCTTCACTCCTGCCGCTTGACACGAGTATGGATTTACAGCTGCAGTCTGTAGCAGATGGTGGGAGTGGTGGTGTTGCGGCGGGCGGCGGGGAATTGGCAGATGAGGCAGAAGCGGCAGAAGATGCGGCGAATATAGCAGCCGCAGAGGGAAGAGAGCAGGTACCGGTATTGCCGATCATGATGTGGTCAGCCGCATTCAGTTTGCTCTTCGCTTGGTTATATCAAAAAATGATCCGTCAGAGTCATCCCCTGGATCGCCGTAATTTTTATGAACACTGGATAGGTGTTGCGCTTGCTGCGGGGTTTTTGCTGCGTATTTGGATCGGGCTGATCGTACGCGGTTATGAGACGGATATGAACACGTTTATGGGCTGGGCCCAGCATGCGGTGGCACGGGGCTTGGCTGGATTTTACACAGAAGGCATTTTCGCCGATTACCCGCCCGGTTATATTTACGTGCTGTATATTCTTGGCTTGATTCGCGATTGGTTTGGCTGGGATTTCGGTACGCCAGGCGCGATGCTGCTCTTCAAGCTCCCTGCGATCGTTGCTGATATTGTTGCCGGCTATCTCGTTTACCGTGCGGCTCATCATAAATTCGGCAGCAAGCTTGGCTTGGCCCTCTCCATGCTGTATTTGTTCAACCCCGCTGTAATTGTCAATTCCGCCGGCTGGGGACAGGCAGATGCGTTTTATGTATTGTTCCTTATCAGCTCCTTGACGGCTCTAAGTGAACGCAGGCTGGAGCGTTCAGCAATATGGTTCGCGATTGCTGCAATCATTAAGCCGCAGACTTTTATTTTCACTCCGGTATGGCTGCTTGCCCTGATTTATTTTCGGTCATGGAGGCGTACCGCTGTTAGTTTACTGCTGGGTGCAGCAGTATTTAGCCTGCTTGCCCTCCCGTTTTTTTGGAACAATGGAGGGGTTTCCGGGCTCATCGATTTATACAAAACAACACTGGCATCATATCCGTATGCCTCGGTAAATGCGTTTAATTTATATGCGCTTTTTGGCCATAATTGGGCCCCCCTCGATCATCGTTGGCTGCTGCTGTCCTTTCGTACGTGGGGAACGCTGTTTATCTTAGGGGCCGTGGCCTATGCCTGCTACATTTTTCTGAGAAAACGCGGACGAGACTTGTCCAAATTGTATTTCATTGCCCTCTCGCTAATTGCCATCATGTTCGTTCTGGGCACTAAAATGCATGAGCGCTATATGTTCCCAGCCTTGCTGCTGTGCCTGTTCAGCTTCATTCAGTCGCGAGACCGCCGGCTGCTCTACGTATTTCTTGGATTCAGTCTGACTCAGTTCATTAATGTAGCTTACGTTCTGGGATATTTGAATTTAGGTACAAGTCCGGACGATGACGGTATTTTACTGCTTTGCTCTCTTACTAACGTATGTTTGCTAGTATATATGCTGTATTTAGGCTTCCAAATCTATGTGCGAAGAAGACGGCTGCCAATCAAGCCACGAGATGAAGAGGAGCGGGAAGCTTCCGACGCCTTACTGCTGAAAGGGCTAAGGCCCCCTAGTTCACGAGAGGCTGACCAACACATTCGACTTCAGAAAAAAGACTGGCTATGGATAGGGCTCGTTACTGCGCTGTATACAATAGTTGCTTTATTTCAATTGGGTTCGGCCCGGGCACCTGCTACAGAGTGGAGGCCAGGCGCACCGACTAGCTTTTACGTTGATTTCGGTGAAGTTAAAGCTGTGGAAAGGGTGAATTATTTCGGCGGAGTTTCCGTAGGCAAGCTTAGGCTGGACTTCGGAAACACACCGTATGAATGGGGGGAGCCGGTTAACCTCGAGGGGGAAGTTGGGGACGTCTTTGCCTGGAAGAGCCAGCCTATTGAAACTGAAGCGAGATATGCGCGGATTACGGTAGATGAAGCGGGCTTATCTTTGCATGAGATGGCTTTTTATGAAGCCGGAAGCCGTAGGCTGATCCGTATAACGGGCATTTTTGATGATGCCGGTGAAACAATGGCAGTCGAAGAGTATGCTTCGTTATTTGATGAACCGTCCACAGCTAGTTATTCTCCGAGCTTTTTAAACAGCACTTATTTTGATGAAATATATCATGCAAGAACGGCATATGAATATTGGCAGCAACTGCCGCCGTACGAGACGACGCATCCTCCGCTTGGAAAGCTGCTCATTGGAGCAGGCATACAATTGTTCGGCCTCAATCCTTTGGGCTGGCGCATTGTTGGAACATTGTTTGGCGCAGCGATGCTGCCGCTCATTTATCGGTTTGCTCTCCAGTTATTTTCGCAGCGAAAATTTGCTGTTATGGCTATTGTGCTTATTGCCGCTGAGTTTATGCATTTTGCCCAGACTCGTATAGCGACAATTGATGTTTATGCCGTATTTTTTATCCTGCTGATGTTCTACTGGATGAATCGCTATCTCCGTATGAGTTTCTTTAAGCAACCTTTGGGAAGGACGTTCGTTCCGCTGTTTTGGGCGGGCCTATTTTTCGGAATCGGGATATCTGCGAAATGGATCGTGTTATACGGCGGTGCGGGTCTAGCTGTCATGTTAGCCATTTCCTTGTTTACCCGGTACAGGGAATATGCGGCGGTCAAACGTAAACTCAGTGCAGCAGGTGAGAATGAACAAACGGAATATAGCGATTTATATCTGGACATTGAAAGTACATTTGCGAGGAAGATAATTCTTACTTTAAGTTCTTGTGTCGTTTTCTTTGTGCTGATCCCCGCTTTAATTTACACATTAAGTTATATACCTGCATTAACGGCGACGGAAGAAGGTTTTACGATCGGAAGCTTGATTCAAGCTCAAAAAGATATGTTCGATTATCATAGCGGACTCGTGGGAAGTCATCCCTTTGCTTCTTCTTGGTGGGAATGGCCGTTAATGAAAAGACCGGTATGGTTCTATAGTGCGCAAGGCGAAGCCGACGGTCTGGCCTCGGGGATCGTATCCAGCATTGTAACTATAGGCAATCCGCTAATATGGTGGAGCGGGATTCTCGCCATGGCAGCCACCTTCTGGCTTTCCATAAAGTGCAGAGATCAGGGGAAATATGTGATTTGGATTGCATTTCTCGCTCAGTACGTTCCGTGGATGCTCGTTACCCGCGAGACATTCCTGTATCACTATTTTGCCATGGTGCCGTTTCTGATTGCAGCAATTGTGTACGTGGCGAGTTTTGCCGAGAAGAAATGGCCGAAATTCAAACCCATAAGGTATGCGTACCTCGGGGCAGCTGTAGCGTTGTTCATCATGTTTTACCCCGTACTGTCAGGCATGGAGGTGAACGCGGATTACGTTAAGTATGTTCTAAAATGGTTCCCGACATGGGTATTCTAAATAGCTGATATTTGTGACTGGTCAGATGCCGTTTAATTTAAATGCGTCCTAGTTCAATATCAAGAACGGAAGAGGCAGTTCAGAAATTAAGGAGGGCAGTTATGGAAATCTGCTGCAGTGTTGTCGTGCCGATGTTTAATGAAGAGGAAGTAATCGAGCACACGTATACCCGTCTAAAACAGGTTATGGATTGTACAGGGGAAGGATATGAAATTATTTTCGTAAATGATGGAAGCCGGGATCGGACTGTGGAAATTGTCGCAGCGATCTGTCAAAAAGATCCCCATGTTAAACTGGTCCAATTTTCCAGAAATTTTGGTCATCAGGTAGCGATCAGTGCTGGAATGGATTATGCATCAGGCCGCTGCGTTGTCATTATTGATGCGGATTTACAGGATCCTCCCGAGTTAATTTTAGAAATGATCAGCAAATGGAAGGAAGGCTATGAGGTTGTTTACGGTAAACGGATTAAGCGTAAAGGAGAGAGCGTATTTAAAAAAGTGACGGCACTACTCTTTTACCGATTGCTGGGCAGCATGACCCAGGTGGATATTCCGCTCGATACCGGAGATTTTCGTCTCATTGACCGGAAAGTGTGCGAAGTGATGAAGGGATTAAAGGAGAAAAATCGTTTCGTTCGCGGACTTGTCGGATGGGCCGGCTTTCGGCAGACGAGCGTGGAGTACGTACGTGATGAGCGTTTTGCGGGCGTAACCAAGTATCCTCTGCGAAAAATGATATCGTTCGCCGCAGACGGAATTACTTCTTTTTCACATAAACCGTTAAAAATTGCTTCATATATTGGCGTTATTCTATCGATCTCAAGTTTTGTTTATTTGTTCGTTGTTTTGTTTCAGAAGTGGTTTGAAATCGGGACTGTTCCCGGCTGGGCATCGATCGTTGCGATTAATTTGTTCTTTAACGGGATCGTTCTGATGCTGCTTGGCGTGATGGGCGAATATATTGGAAGGATCTATGATGAGTCCAAGGGAAGGCCGTTATATATCGTTTCCGATACACTTGGTTTTCAAAACAAGGGGGAAAGCGTCATTGTTAAGCCTTCCTATGTGCCAGAAGGGATGAGGGAACAGGTGGAAGGGTATGCCGGATAAAGGATGGGGGCGCCTTGCGGTTCAATTTTTGAAATTCAATGCAGTGGGGCTTGTGAACACCGTTATTGATTTCGCTTTATTTTCGCTGCTGCTTTTTTTAGGGATGGCAAGTGTATGGGCCCAGGTTGTATCTTACACCGCCGGTACAGCGAACAGTTTTGTGATGAATAAAAAAATTACTTTTACCGAAAAGTCAGGATCGCCGAAAAACGGGATTGTTAATACTTTGCAGTTCGTTCGGTTCGGAGCTCTAAATGTGGCTGTTCTTGCTTTAACGTTGTTACTGCTGCATCTGTTTATTTTTGTGGGTGGAATACCGCCGCTGACAGCGAAGCTAATGGTTACTGGATTTACGGTTATTGTAAATTTTTATGGGAACCGGAAGTGGGTGTTCACCAAGCAGGCTTATTTACAGGAAGAGTAGAAGATGCTGTCCTTTTTATTAGATGAGAATTTAATCATAGCAAATAACTAATAGATAGGCATATGCGTAGAGGAAGATCAATAAATTATATTGAGGAAGTGTGATTATTATCGTATTGGAGTGGGGCTAATGAGGAGCAGGGCCAGGACAGTTATTACTGCGACGCTGGTTGCCGGATTAACACTCGGCACAGGGAACAGTGCATTTGCAACGGTAGATGGACTACAAGAAAATTTAAACGAACCGGAAATTGAGTCGCTCGGGTGGTGCCCAGCTCCAACACCGACACCGAAGCCAACACCGGAACCAACGCCAACACCGACAGTGACACCGGAGCCAACACCAACACCAACACCAACACCAACACCAACA
>NZ_KB907245.1:2327-2716 GCF_000381905.1 Paenibacillus fonticola DSM 21315 | reverse complement strand
CCAACACCGACACCAACAGTGACGCCGGAGCCGACCCCAGATCCAACACCGACGAAGACGCCATGGCCAACGCCAACACCGAAGCCGACGAAGACGCCGAAACCAACACCAACACCGGTACCAACGAAGACACCGAAACCAACGCCAACGCCAACGCCGACACCAACGGTGACGCCGGAGCCGACCCCAGATCCAACACCGACGAAGACGCCATGGCCAACGCCAACACCGACACCAACGAAGACACCGAAGCCGACACCAACACCAACACCAACGAAGACGCCAAAACCAACGCCAACGCCAACGCCAACGCCGACACCAACGGTGACGCCAGAGCCAACGCCAGATCCAACACCGACGAAGACACCATGGCCAACGCCAACACCGAA
>NZ_KB907245.1:0-1857 GCF_000381905.1 Paenibacillus fonticola DSM 21315 | reverse complement strand
CCAACGCCAACGCCGACCCCGACGGAAACACCGACACCAACGCCAACGCCGACCCCGACGGAAACACCGAAACCAACGCCAACGCCGACAGCGACGGTAACGCCGGAGCCAACACCAACGCCGACAGCGACGGTGACGCCGGAGCCAACACCAACGCCGACACCAACGGTGACGCCGGAGCCAACAGAAACACCGAGACCAACGGAAACACCGACACCGACGGAAACGCCGACTCCAACGCCAACACCAACACCAACGGTAACACCGTCGCCAGTGCTACCACCAATTGTATCTATTTGGACTCCTACACCAACGCCAACACCGAAGCCAACATCGACATCAACACCAACACCAACACCAACAATAAGTCCATCTCCAGGCCCAGTCCCAACACCAGAGTTGGTTTCGAGTGAATTGTTACCTGAGATTAAACCGGAGGAACAACCCCCCACAAATAATCCAAATAATAAAGAAAAAACAGATGATACAGTTACTTCAGATACTCTACCTAAAACAGGGGAATCCAGTTCTATTCCATACTATATTACGGGGATCGCGGCGGTAATAATTGGACTTTTCTTTAGAAGAAAGGGTAACAAGACCAGTTAATTAATCCAAAGAAGTAAAGAGGACTCCTCTTTACTTCTTTATTTCATCATTTCATCGAAAGGGATAAGATATTATGAAATCAATAATTGCTTATACATTAATTATCGTGGGAATCCTTGTCATGTTATATCCTAAGGCAAATGAGTATTATGAGAATAAGCAAACTGAAGCTTTACTTCAAGAAATTGTCAATAGGGATGGGAATATAGAAAACAATTTTGAATTTATCGATAGGAAGCTTTTGATTGAATATCAAAACGCTATTCAAGTGCTCGAAGAGCAGCGGCTTATTGAAAATGGAGACAGTAACGGGTTAGTCCAAGAAGACAATCAGGAAGAAATCCAAAAGATGAAGGCACACGAATTAGATACAAACTTAGAAGCCATTGCTGTTATTAAAATAGCAAAAATTAAGCTTAGTTTACCTGTTCTTGAGGGAGCTACTAAAACCAACATGAGATATGCAGCAGCTCATTTGAAAGAAACAGATTTTTTTGGTGAACACGGTAATGCAGCGATTGCAGCACATCGGGCTAAAACAAAGGGAAGACTATTTAATCGCCTTAATGAAGTTGAAGCAGGTGATGAAATTATTATTGAAACAAAAGGGGATACTTATGTTTACGTGGTTGATAAAATATCGATAGTTAAGCCTACTGATGTATCTGTTCTGAAAAGAGACAACATTGACAAAGCATTGCTTACACTAATTACATGTGATCCACTGGTAAATCCAACTCATCGACTAATTGTACGTGCCAAGTTAAAGGAAGCATAATTAGGACTTAATAGACATATATTTCAAATTGCATTTAGCACATACTTTTGCTATAGTATTCATTACCGTTTAGAGACGGCACTTTTACAATATAAAAGAATTTTTAAAAAAAGTGTTGCTTTATTCGGTAGTGTATGTTACATTATAAGAGTTGCCGCTGAAACAACGGCACATGCAAGGAAACGAAGTTGATCTTTGAAAACTGAACAACGAGTGAGCGGGTTTCACGCAAGTGAAATCTAAATAATAGAGTCAGATGCAAATCTGATCTCGTCAGATTCAAAATGAGCTATCAGCTTATTCGATAATCGGATGGAGGGCCTCTTGCTTTCGGGCAAGAGCACTTATCCGAACTTTATTGGAGAGTTTGATCCTGGCTCAGGACGAACGCTGGCGGCGTGCCTAATACATGCAAGTCGAGCGAGGTTATTTTGGAAGCTTGCTTCCGAAATAACCTAGCGGCGGACGGG